>NZ_AZFC01000015.1:325392-395951 GCF_001435095.1 Levilactobacillus spicheri DSM 15429
AAAAACGCCGACGCCACGTTGCGGGATGGAGTAGAATCGCAGCCAGCGCTAAAGCCGGTATTTGCCAATTACCATGGCGGACCATGGATTCTGTCAGCATTCCCGCACCGCAACAGGTATAAGCAGTGGACAGTCATGTAATGCCGCCATCATCCGTTAGATGACCTTAGCGGATGATGGTAAAAGCTGTCGAGTTATCTGGTTCATGAAGGAAACTCGCCAATGTGAACGGAACAGAGGCGACTTGATGGTCGTGGTGAAATTGATGTTACCTGGCGTTTTTGGCCAGGTTACATCAAGGCCGAGTTCTGGAGATTCGCGTTTTTTGCGAAGCTTCAGCATCGTCCCACCTGTACGACCAGCTTGCTCGCCGGCGTGGAGCGAAGGTTGCGCACGAACAAATTGTTTTGCTCGGAATACATTCCCCACCAATCAGTTTAGCAACTCCCAGCTATCACGGTTCTGTAACCATCGGTAACTAAAATGACACGGAACTGTCACCAAAGTTAAGGAACGCGGACTACAGTAGAGGGTGAACGAACATGACAGGCACGCAACGGCATGACTAGAAGCAACGCCCGCGGGGACGGCCAAACTTCCAGGGAACCACCGCACGTGTGGATTTTAGAGGGGAAGTTGGAATTATATGTTAAAGCAGCATCATCAATGGACACACCGGTTGGCCCAAACGGCCGCTCTGGTGAGTGCCGTGGCGGGTTTTGCCTGGGCCAATCAGACCGTGGCCCACGCCAGCACGCCCGCCATTCCGGACATTTCCGAGTGGCAGGGGCGTCTGTCCGCCAGCCAAGTCGCTAACCTGAAAAATCAGGTCTCCTTCGTCATCAACCGGCGGCAGTACGGGTCCGGCTACCAGGATAAGTACGCCACCAATAATACCAGTTTATACGTGAAGTACGGAATTCCGTTCGGGGAATACGACTACGCCCGGTTCACCAGTGCGGCCAGCGCCAAACGCGAGGCGCAGGACTTCTATGACCGCTCCAACAAGAACGCCCAGTTCTACGTCCTCGACTTCGAAGAGGACGACGTGACCTCGGGGAGCACCAACGCGGCCGTCAAGGCGTGGTATAACGAGATGCGCTCCCTGACCGGCAAGCACCTGGTCTTCTATTCCTACCAAAGCTTCGCCACCAGCTACGCCAACTCGGCGCGCCAGAGCTTTGATGCCCAGTGGATCGCCAACTACTCCTACACGCCCACGATTTCATTTGCCCTGTGGCAGTACACCGACAGCCACTACCTCTCCGCGCTAAACGAATACACGGATAACAGCAAGGCCATGACCAACGTGCACCCGGTCTCCTGGTGGACCGACAGCGTCTCGCTGGCCCTGACGCACACAGGGACTGCGAGTGACGCCAGCGTGGCCAGCACGTCATCGAGCAGCGCGAGCGCTAGCAGCAGTAGTGCCCCGACGACCACCACAAGTCAGTCGGCGGCCATTTCGACGGCTTACAGCCAGTTCAAGGTTGGCCAGCACGTTTACCTGCATAAGGGTGCCAGCACCTACACCGACGGGACGCGGATTCCACGGTCGGTTCGGCAACGGTTCTACCGCATCAGCCGGGTCAAGACCGTCAACCACGGCAGTTCCCAACAGGCCCTGTACCTGGGGGCGCTGGGCAAGTGGATCTACGCGCAGGACGGGACCGGCTACTGGATCGGCAACCACGCGGGCTATCGCCTGAATCATCGGCTCAACGTCTACAGTAACGCCAGCCTGACGCACAAGACGCGAAGTTATTACGTGGCGGGCGATACGGTCCATGGCAAGATTGTCAAGGCGCCGAACGGCCACGCCTACCGGATCAAGACCTACTACGGGTACGTCACGGCCAATACCAAGTACGCCACAGTTGTGAAGTAACGTCAGTGAAGGAGACCAACAAACATCATGATGAAACGAACGAAGAAATTAGTTGTTACGGCCACCACGAGTTTAGCGTTGCTGGCGGCCCTGGGGTCCGGCACCTTGCTGGCGACCCACGCGGCCAACGACGTCAGTTCCGTCGGCCAGACGGCGGCTCCGACAACGGCGACCACCGCGGGGACGAAGCTGACCGCGGCCAGCACGAGTGGCACCCGGCAGAACTACACGGTTGATTACCGGGGAGCCGGCCAAAGTGCCACCTTTCAGAAGCGGACCCTGGGCAGTGCCGGGACCGCGGCTGACGAGGTCAACTACGTCGGGCGTGGCACGCAGGGATCCACGGTGAGCCTGAATCACGGGACGAAAGCCGTGGTCCAGGGCGTCATGGGGCACACCTACGTTCACTGGAACACCGGCAAATGGTCGGTCACGGCGGTCACCAACAACGCCGACCAGACCGGGACGCCGACCCAGTTTGCTAAGCAGGTCAACCAGCAATTGACGCAACAGGACTTGCCGAGCAACGCCACGACCGGTGCGGTCACGGTCTATAGTTCGACCAACGACGATGCGGGCGGTGCCCAGACCAACACGGTCAAGTGGCAGTCCGGTAAGCAGCTTTACACAGTCAGCGGCCAAACGGCGGCCAGCACCGTCAAGTTAGCGCAAAACAGCGACCATTAGCGGCTGCACGGCGTTAACCAGCATCACAGGACCCTTTCCCCCCGGAAGTGGTTCATCCTCATTGAGGCGTCACCGAGACAATATCGGTGGCGCCTTTTTTGTGCGAAGGGGATGGAAGGACAAGCGATGTCACCAAACGGGTCATTGGTTAAATCGGTAAAAAGCGGGTAGCCATGATTTTGACACGGGTGCCTGGCTTTGTTTAAGGGGGACAATCAGCCATTCCGCAACGGCGTGTCGGCTTTTTCCCGTGGCCCACATCGGGGGAATACGCCGATCGAACGTGGTGCCAGTCCCCACAAGATCGCCAGCTGATCGCCGATTCAAGAGCGGTTCGGGGCCTCAATCGTCCGGCCGCTCCCCGGTTGATAGTCTGACCGATGGCCAACCAAACTGTAACTTTGGGTAACGCAATTGCAACTGACTTGTTACGGGATGCACACCTGAATAAGTTACAGTAAGAATGATTTCGGTTTGGAGGTGACCGTGATGGGGAGCACCGTGCACGGGGATGAGCGCACGGTATCACTGGAACGTGGAGTGGGGAAAATTCAGTCATTAAAGTTAGGAAGTGCCATCACATGTTCATTGCACAACAACATCTTACCCGCAAGCTGACCCAGGCGCTCGCAGTCCTGGGCGCCATGGCGGGGTTGGCCTGGGGCGGTCAAACCGTGGCCCACGCCAGTACCCTGGCCATTCCGGACATTTCCGAGTGGCAGGGGAAATTGTCGGCGAGCCAGGTCTCAAACTTGAAAAGTCAAGTTTCCTTCGTCATCAACCGGCGGCAGTACGGGTCGTCCTACCAGGACCTGTACGCGACCAACAACACCGCGCTGTACGTGAAGTACGGAATCCCGTTTGGGGAGTACGACTACGCCCGCTTCACCAGCGTGGCCAGCGCCAAGCAGGAGGCCAAGGACTTTTATAACCGGTCGAATAAGAACGCCAAGTTTTACGCCCTCGACTTTGAAGAAAACGACGTGACGTCGGGCACCACCAACGCCGCGGTCAAGGCCTGGTACGATGAGATGCGGTCACTGACCAGTAAGAACCTGGTCTTCTACTCGTATCAAAGTTTCGCCACGTCTTACGCCAACACGGCGCGGAAGAACTTCGACGCCCAGTGGATTGCCAACTATTCCTCTACGCCGACCATTTCGTTTGCCCTGTGGCAGTACACCGATAGCAACTACCTGTCCGCGCTCGGCGAGTACACCGACAACAGTAAGGCCGAGACGTCCGTTCACCCGATCTCCTGGTGGACCGACAGCGTCACGACGGCCCTGGACCACACCACGGCCACCACGACTTACGCCTACAGCAGTTATCGCAAGGGGCAGCACATTTATCTACATAAAAATGCCTCGAAGTACGTGGATGGGACGGCAATCGCCAGTGCCGACCGGCAGAAGTTTTACAAGATCGATAAGGTCAAGAGCCTGACCCAGTCGAAATCCAAACAGGCCCTGTACATCAGCGCCCTGGGGAAGTGGGTCCTGTCACAGGACGGGACCGGCTACTGGTACGGTCAACACGGGTCGTTTACCCTGAACCGCAAGCTCTACGTCTACTCGGACGCGGCCCTGACCAAGAAGACCGGCGCCTACTACGTCAGTGGGGACACCGTGGCCGGCAAGGTCGTCAAGGCGCCGAGTGGCAAGTCCTACCGGATCAAGACCAGCATCGGGTACATCTCGGCGAACACCCAGTTCTCCGACCACGCCTACTACGAGTCCTTGAACAGTAACAAGCAGATAACCACCAAGAAGAAGCTTTACCAGTACACTGGGACCAGCTTTAAGAAGTCGCAACGTTCGACGGCGGTCGCTAAAGGTAAGAAGTTAACGGTCACGGCGGTCAAGAAGCGGTCGACCGGCTCACGTTACTTCGTTTTGAGTAACGGGAAATACGTCACGGCACTGCAAAGCTACGTTCAAGAATAGGGAGGAATCGACATGCAACGACCAAAGAAATTAATGGTGACCCTGGCCACGAGTCTGGCGGTCCTGGGGTCCGGCACGTTTTTGACCATGCACGCGGCCAACGACGTTAGTTCGGTCAGCCAAACGACCGCGCCGACCACGGCCACGGCTGACAGCACGAAGCTGACCGCCACCAGCGCCAGCGGCACCAAGCAGAACTACACGGTCAAGTACCGCGACAAGACCACGGATCAACAGGCGACCTACCGGAAACAAACGGTGGGGACGACCGCGACGGCCAAGGACGAGGTCGACTACGTGGGCAGCACCACCCAGGGAGCGACCGTGAAGCTGACCGGCAAGACCACGGCGGTGACCCAGGGGGTCATGGGGCACACCTACGTCCACTGGAACACCGGTAAGTGGTCGGTCACGGCAATCACCGATAACGCCGACCAGGCTGGGAACCCGACGCAATTTGCCAAGCAGATCAACCGCCAACTGGCCAAGGCCGACCTGCCGAGCGATGCCAAGACCGGGGCCATCACCGTGTACAGCGGGGATGACGCCAACCAGACCAACACGGTCAAGTGGCAGTCCGGCAAGCAGCTCTACACGGTCAGCGGCCAAACGGCGGCCAGCACCGTCAAGTTGGCGCAAAACAGCGACAACTAGCAGGATGCGTCAAGAAGTTATTCCGTTTAACCGCGGAATAACTTTTTTTATACCCAAAATGACGGGAGAGCTAGTCAGGGCGGTGGAAACGCCGTACACTAGGGGTACTGAAACTTGTAGGGGGAATGAACCTTGAATAAGTTGCGTCAATCCGAATCGGGATTTTCCTGGTTCTATCAACGCTTTTTAAATAATCACATTACCATTCTTTTATTAAACGTCTTTTTGTTCCTATTAGTGGTCAACGAGGTCGTGCAAAACGCCGGGCTCCTGGACCCCATCTGGAAGTTCATCGGCATCGCGGCGCCCGCCATCATCGTGGCCGGCATCCTCTACTACGTCCTGGATCCGTTGGTGCACTGGATGGAGCGGCGCCTACATATTAAGGAGAGCATCGCCATCGCGATTGCCATGGTGGTCACCGTGGCCATTTTGGTTCTGATCTTCTTGAACCTGATTCCGTTTCTAACCAAGCAAACGGCGGGGATCATCGGGTCGCTACCGCAGTTCTCCAACGACGTCATCCACAAACTGAACGCCGCGAACCAGCAGCACCACTGGCTGTCGAACGATAACCTGAACACCATCAATCAGCGGGTCAGCACCTACTTCTCGAAGCGGGGTTGGAACCTGTTGACCGGAACGCTGAGCTCGCTGAGCAACGTGGTGACCACCGTGAGCGACTGGATCATCACGCTAATCACCGCACCGCTGGTCCTGTTCTTCATGCTGAAGGACGGCAGCCGCTTCCCCAAGTACCTGAGTAAGGTCGTGCCGACGGGGTACCGTGACCGGTTCATCGTGATGCTGGACCAGATGAACGTCAAGGTCAGCTCCTACATCCGCGGCCAACTGACCGTGGCGCTGTGCGTGCTGATCATCTTCACCACCGGGTACTCTATCATCGGCTTGAAGTACGCGCTGTTGCTGGGGGTCATCGCGGGGCCATTGAACCTGATCCCGTACTTCGGGTCCGCCATCGCCCTGCTGCCCGCCCTGATCATCGGGGCCATCACCAGCCCGTCCATGTTGCTGGGGGTTGTCATCGTGTACCTGATCGAGTGGGTCCTGGAAACGCAGGTCCTGTCACCGCTGATCATGGGGAACAGCCTGGAAATGCACCCCATCACCATCGTTTTCGTCCTGCTGGCAGCTGGCAAGATGTTCGGCCTGACCGGGGTGGTCCTGGGGGTCCCCGGATTCGCCGTGTTGAAGGTCTTCGTCACGACCATCTTCCACTGGTACCAGGAATACTCCGCCCTGTACCCCGACGTCCTGCCGGATGAGGCGCTAGAAAAACCGGGTGAGGGTCACGTGGAAATCTAATCATCAACGCCAAAGGGAGCAAGTCGTCGCCATGACGGCTTGCTCCCTTTTTGAAAAGAACGCGGTTTATTTAGATGAGGCGGAGTGCTTGCGCCACCGCCGGGGACTGGCCAGCAGGTAGGGCTGCCGGTTCAGTTCGTCCTCGTCGCTGGCGATGGCAATCGCCGTGGTGGTATCGCCCACCACGTTGGCCACCGTCCGGAACATCCCGGAGAACCAGTCGATGCCGGCTAGCAGGGCGATGCTTTCGGTCGGAAGTCCTAGGGTGGGGATGATGATGGCCAGGGCCACCAGACCGCCGCCGGGGACGACCACGGTCCCCAGGCAGGCCAAGACCGCCAGGCTGACGATTTGGACCATCAGTCCCAGCGACAGCTGGATGTTGTAGAGCTGCGTGACCATGGCGCAGACGAGGGCGAGGTACATGGCCAGGCCGTTACTGTTGAGCGCCATGCCCAGGGGCAGCACCAATTGATTGATGCGGTGACTGACGCCGAGGCGTTCGTGGGCGTCCTGCATCTCGATGGGCAGACTGACGGCCGATGAGGTGGTGGTCAGCGCGACCAGCATGATGCGGGAGAACCCGTGCAGCAGGCCGCCCAACGGCACCTTGGCGTACCAGCTGATCAATAGGAAAAGCACCGCCAAGAAGAGGACCGTGCTGAACCCGTAAACAATCAGAAACTTGAGCAATGGCAGTAACGCCGCGGCCCCGCTGTTGGCGACCACGCCCACCATCAAGGCACCGATGCCCACGGGGGCCAGGCGCATGATGAACATGACCAGCTTAGTCGCTAGCTGGTTGATTTGGCGAATCAGCAGCAGGACGTTGTCGAATTCGTGATCCTGGTTCGCCCGGTTCAGGACGATGCCGAAGAGGATGGCGAAGACGATGACCTGAATCACGTTTCCTGCACTCAACGCCGCAAAGATGTTCTGTGGGAAGAAGTTCAGAATCGTGGTCGTCAGGTCGGGGGGCGTCTTCACGGTCGCCGCCTGGTGCTGGACCGTTGCCAGGGTGATTCCGGCACCGGGGCGAAAGACCTGCCCCATGACCAACCCGATCACGGCGGCAATCACCGTGGTGATCAGGAACCACAGCGCGGTCTTGAGCCCCAGCTTGCCCAGGGCTTGGCTTTCCAACCCGGCGATGGCCTCGATGACGGCGCCGAAGATCAAGAGCACCACGGTCATCTGAATCAACCGTAAGAAGATGTCGCCCAGAATTTTGATCCCGGCAATTTGGGGACCGAAGAGCAGGCCAATCAGGATGCCGCCGACCATGCCCAGCATGATTTGACTGGTGAGACTCAGGCGTTTCATCGGACGGTCACCTCCTGGGTCACGTAGGCCTGCGCCTGCAGGCTCGCGGTCAGCAGGTGGATGCCGGCTTCCAGGTCAGCCGGGGCGGTGAACTCGGCCGGGGCGTGACTGATGCCGGCCACGCTGGGCACGAAGATCATGGCCGTGGGGGTCACCCGGCTCATGATGCCACTGTCGTGACCGGCACCGCTGACCAGCTGTTGGCTGGTGAGGCCGAGTCGGTCGGCCAGTCGCTGGTTCGTGGCCAGCAAGGCGGAATCGAACACGACCGGGTCGTCCTGGACCCAGCGGTTGATGGCCAGGGTCAGGGTGGCGTCGGGCACCTGGTGAGCCTCCTGGTGAATCAGGTCTTCAAACCGGGTCAGCACCTCGTTATCCGCGTGGCGAAAGTCCACGGTGAAGCTGACGCGGCCGGGAATCACGTTGGGGGTGTTGGGGGTCACGTCGAGCCGTCCCACGGTAAACGTCAGGTCGGGACTTAACGTGGCAGCCAGTGTGCGGAGCCGGTTGATCAGCCAAACGGCGGCCTGCAGGGCGTCGTGGCGCTGGGCCATCGGGGTGGTGCCAGCGTGGTTGGCAACGCCCTGAAGCGTGATGGTCAGGCGCCGCTGGCCGACCAACCCGGTGACCAGCCCGATTTGACGCCGGGCTTGTTCCAAGCGGGGGCCCTGTTCGATGTGCAGTTCCGTGAAGGACTGGGGCAGGGCCGGTCGCGCGTGGTGCACGTTGGGCAGCGCCAGTAATTGGGTGACCGCCGCATGTTGGGCGGTCGCCAAGGTTGTGCCCGTGGCGTCGGTCAAGGTCCCGTCGACGGCTTGGTGGGTGTAGTGTTTGGAGCCGCTAAAGGTGACGGGGAAACGACTACCCTCCTCTTCGCTAAAGGAAATCAGCCGGAGGGTGTGGTCGGGTTGGCCGGATCGCTGCTGAAGCGTGGTGAGAGCCTGAAACCCGCCCAACACGCCGTACAGCCCGTCGAACCGGCCGCCGTCGACCACGGTGTCCATGTGGGAACCGGTGGCAATCACGGTGCTCGGGTCGCGGCCAATTAAATCTAGGTAGACGGTCCCAAAGTCGTCCACGGTCGCTTGGAGGCCGGCGTCCTGGCCCCAACGGATCAGGGCGGTCTGGGCACGCACCCAGGCGGGAGTGTAAACCAACCGGTTTTGCCCCGGCTGGCTGCCAGCCAGGGCGGTAATCGTCACGAGGGTTTCTCCAAAGGATATTGGTTTCATGGTTAGGCCTTGCTGATGCCGGTCAGGGGTGACGAGGCGACGGCGCCCTGGGTGATGACCCGGCCCGGTCCGGCGAGGTGGGCCTTGCGTCCAGCCTCGACGGCGAGGCGGAAGGCGTCGGCCATCAGGGGAATGTTGGCGGCCGTGGCCATCGAGGTGTTGGCCATGATGGCGTCCGCGCCCATTTCCATGGCTTCGGCGGCCTGACTCGGCCGACCGATGCCGGCGTCGATGATCACCGGCACGTCGATCTCGTCGATGAGCAGTTGAATCAGCGACTTAGTGGCCAGTCCCTGGTTGGTGCCGATGGGGGCGGCCAGTGGCATGACCGTGGCGGCGCCGGCGTCGACTAGCTGCTTGGCAACGTTCAGGTCGGGTAAGATGTACGGCATGACGATGAAGCCTTCGTTGGCCAGGACTTCCGTGGCCTGCAGGGTGGCCTGGTTATCCGGCATTAAGTACTTTTTATCGGGGACGACCTCCAACTTGATGAAGTCGCTGCCGCTAAGCTCGCGGGCCAGCCGTGCGGTCCGGATGGCCTCCTCGGCCGTGGCGGAACCCGAGGTGTTCGGCAGGATCGTGACGCCTTCGGGAATGAAGTTCAGGATGTTGTCCTCGGCGTTGGTGGTGTGGCGTAAGGCCATGGTGATGATCTGGGCGTGGGCGTTCTTCACGGCGGCGTCGATCAGGTCGTAGGAATACTTGCCGGATCCCAGGATGAAGCGGGACGTGAAGGTGTGACCACCAATCGTTAAGGCATCTGTTGCGTTGTTCATCATCGTAAATATCTCCTTTGTCTAAATCGTGGATTGACCAAGAATCAAACGGGTGACCATGTTGGCCTCGTGGCCCGCGGCAATCATCACCCGGGGCGCCATGAGGCCCTCGGCACCGGTAGACGTACCGTCGCCCGCGATGTAGAGGTGCTCGCGCACGCGCTTGGTGACGATGGTGTTGGCGCTGTGGACGCCGGCCATGCCGGTCGCCATGACCAGTGGGACCTGCGGGTAGACGCCGCTCAGGGTGTCGAGGAGCATGGCCTTGGCGGCAGGATCGTCGAAGGCCTCACAGATGACGGTGGCCCCGGCGAAGAGGTCGGCGACATTGGCGGGGGTGATCTTGGCGATGACGGCGTGAACCGTCACGAAGGGATTGAACTCCTGGAGGTTTTGCTTGAGGGCCGTGACCTTGGGCATACCGACCTGGCTTAACTTGTACTGCTGGCGGTTGAGGTTGCTGAGCTCGACGCTGTCAAAGTCAATCAGGGTCAGCTCGCCCACGCCGATGCGGGCCAGGGCAATGGCCACGTTGGAGCCCAAGCCCCCGGCGCCGGCGATGATGACGTGGGCCGCCGCCAACGCGGTGGTGCTGTCGGCAACGTTGCGGTCCTTCATGTTGGCGTAGACCGTGTCCAGGGCGAGACCTTGTAAATGAGTGGGGGTCATGTGCGGGCCCCCTAACGACCGCCGCCGACGAACGAGATGAGTTCGACGCGGTCGTCGGTGTGCAGGGTGGTCGTGGCAAAGGCGGGACGGTGGATAATCTGGCCGTTGAGCTCGACGACTAGGTTATCGATGGGTGCGTGACGCTGGGTGAGTAAGGCCAGAATGGTCTGACCGGCTTGATTGGCGACGGATTCGCCGTTAACTGAAATCAAAAAAAGGGCCCCTTTCTGGATGGCCGAAGAAAGGGGTCCAAAATGGGACCGAAAGCCCGGTCGCTGGTTAATGGGCTCAACGACCTCAGACCTTCGATTTTTCAGAACGTGCTTCCTTCGGTAGTGCGAACTACATCAGGTTCGATGGGTCTATTCTCAGCCAAATGGCACCCCAGACGAACTTATTTGTTGCGATATGATGGGGTCAAACTGACCCGTCACATTATTTATAGTCAACTCTGTGTGGAATGTCAAGCAAAAGCATCGGCTGGACGAAACGCCGGTCCTCTGCTAATCTGGAGAAAATTGGGAAACAGGATCTGGAGGAGACGACTCATGACCATGACCAGCCGACCGTTGTACCTAGTCACCGACCGCTTAGATAACACCCCCGCGGAATTTTTGCGCCAAATCGACGCCGCCTGTCGGGGTGGGGTGGACCTGATTCAATTACGGGAGAAAACCGTTAGCAGTCGCGAGTATTATAAACTGGCTAAAAGTGTGAAAGAAATTACTGACCGTTACCAACGGCCCTTACTAATCGATGATCGCTTAGACGTGGCCCAAGCCGTCGATGCGGCGGGGGTTCACCTGGGGCAGACGGACCTCCCGGTGGCGGTGGCCCGGCGGATCCTGGGACCGGATAAGCTGATTGGCGCCACGGCCAAGACCCTGGAACAGGCCCAAGCAGCGGTGGCCCAAGGCGCCGACTATCTAGGCGTGGGGGCGATTTTCCCGACCACCACCCACGTTCAGACCGTCCACACCAGCGTGGCGACGTTGACGGCCATTCGCCAGGCCGTGCCGATTCCGGTCTACGCGATCGGCGGCTTGAACGCCACCAACGTGGCCGCCGTGGCGCCCGCGGGCGTGGCGGGGGTGGCCGTGGTCTCGGCCATTATGAAGGCGGCGAATCCCGAAGCGGCCGCCCGGGCGTTGCGTCAACGGGTGTTAACGGTGATTGGGTGACGGGGTCAGGCCGATGGGTGAGGACCGACCATTTTGAGAGACAACGGGGCAAGCAGGCAGACAGTTCTCTACTTTGGAGAATTGGCTGCCTGCTTTTTTTTCGCCGTTGAGTAGCAGCCCATGTGCTATTTTGTGACCAAGCTTAACGTCAGGTTAACGGATAAGGGGCCCTTTAGTTTTCGATAAGCCGGGTTTGGTATAACCGATTCATGGCTTTAGACGGATTTTGTCAAGCACACGAAAAATGGAGGCGACCTCATGAATTTTTGTAAACGCGCCTGGTTAAACGTCTGGGCGAAGAAGGGCCGTTCGATTCTGTTAATTTTGGTGTCGGCGGCCATTTTGATGTTCGTGCTCGCGGGGCTGTTGATCCGCAGTGCGGCCATCAAGGCGACCGACCAGGCCAAGGCCGACGTTGGCGCGACCGTGACCCTGTCGGCCAACCGGCAGGCGGCTTTTAAGAAGATGCAGAGCAGCAGTAGCAGCTCGTCATCGAAGAGCAGCCGGCCGAAGATGACGCTGACGCCGGTCAAATTGAGCGACGCGACCAAGATTGCGGCGCTGAGCAACGTTGGCAGCTACAACGTGACCAGTAGCACCTCGGTCAACGCGAAGTCCTACGACACCGTGTCGACCAGTACCGGGATGGGCAGCGGCAATAGTGGGGGTCCCGGCGGCATGAAGTCGACGACCAGTTCCGGCGACACCGCCATCACCGGGGTCTCCGCGACCAGCCTGACCAGCGACTTTAGCGACAAGCAGAGCAAGATCGTGAAGGGCCGCGGCATCACCACCGCCGATAAGAACACCAACCACGTGGTGATCGAAAAGGACCTGGCGAGCCAAAACGACCTGAGCGTTGGCGACACCATCAAGGTCAAGGAGACCAGTGGCAGCAAGTCGACGGTCAGCCTGAAGGTCGTCGGCATCTACAAGGCCAGCTCGACCAGCGCCAGCAGCGCGGGCCCGATGAGCACCGACCCGGCGAACACGATGTACACCTCGTACACCCTGGCCAACACCTTCAAGGGCAGCAAGTACCAGGGTACCGCGGATTCGGTGGTCTTTAACGTGACCACGCCTAGCAAGGTCAGCAGCGTGAAGACTGCTGGTAAGAAGCTGATCAACACCAGCAAGTACGCGCTGAGTACCGACGACTCGAGCTACCAGACGGTCAAGTCGTCGATGGCCAGCGTCGAAAGTTTTGCCAACAAGATCGTTTGGCTGGTAGCAATTGCCGGTACCATCATCCTGGCCTTGATCGTCATCCTGATGATCCGTGAGCGCCGGTTCGAAATTGGCGTGCTCCTTTCCCTAGGGGAAGCGCGGTGGAAGATCGTGGCCCAATTCTTCACCGAAATGGTGATGGTCCTGGTGGTCGCTCTGGCGATTGCCGGTGCCGGGGGCAAGTTCGTCGGCAACCAGCTGGGGTCCCAACTGGTCTCGCAGACGGCGACGACCACCCAGACCACCAGTAGCAGTTCGAACCAACCGGGTGGCGGCGGCCAAAACGGCGGCCAACCGAGTGGTCAGATGGGTCACGGGGGTCCGGGCAGCACCAGTAGCAGCAGTACCCAGCAAGCGAAGACCAAGTTGGCCATCACGGTCAGTGCGGTCGACCTGGCGGAACTGGGCGGCTTTGGTCTTGCGATTACCTTCCTGTCGATCATGATCGCCTCGGGCGGGATCCTGCGACTGGAACCGAAGAAAGTGCTGATTTCCTAAGGAGGACCTGCCATGTTAAAAACACAAGATTTGGGTTACTGGTACCAAACGGCTAACGAGCCGCTGTTTCAAAACGTGAACCTCACCTTTGACGTGGGCAAGTCCTACGCCATCCTGGGCCACAGTGGGACCGGGAAGACCACGTTTCTGTCGCTGATTGCCGGGCTGGACAAGCCCAAGACCGGGGAGATCCTGTTGGAAGACCGATCTCTCAAGCAGATTGGCTTGACCAACTACCGCCGGCATGACGTGGCCATCGTTTTTCAGGCCTACAACCTGTTCACCTACATGTCACCGCTGGACAATCTCTTGACGGCGATGGCCATCACCAATGCCAAACACGCGGGGGACAAGGCGTATGCGCGCCAGATCTTAAAGGACCTGGGCATCGCGGACGACCAGTTGACCCGTAACGTTCAACACCTCTCCGGGGGCCAGCAGCAACGGGTCGCGATTGCGCGGACCATGGCCTGCGACGCCCAGCTGGTCGTGGCCGACGAACCCACTGGGAACCTGGACGAGGACAACACCCGAGCGGTCATCGCCCAGTTCCAAAAAATCGCCCACGAGCAACACAAGTGTGTCATCATCGTGACCCACGAACCGGACGTGGCGGCCCAATGTGACCACCAGTTTCGGCTGGAGAACAAGCGGTTTAAACAGTTAGCTTAATTGAAAAGCAGGGGGCCAAGACGGTTCGAACAATCTTGGAACTCATGATGTGTCACCATACAATGCGAAAAGGGCCTGGATTTTTGTCCAGACCCTTTTCGCATTGTATGGGTGCATGGTTTTCGGAGCTTCAAGTCGTGCCCACGGTCGTCACGGCCCAGCTGAGCGGAAGCAATCGGCACGTCGCGTAGATGATTATTCTTCGGGTTGGTGCTGCTTGGCGGTCAGCTGGTCCACGTCGATGCGGATGGCGCCCAGGTGGCTGAGGTCCTTGTGGGTCAGGTCCAGGTGCGCCTGGTCGCCGGCCTCATGGCGCAGTAGGAGTTGGAGGGCCTGGGCCTTCTCCTGGTGATCGGTGAGGAGTGTCGCGGTCCCCGTTCCCAGCACGCTCTTGAACCAGTAGGTGCAGCTGTTGGCCGTGTGCTCGAACGCCCGGTCGGCGACGATGCTGAAGGCCACGTGCGGGTCGGCAGCAATCAGGGTCCGCTTCTTACCGACCGGTGCGCCGTGGACGTAGAAGTGCAGTTGGTCGGCCTCGTCGAAGACGTAGCCATAGTTGACCGGGACCACGTACGGGTAGACGCCGTCGTTTAAGGCGAGCTGAAGTACGTGTCCCGCCTGGATGAATTGGTGAATCTGGGTGCGATCGGTAACGGCTTGTTGTGGTTGATGCATGATAAATCCCTCCCTATAAATTCATTATAGGCTTCACAATTATCGACGACCCACGGGAAGTGAAAATAATTGTCTGGGAAAAACGGGCGCGCTATAATAATCCTAAGTTTTTGAAAAATGAACGATAGTCAATTATAGAAGAAGGTTAAAACATGACGGTATTTAGTGCGTTTACCGATGATGAGATTGTGGCTTACCTGCGCGAACAGGTCCCGGACGGCACGGTCAGCACCGACGTGAAAACGCTGACGCAACAGTCGTTTAACGCGAATGCTTCGGGGGGTGCCGGGCACCTCGCCCGGGCGTTTGTCGAGGTGGCGAGCGTCACGGACATTCAGGGGGTCTTACGGACGGCTCGAAAGTTTCATATCGCGGTGGTCCCTCAGACCACGGCGACCAGTACGGTGATGGGCTCCGATGGCATTGACGGCGCCATCATCTTGTCGACCCGCAAGCTGAACCGAATCTTAGAGATCAGCAAGGACGATTCGCTGGCCGTGGTCCAACCCGGTGTCGTGAATGGCGACCTGGACCAAGCCGCCCGCAAGCAGGGGTTGTTCTACGCGCCAGATCCCGGTTCTAAGCCCATCTCGTCGATTGGGGGCAACGTCTCAACCAACGCGGGGGGGATGAGTACCGTGCGGTATGGCGCCACCAAGGATAACGTGCTGGGGCTAAAGGCCGTGCTGGCGGATGGCCGGACGATTTCCCTGGGCGGGCGCACTTTGAAGCAGGCCTTCGGGTACGACCTGACACAACTGTTCATCGGGTCCGAGGGGACGCTGGGTATCGTGTACGAGGTGACGGTCAAGCTGTTGCCAATTCCGCTGGGCAAGTCGATCATGGGACTGGCCTTCTTCGAAAACATGACGCAACTGGCCAAGGCCGTGGCGGCCATCCGGATGTCCGGGGTCTACCCGACCATGTTGGAGGCCCTCGACGGTAACACGGTGGCGGCGTTGGATCGGTACGAAAAGACGCACTACGCCGATAATAGCGGGGCCATGCTAATCTTCCGTTTGGACGGGAGCAGCGATGAGAACGTCCAGGTCTTACAAGACTTGTTGGCGCAGTACCAGGGGCAAAACGTGCAGGTCACCACGGACCCGCAGGAACAGGGGCAGCTGGAGCAGTTGCGGCGTGACATGTTGCCGGCCGTCTTTGCCGGACGCAACCACTTGATGGAGGACATGGCGCTGCCGTTGTCACAATTGGCCCCGATGATGGACTACTTGCAGGACCTAAGTCAGCGGCTGGGTGTGCAAATCTACACCGCCGGGCACGCAGGTGACGGGAACGTCCACCCGACCTTCGTCTGGAATCAGGACCAGGCCGAAGTCCCGGATGCGGTCCTGGAAGCCTTGCGCCAGGCCTTCCGTAAGACGCTGGAGCTGGGCGGCACCATCTCCGGAGAACACGCCGTGGGGATGATGAAGAACCAGTGGAACAACGCCGAATTGGGGGCCAACGTCGATTACCTGCAGCACCAGATTAAGACGCTGTTCGACCCGATGAACCTGTTGAACCCGAAGCGAAAGATTGATTAGCCGTCTTATCAGAAATTGATATAGAAAGTGAGTAAACGCGATTATCAAAAACGTTGGCTCACTTTTTTTGATAACGCTCGGAATAGTGGGACGCCTTTAATGGGTGAAAACGAAAAAAATGGACAGGTAAATTGTCAGACTAAGTGATGATTGGTCTAGATATGTTAGGCGTCATCCGGACGGCTTTTGCTGGATTTATCGGGCGACCGGTAAGGGCTCGGTTGTGTGGCTTACCGCCGAAACTTTGGGTTTTCAGCGGACAAACGCCGGGATTTTCGTTACAATTGGAAGCGAATGCAATTTTCGACTGCCGGGAAAACAACCGGTTGAACTCCAGCCACGAAAGGAAGAAGAACATGACCGCAACAGAATGGTGGCGTCAGGCCGTGGGGTACGAGATCTACCCCCAAAGCTTTTTTGATAGTAACCACGATGGCATCGGGGACCTGCCCGGCATCCAAAGCAAGGTTGCCTACCTGCAGTCCCTGGGCGTGGACTTCGTGTGGCTGGCATCGTTTTATCCCTCGGGTCACGTGGATAGCGGGTACGACGTCACCGACTACCGCAACGTCGACCCGCAGTTCGGGACCCTGGCCGACTTCGATGCCCTGGTGACGGCGCTGCACGCCGTTAACATCAAGGTGGTCATCGATCTGGCCCTGAATCACACTTCAATTCAGCACCCCTGGTTCCAGGCCGCCCAGCGCGACCGGACCAGCGCCTATCACGACTACTACATCTGGCGGGACAGCGACGGCACGACGCTGCCCAACAACTGGGAGTCGGTCTTCGGCACGTCCGCTTGGACGCCGAATCCGGCGACCGGCGAGGCCTACCTGCACTCCTTTGCCCCCGAACAACCTGACCTGAATTGGGAGAATCCGGCCGTGCAACGGGAAATGGCGGACATCGTGCAGTGGTGGGCCAATCGCCACGTCGACGGTTTTCGGTTCGATGGGGTGACCCACCTCAAGAAGTGCGCCGACTTTGCCGACGTGGCCCATCCGCGGACGGACTACTATCGGGACCTCGCCGGGGTGGGGCCGTACCTGGCCGCCCTACGGCCCGTACTTCAGCGCAATCACCTGGTCGCCATTGGCGAGGCCGGGGGCATCGACATGGCCACCGCTAAGCAGTGGTTGGACCCGGAGAACGGGTACTTCGACCTCTTACTCGAGTTCGACCACGTCCACTTCTGGGAGACGGCCGAGCCCAAGTTGCCGGTGGCCGATCTGCGGGCGAATATGTCCAAATGGCAGGTCGCTTTGGAAGGCTACGCGTGGAACGCCCTGTTCATCGAGAACCACGACTTGCCCCGCGCCGTGTCCTACTACGGCGACGGCACGGCCTATCCGCGGCGCTCGGCGCAGGCGCTGGGAATGTGGTACATGTTGATGAAGGGGACCCCCTTCATCTACCAGGGCCAGGAGTTGGGGTTGCCCAACGCGCACTTTAAACGGCTGGACGACTACCGAGACCTGGATAGCCTGAACTACTACCACCGTCAGCTGGCGGCCGGTGTGCCGGAAACGGCGATTCTGGCGCAGCTCGCGACCAAGAGTCGGGACAACGCCCGGACGCCGCTGCCCTGGACGCCGGACGAGTACGGCGGCTTCTCGACCCACCAGCCCTGGATCGGACTGACGCCGGGCTTGGCCACCCGCAACGTGGCCACCGAGCAGCAGGATCCCCATTCGGTCCTGACGTTCTACCAACAGCTGATTCAATTCAAAAAGGCGATTCCGGCGCTGCAATCCGGCCGGTATGAGCTGATCGACACCCAGGATAACCAGTTATACGTTTACCGGCGGACCCTCAATGGTGACAACTGGCAGGTTGTGGTCAATATGAGCAGTCAGGTCGCGACCACTCAGGAGTTCGACCTGACGGCCAGCGAGCTGATTCTGACCAATCTCCGGGTTGATGCGGACTCGGATGATCAGGTCATCCAGCCCTGGGAGGCCCGGTTATACCATTTGAGAAAGGTTGAGCAATAAGCATCGGGGGGCGTTCACCTGACGAGGTGGGCGCCCCCTTTGAAAATTGTCGGGCCAAAAACATTAATTGGGTTGTTTTTTCTATAAAATTTATTATTAACCTTGCATTTCAGATGAATGTTCTTTATCATCAAGTGTATAGATTATTCTATGGGGTTGTGAATTATTCTAAAGAAGATTGGTCGAATCCATGATTGATTTGACCGATATACGGAGATAGGATCTGATACGATGTTAGAGAGTAAGGCAGTTCATGCTGAAAGTTTCTTCGAAGCCTACATGCAACTCAAGCGGGAATTAGAAAAGTCAGCAACGCGGTTTCAACGAATGACGGGCATCTCGGTTGATCAGTACGCCATTTTGCACCAAATCTTGGAGCAACCGGGGAAGTTAACGTCGGCTGCCGTGGCGGATAGTCGGGGCATCTCTCGCGCCGCAGTTTCCCGCGGCATTTCCCAGCTGATTCGGCGGGGTTACGTCGTACAAAGCTACGAAACGACCGATCGGCGGGTCCGGCCACTGTCCCTGACGGCGAGTGGCGAGCAACTGGAGATCGACTGTTACAAGTTGGTCCAGAAGTCCGCTAAGCTGATGAGTCAGGTGTCCCTCAGTGACGAAGGCAGCTCGGTGACCATGGGCCAGTTGACCCAGATGTTGGCGGCGCTGACGTCGCGGGACGATACCAATCCCACCGACAAGGCATAAAAACAAGATAGTAAAACGATTTATGAATAAACTTATGCATAAATAAGCGGTGACTTTCTTTACGAAGGCCCGCTTTTTTGGTGCGCTGGTGACAATTAGGCGAAAGTGGCTAGGTTGTTTGACCCAACGAACCGTGTTCCACAGTGAATTACCGGGATGAAAGCGATTGTTTTAGGGAAAACGGCCATGAAACAAATTTCAATTTAGGGCTGGGCCATGATTATTTTTATGGTATACTCGTAAGCGTTGTTTCAAAACACGACTACCAGATATGGTAGTGATTTAGCCTGACTTTCCGGAAAGCATACTAAATGTAGTGAAATCAAATCATGAGGGAGCGCGTTAGTATGCAGCATTATTTTAAATTCTTAGCCCACCAATTACAGGGCTGGCCACAACAGAACTATTACCTGTTCTTCTTTAGCCTCGGGTGTCAGGTCATGACGCTGGTCGGACAGACCATCACGCCGCTGACGATTTTGACGTTTATCGGGACCACGCTGGGGGTTCTGTGCGTCTTGGCCATCAATGCTGCCAAATCCGTGAACGGGTTTCTGGGCATCCTGTCCGCCATCTGCTTCGTGATCACAGGGTACGCGGCGAAGAACTACCTCAGCATTTTTGAACAGATTGCCTACGTGGCGACCCTGGACATCCCGGTTCTGATCAGTGCCAACTGGAACGTCAACATGGCGTCCAAGATTCGTAAGTTCACGGGCCGCAGTTGGTTCGTGGCGTTGGTCTCGACCGTGGTGATCTACCTGATCTCCGGTTGGGCGATTGGCGCCTTCACCGATGACCCGCGGCCGTGGGTCGACGCCATCAGCTTTGCCATCAGCCTGACCGCCGGGGTGATCTGCTTCCTACGCTTCAACAACCAGTACGTCTGGTGGATCGCCTCCGGACTGGCCCAGATGGTCCTCTGGTTCATCTCCTTCCGGCAGGGTTCCGCGACGCTGGCGATGTTCATCAACAGCTCCGTTTACCTGATCAACGACGTGTTGGCCTTCACCATCTCGCCGTGGTACAACGAAAAGGAACGGCAACGGGTCATCGCCCAGGAGACGGCCTACGCGGGCCAACTCGCCGACGAGAATCGGTAGGGATGCGGCACCTTTAAACCAAGTATTTGCTATTTTTAAATAAATCAGTGAGTCTGGGGCGAAAGTCTCAGGCTTTTTTTGTTTGCCGAATAGCTGGTATTGAAACGAGCACCAGCTATTCGCCATTTGTCCCACGCTCATTTTTGCGTTCCGCCGGGTTTGGGTCAGTGGAAGTGGTACACTAGGATTTAGAAGAATCACCACCGAAATTTGGGGGGTAGAGGAGGGACTACCATGATTGCTGAACACCACCTGGGCGATGAGGACCAGGCCCTGACCTGGGTGACCGCGATGGTCGAGGACGACAGCGACCGCGAGGCCTTACAGAAGACGTATGGCCTGACCGACGAGATTTTGACCTACGTGACCGATGTGAACGAACGGGCCCACTATGACCGTGACGAGTACCTAAACACCCAGCTATTCGTCCTGCACGTGCCCGTCGTGGTGGACGAGGTCTCCCAGCGCTACATTACTCGCCCGGTGACCTTTCTCCTGAAGGGCCACCAGGTGATGTCCATCACCACCACGCGAACCCAGTGGGTCAACCAACTGCTGATGGACCGGCTAAAACTCGACCAGATCACCGACACCAACGAATTGGTCATGATCAGCTTCTTCATCCTGTTCGACCAGTTTATCGCACCGATTCGGAAGATCAACGCCGAACAGAACCGGCTGGACAAGCAGCTGAATCAGTCGCCGGACAACAAGGATCTGATTGCACTGTCCAACCTGCAACAAAGTCTGGCCTACTTCGTGAGTGCTACCCGCAACAACGCCATGATGGTGGTCAACCTGAACAGCACGCCCTTCGGCAAACAGCTGTCCGACAAGAACCGCGAGCACCTGACCGACGCCGTCATCGAAGCCCGGCAAACGTCCGAAATGACCGCGATTGAGGCCGACGTCGTGGACCGCATCTCGAGCACCTTCAATAACGTGCTGAACAATAATCTGAACGACACGATGAAGTTCTTGACCATCTGGTCGCTGGTTTTGACGATTCCGACGATTGTGACCGGATTCTACGGTATGAACGTGAAGTTGCCGATTGCCAACGACCCATTGTCCTGGGTCTTCACGGTGGCTATCATGGTCGGCATCATGCTGCTGGTGGCCTACGTCCTGCGCCACCGGCATTTCTGGTAAAAGGGCCGACCGATATGGGCAACTTGGTGGAAACTGGCGCAACGTTCGGTCGGCTTCATTCCCCCGAGGTGGGCACGATTCTGAAACCTCGCCAAAAACCGGCGAGTTTCCAGAACTCGGCCTGATTGTAAGCCAGCAAGAAACGCTGACTAACAATCATTTCACCACGGGGGGAAACGCCGACGCTACGTTGCGGGATGGACGATAGTGTCAGCACTGATGTCTGGTACAATCATTGACGATCATGCTGGGTTGTCTCCAAGGGCGCATCATCCTAGGTTCGATACACTCAGGGATAGTGAACGGGTTGCTTGTGAGAACATGATGCATGAATCAAAAGTCAGCGGGTCTGGAAACCTTCCAGACCCGTTTTTGCGTGGCCGCCGCTATTTGCTGAGGGGCTTCCCAGAAAATTCCCGTTGAATCTTCATCAAATTGCGTTATAATTGTTAGCCGGCTAACAAAAAGAGAGGATGATGATCATGGAACCACGATTAGGGGGCCTGTTGCGGGACGCGACGAACCAGATGAACCTTGAGCTGAACGCCTTTGCCCGGCCCTATGGGATGACCGGGATGCAGATGTCGGTCATCGATTACCTGAGTCGCCGCGGAACGGCGGTGACCTTTCAGGTCGACGTCGAACACGAATTTCATATTCAACGCTCGACCGCTTCGCTGCTCATCAAGCGAATGGTGGAGCGCGAGCTGTTGACCCGGGTCGTGGCGGCGAGTGATAGCCGCAAGCGGGAACTTCAGTTGACGACCAAGGGCCGCGAGCTGATTCCCATCATCACGACCCATTTACGACAACAGGATGCCAAGATGGTGGCCCAGCTGTCACCGGAAGCCGCGGCGGGATTCCGCCGGGCGCTGCAACAGATCAGTCAATGGTAAGAAAGGATGATTCAATGACAACGGAAAAAATTGAGCCCCGGGTCGTGGGGGCCGTGTTAGCGACCGGCCTGATGTCGCTGAGTGGGGTCATCGTGGAAACGGCGATGAACATCACCTTTCCGACCCTGATGCGCCAATTTCACATCACCACCGGGACCGTGCAGTGGATGACCACGCTGTATCTTTTGATCGTGGCCTGCATCGTGCCGGTCTCGTCGTACCTGAAACGCCGCTTCAAGTTGCGGCAACTCTTTGTCACGGCGAACCTGTTATTTATCAGTGGGATCGTGATCGACGGGCTGGCCCCGAACTTCGCCTGGTTGTTGACCGGGCGGGCGATTCAGGGGGTTGGCACGGGGATCGCGTTACCCCTGATGTTTAACATCATCCTGGACCAGGTCCCACTGAGCCGTATCGGCTTGATGACCGGAATCGGCACGCTGGTGACCGCGATTGGGCCGGCGATTGGCCCCACGTACGGGGGCATTCTGGTCACCAACCTGAATTGGCGGTACATCTTCTGGATCCTGGTGCCGTTTCTGGTGGTGTCCTTCTTCGTGGGCATCAAGACAATTCGGCAGGTGACGCCGACCACGGCCGCGCGTTTCGACTGGCCCAGCATGGTCGGGGTCGGGGTGACCTTTGGCGGGCTGATCTACGGGTTCAGTGCCATCAGTACCCACGCCTGGTTGAGCTGGTCGGTGAGCGGGGCGCTGGTCCTGGGACTCCTGGGCTTGGCCGCCTTCACCTGGCGGTCGCTGAAAATCGCGGATCCGTTGATTCACCTGCAAGCCCTGCGCAGTCGCGGGTTTAGTGGCCACCTGTTGGCCTTTTTCCTGATTCAGATTGCCTCGTTGGGGCTGTCGTTCATCCTACCAAACTACCTGCAGCTGGTCGATCGGCAAACAGCCTTCGTGGCGGGGCTGGTGGTCTTACCCGGCGCGTTGATTGGCGCCTGCTTCGCGCCCGTCGGCGGTCAGATTCTCGACCGCTTTGGGGCGCCCCGGCCGATTCTTCTGGGCCTAGGCCTGGCCGTGGTGGCCTTGATTGGCATGACCGTCTTGGCCCCGCACATGGGGGCCGCTTGGGTCCTAGGACTGTACGTTATTTACATGATTGGAATCGGTCTGGGCTTTGGGAACATGATGACCAACGGCCTGAAGCACTTGACGCCCGCGCTTAAGGCCGACGGAAACGCGCTGATGAACTCCCTGCAACAGTTTGCCGGGGCGATGGGCACGGCCCTGGTATCCGCCATCATCGCGGCTCGCCAGGCGGTGGCCGGCTCGACCACGGTGCTGAAAACGGCGGCGGGGTCCCAAACGGCGCTGCTGGTATTGGTCGTCACCAGTGCTCTGGCCTGGGGCGTCATGGTCTGGGCCCTACGCCAGCCAATCCAGCAAACGCAAGACTGATCACCGAGTTGGTAGCGTTAGTACCTTTACTTGCGAAGCGGGCGAAACCCCTTTCGTGACGGGGACGGTGCTACACTTGCCTGAAATACAGGTGAGGTGATCGATATGCGCTTTGATTGGCGGTACGCGTTTCATTCTTTTTGGTTTCTCATGACTTATTTAATCTTATCCAGTACGGCGGTCTTCTTTAACGACCAGGGCCATTCCCTGCGGATGGCCCTGGGGACCATCGTGGCGCTCATCGTGGTGGACGTGCTCTTCACGCGCAACTACCCGTACTTTAACCGGGTCGACCGGCAGGGGGCGACGATTCTAGTCAGCATTGCGATGTTTGCCCTGGTGGCGCTGTTAGCCGCCAACTTTGATCCGACCTGGCCCAGCATCGTCTGGGACTTCACCGGTTTCTGCCTGGCCAGTATCGGTGGGACCATCGACGGGTACCTGGTCCGGCCCACGGAGTTGAAACCGGCCCAGACACGGCGCGAGCTGATTCGCCGGGAACGGTTATTGAAGAAAATTACTCATTAAAATGAAACACGTGCAAAAATCCGGGAGGCTTTCCCGGATTTTTTTAGTAGACAGCGTGACGCGGGGGCTACTTAATGGGGGTGACGTTGTCGATGTGAATCCAATGCTTGATGGGAGCGAAAGCCCACCGTTCGGGTGTGACTTCAACAAAGGTATCTTTATGGTCATTAGTGGCGAGCGTGATTTGACGGGTGACGATGTAGGTCTTTTTGGCATCACGTGACGTGATGGTTTGTGCCTGGTGGAATAATCTCCCCTGGAACCAGTGGCGCGCTGCCTTTACGCGGACTTTGTGTGAATTATTTGACGCGTGCTTACCAATCTTGATGGGACTAACGGCGTGCGCGGCGCTGTCAATGACATGTGTGATACCATTCGTGATTAAGTTAGAGACATTAGAGAAAGAAAAGTGAGGGAGATGGCTTCCTGGCCGCTGCGTATTCGGATGGAACGGGGTGCCGGTAATTGGGCTAGAAGTGGTCGGCTTATCGGGTTTTGCCGTCACTAGGTCAGGTGTTGAGCCAGTTGCTTGGCCATCAGTTGCTGGTTTATCTGGCTCGGGTGATACTGGGCCCGGCGTTGAGCCGTTTGCTTGGGTATCAGTCGATGGTTTATCTGGTTCTGGTGTCACTAGGTTGGGTGTGGATCCGTTTGCTTGGTTATCGGTGGTTGGTTTGTCTGGTTCCGACGTGACTAAGTCAGGTGCGGTGACGTTAGATTGACCATCGGTGGTTGGCTTGTCTGGGCTTGGCGTTGCTTGGCCGGTCGTGGAGCCGTCAGTTTGACCATCGGTAGTTGGCTTATTTGGCTCTGGCGTTGCTTGGTCGGCCGTGGAGCCGCTAGTTTGACCATCGGTAGTTGGCTTATTTGGTTCTGGCGTTGCCTGGCCAGTTGTAGAGCCGTTCGCTTGGTTATCGGTGGTCGGTTTGTCTGGTTCCGGTGTTACTGGGCTGGGTGTTGAACCCGTTGTTTGACCATCGGTTGCCGGGTTCTCTGAGCCTGGCGTGACCACATTGGTAGTTGGTCCCTGAGTATTTGGCGCGTGTGGTAAAGCTTGCCACGGGGATGTTTGTGACTCCTCGCGGTCTGGCGAAGTAACCGTTGTTTCTGGCACCATAGCTGTGATAGTATGCCCAGGCACTTTGAAGGTCATAGCCGCTGCTTGAGCAGTCGGTGCGGCCAGAGTGACGAGCGTCAGGGTCAGCATGGCTAATCCGGTGATGCGGGTTAAACGTTGATTCATGAGAAAACCTCCTTAAATTTGGGTACGTAAATAGGATAACGAAGCGATGTAAAAGAATGGTTGATATCGCGTAATAGTTCGATGGCTAAGATATTTATCTGATTTTGAAAACGATTATTTATAGTTATCATAATAAATGCATGTGGAAACTGGCATGGATTGCGTCCCAAAACGGGTCTCATCAAAAAATAATCTAAAAATTTTAACGAAATTTTCGTAATGGGTTTCATAGTTGTTAGACATGGAAAGAAACCATTTTCAAAAAACGTGGTTGGTAGCGTTATTAGCTTAACCATAGGGTTCGCGGGCGTTTTCAAGGGTCCTTAATCGTGCTAAACTACAGATACTTTAGAGAGACGGGGTGATCACGATGACTTTTGATTGGCGCTATGCGTTCCATTCCTTTTGGTTTTTAATGACTTACATGATTTTACTCAGCATGGCTAGTTTCGTGGGCCAGGGACAGTCTATCCAGCTGGTCCTTGGGGGCATTGGTGCCTTAATGGTCGTGGACGCCCTGTTTACCCATAACTATCCGTACTTCAACCGAATCGACCGGCAAGGGTTCGACATCGTGGCCAGTGGCTGCGGGTTAGCCCTGATGACGATTATCGCCGTGAACCTGAGTACCGCTTGGCCGAGTGCCGTGTGGGGCTTGATCATCTTTAGCTTAGCGGCTTTAGGTGGGACAATCGACGGTCACTTGGTTCGGCCGACCCAATTGGGTCCAGGCCAAACGCGGCAAGAGCTTCGCAAGAAGGCCGAATTAGTCAAAGAAAATTAGTGAACTTAGCATGAAGAGCCTGGGATGAACCGCCCCGGGCTCTTTTTTCATGCCGTTTTTGTCATGAGGACACAGAAAAACCGCCCGGCCAGTCAGTGGTCGGGCGGTTGGTTTTTTAGGATTGGGATGGGGCAGGGTTAGTTCGTGACGAACATCCA
The DNA here is from genome assembly GCF_001435095.1 of Levilactobacillus spicheri DSM 15429. Classification (GTDB taxonomy): domain Bacteria; phylum Bacillota; class Bacilli; order Lactobacillales; family Lactobacillaceae; genus Levilactobacillus; species Levilactobacillus spicheri. The sequence goes on from NZ_AZFC01000015.1 coordinate 351,675, forward strand.
GTCGTAAGAGAGCAGCTGGTGAAACCGTTCACCGATGGGAACCCACAATTTGGCCTTGGCAATGTTGACCATGGTTTCCCAAAACAGGGGGTCCTTTCGTTCCTGGTCGCTCAGGTTGACCGTGATGTACTGGCCAGCCTCCGTTTTCGCGATGACGTAGGGGTAGAACACCTTCGTGATCTGAGCGGGCGTAATCGTGTGGATGTGCGGGTTGTTGTCAATCAGCATATGAACGCTTCCTTTCAATTGATGAGCTCAGTATACCGTGAAAGGGTTGCGGAAGTCTTGGCGATTGGTTAAGGATTCCCTGAGAATTTCTTAGGATTTTGGAGGGGCCTGCAGGGTCACGGCAAAGACCGATCCCCGGGGCTGATTTTCGGTGACGGCAATTTGACCGTGGTTCAACTTGACCAATTGGGACACAATGGCCAGTCCCAGGCCGCTGCCCTCAATCTGGTTGGAGCGGGAGGCGTCGACCCGGTAGAACCGTTCAAAGATGTAGGTGCGGTCCTCAGCCGGGATGCCCGCCCCTTGGTCCGCGACCTGCAACGTCACGGTCTGGGCCGTCGTTATGAGACGAACCACGATGGGCTGGTCGGCCGGGGAGTACTTGTGCGCGTTGTCCAGCAGGGCGGTCAGAATTTGGTGCAGCATGTCGCTGTCCCCCAGCGCCATCACGGGTGTTTCCGGCGCCTCGAGGCTGAGCGGCTGGCTGACCAGCGGCTGGTAGTGGGCGACCACGCCGCGTGCCAGCTTGGCCACGTCGAGCGGTTGAAGGTCGACGTCGGCCCGGTCGGCCCGCGAGAGGTGGAGCAGGTTTTCAATCAGGTGTTGCATCCGCAACGACTCCTGGTCGATGAACCCCAGGGACTCGGGGATGACCTCGGGGTGCTGGTCCCCGCGCCGTTCAATCAGCTTGAGGTTGCCCCGAATCGTCGCGATGGGCGTCCGCAGTTCGTGGGAGGCGTCGGAGATAAACTGGCGCTCCCGCTGAAGTCGGTTGTTTTGGGCGGCCAATAGCTGGTTGAAGTCCTCGGCCAATTGGTGAATCTCCACCGGTTCGGCCGGTTGGGGCAGCTTAGGCTGAGTCACCGCGGGGGTCGCCGCCGCCTGTTGGGCCGCCTGGGCCAATTCGATGGTCGGTTTACTGATACGGTTTGCCAGGCGCCGCACGAAGAGCAGGCCAATCAGGAGGCTCAGGCCGATGGCGATGATGAGGACCGCAATCAGCACGTGAAGATTCCCCAGCAGTACGTGCATGCCGATATAGAGCAGGTAGGTCCGCTGCCCAGTCTTCAGCGTCTCGGAGAAGTACAGCCCCATGTTTTTGATATAGATCAGGTGGGTAAAGGGCACGGACCAGGCCCCCGAGGTGTCGATTTTGCGGGCACCGGGGAGAAACGAGGTGGTCGATCCGTCGGCGTTCTTGATCAGGATAAAGGTGTTGTGGGAATTCAGACCGCTCCCCCGGTTGACCGTGAGCCAGTCGGCAAAATTACTGACCTGGGTGGTCTGCAGGTTGGCACTGAGTCGGGCGGCCTGTTCCTGGGCCCGGAAAAGTTGGTCGACCGTCAGGGTAATCGAGACCGTCAGGACAATGACCAGGCCAATCGTCAGGAGTAGGCTGGTGAAGGAGTGGCGAATAATATCCGCGTAGGAGCGGGGGGCTTGGGGAGCTTTCATTCATCATCATCCGCTTTCAGACTGTAGCCGACGCCCCGAATCGTGTGGAACAGGTTGGGGGTGTCGGCCGTGTCGATTTTATTCCGCAGGTAGCCGATGTACACGTCGACCACGTTCTGCTGACCCAAAAAGTCCACGCCCCAGACGTTATCAAGGAGTTCGTCACGGGTGAAGACCTGGCCGGGGTGCCGCATTAAGAAGAGGAGCAGATCATATTCTCGTTGGGTCAGCTGGATGCTGGTGTCACCGCGAGTGACCTGCCGGGTCTTGGTCACCAACGTCAGGTCGGCGATCCGGTAGGTCTGGTCCAGGCCGCTTTGGTGCGCGGCCCGGCGCTGGATGACCCGGATGCGGGCCAATAGCTCCTCGATTTCAAAGGGCTTCGTGATGTAGTCGTCGGCGCCGTTATCGAGGCCGGTGACCTTATCACCTAGGTAGTCACGCGCGGTCATCATGATCACGGGCAGGTCGTCGTGTTTTCGAATCCGACGTAAAACGGCCATGCCATCGATCTTAGGCAGCATCCAGTCGAGCAGAACCAGTAGCAGCTCGTCACGGTGTTCCTGGTACATGTCCCACGCGGCCTCGCCGTCGGCCGCAGTCAGAACGGTAAAGTCTTCAAAGGTGAGTTCCTTGGCCACGTAACTGGCCAGGCCCTCTTCGTCTTCAACTAATAGAATAGTATTTTTCATCATACGAACAGTCTCCTTAGGGTGAAACGTGACGGGGGAAAAACCCGGTACCGCCGCGTTTCGACTGAGATTCTTTCGGGGTTACCCGTATAGTAGCATACGGGGCTAAGTCAAAAATAAGAAATTCATATTTTAACCTTAAGTAAGGTTCAAGATTTAGCCGCTAAATGCATGGTATAACTAATACATCGAAAGCGCAAAGCTGATATGAATCCATTGAGGAGTGGTAGATATGACGAAATTAAACAACGTATTCAAAAAGGTTTTATTGGGAACGATGACGGTAACGACTTTGATGGCAACTTCCGCCGGTGCTTCGGCGGCCACCCGGACCACGGTTACGGCAGAACCCGTCCAGGCCACGGTGACACTGGATCAACGGCCAGTGGCCACGATGCAATTTAACCGGATCCACCTGAAGCGGACCAGCACCAAGGCCATCGCCAACCAGGTCCAAACGACCGTGGATGCCAGTGCCCTGAACCTTGACCAACAACACCGCGACCAACAGCTGAAATAATGAAGTGACCCATTCTTCCCCCAAACGTTTCGCAAAAAAGTCTGCCTCATCAGCAGAATAGAAGCCAAAAAGCCCCACCACGTTGAGAGACCGCGGTGGGGCTTTTTGAGTCCCCGTTCGCTTACGACTTGTGGTTGAAGAAGTCGTTGAACAGGGAGAGCGGGGCCCAGAGCATGCCGAGCAGGACCAGGCCAACGAAAATTTCTTTAAGGATTTCTAGCATGGAATGCCGCCTCCAATTCGGCTGACCTTTAGTGTACCGGAATGATGGCGTAAGTGGTAGACAGCCCCACCGCTCGCGTCAATTCAAGGAGGGACGACCATCCAAAAACGCCCCACAGTCTCAATAACTGCGGAGCGCTGGTAGTGACGTGGTGGCTGATCCTATTGCAGCGCGGCGGCCTGTTGAACGGCCGTTTCGATCGGCGTTTCGCCGTTGACCAGCGTGATGATCTGGTGGGGCAACGGGTGCCGTACTACCGCGGTGACCGTGGCGGCCACGTCGGCGCGGGTGATGCGCGTGTTGTCCGTCTTTTCGGGATTCAACGCAATTTTGCCCGTGGGCTCGTCATCGGTCAGGATGCCCGGCCGGACGATGGTGTAGGCCAGGTTGGTCCGGTGTTGGAGCCACTGGTCAGCGTAGTACTTCGCCACGTAGTAGGGCCGAATGCTGGAGTTGGCCCAGAATTCGCGGTCGTCGGTCCCCATGGCGCTGACGATAATGAAGCGCTGAATGTGGGCCTCTTCGGTCGCGGTAATCGCTTTAATGGCCCCGTCGAGGTCGATGTTCAGGGTCATGTCGTCGCCGGTGCTGCCGCCGGAACCGGCCGAGAAAACGACTGTGTCGATGCCGTGCATGGCGGGAACCATGGCGTCGGCCGAGCCCATCAGGTCGAACATGCGGGCCTGACCGCCCAGTTTATCAATGGTGGCCGCCTGTTCGGCATTCCGAATGCCACCGAAGACGGTCTCCCCCGTTGCGGCGAGCTGCTGGACGATGCGTTGGCCCACTTGGCCGTGGGCGCCAATCACAAGTGTTGTCATGAAAAAAGAACCTCCTTAGATGGTGGTTAACGCCATGCCGGCATCCGTCACGTTCGAAACGAATCGGGGAGGCCCACATCTTGTTAACTTAACTAATGTTCACCTTAAAGGTTTTGCGGGCACTTGTCAGCTAATGTGACTCTGAAGCAACTTTCGATGGTCGCGAAGGCCCTCAACGATTTGTGAAGTAGATTGCGAACCGTTTTGGCTGGTTTTTCAAGTGATAAGCCGTATAATGGATTCAAAGATCCCAGATAGCTAGGTTGTCGCAGTTCCGATGGGGGGACGGGCGATAAACGCCAAATTGAAAACGGTTTAATTTAGGCCAGTATCACGGCTAACTATCGGTGGGTGAACTTATCAGAAAAGGAGTCGTTAATTATGGCAACGATTTTAGTTCTAGGCGGTGGCTACGCGGGCATGCGGGCCATTAAATTCTTACAGCGGGAAGTTCCCAGCGACAATCAAATCATCTTAGTTGACAAGTCGGGGACCCATACCGAAAAGACCAACCTGCACGAGGTCGCGGCTGGGACCATCGCACCCGAGAAGATCACGTACGAGATCAACGACATCATTGGCAACCGGGTCACCTTCATTCGCGACACGGTCACGAACGTGGACGTGGACCAGAAGCAGGTGACGCTGGCGGACCACCAACCGATCACGTACGATTACCTGATCCTGGCGTTGGGCTTCCAGTCCGAAACCTTCGGCCTGAAGGGCGCGACCGAAAACGCGTTACCGATGGACGACCTGGCCACGTCGGAAGCCGTTTACCAGCACCTGGAGAAGACCATCAAGGGTTACGCGGAGTCCAAAGACCCGAACGACCTGACCGTCGCCGTTTGTGGTGCCGGGTTCACGGGTATCGAGCTGCTGGGGGAACTGACGCAATCTCTGCCGAAGTTGCAAACGAAGTACAACACACCGGCTATCAAGCTGGTCTGCTTGGAACGGATGACCAGTATCCTGCCGATGTTCGATAAGTCGCTGGGCGACTACGCGATGCGCTTTTTGGACAAGCACAACGTCGACATGCGGCTGGGTTCCAGCATCACGGAAATCAAGCCCAACGCGGTACTGTACACGGATGGTGACGACCAGGAACACGAGGTTCAGGCCAACACCATCGTCTGGACCGTGGGGGTCAGCGGGTCGCAGGTCATTGCGGATTCCGGCTTTGAGCAACGGCGGAACCGGGTCGTGGTCAACGACGACCTGTCCCTGAAGGATCATCCGGAAGTTTACATCGTGGGTGACGTGGCCGCGGTCATGGATCCGGACAGCAACCGCCCTTACCCGACGACCGCGCAAATTGCGTTGGCGGCCGGGACCCAAGCGGCCAAGAACATTGGCCTGCAGTTACGTGGCCACGAGACGCGCAAGTTCGTCTACAAGTCTAGCGGAACCGTGGCATCGCTGAGTGACCGCGACGGGATCGGCGAGATCGGCAGTGGTAACCGGAAGGTCAAGGGGTACGTCGCCTCCGCCTTGAAGAAGATCATCACGGACCGTTCGTTGATGGAAAGCGCGCATCTGAGCACCGTCTTTGCCAAGGGGCGGTTCGACCTCTATCATTAAAAGTTTTTAAGAAAAAGCGGGTGGGCGGAGTAGCCTACCCGCTTTTCTCATGCTAAAATAGGTAAAACGGTCACAATGCCGAACTGGCTTCTTTTTGACGTGAATGGTTGGTGAGAAACCGGCGGCCATCTCTCATTTGGCGAATTTACCAAAATACGATAGAGTAAACGGTTAAAGCCGCACGTTTGACGTATTTTGGATAAAATTTTAGCTGAAAGGGACGATTTACAGGTTCATTGTGCGCAAAAGTGTCGTACAATAGAACGGGAGTTATGCTATAATTAGGCCTATTCAATGGCGTGCAACCACGCTATTTATTTACATACCGACTGCGCACCGGGTGAACGGTTTGCCGGGGAAGCACAGTCGTCGAGTAACGACACGTAGTCTGCTGATAAAGTCAGTAGGGTCAGTGAACGAACGATCCAACACTTAAAAATTTGAGGTTTATAAAAAACTACGTGGATGATTGGAGGTATCACGATGGCGGCATCAGAAACTAAGGAACGAATTGCGGAGTCCTTGGCTTCGTTGTTGAACCACAATACGTTTGACAAGATAACGGTTCGGGAAATTGCGGACGAAGCGGAAGTACACCGTAAGACGTTTTATTATTACTTTGCGGATAAGTATGAGCTCCTGGCATTTGTGTACCAGCAGTTCATCGTCGCTGCCCCGCGGCACGATAAGCCAGTGACGATTACGCTGGAAAACTGGCGCCCCGAAACGATTCAGCTCTTGGAACGAATTGCGGATCACTCGAAGTTATTTCTTAATGCCTACCCCTACGATGACGGGGTCTGGCGGCAGTCGACGAACGAGTTCGTCGCGGCCCGGTTATCCATCTTGCTGCACGCGATGCCCGAGTACCGGTACCTGAAGGAAGACGTGATCGACACGTCTGCCGAGTTCATTGCGGCCGGGGCCATCGGAATCATCAACAAGTGGGCCAACGATAACTTCAAGGCCAGTCCGCGGACGGTCCTCGACCAGATGACGACGGCCAACCGGCTGTTCAACGGGATTCTGGACCGCTGGAAATTGAGTTAAGCAACAGCGAAACGCTTCTCTGCGGAGGGGCGTTTTTTTGATGGGGTCCAATCGACCATGAGGGTGCTCCGACCGCCACTAAATTTTAAAAAATTGGTAGACCACTTCAACCGGTTGCACATTCGACGAAAGGTTGATTTACCGGCAACAGGGGATTCTTCACTAACTTTACTTGAATAAATCATCACAAGTAAACCACTGGTACTCCGCCGCTATAACGAGTATCATGCATAAATGTAAGAGGTTACATTGTGAACCGAGAATGTGTGACTTAGGAGGAACTCAACCATGGCTTACCAAACCATTAATCCATATACCAATGAACTGATCCAAACCTACGACGAAGCAACGACCGAAGATATCGAAACCAGTCTCGCCCAGGCGCAACAACTCTATAAGCGCTGGCGTAACGACCCTGTCGGCACCCGGACACCGGTCTTACACCGTTTGGCCCAACTTTTCCGGGACGAAAAGGACGACCTGGCCAAGGTCCTGACGACCGAAATGGGCAAGTTGTTTAGCGAAGCCCAGGGTGAAGTCCTGCTGTGTGCCTCGATTGCCGACTACTATGCTGACCATGCCGAGGAGCTTCTGATGCCCCGGAAGATCGACTCCATTGCGGGTGAGGCCCAACTGGAAAATCACCCATTAGGGGTCTTGATGGCCGTGGAACCGTGGAACTTCCCGTATTATCAGATGATGCGGATCTTCGCCCCGAACTTTGCGGTGGGGGACCCCATCGTTTACAAACACGCGGCCAACACCCCGGCCTCAGCGTTAGCGTTCGAAGACGCCGTTAAGCGCGCGGGGGCGCCGGACGGCTCGTTGACCAACCTCTTCCTGTCTTACGCCCAAGTGGGAGACGTCATCGCAGATTCTCGGGTCCAGGGAGTTGCTCTGACCGGATCCGAACGGGGCGGGACCGCCGTGGCGGAAGCCGCCGGGAAGCACCTCAAGAAGAGTACCATGGAATTGGGTGGGGCCGACGCGTTCATCGTGGCCCACGACGCCAACATGGAGCAGGTCAACGCGATTGCACCGCGGGCCCGGCTCTACAACGCCGGTCAAGTCTGCACGTCGTCCAAGCGGTTCATCGTGACCGAGAACCACTACGATGAATTCCTCGAAAATTTGAAGAAGTCCTTTGCCGCCGTCAAGATGGGCGATCCGATGGACCCAGCCACGACCTTAGCACCGATGAACTCGAAGCGGGCTAAGGAGAAGCTCCAAGAACAGGTCGACGCCGCCTTACAGGGCGGGGCCACGGCCTACTTCGTCCACGAACCGGCCGAAGATGACGGGCAATTCTTCCCGCCAACCATCTTAACGGACATCGCCAAGGACAACCCGGCTTACGGTAAGGAAATGTTCGGACCCGTGGCGCAGGTCTACAAGGTCAAGGATGACGATGAAGCCGTCGAACTGGCCAACGATACGGACCTGGGGCTGGGCGGCATCGTCTTTGCCGGCACCGGCGAGTACGGGGCACAGTTAGCTTCCCGGATGGAAACCGGTCAGGTCTTCGTCAACACCTTCTTCAGTTCCTTGCCTGAACTGGAATTTGGTGGGGTCAAGAAGTCCGGCTTCGGCCGTGAATTGGGCCACAACGGGATTATGAGCTTCGTAAACCAGGAGCTCGTGGTCAAGCGTGACGCTCCGAACGACAACGAATTTGGGGGTCTGGTCGCCCCGGCTCACTACCACGATTTGTAAAACGGTGACTGACTAGATTGAAGTGTTCAAAATCGTCATTACTTTCAAAAGCAGGAAGGAACCTTCCGATTTTTCGGGAGGTCCTTTTTATTTGGAGTCAGGGCTTCTTGGCGTCGCCGAATGGTCGCTTGTCCCTCGCCAGGTTGTGATGATGCGCTTAACCGTTGTCCCGTGAAATTAATTTATTTTTCGGGGTGAGTGTGATACTCTGAACAAAGAAAAAAGAACTGGAAAGGGTGCATGTTCATGTCAGATCGTTTAAAGGATAAAGTTGCCATTATTACTGGTGGGGTTGCCGGCATCGGCCTGGGAATCGCGGAGTGCTACGTGCGTGAGGGGGCCAAGGTCGTCCTGACCGCTAACCACAACGTTGACGGCGGGGCCGCCGCTGTTAAGCGGTTCGGCGAAGACGTTAGTCTGTTTGTACAACAGGACGTTGCACAGGAAGCCGACTGGCAGAAGGTCATCGACGCGACCATCGCCAAGTTCGGCAAGCTGGATATTCTGGTCAACAACGCCGGTATCGGCCCGATGATGCCGGTCATTGAAGACGTCTCACTGGCCGACTGGCAAAAGGTCATCGACATCAACCTGACCGCGAACTTCTTGGGTGAAAAGGCCGCCATCAACGCGATGAAGGCCCACAACGATGCCAAGGGTTCCATCATCAACGTTTCCTCCGTGGCTGGCCTGGTAGGCCTGCCAACGGCACCGGCCTACTCCGCTAGCAAGGGGGGCACGCGGCTATTGACACACGCCACGGCCCTGAACCTGGCACAACGGGGCCTGGACATCCGGGTCAACTCCGTGCACCCGGGCTGGATCGACACGTCGATCGTCCCAGCTGCCGCGAAGGAACAGCTGATCAAGACGATTCCGGTCGGCCACATGGGCAAGCCGCAGGATATCGGTGAGGTCTGCGTTTACCTGGGCAGCGATGAATCGGGCTTCGCCAACGGGGCGGAATTCACCGTCGATGGTGGTCAACGCGCTTAGTCATTCGCGGCGCGGACCCTGCTAGTGGTCGCTGACTGAACCAGTTCGTCAATGACTCATCATCAAGATGAATAGTCCAGGGGATTGCAAATGCCTGCTGGGCGTGCTATGATGGCAATCGTATTCCAAACCAGGAACGTCAAAAGATGGTTTGATCACGGATCGGCGTGGAAGTCCTAAACCAGCTTCACAACACCCGGTCCTATCCGCAACATTCCGGCTCCCACTAGCAGCGAGCTTATCGAACACATGAAACTGACAATTGGTCTTGTGATATCAAGAAAACGACCACCGATGCTGAATCGGTGGTCGTTTTTAAGTTGTCGTGGTGGCCGTGAGTTAAGGAACCGATGATTTGAATTGCGGCATGATAGTCAACCGACTGAGGGGAACACTGAGCAACCACGATTTCACGGGTTGAGTCTATCCGAGCACCAGCGGTCTTGACGATGGCGAGGCAATAGCTGGCGGCTCTCAACGTGGGCGTCTCCGCTTCGTAGCCAGCCTTTCCCGTTATTTAGGCAATCCCCGCTGGGTGAGCGCAACAGAGGCGACTTGATGGTCGTGGTGAAATTGATGTTACCTGGCGTTTTAGGCCAGGTTACATCAAGGCCGAGCTCCGGAGACCTGCGATTCTTGCAGGGCTTCGGAATCGTGCCCACCACGACCAGCTTGCTCGCCGGCGTGGAGCGCTGGCTATTACCCAATTCGTTGCATAAAAAAACGGTCACCGGAATTCCGGTGACCGTTTTGGCGTTTAGGCGAGGCCTAAGGTGTTGAGAATCAGGTAAACGTTTAAGATAATCAGGATGACGGTGATGATCCACGCCAGCACCTTGATCCAGGTACGGTTGGCGAACTCACCCATCAGCTTGTGGTTACTGGTGAAGATCACCAGCGGAATCATCGCGAACGGTAACGCGATACTCAGGAAGACTTGCGAGAACGTCAGCAGTTTTTCAATCTTAGCTTCGTTATCGTGGTAGTACAGGGCGAAGATGACCACGGGCGTCACGGAGATCAGCCGGGTCAGCAACCGTTGTGCCCAGAGCGGCATCTTCAGGTTGATGAACCCCTCCATGATGATCTGCCCGGCCAGCGTCCCGGTAATGGTGGAACTTTGCCCGGAGGCTAACAGCGCCAGGGCAAACAGCATACTCAGAATCGGACTGGCAATCGCGCCAACGATTTGACTGTTGCTTAAGGCGTTGTACAGGTCGACGAACCGGCCAAGGTCACTGTCGGTCCCGAAGAACAGGGCCGCTCCCAAGATCAGTAACAGACTGTTGACCACGAAGGCCAGCGTCAATTGGATGTTGGAGTCGATGGTCGTGAACTTGATGGCCTGAGCCACACTCTTGCGGTTGTTCCGGTCGAAGTTCCGCGTTTGCGAAATTGATGACCCCAGGTACAAGTCATGGGGCATCACCGTTGCCCCCACGATTCCCAAGGATAGGTACAGCATCCCTTGGTTGGTGACCACGTGACTCGATGGGAGGTAGCCCTTGACGACCTCACCCATGTGGGGCTGGGAAAGGATCACTTCGTACAGGAACACGAAGAGGATCACGGCCACCAGGGTCGCCACGATGGCTTCGATCTTCCGGAAGCCCAACTTCATCAGGACCAACAGGAGTAAGACGTCGGCGGCGGTGATCAGGATCCCCACTAGCAGGGGGAAGCCGAACAAGAGCTTTAACGCAATCCCGGACCCGATGATTTCCGCCACGTCGGTCGCCACGATGGCCAGCTCGGTGATGATCCAGAGGAGAATCCCGGTAAATTTACCGGTACGCTCCCGCGTCAGTTGAGCCAGGTCCTTCCCGGTCACGATTCCTAGTCGGGCCGACATGGCCTGGAGAAGCATCGCAATCAAGCTGGACATCAGGACGACCGTCAACAGCGTGTATTTATACTGGGCCCCCCCGGCGATGGAGGTGATCCAGTTACCGGGGTCCATATACCCCACGGCAATTAGGGCCCCGGGGCCGGTGTAGGCGGCCAGGGTTCGCCAGAATCCCGCGTTTTGGGGCACGTCGACGCTCCCATTGACCTCGTCCAGACTCTTCTGGTCGCTGCCGGTCGATTCGAGCATGTGGTGCTTGGTCGTTGCATCGGTTTCATGTTTCTTCATATAAAACCCCTCTTTTCTATCTGTCTAGAAATTCAGGTAGTCGCATGACTTCTGCCTTTCTGAATCTTACGGCCGTCGGTGGGTGATCGAATAAGTGCTAAATCGTTTTAACCCACACGTAGCCCGCAAAATTTCAACTGTAAGTATAGGCTAAATCCGGGTAAAGTCAACCGTTTACGGGCTTAGGGACCCCGGCGGTGACGCGATTTTTGCTAGATAATGAACAGTTGGTGACGATTTCATGGGTTAAATATTAATTTTGAGGTGGCACGAGAAAAAATTTCGATGACGAACCATTTCAATGCATCATTAGTAAACCTATACCCTGATATTTAATCATCTAGTTTTAAATACTAGCTGATTGCGTTATAATGTTTTTGACCAGTGCGCATTCGAAACTAGTAGAAATGAGGAACCAGTATGCAAACCGAGAAAATTGCGATTTTAGTCGACTCCTGTTCGGACGTGCCCACGCCCGTCCTGCAGGCGGCCGATATGGCGTTGGTCCCGATGAACGTGATCTTTCGCGACCGCGTCTACGAGGACCGCATCACGATTACACCGGCTGAATTCTATCGCCGGCAAGCGACCGAACCGGCCACGACGTCCAGTCCGACCGGAAAACGGGTCGTAGAAGCCTACCATCAAATTGAAGCGTCGGGGTACACCCACGTGATTGCCGTCAGCATTTCGGCCAAGCTGTCGGGGACCTACCAAGAACTAAAACTGTTGGCCGAAGATTCGCCGTTGGTGGTCCACGTGGTCAACACCCGCAGTGTCGGCATCGGTAGCGGTTTCGCGGCCATCTACGCGGCGGAGCTCCGCGACCAAGGCCGCAGCTTTGACCAGATCGTGGCCGAGGTCGAACGGGTCACCAACCAGACCAAGGTCTTCTTTTATGTGCCCAGCCTGAAGTATCTGCAGGCCGGGGGCCGGATCGGCCGGGTCGCGGGCTTAGCCGGGACCCTGCTGAACGTGAAGCCCATCATCTCCTGTGATGACGAGGGGGTCTATTACCCGATTGCGAAGGTGCGCGGTGAAAAACGGACGATTGCCAAGCTGATCAGTCTGGTCGGCGACGCCATCGGGGACGGCCAACACGTGAGCGTGTCCGTGGTCGACGGGGTCAATCCCGACCTGCGCGAGGACGTCTTGGCGCAACTCAAGGCCAAGTTCCCCCAAGTCAGCCAGTGGTACAGCGGCGACGTATCGCCCGCGCTGGGCGTCCACACGGGGCCTGGTCTGATTGGCGTCGGGGTCCAGGTGCGCGACTGATGACGGCTACCTGAAGCTGAAAAAAGCACCTGTAACGGTTGCGAAATCTCGCATCGCCGTTACAGGCGCCGATGGGTGTCACCCTTCATGAATCGTAGAATGAACTGTCACTTGTGAAACGACAAAAAAGGCCACGACGGCAACGAGGCTATCATGGCTTGAGGGGGGTACGAGCAGGAATTTAAGACTTTGGGGGAGTGCTAAGTTCTGCTCGCGTAAGAATAATAAGAATTTGCTGCGAGTCGGCAAGCGTTCCTTGCTGACCTGACTGTAGTGTAACCCAGGTAGGGTTGCGGCGCAATCAATTGGTTCAATAAATATATTAATAATAAATGACCATTATTTGACAGCCTGAGTGGTTCATATTAGGCTTGATTTAACCAGTTGGCGGTGGTGAAACCCGCGGTTTGCGGTTGCGTCACGCTCTGACGGCCCCCGGGTCACCAATTATTTTGTGAAAAAACACCTGACAAACCCGAAATTGGCCGTATAATGGAGAAAGCACGATAGTTAGGATAAATAACAATGTGGGTCACTAGTGGGTCAGCCACGGTGAGGGGACGTAAGCAGCGTCCCATTATCGGCGTGAACGGCGCCACGGCCCCCACCGTAACCATCAGGCAGCGGCCTGGTGAAGAACACCGGCTTCAGGAGGACAACGAGTTAATGGACTTAAGTTTAGTAGAATTAGCGATGATTTCGGGCGCGACCAGTGCGCTAGGGCGGTTACGGACCCACCGCAAACTGGCCCGGTGGCAGCGACAACGGCCACAGATCACGCCGCAGGTCCCCACGATCTTCGTGCACGGCCTGCGGGGGAGCTCCAAAACCATGGCAGCGATGTTACAGGCTGCGGTCCAGACGGGGTACCACCAGATGCTGACCATTCACATCACGCACGCCGGCAAACTCAAGATCCGGGGCCGGTGGGACGACACGGTGGTCCACCCGTTGATTCAGATCACCTTTGGCAACAACCAGGCCCGCTTGCCCTTTCAGGTGCGCTGGCTACACGAGGTCATGATCTACCTGCGCGGCCAACACGGGGTCCAGGCCTATAACGCGGTCGGCCATTCGGCGGGCAGCGTGGCCCTGGTCGCGTACGCTGAGGCGTACAGCCAGGATGCGTGGTTACCGCGGTTGCGTAAGCTGGTGACGATTGCCGGTCCCTTCAACGGGGTCATCGGCATGAACGAGAGTCACAACACCAACTTCCTGTTGGCCGACGGGCGGCCCAAGGTGGTCTATCCCAAGAACTTCTGGCTGCCCAGCTACGCGGACCTCTACCAGCACCGGCAGGACTTCCCCCAAGACGCCGCGGTCCTGAACATTTACGGCGACCTCAACGACGGCACCCACTCGGACCGCTACATCTCGACGGCCTCGGCCCGCTCGCTGCGTTACCTGTTGCGGAACATCCCGGCCAGCTTCCGGGAGGTCGGCTTCCTGGGCGCCAGCGCCGAGCACAGTCGTCTGCACGACAACCCGCGGGTCCAGCAGTTGGTCTTCGACTTCCTGTTCAAACCCGCGGCCGCGCCATTAAAAAATCGATAATAAAAACCCTCGAACGACATGCGGATCGTTCGGGGGTTTTTCTCATTAGGAATCTGCTAATAAATCACTTGTTTTGGGGGGAGTGCATCTAAAAACTCTGATTCCTAGGTTATTCACAGTGCTTAAGGTCAGAACGTATCACGAACTAACTACGGGTATCATAGCGGGTTTGCGCGACTTTCGCAAGCGAATTGTGACGCCTACGCTGAACTGGTTAGAGGGTGGTCCGGTTCCCTTGGTGCCACGGTCTTGGGTTCGGGTCGCTGCTGAACGATAACCGTCCGCTGGTTAAACGGCGATTGGGCCTGATGGGTTTGGGTATAAATGGATTTATATCACCCCTTGGGGCATTCGCCGGGATTCGAGAAGGGCGGGGGTGGGATTGCTCAAACTGTAAGTGTGCATTCTGCACATGCTCCCGTCACTTTTTAGGATGTGTGAGATTTTGGGTATAAATTTAATCATTTTACGAGCCAAGTCGTTTATCTTTCGCTAACTTTCAAGTAGACTAGCCGTAGAATCTTTTTTCGATTTGTAGGAGGGTAAACATGAAAGTCATCATTGTTGGGAGTACACACGCTGGAACGAATGCGGCGTTACAAATTTTGCGTGATCACCCGGATACGGATGTCACTATTTATGAGCGGCATACAAACGTTTCTTTCTTGTCTTGTGGGATTTCATTGTTCCTGGACGGACAAGTTAAGCATCTAGAAGACATGTTTTATTCCTCACCAGAGCAACTGACCAAGCTGGGGGCCACTATCAAGACGCGCTACAACGTGTTGAAGATTGACGCTGAAGCCAAGACTCTGGAAGCTGTGAACATGGATTCCGGCGATTTAGTCAACGATACTTACGATAAGTTAATCATGGCAACGGGTTCGACCGTGACAGTTCCGCCAATCTTTGGGATCGACGAAGACAAGGTCCTGCTCTGCAAGAACTACGACCAAGCCAAGGCCATTTACGAAACGGCGAAGACCAACAAACGCATCGCCATCATCGGGGCCGGGTACGTCGGCACGGAGCTGGCCGAAAGCTACGCCCGGACGGATCACGACGTGCAACTCTTCCAGTCCCGGGACATTATCTTGAATCACTATGTGGACAAGAACTTCTCCGACCGCATCGTGGATATGCTGGAAGACAAGGGCGTCAAGGTCTACATGAACCGGCGCGTCACGTCCTTTACCGGGGACGATGACGGCCAGCTGATCATCGAAACCACCGATGGCGACTTCACCGCCGACCTGGCCATCGTCTGCACCGGGTTCGTGCCGAACACGGAGCTTTTGCGCGGCCAAGTCGACATGGACAAGCATGGGGCCATCATCATCAACGACTACGTTCAGTCGTCGAACCCCGATATCTACGCTTGTGGGGACGCCTGCGTGGTTAACTTCAACCCAACCGGCAAGCCGGCCTACACGCCGTTGGCCACCAACGCCGTGCGGCAGGGGATGCTGGCCGGGATGAACGTCTTCGGCAACGTCCAACAGTACATGGGCACCCAGGCTACGTCCGCCATGAACATCTTTGGCTACACGCTGGCCTCCACCGGGCTGACCCTGGAACACGCCAAGAAGTCTGGTTTCGAACACGCCGACATGGTGACCTTCGAGGGGACTTGGCGGCCGGAATACATGCCGTCCACGGATAAGCTGTCGATCAACCTGGTCTACGATACCCAGAGCCGCCTGATCTTAGGGGCGCAACTCTACAGTAAGCACGAGGTGGCCCAGTCCGCCAACGCGCTGTCGATCGCGATTCAAAACCGCAACACCATCGACGATCTGGCTTTCGTGGACATGCTGTTCCAGCCAAACTTCGACGATCCTTTCAACTACCTGAACCTAGTCGCTCAGATGGCCGTGGAAAAGGAAATCGAACGGGGCAACAACCATCCCCGGTTGACCGCACCCGCCAACATGGTGCCCGATACCGCCGACGAAAAATAAGGAACGATAAACTGACCGGCACTGCCTTTACGGCGGGGCCGGTTTTTTCTGCGCTGAGTGAAGAAGGTTGTGTTTAAATACCCCCTAGGGTATAATGGGTTTATTCATTTTATGGGAGGACTCACAAATGCAAGCAATTACGGCAAAAGACTTTGAACACGTGGGCGACGACACAGCGTTGACCGTCGTCGATTTCTGGGCGACCTGGTGTGGCCCTTGTAAGATGCAGACGCCGGTCCTCGAGCAGCTCGACCAGGACTACGCTGGCCAGGTGAAGTTCGCGTCGCTGGACGTGGACCAGAACCAGGAACTGGCCCAGTCGCTCGGCATCATGAGCATCCCGTCGCTGGTGGTCTTCAAGAACGGCAAGCCGACCGAAAAGGTGGTCGGGTTCCACCCGAAGGCGGCGCTGAAGAAGTACCTCGACGGTAAGTTGGCGGAGGCGACGGCCTAATGGCACAGACGACGGCCACCAAGCTTAAAAACCGGCTCCGCCGCACGGACGGCCAGCTGCAGGGTATCCTGAAGATGGTCGACGAGGGGCGCGACTGCCAGGACATCCTGACGCAACTGGCCGCGGTCCGCTCGGGTGTGGAACGCATCATGGGCGTCGTGGTCGCCGAAAACGTGAAGCAGTGCGTGGACGAAGACCAGTTGAGCGACCAGCAACAGGAACAATTGGCCACGGCCCTGGAATTGGTGATTAAGAACCATTAATCCACGTTCATTTTGATTGAGTCATGAGAAGGTTGTGCTCCTTGAGGGGAGGCAACCTTTTTGCGTTGACCCATCAGAGGATGAGGCCAGCCGCTCCACGCCGGCGAGCAAGATGATCGTGGTGGGCACGATTCCGAAGCCCCGAAACCCACGGGTCTCCGGAACTCGGCCTTGATGTAACCTGGCCCAAGACGCCAGATAACATCAATTTCACCACGACCATCAAGTCGCCTCTGTTCCGCTCACATGGTGGAATACCCATCATTAACGAGATGAGCTGGCAGCTATCGTGGTGACTCTCTAAAGTCGTCTGGTGGGGCCACCACCATTAGCTCGCACGATAACCGTGACGGGGGGAGTCTCCTTCAGCACAACGGGTAGAACCTAGGATAATGGAAACATCTCACCGCGTTAACCTGGTTATCTGAGGGGGGTAAGCAGGTAGCTGACGCCTATACTGTCTGGGATATTGCCACTTCATCACGATGACCAGGCACGCCGTTGTTAGCCGAGAGGGAGATCAGAATGGGGCTCAGTAGCCTCGTTTCTGTTATCCGGGTGGGTTGCCCGGATTACAGAAAGACCGAGCTTTTAGACTTAGGTGTTCTTCCTAAGGCTAAAAGTCGTGTCGGCTACGTTCCAGCCCCAGGCTGACCGACCGGTAGGCGCTGGCCTCGGCAACGTACCTGCGACCATCTTGCTCGCCGGCGTGAAGCGGTTGTTAACAACACTGTATCATTTTAGATTCCGGCCGATTCTGTAAAATGGGTGGCAATTCGGCGGGGAGTTTTCTATCATAGAAGAAGAAACGATGCGGCCGGGGCGGACGTCCCCGGACCCCACGAAAGGAGTGTGACTGGTGTGCCAGAAACCTCAGTCATTGTTCAAGAAAATACGGCCTTGCGGACCCAGTTGACCCCGGAGAACCTGCAGTTTTGGGACCAGCTGGAGCCCCTCTTACGGCAAGACCCGCGCCTGCAGGATGAAGAGACGCTTCAGGAATATTTAAACACGCAATTAACGGCGCTGGTGGCGGCGCAGAAGCAGGGACAGACCGCCGCAGCCTATTACCATGGCGACCCCATCGCCGCCGCCCAGCGGCTGATGAAGGGGCCCAAACGCCGTCCCTGGTGGTGGACGCACGACCTGTGGTTCCCACTAGGGCTCTTCGTCGTCGGGCTGGTCCTGCCGACCATCATCCTGCCCGCCGTCCCGCTCCAACTCTTAGCGGTCGGCGTCCAACTGGTCTTGCTGGTGGTGGCCCTCGCACTGGGCATCTGGCTGACGCCGAACCTGGGGCCACGGGGCCGGGCGATTGGCTGGGGCGTCATCGTCGTGGCGCTTCTGGTCGCCCTGAACCTGGTCGGCCGGTCCTTACCCGCGGTGGGGCTGGTGTACATCACGCGCAAGGGCGGCAGCATCTTCTTGCTCCTGTTCGCCGTGGTGCTGACCGGCCTAATCCTCTGGGACCAACGGCGGCACCCGGATTCCTGGCTGCCGGCGCTGATCGCCGCGCTGTGGATCATGACGGTGCTGGGGCTGTTGGCCCGGATGGCCCCGACGGCGGGGCTGATGGCGACCTCGACGGGGACCTTGATGATTGGCGCCGGGACCCTGGTGGGCGACGTCAGCATCCTGGTCAGTGGCTGGCACATCTGGCGGCAGCGACAGGCGCTCCGGATGACCCACCATTCTGATGATTAACCGGAAATAGAGTGGGACAAAAGGCGGTTAACTGGCGAGCATGAACGGTGTTAAGCGGAACCAGCTGCCTTTTGGCGCGCGTTTCGACACGAGATAATAGTTGGAGAACACAAAAGAGTCTGGGACTTTAAGCATGTCTCAGACTCTTTTTATTGGGTTAGGTGAGCTAGTTAAACGCCCACTCCAGCATTTCAGTTGTTTTCGGTCAGAACCCGGCTGGCTCCAAGGCATCGGTGGTGAAGGTGTTCACCGCCGGCAGGTCGAGGTCGGCCCGTAAGCCCTTGGAGACCTGGTCAATCGTGGCTTGCGGCGCGATCTGGTAGTCGATGCCGTTAATCACGGCCGGCTTGCCCTGCAGGGTCTGGGATTGCACGTGCCGGCTGGTGTGGCCGTACTTGGTGCGAATCCACAGCAGGTCCTGGAAGGTCATGTTGGTCTGCAGGTTATTCTTCAGCGAGCTCAGCACGTTTTGGTACCGTGGTAAGGACTTGAGACTGGCTTCCTTCAGGACCAACGCCTTGATGATCTGGCGTTGCCGCTGTTGCCGGCCGTAGTCGCCCAGCGGGTCTTGGTCCCGCATCCGCGAGTAAGCCAGCGCGCTGGCCCCGTTCAGGTGAATGGACTTGCCCTTCACCACGTTGGCCTGTTGGTAATGGAACGTCAGCGGTGGCGTGACGGTGACCCCGCCCACGGCATCGATCATCTTTTCCAGGCCGCCCATGTTGAGCAGGACGTAGTAGTGGATGGGGATGTTGACCAGGTGCTCGACCGTCTTGATGGTCGTTTCCGGCCCGTACAGTGGAAAGGCGGCGTTGATCTTTTCATCATCTTGTTGACTACCGTAGATGTTGACCAGGGTATCCCGCGGAATACTGGTCAGTTTAGCAGTCTGCTTCTTCGGATTGATCGTGGCGACGATCATGGTGTCGGTCCGTCCGACGTCGTGCCGCCCCAGGGCCCCGGTGTCGGTTCCCAGCAGCAGGACCGCGAAGGGTTTGCCGCTGGTCAACGCCGTGTCACTCGGCTTGGTGGGCAGGGCCCGGTAGGTTTGCGAGAACGTGTTTTTCGCGTTGTGGTAGGCAAACCAAGCGTACAGACCGCCGGCTAGTAACAGTAAACACAGCAGCGCAATCAGCCACTTCAACTTGCGTGAGTGGTTGACGTGCCGCGCTTCCTCCCGTGGTGGTAATGGTTCTTCTGGCGTTTCATTCATGTAAATCCCCCCTCTGACGATTCAACTCCAGTATAAGCATTCCGGAAAACAATGAGATGATTTGAACGCGCGATTCGGACAATCTTTGTCCTTTCTTAGGAGTCTTTAGTAAGTTGAAAATAATTAGCGAGGGCCCCCCGAATGGTGTACAGTAGAGGAGTACCACCACTAGAAATGTTAAAGGGAGTTGGCAAACATATGGCAAAAGTAGAAAGCTTTACGCTCGATCATACGGCAGTGAAGGCCCCATACGTGCGGTTGATTACGCGCGAGACGGGTCAAAAGGGTGACGTGATCTCGAACTTTGATTTACGGCTCGTGCAACCCAACACGAACGCCATTCCAACGGCCGGGTTACATACCATCGAACATTTATTGGCCGGTTACTTACGGGACGAGATGAGCGGCGTCATCGACTGCTCACCGTTCGGTTGTCGGACCGGGTTCCACTTGATCACTTGGGGCGAACAATCCACTGAAGAAGTGGCCAAGGCCCTCAAGGCGTCCCTCCACCGGATCGCGTACGACACGGAATGGAAAGACGTTCAAGGAACCGACAAGTACAGTTGTGGGAACTACAAGGACCACAGCCTCTTCTCCGCGAAGGAATGGTGCAAGGACATCCTCGACAAGGGAATCTCAAAGGACCCGTTCACCCGCGAAGTCATCTAACAGACGCCCCACCCAAAACCTACCGAAGCGAGCGGCCAGCGATGGCGGCCCGCTTTTTTGTGGTGGGGTCGTTGCCGATTGGTCGGCGATGTGGGGGACCAACGCTCCAGCACGGTTACGCCGTTGACCTTGACAACTTGGGCTAGGCAAGGGCGCCCGAATCGGGTAGGATACATAATGGAGAAAAAGATATAGGGAGTGGATTTTTAATGTGTTGGCGAAAGTTTTGGCGGGGTGTCCTGTTGGTGGGGACCCTGGGTTGGCTATGGGGGCCCTCGGTGGGTGTGGCGCACGCGATGCCCGTCGTTCATCAACGCTCATCCGGGCTGATTGCGACCCGCACGCGGCTGTTGAACGACTACCGGGTCAAGACCTGGTCGCAACCACGGCACTACCGCCACGCGAAGCACCTCCACAACTTAAACGTCATCAAGCGGGCGCAGGGCCGCGCGGTCACCTTTAAGACGGCCTACCTGTTGCCGAATCCGGGTTACCGGCACCAGGCGTGGGGCAACCCCCAGGGGATGGCCCTGGTCGGCCGGTACCTCTACGTAGTTTATTGCCCGACGGCCTGGAAGAATCGCGGCCGCATCGTGCGCTTCGACCGCACCAAGTTGGCGGCCCTCAAGGCCACGCCGCGCCAGCTGCAACGCGCGTACACCAAGGCGGCCAAACACAGTCACCAAGAGGCGGCGATTCGGCGGGCCATCAAGGTGGGGCCGGCCTTCATCACCGGCCACGGCCAATCGCTGGCCTATAACTGGAAGGACCACCACCTCTACATGTGGTGCGACCGGGAATCCGCCCCGCGGGTCCCGACCAATCAGTACGGCTACATCAACCGGATCAGCGCCCGGTCGTTGCGGCCCAACCACCAGATTCGCTTCCGCTTGCGGAGTCGTCACCTGGCCGTTCCGGGCGGCCACGTGCTGGCCTTTGACAAGCAGGGCCGCGCCTACTTCTGGACCCGGCCCTCGGCGCACCGGGTCAACCTCTACCAGGGCAAGATCACGCTGCACCACGTTTCGTTTCGGCTGACCCATCAGGTCCTGCGCCACTCGCCGGGCCCGCGGGTACAAAATATCGGGTACAACCCACACAACGGGCGGCTGTACCTGGTCTCCGATGATTCCGTGGCCAGTCTGCCGGTCAAAAGCCTGCGGGGGCACGGCCACCTGACGGGCAAGCGCGTGCGCTGGACCGGCTTCACGCCCCGGCGGGAGTTCGAGGCGCTGGCCTTCACGCCGAACGGCCGGACCTACCTGATGAGCAACCACAATCCCGAGATCTTAAAGAGCACGGGGACCAAGTGGTAACGAACCGCCGCGCACCAACGGTTCTTGGCGCTCCCAAAGTTCATAAAAAGCAACCAGCCAGAAAATCCTCGTGAAGTTGAGAATTTCCTGGCTGGTTTTTTTGCGTCCACGGTCTGCCCGCCGGCGCGTCGTCAAGGCGGTTAGGTCAGTACCCTAATTGAAAGTTTTCGGTGCCGATGATCGGTGGGGTGGGGGTATATTGGGACCAGTTCAACGGGGGGAGTGAGGCGTCATGCGTTGGCGACGATTACTAGCAATGACTCTGATGGTGGGCCTGGTGGGGGCCCCGGCGCTGCCGGTCCAAGCGGCGACCGTTCACCAGGCCACGGGCGCGTTGACCACGGGCAAGACCCGGGTCTTAAACGATGATCTGGTCCATTTTAAGGCGGTGCCCAGGTCCTACGCGCCATCGCCGAATCTGCACGGAAGCGAGACCATCGCGTCCAATCAGGGGGCGGCGGTGACGTTTACCACCAAGTACCTGTTGCCGCTACCGGGATATCACGGTGAATCCTGGGGCAACCCGCAAAGCATGGTCACGGTGGGGCGGTACGTCTACATCGTTTACTGCCCGACCACCTGGGAGAACCGCGGCCGCATCGTGCGGTTTGACCAGACCAAGTTGGCCCAGTTGCGGGTGACACCGCGCCAGCTCCAGCAAGTCTTTGCGGCGAAAATGGCGGGGAACCCGCGGGAGACGGCGATCGCCGGGGCCATCAAAATCGGCCCGGCATTCACCACCGGGCACGGCCAGTCGCTCGCCTACAATTGGCGGGACCACCAGTTTTATATGTGGCAGGACCGCGAATCCGCGCCGCGGGTCCCCATCACCCAAGAGGGGGTCCTACAACGGATCAGTCCGCAAACGTTGCGGCCGGTTCGCCAACTGCGGTTCCGGCTGCGCGACGGCCACTTCGCCGTTCCGGGCGGCCACGTGCTGACCTTCGACAAGCAGGGTCGAGCCTACTTCTGGACCCGTCCGTCCGCGTCGAAGATCTACCTGTACCAGGGCACAATCGGGGCCACACGGGTCCACTTCCGCCTGACCAGCCAGGTGCTGGACCACGGACCGGGCACGCGGGTGCAGAGCATGGCCTACAACCCGCAAAACGACCGGCTGTACCTGGTCTCGGACGATTCGATCGCCAGCCTGCCAGTCAGCGGGCTCGGGGGCAGCGGGCATTTGACCGCCAGCGACGTGCGTTGGACCGGCTTTGCCGGCACCCGGGAGTTCGAGGCCCTGAACTTCACGGCGGCGGGTCGGGCGACGCTCCTGACCAACCACGACCCGGAGATCCTGCAAAGTACGACCACGAGTTGGTGACGGTCCCATTTTAAGCACACAAAAACGGCGCGCCAATCTGACACAAATTGGCGCGCCGTTTAGTGGTTAAACGTGGTTTAAATTAAAGCGTGATCTCAGCGGTTGTTCCGTTCAGAGCGGTCTTCGTGATCTGGCCGTTTTCGTGAACGTAGATGGTAGCTGAGCCGGTTAAGCCGTCGGTCGTGACGGTCAGCGTGTTGCCGGAACGGTCAACCGTGACGTGACCTGCGTCTTGACCCTTTTCGTTAACGACAGCCACGGTCGTGGAGCCTTCCACCATGTCGAAGAGGTGAATGTCCAGGTCCTTGGTGAAGTCGTATTCGGCGTGAACCGCTTGAGGGTTCCGTAACAGAATCGTGTTTTGCCGTGCCAAGACTGGCAGGCTCAATTCATCGTAGGTCTTGGTGAGCCACTTGCCGCCTTCAGGGATGTCGTAGAATTCGTTGTCGTCGATGATGCTGGTCCACTTGCCGGCTGGCAGGTAGAAGTGCACCTTGCCTTCAGGGTTGAAGACAGGGGCGACCAACAGTTGACTCCCGAACATGTACTGGTTGGCGATGGTGTGGGTGTTGTAGTCGTCCGTAAAGTTGAACCACATTGGCCGCATCAGCGGGTTCCCGTAAGCCGCATCGTGCGCCGCTTGGGTGTACAGGTATGGCATCAGGGAAAGCTTCAAGTTGACGTACTTCCGCGTGTTGACCACGGCTTCGTCATCGAAGTTCCATGGCACCCGGTAAACGTCACTGCCGTGGTAACGGCTGTGGGAAGATAACAGGCCGAATTGAGACCAACGCTTGTACAGGTCTGGCGTTGGCGTGTCGGGACCGTCTTCGAACCCACCGATATCGTGACTCCAGAAGCCAAAGCCGGAGCTCAGGAAGGAGAGACCACCGTGCAAGGTGTCGGACATGGACTTGAAGTTGGACAGGCAGTCACCACCCCAGTGAACAGGGAACTTCTGGGAGCCGACCGTTGCGGAGCGGGCGAAGACGACCGCTTCTTCTTGACCCTTTTCTTGGGCCATGATGTCGTAAACGGCTTGGTTGTATTGTAACGTGTAGTAGTTGTGTTCGCGCTTTGGATCGGAGCCATCGAAGAAGACGGCGTCGTCCACGGGGATCCGTTCACCAAAGTCGGTCTTGAAGCAGTCCACACCCATGTCGAGCAGGGCCTTTAACTTGCTTTGGTACCACTTAACAGCGTCGGGGTTGGTAAAGTCCACGAAGGCGTTCCCGGCTTGCCAGAGGTCCCATTGCCAGACGGTGCCATCTTCACGCTTGATGAAGTAGCCCTTCTTCTTGCCTTCTTCAAACATTGGGCCTTGTTGGGCGATGTAAGGGTTTAACCAGACACAGACCTTGATGCCCTTGTCGTGGATCCGCTTGATCAGGCCGGCTGGGTCTGGGAATTCGTCGCGGTCCCATTCCATGTTGCTCCACTGGAAGCCCTTTTGCCAGAAGCAGTCAAAGTGGAAGACGTCTAGCGGAATGTGACGTTCTTGCATCCCGTCGATAAACTTCATAACGGTCTTTTCACTGTAGTCGGTGGTGAACGACGTGGTCAACCAGAGACCGAAGGACCAAGCTGGTGGTAATTGGATACCACCGGTCAGTTGGGTGTACTTGTGTAAGATTTCTTGGGGCGTTGGGCCGTAGATCACGTAGTACTGCAGGGATTGCCCCTCAACACTAAATTGAACCCGGTCAACGTTTTCGGAAGCGATTTCATAATCAACCGTTTGTGGTTGGTCAACGAAGACCCCGTACCCCTCGTTGCTGATGTAGAACGGGATGTTCTTGTAGGATTGTTCGGAACCGGTCCCACCGTCTTGGTTGGTCGTCCGGACTTCTTGGCCATTCTTGACGAAGTTACCGAACCGTTCGCCTAACCCGTAGATCTTTTCGTCCACGCCGATGGAGAGTTGTTCACGCATGTAGTGCACACCGGTGTCGTGGTTCAAGATTTCGCCTTGGGCCTTGAAATGAGATGAGGTGACTTCGCGACCGTCAGCCGTGAAGGACATGTCGAATTCATCGCGCAATGGCAGGGTAACGGCCAACTTACCGCTCTTCAATGAGGCCTTTTTGTCGGTCACATCGATTTGGACGTCGGGGTCCAGGTTGTTGAGCTTGTAGGATGGGCCGTGCGTGTCTTGGTCAAAGTGGGTTAACTTAACCCCGATGACGTCTTCAACGGGGGAGGTCAACTTGATCGTCGTCATCCCTAAGTTGAGTTCGTCCCCACGCGTCTTGATCCGCTTGTAAGGTGCGTAGACGGTTAAATCCTTACCGTCCTGTTTTGCAGAGAATGCTTCAGCTGGTGAGTTAACGTCGTATTCGTCGCGAGTCAGCCAATAACCATTCGTAAACTTCAAAATAGCCACTTCCTCTTAATTTTTTTAAAAACGAAGACATTGTGTTAGTTATGTAATGGCCAAACCAATCGATATTGGTTGGTTGTTTACAGCAACATATTAACATGTTTTGAAAACGCATACAATAGTAAAGTGAACTTTTCATTAAAAGAATTTATCCGGGGAGAGCAAAAGCCTGTTCTGATAGGGATGGTGTTATAACGGGATTTAAACTGAAAACTTTCTTAAAGTCACTTTCCTTTTGCTCCAAATTATTGGAACAATCGAAAAGTGACTTTTCAATGGTTTCACCGCCCCAGGCCGGTCGGTTTTGATCCGCGCGGTGCCAGGGACCCCTTTTCGCAAATGAGGGTGGTGCTGGCGCGTCAGATGTTTTATCCTGGGACTAACTCAACTGGTTTCCAGTCACTGGTGTAGCTAGCCAACGCGCCACGCCGGCGAGTAAGCCGCCTCTGTGCTGCTGATAGGGTGGGGTCACCCTGACGAAGCACTGCCGATTGGTCGCGCACATCTAGCCCGCGCCAGTAAGACAAAGCATTTTTACGAAGGAGAGACCAGCATAAAATTGCTGTAACTCAGATGACCGTGATGACCAGCTTTTGAAGGATGACCTTGTGGCCAGTCGCTGAAAATCGCTGCTCTCCATAAACTTCATGGCCCGGGACCAGTAATCTTGATAGCCATGGGATTCTCACCATTTATCCCAACCTTCACCGCAGCAACGTGGTATTGGTGAAACGCGTGATGCCGCCATTATTAGCCATGTGAGCGCAACAGAGGCGACTTGATGGTCGTGCCCACCACGACCATCTTGCTCGCCGGCGTGGAGCGCAGTTATCGACAATCTTCACCTATGAGTTGGGAATGGCGATAGACGTGTCGTGTCAGTTGATTAGAAAGCGGTGGTGGCATTGAATGGACGTTCTGACGGGGTGCGCTTCCCATGCTGAATATGGGAAAAACACTGATGCTACCATGGCGGCAATTAAGACTAAAGGGTATTTTTTCCCACCACCGTCAAGATTGCTGGAGCTCAGATGGGCCCAGACCGTGAAATTGTGGTTGGTCAGCGTTTCTCAGCTGACTTACCACAAGGCCGAGCTTCAAGACACGGGGGGCTTTCCCGTGGCTCGAAGTCGTGCCCACGGTCGTCACGGCCCAGCTGAGCGGAAGCAATCGACAGCTTCTACTAATCTCAACGAGCACAATACTGATTCGATATAAATAAATTTATAAGGCGTCTACCTGCCGGGGATTCCGGAAGTTCGTATAATGGAAGGTAGAAGCTTCACGGAGGAGGAACTTGCATGCAAGGATTGTGGCGAATCAACCAGCGAATCGGGCAATGGCGGGCCATGCGCGTCATTCGCCAGGCCCTTCAGGTGGCCTACCCCTTTATCCTGGTGATGACGCTGATCAGCGCCATCGGCCAGAGTTGTCTGGCGGCGAACGGCTTTTTCTTTCGCATCTACCACATCGGCGCCTGGTTACCGGGATTGACGCTGTGGCGCCAGGCCTTTCAGGTAATGGGGTTGGTGGTTAACAATGTCGTGGCTGTGATGATTGCCTTCACCACCGCCTACTTTTTGGCGCGGGCCTATCACCGGAACGGTCTGGCGGTTGGGCTGCTCAGTGCGCTGGCCTTTCTGACGTTAAACGTAAACTACGACATGCTGGATCAGACCCGGCGCAGCGGGGGGCAGTTCGTTGAGAACAACCTGGGGCCGCAGGGAATCTTCCTGGGCATCTTGGTCGGCCTGTTCATCGGCTGGCTGGCCAGCTGGCTACTCAAACGCCTGGCGGGCTGGCACTGGTTCATGCAGTTTACCCTGACCGGCCGGGTCGCGTGGCTCTTGGTGGTCGTGATGGTCCTGACCGTGGCGATTGGCTACGGCATGAGCTGGCTGACCACCGGCGGGCTGAACGGCCTGGTCTACCAGGCCACGCGGGCCATGATCAGTAATCCCGGGCACCAAGGTGTGATGATTCTGGCCGTGACGGCCTTTAACAACCTGCTCTGGTGGCTGGGGCTGATCGGACCGGTCAGCCTAGCGGGCAACAGCTCCGTGACCGCTTTGCAGAACCTGGCGACCGCGGTCCAGCACGATTCCGTGTGGAACCTGCCACACCCGATCACCCTGCACACCCTGGGGGACGCCTACGCCAACTTCGGCGGGGCCGGCATGACGCTGGCGTTGATCATCGCCATCTGGCTGGGGTCGACCCACGCGCATTACCGCCGCATCGCCAACCAGACGTTCTTGCCAAACCTGGTGAACCTGAACGAGGCGACCCTGCTGGGATTGCCGGTCCTGTACAATCCCATTCTCTTGATTCCGTTCATCGCCGCGCCGACCGTCAACATCCTGTTGGCCTGGTGTGCGATCACCTGGAAATGGGTACCGCCGATGGCCTACCCGATGCCGCGGACGACGCCGGGGCCGTTGATGGCCTACATGGGGACCGGGGGCGACTGGCGCGCGCTGGCACTGAGCATCGTGTGCCTGGCGGTGTCCGTGCTGATCTACCTGCCGTTCGTGCGGTTATTGAATCAGGACCCGCAGCCCGAAGAAGAGGAGCGTGACGACCATGCGGCGTAAATGGCTTTGGGGAATCATCGCACTGGTTGTGACCCTGGGGATCTTCTTCCCCAGCACGGCCTGGATGCACGGACGGGTGACCCATTACCGGTCGAACTACCGGACGCCCCTGAACCCGACCATCCTAGTGCCGGGGTCGAGTGCCAGTCAGGACCGCTTCGACGCGCTGATCACCCAGTTGCGCAAGGAGACCAAGACGGCGCACAGCGTCCTGAAGGTCAAGGTCGCGACCAACGGCCAGCTGTCCTATACCGGTAGTATTCGGCGGGGTGACAACCAGCCGTTCATCGTGGTCGCCTTTGAAAACAACCACGACGGATATGACAATATTAATAAACAGGCCCAGTGGCTGAACCTTGCCTTCAAGGACCTGGTCAAAACGTATCATTTTAACCATTTCAACGCGCTGGGCCACTCCAACGGCGGCCTGATTCTGAGCGTGTTTCTGGAAAAGTACTTTGCCGAGACCAAGAACGTCACGATCGACCGGCTGATGACCATCGCCACGCCGTACAACATGGAGTCCAACAGCACCACCAGCCGGACGGCCATCTTGAACGAGCTGGTCGCGGGCCGGAAACGCCTGCCGAAGAAGCTGACGGTCTACTCGGTCGCCGGCACGGAAAACTATTCCAGTGACGGCACGGTGCCGGCCAACAGCGTGGCACAGGGGAAGTACGTCTTCCAGAACCAGGTCGCGCACTACACGCAGATCACGGTGACCGGGGACAACACGACGCATTCGGATCTGCCGCAGAACAAGCAGATCGTCCTGCTGATCCGGCAGTACCTGCTCCAGGAAACCCTGCCCAGCAAGGACCGGTATCAAAATCAACCACGGTTGTCCCGCAGTGAAGACGGGGAACCCGACGAACCTTAGGAGGAGACGCAGTGAACTTTCGTCAACTAGAATACTTTTTAGCGGTCGCCAACGCCGGTCAGATCACGGCCGCCGCCCAGCAGCTGCACATGGCCCAGCCGCCCTTGAGCTACCAACTGAAACAGCTGGAAGAGGAACTGGGGGTGCAGCTCCTGCACCGAACGTCGAACGGGACCTCGCTGACGCCGGCCGGGGTCCTGCTACGCGACTACGCCCAGCAGTTGCTGGACTTGCGGGACCGCGCCGATAGCCAGGTCCGTTCCCTGGGGCAGGGGCTCGCCGGCGTGCTGTCGGTCGGGGTCATCTCCTCGTCGATCGGGGCCACGCCCAACGCCAAGCTGCGCACGCTGACCCGGCACTACCCGAAGGTCCAGATCCGCCTGTTCGAGGACAACACCTATGGCCTGATCGACCGGCTGGAGAAGCACTTGATCGACGTGGCCATCGTGCGCACGCCGTTCACCGCGCCCCGCCTGGCCAGTAAGGACCTCAAGACCGAGTCGATGGTGGCGGTGGTTCCCAAGAAGTACGACCACTTCCGGGGGGCGACCCTGCGCGTCGAGGACTTGGCGACGGTACCACTGATCGTGTACCGGCGCTTCGAGCACCTCTTTGAGGCGACCTTTCACGAGAAACACATGGCGCCGTTCATCGCCTGCACCTGTGACGACGCGCGGACCGCGGTCCAGTGGGCCGAGGCTCGGATGGGGGTGGCGGTGGTGCCCCAATCGGTCGCCGAACAGGCCAGCGGGCCGGAGACCAACCTGCGCCCGATTCGCTACCAGCCGTGGCGGACCACGCTGAAGCTGGTCTGGCCGGAACAGATCACGCCCAGTCCGCTCCTCCAACGCTTCATTGATAGTTACTGAGACTCCTAATATATGCTAAATACAAGTTAAACGGGATTGCCATACTTTTTAAATATGGCAATCCCGTTTTCGAATGAGAACGATTTCTTTGCGATGACGGGGGGCTTTCTGTGGGCTGGCGGGCCGCGTAAGGACTGATGGGAGAAAATTACGATTAAGTTTATTTATTCTCAAAGAATCAAAATAGATACTAAAAAAGGTGATATGATAGTATTGCTGATTGTGAAAATATTATAAATTAGTGTTTTAATGACTAAGCCAGACACTTGCCCCCGTTCCCCGAATGGATGATAATCATTGTCGTAGATTAAAGGAATCGGAGGAATGTTGCACTTATGGTTCAAACAGCCTTAATTATGTTAGGCGTGGGTATCTTTGCCGGAATTGCCGGGTCCATCCTGGGAATCGGTGGCGGGATGATCATCACGCCCATTCTGACCCTGGGAATGGGGTTAGACATCAAGTATGCAATTGGTGCCAGTATCATCGCCGTGATCGCCACGAGTTCCGGCTCGACCATCGCCTATTTACGGGACAACGTCCTGAACTTACGGGTCGCCATGTTTCTGGAAATCGCGACGACCATCGGGGCCATTTCCGGGGCCCTGCTGACCGGGGTTCTGGACCCGAAGTACCTGTACCTGTTGTTCGGCGCGCTGCTGGTCTTCTCCGGCTGGAACATGTACCGCAAGCTGCGGCGGGGTCAGGAAGTCCTTCAACGGGTCGAGCCCGATAAGATTGCCACCAAGCTGAAGCTAAACGGCAGTTATTTCGACAAGGCGGAAATGAAGGACGTCGATTACCAGGTGGAAAACGTGCCCGCGGGGTTCGCCGTGATGTACGGTGCCGGGGTGGCCAGTGGCCTGCTGGGAATCGGTTCCGGGGCCTTCAAGGTCATGGCCATGGACACCTTCATGAAGATGCCGCTGAAGCCGTCGAGCTCCACGTCAAACCTGATGATGGGGGTCACCGCGGCGGCCAGTGCCACCGTGTACTTCTTCAACGGGTCGATCCTGCCAAGCATCGCCGTGCCAATGGCGCTTGGGATTCTGGTGGGGGCCGTCATCGGGTCACGGATCATGCAGGTCCTGCCCGCACGGTGGATTCGAATCGTCTTTATTCCCATTATTTTATACATTGGGTTACAGATGCTCTTTAAGGGATTGGGGGTTCACTTCTTATAATGGCAGATAAACAACCAGCAACGGCCCGTGAAATGGCCGAAGTCGAGACCATTATTGGTCGCATTCTTCAAGTCGGGGTCATCGTGTCCGCCATCATCATGACCATCGGACTTGTGTTGTTCCTGGTCACCGGGACGTCCGGGTATCCGGGCACCACGATTCCGCTGCGGATGGGGGCCATCCTGTTGGGCACCCTGCAGTTCAAGCCGTACGCCATCATGATGTTGGGGACGTACTGCCTGATCTTGACGCCGGTCCTGCGGGTCATCGTGTCCATTTACGCGTTCTACAAGGAGCGTGATCACCTCTACGTCTGGATTACCACGACGGTGCTGATCATTCTCTTGGTCGCCCTCGTGATTGGGGTTCATAAATAAGTGAGTCACTGGCGAAATGCCAGTTGATGAAGATGCCAAAGATCATTATTCAATCGGTCGAATCTTTGGCATCATCATCAGCTGGCATTTTTTCGTGCCCGCGTTTTGGGTGCTCAGGTGAAAAAGGGAAGGGCTGGTGATGACCGCCGCTACACGCCGGCGAGCAAGCTGGTCGTGGTGGGCACGACTCCAGAGACTCGAAGTCCACGAGTCTCTAGAGCTCGGCCTTGATGTAGGCCGGGAAAGAGCCCCGACCAACATCAATTTCACCACGACCATCAAGTCGCCTCTGTTCCGCTTACGTTGGGAGTGTCCCCATAATGAACGGGACAAACTGGCGGCTTGGGTTATGAGTCACCAAGGCAATTTTGCGGATGCCGACCAGTGATTGTAGCGTGTTTGAAGAATTGTCTGCAACTCAAAAATAGATTGAGTCACTGCTAGCATTCAAGCTCAGGTTGCGCGATTGAACGGATGACGAGATACTGACGTTATCCTGCTTTTGCCGACTGGCAGGCGATTCCCAGGAATTGACTGACCGTTCATTTAGCAATGGTTGCGGTTCTTATCCAGCCCGCACCGTGGCGTCGGCGTTTTCCCCCGTGGTGACATGATTGTAAGCCAGCGTTCCTGGCTGGCTTACAATCAGACCGAGTTCTGGAAACTCGCCGGTTTTGGGCGAGGTTTCAGAATCGTGCCCACCTCGGGGGAATGAAGCCGACAGAACGGTACGCCAGCCCCTGCTAGGTTGCCGGTTTAACCCATTCGCTCGGCGGGAAATCGTGGAAGCAATCGGCAGCCTCCGTTGACGCATTAAATACATATTTTTTCAAAAAAAGCGTGACGTTTGGCCAAGTCATTCGTTATCTCAGTGAAAAGGGGGATCGAAGCACATGAATTTGGGGCAGTATGAGGCGCTGGTGGGGCAGCTGGCCGTCGAGATTCAACGCACGCTCATCAGCCGGGGGGTGGCTAACGACGTGGCCGCGGATATCGTGCAGGATATGTTCGTGAAGGTCCTGGAGGCGGACCTGGTGTTGCCACCCGCGAAGCTCCGGCCGTACCTCTATAAGGTCGCCTGGTCGACCTACCTGGATCAGTACCGCCGTCACGCGCGACTTCAGGCGCTGGTGGCCCGGTACCTGGGCCCGGGACTGGTCGCCACCACGGTCCAACCGCCGGTGAGCGACCACCCGGACCTGCGCCGGGCCCTGCGGCATTTACGGCCGCGGGACCAGACCTTGCTGGTACACCGGTACGTGGATCAGTGGTCTGTTGAGCAGATCGCCATGGCGATGGCCATAACGCCCGGGGCCGTGAAGATGCGGCTTCACCGGGTTCACCGAAAATTACGCAAACAGATAAGGGGATTGGAACATGACGAGTAATCAAGAGTTTAAACGCCTCGCTCGCCGCGTCAAGTTGCGGCGTTGGGGCATGACGATTTTAATCGCGGGGGTGGTCTGCTTGGGGCTGGGCTTCCTGACCGTCCAGACGCTCAACGCGCTGACACGCAAGGCCTCGGACCGGGACAACGCCTTCATGAGTGACGTGGCGGAGATCATGGCCCCCAACATCCAGATTAGTGACCAGTACCTGGTGAACAACAAGCTCTTTAGCGGGCAGGTCCTGAGCCACCGTTACAAGGACATCGAGGGCCAACGGGTCGCGTGGTCGCCCATGACGGCGGACTACTCGTGGGCCCAGGGCGGCCACCTGCCGACCGCGCTCAACGCGACGGATGAGCAGGGCGCCCGCGTTTACGACCGGGTGACCCAGCAGAAGGTGCCGGTCTTCTATAACGTGGCGCGCAAACGGCAGGCGGGCCAGCTCACGGGCAGCCATCCGCTCCAGGAGTTGGGGCAGGTGGAACGGACGAAGGGCCAGGTCGCCGAGGTGGCCCTCACCTTCCAGCACCCGTTGACCTACCGGCAGATCCAGCAGCGGCTCCCCCAGGGGGTCCACGCGGCCTGGTACTGGCTGGGCGTTTCGGGCAAGGCAGACACGACCGTCATGGCCAACAACTTCGTTGGTCTGCAGGCCGGCGACGCGCGGGGGCGGCTGACTCAGCAGGACTACCGCGCGTTTCGGGACGTGGCGCGAACGGCGAGCCATCAGGCGACCGCGGCCGGCTTCACGCTGAACGGCTTTGCTCCCTTCAAGTACGCGGGGCAGTACGTCCAGCGCTATCCTCAATTGACCACGGCCCGCTTTGCCGGGGTCATCGTGACGGGGACCAGCGCCCACCTGAAGCGGCTGGGCACGCCAAGTTGGGTGGCTGCCAGCGCGGCGGGGGTCGTGACGCCCCAGACGACGGTGAAGTAGAACGCTGCCATTAAAAAGTCCGGGCGCGGTCCCGGACTTTTTGCGTGCCGCTAGCCGGTGCTTGATGTAACCACTTGCACTGGCCGGCACCAACTTGCTAAACTAAGAACGATTATGTTTTTTAGAAAGGAAGCGATGGCGTCGTGGGGGCGCAGAAATCAGAACAATGGCGGCGGAACTTGGCGGTGCTGTGGCTCGGAACGTTTATTGCCGGCATGGGCTTCAGTGAGATCATGCCGTTTCTGTCTTTGTACGTGGATGACCTGGGCACCTTCAGCAAGGGTGAACTGACGATGTACAGCGGGGTGACCTACGCGGTGACCTTCCTGGTGATTGCGCTGGTCTCCCCAATCTGGGGCCGGTTGGCCGATCGGAAGGGGCGGAAATTGATGCTCCTGCGGTCGTCGGCCGGGATGGCCGTGGTGATTGGCCTGATGGGCTTCGTCACCAATATTTGGCAGCTGATTGGCCTGCGCTTCTTGCAGGGCCTTTTCGCCGGCTACATCCCCAACGCCAGCGCCCTGGTCGCCGCGGAGACGCCGCGGAACAAGAGTGGCAACGCCATCGGTATTCTGACCACCGGGTACGTCAGCGGTAACCTGATTGGGCCGGTCCTGGGCGGAATCTTGGCCCAGGTCTTCTCGATTCGCTGGACCTTCGTGTTGACCGGCATCCTGCTGGTCATCGTGTTCGTCTTGAGCGGCACGATGGTCCACGAACACTTTACCCCGGTCACCCGCGAGCAACAGGCTCAGGGCGGCAACTGGCTGCGGTCCTTCCGGAATCCGAAACTGATCATCATCCTGTTGATCTCGACCATGATCATTCAGATGGGCAACAACTCGATCACCCCGATCATCAGCCTGTACGTGCGCCAATTGATGCACGACGTGGGGCCGGTGACCGTGGTGGCCGGCATCATCGCGGCTTTGCCCGGAATCTCGACGCTGATTGCGGCCCCTAAACTGGGAGAGTACGGCGACCGGCACGGCACCGCGCGCGTCCTGGTGTTCGGGTACGTCTTCGCGATTCTGATGTACTTCCCGCAAGGCATCGTCACCAGCGTGTGGGTGCTGGGGGTCTTTCGGTTCATGATCGGTATCTCCGACGGGGCGCTGTTCCCGGTGGTTCAGACCATGCTGACCAAGGCGTCCCCGCAGGAGCTGACCGGGACCGTCTTCAGTTGGAACCAGTCGTTTCAGGCCCTGGGCAGTATGCTGGGGTCGTTACTGGGCGGCCTGGTCGCCAACTGGTTCAACTATAGCGGCGTGTTCACCTTCACCGCGCTTACCTTATTAGTCAACTTCCTATTACTCTGGTGGCTGGTTCCTGAGATTCGCCACTGGCGGCAACGGGCTTAGGAGGAATTCAATGGTTCGTGTACGTTCTAATGCCGATTTACCGGCTAACCTGCCCAACGACCCCACGTCGTTGCAGGCCATCGACCAGTTTCGGCAACTGATGCTCAACTATCGGAGTGCCATCAAGGTGCTCAAAACGAAGATCGATTATCTCGACCAAGAATATAAGATTCAAAACGGTCATTCGCTGGTCGACAGCCTGCAGTCCCGGATCAAGTCGCCGGAAAGCATCCTGGAGAAGACCCAGCGCAAACACCTGGACTTCAACCTCAACACGCTCCCCCAGGAAATGCACGATATCGCGGGAATTCGGATCATCGTACGTTTCGAAGACGACGTGACCACGGTCGAGCGGCGGCTGGCCAAGCAACCGGACATCCGCATCCTGCGGCGCAAGGACTACATCGCCCACCCCAAGCCCAACGGCTACCGGAGCCTGCACCTGATCCTGGCGGTGCCGGTCTACCTGGCGGCGGGCAAGACGGAGGTCATCGTCGAGATTCAGATCCGCACGATTGCGATGAACTTCTGGGCCTCGCTGGAACATGAACTGAACTACAAGAAACGGATCAGTCACCAGGCGGAACTGCGCCAGGAACTGCGCCAAAAGGCGGACCAGGTCCACCAGTTGGACCAGGACATGAACGCCATCAAGAACCAGATTCGGGCGGAAGATAATACGATTATCTAAAAAAGTGGGTCCAAAGACGGTTAAGCGAAACTAGCTGCCCTTTGGCGCACGTTTCGGCGGCGATATCAAGAAAATAAAAAAGCAGGCAGGAAATTCTCGCAATTTTGAGAATTTCCTGCCTGCTTTTTTATGATATCTGAATGATCTTTCAAGTCTTTATGATTGGGTGTGCCGTGACTTACTTAGTCGTTTGGCTCAGCTGCCGCAACCCCGGTAACGTCAGCATGGTGGTGAAGCTAATCAGGTACAGGAGGGAGAGAAAGGCCATGACCACGGTCAGGGAGTAGTGGTCCATCAGCACCCCGATGGCGACCGAGGAGAAGCCCCCGATGGCCCGGCCAACGTTGACGATGATGTTGTTGGCCGTCGAGCGAATCTCGGTCGGGTAGAGCCGGGAGATCACGGCGCCGTAACCACCAAACATCCCGTTGGAGAAGAAACCGACGACCGCGCCGATGAGCAGTAGCGAAAGCGTGCTGTGGGCCAGCGTGATGGTGAAGACCATCGCCGCGGAGGCCAGCAGGAAGATGCCGAACGCCCGGCGGGGACCGAAGAAGTCCAGGATGGAGCCGAAGGTCAGCATCCCCAGGCTCATGCCCAGGATGGTGGCAATCATCCACAGGGAGGAACCGGAGACGTTTAGTCCCAGCTGCTTCTGCACGATGATTGGCAGCCAGTTCATCAGGCCGAAGTAGCCGGCGATCTGGACCGTGGTCATGACCATCAGGCCCAGGCTCTGGTAGGCGACCTTGGGGGAGCTGAACATGTAGGTGAAGACGGCCTTGGCGGTGGACGTCTGTTCGGTCTGCTTGGCCTGGACGAACGCATCGGTCTCCGTTAAGTGGCGCCGGACGAAGTAGGTCAGGATGACCGGAAGCAGGCCCAGTAAGAAGAGCCCGTGCCAGCCGAAGCGGGGGATGATCAGCGCCGCGGCGATGGCGGCCAGGATGGCCCCGATTTGTCCCCCGATGGCGGCGATGGAGGTCATCTTACCGATCTGGTTGCGGTGGAAGGACTCGGCGATGATGGCGATGCCGACGCCGTATTCCCCGCCGGCCCCGATGCCCGCCAGAAAGCGCAACAGGTAGATGAAAGTGATGTTGTTGGCGACGGCCATCATGGCCGTGGCGAACGCGAAGATGAAGATGGTGTACGAGAAGGTCTTGACCCGGCCGAACCGGTCACCGATCAGCCCGAAGAGGATGCCGCCGAACAGCATGCCCAGGTTAGTGATCGACCCGATCAACCCGGCGGCCCCGCCGCTGAGGTGCAGGTCGGCGATCATGGAGCTCATCGCGAAGGATAGAAAAAGCACATCCATGTTTTCGAGCGCGAAGCCAGAACTGGTTGAAGCAATCGTCCATTTCTGTTTTTTGCTGAGACTGTGGGTGTGCGTGTTTAGGGTAGTCGTTTCCATATTCGTCCTCCAAATGGGTGCTCTCTGGCACCCGTTATTTTTTGATTAGTTTCGATTATTCCACGAACTAATTCGAAAAGCAAGGGGAAATTGGTCAACTTTATTTTCCTTGACAGCTGGCCAGAAGCTGGTAAAGTAGTGAGTAAATCAGCGAGCTTTAAGCGGGTCCCGTGAGGCCCCAAGCGGACGGAGAAAAAAACAAGTCCGCACTTCTGCGGTGGTCCCGGTTCTGGAAAAAGGAACGGGAACCGCGGAAGAACGGGCTTTTTTGCTGTAAAAAATGAGGAGGCACCTTATGTACGGCCCATTAATGATTGCAGGCGACGTTTCAAATCGTGACGATTTATTTTCATTGTTGAACCAATTCGACCCGGATGAACCACTGACGGTGAAGATCGGGATGGAATTGTTCTATGGTCAGGGTCCCAGGATTGTTCGGGATTTACGGCAACGGGGCTGTGACGTCTTCCTCGACCTGAAGCTCCACGACATCCCTCACACGGTCCAGCGGGCGATGACCCAGTTGGGCCGGCTGGGGGTCCAGTACACCACGGTCCATGCCCTGGGCGGCCGCCGAATGATCGCAGCGGCCAAGGCGGGACTGGTGGCCGGGGCGCACGCGGCCGGCCGACCGGTGCCCAAGTTGCTGGCGGTGACCGAACTGACCTCGGTGACCCCCGCGGAATTGGCCCGCGACCAGCATTGCCAACTGTCGATGACCGACCAAGTGGTGGCTCTGGCCCAGCTGGCGCGGGACGCCGGCGCGGACGGGGTGATTACCTCTCCACAGGAGGTCGCCGCCCTGCGCCAAGCGGTCGGCCCCGATTTCTGGTACGTCACGCCGGGGATTCGACCGGCGGGGGCCGCGGCCGACGACCAGGCCCGCACGGCGACGCCCGCCGCGGCGGCCCGTGCCGGCAGTACAGCCTTGGTCGTGGGCCGGCCCATCTTACAAGCCGCCCAACCCGTTGACGCCTATCACGCACTAGTAAAGGAGTGGAACCATGCCCAACAATAAAATCATTCAAGCCCTAGTGGCGGACCACATCGTAAGCCTATCGTTAGACCGCCCGTTTCGCTACGCCAGCGGGATCCTGGCGCCCATCTACACCGACTTTCGGTTGACCATCTCGTATCCCGAACTGCGCGACCGCATCGCGAGTGGCCTGGCGGACCTGATTCGCCAGCACTACCCCGACGCCACGGTGATCGGTGGGGTGGCCACGGCCGGGATTCCCCACGCCGCCTGGGTCGCCGAGAAGTTGGGATTACCGCTGATCTACGTGCGGTCGAAGCCCAAGGACCACGGGGCCAACAAGCAGATTGAGGGGCGCCTGACCGAAACGGACCACGTGGTGCTGATCGACGACCTGATCTCGACCGGGGGCAGCGTCCTCCAGGCGGTCGCAGCCGTCCGGGAAGCGGGGTACCGGGTGGCTGGGGTGGCCGCCATTTACACCTACCAATTCCCGGACGCCGACCAGAACTTTGCGGCGGCCAAGACGCCGTTGGTGCCGCTTCTGACCTACACCGACGTGATTCACCAGGCCTACGCGGCGGGGCAACTGACGCCCGCGCAGCACGCCTACCTGGCGACCTGGCACCGGGACCCGTGGGCCTGGACCCACCAGGAGGCCGACCATGCCGATTAAGCTGACCAGTTCGTTGGCCGGGGTGACCTTTGCCAATCCGTTATTAAACGCGGCGGGGGTCCACTGCGCGACCCCCACCGAGCTCGACGAGGTGCTGGCGTCCGCGGCCGGTGGGGTGGTGACCAAGAGTGCGACCCTGGCGCCCCGGGACGGCAACGTCCGGCCGCGGTTTCAGGCCCTGCCGCTGGGGAGCATCAACTCGATGGGCCTGCCGAACCAGGGCTTCGATGCCTACCTGGCCTACGCCTGCGCCCACCAGCAAGCCGCCACGGCGCCGGTGATTTTGTCGCTGGCCGGGCTGTCGCTAGCCGACGACCTGGCGATGCTCCGGCGGGTCCAGGAGAGTGACTTTACCGGACTGGTCGAGTTGAACCTTTCCTGCCCGAACGTGCCGGGCAAGCCGCAGGTGGCCTACGACTTTGCGGCCGTGACGCGGGTCTTGGACCAGGCCTTTCAGTTCTTCACCAAACGGCTGGGCATCAAGTTGCCGCCGTACCTGGACCTGGCGCAGTTCGACGCCTTGGCCGCCATCTTGAACCGGTACCCGCTGGCCTACGTGAATGCCATCAATTCACTGGGCAACGGGCTGGTGATCGACCCGCTCACGGAGCGGCCGGTGATTCGGCCCAAGGGAGGCTTTGGCGGCATCGGTGGGGCGTACGTCAAGCCTACGGCGCTA
Organism: Levilactobacillus spicheri DSM 15429; assembly: GCF_001435095.1. GTDB lineage: Bacteria > Bacillota > Bacilli > Lactobacillales > Lactobacillaceae > Levilactobacillus > Levilactobacillus spicheri. The sequence continues at coordinate 391,236 of NZ_AZFC01000015.1, forward strand.
GCCAACGTCCGGGCCTGGCGCCAACGGCTGAACCCGACCATCGGCATCATCGGGACCGGGGGCGTGCGGACCGGAACCGACGTCTTCGAACACCTCCTGTGCGGCGCCGACCTGGTGCAGGTGGGCACGGCGTTAGCGACGGAGGGCCCCGCGATCTTTGCGCGGTTGACCCGCGAGCTCACTGCGGTGATGGCGACCAAGGGGTACCAGACGTTGGCCGATTTTCGGGGAAAACTGCAGGTGCGTTAATGCCCCAAGGAGCGGCCCCCGTTTGAGCATGCAATCTTCGGAGAAGATAAAAAAGGTCTGGAAACATTCCCAGGCCTTTTCTACGTTTAGTCAAGGTATCAGTGTGCCGGCCGACAATAGACGGGTAATAAGATGTTGTCCACGATATCTGTCACTTGCGCTGGGGTCAACGTGCCCGTGAAGATAAGCTGTCGAATCAGCATGACCGCGGGTAAAGATTTCTGGGTCGGATTGGCGTCTTGTTGAATCTCGCCGCGGTTAAGCGCGTGTTTTAGAATATCAGGTAGTTGTTGGGTAATCCAATTTTCGTCGCTCACGACTAACTGCAACGTCTTTAGATTCAAATTAGCCACGGATGTCGCCAACAAATCACTCATCAGTGCCTGCCAGGTAGTCGCTGGCATTGCGGAGATGACGGGCGTAAACCGTGACAACAGGTCCATTAAGTCTTCACGGAGTGTGCCCGTATTTGGCAGCGTGGTGTCCACCGCAATGTGTTGATGTTCTAGTGCCGCTGCCACCAAAAGTGGTTTGTTGGCCCAACGGCGATAAAGCGTGTTTTTGTTTGTGTGTGCTTTCTCGGCGACTGCCGACATTGTGAGCTCTGCATAGCCATGTTCTGCCAACAGTTCCCACGCAGCGGAAAGAATCGCCTGATTTAATTCTTGACCATATCTCCGGTCTGCCATAAAAGTTCCTCCAATTATCGTTGATCCTTAACCGTCCACACGTATATTGTACCGTAAATGCCTATCAGGCCAATGAACACAATGAGAAGATAGCCGATCGAACTTGAAAAGCCGGGGTTAGCCAAATCATAACTTGGAATCACCCACGGGATATATTGCCCCACTGCCTGCCCCGCAAACATGACCGCAACAATCATGGTTGCAAACGAAAGGGCCGTTGGAACTAAAACAGAACGGGTTAAAGAGGCAATGAACGGCCAAACGAGTGAGAGTAGAACGTTATAAACAAAGGTTCTGGGCACTACCAGGGTTATCAGATGCCACTGTCCAGCCGGAATGGGCGTTCGCAACCAGAGCCATCCCGTTCCCAATAGTAAAAGAACCTCTAGCACGGTAATTGCCAGTTCCGACAGCTCGATTGCCAGCATTTTTCCCGCAATGATTGTTTTACGTGAAATGGGTAAGGCCAACAAGTCTTTAAAGGTTTGGGCGGTGAATTCTTGGGCAAACACCCACGAACTGAGGGCGCCAAAACCAACTAAACCAATTAACGCGACAATAAACATCAAACCACTGTTAGTGAAGTCCGCCCAATTTTGACCGTGCTTGACAAGCAGTAAAAACAGAAAAGCCGCGGCAGAAATTGGGATGAAGCCGGCTCTAAAAATCTTATGCATCTCTATGGAAATAACGATGGCCGTTTGTTTAATGATGTGCATTGGAATCCTCCGAATCTAACATTGCTAAGAATTGATCTTCCAGACGAATCTGTTTCTTTTGCCAACTAATCGGGACAACGTTTTGCGTCACCAAGGCCTGAATAACTTTTGGTGAAGTAGGGGCTTGAATGGTTAGCGTCGTATCTGCGCAGGTACTCCGAATAGCGCTTGCGCTTAAAACGCGCTGGGCTCGCAAGGCCTCGTCTGCAGTCACGAAAGTGGCAATCAGGGGTTGCCGGCGCTGACCCAAGAAGTCTTGATAGTCCGTTTGGCGGATCAAACGACCGTGATTCAGAAAGCCGACGTGGGTTAACATCTGTTCCATTTCTGCTAAGATGTGGCTCGAGAGAAAGACGGTGGTTCCTTTTTTAGCCAACTTCTGCAAAAGGAGTCGAACTTGGTTTAATCCCTGAGGATCCAAACCATTAGTTGGTTCATCGAGGAGCAGTAATTCCGGTTCGTGAATTAACGCCTTAATCAATCCTATTTTTTGCCGATTTCCTAGTGACAACTCACGAACCCGCTGATTACGATAGGCCGTGAGCCCCAATTCGTCCATGTACTGTTCGATTCTATCCGCGCGAACGCCACTGGGAATCTCACGCAGCCGCGCATAGAGTTCTAGATTTTCATAGGTGGTTAGCTGCGAATAAGACTGAGGGGTTTCTATTAGATACCCAACCTTATTCCAAAAATCATGCTTAACGTGCTGAACATCCTCGCCCAGCAGATGAACCGAACCGCTAGTTGCTTTGATCATGTTGAGTAAAATTCGCATTGTCGTTGTTTTTCCGGCACCATTGAGGCCAATAAAGCCATAGATACTACCAGCTGGAACTTGTAGATTAACCTGATTTAAAGCCGTTACCCCACCATATTGTTTAGTCAGATCGGTTGTTTCTATCGCGTTCATACTTACCAGCTCGCTTTCTTTAAGGTACCAGAGTACCTATATGAGTACTCTGGTACCTTAACTCACATTGAACGTGATGTCAACAGGGAAAGTCACCTTTATGGTGGGTCGCCGGTAAAGCGTCATTGGGTGCCTTACTTTTGAATCAAAACAACGTTCCCACTTGACTTTAACCATAAAAATCGCCTGAGACCCCCTAGCGTTAAAGCGCTTTGGAGGCCTCAGGCGATTTTTAATATTGTGGACGAGATTATTTGGCTGAGCGAGCAGCACGCCGGCGGTTCGCCAACCGCAGCCCGGTGATCACCGTGGCGACCAGGCAGATCACCAGTGCGACCAGGAAGGCCACGTGCATCCCGTGGATGAAGAGCTGCGGGTGCTGCGGCAGGTACGAGGTGACCGAATGGCCGGCCGAGTGGCTCATGGCCGCGAAGAGGACCGTGGTGGCCAGGGAGATCCCGATGACCATGCCCAGTTCGCGGGCCAGGGCGTTGATGCCGCCGGCGACCCCCAGCGACCGGGTGGGCACGGAGCTCATCACGATGGAGTTGTTGGGGGCCATGAAGATTCCGTTGCCCAGGCCGACCACCCCGATGAAGCCCATGAAGACCCATAGTGGGGTGGTCAGGCTGGCGAACATATAGCCCACCTGACTGATGGCAATCAGGACCAGGCCGATGAAGGTCAGGAGCTCCGGCCCAATCTTATCCGAGATGGTCCCGGAGATGGGCGCCACGATCACCTGAACGATGGGGAAGGTCATCAGGGCGTACCCGGCGTAATTGGCGGGCAGTCCCCGGGCGTTTTCCAGGTAGAAGGGTGCGATGACGTTAAAGAAGAAGTTGGTCACGAAGATTAGAAAGGCGCACAGCACGCTGACGGCAAACCGGGCGTTTTTAAAGAGACCCAGCGCCAAGATGGGGTCGGCGGTGTGGACTTCCTGGTACCCGAAGACGACGAGGGCCAGCAGGCCAACGGCGAAGAGTGCCAGGATCAGCGGCCGGCCGAAACCAATCTCTTGGCCCACGAAGATGCCGGTGAAGACGGTCACCATGACGACGGCGAAGAGGCCGGCGCCCCACCAGTCGATGGTTTGGGGCTGCGCGACCAGGTCTTTGGGCAGGATGCGTTGGCCGACCAGGATGGCCACGATGCCGATGGGCACGTTGATCCAGAAGATGTAGCCCCAGCTGAGGTGGGCCAGGATCAGGCCGCCGATACCGGGTCCGGCGATGCTGCCGAGCGCCACGAACGAGCCGATGGTCCCGAGGGCCCGGCCCCGTTCGTGAAAGGGAAAGACTTCGGTGATGATACCGTTACTGGTACTCATGGTCATGGCCGACCCGATGGCTTGCAGGGCTCGGGCGGTGAGCAGTAAGGGAAACCCGAAGCTAAAGCCACAGAGCAGCGAGCCCAGCGTGAAGAGCACGGCCCCAATCTTAAAGATGCGGACCTTGCCGTGGGTGTCGCCGAGTTTACCGAATAAGAGCAAAAGCGCACAGATAATAATCAGGTAAATCGAGACCACCCATTCGGCTTGGTTCATGGGGATGGCCAGGTCGCGGCTGATCACCGGCAGGGCGATGTTGACGATGCTGGCGTCCAGGGTGGACATGAAGATGAAGAGACATACGGCGACGAGGATCCACCAGCGGTGTTTTTGGATGGTGGGGTCGTCGGCGAGAGAGGTCGTGGGCATAATTGGAAACTCCTTTGTGAGTGATTTGGGGGGAGCGATGGATAAGTTGATCGGCAACCTAGTGGGGACTGGCGCAACGTTCTGTCGGCTTCATGGTTGGCAAGTAAGGTGGTCGTAACTCGTGCCTACCAGTCGGCCAGAATAGGGCTGAAACGTGGCCGGCACGACTTTGAGCTCCCCGCAAAAATCGCGCCGGTCTCGTTGCGGTCAGCCCCGTCTTTACCCGCTGGTTTCAGGCAGGAAAGTGGCCAGATTACTCGCGCCGTGACGCCACTAGTCAGGTCATCAGCTATCCAGCAACGTGGCGTCGGCGTTTTTCCCGTGGTGAAATGATTGTTAGTCAGCGTTCTGGGCTGGCTTACAATCAGGCCGAGTTCCGGAAACTCGCGGTTCTTGCGAGGTTTCGGAATCGTGCCCACCTCGGGAAAATGAAGCCGACAGAACGTT
>NZ_AZFC01000015.1:395961-432743 GCF_001435095.1 Levilactobacillus spicheri DSM 15429
TCCCGTGTTTGGTTGCCAGAATAGGTCGTTTGTTCGTTAATGTGGCCTAGTGACTGCCCAATGCGACGACTAGCGGAATCGTGACCAGGCTGAGGATGGTCGAGAGGCTCATCACGGCAATGGCCGGGGCGGCGTCCGCGTGGATCTGCAGGGTGAACAGGACCACGATGCCGGCGACCGGGCAGGCAATCATGATCAGCGTGGTGGTGTAGGCCACGCCGCTGACCCCCAGGACCGTCAGGAGCCCCGCCCCCAGCAGCGGAAAGAGCAGGTTCCGCAGAACCAGGGTCAGACCCAACCAGGGGTTTAACATCTGCCGGCTCACCGTGATCTGCGCCAGGCTGTTCCCGATGACGACCATCGAGAGCGGCGTGTTGACGGACCCCACGGCCTGCACGATGCGGTTCAGCGTGGTGGGCAGGTGCCAGCTGGTCAGGAAAAGAAGCAGGCCGACCACGATGGCGAGAATGTTGGGGTTCAACAGGACCTGGCGGAATTGGTGCTGGGCCGGGGCGTGAAAGAGGCGGACCCCCAACGTCCAGCTGAAGAGGTTGAACCCGGCCAGGGCGACGACGGCGTAGAAGACCCCGGTGCTACCGAAGAGGGCGCTGATCAGGGGAATCCCCATGAACCCGGCGTTGGAATAGATGCTGCCGTACTGGGTGATGCGCCGCAGGTTGGGGTCCTTGAGGTGGCCGAAGATCAGCCAGGCCAACAGGGTGACCAGCAGGTACCAGGCGAACGTGGCCAAGGCGGCCAGGAGAAATTGGTGCATCCGGGAGCCGGAGAAGGGCTGCTCGAAGGCGTTGATGATCAGGCAGGGCGAGACCACGTACAGCAGGATGTTAGTCAGGTCGTTGGCCGTTTGCGCGTGCATGAAGTGACACTTGTTGATGAGGACCCCGATAAGCATGAGGCCAAACATTAAGATGATTTGGGTGGTCAATTGACCGATTTGCATGGGATCGTCTCTTTCCTAAAAGAATCAGGTCGGGTCAAAAAAGGCCGCGAATCGCGGCTCACTTAACCCTTCCCTAGTATAGCGATTTTAGGCCGTCACCGGTAGTTGTTGGCACCGGAAAGTACGACCAGGGACCGTTAGGTAATCAGTGAGTCGGCAGAATGGCCAAGGCACCCGCTTCACGGTATGATAAAGTTATCAAATCATGATGGGCCTTCATCATCTTACCAATGGAAGGATTGGGCAGCGGGTGGTGGATCGGTCAGTCCTGAAGGAGTCCGTAATATGAATTTAATGATATCGACCACGACCTTGGTCCTCGTGGCCGCCCTGAGTATCCTGGTGAATCGTCAGCTGGTTTCCCGAATCTCCGTTAACTACGTGAGTCTGTTCTTCGGGGCCCTGTTAGCTGTGATTCCAGTCCTGAATGGGTTGGTGGCGGCCTTTGATTCAGACGTTTTCATCGGCTTGATTGTGGCGCCACTACTCTTCTTCGAGGGTCAGAGCACCCGCATGAATGCCGTGGGGCGCAACTTACGGCAGATTGTGAGTTTGACGGTGGGGATGGTGATCCTGTGTACCATCGCTGCCGGTTTTGGGACGGCCTGGCTCGCGGCTTTGGGGTTGCCCCTCGCCTTTATTTTGGCCGCGATTAGCACCCCGACCGACGCCACGGCGACCGAGTCGGTCACCATGGGTTTGCGGGTACCACGCCAGGTGGAGACCTCGCTTAAAATGGAGTCGTTGTTCAACGATGCGTCCGGCATCATTTTACTGAACATGGCGGTGTTGTGGTACGTCAACGGCTACATCAACTACGGCCAGACGTTGGGCGACTTTTTGTACTCGGCGGGTGGCGGCATCGTCTTCGGGGCACTGGTCAGTGCGGGACTGATTTACTACCGCCAAACCCTGCTGCGGTCGCGGCTCAACTTTTTGAACAACACCTATAATAACGGGACGCCTCTCAAGGTGATTTACCTGTTGACGCCGTTTCTGATCTACTTTGGCGCGGAAGAACTGAAGGTCTCCGGTATCATCGCGGTGGTCTTTGCCGGTCTGGTCCACAACGCCGAGGGGGAGCGCAGTGCGCTGGCCAACCCCAAGCTGGCCTACGATAGCTTTCAGCTCCTGGACCTAGTCAGTGACATCCTGAACAGCGTGGTCTTTATCGTGCTGGGCATCGTGCTGGTGCGGACGCTGATGGACCCCGGCGTGACCTATAACGGGACGCTGATCTGGATTGGCGTGGGGGTCATCTTGTACCTGGCCAACCTACTGGTGCGGTACCTGTACAGCCGGTTGATGTTGCGGCGGGACAACTATCTGTCCTGGATCTTCGCGCTAGGCGGCATTCACGGGGCCGTGACCTTTGCGTTGGCCTTTACCGTGGCTAGCACGCAGGTGAAGACGGCGGACTTCAACCTGATCCTGATGTCGGAGAGTGTCTTGATCATCTTGAGCATGGTGGTGCCGACAATCCTGTTTCGCTTCATGCTACCGCCAGTCGCGACCGATGCACAGTTCGCCACGAAGGTCCAGCACGTTCGCGACCAGATGGTTCAGGCGGCCATTGAAAAGATCAATACCATGGACCTGTCGACCGAGTTCAAAAACGCGATGATCTTCGACCTGGATTCGCAGAAGGGCCAGACGACCGTGCGGCAGTTCGTCTCCGAATGGCAACGGATGGTGCGTCACGCGGAATACACGTCAGCGGAGATGAACCAGCTGTTGTCGACGTATCAGTGGGCCTTTCAGACCGAACGGGATTATCTGGTCCACCAGTATTATGACACGCATCAGATTTCGGAGGCGCTCTTCAACGTTCTCTACCGGGAGGTCGCCATGGCCGAACTGATGGTTCTCGATTACGGTGGCCGCAGCTAGGGCCCGAGCGGCCTTAGAAAAGCAACGCGATACAAAAACGGCCGTCCCCGCGGGAGACGGCCGTTTCGCTTAGGTTACCTAAGATGGTTCAAGAGTTGTGTCGTGCTTACTGTTGCTTCGTTTCACTCCGCGATAACAGGTAAATCCCATTGACCGCGATAAAGGCGACAATCGCCATGGTCAGACCGATTTGCATTGGTTGGTAGGTCATTTGTTCCAGCGACCGACCGATGTAGCCAATCACTTCGCCGAAGACGATTGCCCAAAAAATAACTACTAGATTTGATTCTAGCCACTTCATCCGCGTCACCTCACAATTCGTTAATCGTTATTAGTTTAACACGATTGCCCGCTCGCGGGTAGGGTCGTTTTGTTGCACCGCCAAATTTCCTAACAAGGGCCAGCGGTTGCCTTGACACCTGAAATTCTGTATAATGTAAAACAAATTGAATGGAACGGGTTGAAGCGACTGCTTTTCAAGAATGGGGTCTTCCTTGGGTTGGGGGGACCACGGGAGAAGTGGGCGCTTTTTTTGCGCGCCGAAGGGGGCAACTTATGGAATTATTACGAGACTTAACGTTAATCTTACTGGCCACCACGATTGTGGGCCATTTCAGTACCCGCATCGGGGTACCCGCGGTCATCGGCCAACTGCTGGTGGGCGTGGTCATGGGACCGGCCTTGCTGGGTTGGCTCAAGCTGACCAGCAGCCTGGAGAGCTTCGCTCAGATTGGGGTCATCATCCTGATGTTCATCGCCGGGCTGGAAAGTGATCTGCAATTATTGAAACGCTACCTGAAGCCCAGCGTGCTGGTGGCAATCCTGGGGGTCATCGTACCGGTGGCCGGGTCCTACCTGGTCGCCGTGAGTTACCACCTGCCCCAGACCGAAAGCCTGTTTATCAGCGTCATCTTCGCGGCGACCTCCGTGTCGATCTCGGTCGAGGTCTTAAAGGAAATGAACGCCCTGAGCAGCCGTGAGGGAACCACGATTCTGGGCGCCGCGGTGGTCGACGACGTGCTGGCCGTGGTGATCCTGAGCGTACTGGTCTCCACCACGGGGACCGCGGTCGGGGGACACGCCTCCGGCAACCTGCTGATCACCACGCTGCTGCAGGTCATCTACTTTGCGGCCATCTACTTCGTGGTCCGCTGGCTGGCACCGTACCTAGTGAAGATCGGCAATCGGCTATTGATCCCGATGGGGCCGACGCTGATGGCCATCATCCTGTGCTTCGGCATGGCCTACGTGGCTGAGGTGGTCGGGCTGAGTGACGTGGTCGGGGCCTTCTTCGCCGGCATCGCCATCTCCCAGACCGACGCGCTGTCCGAGGTCGACCGCCACATCGAGCCCGTGGGCTACGCGGTCTTCATCCCGGTCTTTTTCGTCAGCATCGGGCTGAACATGGACTTCAGCGGCATCGGCAAGCAACTGGGCTTCATCGTCATCCTGACGGTGGTGGCGGTCCTCAGCAAGCTGATTGGCGCCGGTGGCGGGGCCAAGCTGGCCGGCTTCTCGTGGGACAGCTCCCTGGCCGTCGGGGCCGGGATGGTCTCCCGGGGGGAAATGGCGCTGATCATCGCGCAGATCGGGTTCGCCGCGAAACTCATGGGAGCGGCCCGGTACTCGTCTATCGTGACGGCCATCGTGCTGGCGACGCTGATTGCGCCGTTCCTGCTCCGGCTGACCATGAACCGGGTCACCAAGGGGCAACGCGACCGCTCCAAGGTGCGGCCGGTGGGGGAAAACTAGCCGGCTGAAGGTGAAATTAAGCGCAGAGCCTGGGACAAAAGTCTCAGGCTCTTTACTGTCTCCGAATAGTTGGTGGCGAAACGTGCGCCAAAAGGTAGCTGGTTCCGCTTAACCCCGTCAGCCAAACAATCCAAGTTCAGGATCGGCCGTCTGACGACGTGAATGCTCACCAGCTAACCGCAAGACTTTTGGCCCACGCGTTGCCTGTTAATGTAAAAGCGGCACAATCAACGTGGTCCACGCCCAGGAGATGGGCATGACCACCACCATAATGGGGATCATATCGGGCGTGGGGAACATCTTGATGCGCGCGATGCGAAAGCCGCTGGCCAGCATCAGGACCCCGCCGGCGGCCTTGAAGTCGAGGATCATGTCCGGCGTCGTGAGGGGCACCACCAGGTGGGCCACCGAAAAGATGAGCATCAGGATGATGAAGAAGGGCGCGGCGATTAGGGAGACCACGGCCCCCAGGTTGGCGCCGAAGATAATGGCACAGAAGAAGTCGAGGATCGACTTAGAAATCAGGATGCTGGGGTCGCCGCTGATGCCTTCGATCAGGGTCCCGTAGATGCCGGTCCCACTGGCGCAGAACAGGACGATGACGGTGACCATGGTCGCGTCGAAGACGGGTTTGTCGAGCGAAGACGTCGGCTGAAAGAAGCGGGAGATGAAGCGTTGCATGGCCTCGGCCCCCCGGGTGATCAGGGTACCCAGGTGAATCGCCAGGCCGAGGATGGTGCCGATGATGACGGCAAAAATCACGGCCGCCAGATTCTTGAGGGGCGCGATGGCGTAGATTCCCATGGCGATGGAGCACAGGCTGAAGACCAGGTTGAGGTTTTCCTTGAAGGCCGCCGACATGTGCTGGCCCCCAATCGCCCCGACGATGCCTCCCAGTAGGATGGCGCAGGTGTTGGTGATGATTCCAACGGGCATAAAAGCTCCTCCTTTCTAAATGAACGAACACCGTTTAGTCTAGCCGGGGGGCGTGGCGGGAACAATTCCGATTTTGTGTTAAACTATGCTCATTAAGAATAGTGAGAGGGAAAACGGTGGAGACCAGAAGATTAGCAGTATTCGTGGATTTAGCAGAAACCTTAAATTATAGTCGGAGTGCCGAGCGCCTCTTTTTGTCCCAGTCGACCATCTCCAAGGATATCTTGGCGTTGGAGCGGGACTGGCAGGTCAAGTTGGTCGTGCGGGCGCACCGGCAGATTCACCTGACCCGGGCCGGCCGCCTGATCCTGCCGAAGGTCAAACGCCTGCTGCAGCAGGAGACCGAGCTGAACCAGGCCATCGAGCACCGTTTCTGGCAGCGGGAACGACCGCTGGTGATTCAGGGATTGTCGTCGTTGCCCCAGTACCGGGCCTTTCGCATCCTGACCGCCTTCACCCGGCGCTACCCGGAGATCCAGGTGACCTTTCGCGAGGCCAGTCTCGACCACCTGGCCCACGCGTTGGACCAGAAGAACGTGGACATCGTGTTCACCCGGTTAGTCGCGGCAACGCCCCCGGCCTACCAGACGCTGGTGAGCGACCAGGACCAGGCCGTGGTCTTGGTCCCCAAGGATCACCCGCTGGCGCAACGGTCCTTCGTGACCCCGGCGATGCTGCAGGGGGAGCCGCTGTTGGTGCAACGGGACACCCTTAGCCCGCGCCATCCCCTGTACGCCGTCTTCCAGGAACTCGCCACCCAGCCCCAACTGACCTACGACGGGCGGCGGCCGGAACTGTTCTTGGCGCTGCTCAACCAGGGGGCCGGCGTCTCCGTGGTGATGAACCGGGCCTTTGATGGGACCGCCTATCCCAACATTCGCGCGGTGCCCCTGCGGCCCCGGGTGACCAGCCGGTTGGCTTTTCTCAAGCAGGCGGACAACCCGGCGGCCGTGGTCGACCTGTTCTGGCGCTTCGCCGAGCAGGCCCTCCAACCAGCAACGGATACGCATGAGACTTCATAACCAGCCCAAATAACCCGTCCAGCGGAAATTGATGACCGCTGGACGGGTTATTTTAGTCAAAGGATAGGGATTGGGTCACCCGACAGCTGGTGGGGGAGACGGAACTGACCGGGTGGTGCGGCCGTGATGACCGTCCGCTAATTTAAGATGGCAGGTTCGCCAACCGCACGGCATTTTCCAGCAGGATGGCGACCGTGATCACCAGGCTCAGCCCCCATAGAACGGCGGGGGCGGGGAGGTGCCGGCTGACGGCACTGGTCGCCAGCCCGATGACCAAGGCGAGTTGCCACAGGGTGGCCGCGTGGTAGGCCAGCGCTTGGGTGAACCGGTGAAGGTCGTGGGGGTCGGCGACCAATTGGCGTAACTGGACCAGCCGGTGACCCATGGTCCGAATACCGAGGACGCCGCTCACGAACATCACGGCCCACAGCAGAAGCGTGAATCCCACAGTGGTGGGCTGCAGCCCCCGCCAGAGCAGCAGCGCCACGTCAGTACTCAGCGCGGCGGTGAGGAGCAGTTCGAGCGCGATACTCCCGTTGGTTCGCCGCCGGTTGACCAGTCGGCGGACCAACAAGAGGGCTAAGAAGAGAATCAAGCCGATACTGAATAACCAAGTCATCCCTTAAGCCTCCTGTCCGATCTTCAGAATGATTTTGCCCACGGCCTGTCCGGCTTGAGAATAGGCCAATGCCTGGTTGAGCTGGTCAAACGGCACCACCCGGTCGATGACGGGGGTGATGATGCCCGCCTCGACGAATTGGGCGAGCTGGGTCAGTTGGGCCCCGTTGGGTTGCATGAACAAAAACGTGTAGGTGGCGTGGGACTGCTTTTCCAGGCGGGTCAGTTGCCGGGTCGCGAGACCGAACGCCAGGCGTTTCCACCAAGCGACCCCGTAGGCCTTGCCGAAGCGTGCGTTGGGCAGGCCGGCGATGCTGACCACCTGGCCGCCGGGCTTGACGATGCGAAAGGCGTCGGCCAGGGTCTGCCCGCCCCGGGTGTCGAAGACCGCGTCGTAATCCGCCAGGACGTCGGCGAAGTTGGTGGTGTGGTAGTCGATGCTTTGGTCGGCCCCCAACGATTGGACCAGGTCGAAGTGGTCCTCCGAGGTCGTGGTGGCCACGTAGGCGCCGAAGTGCTTGGCCAGCTGAATGGCGATGGTACCGATCCCGCCGGAGCCTCCCTGAATGAGGACCTTTTGCCCCGGCTGGAGGTGCATGATGTCGTGGAGGGCCTGGTAACTGGTGAGACCGACCAGCGGTAGGGCGGCCGCCGCCTCGAAACTCAGATTGCGGGGCATCCGGGCGATGGCGTTGTGGTCAACGGCGATGTATTCTGCAAAGGTCCCGATGCGGTCCTTAGTCACCCGACCGAACACGGCGTCGCCCACCGCGTAATCCGTGACGGCGCTGCCCACGGCCGTCACGGTCCCGGCAAAGTCGCTGCCCAGGATCACCGGCAAGTCATAGGGCAGTAGTAGCTTGAGGCCGCCGTCCTTGGTCTTGAGGTCGATGGGGTTGATGCTGGCGGCCACGATTCGCACCAGCACGTCGTGGGGCCGAACTTGGGGACGGGGGACCTGTTTGATGGTGGGAAACGGTTGGCGATAGGCGTCGATGACGGCGGCTTGCATGGTAGTTGGCATGGAAAGACTCCTTTAATTATATTTGTTTAAACATTTGAACCATAGCAAGGAGTTTAGTCTATTGGTTTAAGATTGTCAACCAATAATGATTGACAAATGGTGGCGGCTATTGTTTAATGGTTTAAGAATATGAACGTAATACTTTTAGAAAGATCGTTGCTAATTTACTGGTTCGACGGGGGATCTGACCACCGCCAACAAGCGGTCAACCGGATATGTTCATATGTTTAAACATCTAAGAAAGAGGGAAGCATGATGACGAACCTATTATTTCAGCCACTGGAACTCCCCAACGGAACGGTCCTGAAGAACCGCTTCGTGAAACCAGCTATGAGCGAGGTCATGGGGGACGCACAATTCCGCCCCACTGAGGCGCTTAACCACCTCTATCAGCGGTGGGCCGCCGGTGGGAGCGGCCTGCTGATCACGGGGAACGTGATGGTGGACGCCACGGCCTTGGGTGAGAAGGGCAACGTCGTGATCGAAGACGACCGCGACCTTCCCCGCTTACGTAACTGGGCCGCGGCGGGGAGCCGTAACGGGGCCCAGACCTGGGTCCAGCTGAACCATCCGGGCCGCCAGTCGCCCAAGCACCTGAGTGCCCAGCCGGTTGCCCCCAGCGCTGTGCCGTTGACGGGAGACAACGCGTTTGCGTTCAACCCGCCCCGGGCGCTGACCGTTGCGGAGATTCACGCCATCGTGCAGCGGTTTGCAACGGCGGCCGCGGTGGTGCAGGCCGCTGGTTTTGGCGGCGTCGAGATTCACGCCGCCCACGGGTACCTGTTGAGTCAATTCTTATCCCCGCTGGCCAACGTCCGCACCGACCAGTACGGTGGCGCGTTGGCCAACCGGATGCGGGTGATTGAAGAGGTCTATCACGCTATTCGGGCTAAGGTGGGACCGGCTTTTCCCATTGGGTTGAAGATCAATTCGGCGGACTTTCGGGATGGCGGGTTCAGCGAAGCGGACTCCCTGCAGGTGATTCATCGCATGGCCGACCTGGGCGTGGACCTGATCGAGGTCTCCGGTGGTAATTACGAGAATACCATGGTCCAGGGGAGTAACCGCGGTGGGGCGTTCTTCATCGACTATGCGGCCAAGGCCAAACGCGGCCTAACGACGCCCATCCTGCTGACCGGTGGCTTTCGGAGTCTGGATGGGATGACGCGGGCTGTGGCGAACGGGGAGACGGACCTGGTCGGGCTGGCCCGAGCGAGCGCGCTGATCCCGGACCTGCCCCACCGAGCGGCGATTGGCCAATTTGACGCCATCGATTTGACCCGGCTCAGTACGGGCATCCGGGCGTTGGACCGGCGCGTCGGGTCGTACATCGGACTCAGCTACTACGAGATGCAGATGGCTCGGCTGGCCCAGGGCAAGGCCGTGCGGGTGACGCGCAACGCGTGGATCCCGTTAGGCTACGCGTTGCGGACCCAGGGACCGTCATTCTTGACGCCCCGGCGCGCCTAGGACGGTTACCGAACAAAGGTAGAACGGTGAGTTGGAGGAACCTTTAACAATTAAAACTGATTTTTCGACCGACAAATCGGGCCTATTAGCTATTAAGGACCAGAATCCTTCACAAAAGTGGTAAAATGAAGCCAGCAAAATTGCACGATTTTCGGGGATGGATTTTGAATCAGAATAGGGGAGATGGGCCATGCAAATCGGGTTCAATCGCCACTTTTATCGGAGCTGGCCGTTCTGGGTCGGCCTCGGATTTCTCATTGCGGACGCCGTTTTGCGGTGGTGGGGCTGGTTTTTAAACGACCCCCTGGGTGTGATGATTGGCATCCTGTGGCTGCTGATTGGGCTGTTCCTGACGCCCGGTGGCCATCCGCACGCCGAATAAGGGTGGACGAAAGTCAGCGAAAGCGTTAGAATTTAATTTCTGGCGCTTTTTTGTTTAGTCAACTTTTAAGTTAACTGGGCTAAAGTGCACGAGGTACCGTCCTGAATTAGGTATGGTTAAACTACTAAAAGGGGAGGTGGCTTCGATGTCTAAACTTTACTACGCGGTTCCCACGTTGGGACTGATTGCTGGGATTCTGGCGTTGGTTCTGATCGGCATGGTGCCGGGCCCGACTACGGGGTTGAGCGTCGTCTTCTGGCGAACCTTCTCCGTGTTGGCGTTTGGCACGGCCAACTGGTTGATTGCGTTGACGTACATGACGCCGACGCGGTTCGGCTTGTACGCCAATACGCTACTATTGATTACGTTGGTGACACTGCTGACGACGTTCGGTCGGCACGCGGTGTCCCAGCTGGGGTTGGCCACGTTTGGCGGCCTGGTAGCGGGGAGCATTCTCTTGATTCTCTGGCTGCACGGGCGTTTACCCAACCGGGTCAACGAACGGGATTACCATTAAAAAGTCTATGATCGAAGGCGCATCCTTCATCGGCATCAGCCGGTGAGGGTGGGCCTTTTTTGTGAGCGCTTAACGGCGGATGGCCCGGTCATTTCAGGGTGGTTGTGGTCAGCGCCTACCAGTCGGCCAGAATAGGGCTGGAACGTGGCCGGCACGACTTTGAGCTCCCCGCACAGCCCGCGCCGATCTCAAAGCTCGGCCTTTCTGTAGCCCGGGAACCCCACCCGGACAACAGAAACGAGGCCACTGAGCCCTATTCTGGTCTCCTTCCCGGCTGGGATGGTCGTCAATTCGTCAGTAAGCGTCGGTTGCGATAAAAAAATGACAACACCGTCTTTGATTCCGGAAGCGACCTGGGCATCATCGACGTCACCGAATTCGCCGGAACCCCCGTGGGTTATCGTTACTAAATCGTCAGTGACGCCCAAAGTTCGCCGCTGGTCAGGCCATCCGCCACCCCGCAACGTGGCGTCGGCGTTTTCCCCCGTGGTGAAATGATTGTTAGCCGGCGTTCTTTGCTGGCTTACAATCAGGCCGAGTTCTGGAAACTCGCCGGGTCTTGGCGAGGTTTCAGAATCGTGCCCACCTCGGGGGA
Source organism: Levilactobacillus spicheri DSM 15429 (assembly GCF_001435095.1). Taxonomy (GTDB): domain Bacteria; phylum Bacillota; class Bacilli; order Lactobacillales; family Lactobacillaceae; genus Levilactobacillus; species Levilactobacillus spicheri. The sequence continues at coordinate 407,129 of NZ_AZFC01000015.1, forward strand.
ATGAAGCCGACAGAACGGTGCGCCAGTGACCACCAGGTCACCAATATCGACCAACCAGCCTAATCGCCCTATTAACGGAGAACGCAAAAAATCCCACTCAACAACGAGTGGGATTTTTGAATAAGTGGTTTATTTTTTCGCTGCGTGCTTCGAGGATAAGGGGCGCATCCATTCGCCGGAGAACCAGAGCAGCAGGAAGACCGCGAAGCAGGCCAGGCTGATGACGGCACCGAGCCGAAGCCCCGGCGTCCGGTACTTCAGCACGACGTGGTTGTTCCCCCGCTGCAGGGGAACCCCAATCATGCCTTTATAGTTCTTGACCACCGGAATCAGCGACTGGGCGTGCATGACCGACTTGATCTTGACGGGCCGCCCGTTGACCGTTGCCGACCAGCCCGGTGTATCGGGGATCGAGACGTACAGCAAGTCCCGCTGAGCGGTGCCGCGGACGGTCCCAGAGAGCCAGGACACGCCGCTGTCGGACTTGAAGCTGAGCGTCTGTTGGCGCAGCCGCTTGGCCAAGGCCTTGTACAGCGCCTGGTCCAGCGTCATGAATTGGTTATGGTACCCGTCGTTCGGCCGGTCGGTGACGTAGCTGACCTTCAGGACCGTGCCCCGGCTGTGCTGCCCCAGGTCGATGACGTAGCGGTACCCGTCGGCGTTGGTCAGGGGCCGGGCCTTCTTGCCGTTGACCTCTAAGCTGGAGTAGATGATGTTGTTGCGCGGCGAGTAGGCGTGCAGCAGGCCGGTCGCCCCGACCCGCAACGTGACCGTCTGCAGGTACCGTGGATGCTTATCCGTGCTGGCGTGCTTGGCGCCGGCTGGGATGTGGCGCTGGTCGGCGGCCGTGGCCCGCTGGGTGTGGACGTTGAGAATTTTGGCGTCGGCCAGGGTGTTCGGCTTGGCGCCCAACGCGTCGAGGATCTTGACCTGGTTGGTCAGGGCCTGCTGGTCGTCGAGCTGAACGTTGGCCAGCTTGGCCGGCACGGCGAAGCCCAGTCCCGCGTACGCGCTCAGCGGCGTGATCTGTTGTTGCTTGTAGGCGTTCAACCGATATTTAACACCGAGCAGGGTGTCCGTCAGGTGCGTGTAGCCCTGAGGACTGATCCGCCGGACGTTCGGACTGAAGTAGCCGAGGTCGTGCTGGAAGACCCGGGCCTGCTCGACCAGCGTGGACGAGTAGGAACTGACCCCGGGATAGTTGTACAGCAGGGGGTCGTTATAGTGGTTGTAGGCCCCGACGTAGGCTCGACTGATCTGCGCGTGCAGGAACTCGACCCGGTGCAGGTTCTCCTTAGATTTGGAGGCCGCGACCTGGTCTAGCAGGGCCCGGTCGCGCTGGTAGTAGGTGGTAAAGGCGGTCTGGGAGCCAAATTCGATGTTGCGGTTGGCCACCAGGTAGTTGCCGCCCAGTTCGGCCGCGAGCAGCAGCCCCATGGCCCCGATCCGAATCGGGCGCCATTCGCTGATGAAGAGCAGCATGGTGTTGAGTAGCAGGAGTCCCAGCGCGATCCACAGCAGGTGAAAGTCGGGTTGGCTGTGCAGGTACAGCGTGTTATTTAACGAGGGGTCGGCCTTGAAGTAGAGCTTGGGAAAGACGTGGGCCGACAGGAAACCGACCGTCAGCAGACCGGCGCCCCAGACCAGCGCTAAGAACTTCTGCGGATCGTTCATGGTCTGCGCGGGGTGCGTCTGCCAGGCCCGGTAGGCCGTGGTGATCGCCAGAAAGGTGAAGAAGTAGGCGTTGCGGAAGGGAAACCCGGCCGGTTGCTGGAACATGTGCCAGGCAGTGTTGAGCAGGGTGACCCAGAGGCTCAGGCCCATGGCGATCAGCAGCCACATCGACCGTTTCTTCTCGACCGCCAGAATCCGGGGCGACACGAAGTAGACGATGAGCAACAGGAACAGCAGCGTGCCCATGAAGATGGTCGGCGTGTGGTACAGGTGGCTCGCGTAGGTGGTGCCGCCGGGACCGAACTGGGCCAGGACTTCCGGCCCGAAGAGCGGCGTCGGCAGGTAGTTTTGGTAAAAGACGTTGCTCTTGCCGGTCAGCAGCATGCCCTTGGCGGTCGGAATCAGGACGACCATGGTCATCCCGCCGGCCAGCAGCGAGCCGATGATGAACTGCCGGATGGCCGGCCAGTGGATCCGGATCACCGTGCGAAAGGGCGTGGGCGTCGGCTGGTGTTCCACCGTGAGATAGATGAAGTACAGCACGGAGAACAGGCAGGTCATGTACCCCATATAGTAGTTCGACAGGATGGTGAACGTCAGGCTGACCGTGTAGAGGCCAAAGTGGTGCTGGTTGATGATGCGGTGCAGCCCCAGGGCCACCAGCGGCAACCAGATCAGAGCGTCCAGCCACATCATGTCGTAGAAGTACATGGCCACGAAGCCGCAGAGGCTAAAGGCCGTCGAGAAGAGCAGCAGCGACCAGCCGGTGCGCAGAAAGGCGTGGCGCAGGAAGATCGCCATGGTCAGGCCAATCGTGCTGACCTTGAGGATGATGATCCAGCTCAGCGCCGTCGTGATGTGTGTGGCGGGGAACAGGAAGATCAGGAGGTTGAACGGACTCAAGACGTAGTAGGTCAGCAGCGGCACGATGCCGCTACCGGTTCCTAGCGAAAGGGAAAACAGATGGAATTGACCGTGTAGAATGGTGGTGCGCAGGTACTCGAGAATCGGGACGTACTGCGCGCCCATGTCACTAAAGAGTAAATTGCGGTGACCAAACGGCGTGAGTTTTAGGTGCCAAAAGGCCAGGCACATGATGATGAGCGGAATTAAAAAGGCTCCCCCGTACACCCACCGGCTCACGCGGAGCTTGGTTAGGGTGGCTTGATGCTGTTTCATGACAACCCCTCCGAACGTAACAGCTTGTTTTTTTCAGTCAGTTACCGATAAAATTGTGGGGCGGCCGCGGCGGTCGTTCGTGACAGACCGGTCACCGGGCGCCCAATCAGGATAATTCTCCACATTAATAGGATAACATGAAATTATCACGACCAATGCAGTGGTTACAAAGTTCGTTAAGGCACTTAGCCGTTAATCAGGTGCGATGACGCTGATGGCCCCTAATTTCCCCCGACGGCTGATTAGCCCGCTGAATCGCGAACCCAGCAAAGTGTTCCGTTTTATAGTACCGTATTTTCGTGAGGGCACCGTGATAGAGGCATTAATCTTTAAAAAAAATGATGTCTTTGGTAACAAAGTTAACTTAAGGTGGCGTTATCCTTCACCAAGTAGACTATACTTTTAAGTAGCTGATCGACTGAGGTCGTTAACGGCTCCTCACGGCAGTTTGGGGAGCCGGGATTCTGCAACAGTGGGCCCTAGCACCGACCGGTCGGCCAGAATTGGGCTGGAACGTGGCCAGCACGACTTTGAGCCCCTCGCCCAAAACGCGATGATCTCAAAGCTCGGCTTTTCTGTAGCCCGAGGAAACCACCCGGACAATAGAAACGAAGCCACTGAGCCCCATTCTGACCTTCCTCACGGCTAATTGTGGTGGCGGGGTACCTAGGTAGCACGAATTGTGAGTTTTAGCCGCTGCCTAGTATTGCAACAGTGTTTTTGTCACTTAAAGAGAATAAATACGATGCGGATAACATATAATTTATAATAAAGACACGGCGTCCTGCTCGTTGATTGGAAAAAAGGGTAGCGGCATTGACGGGCCATTCTGGTGGGTGATAGGTCCCCATCGCGAACGTGGCCAATCGGGACCGTTTCGTCAGGGGGACCACGCTAGGTTAGCGCAACAGAGGCGACTTGCTGGTCGTGGTGAAATTGATGTTATCTGGCGTTTTGGGCCAGATTACATCAAGGCCGAGTTCCGGAGACCCGCGGGTTTCGGGGCTTCGGAATCGTGCCCACCTCGACCGGCTTGCTCGCCGGCGTGGCGCGCTGGTAAGGCCACTCTAATAAGGTGAACCCATGGCAATCAACTAGCATTCGGCGTCATTTAGTGAAGTAGATAAAAGGAGGACATTTCAGTGAGTACAAAAGCCCAAGTATTAGTGGTCGAAGACGAACGGGAGCTTTCGGCGGACATTGTGGAACTGATCAAGCCCATCTGTGAGCCCACGACGGCCTATGACGGGGAACAGGGAGAATTTTTAGCCAGTCAGGACGTCTTTGACGCCATCATCCTCGACCTGATGTTGCCCGGCGAAAGCGGATTGGACCTGCTGCTCCACATCCGCAACCAGGAGATCTCGACCCCGGTCCTGATCCTGACCGCCAAGGATACGATCGCCGATAAGCTTCGCGGCTTCAACGACGGGGCCGACGACTACGTGACCAAGCCCTTCCACCGAGAAGAGCTCTTGGCGCGGCTCAAGGCGTTACTGAAACGGACCGGTCACCTGAACAGCAGCGACGTGATCACCCTGGGCCAGCTGGAGATCAACACCAGCAAGCATTTGGCCACCTACCAGGATACCCCGTTGACCCTCAAGGGGCGCGAGTTCGACCTGCTGGCCTACCTGGCCGCCAACCCGGGGACCATCATCACCAAGGAACAGATCTTTAACCGCCTGTGGGGCTTCGACTCGGAGACCAGTCTGTCGGTGGTGGAAGTGTACATGAGTAACCTGCGGAAGGAATTGAAGCGGGCCGGCAGTGACCTGTCGATTCGAACGATTCGCAACGCGGGGTACATTGTGGAGGCGCCGGATGAGCAATAAAGCTAATCGAGCCCAGCAGTGGCGCCTCTTCATCAGCAGCTTCGTGGGGTTCTCGATTATCTTTGTTCTCCTGGGCATCATCGTCTTCGTCCTGTTTAGTCGCGCGATGCTGACCAGCACGGATCAGACCCTGCGCGTCGAACGGTCGGCGCGGTTGAACGGTCCTAAGCAGCAAAAGCCGTTCATGCCCAACACCAGCACGCCGCATAAGACGCAACAGTTCAAGGCGTCGGCCCACCCGTTTATGACCACGACGCTGATTTTTAACCCGCGCGGCAAGATTCTGAACCGCACGCAGCTGGGATCGCGCTACGATCAGTTGAAGTCGCTCACCCTGGACAAGTCGGCGGTCGGCCGGCTGCAGACCATCCGTATCGGCGGTAAGTACAATTTCCGGACGTTGCTGGTCAAGGTGCCAAAGAGCAATTCCGATCAGACGATTGCCGGCAAGTACCTGCTGATCATGGAAAACATCGACCCGCAGAAGGCCGCCATGAGTAGCTTTAAAAAGGTCATGCTGATCACCATGGGGGTCTTCTGGCTCCTGTCGATCCTGATTAGCGTCTGGCTGTCGCGCCTGACCATGCGGCCGATTCTGCGGTCGTGGCAGCGCCAGACCGAGTTCGTTGGGAACGCCGCGCACGAGTTGCGGACGCCGCTGACCATTATCCAGAATAAACTGGAGTTTCTGTTGACCAAGCCCAACGATCGGATCATCGACCAGGCGGAAAATATCGCCATCGCCAACAGCGAAAGTCAGCGGCTCCAGAAGCTGACCCACGACCTGCTGGCGTTGGCCCGGTCGGACTCGAACTCGTTGCAGACCAACTTCGAGGCCACCCAGGTCGCCGGCTTCCTTCAGCGGACCATCGAGCCCTACACGGAGATCGCCGCCAGTCAGGGCAAGCAGCTCCAACTGTTACCGGTCACCGACTTTCGGGCGGTCCTGGACCAGGACCTGATTCACCAGCTGATGAACATCCTGATCGATAACGCGATGAAATACTCGCCCAACGGCAGCACCATCACCGTGTCGGCCAAGGTGGTCGGGCGTAAGTGGCAACTGACCGTGGCCGACCAGGGCCTGGGCATCGACCCCCAGGAACGACAACGCATTTTCGACCGGTTCTACCGGGTCGACACATCGCGTAGTCGGCAGACCGGCGGCAACGGTTTGGGACTGTCAATCGCCCACTGGATCGTCGACCTGCACCACGGCACCATTGCGGTCAAGGATAACCAGCCACGGGGCAGTCAGTTCGTGACGACCCTGCCGCTGAACCCGCCGACGGGGATGAGCGGCCACCACGGGAAAAAATAATGACAGTAATGATGGGAAGGGCCCGGGACAATCGTCTCAGGCTCTTTGTTGTCCCGTCAGTGGGCGGTCCGCTGGCCCCGCCACTCTTTTGAACCGTGAATTGATGCGGCCACGGGTCGTTGATTCGTTGTACAATAATAGGGGAGTCACCAAACCAGGGGATGGCGGGAACGGGCCCCGTTATCGCCAATTGGTCTACCTGGAGCCGTGACCGCCGTTGAGGAACTTTTGTGCGGCATGGTGGTTTATGGTAAACTTTGACCATTAGTCAATAAGGAGTAAGTGCACATGTTAACGATTCGTGATATTGCGGCTAAGGCGGGTGTGTCCGTGTCGACCGCCTCGCGCGCGCTGAACAACAATCCGCGGATTAGCCAGGCCACCCGGGAACGCATCCAAGCGCTGGCCGAGGCCGAGGGCTATCTGCCCAACTATAACGCTAAAAATTTAACGGCCGGTGAGGCCAACGCCGTGGGGGTCGTCTTCCCCACCACCGAACACACCCAACCCGAAAATCCGTTTTACATCGACCTATTGCGGGGGATCAACACCCAGCTCCTGCAGCGCAACTACGTCCTGTCGGTGGCGATTAGTAAAACGTCTGACGAGCTGTTGCAGAACGTCAAGTCGATGGTCACCCAGGGGAAGATCAAGCGGTTCATCCTGTTCTACGCCCATCCTGACGACCCGATCACGGCCTACCTGCGCAAGTACCACCTGCGCTTCGTGACCATCGGCCAGCCGGCGACCGACCATCCCGAGGATTACTTCGTGGACAACGATAACCTGCAGGCCGGCATCGGGGGCGCCACCTATCTGCTGGACCAGTTGCGGGTCAAACACCCGGTCTTCGTCGAATCCGCGCACGATTGGGCCTACGAACAGCAACGGCGGCAGGGGTACGAGCGGGTCGCCGCCAACTTCAACGTCGAACCGTTGACGGTCAAGCTGGGCGAACTCAACCGGGTCCGGTTGTTCATCAAGCAGCACCCGGAGATCGACGGTATCATGGCGACCGACGACTTCAACGCCATCGAGTTCTACCGGCTGATGCGGGAGAAATACCCAATCAGTCATTTTCCCATCGTCAGCTTCAACCACTCGTTACCGGACGGTCTGAGTGACGCCAACCTGCACTCGGTCGACCTGTTCCCCGAGAAGATGGGGTCGGCGACGGTCGCGTTGCTCTTCAGCGACCGCGAACCCCTGGACGCGCCCAAGCCGGGCCAGATTCAGATTCCGTATGCGATTAATTAGGGCACTATTAATTCAGTGAAATCAGTATGCAGCCATTAGCCAACCTTAGTTAAGTTTGATTGTGGGGCTGGCCTTTGAACTTAATTCCGTAAAAAATCCCCAGAGCTTCTTGTTCTTTGAGAAGGTCTGGGGATTTTTGCCGTAGAGCTAAAGGTTGAAAATTAAATTGTCCAGTAAAGGCCCAGGAAACCGGCTCTTTACTAATTTTAGTAGACTTTATCTGAACAAATGGGGGGCAAGATTGCCAAATTGAAGGGGGTTCCATTTTTGCACACGCCCATCAGCTGGTGACGAAACGGGCACCAGCTAACCGCTTTTTGATCTGCGGGTTTAGTAACTGGCTGGCGCCAAACACCAAGGCGGCCGCGGGTGGGATGACCGTGACTTGGGGAAGGGAGTAGGGAATCCCCGCCCATTTTTTTGCAAAAAAAGTTTAATTCACCAAGTGCGCACGCACCAATCGACCCTAAAACCCGTCTGGCAGGTGATTAAATTGTTCGGTCAAGCAATTAACGGGGTTACCGGTTGGTCGAAATTCAAAAAAAGTTTGCGCAAACGGTTGCATTAATATGAAAGCGGTGCCATAATATTTTATGTAATCGGTTGCCAAGCAAATCTGACAACGTTTTAGCTATTATTTCTGATTTAGTTGGTTTAAGGAGGTTTTATGTCATGGCAGATGTCGTGTCAAAGGATACAACCACGGTCGATAGCACCAAGACTGGGTTACCCAAGTTATCCGCTAGTACCATTTGGATGATCAACTTTGGGTACCTGGGCGTGCAAACGGCCTTCACGTTGCAAAGTTCTCAAATGAGCCGGATTTTCCAAACCATTGGGGCCGACCCGAACAGTTTAGGGTGGTTCTTCATTCTGCCACCGTTGGCGGGCTTAATCGTTCAGCCAATCGTTGGGTACTATTCCGACCGAACCTGGGCGCCTAAGCTCGGCGGTCGGCGCTTACCATACTTAGCTTTAGGGGCCTTAGTCGCGGTCATCGTGATGTGCCTGTTGCCGAACTCCGGGAGTCTGGGCTTCGGGTACGCGTCCTTAGCCGCCTTGCTCTTCGGGGCCATCACCGTGGCCTTCTTGGACCTGTCTTCGAACGTGGCCATGCAGCCCTTCAAGATGATGGTCGGGGACATGGTCAACGATGACCAGAAGAGTTACGCTTACGGGATTCAAAGTTTCATGTCCAACGTGGGGGCCGTGTTAGCCGCCATCTTGCCATTCCTGTTCGCGTACTTCGGCCTGAAGAACGTCGCCGCTAAAGGGGTCGTGCCGGATACCGTCAAGGTCGCCTTCTACGTCGGCGCCGCCTTGTTGATCGTGACCAGCTTACTGACCATCTTCCGGGTTCACGAATACGATCCCGAAACCTACGCCAAGTACCACGGCATTACCAAGGAAGATAACAGCCAAGGGGGTAACTGGTGGACGTTATTGAAGACGGCACCGAAGGTCTTCTGGACCGTCACGCTGGTTCAATTCTTCTGCTGGATCGCCTTCCAATACCTCTGGACTTACTCCGCTGGGGCGATTGCCTCTAACGTCTGGAACACCACCAACGCCGCTTCCGCTGGCTACCAAGCTGCCGGAAACTGGTACGGGGTCTTGGCCGCCGTTCAATCCATCGCGGCCGTCGTATGGTCCTACGTTTTGGCGAAGTTGCCTAACAGTGTTCACAAGTTAGGCTACGCGGGGAGCCTTGGTTTAGGGGCCCTCGGGTTCATCTCCGTCTTCTTCATTCACAATCAATACGCCTTAATTGGGTCCTTCATCTTAGTCGGAATCGCTTGGGCGGCCATGAACACGTACCCACTGACCATGGTCACCAACGCCTTATCCGGGGCCCACATGGGGACTTACCTGGGGCTGTTCAACGGGTCCATCTGCTTGCCACAGATTGTGGCTTCTCTGGCCAGCTTCGCCCTGTTCCCAATGTTAGGGAACTCGCAAGCCACCATGTTCCTCTTAGCCGGGGTCATTATGGCTATCGGGGCCTTCTCCGTCTTCAGTATCAAGGAAACTTACAAGGCTTAATTTAAATTGATTCACCGGTCGTCCCCCACGATGTCACCGTCGTGGTTAGGGACCCGTTCAGGAGCGCCGCGCCACGTGAGCGGGGTCGCTGAACGGGTCCCTGACTGGGCTTAACGGGGCGAACGACCGGAACACGCAATCGCACAGCATTAGAAAGGGAGTTCAGCGACGATGAAACGCATTTTTGAAGTTCAACCGTGGAACGTCATTACCCACACCTTCGATCCAAAGGACAAACGCCTGCAGGAATCCATGACTAGCCTGGGAAACGGCTACATGGGGATGCGGGGCGACTTTGAAGAAGGGTACAGTGGTGACTCACTACAAGGTATCTATTTAGGTGGGGTCTGGTACCCCGACAAGACGCGGGTCGGCTGGTGGAAGAACGGCTATCCGAAGTACTTCGGTAAAGTGGTCAATGCCGTTAACTTTATCAAGTTGCCAATCGTGATCAACGGGCAACCCGTCGACCTTGCCAAGGACACCATCAGTGACTTCACCCTGGACCTCGACATGCACGCCGGCGTCCTGAACCGCTCCTTTACCCTGGAGCGGGGAGCCGTCAAGGTCGCCCTGACCTTCCAACGGTTCTTGAGTGTTGCCCAACCCGAACTGTCCGTCCAAAAGGTCACGGTCAAGAACCTGAGTGACAGCGACAGTGTGGACGTGCAGATCACGTCGGCCATCGACGCCGACGTCAAGAACGAAGAGGCCAACTACGACGAGCGCTTCTGGGACGTCCTGGCCACGGACCAGCAAGCCACCAGCGGCAGCGTCATCGCTAAGACCACGCCGAACCCGTTCGGTACGCCTCGCTTCACGTCCGGCATGGAGATGCACACGGTGACCGACCTAGCCAACGTGGCGGTCACCCAGCCGAGTGACAAGGAAGTCGCTAACGCCTACACGGGTCAATTGGCACCCCAGGCCCAGACCACGCTGGAAAAGCGCGTGATCGTGGTGACCTCGCGGGACTACGCGACCCAGGATGACTTGACGCGGGCCATGCACGACCTGAGCGCCAAGGTGGCCCAACAGTCCTACGCAGACCTGTTGGCCGCCCACACCCAGATCTGGGCCCAACGGTGGGAAAAGTCCGACGTGAAGATCGCCGGCGACGACGAATCCCAACAGGGGATTCGCTTCAACCTGTTCCAGTTGTTCTCGACCTACTACGGGGACGACGCCCGGTTGAACATCGGGCCGAAAGGGTTCACCGGTGAAAAGTACGGTGGCGCCACTTACTGGGACACCGAAGCGTTCGCCTTCCCCGTTTACCTGGGGATCACGGATCCGAAGGTCACCCGCAACCTGTTGATGTACCGCTATAACCAGTTGGATGGCGCCTACGTGAACGCACAGGAACAGGGGCTCAAGGGCGCCTTGTTCCCAATGGTGACCTTCGACGGGATCGAATGCCATAACGAATGGGAAATCACCTTCGAAGAGATTCACCGGAACGGCGACATTGCCTTTGCCATCTACAACTACACCCGTTACACGGGCGACACCAGCTACGTCTTGCACCAAGGGGCCAAGGTTCTGACCGAGATCTCACGGTTCTGGGCCGACCGGGTCCACTTCAGCAAGCGCAACAACCAGTACATGATCCACGGGGTCACCGGGGCCGACGAGTATGAGAACAACGTCGACAACAACTGGGACACCAACATGCTGGCACAATGGACGTTGAAGTACACTCTGGAGATCCTGGGCAAGGTCGACGCTGACGTGGCCCGGAAATTGGCCGTGACGGACGACGAAAAGGCTCACTGGCAAGACATCGTCGACCGGATGTACCTGCCGTACGACAAGGACCTGAACATCTTTGTCCAACACGACGGGTTCCTGGATAAGGACATCGAACCGGTCAGCGCCATTCCAGCCGACCAACGGCCCATCAACCAACACTGGTCCTGGGATAAGATCCTGCGGTCCCCGTACATCAAGCAAGGGGACGTGCTTCAAGGAATCTGGGACTTCATCGATGACTACACGCCGGAACAGAAGAAGGCCAACTTCGACTTCTACGAACCGCTGACGGTCCACGAATCGAGTCTGTCACCCGCTATCCACTCCGTCTTGGCGGCGGACCTGCACTACGAAGATAAGGCCGTCGAGCTGTACGAACGGACGGCCCGGCTGGACCTGGACAACTACAACAACGACACCACCGATGGACTGCACATCACGGCCATGACCGGTGGCTGGATCGCCGTGGTTCAAGGCTTCGCGGGCATGCGGGTTCGCGATGGTCAACTCCACTACGCACCATTCTTGCCGAAGAAGTGGGAGAGCTTCTCCTTCCGGCAGGTCTTCCGCGGTCGTCTGATCGAGGTCACCGTCGACAAGGCCGGCGCCCACTTCAAACTGATCAGTGGGGAACCCCTGGACATCGACGTGGCCGGTAAGACGGTCACCGTGCAGTAACTCAATTGGTTTCATGTTAAGTAAAAACCCGATACGCACAAAAACGCAGTCCCCGTTGGTGAGGGGGCTGCGTTTTTGTGTATCGGTTACCGATGGTTGTTGAACCCGGTCGTCAGCGCGTAGGCCAACGCGATGGCCAGGATGAAGAGACCGGCCTCAATGAGGAGGGACAGCCCGTCAATGCCGAAGGGCAGTGCGGTCTCGATGAGGCCCATGACCCAGACCATGAACCAGCAGTTGATCAGGAATTGGACCCACCAGATGACTTTAGCCTTCATCAGACGGGCATGTACGGGTCGGTCGTGCCCGGATGGTCATCGTTGTGGTCATCGGCGGACGAGTCGTCGGCCGGGGTCGCGGGTTCGCTGAAGGGCATGGGCTCGCGTTCGCGGTTCTTCTGCTGAACCAGGGGCGCCTGCTCATTCCAGAAGAACGGCCACTCGCCGGCCAGCGTCAGGCTTTCCAGCTCGAGTTGGTCGGGAATCAGGACCTGGGCGACCAGCTGATCATGGTAGTCGCTGAGCAGGTGTTGGATGATGGCGCTGTTGGCGGCGACGTCGGCGCTGCCGAGCTGGGCCAGTTCGGCCTGGTGGGCCTGGCGCAGGGCCCGTTCGAGGTCCCGCAAGTGGTGTTCGATGGTGCGGCTGAACTTGGCTTGGTTGTGGACGTCATAGGCCACGGCCGGCGTGACGCCGACGAAGACAGCCTCGATCCGCGGGTAGTTGTCGTCGACCGCGCTGGCCTGGAGCACGTCGAACTCCCAGCCGATGGATTCAATTTGCATAGTAGGGCACTTCCTTGGTTTTTTAGTCATTGCCCCCAGTCTACGGAAGACGGCGGACCGTGTCAAACGGGGGATGCTGGTAAACGAAAAGAGAGCCTGGACGGGTGTCCAGACTCTCTGCTTTTTAAAGTGGGTTAGGGGTCCACCGCCACCGATAGAAGTGGGAAGGTGGACGATAGGGGCGACCGCGAGACCACAACCGATCATCCGCGGGGCCCTGGGGTCAGTGGGTTACCAGCTGGCCTTTTTGACGCCCGGAATCTGACCCTTGTGGGCCAATTCGCGGAAGTTTAACCGGGATAACCCGAATTTCCGCATGTAGGCGTGGGGCCGGCCATCCAGGTGGTCGCGGTGGTGCATCCGAACGGGGGAAGCGTCCCGGGGCAGCAGGGCCAGTCCGGCGTAATCGCCAGCGGCCTTTAATTCAGCGCGCTTGGTCGCGTACTTTGCCACGGTGGCTTCAATCTTGCGTTCCTTTGCAATCTTAGACTTCTTAGCCATGTACAGATCTCCTTTTTCTAAATAATAATCGTTACGGTTTACTATGATACCGCTGGGGGTATTGGAGGTCAATCATTTTGTCTCCAATTGATCTAACTCGGCGACGCTGGCCCGCTCCGTCAGGGTCACCGGGATGATGGTCTGTGCGGCTTGGCCCATCACCCGGTTGACCCCCTGGCGACCAATCTCGCGAAAGTCCTGGGTCACGCTGGTGAGAGCCGGGGTGGTGATGTCGCAGATGATGGTGCCGTCGATGCTGACGATGGAGAGGTCCTGGGGCAGGGTCAGGTGTTGGCCTTGCGCGGCGGTCAGCAGGCCGGCCGCCACCATATCACTGGCGGCGAGGACGGCCGTGACGCCGAGCGACCGGTAGGGGCTTAAGGCCGCTTGGCCAGCCTGGTAGCTGTAGTTGCCGCGTTGGACCCACGCGGGGTCGGCCATAATCTGGTGGTTGGCCAGGGCCGCCTGGTACCCGGCCAGTCGTTGTCGTCCGGTGTGGTAGTCGTCGATGCCGGCCAGACCGATGCGGGTGTGGCCGTGGGCGATGAGGTACTCGGTCGCTTGGTAGGCCAGGTCGTGATTGTTCGAGCTGACCGATTTGATGTTTTGATCGTCGAGGTTCAAGGAGACGAAGCAGAAGGGCACCTGTGCCGCCTGCAAAAGCTCGCGGTCGGTCGCGTCGGGTTCGATGGCGACCAGAAGAATCCCCGAAACGTTGCGTTGCAGGGCCGTGTTGATGGCCTGGTGCTGCAAGGGAGCCTCCCGGTTGCCGGCGTACAGGATGATGACCTGCTGGCCAAGCTGCCCGGCGCGCTCCTGGATGCCGTCGATGATGTCGGTGGAAAAGTTGGTGGGGGTGGCGTTAATGATGACGGCTAAAACGTCCGCCCGCTTTTTGACGAGCTCGACGGCTACCGTATTCTTGCGGTAGCCCAGCTCTCGCGCCGCCTGGAGGACTTTGGCCTCTGCCTTGGCGCTATAAGTTCCCTGCTTGTGTCCCAAGACGCGTGAGACGGTGGCGATGGACAGGTTGGTCTTGGCGGCGATGTCTTTAATGGTTGGTTTCAACGAAAGCCCTCTTTTCTTGAAGCGTCTTCATTATACCGCTAACGGGGATGAAAGGGGGTGTTTTATCGTAAACGTTTACAGTTGCGTAATTCTGGTATTGTAAACGCTTACAGTTGGTGCTAAGATGAACCTGTTAAGACGAGTCTATCAACTAGGGAGATGCTTCAAATGAATCAACCAACTACCCATCCGGGTGTTCAAACGCCGGTTGCCCAAGCCAAAAAGGCACCAGCGAAGTTATCTAACTCGTTACCCAACCTGCCGTTGAAGACGCTGTTTGCCATCACGTTTGGGTTCTGTGGGGTCAACATGGCGTTTTCGCTACAGTCCTCACAAATGAGTCGGATCTTTCAAACGATCGGTGCTGACCCGACCAAACTGGGTCTGTTCTTCATTCTGCCACCACTGGCTGGCCTGATCGTGCAGCCGTTGGTCGGCAAGTATTCGGACAAAACGTGGTCACGGTTCGGTCGGCGGATGCCTTACCTGTTATTCAGCGCACCGGTCGCCGCATTAGTCATGATTTTGTTACCCAACGCCGGGTCCTTTGGCTTCGGGTACGCCTCGACAGCCGCTCTATTATTCGGTGCAATTGCTATTTTATTCATGGACCTGTCGAGTAACGTCTGCATGCAACCGTTCCGCATGATCATTGGGGACATGGTCAACGAAAAGCAAAAGGATAAAGCCTGGTCCTGGCAACAAGCCTTCAGTAACCTGGGCGGTGTGCTGGCCACCATCTTACCCTTTGTTCTGACCTATTTCGGGGTCGCCAACACGGCCCAAAAAGGGGTCGTGCCGTTGTCGGTCCGGTTAGCCTTCTACATCGGGGCCGCCATCCTGTTAGGCATCTCGGCCTATACGATCCACACCGTCAAGGAATACGATCCGGAGACCTACGCGTTGTACCACCACATCGATCCGGAACAACACAAGCAAAGTAAGCCGCTCTGGCAATTGATTAAGGAAGCTCCCAAGGCTTTATGGGAAGTGGCCGTGGTTCAGATGTTTGCCTGGATCGGGATTCAGTACATGTGGACCTACACTACCGGGGCCATTGCTCAAAACGTTTGGCACACGACCAACGCCGCTTCGGCGGGCTATCAGGCCGCTGGGAACTGGTACGGAATCTTGACCTTCATTCAATCGATGGCCGCCGTTCTGTACGGCTTCCTGGTTCTGTCCCGGACGAATCAAAACAAGCGGAAGTTCTGGTACCGCTTCGGCTTGGCCGCCTTTGCGGTTGGGTTGATCTGGGTCTTCTTCATCCACAACCAATACCTGTTGATCGTGCCGTTCTGCTTGATTGGTATCGGGTTCTTCACGGTGCACGTGGAGCCCTTCAACATCTTCACGTCGTCCCTCAACGGCTCGAATGAAGGCTCCTACATCGGGATCTTCAACGGGACCATCTGCTTGCCGCAAATCATCGCGTCCGTCGCCAGCTTCGTGGTCTTCCAGTGGGTCGGCAAGTCGATGCCGGGCATGATGTTAGTGGCCGGTATCTCCATGCTGATCGCGGTCGTGTCCATTAGCGTCATCAAGCAAGACAAGCCACAACGCGATTTGTCGGACGACAGTGCGGCAAACGACTAAAGGTAGCAAAAATTTGAAAAAGGGTGCTTCCGGGCCAGTCAAAAGCGGACTGGAACGGGACTGTGACCACCCTGCCAAATGAGAGTTGAATTGAAACACTTAATAGAGAAAGAAGTCGATTTTGATGAGTGAGTTACCGAAGTATACGCAGGACGGACAGGTCGTCACGCTGGCGTTTAAGCAGCCGTTACGCCTGACCGTGTTGACCCCCACGATTGTTCAGGTCTTCGTTGACCGGGGCGACCAGGGCGCTTCGTACGCGATTGAGGGCACGAAGGCGCAGACGACGCCCTATACCTTTCAGGACGCGGGTGACCATTATGAGTTGGCCACCAGTGCGTTGATTGTTCGGGTCGATGCCGATAAGCACGTCGACGTCACCGACGCGGCTGGCCATCCGTTGATCACGGACTACCGGGGCGATCGGGTCATCCTGGACAAAGGGGTCGATAAGGTCCATCAGCGGCTGGTCGAAGCCGAAGGGCACACGGTCCAAAAGGCCACGGTCAAGTCGGACACCGGTTATTACGAGGTCGTCAAGTCTCTGGCGCCCGATGAACACTTCTACGGACTCGGAGACAAGACGGGTTACCTCGACAAGCGGGGCTTTGAGTATGACAACTGGAACGCTGATAACACGGAACCCCAACTCGAGATTTTACCAAACCTCTACAAGTCGATTCCGGTCATGCTGGGCTTGAAGAACGGCCACCCGTACGGGATGTTCTTCGATAACCCTTACAAGAGTCACTTCGATATGGGCAAGGAAAGTGCCCACTACTACTTCTACTCGGCCGTGGACGGCAACGTGAACTACTACGTTTTAGGCGGGAACAGTCTCAAGGACGTGGTCGCCAACTACACCTACCTGACCGGGCGGACGCCGCTACCCCAGGAGTGGACGTTGGGGTATCAACAATCGCGCTGGGGCTACAGTGCCAGCCAGCAGGAAGTGCAAGAGATCGCGGATAATCTTAAGAAGTACGACCTGCCCTGCGACGCCATCCACTTTGACGTCGACTACATGGACGGTTACCGGGTCTTCACCTGGGACAAGCAGAAGTTCGACGGCGACCCGAAGGGCTTCGTCGCGAAGCTGAAGAAGCGCGGCATTAAGGTGATTCCCATCATCGATCCCGGTGTTAAGCAGGACCCGGATTATTCGGTCTACGCCGAAGGGGTTAAGAAGGGCTACTTTGTCAAAACGCCGGACGGCAAGGTCTACATCAATAAGGTTTGGCCGGGTAACTCGGCCTTCCCCGACTTCGGTCGGCCGGAAGTGCGGCAATGGTGGTCTAAAAACGGTCAGTTCCTGACGGACATGGGCGCGGCCGGTATCTGGATCGACATGAACGAACCAGCGTCCTTTGAAGGCGAGATCCCTCAGGACGTGGTCTTTAGCGACCAGGACCGGCCATCGACCCATAAGAAGATGCACAACGTCTATGGTCATAACATGGCCAAGGCCACGTACGATGGCTTGAAGGCCCAACAGGGAAAGCGGCCGTACGTGATTACTCGGGCGGCCTACGCCGGGACGCAGAAGTACGCCACGGTCTGGACCGGGGATAACCGCAGCATGTGGCCCCACATTCAGATGATGGTGCCCCAGCTGTGCAACCTAGGAATGAGCGGCTTTAGCTTCATCGGAACGGATATTGGGGGCTTTGCCTCTGACACCAATCCGGAGTTGTTGACGCGCTGGATCGAAGCAGCCATCTTCAGTCCGTTGCTGCGGAACCACGCGGCGATGGGGACGCGGCGTCAGGAGCCGTGGGTCTTCGGCGAACCGACCCTGTCGATTTACCGCAAGTACCTGAAATTACGCTACCACCTGATTCCGTACCTCTACGACCTCTTCCATCAAGAAACGCAGACTGGGCTGCCCATCATGCGGCCGTTGGTCTTGAACGACGATACCGATGAACGGGTCCGCAACCTGAATGACGAGTTCATGGTCGGCAACGACTTGCTGGTGGCTCCGGTCTTGCACCCGGCCACGACGAAGCGCTTGGTCTATCTGCCGGCCGGCGACTGGATCGACTTCTGGAACGGTCAAGAAGTGGCCGGTCACCAGGACGTCATCGCGGACGCGCCGTTAGATAAGTTACCGCTTTACGTCCGGGCCAATACGCTGTTGCCATGGGGGCCAACGGTGGACCACGTGGCGGACCAGCCGCTGACGGCGATGACCTTTAAGCTCTATGGTGATCACGGGAGTACCCAACATTACCAAGACGATGGTCAAGACTTCAAGTACCAGCAGGGCGAGTACAACCTGTACGATGTCCGGGTAGCGGGCCAACGGGTGAGCGTCCAGCTGACCCACCACGGATACGCACCGGTGTACCACCAGATTACGGTGGAATTAGCGGATCGGCAAGTAACGTTGGTCTACGATGCCGCAAGTGAAACGTATCAAGCAAAATAATACGACGAAAAAGCCGTTATCCGGCCCTTAGCGGGGAGGATAACGGCTTTTGACGTGCTTCTGGATGGTATTTAGCTGACTGTTTAAAAACCAGTGGGAGGACGTCAGCACCCGCTACCGGTGCCGGCGAGATTCAGCACCGTCGGATATTTAACGCGCCAATTAAGCCGCCATGACGTTCTCAGAAACACCAAACAAGCCAGTCACCCGGTCAAGTAATGGCTAGGGACTGGCTTGTTAAATTGAACTGATTTGAATCGTTTCTGGATGATGGGCGATGACGACTGGCTTAAAAGGTGTTTCGAGAGAAGCTAGGCCACTCACTTCTAAATGGCAATAATCTCCACGAAGCAATTATGTGCCAGTGCCTGTCACCGCCGGCAATAGTTTGGCCGTTGACAATCTGGTTGTGATAATCAACGCACATGTGAGCTGGAGGGCCCGTCAAAAATGGGCTCAGGGGTGAGATTTGCCTTAGCCGGTGTTTTTCAGCCGGCTTAGGCAAAGGCCAGCCTTTGAGACCGGGGTTCAGGGCTCAAAGCTGTGCCCACCCCGTTCCAGCCCTATTTTTGACGGGCCCGGAAGTGCTGAACTCGACAATCGGGGCTTCGGAATCGTGCCCACCTCGACCATCTTGCTCGCCGGCGTGGAGCGCAATTTATCAACCCGACTGTACAGTCTCTTAGTAAGTCACGTCGTAGCTGACGTGGTATTGCTGGGTCTTGCCGGCGGGTAAGGTGATGTCGCCGAACTCAGGGAAGTTGGGCGAATCCGGTAAGGTCTGCGGCTCCAGCGCCACGCCCATGTAAGGCTGACCGGCACCGGTGGCCAGCTTCAGGCCGTTGGTGAAGGAGTTGGCGGTGAAGACCACCAGCCCGTTGCGGTCGGACTTGATGGTCACGCTGCGGTTGGACTGCGGGTCGCTCAGCTTGGCGATGGTGTGGTCCGCGGCGGGGACTACGTGGTAAACGTCGTCGAAGCCCTTTTCGGTGGTGTCCTGCATGCCGCGAATGGCGCTTCCCAGGTTCTGGCCGGCCTTAAAGTCAAACGGCGTGTCGGCGTTCGCAATCATCTTCCCGGTCGGCAACTTCTCGGCGTTTAGGTCCAGGTGCTCGTCACTGTTGACCTGCAGCGTCTGGCCGGTGATCAGCTGGTCGTCGCTCAGGTTGAAGTACAGGTGCGCCGTCGGGTTGAAGAGGGTCGTGGTCGTGGTGGCCGTGGCCTCGAAGGTCAGCGTGACGTGGTCCTGGTTGTCCAGACCATAGATCAGCTTGGCGTCCAGGTCGCCCGGATAGGAGTCGTCAGTGCTCTTGAAGGTGTGCGTCAGGATAATCCGCGCGTGGTTCGGGTCGGTGGTGTCGAGGCTGCCGGCCCAGTTGACCGTGTTGAATCCGTGGGGGCCACCGTGCAGGGTGTTCTGCCCCTCGTTCGGGTCCACGTGATAGGTGGTGCCGTCTAGCGGGAAGGTTCCCCGGGTGATGCGGCCACCGGTCCGGCCGATGCCCATGCAGACGTAAAACGGATTATCCAAATAATCCGCCATCTTATGGTAAGATAGCACTAAATTGTGCGGGCCTTGAGCGCTAGGTACGCTGAGTTCGTGCAGCGTGGCGCCCCAACTGAGGACGCCTAACTTGACCCCATTGTCGTTTTCAATCGTATATTCCGTGACGGGTTGCGCCTGATACGTATCCCATTCCTGTGTCGTCGTTTGCATAGCGGTTCCTCGATTTCTATGATTTTTTAAAGCGTTTTCACATTCCCTTCTATTTTATTTTTTATACGGACAATTGTCAACGGCCACCCGGTTCATTCTGGGAGCCCCTAGACCGCTAAATGGTCCCCGGTTCCCGCTGATTCGGGAAGGGAGCGCTTCGATGATGAGACACGAATTTTGTGCGGATAAATTATAATATTATATAGTTAATAAGTAACAATGTTCAATCGATAATGTTTAACTTGTGTACAATTGAAAAAACTGGCATAATATACAGGTTTAGGAGGGACAGCCGTGAGGAAGCCGTGGTGTTGGGGAGCGTTGATTTTAGGAAGTGGCTGGGCCGCGTACCATTGGCTGAGCCGCCGGGCCATCACGCCGCGTGACCGGCGCTATCGGCGGGCGGGCATCGTACAGACGACCACGCCGACCCTTTTTGTGCCGGGGTGGGGTGGCAACGCCTGGACCTATAACGGCATGCTCCGTTGGTTTGCGCGTCAGGGGTACGCCGCGAAGGTCCTGACGATTCGGGTCGACTACCACGATCACCTGCACGTCTCCGGTCAGTGGCCGGAGACGGCCGTGAACCCGACAATTCAGGTCCTGTTCGACCACAACTTCACGGGCGACTATCGCCGGCAGACGCGGTGGCTGACCCAGATCCTGCGCTGGCTGCACCAACGCTACGGGGTGACCGCGTACAACGCGGTGGCCCATTCCTGGGGTGGCAGTGCGCTGGTTCACAGCCTGGTCCGCGATGGGGCCGACCCGACCCTGCCACGCCTGCGCCGCGCCGTTCTCCTGGGGACTCCGGTCGATGAGACACCGCCGAACGCCCCGCAGGATCCCGCGTACCGGCGCTTGCTGGCGGTGCGCCACAACCTGCGGGCCAACGCGGGGGCGGAGATCCACAACGTGTACGGCGTCCTGACCGGTCACGCGACCGACGGGGAGGTCCCGGTGCGCCAGGTCACCGCCCTGCGCGCCGTGGTCGCGGATAGTCCCGTGACCTATCAAGAACACCCCGTAGACGGTATCGGGCATGGACGGTTGCATTCGGCTCCGCGCATGTGGCGGCTGATCGCGCGGCTGCTCTGGGCCAACAAAAAGGACGACTAACCAATTGGTTAATCGTCCAGAATGTTCAACCAGTTTAGCTCCGGTTAAAGTTCGTCTGCTAAGATAGCGTCAATCACGTTGAGGACGCCCTCGTGGTCGTTGTCCGTTGGCGTGATCAGGTTGGCGACGTCCTTGACCGAGTCCGTGCCGTTCTGCATGGCGACGCCGAGGCCCACGTGGCGGAGCATCTCTTGGTCGTTATCGTTGTCGCCAAAGGCCGCGATCTCGCTGGGGGCGATGTGCCAGGCCTGGGCCAACTGGGTCAGGCCAATCGCCTTGTTCATGTGCGGGGCGATGATGTCGATACTGCCGAAGCCGCTGGCCGTGGCGTGGATCTGCTCGGGAAACTGGGCGTTGAGCGTCGCTGCGATGGTGCGGATGGCGGTGTCGGGCCACTCGCCGTTGATTTTATAGATGGTATCAGCGACCTGCGTCAGGTCGGGAACCCGCACCAGGTTGTTGAAGAAGTAGTCCTGAGCGACGGGGTCGTCCGGCTGGTCCGTCAAGTTCAGGTAGGTCCCGTGGGCGCCGGAGAGACGCAAGACCCGCGGGCGCAACGCCGGGTCGGCCAAGATGTCGCGAACGACGCTGCGGACCGTGGCTAGCGGGATCGGGGTCTCGAAGAGCGTTTGACCGTGGTCGACGATCAGCCCGCCGTTCTCGGCGACAAAGGTCTGAACGGCCGGGGTGGGCGCAAAGACCTCCTGAAGGTGGCCCAGGTGGTTGCCACTGGCGACCACAAAGTGGATTCCGGCGGCCTTGAGTCGTTGGAGCTGGGCCGCAAAGCGGTCATGGTTGTAGGTGCGCGTTGAATCGAGGAACGTGCCATCGACATCGGTGGCGATCAGTTTAATGTTGGTCATCCCAGAAACCTCCGTTTTCAAATATTACATCAATCATACGGAGTTTTTTTGAGAAACACAATGAAAGTTCAGTTGCCAAGAAATACACAGATTCGGCAGTCAGGCTAGACGACGCCGCTACTTGGGGCCTAAGTCCCCGGCAGAAAAGTATGAAAAAAGTGTGAAGAAACGTTAGAGGACTAGTTTTTCCTTTTACAATGCTATAAAATATTAATCAAACGGTAACATAAAGGTTGAAAATAACGGTTATAATAAACGGTTAGTGGGTCAGAATAGTAACAGTAAAAGGTATAGAGCAGTTGAATTTGAAAGGAAGAGAATGATATGACGCAAACGAGTGACTTAAGCCAATCCCTAGAATGGTTTTCCCAATTACAAAAGATCATGCGACCAGTAACGACGATTAAAACGGAGGAGATTACGATTTCCCTGGAACAGTTTAATCTCTTACACGCCATCACCGACCAACGGGATGATTTTACGCCAACCAAGTTTGCGAACCAGATTGGGGTCTCGAAGTCGATGATCTCCGGCCAGATTTCACGGTTGTTACGCGCCGGCTTAATCGAAAGTATCGCTTCGAAAGTTGACCGGCGGCAGCACAACCTGAAGCTGACCCCGGAAGGCGTCAAAGTGTACACCCAGGTGCGCGGCCAAGTGGTCGATCGCTTGAACGACCTGCACAGCGACATCTCTAAGCTGATGTAGCATTGCTTTAATTTCAGATGGTTTCAAAAGCCCGTCCATTATAAAATCTTTCATTTCTGTAACATTTCGGTTAAGTTGACCCAACGCTTTCTGGTATTAGCTTATACTGTGGGAGTAGAAAGATTTTGGAAATGGAGGGCTTTTTTTGAACTTGAGGGGTCAACATATCGTTGCGACCGCCCTTACGGTGGGAATCGCGCTCCTGGGCATGGCTGGCTGGTCAACAGTTGCCACCCCGGGAAGCAGTGAGACCGTCGCGTACGCGGACACAACCATTAACGCGCAGCACCAAGGCATGGTGGGGAATGCCAAGACGGTGAACAACGACGCGTTTCAGAAGATGATCGATAAATGGAACAACGGCAACGTCACGGTGCACGTCCCCAAGGGCACCTACCTCTTCAATGCGGGTCACGTGGTGCTCCACTCGAACCTGACGTTTAAGTTCGACAAGGGGGCCGTCTTCCGGATCACCAACGGCGACCGGTTGAACATCGCCTACCCGAGTCCGGAGAGCGGTTACGATGGCGGAATCTCGAACGTGACCTGGAAAGGGGCCACGTTCCAGGGGGACAACACCTCGGACGGGCAAAGTGTCTTCGTGCAGAGCCTGAACCACGCCCAGAACGTCACTTTTGACGGCTGTGTCTTCGACAACGCTGAATCACCGACCGGGCACTACATCGATATCGACGGTAGCCGCAATATTAACGTGCTGAACTCCGTCTTTACCGGGTTTAACGGCTCGATGGACTACAAGGAAGCCATCCAGGTCGACTACTCCAACAAGAAGGCCATGTCCTACAAGTTGACGGGCGACCAGTACGACAACCTGCCGTCCTACAACGTGACCGTCGACGGCAACCAGTTCTTGCCGGTCACCCGGAAATCGGGGCAGGTCCAGTCGTACGCGCCCAACCCAATCGGGGAACACGCGATTTACGGGCACGGTGCGGCGGGCATCATCCACGACGTCCACTTCACCAACAACACGGTGGTTGATCCCAAGCCGTTATTAGACGACGGGGTTGCCACGATTCACTTTAAGGGGATCTCGAACCTGTGGATCTCCGGGAACAAGTTCATTAACCAACACGTCTTGGGCTCCGGGAACTACATTTACCTGTACAACTCCGAACCGTCCTACGACATGAAGAACTTGAATATCACGGATAATCAATTTATCAACGTGAACCCAACCAAGCAGTACATTTACTTAGATGCGGGGAAGACCAATGACAACCCGATGTCGGATATTACGATCACGGGGAACAAGATCACCACGCAAAAGGAAGGGGCCACCTTCGTCGATGGCAACTTCGCGTTGTCCGGGTCGGGCATCAAGATCAAGGACAACAAAACCACGATTGCGCCGTTCACCAGCACAACGGTGACGCCGCAAAAGCCGATCACGAACACGTCGGTCAACAAGCCAACGAAGAAGCCGAATAAGCAGAAGCAAAAGCTGAAGAAGCGTAAGCAGACCAACAAGCAGGAAGACTACTATGCGGGTCTGAACACGCAAACGGCGCAGCTGAAGAGCAACTACAAGACTTACTCGTTGTACAACCACATCCGGGGCCACAAGAACTGGAACATCATGAAGTTCGACTGGAAGAAGATCAAGAACAAGCGGGTCTACCTGGACATGCGGGCGGAAGCCGACACCGGTAAGTGGTACCGGATTCGCTTCTCCAAGAATTCGACGACCAAGTACTGGATCCGGAAGGGTGCCTTGGAATTCAACAAGATCACCGTTGAAGACTACGACAAGGAACTCAACCTGATGAAGGTCTACCCCGTCTACACGCGGCCGTTCAACGATCCCCTGCTAGCCAAGCAGAAGGGGACCACGGCGGACTTGAACAAGCGGGAAATGACGATTACGCACCGGGCACGGCGGATCGATGCCAACGGGCACCAGACGACGTACTACCAGATGAGCAATGGTCTCTGGACCCGGGCCGGTGCCTTCGACTTGGATGCTTAAGCATTAAATCATTAATTTTAAACGGCTCTCCCATCATTTTTGGTGGGGGAGCCGTTTTGTTTTGGGGTGAACGAGCAGAGGATGGGTGGGCTTCAGCTAAATAATTTTCTAAAACGACGAATTGGTGCTTGCTAAAAGGGCCGATTCGTGGTTATATATACGACAACCATTCGTTAGCTGGCTGATTGAATTAATCGGTCATGGGGTGGGCGGACCGTCGCTGTGAGATAATCTGGCCCGAAAAATGAAACCCTTTTCAATCTTCAAAAAATCTTCAAACTTCGGGTGAAAAAAGGTCGGATTCACCTGCTAAGGTTGATATAACAGCAATGGTCGCTTGCTTTCCGGCAGTCCTAAAAGTTGAGAAAAGATTAAATGGTCTGAAAGTCGAGCGTTATGGGTTTCATCATTGCGGTTTGTGGTGTACAATGATTACCATAATTAGCACTCAAACAAAAGAGTGCTAATCCCAAGTACCTCATCGACAAACACACTAATTGGAGGGCGATTTTATGATCAAAATGTACTTTCATGCTAAAACAACCGCGGTAACTAAAGCGATGAAATGGCTCGCTAACCATGATGCGATCTTTACCGCACGTGACATTAAAAAACAACCTTTAACCCGGGAAGAAATCCTGTACATGTTATCCTTAACGGAAGAAGGCACCGACGACTTGATTTCCACCCGTTCCAAGGCGTACAAGGCGTTGCCAACGTCCGTGCAGGACATGGGGATGAACGACCTGGTGGCGTTGTTGCAAAACAACCCCGGTATCTTAAAGAACCCGATTGTGGTTGACCAAAACAAATTGGCAACTGGGTTCGATTTGGAAACCATCCGTGAGTTCGTGCCGGCGTCATACCGGAAGAAGGAACTGGCCGGTTTCTTCAAGATTTTAAACGGCACCAAGAACGCGCTGGGCGTTTCGCCAGCTTAATCCATGATTAATCATAAAGGACCGCTTGCCCCATCACGGGCAGCGGTCCTTTTTTCGTGCATACTTAACGAAGGGGAGTGCCGGTCAGTCTAGACTGATTGCGGTCAGCGCCTACCAGTCGGCCAGAATAGGGCTGGAACGTGGCCGGCACGACTTTG
>NZ_AZFC01000015.1:432753-443619 GCF_001435095.1 Levilactobacillus spicheri DSM 15429
TCGCACAATCCGCGACGATCTCAAAGCTCGGCCTTTCTGTAGCCCGGGAACCCCACCCGGATAACAGAAACGAGGCCACTGAGCCCGATTCTGTTATCCGGGTGAGATAGTCGTTACTTTGTCAGTAAGCGGCGGTTTCGACCGAGAAAGAACAACGTCGTTTTTGGTTTCGGTCTCAATTTGGATATCAATGATTGGCACCAGATTGGCCGTCATATCAGCGGATTTCCAGGACCGAACCGCCGTTGACGCCCAAAGTCCGTCGCTGGTCAGGACATTCGCTATCCCGCAACGTGGCGTCGGCGTTTTCCCCCGTGGTGAAATGATTGTTAGCCGGCGTCCTTTGCTGGCTTACAATCAGGCCGAGTTCTGGAAACTCGCCGGGACTTGGCGAGGTTTCAGAATCGTGCCCACCTCGGGGGAATGAAGCCGACAGAACGGTGCGCCAGTGACCACCAGGTTGCCAGTATCGGCCAACCAGCCTAGGGGTACTATCGACGGAGAACGCAAAAAGGGACCGGCGTTGGCCGGTCCCTGAAGTGATGGTTAAGTTTAGCTGAGGCTGGCAGGACGGGCGTAGCCGACCGTGTGCCACCAGGAAACGTTGGTGCTTTCGGTGATGACTCCCCGCAGTTGGGCGTCAATCATCTTGTTGTTGCCCAGGTAGATCCCACAATGGGTGATGTTCGACGTGCTGGTCCCGAAGAAGATTAAGTCGCCGGGCTTGGCGTTGCTAGCACTCACGTGGGTGTAGGCGTTGTATTGTTGTTGCGCGGTCCGGGGCAGCGTCTGCCCTAAGGCCTTGCTGAAGACGTACTTGGTGAAGCCGGAGCAGCCAAATGAGCTCGGGCCATTACCACCGTAAACGTACGGCTTACCCAATTGGGCCTTGGCCACGGATAACAGGGTGGCGTAAGAACCGCTCTGTGACGTGGTTGAGCTGTTGGTCGTGGTGTGGTCGTAGCTGGTGCTGCTACTGCTGCTGGACGTGGTCGTGTTGGTACTCGTGGCCGTGCTCTTCTTTTGCAGGTAACCGTGCCAGATCCAGCCAGACGCCGTACCGCGGCCGTTCGTGACGTAGTAGTATAGGGACTTCGCGCCGCTCTTCTTCAGAATGTAGCGCTTCTGGGTGGCGTGCCACGTGGTGTTCGGGTAGTTCTTCAGGTAGTGGGTCTTCTTACCGAACTTCAGGTTGTAGGTGGTCCCACTCAGGTTGTAGGTCCAGCCGGTCGCGCTCTTACGCACGTACTTCGTGTCCGGCATGCTGCTGGTGCTGATGACGGTGTGGTGCGCGTTGGCCGAGGCCTGTGTCCCGAGTCCCCACAGCGGTAACAGCGTTGCGGCGGCCGCAACGGCAAAACTGAGTTGTTTGATTTTCATCTTAATATCCATCCCTCGTATGTAAGTTTATGGTTAATCGGTGCTTTAGAAGTTACTTACTAAGATAGCCCATGTCCGTTACGAGAAGATGTCGCCACCCTATCATTGCCGTTACGCTGTTGCAACAACCTGTCACACAGGTGGTTAAACGGTTTTTCCGCCCAACTATGTGGGTTGCCGATGGTGGTTGCTTCCGAAATAAAGGGCCCCGGCGACGACCGAACGGCGACCAAACGGGCCAAACGAGAGACTTAATTTACCAGTTGCGGGGCGGCCGAACCGGGGGAGAGTGAGTTCTCACCGGCATTTCAGTTAGAAATGCGTCAGCGCTGACCTAAATTTTCACCCGGGCAGACCTAGTCACTGAAACTAATTGTGAACAATCTAATCGAATTTTAACCCCACCCTGTGCGGGATTTCACGACCGGTTTAGACCAATCCACCATCCCGCAGCATAAGCCCGACCTGATGAAGCGACCGCTTGTGACTTATACAAAACATTTCGGGGTATGGACGACTTTTCGCCGAGTTGCTAGACTATTCCCATCTTGAAAAACACGGCCGGGCAAGCTTGCCCCGGCTCAGAATCCAGGGAGGAAGAGACATGCAACCCAAGAACCCAATGATGAAGAAGCGCTGGTGGTTGACCAGCGCGACGGCCGTGACGTTAGCGGCGATGAGCTTAGCGGTGACCCCCGCCACGGCGGACGCGACACCGGTGACCGACACCCCCGCCGGCATCGTGGCCGCGCAGACGGAAGCGGCGACGGCGCCCGAGCTCGAAAGCACTGAAGAGGGCACCACGACCGAATCTGGCGATGCCCAGGTGGCCGACGCCAGCGAAACGCCGGCATCAACGGCCACCACACCGGCCGCTACCGACGAAGTGACCGCGGAGTCGACCGAGTCGGCGGCCACTGATGAAGCGCCGGCAACGGCTGAGTCGTCCGTGCAAACGCCGGCAGGGGCCGACGCTACCAGCGACGCAACGACCACAACGGACGACTCAACGGACACCACCGACGCCGCAGCGTCCGGTGATGAAAACACGCCGGCGCCTAGTGAGACCGCCGACTCGACGACGGACGAGACCAGTTCAGCGGATGCGGTGACGGACCCAGCGACTGCCGACTCGTCCACCACGGCCGATACGGATGCCACGGCGGACGCCGACACCACGGGTGAAACGCTGGAGACTGACACGACCGATACCACCGATACCACTGAGACCACCACGCCCGCTGACCAGGATCAGGCCACGACGCTGGACCAACCGGCGGACGCAACCCTCGCCCCGACCTCGCCAGCCGATCCCGCACCGGCCCCCGCGGCGGATCAAGACCCCGTCCTGGACGAGGCTGCGTTGACGCACAAGCCGGCGGACCCGAGCCAACCGACTTACGACCACAAGCCGGCGCCGGTCGACCCGAGCCTGCCGCTGAACCTGACCAAGCCGGCCGGCCCAATCGCCGCCGAAGAGGTTCAGGCCCCCAAGAAGCACGCCGCCGCGGCTAAGACGCCGCGGAAGCAGGGGCCCCGTGAGGACAGCAACGACATCAACGTTTGGATGCCGAACAAGGTCCTCCAGCAGTTGGTTCTGACCGCGCTGCAGAATCCCAATAACCGGAAACCCTCGCAGAAGACCTGGAACAGCGTGGAAGACATCACCAAGGAAGACATGCTGCTGCTCGAGAAGCTCTTCGGGACCGGCCACACCTACATCGATGGCAAGACGGAATTCTCACTGGAAGGCCTGCAGTACGCCAAAAACCTGAAGACGCTGTACCTGGAAGCCGGTCTGAACATGGACCCGCAGAACGGACAGGTCTACGGGGACATCGTGGACATCTCACAACTGGCCGACCTGGATCAGCTGGAAGACGTGTTCCTGCAGCATAACCGGATCAAGGATCTGACGCCGCTGAAGAACAAGCCGCACCTGACGTCGCTGCAATTGGCGTACAACGCCATCACCGACTTCTCGCCGTTGCAGTACCTGCAGGGACAAGTGACCTCCTACTCGTACGTCGGGCAGTTGATTGAGCTGCCGAAGAAGCCGTTGGCGCAGGGGCAGACCAGTGCACACATGACCGTTGCCTGCACGCTATTGGATGGCACGGTGGTTCAGCTGGATCCCGTCTCGGGGATGGTCGCGGCGCCGTGGGGCTTTGACATCCACACCAACCAGACGATCTACCACATCTACGTGGCCGGCGCGACCGGCGTTTCCGACGGGCAGGGGGGGCTGACGTTTACCAACCTGAAGCCCCAGCACGTCGGTCCTACCAGTGGGGGCGGCATGCAGATCGACCCCATGGACGACATGTATTACATGATCGGCCAATACGGCGCGGGGAGCGGGGTTCCGACGTTTACCGTAGTCCAGGCCTACGACCAGGCCGATGACGGCGCTCCCGTGACGGTCCACTACCAAACGGCGGACGGCACCCAGCTGGCGGACGACACCGTGCTGAACGGGTTAGTCGGCGAAGACTACACCAGCGAACCCCAAAAGATTCCGGGCTACTACCTGACGGCTAAGCCGGACAACGCGACCGGCCAATTCGGCGCGAATCCGCAGGACGTCATCTACGTGTACGCCCCGGACCCCTCTGCACCGGGCACTGGGGACGGTAGTGGCGGCACGACCGAACCGGGCGACGGCAACAACAATAACGGGGGCGGCCAGACCGGCGGTGACGGCGACGGCAACACCGGTGGCACCACGACGCCTGGCGATGGCAACAACGGGGGTGACCAAGGCAACGGCAATGGGAACCCTGGCGGCGGTGACGGAAACCTCGAAGGTCCCGGGGCCGGCGATAACGGCAACGGCGACGGTGGTAACACCGGCGGTTCCACGGGGAACGGCGGTGACCAAGGCGGTTCCAACGGCAACGGGGATGGCTCGACCGGCAACGGCGGCTCAACCGGTAATGGCGGCGGTAACGGTGGCACAACCGGTGACGGCGGGGCCAACGACCAAGGCCAACCCAGCCCTGACGGCAACGGGGGCAACACCGGTTCCACGGGCAGTACCGGTCAAGGCACCACGCCGGGCGGCTCTACCGGCAGTGGCAGCCAGGGCGGTTCCGGGGACACCGGGACGGCTGGTGGCGTCACGACGGGGGGCGCCGGCGCAACCGGCACCGACCAACCGGGGGACACGGCCGTGACCGGCCCCGTCGACCTGGCGACCCATCCGACGAGCACTCCAGCGGCGCAGACGACTCCGGCGGGTAACGCCCAGGTTCTGAGCACCGCGAGTCAGGAGAAACCGACCACGACGCTGCCCCAAACGGGCGAACAATCCTCGCACCGGGGCGTCATCCTGGGGGCCCTGACGCTGCTGACCAGCCTTCTGGGATGGGGCTGGTTAAGCCGGCGGAAGTTCTAGGGCCGGACAATCACTCATGACAGACGCGGCTGTCCACGCACAGACACCTTAAAAGCAGGACGCCTTCTCCAGTTGGGGAGGGCGTCCTGCTTTTTGGTTGACAGTTTATTTGGGAAAAAACGCTATTTCACGGCAAACCGGAGCATGTTCCAGGAGAGCGGCGCCAGTGTGGCGGTGGCGTGGTGGTCGGTGTGGGTCACCGTCTCGAGCGGCCGCAACGCCATGTGGCCGTCGCGGTTATCGTCCTTGACACCGTAACCGGCGAACTGGGTGGCTTCCAGCAGGTGGTCGATGGTGAAGTCGGTGAAGTCGAGATCGAAGTCCAAATCGTCGGTCTGGTGCTTGTTTTCGGCAAAGACCGTCAGCGTGTGGCTGGCCTCGTCGTAGGTCGTGACCGTGTCCAGGTACGGGATGTCCTTGAACTCCCGGGAGTTGTAGGTCGGCGACTGGCTGTGGTCGACCAGCACCGTGCCGACGCCGTGGTTTGCGACCTGCATGAACGGGTAGAAGATCGATTGCTTCCAGACCCCGCCGTCGTTGTCGGTCATGATTGGCGCAATCACGTTGACCAGTTGGGCCAGGCAGGCAATCTTGACCCGGTCGGCGTTGCGCAGCAGGGTCATCAGCAGGCTGCCGACCAGCAGGGCGTCCTCGAAGTTGTAGACGTCTTCCAGCAGGTGCGGCCCGACCTGCCAGGGCGTGACCTGGGTATCGGCGTCGTTGGAGTGGTACCAGACGTTCCATTCGTCGAAGGACAGGTTGATGGTCTTGGTCGAACGTTTGCGGGCCTTGACGGCGTCACACATCGCCACGACGCCCTTGATGAAGGCGTCCAGGTCGAGGTTCTTACCCAGGAAGTTGTCCAGCTCGGTCGGGTCATCGTCGTTGTAGTAGCCGTAGTAACGGTGGAGCGACAGGTAGTCGACGTTGTCGTAGCACTCGTCGAGGACGGTCTCTTCCCAGTCGCCGAAGGTCGGGTTGTCCATCGAGGAGCTCCCACAGGCCACCAGTTCCAGGGAGTCGTCGACCCGCAACATGGCCTTAGCGGTCTCGTTGGCCAGGTGGGCGTACTCGCGGGCGGTCTTGGCCCCGATTTCCCACGGGCCGTCCATCTCGTTGCCCAGGCACCAGGTCTTGATGGCAAACGGGTCCGCGGCCCCGTTCTGCCGGCGCAGGTCACTCAGGTAGGTGCCCTTAGGGAAGTTACAGTATTCGACCAGCTCGGCGGCCTCCTGGATGCCCCGGGTCCCCAGGTTGACGGCCATGTTCGGCACCGCGTTGACCTTGTCCGCCCACTTCATGAATTCGTGGAGGCCGAACTGGTTGGTCTCCAGCTCGCGCCAGGCCAGGTCCAAACGAACGGGCCGCTGATCCTTGGGGCCGATGCCGTCTTCCCATTTATACTGGGAGAGAAAGTTACCGCCGGGGTAGCGAATCAGCGGCACATTGAGTTCCTTGACGGCGTTGATGACGTCGGTCCGGAAGCCGTCCGCATCGGCGCTGGGGTGGCCGGGCTGGTAGATGCCGGTGTACACGGCGCGGCCGAGTTGTTCGATAAATGAGCCGTAGAGCCGGCGGTCGATTGGGGCGATAACATCTTGGGGCTTGATCTGCGTTGAACCTTTCATGACGAATACCTCCAGTGAATTTTATAGTATATAGCGCTTACATTAACGGGTAAGCGAAAATCATCATCCTTACTATACGGGGCACCGGCCGGAAAAACCATGCGAAATCCCACCGATAATTTATAATTTTTCACGCTCATCCGTCGCGGGGAACCGGGGACGACTTTTTCACGAGCGGGGATGGGCGGCACGAACCGGGCGGTCTGCGGGGTCGCCGGGTCGCGGTAACCTTGAATTTGTGAAAGTGTATGACCAGATAAGTAGTTTTGCTCGGAAATTATTTCGATATTGATGTTGAATGTTGGTGCGGGGAGGGTGAGAATGGGGGATGTAGAGTTTATGAAAGGTAGGGGTAAGTTCGTATGGAAACAAAACAAACACATTTTAAGATGTATAAGGACGGCCGCAAGTGGGTCTTCGCCTGTGCGTTGGTCCTGGTCATGGGTGGCACGGCCACGGTCGCACACGCCGACACTGACACCGGTTCGGCCGCGGCCGACTCGAGCAGCCAGGTCGTGGCGTCCGGTGATGCCGGCAATACCGGCAATGCGACCGGCAATGCCGCCAATGACGCGTCACAGTCGAGTTCGGCTGATTCGACGAATACGTCGAACGACCAGACGGATAAGTTGACCGGCACGGACACGGCCAACGGTAGCAACGAACAAACGAATCATGATTCCACGGATTCGAACGGCAACGGCGACACGCAGGACGTGCGGGACACGAATTCCGCGAAGGAAGACACCAACAATAACGCCAACAACGACTCTTCCGCGTCAACGAACCAGCAAGGCAAGCTGGGATTCCAGGTTGAAAGCGAATCGGTGACCGCTGATTCGGCGGCGAACGCGGATGACGCGGCAGCGGACCCAGCTGAGCCGGCGGCCACGCCGACCCCTACCGAGAAAACCACGCAACCAACCACGACCCAGACACCGGTCGCCACGGCGGCCAACGCGGAGGTGCAGGATGCGGGCAGCGTGTACGATGACTTCCCGGATGCGGACCTGAATAACATCTTGGGCGTCTCGTCTTACTTCCACATCTTCGCCAACGAAGCCACGTTGGGCGCCCACACCAACGGAAACGTCGCCGTGGGCTTGCTACACGGCCAGGTCAACTTCGGGACCAACATCATCGAAGCGCTGATCGACAAGGATATCTCGTACATCCAGAGTTTTGACCAACTGGCAAACAGCTCCTTCGTGATGGCGGATGGCGCCCGGGAGAACAAGGTCGTCTTCGGTGAGGGCGTAGAGATCGACTTCACCAACCCGAGTCGCCCGAAGATCAACGGGGTCGACATCGACCACCTGAACGCGTCCGAAGTTTTCCAGGATAAGAATGGCAACACCTACATAGACTTCGCCCAGGAATTCGCTAAGCTGAAGCAGACCAACGCCAGCGTGGCCGATTGGCCGAGCGTCAAGGACTACACCAGCGCGGACTTCCCCGACATGAACAACCGGGTCATCGACGTGACCGACATGACGCCCGACGAAAACGGCCGGATCGTCATCAGCCTGTCGCCCGACGTCCTGCAGATGAACACGCCGCTGACCATCAAGGGTCTCGACCCCGATGAGGACGGCAACACCGTGATTATCAACGTCGATACCGGCAACGGCACGAGCTACGATATGAACTCCCAGATCAAGATTATTTACAGCGATGGAACCGAGCGAAACAACCACGAAACGGAGTACTTCGGTGACAACCACCTGCTGTGGAACTTCATCGACCGGTCCGCAAGCGACAAGCAGTTCGCCGGGGACCTGAACTTTAACAACACCTTCCAGGGCAGTGTCCTGGCACCGTCCGCCGACATCACGGTCAACCATAACCTGGACGGGAACATCATCGGCAACAAGGTCACGGTCAAGGGGGAAACCCACCGCTGGGACCTGCAAGACCGGCCGAACACGGACAAGCCGGAGATCGCGATTCCGTTGCCGGGTGAAGAGGGCCCCAAGGTACCGGAGGAGCCGGAACCGGAAAAGCCAGGCACCGAAGAACCGGGGAACCCTGAACCCGAGACGCCAGGCACCGAAGAACCCGGTGAAGTCGACGAGACGGGCGAAGAAGAGGGCAGCTACGGCCACCATCACGCCGACGAGGAAGAGGTCGACGAGTACGAGGAAGCCTTCGAGGAAGCCGATACGCCCGCCGAAGAGGCCGCGCTGTTGACGAAGATTGAGGACGCCATCGCCCAGGCCGAGGCGGCGCACGACACCTACCTCGTGACCCAGTTGAAGGCCATCTTGCAACAATTGCTGACGAAGATGGGCTACGGAAACGGCGTGGGCTTACCACAGACCGGTGAGACCCACAGCTCATGGGTTCAGGTCTTAGGCCTGGCCCTGGCCGCCACCACGTTAGGCGGTTGGCTGCTGCGGAAACGGCAAAACTAAACAACCTTTTGAGATAACGCTCGCCGCTTGGTGGGCGTTATTTTTGTTGACGCACATCATCGGCGCCGAGGCGGATCTTGCGGTATGATAGCCCCTAAAGATCATGGGAGGCGTTTTATAATGAAGTTAACGAGTAAACGGGTATTGATCGTGGGTGGCACCTCGGGCTTCGGGGCCGAGGTCGCCCGGCAGGCGGTGGCCGCTGGCGCGCGGGTCCACGTGATCGGTCGCACGGCCTCCCACGTCACGGAAGCCGTTCAGCGGCTGTCCACGACCGACAACCTGGTCGCGGGCACGGCCCTCGACGCACAGGATGCCCAGCAGGTCGGCCACTTCTTGGCAGCCCAACCGGCCTTTGACCACGTGGTGTCCTTCCTCGGCGGGGCGCTGAGCGGCGGCTTTCTGGATAACTCGGTTGCGGTGATTCGTCAGGCGGTTGAGGACAAGTTCTTTGCGAACCTTCAATTGGCGCAGCTGGCGGTGTCCCACCTGAACCCGCACGGCTCGCTGATCTTCACGTCCGGGGCGGGCGGCCATCCCCACGATGCGTCCGGCGCTATCGTAGGCAACCAAGCCATCAACACGCTGGTCCGGGGACTGGCCGTCGAGCTGGCACCGCAACAACGGGCCAACGCGGTGGCGCCTACCTGGACGCCGACCGGGCTTTGGCGGCACCTCTCACCCGAGCAGGTCGCTCAGCAGGTGGGCGACTTTAGCGCTGGGGTACCGCTGCACCGGGTGGCCACGGTCAGTGAGGTGGCGGCGGCCTACCTGTACCTGATGCAAAACGACTTCGTGACGGGCCAGGTGCTGACGGTCGATGGGGGCGTGGATTTGACTTAGTTGAGAATGGACCAAAAAACGTCTGAGGGACGATTGATCTCTCAGGCGTTTTTATCTTATGATTTTTTTGAGTTATGGTGGCTAATAGGATGAAAGATAATTTCGATGTGGATATGATGCGTAGTGTCAGTTAAAATTGGCGGAAACGGTCGATTTCTTCCGCTCAGCTGGGCCGTGACGACTTCGAGCCACGCAGAAAACACCGTGTTTTGAAGGGCGGCTTTGTGGGAAGCCAGCCGGAAAACGCTGACTAACCACCATTTCACGTTCTGGGTCTAACTTTGCTCCAGCAATCTTGACGGTGGCAGTCATCCAGTCGTTTAGTCTTAGTCAGCACCGTGGTAGAATGACGTCGTTTTTTTCGCGTTCATCATGGGAAGGGCAAGCCGATAGATGGGCAAATGAAACGCCACAATCGTTCTCCAATCAACGAGTACCACACGCCATAGTTTTGAAAAAAAGAAAATTTAATGATGTGTTTTCCGCCAGCTTTGTAAGTATTGATTTAGGGCATTTGACCAATTTATCGCCTTGAGAGAATAGCAGGCAGCAATGACGGTTTCCGGAGATGTTGGATCAATAAGTTCAGAATTTTGCTGCTCAGCGATTAAGGTTTCTAAAAAGACAATCTTAATTTTTGACTGAGTGGGTTCCTCAAAATTCAAGCTATCTTTAGTCTGGATAATCAGCTTTCTTGCAGATTCAAGGTCGTGATTCTCTATTAGTAATTCAAGTGCGTTACTGAGTATGGTGGACAATAAATCGGAGTATCCTGGTAACTTGAGATAGTATTTTGACCGGTCGATTGCCGTTTGGGCCAGTGGTATGAGGGATGGACTATCAAATATGAACATTGCATTGCTAAAAAGCCTAAGTTCATAAATACCCCATGAATCAATCGACAATAAATATTTTACAAGCGACTTATGATACTTTTGCGGGAGATTTTTTCCTTGGATTCTTCGCACATGGCCTAGAGCTAATGTCATATTGTGGAAATGAGACGACTTTTCCGGGTTTTTTTCAGGAATTAGCCGTTTCTCATTCTCGTATAGTTTTTGAATGCCGTAGAGGTTTTCATTGATAACAAATTTATTTAATCTTTCGAGAAACTCACTTTGAGAATTTTGCGAATAGTTGTTTTGAAGATGGCAGATTGCAAGAAATAACTTGAACGAATTTAATGACGTAAATTAAGCAAGAA
>NZ_AZFC01000016.1:0-137321 GCF_001435095.1 Levilactobacillus spicheri DSM 15429
ATACCAGCCAGTTAGTGGCGTAGAAATTCACTCCAACTTATGGGGTTCACTTCATTCAGGGTAGTCGGCTTTTTGTCGATTAACTGGATAACCAGTGAATCTGGTTCACATGCGTCGAACTAGTTGACTAGCACGGTGAGCATCTTCGTTACACCTATTCTTGGTACAGATCCTTAGCGATGCCGAAAGCGGACCATGCCTTGGGCCAGCCGGTGTAGAAGGCCAAGTGGGTGATCAGCTCGACCATCTCGTCCTTGGTCACCCCGTTTTGCTTGGCGATGCGCATGTGGTCCTTCAACTGTGGGACCCCCTGCGTCATCAGGCTGGCGACCGTGATCAGGCTACGGTCGTGCGCGGAGAGTTGGGCCTCGCGGGACCACACCTCACCGAATAAGACGTCATCATTTAATTCCGCGAATTTCGGGGCGAAATCGCCCAGGTTGTCGCGGCCAGCGGTTTGCTTTTTAGCCATCGTTACTTATCCTCCTCGACTGCTGCGTACTGCTCATCGGAAACGGGCTCCAACCACTCTGGCGTCCCGGCCGTAATGGCCACGTGGGAGAACCAGCTGTCCTTGGTGGCGCCGTGCCAGTGCTTGACCCCGTCATGGGTGACCACGACGTCGCCAGGAACCAGGTGCCGCGCCGGTTGGCCGGCCTCTTGGTACCAGCCCTCACCACCGGTCACCAGTAAGATCTGAAAACCGTCGTGGTGAATGTGCCAGTTGTTCCGGCAACCGGGCTCGAAGGTCACGTTGCCGACCCCGACGGTCACTGCGGGGTCGTTGACCAGTCCCTGCAGGTAACTCTGTCCCGTGAAGAATTTCGCGTACGCGTCGTTCTTGGGACCCATCGGGAAAATGCCATGCTGGATGTTTTCATTTTTAGCCATTTAATTGTCCTCCTTGACTTAAGCTTGCTTAGTGGGATAAATCGTAAATTCGTTGACGTTCACGTCTTCCGGTTGGTCGACCGCGAAGTCGACGACCCGGGCTACGGCGTCCGGGGTGATGCCCACGGCGTCGTAGAACTGTTGCATGCCAGTCGCCGTCTGCTGATCGGTGATGGTGTGCAGGAGCTCCGTGTTGATGGCCGCGGGGTACAGCGAGGCAGTCCGAATGTTGGTCCCCTCCTGAGCGCTTTCCATCCGGATGACCTCCATCAGGTTCCGCACGGCAAACTTCGTGGCGCCGTAGACCCCGGCACCGGCAAAGCTCTTGATACCGGCCACCGACGAGGTCGTGATGATCTGGCCGTGCTTTTGCCCGGTAAAGATCGGCATGACGGCCGCGACGCCGTTCAGCACCCCTTTTAAGTTGATGTCGATCATCGCGTTCCACTCATCCACGTGCAGCGCACTGATGGGCGAACTCGGCATGATGCCGGCGTTGTTGAAGATGACGTCCAGTCCCCCGAAGTCACTTTGGGCCTGGTCGACCAGCGCTTGTACGTCGGCTGGCTTCGTCACGTCGGTCACCCGGTAGCTGGCCTGACCGCCCGCGGCTTGAATGTCCTGCACGATGGCCTGGAGGCGGCTTTCACGCCGGGCGCCCAAGACCACCTTGGCCCCATGTTGGGCTAACAACTTGGCGCTGGCTTCCCCAATGCCGGAAGAGGCACCGGTAATCACAATCACTTTATTTTGTACGGTCATTTTTAAAGACTCCTTCTTTCACTAAATCCTGCTGGTACTGCATCAACCAATGGTCCACCGCGCAGCCGGCTCGGTCGGCCCGCGATCCGCGGACCGGCAACCCCGGCCGAATCTCAGCGTGGGGCAGCGCTGCCTGCAACTGCGCCTGGGTCCGTCCCAGGCCGCCCCCTTCGTGCGTCACGAACGGGTAAACGGTTCGCTGCTCGGTGGCGACCTGCCGCAAAAGCGTCATCACCGGCCGGGGCACCTCCCCGAACCACAGGGGGAAGCCGAGGAACCACACCGGTTCGGCGACCACCGTGGCGGGCAACGGCTGCAACGCCGGTAAGGCCTGACGACGCTGTTCGCCCTGTGCCCGCCGTAAGAGGTCGGCGTAGGCCAGTGGGTAGGCCGTGACCGGCTCGATGGGCGTGGGAGCGACCCCGAGGCGCGCAGCGAGTTGCTGGGCCACCTGCCAGGTATTGCCCACGGCAAGCCGTTGGGGCGTGCCCCGGTAAAGGGTCTCACCGGGGGACGAAAAAACAAGTAGGGCGACCATTCACTCCCCTCCTTTCGGTGACGTCCTTGATAACAGAACCTAGTTTACGGCCAAATTGGGTATAGGTCTAATGCCTAATTTAATCGTTGAAATGCTTATGAGGCATGCACCATCCAAAAGCTGACCGCGCCCATCAAAAAAAGCCATTCTGACGATCCTCACGGGATCTCTCAGAATGGCTTTACAGATAATGACAAATTTAGTTTGTGTCCTGTTTTGCCGCTGCACCTGTCCCGAACGCCTCCTGAAAGTACCGGACGAAGGCTCGGACGACCGGCGTCATCAGGCGATCCCGGCGCCAGACCAGCACGCAGTTGGTCTGAATAGCCGGCTTGAGCGGGATGAAGCGCGTGTCGGCCGGTTGCCGGTTCGACAGCGCCCCGGCGATCATCAGGGCCGCGGCCACCTGGTGGGCGACCAGCGGCAACACGTTAAAGCTGAGGTTATAGGTGCCCACGACGTTCAGTTGCGCCGCCGTCAGTCCCGACCAGGCCAACAAAAGGTGCTGGACCTCGGGCCGGTTAGACAGCATCAGCGGCATCCCCGCGATGTCGGCCGGTTCGATCACCGGCCGGTCCGCCAAGAAGGAATCCTGAGAGACCAGCAATCCCCACTTCTCCGTGCGCGGCAAGGTCAGCGTCGCGTACTTATCAGTATTGACCGGCTCGAGCAGGATGGCCACGTCCAACAGTCCCTTGTCCAGCTGGTCGGTGATGATGTCACTGGCACTGCTGAAGATGTGAAAGGTCACCTGGGGATAGTCACTGACGAAGTCCTCGAGCATCATCGCCAACGTGTCGGAGTTGTCAGCCTCGACGCAGCCCACGGCGATGTGCCCGCTGAACAGCTGACTTTTTCGGTCGGCAAACTCCTGGGTGGTCTGTTGGGTCAGGCGCAGAATCTCCGCCGCCCGGTTCTTCAAGAAGAGCCCGGCGTCGGTCAGGACCAACCCCTTGTTCTGCCGTTCAAAGAGCGGCGTGCCCAGCTCCGTTTCCAGTTCGCGCAGCTGTCGGCTCAGCGTCGGCTGGGTCACGTGCAAGATCTCCGCGGCCCGGGAGATGTTCTCTTCTTCGGCGATCGTCCAAAAATAGCGTAATAGCCGTAACTCCACGAGACGCCCTCCTTAGTTGTCCGCCGGCAGGTCGGGGAATAGCTGCCGTAAGCGCGCGTGCGGATCGCGCATCTGGGTGTCCTGTTCCTGCAGGACCTGGGTCACGCCCCGGTAGGTAAACAGCAACAGGTCGGCCCCGAACTCGTCCTTGACCTGGTAGAACTGGACCCCGGCCTGCATGGCCACCAGGATAAACCGCTGGCAGCGCTCGGACAAGGTCTGGTAGACCGGCAGTAACGCGGTATTCGATAACCGCTGGTACCGCCAGGCGTTGGCGACCCGCAGCCCGTAGTCCATCAGGCTGCCGTGCTGCAGGTGCTGTAACAACTTAGCAGACGGCGTGAGCTCCGGATGGGTCAGGACCTCGGCCAGGTCGTCCATCGCGCCCCACTGCTCCGTGTGCGCGTTCAACTTCTTGGCCATCGAGCCCATCTCTAAGAAGAGCTTCTGACCCTCCGTCAAGAACTTGGTCGGCTTGGTCGGATCTTCCAACGCGACCGCGGTGTTCTTCTCCCGTGCCGCCGTCAACGTGGCGGCCAGGTTGGTGTTCGGTAGCGGCGTGGTCAACAGGTAAATCATGAAAATCTTCAGGAAGTACAGGGCGTGACGACTGACCCCGTTGGCCGTGAACGGCGTATTGTCGAACCCACGAAATTCGAGGTAGCCGATGCCCCCGGTCAGGTAGTCCTGCGGCGTCTTCTGCCCCCGCAACCGGACCGGACCGGCCACCGTCGAGGTCCCGGCGTC
Organism: Levilactobacillus spicheri DSM 15429; assembly: GCF_001435095.1. Taxonomy (GTDB): domain Bacteria; phylum Bacillota; class Bacilli; order Lactobacillales; family Lactobacillaceae; genus Levilactobacillus; species Levilactobacillus spicheri. Next base: position 4,050 of record NZ_AZFC01000016.1, read on the forward strand.
GATGATGCGCTGCATCTCCCCTAAATGCGCCGACAACGAGGTATAGGTCACCGGCGTCCCCTCGGGCAAGATGCCACTCTGGCGAATGCTGCGCACCGGGTGCTGTAAGACGTCCGGCGTCGTGGCGAAGAACCCCTTTTCCGCTAGCGGCGTCGCGCCAAACAAATAGGTGATCAGCCACTGGTAACGGACGTAGTTCTGCGCGATGCGGAAGTACAGGACGTTTTTGAACGCCACGACCGAATCGAAGTCGGCGGTGTAGTGGCTGTATAGCCGGTGCACCACCGGATCCGGCAGGCTGTAGTGGACCTGGACCCCGGTCAGCCAGTCGAGCGGATTGGTGTTCCCCGAACTGGTCAGTTCGGCCGGCGCGACCACCGGCGGCAGGCTCAGCGGCCAGATGCGGTCGTCGCCTTCTAAGGACCGGTACGCCACCGTTTGTAGGGTGTCCAACCGGTCCAGCGTCCCCCCGATATTTGGGTGCGGCTCGGTGATCAGCTGCACCTGGCTGGCGAGCTTTCCCGTACGCAGATACGGATGTGCCGGACGATTGCGCCACGGCCGCGGTTGAGGCCGCTGGCTGAGTCGACCATGCGTGTCGACCCGTTGCTCCGTGAGTTCGATCCCCACGAGGCTGTGATAAAGTTGTTCTGATAAGTTTTCTTCTCGAATAACCGCTAATAAGTTTTCTAACATCGCGGTAACATCCCCTGACTGCATAACCATTCTGCTTAAATTCTACCGAAAGACGTCCCGCAAGTCACGCATTCAGCCCGGTTTTCGGCGCCAGTAGATGGTTTCACTATTGACGTTATTATAGCATGCTTCCAACGCCCGGCGTTAGACTGAAAACTGAAAAAATTTCCCACACGAAAGCCGTCAGGGCAAGGATTCGCCCGGGCGGCTGTGGTCAGAAATTTATGGGCAATTGGTGAGGATGCCATTCGCTTAGACGATGGGGCCGACAGCAAAAAACGAGCCCGGAAGTTTTTCCAGACTCGTTGGTGCGTGACCGCGTTAATCGTTGGCGTGAACATCAAAGGCGTCCAGTAACATCTCTTGCACGCCCGGGGCATCGGGATCGTGTTGCCCTTTGCCGGTGTCCAGGGTCCGCAGTTGGGCCAGCTCGTCATCCGTCAGCGTAAAGTCGAAGATGTCCAGGTTACTCTTGATGCGGGCTTCGTGGACCGACTTCGGGAAGACGATGATGCTCTCCTGGTTTTCGAACCGCAGGATGATCTGCCCGGCGTCCTTGCCGTACTTGGCCGCCAATTGCGTGATGACGGGTTCCTGGAACAACTGCCGGTTCCCCTGGCCTAACGGTGCCCAGGCCTCCAGCTTCACGTCATGTTGCGCAAGGATCTGCCGTAATTCCCGTTGTTGAAAGTACGGGTTGAATTCGACCTGGTTGACGGCTGGCAGCGTCGCAAATTGCGGCACAAACTTTTGCCAGATGGTCGGGGTCATGTTGGAGACACCGATGGACTTCAGTTTACCGGCCTGTTGCGCCGCTTCCATGGCCCGCCAAGCACCCGGCACGTCACCGTACGGTTGGTGAATCAGGTACAGGTCCAGGTAGTCCAGTCCCAGTTGGGTCAACGATCGGTCGATGGCCGCTTGGGCCGCTTCGTAGCCGTAGTCTTGAAGCCACAGCTTGCTGGTGATCCAGATCTGATCGCGGGGAATCCCGCTGTCGCGAACGGCGCGACCGACCTCGTCTTCGTTGAAGTAGGCCACGGCCGTGTCGATGTGTCGGTACCCCGCTGCCAAGGCGTCCTTGACGGCCTGATAGGTGGTGCCGTCGTCCGGAATCTGGAAGGTCCCGAAGCCGATGGCCGGAATCTGGTTGCCGTCATTTAATTGAATCGTAGGTGTTTGGGTCATTACTTTTCCTCCTCGTGTAACTGCCGTAAACTCGTCCCGAAAATCTGCTCGATGGTGACCGGGTCGCGGTGGTCAAAGAACTGACTCTCCTGACGGTCCAGCCCGGCCAGCGTCGTCATCTCACTATCCGTCAGCGCAAAATCAAAGACGTCCAGGTTTTCGGCCATCCGGTCGGCGTGAACCGACTTGGGAATCACCGTGATGCCCCGTTGAAGCAGCCAGCGCAGAATCACCTGTCCGGTCGTTTTACCGTGCGCCTGCGCAATCTGGGCAATCGTGGGGTCCTGGAAGATACCGTGCTTGCCCTCGGCAAACGGCGCCCAGGCCTCGACCCGTACGTTTTCGCCCTGATTAAAGGCGACTTCGGTTGGCTGCTGATACCAAGGGTTAACCTCAATCTGATTGACGACCGGCTTGACAGTCATGGTCAGCTCCAGATTCTTGAGCTGGTCCGCGTAAAAGTTCGAGACCCCAATGGCCCGAATCTTCCCCGCATGGTAGGCCTCTTCTAACGCCCGCCAGGCACCCATGACATCGCCATAGGGTTGGTGCAACAGGTACAGATCTAGGTAATCGAGCCCCAGCTTCTGTAGGGAGGCGTCGATACCGTGTTGCGCCCGTTCGTAAGTGAAATCGGACACCCACAGTTTCGAGGTGATGAAGAGCTCGTCGCGGGGGATGCCGCTCTTGGCGATGGCCCGCCCCACGGCCTCCTCGTTCTGGTAGGCCGTGGCGGTGTCGATCAACCGGTAGCCGGCTTGCAGGGCGGCGGTCACCGCCGCTTCACACTCGGCTAGGTCCGGAACTTGAAAGACGCCGAACCCTAGCTGGGGCATCGTCACGCCGTTATTGAGCGTTGTGGTTGGAATTTGAATCATGAACATCGGTCCTTTCTGCTGACTTATCGGTTCCCATGATACCCACAAACAACTTCCTTGAAAATTACCCGTTGGCTATACTAGTATACAGGTATCGTATACTAAGGAGTTGATCCGCATGATTGAAAACTACCTGCTCGCCGAACTGGTGGCCTTCGGGGAGCACGGGACCCTGGCGCAGACCGCGGCGGCCCTCCACGTGACCCAGCCCACGGTCACCCGGGGGATGCAAAAGCTGGAGGACGACCTGGGGGTCACGCTGTTCGACCGGCAACCCAACCGGATCACCCTCACGGCCACGGGCAAGCTAGCCGTTACCCGGGCCGCGGCCGTGTTGCGGGCCAACCAAGCCTTCGTTGAGCAGGTTCAGACCTTTGACCGCAGTCACCAGGTCTTCCGGGTGGTCACGACCTTGCCCGGCCCCAAATTGGTCGTGCATCACGCCCAAACAACGCTGCCAGCCAACCTTGAGTTGGACGAGGCCCTGTTAGCGGATGACCAGGTGGTGGCCCAACTGCGAAACGCCGCGGCGACCCTGGTGCTCTCCGACCACGAGCTCCTGACGGACGACGTTGAGTCCCGCTACCTGGGGACCGAAAGCCTGGCGGTCAACCTCGACCAATTCATGTACCAGGCCAACCAGCCCAGCGTGACGTTTGCCGAACTAAAGGGGCTGAGCTTTCTGGTGCTCCAGGACATCGGCGCGTGGCGGGCCATCATTCAACGCGAGATTCCCGACGCCCACTTTCTTTACCAGGCCCAGCGACAGGCCTTCACCGAGATCACCCAGTACTCGGACTTTCCCTACTTCAGTACCAATCTCTCAGCCTACGATCCACAGGTCCCAGCCACGCCCCGTGAGGATAACCGGGTCCGCCGCCCCATCAGCGATGCTAGCGCACACCTGCCCATCTACGGCAGCTACCTCACGGCCCAACGCCACCGGGTCACCCCGGTACTCCGGGCACTGACAGCGGCTTGGCCGGCGGAGTAAGGGGCTTCGTCATGAACCTAGTGCTAAAAAATCCAAAAACCGCGATGGCTGACACTCCCATCGCGGTTTTTCTGGTGGATTACGTTATTTCCATTGAACGAACTGTCGGTTAGCTGTGACGAAGTGGCCGTTGGTCAACTGATACCGCGTGACGTTGCCGCGCGTCACCAGCTTTTTGACTCGTAACGTCGCGTGCTGCTTGCGGTGCTGTTGCCGCTGCGTCCGCTTCAGCTGGGCCGTCCGGTATTCGTAGACCCCCTTAGTAGCGATGACCCGCAACTGCTTCGTCGTGCGCCGATAATACTGGTCATGTACCGCCTTACCGGCCCGCAGGTAACCACCTTTGACCCGGTAAACCCGTTGGCCGTTCCGCGTCATTACGGCTAGCACCTTGAAGCTCGGGGCCGTTGCCCGGGAATGGGCCCGGTAACTGTGTTTGACCCGCTTAAGTCCCCCATCGCGATACAGCTTGAAGGCCGCCGTCACATAGATAGCCTTGACCTTTGGCGCTGCCGTCTTAGTCGTAGAGACCGTTGCTGGCCGGGAAACGGACGTTGTCGGCGTCACACTCGGTTCGGTGAGTTGCGGCGTTGTGGTCGTGGTGGTATTGGAAGAAGACGTACTCGTCGTTGGCGCCGTAGTCGTAGGCTTCGATGACTGTGACGACAACTGCTTAAAGAGGTGGTGTTGCTCAAACAGTTGCCCCATGGCCATCAATAGCCGGTCCTGATTCTTGGCTGCCGTGAACTGAATCCCTAATGGCAAGCCCCCGGCCGAGACATAGGTCGGCAGACTAATTGCCGGATCTCCCGTCAAATTTGCCTGTTGGGTAAACGGCGTCTTGCTCAAACCGTGCAACCAGGCATCATAAATCAGTGGCATCTGCTGGGCCACCGGGACCGTTTCCATGTTGCGTAATTTTGCTTCATATTCTGGCAATACGGCGGGATCACTGACCAGCGGTGCCGTCGTGGCCGCGGTGGGCGTCAGATAGAGCGGATAGGTCTGGTGGAAGGTGGCCATCTTGGTCGCCGCATCCGCAATCGTCGCATTCGCCTGCGCCGTTTGGTCCTTGGTCAGGTTCTTGCTGGCCTGGTAAAGCCCCCAGGTCAACGGACTTACATCGTCCTTGGTCATCGCCCGTTTCTGTTGCGTCTGGGTGACGTAGGCGGCCACACTCCCCGCGGCCGTATCCAACGTATAATAGGCCTTCATCAGGGCAACCCCATCGATCTGTGGGTCGACCTCTTTGACCGTGAACCCCTGTTGCTTCAAGAAAGTGACCGCTTGGCGGACCGCCCGCACAGCATCCGCGCTGACCGGTGTTCCCACCGGCGACTTGGTGCTATACGCGATCGTCAGTTTACTGAGATCCGCTGGCGCGGCTGGGGCCGTGACCCGTGGATTCTTCAGCGCGTCAAAGAGCGTTTCGGTATCCGCCATGGTCTTGGTCTCCGCGAAGTTGACCGTGTGGGCCAGTGCCGAGGATCCATCCCCTAGAATCATCCCCTGGGTAGGTTTCAAGCCTACCAGGCCGGACCATGAAGCCGGGATGCGAATCGAGCCACCCGCATCACTGCCGGACGCAATCGGGACCATGCCATCGGCCACACTGGTCGCCGAGCCGCCCGAGGAACCCCCGGGCTGGTAGGCCGTGTTCCAAGCACTATGCGCCGCGCCATACAGCTTCGAGGTCGTGACGTTTAAGAGCCCCATTTCGGGAAAGTTCGTTTGGCCAATGACGATGAACCCCGCAGCTTGGAGGTTGCGCACGATGGTCGTCGTAAATCCGGCAATTACGTCCTTGGACGTGACCAACCCATTGGTGTTCGGCTCGCCCTTAAGGGTCTGCCCCAACCCCTTGATCAAAATGGGCACGCCTAGAAAGGGCTGTCCCGTATCTTTGAGCACTGCCGCCTCTTGGAGGGCTGCGGTCTCACGGAGCTTGATGACCCCGTTTAGCTGAGGATTATCCGCTTTGACCTTCGCAATCGCCTGTTGGACGAGCTGCTGACTGGTCACCTTACCGGACCGGACATCGGCCGCTAATTGTAAGGCCGAGCTATCCCGATAGACCTCCGTGGAAATCCCAGTCGGCGTCGTGACGGGGGTGGCCACGGCTCCCGCGGTTCCCACGGCTTGTTGTAGTTGTTTTGCTGAAACTGTTGTGGCCGTGACCGTCGTCGCGTGGGCTGTAACCGACACCCCACCGACCGTCATGACGGCTAACCCTAGCAGGAACCACCTGCTGAGTCGTCGCCGCAAGCGACCGTGTTGCTGAACCTGTTTAACCATTTCCCTATAAACCTCCTTATATTTTATCCACCTCCTCACAGTTTACGGCTTTAATGGTTATTTTAAAAGCGTTTTCATATTTTTATATATTTTACCTTTTTTCAAATTGCTATAATCCGATATTTTAAAAATAAAATAATGTTAAGTACGGCGAAAAAGGCCCGCCAGCTGACACCTCAACTGACGGGCCTTTCGTTATTCCACAAACACTCAGCCATTTTTAAAACGGGTGTGGCCCGTGCCCTTACTGCCAGGCAACGGTCATCCGCCGATTTTCATAGTGCGGGTGCTGCACCTCATCCACCAGGGCTAGCGCCATGTCCGCATAGCTGATGGTCGATTGATGATGGTGATCATACAGCAAGACGTCGGTCCTCGTCTGGTAGTGGCCGGTTTCCGCCGCGGTGGGCAGATAGTTGTACGGGGGCGCCACGTAGGTCCAGGTCACACCGGCATTTTCCAGGATCTCCCGGGACTGCAAGTGTGCCCGGCTGGCGGAGCGCATGATGAACGGCAACCGGTCGGCCACCATTTTGGTCCGCTGATCATCCAGATAAAGTGTGGCCCCCGACCCCACGACGATCAACCGGGTCGCCGTCCCCGTTAACAGAGCTGTCAGGGAGCGAATCACCCGGGGATAGTCGGCCTTCTTCGCCGAGGCAAAGGCACAGATAACGGCATCGAAGCCGTGTAGGTCGGCCCGCGTCAAATCGAAGAGGTCCCGCTCGATCACTGTTGTCGGAATCGTTAATTTGGCGGCGTTCCGCACGATGGCCGTGGTCGCCAAGCCCCGCTGCACGGCCACGCGAAGGACCGCAGTCCCCGTTTTGCCGGTGGCCCCAATAATTGCTAATTTCATCAAAGGTCTCCTTACTTGGTAAGCACTTGTTGGTAGTTGATCGTCAGCTGTTGCAGTGCGCTCGTAATGGTTGAAAAATCCACGTCCGCCCACTTGGCAGGCACCACGACCTGCGTCATCAACATCTGTAAATAATCGGGTAAGACGTCTTGGCTGCTCCCGCCGTAACGACTCAGAACGGCGGGCATCATCGCCATCGGAACCGTTGCCTCCAGTTGAATCAAGAAGAGGCCGGGATTAAGTTGGGCATTATACGCCCCGTTGGCCTTCCCCGTGGTCAGAAACTGACGGGCCCGGGCTAACCAATCGGCGTATTCCCGTTCAAATCGCTGCGAGAGGTCCGGATTGCTGTGCGCCAGGTCGGTCCGAAACTGGTGGGAACTCGACCCAATCAGCGTGATAAGGCTCAACAGGACGCGGGGCAACTGCCGAACACTGGCCGCGACATCCTGGCCCGTGGGAACCGGTTGTTCCGCCATAAATTGAAGGTACTGCTCAACAACGGCCGTGATCACGGCATCCTTAGAGGAATAGTATTGGTATAATTTTGCGCGACTAACACCCATTAGTTTGGCGATGCGGTCCATTTTTAACGTGGCAAACCCGTTTTGAACGACGGTTTGCGTAATGGTCATAATCATACGATGCTTTCGTTCGGCGACGGTGGCCATGGGAACCCCTCCTTTACGTATGGGTCGTAGTGTACACGCTCGCGTCAAAATTGTCAATTTAGACAGAAAAAGTATTTTTTGTTGATTTTTGAGTCAACCGATGGTAAGCTATGCTCAACAAAAAAACAGTAAAGGTGGTTAAACAATGGCAAAAACACATGAACTGATTTTAGTAACGGGCGGGACGGGCTTCGTCGGTAGCTGGGCAATCGTTCGCCTCCTCCAACAAGGGTACCGGGTTCGAACGACCGTCCGCAGCTTAAAAAAGGAGACCCATGTCCGGGCGGCCATCGCGCCACTGGTCGACCCTCAAGACCGGCTCACGTTTGTCGTGGCTGATTTAACCGCCGACACGGGCTGGTCAGCCGCCATGGCCGGCGTCGACCGGGTCCTGCACGTCGCATCCCCCATGCATACCAGCGATTCAGCGGATATTCAGACCTTCTTAAAACCGCAGCGGGACGGCGATGAACGAGTCTTGCGTTTTGCGGCGGCTGCGGGCGTCAAGCACGTGGTCATCACGTCGGCGGCCGCTGCGGCCAAACCGGCGGACGACAGCACCGACTGGCTCTCGGACGAAACGGTGTGGACCCAACCGAACGATCCGGTTCAAAACCCGTACCAACGTTCCAAGGCCCTGGCCGAAAAAGCCGCGTGGGACTGGATGGCAACTTATGACGGTCCTATGCAGCTATCCACCGTCTTACCCACTGCCGTCTTCGGTCCGGTCCTCATGCCCCAAAATAACAGCTCACAACAACTCATCACGCTCATGTTACGTGGTCGCTTGCCCGGGGTGTTCAACATCGGGTTCGATATCGTCGACGTCCGGGACCTCGTCGATCTCGAGATTGCCGCTATGCAGCGTGATCAGGCCGCTGGACAACGTTACCTGGCCGTTGCGGATAACCTCAAAATGAAGGCCATCGCGCAGTTGCTCAAGGAACGGGTCCCCGTGATTGCTGGCCGCGTCCACACGAACACGATTCCCGACTGGCTCCTACGCCTGGTGGCTCGGCTGAACGCCAACGTCGCCGTATTCGTTGGGTTGCTGCACCGGCAGTTCCGTTACACCTCCGCCAAGGCCCAGCGTGACTTGGGCTGGCGACCCCGCTCGGCAGAAACGACGCTGATCGATGCCGCGAATCAAATGGAAAAATTGGGATTGCTCAAATAACGCCCACAGCGCCCAAAAGGCCCGCCAGCTGATCACTCAGTTGACGGGCCTTCGCATTATTTTCACTTATTCGGCTGGTTCCACCAAACGAAACGCACTCAGATCAACGGTCACCAGGTGTTGAATGTCCTGGTCGCTGACCGGCAATTGGTTAGTGGGGGTGGCGGGCGGCAGTTCGCTTAGACCGGCCAGGGTCTTGCCAATGACCTCTTTGGCGAGAATCAACGCCTGGGCGGCACTGGTGCCGCGAATCCAGGTATCGTTGTTGATATCCGGAATCTCGACGTTGTACTCACCATTGTCTGGATGAAGAATTACGGGATACGTGACCATTTGTGCTTGCATTATTTTAGCCTCCTTGGACTAAGTTAATCATCGGAGCACACAAAACGGACCACTCGGTCGCCGAAAAACACGCCGGGGGTCCACCCATTTTCTGAAACCAGCGTCGTCACCCCTACGGATGACATATGAACCTGTTGCAGTAGCACACGGCTACTTACTAGGCCCATCTTACCACGCTGCCGGCCGAGATGGAACTCTCAAGTGCAAGTTTTCACACAAAGTCCCCTATCCGTCAAATTCCCAGTTGCTGGTGCAGAGCCTCCGTCAAATCCGGTAAGCGGTCCAGCCCCGCTTACCGGCTGAGCGCGCCACGTTGGCCCAGGTAATCTTGGATTACAAAAAAGTCTCCCCAAACGGTCTAAGACCCCTCCGAGAGACGAAATTCCTGATGATCCGTTTTAAAGCTGGTACTCATACAACCGGGCCGGGGTGTCCCCAATATCCGCATAGGGCATGACCTTATCGGCGGCCAACACGTACCCACACTTGCGGTAGAGCCGCTCGGCCGGCTGGTTACTGGTCATGACGTCTAGGTGAACCACCCGTTGACCGTGGGCCTTGGCCGCCGTCAGTAGCCCGCGCATCATCGGCTGGGCGAGCCCCTGCCCCCGAAAGTCGGGATGCACAGCAAACAGGTGCAGGACCGCAATCTCGTCGTCCGCCACCTGAGTCGGCCAGGGGATATCGTGATAGTCCGGGTCTTCGCCCACCGACAAGATCCCGGCAGCCGCGATGCGCTTCCCCACCCGGCCCACGACACACTGGTGGGTGGCCAGGGCCTCCCGCAGACTGTCGCGACTAGGATACTCGCCCCAGTGCCAGTCGGGACTGAAGTCGTCGAGGGGCTGGTGGGCACACACCTCCTGATAAAACTGACTCAACTCGTCTAAATCCGTTACCGTTAACTGGTTAATCTGGTCTAACATGCTGATCACCTCATCATTAGAATGGCTTAATCACTGGTCAGGGCAAAGCTCTCCGCCAACAGACTGGGAACCTGCCGCGCCGCCTGGGGGTCGGTCAGCAGCACCGTGATCCAGTGGCGTTTGTTCATGTGGTACGCCGGTAGGAAGCCCCGGCTCTGTTGTAAAATGGCAATCTCTTCGGGGTCCCCCTTGACCACCAACACGTCCTGTTCCGCGTCGGTAGCATCCAAGCCTAGTGTTTTGGCCGAGACGTTCACCACCAGACCGTACCACTTTCCCTGGTCGTGGCGTAGCACCGCGTAGCGCGGGTACTTGCGCCATAGGTACGCCGGTTCGGTCCCATACCGTGCCGCCGCATATTGAAAGACTTCTTCACGGGTCATATTTGCCGACCTCCCATCATTCGTTATTCTACCACACGATCACGTCACGACTGGGGGACACCCCCCCGCAACGTCAGGCGTGACGGAATCATCCCCGGTGAACCCCCATAGTTCCGGCAAACCGGTCACCACGCGTAATTGCGCGGAAAGTGGTGCCAAGAGCGAATTCTCAATGAATGCCCCCGTATCCACCGTTTCCGTGGTGCCGTGCAGCCGGGTCAGCTGCCAGCGCCCAACATCCGTGGCCTCCAAATTTTGAGACGGCTTCCGAAAGGCCGCGTCAAGATGTCTAAATAACCGCGTCACCTGGCCCCGGTCAACTTGAAACCGGCGTCGCGTAACGTCGCCCCCATACTGGTAAACCGCATAAGAGACGTCCCCATCTGCCGTCACCGTCACCCGTTGCGCCACGTCGTCGCTAGGTGCCGGCTCCGGGCCATAGCTGATGTTGCTCACGATTAATTGGATCCGATTCAGTTTGGTCATCACAAGGCCTCCTCGTGGTTTAAAAAACCTCGTTTTCCGATAAGCATAAACGACCCTGAACTTTTTAGCAAACCGCCCCCTGATGATGCTCGAAGTGGACCTTTATTGACCGCTCCCTTCCAGCCACGCAACTCTCCAAATCAGCCGTTTGCTCAAGTTCAGCACACGGCTGACCCCTCCCACCAACCCAAAAAAGTGCCCTAATTCCCTCATCAAAAAGGGAAATTAGGACACTTTTTATCTGTTATCACTACCGGCGCACCGGTAATGATTGGTTATTTAGCTGTGCGCTTCAACACCGTTACGGATTCCACGTGCGGCGTCTGTGGGAACTGGTCGACGGGCTGAATCGCGCCGTCGATTTCGTAGCCCAACTCTTCGAAGTGGGCCACGTCGCGGACCAGCGTCGATGGGTTGCAGCTGACGTAGACGACCTTGTGCGGCGCCATCTTCGCGGCACTCTCGATTAGGCTCGGTGCCAGGCCCTTCCGTGGTGGATCGACCACGATCACGTCGGGCTTGATGCCGTCCTCTTGCCACTTGGCCATCTGGTCTTCGGCCTTGTTTACGGCGAATTCCACGTTGGTCAGGTGGTTCTTCTGTGCGTTGACCTTGGCGTCCTCGATGGCCTCAGGGACGATTTCGACCCCGTAGACCTGCTTGGCGTGCTTGGCCAAAGCCAACGAGATGGTCCCGATACCACAGTAGGCGTCGATGACGGTCTCGTTACCGGTCAGGCCGGCCTTGTCGATGGCCATCTGGTACAGCTTCTCGGTCTGTTGCGGGTTGACCTGGTAGAAGGACCGGGCCGAAATCGCAAACGTCAGCCCCATCAGTTGGTCCTCGATGGTTGGCTTGCCGTACAGGACCCGGGTCACGTTCCCCATGATCACGTTGGTCCGCTTGGCGTTGACGTTCAGGATGATGCTCTTGACTTCGGGCAGGGCCTGCTGGATCTGCTCTACCAATTGCGCCTGGCTCGGCAGCTTCTGTTGCCGGCTGATCAGCACGATCATCATCTCGTGACTGTAGTAACCCCGGCGCACCATGATGTTGCGGATGACGCCCTTGTCATTGATCTCGTCGTAGGCCGGGATCTCGAACTGCCGTAACAGGTCGCGCACCTTGATGATGGCCTTGTCGATCTCGGGGTCCTGGATGTAGAAGTCCTCCAGCGGAATCAGGTCGTGGCTGTGTTGCCGGTAAAAACCGGTCTCCAGCTTTCCCTTGATCATCCGCACGGGCACCTGCGCCTTGTTGCGGTACTGGGTCGGGTGGTCCATCCCCAGGGTCGGCGCCACTTCCACGGCTACGTGAACCTTCTTGAAGAGCTCCTCGATTTGGTTTTGCTTAAAGGCCAGTTGTGCCGGGTAGCTTAAATGCTGTAACGGCGCGATTCCGGTCTGTCGGTAGGTCTTGTCGACGTCTTCGACCCGGTCGGGCGACTTGGTCTTGAAGGCCACCACCCGGGCGAATCCGTAGTGCTTTTGGACCTTGGTGACCTGAATCGTCACCTCTTCGCCGGGTAAGGCGTTCTCGATGAATAACGAGAAGTCGTCGACCTTCGCCAGGCCTAACCCTTGGAAGGTCAGGTCGGTGATGGTCACGTCGAGCTGTTGATTTTTCTTCACTGGTGCTGTACTTTTCATGTTTACCTCATTTTTTCTAAGCGTTGGAAAAGGGACTTTGCCCCATTATGACGCAAAATCCCTCATCCGTAAATACATATCTATTTTGGATCGTCGTCTTGCGGCAGTTCTTCCACCTGCTTGACGAATTTTTGTTCTGCCTCGAGCATCTCCGGCGAGTCCATCGTCACCGCGGAATCCGGAATGGCGTCGAGGTTGGCGTACATCTCGATGTGTTGCCGCAGGTTGCGGAACTTCATCGGCGCGTCGCCCCCGTACTCGCCATCCAGGTTGATCATCATCCGCTCGTTGACCGGCTTGGCAACCACCTTGTTGGTCTTGACGTAGATGATGTGCGGGTCGTTGATGTGCTTCCCACCGTTTAAGACCAGCCCCATCAGCCGCAAAAGCTCCGGCAAACTGGCGGTCTTGACGATGATCATGGTGAACTTGCCGTCGTCCAGCGCCGCATCGGGGACGATCTTTTCAAAGCCCCCGATGGAGTTGGTCAACGCCAGCAAGAACATCGACGCCTTGCCGCGGAAGTGGCCCCCGTCGTAGGTCAGGTCCATCTCGATGGGCTTGATCTGCGGCAGGAGTTCGGCGCCCTTCGCCAGGTAGGCCAGGTAGCCGAAAATCGACTTCAGGTTCGACGGCACGTCGTACGTCAGCTCGGTCAGCAGCCCCCCACCCGCAATGTTGATGAAGTACTGCTCGCCGGCCTGGCCGATGTCCATCTTGATGGTCTGCTCCTTGAGCACGACCTTCGCCGCCGCCAAGGGGTCCTCGCGCGGAATGTGCAGCGCGCGGGCGTAGTCGTTGGTCGTCCCCGCGGGGATGATCGCCAACTTGGGCCGGTGCGCGAGCCCGGCGATCCCGTTAACCACCTGGTTAATAGTACCGTCGCCCCCGGCCGCCACGATGAGTTCAAACCCAGCCTTGGCCACCCGGGTCGCTTCGTCCCGAGCCGAATCCGGCGCTGGCGTCGTCGCGTAGGCACTGGTTTCGTAGCCGGCCTGCTCGAACACTGCCAAAATATCAATTAAATCCTTTTTTAACGCCTCACGGCCTGAGGTTGGGTTATAAATCACCCGTGCCCGTTTACGCATGCTGGTGCCTCCAATGTTCTCTAGTGTTTCAAAGCCGCCATCAGTAACTGGTTGACGACCTTCGGGTTCGCCTGACCGTGCGTCTGCTTCATGATCTGACCCACGAGGTAGCCCACGGCCCGGTCCTTCCCGTTGTTAAAGTCTTCGATGGATTGTGGATTCTGGTCCAGCACGTCATCGATGATCGGTTGTAACTTGGCGGGATCGGATAATTGAACCAACCCGTGCTTTTCAACAAAGGCCTTGGGTTCCTCACCCTGGGTGACCGCCTTGAAGACCTTCTTGGCCATCTTGGTGGAAATCGTCCCGTCGGAAATGAGGTTAATCATACCGGCTAAGTTGGCGGGTGTCAACTTCGTGGCGGACAGGTCGGCCTGCTGATCGTTCAGGTAGGCGTTGACGTCCCCTTGCAGGTAGTTGGCGGCCATCTTCGGGTCCGCCTTTAAGGCAACCATGCTGTCGAAGAAGTCGGACATTTCCTTGGTCTGGGTGATGACCATGGCGTCGTAGTCGGTCAGCCCCAGCTCGTTGACGTACCGGTCACGCCGCTTCCCTGGCATTTCAGGCATCGCGTCGTTCAATTCCTTGATCCAGTCGTCGCTGATATTCAGCGCTGGCAGGTCGGGTTCTGGGAAGTAACGGTAATCGTCGGACCCTTCCTTGACCCGCATCAGGATCGTTTCCCCGGTCTTTTCGTCGAACCGGCGCGTCTCTTGCCGGACACTGCCGCCGGACATCAGGACCTGCTGTTGCCGCTTTTCCTCGTACTCCAGCCCGCGCTTCACGTAGGTAAAGGAGTTCAAGTTCTTTAATTCGGTCTTGGTCCCGAACTTCTCTTGGCCCACGGGACGCACGGAAATGTTGACGTCGACCCGCATGGACCCTTCTTCCATCTTCACATCGGAGATCCCGGTGAATTGGATGCGTTGCCGCAAGGCTTCCAGGTAGGCGTAGGCCTCGGCTGGCGATGCGATGTCGGGCTTCGACACGATTTCGATCAGGGGCGTCCCCTGCCGGTTCAAGTCGACGTAGGAATGGTCCCGTTCGTGGGTGTTCTTCCCGGCATCTTCTTCGATGTGCATCTCTTCAATTCCGATCTTCTTCTTCACACCGTCCACGTCGACTTCGACCCAGCCGTCATGGGCGATGGGTTTGTCGGCCTGGGTGATCTGGTAAGCCTTCGGGTTATCCGGGTAGAAGTAGTTCTTCCGGTCGAAGTGGGTGTGCTGTTCCACCTGAGCGTGCAGCGCCAAAGCGGCGATGATACCGTCGGCAACGACGCCCTTGTTGGTGGTTGGCAGGACCCCGGGGTATCCCCAGTCGATCACGTTCGTGTTGGCGTTAGGCTTGACCCCGAATTCAACGGGGGACGGACTGAAGATCTTCGAGTGCGTCTTTAACTCCACGTGGACTTCCAGCCCAATGGTTGTTTCAAAATTCATTAGTTTTGGCCTCCTAACGTGGGAATCTCTTGGTGAAACGCCGTATTCTGTTCAAAGGCGTATCCCGCCTTGTACAGCGTGCTTTCGTCAAATGGCCGTCCAATCAGCTGCATGCCGATCGGTAACCCGTTGCTGAAGCCGGCGGGCAAGGATAAGCCCGGTAGGCCGGCCAAGTTTACGGGGATGGTCAGGATATCGTTCATGTACATGGTGACGGGGTCCGAGATCTTGGCCCCGATGCCAAAGGCCGTGGTCGGTGCCACGGGACCCAGGATAAAGTCGTGGTCCTTCAAGATGGCCTTAAAGTCGTTCAAGATGACCGTCCGGACCTTGGCTGCCTTCACGAAGTAGGCGTCGTAGAACCCAGCGGACAGGGAGAAGGTCCCCAACATGATCCGGCGCTTGACTTCGTCGCCGAACCCTTCGGAACGGGACTTCACGTAAACGTCTTCCAGGTTCTTCACGTCGTCGGCCCGGAAACCGTAGCGAATCCCGTCAAACCGTTGGAGGTTCGAGGACGCTTCGGAGGACGCGATGATGTAGTAGGCCGCAACCCCGTATTGGTTGTGCGGTAAGGAGACTTCGTCGACCGTGGCCCCTAACTTGCGGTAGGTGTCGGCGGCGGCTAGGATGGCGTTCTTCACATCATCGGAGACCCCTTCGGCCAGGAATTCCTTCGGTAACCCGATGCGCATGCCCTTGACGCTGGTCGCGGCATTCAGGTCGGCCGCAAAGTTCGGCACGGCCTTGTCGGAGGACGTCAGGTCGTGGTCGTCATGACCGGCAATGGCGCTGAGCATCATAGCGTTATCCTTGACGCTACGGGTCATCGGGCCAATCTGGTCCAAACTGGAGGCGAAGGCGATCAGGCCCCACCGGGAGACCCGACCGTACGTCGGCTTCATCCCCACGACACCGTTAAAGGCGGCCGGTTGCCGAATCGAACCACCGGTATCGGACCCCAAGGAAGCGGGCACCATGCCGGCCGCAACGGCTGCGGCGGACCCACCGGAAGACCCACCGGGAACCTTGGTGTGGTCCCAAGCGTTCTTAGTAGTCTTGAAGGCGGAGTTTTCGGTCGAACTCCCCATGGCGAATTCGTCCAGGTTGGTCTTCCCGACGGAGATCATGTTGGCGTGGGCCAACTTCTCCACGACCGTGGCATCGTAGACTGGCTTGAAATTGGCCAAGATCTTGGAAGCAGCGGTCGTTGGGATGTTCTTCGTGACCAGGTTATCCTTTAAAGCCATGGGAATCCCGGCTAAGGGCTGGTCGTCGGCGATGCCGGCCTGGTCGATCTTCTCGGCTTGGGCTAAGGCCTCGTCTGCGTTCACGTGTAAAAAGGCGTTGATTTCAGGGTCGGTGGCCTGGATATTGTCCAGGGTCGCCTGCGTTAATTCTTTGGCACTGTACTTTTTCGCCACCAGGTCAGCGTGCAGGCTAGCGAGGTCTTGTTTGAAGTAGTTCATGAATTAATCCTCACTTTCGTCGATGATGGTTGGCACCATGATGTAGCCGTCTTGGGCTTCTGGCGCGTTCTTTAAGAGTGCTTCACTTTGTCCCCAGTTGTCCGCGACGTCTTCACGCATCACGTTGATCTGGTCGGTGACGTTGCTGGTCGCTTCAACGTTGGACGTGTCCACTTCACTGAGCGATTCAAATAAGCCGATGATCTCATCCAATTGGGGCGTCAATGCGTCCAACTGGTTATTCGTAAACTCAAGCTTGGCCAGTTCAGCCACGTGCTTCACTTGGTCACGATCAATTCGATTAGCCATCAATTATCCCTCTTTCTTCATTATCCGTATTACCCGTTTACCCGCGTGGTTCGCAAAGTAAACACACATTATCATTCTACCATATATCTAGGGGAGACCAAGAAATCTATCTAAAAACTGTGGGATTCCTGCGCTCCACCGGTGGACTTGAAAAATGATTCCCCCTACACAACGAACCACCATGTCCCAGGTCGTACAGGACCCCCGCGACCGGCAGGCGACTTTCAGGGCTGGAACGCCGGCGGGCACGACTAACTGAGCCCCGTTGCCTGCTGGTCGTTGGTTGAGCTATGAGGAAACTGGCGTCGAAAAACCAATCGAGCCAAACATGGTGGGTCGGCAATATCACTCCGTAACCTGCCCCACTGTAGCTTCCGGTATGGAGACCCGCTCCCCACTTGACCATCATTTTTCTCAAAATAGTATCAATGCCACTCCACAATCCCCACTATCTGCATGAATAATCGTCCATTGCGCTGACTAAACAACTCAGGACTCCACTCCCCCCATCTTAGCGACAGTCATCACCAATGTCGCCACCCCCTCATCAACGTTAGCGGAACAGAGGCGACTTGGTGGTCGTGCCCACCACGACCATCTTGCTCGCCGGCGTGAAGCGACCCCATCACCCTTAACACCAGCAATCCGCCCATATAAAAAACGACGGCCCCCGCAGGAGTCGCCGTTCTTTGGTTCGTCAATTTGGATCAGTAGCTGTTGAAGACGTGGCTGCTGAACTTCTTTTCGCTGGCCGTCCGGTTTAAGAAACTTTGAATCCCGTCGGTCGAGGAAACCGTGATGTCGATCGGTACCCCGGATGGCAGGTACTTTTGTGCCGCCGTCTGGAGGTACTGCGTGAAGTTGATGATTTCCGTTTGGCTGTAGAACTGCGTCGTGATGTTCACGTGCATCCCCTGCAGCGTCTTGCCGTCGTACTGCGCCTGTGCCGTGACCCCACTCAGGTTCGGGAAGAAGTTCTCGACCTGGCTCTTAAAGTTGGAGAAGGAGCTGGCATCGTTGCTGTTCGGGCTGCTGGCCCCGTTCGAGATCGGGAAGACGTAGTTCTTTTGGTTCAACGCCGTCCACTTCGCAACGCTGGTACTCCCCGCCTTGTTGTTGGAGTAAGCCAGGAACGTTCCCCCAATCAGGCTGTCGTTGGACGCCTGCCGGTAAACGGCGATCACGATGGGCACGTTCTTCAGCGCCGACTTTTGCCGCATGCGCTTCAGGACCGTGTTGGCCGCCTTCTTGGCGTACGCCTCGCCGGCCGCCTGCGTGATCTTGGTCTCGTAGGTCGCCCCGTACTGGACCTTCTTGAAGTAGTCCACCGAGTTGACCGCGATGCCGACCGTGACCCCGCCCAAGGAGAGCTTGCCGTTCTTCTGGGTCATGTAGTCCTGTTCTTCCAGGGCCTGAATGTAGATGGGGTTCCGCTTCGACGCCGACTTCGAGCCGTTATCGACCGGGTTCAGCCCCACGGAATTGGTCTTACTCTTGCGGTCCAACCAGTTCTGCACGGTCGTACTGCTCAGGTATTGCCCTTCCTGGAAGACGTAGTTCTTGGTCGAGAAGACCTTCTTCGACACGCTCAACATGCCGTTTTCAAAGCTCTTCAGGTTGTACGTGTTGCCGGAGTCCTGGGTGTTGGTCACCCCACGCGACTTGCTGACGGTGTAGTGGCCACTTTGAATGACCCCTTCGTAGTCGTTGTCGTTGCTTTGGCCGGTGAGCTGGGTCCCCGACGTACTGGTCTTCGACCCCGAAGACATGCTCGAACTGCCTAAATTACCACACGCCGCTAAGAATAGCGGAACGGCGGCTAACGCGATAAAGGTTCGTAACCGTTTCACGATGTTTCCTCCTAAATCATCCATTATTTTCCGTCATGGCTGCTTGTAACTGTGCTTCGTTCCACACGGTGATGCCCAGGTCCTGGGCCTTGGTCAGCTTACTGCCGGCCGCCTCGCCCGCGATGACCAGGTCGGTCTTTTTCGACACGCTACCGGTCACCTTGGCCCCGTGCTGCTCCAACCAGGCCGTGGCCTCGGGTCGGCTCAGCTCGGTGAGTTTCCCGGTCAAAACGATGCGCTGACCGGCAAATTCACTGTCCGGCGCCGTCACGACCGCGCCGCTGGTATAGGTCAGGTTGACCCCCACCGTCTCCAGCCGCGCAATCAGGTGCTGGACCTCGTCGGTGCTGAAGTAGGTCACGACACTGTCGGCGATGATCTGCCCGATGGTGTCGATGGCCACGATCTCGTCGGCATCGGCCGCCATCAAGTGGTCCAGGTCGCCGAAGTGCTCGGCAATCGACCGGGCCGCCTTGGCACCCACGTGACGAATGCCCAACCCAAAGAGCAACCGCTCTAGTGAATTATTGCGACTATTATCGATGGCTGTCAAGAGGTTTTGGGCGGACTTCTCGCCAAATTTATCTAAAGTTAATAATTGGTCCAACGTCAGCTCGTACAAACTCGCCACGTCACTGACCAGCTGCCGGTCAAACAACTGTGCCACGATTTTGGGCCCCAGGCCGTCGATGTTCATGGCGTTCCGCGAGGCGAAGTGGTTCATCCCCTCGGCCAGTTGCGCCGGGCAGCTGGGGTTGATGCAGCGCAACGCGACTTCCTCGTCCAGGTGGACCAGTTTGGCCCCACAGGACGGGCAATGCGTCGGGATCGGGTAGGCGGTGGCGTCGGCCGGGCGTTTATCCGCCACGAACTGCGAGATCTCGGGGATGATGTCCCCGGCCTTGTGCAGCAGGACCGTGTCGCCAATGCGAATGTCCTTGGCTTCCAGGTAATCCGGGTTGTGCAGGGACGCCCGGGCCACGGTGCTCCCCGCCAACGGCACGGGATCCATCACGGCCGTCGGGGTGACGATGCCGGTTCGGCCCACGGTCCACTCGATATCGCGGACCACCGTTTGAACCTCTTCCGGCGGGAACTTGTAGGCAATTGCCCAGCGCGGCACCTTGACCGTCGCGCCCAGCTCCCGTTGCAGCGGCAACGGGTTGGCCTTGATGACGATACCGTCGATGCCGTACGCTAGGTCGCTGCGCTTCCCGGTGTAGGTGTCGATGTAGGCCTGCACGTCGTCCATGTCGTGGGCGACTTGGTAGGTCGGATTGGTGCTGAACCCTAGCTCGGCCAATTCATCGAGCAAGCCGCTTTGCGTCCGGGTGTCCAGCGGGTCGTAGTCGGCGATGTTGTACATAAACGTCGCCAGCTTCCGGTCGCGGGTCACGGCCACATCGAGTTGCCGCAAACTGCCAGCCGCCGCGTTCCGGGGATTGGCGAAGGGGCTCTTCCCCTCGGCCTCCCGCCGTTCGTTCAGGTCTAAGAAGGCCTGCTTGGGCATGTAGCACTCGCCCCGTACGTCGATGGTCAGCGGCCGGGTCAGGACCTTGGGAATCGACGGCAATGTCTCGAGGTTGGCGGTAATGTCTTCCCCGATTCGCCCGTTGCCCCGGGTCGATCCCTGGACGAACTTGCCGTTTTCGTAGTGCAGGTTGATGGCCAGACCATCGATCTTCAGTTCACAGTTATAGTCGAAGTCGCGGTCGGCCTCGTCGACGTTCTCCCGCAGGCGCGCGTCGAATTCCTTCAGCTCGTCGATGGAGAACACGTCGCCCAGCGACAGCATCGGGATGTCGTGGTTGACCTTGGGCAGGTCGCCCCGGGTGGTCCCGCCGACGTGTTGGGTCGGGGACTCCGGCGTCACAATGTTGGGAAACGCGGTCTCGAGGGCGACGAGGCGGGCGTAGACTCGGTCGTACACGTCGTCTTCCACGGACGGTGCGTCGGCATCGTAGTACGCCCTCCCCCAGGCAATCAGC
This sequence comes from Levilactobacillus spicheri DSM 15429, assembly GCF_001435095.1. Taxonomy (GTDB): domain Bacteria; phylum Bacillota; class Bacilli; order Lactobacillales; family Lactobacillaceae; genus Levilactobacillus; species Levilactobacillus spicheri. The sequence goes on from NZ_AZFC01000016.1 coordinate 24,743, forward strand.
TGGGGACGCAGGTCGGCGGCTTCGGTGGCCGCCTGATTTTCGGTTAGCTCTTTCACGGGTTTGTCAGTCATACTGGTTCTCCCCCTTTGTTTTTCTCACATACCATGATTATTACCCATTTTCAGACAAAATGGTAGTCTCCGCCGCCACCGATTTGTCGCTGGCGCAGTTAACTACCATTCGTGTTTAATCTACAGTTTAAAAGAATGACCCATCGGTGGTGCAGGCGCTCCCGGCCAGGCCAAAATCAGGCTGGAACGGGGTGGGCACAGATTTGAGCCCTAAACCCGGTCTCAAATACTGGCCTTTATCTAAGCCGGCCCAAACCGCCGACTAAGATAAATCTCACCCCTGAGCCATTTTGGCCTGGCCGTCCGCTGACAAGGGTGTCAGTGGCAACCATTGCCCGACTTTTTAAGGATCATTGACAGCGCTGGCGACTCGTCAGCACTTAAACGCCGTCACGCCATCGTCCCGGAGTCACTGACCACAGTCGGGTGGGCTTGTCTCAATCGAACGGGTTAGTCGACCCGCTTGATCGGTGCAAAGGCAGCCAGAAGCCGTTTGACACCCTGTTCTGGGAAGGCGATGTCGAGTTCGGCGTCCTCGCCGGTCCCGTTGACCTTGACGACGGTCCCGACACCCCACTTCTTGTGGCTAGCCTTGTCGCCAACCGTCCAGCTCACCTTGCCAGCACCGGTCCCGGTGTCGGTCGTGATCCGGCCGGTCTTCCCGTGGTATGGGTTGGCAACGGCGCTGGCCGTCCGGCGGGCAAACGGCACGTCCTTGCGTTGCGGTTGCAGACCGCTGGTGCTTTCGCTGTAGTCCTTGTGCAGCAGCTCCGGCGCGATTTCCGTAATGAACCGCGATTCGGGGTTGTTCTGCCGCCGACCGTACAGCATCCGCGAGTAGGCGTTGGTCAGGTACAGCTTCTCCTGGGCCCGGGTGATCCCCACGTAGGCCAGGCGCCGCTCTTCTTCCAGTTGGTCCTCTTCGAGCATCGCCCGCGATAACGGGAAGATGCCCTCTTCCAGACCCATCAGGAAGATGACCGGGAACTCCAACCCCTTGGCGGCGTGAAGCGTCATCAGCGTGACCTCGGCCGGCTCCTCGTCGACGTCGTCTTGAGCGGAAACCAGGGCCAAGTCGGCCAAGAATTCGACCAAGCGGTTGTCCTCATCGTCGTGGTCCTCCTGGTCCCAATCCGTGTCGAACTTCTGGGTCACGGAGAGGAATTCCTCGATGTTTTCGATCCGCGTCTCGTTTTCCAGGTTCTTGGTGTTCTTCAGGGCGTCGAGGTAGCCCGTCCGGTCCAAAATGTCGTTTGTGATGTCGGACACGCTGGCCGTCACGGCGTTTTCCTGGATGGCCTTGATGGTCCGGCCGAACTTGGCCATGGCGTTGCGGCTTCGGGAACTGATGTCGTTGGCTAAATCGACGTTTTGCGTCGCCTCCAGCTCGCTCCAGTCGTTCATGTCGGCGAAGTCCCGCAGCTTTTCGAGGCTGGTGTTCCCGATGCCCCGTTTAGGTTCATTGATGATCCGTTCCAGGCTCATCGAGTCGGCCGGGTTGGCGATCAGCGTCAGGTAGGCCAGGACGTCGCGAATTTCCTTGCGGTCGTAGAACTTGTGGCCCCCGACCATGGTGTACGGGATGTTGGCCTTGACCAGAGTTTCTTCAATCACCCGGGACTGGGCGTTGGTCCGGTACAGGATGGCGAAATCGCCGTAGTCGTGGTGGTTCTGCTCGCGTTCCTCTTGAATCTTCGCGACCACGTAATGGGCCTCGTCGTTTTCGTTTTGTCCGCGGTAATACGAGATCTTATCCCCCTCGGGGTTCTCGGTCCACAGGTCCTTCTTCTTCCGGTTAACGTTCTGTTGGATCACGTCGTTGGCGGCCTTCAGGATGGTCTTGGTCGACCGGTAGTTTTGTTCCAATAACGTGACGTGGGCGTCGGGATAGTCCTTTTCGAAGTTCAGGATGTTTTCCATGTTGGCACCCCGCCAGCCGTAGATACTTTGGTCCCCATCCCCGACGACGCACAGGTTGTCGTGCTTCTTGGCCAACATATTGACCAGCATGTACTGGGCATCGTTGGTATCTTGGTATTCATCGACGTGGATGTATTGGAACTTGTCCTGGTAGTAGCCCAGCACGCTGGCTTCCTGCTTGAACAGCTTGATGGTCAGCATGATCAGGTCGTCGAAGTCCATCGCCTGGTTGGCCTGCAGGGCCCGCTGGTAGCTGTCGTACACCTGTGCAACGGTCGTTTCAAACGGGTTGCCCGCCTCCTCGGCCATCATCGCGGGTGTCTGCAGCGCGTTCTTGGCGTTGGAAATGGCGCCTAACACGGAACGCGGGTCGTACTTCTTGGGGTCCAGGTTCTGGTCCTGCAAGACCCGCTTGATCAGCGTCCGTTGTTCACCGGTATCGGCAATCGTAAAGGCCCGGTTGTAGCCGAGCTTGTCGGCGTCGCGCCGCAAGATCCGCACGCACAACGCGTGGAACGTGGAGACCCAGACGTCGTTGCCGTCGGGGCCCAAGAGCTTGGCGACCCGTTCGCGCATTTCCTTGGCAGCCTTGTTGGTAAAGGTGATCGCCAAGATGTGCCACGGTAAAACGTGGTTGTGTTCGATCAGATAGGCGACCCGGTGCGTCAGCACCCGGGTCTTGCCACTGCCGGCCCCCGCGAGGACCAGTAAGGGCCCCTCCGTTTGAAGGACGGCCTCCGTTTGTTTGTCATTCATGCCCGTTAATAATTCTTCTCCTGCCACCGTGAACACAATCCTCTCTGTCATTAGTCCTGACCATTATACCAAAGAAACATACGTTCTGCTGGGCTGACGGGGGAATTTAATCGAAATTTTCCGGTCCCGCGTCCGCCGGCAACACCATCGTCAAGACCGGGTACGGTTGCCCCTGCTCATCCACCGCGTGGCGTTCCGTGACGCGGAAACCCAGGTGCTCGTAAAAGCCGCGGGCCTGCGGATTTTGCTCATTGACCGTCAGGCTGGTCACCTGATACGCGACGATGCCGTGGGTCAGCAGCTGCCGGCCCAATCCCCGCCCCCGGACGGTCGGGTCCAGGAACAGCATCTCTAAATGGTGGTCGGCGACGCCCATGAAGCCGATTGGGCGTTGTTGGTCATCGACCGCCACGCACAGGTCGGGGACCTGGGTCAGCGCGGTCGGGACGTACGCTTGAATGGCGGTGACCTCCGCCGGTGACAAAAAGGTGTGGGTCGCCCGTACCGCGGCCGCCCAGATGGTCACCAATTGTGCCACCAGGGCGGGGGTACGGGGCGGGTTATCATGTAGTTGCATATTCAGGCCTCCATAAACGAAAAACTGATGCCCACCGGATCCCGGTCAAGCATCAGTTTCGTGGTTAATTTTCTGTAGGATGGGACTCGTCAGCCGGTCCCTCGTCGGACCAGATGCCCGTGTCGTCCAACTGATCCAGGAGCGGCCGAATGGCGTCGCCCTGGACCGCGATGTGGCCAACCACGGTGTCGTCATCAGCGTGGCGGTTGTGGTAGAACGTAAAGTGCCAGTTCGGCTTGATCTGCCACTGCGTCCGGATCGCGGCGACCTGCCGCTGGGTGAAGGCCACCGTGACGGCCGGCGTCAGGATCTTCGGCGTCGCCAGTGGCAAGCCGGCGATGGCCCGCAGGTGTTCCGAGAACTCGTCGACCGTCGCCGCGTCCGCGAAGACGTAGCCGTTCTCACTCGGTGCCGGCACGATCTTCTTCACGTAGATAGCGCCGCTCTTGGTCAGGTAGAAACCGACCTCGAAGACCCCGACGTAGTTGACGTGCTTGCCGACCTCGCCCGCGATGCGTTGGAGCTCGCTGGTCACGGCCGGGTCCACGTCGGCGGGCACCCAGGTCTTAAACGGCTCGTCGTTGATCGACTGGGCCTCGGTAATCGGAAAAAGCTGTTGGTTACCGTCCTGGTCGCGCGCCACAATCAGGGAGTACTCCCGGTCGTAGTCGATCTGCGACTCCAGGATGTAGGTCCCCCAGTCCAGCAGGCCGGCCGCCTTGGCAATGTCGGTCTGCGTGCGGATGACCAGCTCGCGGCCCTTGGACCATTCCTTTTGGATGGGCTTCAAGACGCACGGGTAGCCGATGGAGTTGACGGATTGGTACACGTCGTCCAGGTCGATGATGGTGGCGTACGGCGCGATGTTGACGTTCAGTTGTTCGAAGAATGCCCGCTCCAGCAACCGGTCCTGCATCATTTCCAGCAGGTCGCTACCCTGCGGCACCCGCGTGTACTGCATCAAAAACTTGACCACGCCGGTGCTGACGTGGGCGGAATCGTACACGATGGCCGCACAGCTTTCGGCAAAGTGCTGGAGCTTGGCCTTGTCCTTGCCGTCCCCGACCGCTTTAAAGTCGGCTAATTGCAACGCTTCACTGGTTTCGTCGGAGCCGTAAGCCCCCACGCGCAACCCCATTTTACGAGCGGTAGTGACCAGCATCGCGGCGTTCGCGCTGCTGCCGATCACCCCAATCGTATCGCCTGGATATAAGACCGTATTCGCCAAAATGACCCCCTACTTTCCGTTTAAATTTTTTATTCCTCGTTTAATTAAGCCTATGCTTCATCATTTATTTTAAGGTTTACCGTCCGAATAGACAAGCCGTCCGTTGGGTTAATCCTGCGCAAAGGTCACCGTGCCGTTCTCGAAGGCCGCGATGCTGGCCAGTGCGACCAACGGGACCCCGGCGTCGACCACTAACTGGTGGCCCTTCTGGAAGCGTTTCTCGATGACCACCCCGACACCCGCGACCTCGATCTGGGCGTCCCGGGCAATGTCGAACAATCCCTGGACGGCTTGACCATTCGCCAGGAAGTCGTCGATGATCAGGACCTTATCGTTCGGGTCCAGGAAGCGCCGGTCGATGGAGATGTCGTTGTTGACCTGCTTGGTGTACGAGTAGACCTTGGCGGTGTACAGGTGGTCGGTCAGCGTCAGACTCTTGTGCTTGCGGGCAAAGATCATCGGCACGCCCAGGTGCAGCGCGGTCATCACGGCCGGGGCAATCCCGGAGGACTCGACCGTCAGCACCTTGGTGATGCCGGCGTCGGCGAACTGCCGGGCGAACTCGGTGCCCAGCTGGTCCATCAGTTGCGGGTCAACCTGGTGGTTCAAGAAGTTATCTACCTTCAAAACGTTGCCTGGTAAGATCGTGCCATCTTGACGGATGCGGTCCTCTAAAATTTTCATGTTGTTCGTTAGCCTCCAATAATCTGCCTGTTCACTAGTTTATCCTCTATTCTACCCGACTTGGGCCGGAAAACACAACGCTCATCCCCCGAATTTTAGGAAGGTTTTAAGGTAGGAACACCCCCAGCCCTTCCGCCACTACCGTGGTCAGGGCCAGGATGCCCAGGTTGCGCACGGCCAGGATGAAGGTCTCCTTCTTGACCTGCACGGCAAACAGCCCGCGAACGTTGCGCGTGACCGGCACGATGCTGACCAGCGCCAGCAACGACCAGATTGGCAAATCACCGATCAAAACGCTGGCCACCAATGCTAGGTAACCGACGACGTAGAAGCCGGCAAAGAGCCATAACGCCCGGCGTTTGCCCAGGTAATACACGATGGTGGTCCGGTTCAGGGCGAGGTCCTCCTGGGCGTCACAGATGTTGTTGGCTAAGAGCAGCGCCGCGATGGCCATGACCGCCACCCCGGAGGCCAGCAGGACCCGGCCCCACAGCGCAAACGTCAGGGCGTGGGTCTGGTAGAGGTTCAGGTAGACCGTGATGGCCATGATCATGAACCCCATGGTGAAGCCGGCGAAAAACTCCCCGGTCGGCGTGCCGGACAACGGCTTGGGGCCACCGGCGTAGAGGTACCCGATCAAAAAGCAGAACAGCCCCATCAGGAGCAGTGGCCAGCCGGTGACCCAGACCAGGTATAGCCCGATGAGTGCGGCCACCACCGCGAAGCTGGCCATCAGGGCGAAGATACCGCGGACGTTCAAGTGGTGGACGCCGATGATGTTGGTGTGCTTTTTCCACTCGGCGGCCTGCGTATCGTCGGCCTTGGTGTAGTCCTGGTAGTTGTCGTTGATGTCGACGGCCATGTTGAACAGGAGCATGGCGATGAAGAACAGGGCGTTGAGCCCCCAGTTCAGGTGGTGAAAGTTGGCCGCTACGAAGATCAGACCCAGTAAAAACGGCCAAACGGATGCAATTTTGGCTTTAATCTCGACTAATTCTAAAAAAACCTTTAACGTCACGATGTTTTCCCCCATAATAATGTACAGAATTTGAATCGGCTTTGTTTGACAACGTTTTCGGTTGTCGGTAGAATTATTTTATTGCAGAACAACGAGGTGCAGCATGGATCGACAACTTTGGCGACAATTTCCACGGGTGGCTCCACAGCTCGACGACCTTCAGGGATACCTCCTGGACGCCGTGCAGCTGACGAACCAACCCATCCACCATAAAATATTAGCCTTATTACAATCCGGCGGCAAGCTCTTACGCCCCGGGTATTTCTATTTATTCGCTGAATTTGGCCGGGCAGCCACGGCGGCCCAGCTCCAAGCGGGCGCGGCGGCCCTGGAGATTCTCCACGTGGGGACGCTGATCCACGACGACGTCATCGACGAGTCCCCCACCCGGCGCGGGGTCCGGACCATCCAAATGAAGTACGGCCAACGCAACGCCATTTACGCCGGGGACTTCATGTTCACGGTCTACTTCGACCAGGTCCTGAAGTCGACCAGCGACATGGCGCTGATTCAGACGCACATCAACGCCATGCACAAGATCCTGACGGGGGAACTGGGACAGATGGCCCTGAACTACCGCGAGGACGCCAGCCTGGACGCTTACTTAAGCGAGGTGGCCGGCAAGACCGCCGAGCTGTTCGCGCTGAGCTGTTATCAGGGTGCGATGCTGAGCCAAGCGCCGGTTAGCGTGACCGAAAAGGCCCGCGAGATTGGCATCGCCATCGGGACGGCCTACCAGATGTTAGACGACATCCTGGACTACGCGGGCGACCCGCGGAAGACCAAGAAGCCGATTCTGGAGGACTTGCGTCAGGGCGTGTACTCGCTGCCGCTGTTGCTGGCGCTCCCCAAGGCACGGCGGGACTTTCACGCCTACCTGAAGAAGCAACACGACATGACCCCCGCCGACATCGACGCGGTCCGCGACCTAGTGCGCCAGCACGACGGCGTGCCCGCCGCGCGCCAGTTGGCGACCCAGTGGACCGACAAGGCACTGACGCTGATTGGCACCCTGCCAGACTCAAACACCCGTGAGGACTTGCTGCGGCTGACCAAGCTGTTGCTGGTGCGGGATCACTAAGCGGTTTTCGCCCATAGAGCCTTTACGTGATAAGGCCCCTTTGGACGAGCAATCATTATTGAACACAACCTTATTGGCCGATAATCCCGGAGCTTATAGGCGAAAGAAAAGCGGGCTCAGATTGTAAACATTACAATCTAGGTCCACTTTTCTTATATTTTTAATTTTATGGATAAGTTAAAAAAACGCTAAGTCCTTATAAAAACGATAACATTAGCATTAATTGCAAACAATACGATTCTTTAGCCATTCTTAATGAAACGGGTACAATTTGTAAGTTCACCTTTTCTATCATATCGCTGATATAACGGGCTTCTTAAGGGCAATTTAATTTTTATGAAACCGCTTTGTCATCTGTTTTTTACAGTTCTGTATCAAAAAAAGGACGGCCAGTGTGGTCGTCCTTTTCGGTTATCTTCATTGATGATGTTGTGCGTACTTCGCTTCCACCGTCGCCTTACTACCCTGCCACCACGCACGATGGTCCCGGTACCAGGCAATCGTTTGCCGCAGGCCCTGTTCGAAGTCCCGGTACTGTGGCCGCCAGCCCAATTCCGTCCGCAATTTAGTCGCATCGATGGCATACCGGCGGTCGTGGCCCGGCCGGTCACGAACCCAGTCGAAGGCGTCCGCCGGCTGATCCATCAATCGCAGGATCATCCCCAACACCTCACGATTACTATGCTCACCGTTCGCCCCAATCAGGTAGGTCTCACCCAGCGTCCCCCGGGTCAGAATGTCCCAGACCGCCCGCGAATGGTCCGCCGTGTAGATCCAGTCTCGCACGTTGGCGCCGCTACCGTACAGCTTCGGCCGCCGCCCACTCAGAATATTAGTAATCTGCCGCGGGATAAACTTCTCGACGTACTGGTACGGCCCGTAGTTGTTCGAGCAGTTGGAAATGGTCGCCCGCAGCCCAAACGACCGAACCCAGGCGCGCACCAGCATATCCGCGCTGGCCTTACTGGCCGAGTACGGACTACTGGGCTGATACGGTGACGTTGGCGTGAACTTCGCTTCATTATTTAAGGGTAAGTCCCCGTACACCTCATCGGTCGAGATTTGGTGGTAGCGGACCCCGTACTGGCGACAGGCCTGCAACAGGGTATAAGTTCCCACAATGTTGGTCTGGATAAACGGCGCCGGGTCGATCAGCGAATTATCGTTATGGCTTTCCGCCGCGTAGTGCACCACCGCATCCGTTTGCTGAACCAACCGGTCGACCAGTTGAGCATCACAGACATCCCCAACGACCAGGCGGACCCGTTCGGCCGGGAGTCCCGCCAAGTTGGCTCGGTTCCCCGCATAGGTCAGCTTATCCAGCACGGTCACGTGCACCGCCGGATGCGCTTGGACCACGTACCGGACAAAGTTCGAGCCAATGAAGCCAGCGCCCCCCGTCACCAATAATCGTTTCATCATTCGGCACCTCCATCATTTTTTCTTCTATTATACGCTCCCAAAACCACAAAACGGCCACCCCTAAGAGTGACCGTTACTTTCGCTAGTTTCCTTTACCGTCCCCGGTCCAAATCATACAGTGCCCGGAACCGCGCGTTGGTGCGGTAGAGCTCCTGGGGCGTGCCCTGCATGTCGAACTGGCCGTTTTCGATGAAGCGCACCTGGTTGACGTGCTGGATGCCCGCCAAGTGGTGGGTCACCCAGATAATCGTCTTGTCGTGCAACACGTCAAAGACCGTGTCCAGCAAGTGCTGCTCCGTAATCGGGTCCAGACTGACCGTCGGCTCATCCAAGATGATGATTGGCGCGTCCTGCAACAGGATGCGAGCCAGCGACAACCGCTGGCGCTCCCCACCGGAGAAGCGGCTGCCAGCCTCCTGCACCTGGGTATTGTACCCGTCCGGCAGGCTGCCAATCAGGTCGTCCAGTTCCACGGCCTTGATCACCCGGCGGACATCTTCATCCGTCGCCTTGAGGTTCCCCAGCCGCACGTTGTTCATCACCGTGGTATTAAATAGGTACGGTTGTTGGTCCAGCACCCCGAAAAGCTGCGCGCGCTGGTCCTGTAACCGCGCGACCGGCAAGTCGTTCAACGTGACCTGGCCGCTGGTCGGCTGCTCGTCGCCCAAGATCAGCTTCAACAGGGTACTCTTCCCCGTCCCACTCGGGCCCAGCAAGGCCAACTTTTCCCCCGGCTTGACCGTCAGCGACAGGTCGGAAATGACCTGCCGTTGCGCCCCGGCATAGGTGAAGTTCAGGTGGTCCACTCGCAGCGTGGCCGGCGTCTCAATCGTGGTCTGCTCCGCCGGTTCGGCCGGGGCATTTTCATCCAACCGGTTGACTCGCTGAATCGAGTCACGGTAGACCGGCCACTCGCTGACCCCCTGGCTCATGTTGGCGAACGGCTCGATCGTCGGGAACAGCGCCAACCCGAAGGCCGCGACCCAGTTGGCTTCCGCCTGATTATGGGTGAAGGTCACCCCGGCCCACCAGACGATCAGCACGATGGCCGCGCCGAAAATCAGCTGAATGGCGAAGTTGCGCCACCACTGAAAGTAGTGGTCGCTTCGCCGCAGCGTCGCAATCTGGTCGATGGGCTGGTCCTGGCGTTGCAAGAAGGCCTCGCGCCGCCCGGAAATCAGCCAGTCGCCCAAGCCCAGCACGGCATCGGTCAGCTGCGTGTAGAACCGCCGCTGGACCTGGCGCGCCTGGAACTCGCGTTTACCGTTGGCCGCCACCGACAGCAGGGGCATCACCAGCACGATGACCCCCAGCAACAGCAGCATCAGCAGCCCGAAGGCCCAGTTGAAGTAGCCGATGCCGATGACCACGAACAGGTACAGCAGCCAGCCGATGACCAGCGGGAAGACCGTCCGCAGGTACAGATTCTCGATGTGGTCGATGTCCTCGGCCAGGATACTCAGCACGTCCCCGGTCTGGTGCGTCTGGCGAATCGCCACCGCCTGCTTCTCCACGGACTGGTAGAGGCGTTTACGGAAGTCGGACACGATCCGCAGCACCCAGTTGTGGCTGGTCAGCCGTTCCGCGTACCGGAAGGCCGGCCGCCCAATCCCGAAGGCCCGGGCCAGTACGATGGGCACGTAGATCATCAGAATGTTAAACGGGTGGGTCGCCGCCCGGCTAATCAGGTAGCCGGAGTTGAACATCAGCGCCCCGCCGCAGAAGAACGTCATGAAGCCCAGGAACAGGACCAGTCCCAGTAGGCCCTTATACTTTCTCAGATAGGGCATGACCCAGTGGTCGTTTTCAAACGTCTTAAAGAATCCCTTCATCACGCTGGCGCCTCCCCTTCCATTTCGGACCGTAACCGCACGTAAGCCCCGTTCTTCGCCTGGAGCTCGGCCGGCGTCCCCTGCTCGACCAATTGCCCGTGGTCGAGGACCAGGATGTAGTCCATCTCGTTCATCCAGTGCAGCCGGTGGGTCGCGAAGAAGACCAAATGGTGGTCAAAGACCGGCAGCATGGCCTTCTTCAAATCAATTTCCGTTTCAATGTCCAGGTGCGCCGTGGGTTCGTCGAACAGCAGCACCTTCCGCGAATCGTCCAGAAAGGCCCGGGCCAACGCGATTCGTTGGGCCTGGCCCCCGCTGACGCCGCGGGCCCCCTCACCGATCTGGGTCGCCAGGCCGTCGGGCAGCGTGGCCACCCAGTCGGTCAGGCCGGCCCGGGCGACGGCCGCCGTCACGGCCTCGTCCGACGCGTCCGGCGTGTAGAAGGTCAGGTTCTCCCGCAGGCTCGCGTGGAACAGGTACGGTGCCTGGGGAATGTAGACGAAGCTGCGTTGCCAGGCCCGTTGGTCGAGGTGCGGCACCTGGGTCCCGCGGACGGTCACCTGGCCGGCCTGCGGGCTCAGGAACCCACTCAACAGATTGATCAGCGTCGACTTACCGGACCCCGAGGCCCCGATGATGCCGACCTTCTGGTAGCCGTGCACGTCAAAGCTGATGTCCTGTAAGGTCGCGTGGTCGGCCGTGTACCCCACGTTGACGTGTTGCAGGCGCAGGTCGTCGTTGGCCGTCCAGACCGGTTGGGTCGCCGGCAACAGTTCGCGGTCGGTGGGCGTCTTTCGTTGAAGGATGTCGAGCACCGCGGTCAACGCGTTCTTCCCATTTAAAGTGGCGTGGTAGTCGTTGGCAAAGTTGCGAATCGGCGCGAAGTAGTCCGGCGCCAGCGTCAGGATGATCAGCGCGGGCAACAGCTGAATCGTGTTGTCCATTAGGCCGAACCCCAGGAAGACCGCGATGATCGCGATGGACAGGGTCGTGAAGAAGTCCAGGGCAAACGTCGAGGTCATGGCAATCGTCAGGGTCGCCATGGTCTTTTTCCGGTAGTCCTCGCTGACCGCGTACACGTTGCCGGCATAGGCCTCGTTTAACCCCAGCTGCTTCAGCGTCGGTAGCCCACGCAGGGTATCGACGAAGTGGTTCGACAGCCGCTGGTAGCCCGCATACTGCCGGTCGGCCTTGGCCTGCGCCGCCAACCCCAGGATGATCATGAACAGGATGATCAGCGGGTAAATCGCTAGCAGAAACAGGGCTTCCTTCCATTGAATCAGTGCTATGTAGATCAGAATCAGCCACGGCGTGATCGCCAGGTCGAGCACCTTATCGATGATCATCATCAGGTATGTCTGAATCTTGTCGATGCCCTCCAGGCCCATGGTGACCACGTTCCCGGTCCCCTTCTGGGCGACCACGCTGGGCCCCAGGTCGAACAGTTTGGCCATGAACTGCTTGCGCAGGGTCTTGGTCGTGTTCTCGACGAACGGGTAGGTCAGCCAGTTCTTCGCCAGCGTCACCAGGTGCCGGCCCACAAAGGCCGCGGCGAAGACCAGCAGCGGTAACACGATGCCGCCCAGCGGTTGCATCTTCCAGAGATGGACGATGGCCACCGCCAGGTACCGGGCCTGCAGGATAATCAGGACGGCTTGCAGCAGGGTCAGAAGGCCCAACCCCACCGTCAGGCGCCGCACGCCCGGAAATTTAAAGACACGTTGATCAATCACAAAAAATCCCCCCAGTCACTGGTTACTTATCCTCATTATGATACTGCTTTCATTTGAAACTTGCGACTTTTTATCACGGCTGGCAGCCAGCGCTAACCGGTCGGCGCTGTCCCCCACCTACATCACCAACCTAAAAACCGGCCCACCGCGCGAGACGGCCGAGCCGGTTCCAGACAGAATTCAATTTACAAGGTTAGGCACTTTGCTTCGGTGACGCCAACCGCTTGTAGAAGACCCAGTAACTCCAGATGAAGTAGACCAGGACGATCGGCAAGATGGAGAACGTCAGAATCGTCATCAGGTGTAACGTGTACGGCGAGTTCGACGAATCCTTGATCAGCAAGCTGTACGCCGGATTGTTGGCGACCATGACCCGCGGGAACAACCCGTTGAAGATCAGGACGACCACGCTAATCAGCGACAAGCCACTGCCGACAAAGGACAGCCACTCGTGGTTGCCCAGCACGCCCCAGTAAGCCAACGCGGTCACGATGACTAGGAAGACCACGATCAGGGTCGTGGATAACGGCTTCTTGGTGAAGAAGTCGGTCGAGAAGTACAACAGGATGGCGAAGACGACTTCCCCGGCGAACAGGACGGGGTAGAGAATCCGGTTCCAGGCACGTGCCCGGTCCCGCAGACCGCCTTCCGTCTTCAACCGGATGAAGTTCAAGCCGTGGACCAGGCAGAGTACCGTCACGGCGACCCCACCCACGATGGAGAACAGGTTGACGTAGTCGGTAAAGTGGGCGGTCATATCGCCGTTTTTATCGATCGGCATCCCCTTGATCATGGCCGTGAACAGCATCCCGAACAGGAAGGCCGCCAGCCCAGAGCCGATGGTGCCGGCCCATTCCCAGAAGGTCTTCCAGGTCTGCGTCTGCATGTTCGCCCGGAATTCGAAGGAGACCCCCCGGAAGATCAGGCACGCCAGGATCAGGAACAGGACCAGGTAGAAGCCGGAGAACAGCGTCGCGTACCACATCGGGAAGGAGGCAAACATCGCCCCGCCGGCGGTGATCAGCCAAACTTCGTTGCCGTCCCAGTGCGGGCCGATGGTGCGAATCACGACGTCTCGTTCGGCGTCGTCCTTGGCAAAGCTCTTGATCAGCATGCCGACCCCGAAGTCGAACCCTTCAAGGAAGAAGAAGCCGCTGAACAAGACACCAATCAGAATAAACCAGAGTAATTGTAGGTTAGTCATGGTTGAACGCCCCCTTCGAGTAAGGATCAATCTCGGCATCGCTGGCCGAATAGCCGTCGGTGTTGTCCGCATCCGGACCCGCCTTTAACGTCCGGTGACTCAAGACGATCATCACCAGCCCCATGCCGGCGAACATCAAGAAGTAGACGATGTTCGACGTCAGCAGCGAGGCCACGGAGACGTTTGGTGAAACGGCGTCCGCGATGGTCAACAGCCCGTAGACGACCCACGGGTAACGCCCAAATTCGGTGATAAACCAGCCACAGGTGTTCACGATGAACGGCAGCCAGAGGCACAGCCCCATGATATACAGGAACCAGCGCTGATTCATAATCGCTTGGGACTTCTTACGGTTCATGAACAGCCCGACGATGGCCAGTAAGGCGAACAAGGCGCTCGCCCCGGACATGATCCGGAAGCTCCAGAATAATGTATTGGTTGGGACGTAGTAGTTGATGTCCTTACCGAACTTCTTATCGTACTTCGCGTGCAACTCCTTGTTGGCCTGGTTCATCCCTTCGACGGTCCCGGTCAATTTGTGATAACTTAATAAGTTCAAAACATACGGAATATCCACTGACCAGGTCGTCTTGTGGGCCTTGGTGTCGAAGCCGGCGATTGCCGTCCACTCACCCTTTTCAGTCGAGTTCTTGTAGAGCCCTTCCATGGCCCCGACCTTCATCGGCTGGTTGTTCAGCAGGTAACGCATCTGCGTGTCCCCACTGGCAATGGAGCCCAGGGAGAAAATCAACCCAATGACCAGCGCCACCTGTAAGGACTTACGGTAGAACGTGACGTGGTCCTTCTTGAGTAACCGCCAAGCGGCACAACCCGCGATGACAAAGGCAGCGGTTACAAACGACCCAAAAATGACGTGCGGAAATTCGTTCCACAGTTGTGGGTTGCCCACGATCGCCCCGAAGTCGACCATCTGCACGTGGCCGGTCTTCTGGTTGATGATGTACCCTAATGGGTTTTGCATAAAGCTGTTGGCCGCCAAAATCCAGAGGGCTGATAACGAAGACCCGAACATAACTAACCAAATAAACAACACGTGAACCCACTTGTTAAAGCGGTTCCAGGTGAACATCCACATCCCGATGAATGTGGATTCCATGAAGAACGCGGCCAACGCTTCGATGGCCAGTGGCGCCCCGAAGATGTCACCCATGAACCGTGAGTATTCCGACCAGTTCATCCCGAATTGGAACTCTTGGATGATCCCGGTCACGACCCCCACGGCAAAGCTGTACAGGAAAATCTTGCCCCAAAACTGCGCCATTTTCTTGTAGTCCTTGTCGCCCTTAATCGCATACATCGTTTCCATGACGGCAACGACGAAGGCCAACCCGATGGAAAACGGAACGAAGAAGAAATGAAACACGGTGGTCATTCCGAATTGGAATCGTGCTAAGCCTAGAATATCTAGACCAACATTGAGCATTGTTCTAACCTCCCCAAACGTTATGTGTGTGAATAAATAATTGCTAACCTGTCTTCATTATATCGACTGATAAGTAAAGATTCAATGATTCGCGCTGATTTATTGTCCAAAAGCTTATTTTTGTATCCGTTTCCGCTTATTTATGTTCGGTGAACTTCGTAACAGATTCGCAAAAGTGTGTCACTATTTTAACCACTAATTGGAACCGAATTCATCCGGAAGCCGCGAAAGAACGTGATAAAATAGAGATAGTCTTATCTAGCGTTTAAGGAGGGTCAATTTATGACTGAACGCATCTTAGCTTTACAAGCCTTAGAACCCGATCAGCTGGCCAAGTTACAGGCGGCCGACGTCGAGCTGGTCACCCGCGACACGTACCCAGCAGCGGGCCCCATCACCATCATCTACGGGTGGGACGCCCAACTCGGCCCAGCCGCCCTCAAGGATCCGCACAACCAGGTCCACTGGATCCAAACGCCCAGCGCGGGAATCGATTACCTGCCCCTCGACTGGATCAGTGAGCATCACGTCACGTTGACCACCGCCAGCGGGGTGTACTCACCGGCCATCGCCGAATCGACCATCGGCTACCTGCTCTACTTCCTGCGGGGCTTCAACGAGGCCATCAAGAACCAGGCCGGCCACTTCTGGCAACAACCCGAGCGGGACGACCTGCACAGCCTGGCCGCCCAAAAGGTGGTCATCTACGGGACCGGGAGCATCGGTCAAGCCATCGCCAAGCTGCTAAACGGCTTTGGCAACCAGCCATTTGGGGTCAACCGTACGGGGCATCCCGTGACCGGCTTCCAGCAAACGGTGAGCCTGGCGGATGACGCGCAGATTCTGCAGGATGCCGACATCGTGATCAACGACATGCCGGCGACTGCCGAGACCGTCCACTACTTCGACGCGGCGTACTTCAAGCGGCTGAACGGCCTGCGGATCTTCGTCAACGTCGGTCGGGGCAACGCGGTCGACGCCCAAGCGCTGATGGACGCCCTGCTCTACCAGGAGGTCATGCACGCGGCCTTAGACGTCTTCGAGACCGAGCCGCTACCCCGGGATTCCAAACTCTGGGACTACCCGAACGTGATCATCACGCCGCACCAGACCGGCTTCTCCGTGGCCAACCGGCGAGGCATCTTCAAGATTTTTGACCAGAATTTGACCAGCCTGTTAGCCGGCGAGCCCATCGCCGTCAACGTCGCTGATCCTAAACGGGGCTACTAAGCCCGAGTCCAACCAACCGTTCGCGGGGGTTGGGCTTTTTTGGTGAGCGCACTCAAGACTGGTCCTACGCCGAACTGGGCCGCCTCTGATTGTTAAGAATCCGGCGTTTCTAAGTAGCGGTCCGCCCCACCCCAACCAACTCCATGCTAGGCTAAAAGAACAAGGGGGAGGATTATTATGAAGCATAAAGTCATTGTCATGGGGACCACTTTTAGCCAACCGACGTTTAAAAAACGGGCACTGGCCATTATCACGCCTTTTGTGTCCAATCATTTAGTGCAGCAGATTCTCTGCATCAACTTAGATCCACAGCGGGCCGACCCCGACGAATGTTCCGTCGCCCTCTACTCGAAGGAGACCAACCAGCTGGCCATCCACGACTGCACGGGCGAGGAAGCGACCGAGCCGCTGGGCATCCTCAAGATGACCAACGCGGTCGAGGCCCTGGACGACACGGTCGACCCGGATTCCATTTTCTTACACCAATTCTAAGTCATCAGTTCGTTGGCGTTTTGGGGAACGCCAAACAGCCACCCTTTCCGTGCGGAGGGGTGGCTGCTTATTTTTAGCGTTGGCTTTCGATGATGTGGGGCTGGGCGATCCAGCGCGCGGACCCGTGGTGCGGCTTCAGTTGCAGGTAGGTCACCCGCCGGCCGTTGACCACGAGCTTGGCCTGCCGGACGATGCGCCACTGCTTGAGGGACCGTTTGCCGGTCGTGGTCAGGCGGTGCTTGAGGTGCACGTCGCGGTAGGTCGGCTTATGGCCCTTCGTGAAGACGTACCTCCCGTGCGAAACGCGCTTGACCGCCAGGACCCTGACCCGTTGCCGTGGACGGGGCTTGGCGCCCGGACGTGCCGGTTGTGGCTGGGCCGGCTGCGTGACTGGTGGGAACGGGGTTGGTAGTAAGGGTTGCGGTTGCGGTTGCGGTTGCGGTTGCGGTTGCGGTTGCGGCTCACCCGGCATTTCGGGGTCCGGACCAGGAACCACGTCCGGCTTATCCCCTGTCTCCGGTTTCTCAGTACTTCCTGGATTAGGAGTGGGTACTTCGGGTACTTCGGGTACTTCGGGTACTTCAGGCTTTTCTTCTTCCGTGTCAGCTTCATTGGCTGCTGTCGTATAAGGCGTTTGCTTTCCATCCGCCGAAATAAGGTACTTGGATCGTAAGGCCTCTTGCATCTCTAAATTAATACCTAATCCATCTTGTATATACTTATCCATCAGCATTCGACTCGTTCCGATTCCCAGCAAGTAATCTTGAAGTTGTCCTGCAGTTGCCACCTGGGCACCGGTCATACCTAAGTAAAAGTTATCTATTTTTGCTTGCCCGTCTATTCCCAGCACAGTCATCACCAAATATGCGGCTACTCCGGTAGCTTCTTCACCTTTGGTATCATGGAAAAGGGTCGCCCCTTTCTGTTCGGCCAACCCTTTCAAAAATCGCGAGTATGCCTGTTTAACTAACTCATTTCGAGCATAATAGGAAAAAGAAAAGTTCTCCTCAGAGTCAGAATATTGAATTTTCTCCTGTTTGTAGCTTGCACCAGGAATTAGCCTTAGATCCTTACCAAAATGACGAAAGTCGACAACTACTCTTACGTCATACTTATCACGTAGCATTTCCCCATCCTCTAGAGATAGATCATCAAGTTGCATTGACCGTATCAAGTGATTCTCTCGGATTTTCCACCTGCCATTTGCTGTCGTATAACCGCCCAAATCAAAGGCATTGCTTAGATATCTAGACGTCGCTTTTTTTCCCTGAAATTTAATATTTTGCCTTGGCTGTATCCCAGCTGTAGGCTCTTTAATCTGCACTCTAGATGCCTCAACCGATATAAGTGGTAGCGCTGTGCTCGTTAAGACGAGTGTCAAGGCTGCTTTAGCCGCCAGTCGTAAAAAGTGATGCTGCTTCATAAACTATAAACTCCCCCGATTAGTGTTTTTATAGTTTATCAGGGAGTATATCAATTGTCATCAATTTAATTGTGCTGGCGAGAGAGCTAAATTCACTAGTATATCGCTATTTACTGGGATTCCAGGCTACTCTTATCGTAAAATCTTGCGTCACCACTCAATGTTTCTACTTCAGAATATGCGCAGGAAAGTCTAGGAATTTGTTAACAGAGTAAATCAAAAAGCAATTAGGCCAACTATGAAATCACCCCCATATACGTGGGGAACACAATCTCGGAAAATAACGGTAAAATTCCCTTTGAGGATCACCCCCACATGCGTGGGGAATACGCCGTTAGCGAATATCGGTATTTTCGCGTATAGGGATCACCCCCACATGCGTGGGGAATACCCTGATTGAGCTTATCAATTAGTGTTGCTTCGAGGATCACCCCCACATGCGTGGGGAATACGATTTACCCGCGTCCATGCCTCGATGGCGGTTAGGATCACCCCCACATGCGTGGGGAATACTTTAAGCTGGTACTCCAGTTCAATGCCAATTTGGGATCACCCCCACATGCGTGGGGAATACACTAAACAAATCCCGCTATATCAACCTTTTCAAAATCAAAGATTCCCGTTTTTTATTAACTTGGTTCCCATTAAACAAATCATACGCCTCTCTCCATCGGCTACCAAGGGCAACGTCTCCCACCAGAAGAATCCACTCAAGCAACACAAAAATATCTTTTCTAGACTGATTCCCCTGCAATTCCATGCCTAGCAAAAACACATTCTTCATTCAATATATTTTTGTTTATCGCTATGAGTAGGTGAAAAAAATTCCCTGAGGCTTGATTTTTATCAAGTCCCAGGGGATTTTGCGCTTTTCACTA
Organism: Levilactobacillus spicheri DSM 15429; assembly: GCF_001435095.1. Taxonomy (GTDB): domain Bacteria; phylum Bacillota; class Bacilli; order Lactobacillales; family Lactobacillaceae; genus Levilactobacillus; species Levilactobacillus spicheri. The sequence continues at coordinate 43,736 of NZ_AZFC01000016.1, forward strand.
ATCCGTTAATCGGTACTCACAAAACTTCTGATAATCTGCTTGAACCTGGTCCGTGTACGCCCAGGCGAACTTCGCCAGCTCACTGTCGAGCGTCTTGCCGCTACCGCCGATGTAGCCCCGGATAATGGCCGCAGTCGGGCTCTGTGAGTGAGCCATGGCCAGCGTCCACGCACAGGTCGCCGCGTAGGTCTGGAACTGGTCCCAGTCCAGCTGCGCCAGGTTGACAGACTCCTTCATGTCCCGGAATTGCCGGACGTAGAAGCTCCGCTCGTGGCCCGCGAAGTAGCCCAGAAACGCATCCGACGCCGACTGCAGAATCTTCTGCGAGTCCACGATCCGTTGCCCTTCCGACTGCTCGAAGTCCGCCGTGATGCGGGTACTCTTCTGACTCCCCCGTCGCCGGGTCGGCAGGGCTTCCTTGACCTGTAAGACCAGGTGCGAACCGTCAATGGCCGTCAGCAGGATCAGGTAGCACCGCGACCCAAAGCTCCCGACCCCGACACTGTGCCGCACCACATCCGTGATGTGGTACTGCGACAGCAACAAATTGACGTCCGGCCGCAACGTCTGCCGGTATGCCGCGAAGTAGTCGTTCACGTGGGTCGTGAAGTCGTCGTCCACGTGGGTCGTACGCGGCGCGTTCTCCCGGAAGCACAGCCCACCCCGGATATCGAGCGTGGTAAACTTGCGCACGACCTGCTCCGAATCGCGTTTATTCGCGTGATTGATCAGGTTCATCAGGAGTTTGGAGCTGTCCTCGTCCAGCGCGCTGGCCTTAATGATCTTCTCCACGTCGTTGGCCGGGTAGAACCGGCTCAGCGTGGTCTGATCGAACATCCACTTCATGCCCTTGCGGTAGCTAGCCGCCACCGCGGGCAAGAACTCTTTCAACTTTTTCTCTTTAAACTGGTTGGCTTGGCCCGCCAAAATCACGCTGACCAGCAACCGTTTCAGGTCCCACTCCCAGGGGTTGATACCCGCTTCATCGAAGTCGTTCAGGTCGAACAGCAGCCGTCGCTCCGGTGACGCGTAAAAACCGAAGTTACCGATGTGGGCGTCCCCACAGGTAAACGTCAGGATCCGCGTGTTCGGCTGGGTATCCAGGTCGGCCTCCATCAGTTCGGCCGTTCCCCGGAAAAAGGCGAAGGCCGAGGCCCCCATCAACCGTGTCCGTTCCGGCAATAACTCCGGAATCAGCAGTTGGCGAACCTGGTCCATCATGACCGTGCTATCCCGTCCAGTCGGGGTAAACTGCCCCAATTCTTCGAAGGGCACCTTGGCCCGCGCGGCCTTGCCCATCTCGCGGAGCTCCGCGACCGTTTTATTCACCTGGACCTGTCCTGTACTGAATTTTGCTGGCGTCATCACGCCACCTCCCGTTGTTCATTCCTTTTTATTTTACTCCTCTACCGACCCAGAATAACGGAAAATGTTTGCCACATTTGTTTGTCGTCATTTATTTATTAGATTTAAATTTAATTATCATTAAATATATTTCATATATTAATCAATTCGCATTATCTCTCCATAAATCTGCTAATATAAAGGTTGTAAGCATTTACATATTGGAAGGTGGTTTTGCTGTATGAAAGTTCAATTCTCTCTTAAATGGCTGCTCGGGCTACTCATGCTCGTTATCGGTTTTATCATAATCAGTCCCCTCAGCGCTCAGGCTACTGGTTTTCAAGCCGACGCACACACGATTCGGGTGCCGTTGCCGGATGGTTCAACCATCTCAGTCCCTAAAACAGATACTTCTCCAGAGACAATACCGCTTTATAAAAGCGACGGAACTAAGACCTCGTTTGAACTTGCTGCAAATGGCTCCTTTGCAACTGATACGACTCTAATCAATCTAAATACTGAAAAGGTCTACTACCGCGTTGCCGTGGCTGACTACGTGATCAGTACCGATGTTCAGCTCAACGTTGCCAATAGTTCCACCAGCGTTGAACTAGCCGTTCATTACGTTGATACCGAAAATCACAGCCTCAAGCCCACACAGACTTTCTCCGTGGACGAAGATCAAGTTGACGACTTCATCGCCGGGCTGACATCCGGTACCCCGGACGTCGCCATCGATGGGTACCAGTTACGCGATACCAAGAGTGGCACTAATGAAGTCACCTTCATTTACCAACCCGATCAGACCTCGGTCACCTTCAAGTACGTCGACACTGCGGGTCACTCACTCTCCGCGAATAAGGCCCTTAGCGGCAAGCCCGGCAGCGCCTACACCATCCCGGACCCAGCTGGGAACGCCGACCTAAAAGGTTACGACCTCAAGGAAATCCAAGGCGGCACCCCTTCCGGTACCTTCGACACCACGGATCAGACCTTTACCTACGTTTATCAAAAGACGCCTTCGCCGGTGACCCCCGTCGCCCCCACCACGCCCAGCGTGGTCGCCGCGCCCGTAACCGTGCGCTACCAGACAACAACGGGCACACAGCTGGCTCAAGACCAGGTCTTAACCGGGGACCTTGGCGCTCCTTACCAAACCACTCAAAAGGACTTCGCCCACTACCAGCTCGCTAAAATCATCGGCCAGCCAACCGGGCGCTTCACCTCGTCAGCGCAGGACGTCATCTACGTCTACGAACCAGCTCAGGGAACGGCCATTCGACCCTTCATGATCTACGCTAAACGGGGGCTGTACCACTACGCTTCCCCGACCTTTACCCGGGCACAGCGGTTATCCTTCGTCAAACAACAACCACGGGTCAAGGCGGCCACCTTTAAGGTCGTGGACACCGCGACCTCGACCACGGGGAAACTTCGCTACCGGCTTGCCGATGGGACTTATATCACGGCCAACCCGAATTTTGTGGCGAACCTCTACTGGCAGGGTACCCAGTACCGCCAGCTCCGCGTCACCAATCCCCAGGGCGCTTACCTCTATGCCACGACCCGTTTCTCGGCCCAAAGCCGCCGCACGCACCTCAAAAAAGGCAAGACCGTGACCGTCCGCCGCATCATCCACACTGGCATGACGACGCGGTACCAGCTCGCTTCCGGTCAATACATTACCGGGAACAAGCAGTGGGTGACTCCTTTTAAATAAACGACAAAAATCCTGACATCTCCCTTCCGTGGGACATATCAGGATTTTTTGGTTCTCTTTTTACACGAAAAGCCCCGGAACCAGCGTCCCGGGGCTTTTCGTATTCAGTCGGTATGACTGTCAGAGAAGAATTACTTCTTCAATGGCGTCCATTGCCACTTCGTGAATTCTTCGATATCGTGACCTTCATCACGGGTAACCTTGAAGTGCTTAGCCAAGATTTCATCCATCTTAGCGTCGAAGGCCTTAGCGGCAGCTTCGTCGATCACACCCTTGGCAACTAAGACGCTAACAGCGTCCTTAGCTTGGTGGAAGCGGTCAAGTTCGGAGTAGACCCGCATGTCGTAGGCCGTGGTGATGTCACCATCTTCACGGTAACCGTGGACGTGTAAGCCTAAGTGTTGACGTTCGTAGAACATGGATTCGATCAAGTCTTCGTAACCGTGGAAGCCGAAGACAACCGGCGTACCGGATTGACCGAACAATGAACTGAACTTGTCGTCAGACAACGCACGTTCTGCGTTCAATTGACCGTTCTTGTTTTGCAAACGACCTAATTCAACCACGTTGACGTAACGCATCTTAACGGCTGGGAAGGCATCGTTGATTAAGTGTAAAGCAGCTAACGTTTCGATCGTTGGTTCTACACCGGCGGAAGCAAAGACGATATCAGCATCTTCGCCTTCGGCAACAGTGGAAGCCCAGTCGATAACCTTAACCCCTTCAGTCGCTAATTCAGCGGCTTCATCAACGGAGAACCATTGTTGACGAGGTTGCTTGGAAGCAACGATGTGGTTAACCTTTTGACGGTCCTTGAAGGCCCGGTCAAAGACAGCTAACAAGGTGTTCCCATCAGCTGGCAGGTATTGGCGAACGAAGTCAGACTTCTTTTCAGCCAAGTGAGTCAAGATACCTGGATCTTGGTGGGTGTAACCGTTGTGGTCTTGTTGGAACACAGTGGAAGTGGAGATCAGGTTCAATGATGGGTAATCATTGCGCCAGTCTTCAGCAGCCGCTTGGCGGATCCACTTGAAGTGCTGGGTGATCATGGAGTCGACAACGCGCAAAAATGATTCGTAAGAAGTGAAGACCCCTTGACGACCAGTCAGCGTGTAGGCTTCTAACCAACCTTCAGCTTGGTGTTCGGATAATTGGGCATCCAAGATACGGCCTTCTGGGGCTTCGTATTGGTCATTTGGTTCCTTGACCGGACTTTCCCATTGACGGTTCGTGATCTTGAACATTTCCCAGAGACGGTTGGACATCGTTTCATCAGGTCCGAAGACACGGAAGGATGAAGGGTTCTTAGTCGCAACACCGGCGAAGAACGTTGATAAGACGTTCATGTCCATGTTCCGGTTACCGTCTGCTAAGGTCGTCCCACGGTTGCTATCGTTGATGTCGTTTGCGTAAGACTTCCAGTCTGGTAAGTCTAATAATTCTGGCTTTTCGCCACGTGCACGACCACCGTTAGCCAGTGGGTTGGCTGCCATTCGCTTGTCACCCTTAGGGGCAAAGTCAGCGACTTCGGCCTTCAAAGAACCGTCAACGTTGAACAGTTCTTCTGGCTTGTAGGACTTCATCCAAGCTTCGAATTCTGGTAATTCGTCAAGCTTGTTTTGTGCTAAGCCAAGCGGAACTTGGTGAGCACGGAAGGAGTTTTCGATTGGTTCGCCGGCTGGGTTGTGCGTAGGACCGCCCCAACCCTTTGGCAAACGAGCCAGAACAACTGGCCATGGTGCAATCGTGCCGTCTTCGTACTTGCCGTTTTCACGCGCATCCTTTTGGATTTGCTTGATGTCAGCAATTGCTTGGTCAAAGACTGCGGCTGCCTTTTCGTGGTAAGTCATGTAGTCATGGATATCATCGTTTTCGATGAACCGTGGTGACCAGCCTAACCCTTCGAAGAACTTCGTCAAATGTTCGTCGTCCATCCGAGAGAACAGAGTTGGGTTAGAAATCTTGAAGCCGTTTAAGTCAAGGATTGGTAAAACAGCACCGTCGTTCTTAGGGTTCAAGAACTTGATGGAGTTCCAAGCCGTCATGGCTGGGCCGGTTTCAACTTCCCCATCACCCACAACCGTGAAGGCGATTTGGTCAGGGTTGTCTAAGACAGCACCCGTTGCGTGGGAAAGGGAGTAACCTAATTCTCCACCTTCATGCAGAGAACCTGGCGTTTGGGCCGTCATGTGGGAACCGATACCACCTGGGAAGGAGAACCGCTTGTATAAACGAGCCATCCCTTCAAGGTCTTGGGTGATTTCTGGGAAAGCATCCGTGTAAGTTCCGTCCAAGTATGAGTTGGTAACCATGACTTGACCACCGTGACCTGGGCCACCGATGTAGAACATGTTTAAGTTGTACTTGTTGATCAGACGGTTGGCGTGAGCGTACAGGAACGTTTGACCGGAGATAGTTCCCCAGTGTCCGATAGGCTTCACCTTAACGTCGTCTTTTTGGATTGGTGTATTCGTTACTGAGAACAGTGGGTTGCTCTTTAAGAAAATCATCCCACCGGAGAGGTAAGTCGTTGCGCGCCACCAGGCGTCAACTTTTTCCAAGTATGACTTGGAATCGAAATCTACTGCCATGTATTTGTACACTCCTTCGTTAAACTAGTCATCACTATAACGATGTGTCGTCGTAAATCACAAACTTCTAATTTACATTCTTTCATCATACGGACTTTTCGGAAAAAGTCAACTACTTTCTAAATTGATACGGTCCAATTTTAGAAGTTTTTGACTTTTCGCTTAAAAAAAGCGCTTTTTTCATCGAAAAATGAGTTTTCTTCACAGAAACAAGAGTGGGACTCAAGGCGATTAGCTGGCGAGCATTAACGGTGTCAGGCGGATAATCCCGATCTTGGATTATCTGTCTGACACCATTAAGCGGAACCAGCTGCCTTGAATCCCACGTTTCGACACCGTTGCTTCCGAAGAAAAGCAGGAAGGCGCTTCTCCAACGAGAATTCCCTTCCTGCTTTTAGTAGAATTCGAATGATGTCCCAACCCTTTTGATAGCGCTAATCTTCGTTCAAATTCACGAAGGTACCGTACTTTAAATACTGATAATGCAACCGCATATTGGAGACCTCAAACGGCGTGCCGTCGTCGAGGAAGAAGATGCCTTCCATGACCCCGACCGGTTCGTTGACCTTGAGCTTCAGCAGCTCCTGGTCCTCGGCGTTCGACGGCTGCGCCTGAATCGAGAGAAACGACTTGTTGACCGACCGCCCCTGCGTGTCCTGCAGGTAACGGAAGATGGAGCTCTGCACGGCCTCGGGCGTCAAGGTCGGCAAGATTTTGATAGGAATGTAGCCGGTCTCGATGATCACCGGTTGGTCATCAAAGATTCGCAGCCGCTTGATGCGGTACACGAACTCGGCCCCGTCTAGGAACAGGTCCTGTTGCAGCTCCGGACTGGCGGGGATCACCCGGTAGTCCAGCAGCTTGCTGTGGGGCTGCTCCCCGTTGACCTGGAAGCTATCCGTGATGCCCAGGTTGTTCCCCTCGTAGCGAAAGGCCGACTGGTCCTTCAGGTATAGGGGGTTGATGAACGTCCCCGACCCGCGCTTCTTGAACACGATACCCTGGTCGACCAGGACGCCCATGGCGCGCTTGATGGTACTGCGACTGACTTGGTAGCTGTCGCTGAGACTGCGCTCATCCGGTAATTTATTCTGTTGAAATTCCCCGCTACGGATGCGCTTCTTCAAGTCGCGCATCACGGTTCGATAGACTAACTCTGTCATCGTCGCTCTCCTCAAGGCCTAGCCATAATTATCCGGATAGTATACCAGACTTTAGGGGCGCGTGGTGGCTTTTTCTGAAATTGGTTATTAATTTGATTATTTCTGAGCGGGTTGGGTTGGGAAAATGGTGCGGTCCAAAATAAGCCAACTTGCTAGTTTCTTCGTGCTAATCACCTTCAAGCACGTAAAAATGGGATGCCTAACCCGCATCCCATTTAACTCAATTATAAGTAAAAATTTTATAAAATTACGCTCGTGCCGCAATCAACCGGCCGACCACTTCACCCTTTTCCAACGAAACCAGTCCTTCCGGAATCTTATCAAAACTAGTAGTTGGCAAATCCAGGTGCATCTTGCCGGTCTGGAAGTACTTGTACACGTTGGCGATGTCTGCCGGCGTCCCACCGGAGTTCCCCGTTAAGGTGATGTTGCGAGTAATCAGTTCGCCCGTATCAATCGTGCTGTGTAGAATGCCCATGCCAACTACGACGACCGTTCCGCCCGTCTTGACGGCCTTTACCGCCTGATTGGTCGTGGTGTCGAATCCCGCAAAATCAATAATCAGAGGCACATCGGCTTGCTTGAGGTCGCAAATATCCGCGTAGACCCCTTTGGCTCCAATCTTTTGAGCCCATTGCCGCGCCGCGGCCTTGGTGTCAACGGCGTACACATCGCAGCCCGCAATGACTGCCATGTTAACGGCAAATTCACCCAGGCCGCCAATTCCGATGATGCCAACCTTCATCCCCGGCTTCGCCTGGCCGGTCACAAATAGTGGGTGGTACGACGACATCCCCGCATCCGTCGCGGAGGCTCCCTGAACATAGCTCACCCCATCCGGTAGGGGCACCAACTGGTTTGCCGGTACCGCAACCTGGTCGGAATAACCCCCATCGCGCATGCAGCCGATGGTCTGTCCCGTTTCTGGATTTTGCGGAGAGACCCCCACGCGGTCGCCCACTTTAAAGTCGTGAACGTTCGTCCCCACCTTGATAATTTGTCCGGCACATTCATGTCCCAGAATCACCGGGGCCTTGATTAAGGGGAGCCAACTTGGGTCGTGCAAGATGCCGACGTCGGTGTGACACAGCCCCGCGGCCTTGACCGCTAAGATCACCTCATCCGCAGCAGGTTGGGGATCTGGCTGTTCGACCAATTCCAACGGTTCATCTGTTTTCGTAAACTTCCATCCACGCATCGAACCACTCCTTCATATTATGTAATCGCTTTCACAAGTTTATTGTAGCATACCCAACGATAATCCATAACACCCACAACTAATTTTTTATTGTGGCTAGCTAAAATTGGTGACGAGTTGCCATGATTAAATATCCAACTGCCGATTTTGAAGAAACGCAAAAGCCCCCCGCTAGTTAACTAAGTAGCGAGGTGCTTTTCATAATGAATCGTTTAAGTCTAATAAACAATTCACTTTTCAGAAACTACGTTCAATTTTTCTAGTATCTTTTTGATGCCAATATCGACGCCGCAGATAATCGCGACCAGCACAAATATTCCAACCGTAATTGCTAACAGATGCCACCATGGCTGATACAGCCACTGGGAAACTCGTGTTGCCCGCTCAAAGTCCGTGTAAACAAATCCCACTATGAAAATGATTCCGATACTAACAACGACAAACAATCTAATCGTTCTAGTCGTTTGGTACTCTCGATCAATTAACTTAGAGATTCCTGACAACAACGAAACTAAAATAACGTAGGTCCCAAACAAGAAAACGGAGCCCAGCATTATCTCACTACCAATGGCCTGATTTTGATAATTCTTAACATGCCCAAAGACATTTCCCAATAGTTGCAAACCACCAAAAGTTGCAAACGTAATGGACGTAAATATCCCTAGAATCGTCACAAAATCAAAAACCATTTTGTCATTTTTCTGAGCCAATTGTTCCGTTTGCTCAGATAATCGTGCCGCCTGCTCTTCGCTTGTTTTTAGCTTGTCGTCCAACTCTGCGACTTGAGCTTTCAGATCCGCCATATAACGATTCTGCTTCAACAATTGTTCTTGTAAATTATCAACGAACCGTGACTTTTGAATTCCAGCCAATTCTAGGATATCCAAGACTTGGTAAAGATGGCTTTTAGCCAAAGTCGTATGGTGTTCATCAATTTTTGTCTTATCTACCGCACTTTTCAAAGCCTGTTTAAACATACTAACTTCATAGTTTTCATTTTGATAAACCCAAGAACTAATTGGGGTTGCCTCAACGTCATTCTGCGTATCATAGATCTGCCATAAGATATCAAAATGCTGACTTGCCATAATGTCTTTTGGGTTACTGATACTTCCCAGCTTAGTTAGCGCTTCTCTAATCTGCTCATTTTTTTGCCCCATCAGCAATTACTCATAATATCGCTCAACTTATATTGAGCATCTTCATGCCTGCCATCTGCTCTGTGTTGTTGCCAAAAGGATTGCTCATGACTTCTATTAACCAAGTCAAAAACATCTTCTTTTAGCAGACTTACGATATTGGAATCCAGCACGCTCAAAGCTGAATGGTAGTGCCCCGCTTCAGAAATGGACATACTACCAAATGCACTAAATTCAAAATAGATTTCTGGGATTACTGGTCCATACTGCCAAGTTTCGAAGGGAGTATCATAAAGAGCCGTAATAAAGTCGTCCTGTCCATGTTGCCGTAAGTAATCCTGAACACTGAAGTACATCACTTTTTGCAAAGCCAAATTTGTCACCGACAAGTTATGCATTTTCCCGACCGCCAGAATATGCTGACTCAAATCACTCATTGACATTCTTCATTCCCCCTTCCACCCAGAAGCCTAGCACATTTATAGCGCGCTTTAGCGGATTAACACTCCAAAACTGCGAACAAACGTTCTGATGCACTAAACTAATCTCATTTAAAATAAATAACCGCTATTACCATACTCTCATATGGTAATAGCGGTTATTCTCTTCTTATCTGATTGGGTATACTGGGATCGAACCAGTAAATTACGGATTCAGAGTCCGGTGCCTTACCATTTGGCGAATACCCAATGATGATGTGTCATTGCCCTCAAGCAACTATTTAATATTACCTTGTTTGCGAATTAGTGTCAACCGATTTTCGGCAAAAATGCCGAGCTGTCGAAAAATCCATTTTTTTATACACGAACCGTTGACAACTTGCTGGAAAAAAGGTAAATTATATTATGCTAGTTATCAATTATTGCCCATTGGTCAAACTGGTTTAAGACGTCGCCCTCTCAAGGCGGAGCTACGGGTTCGAGCCCCGTATGGGCTATCAATTGTGCCGAAACGTTGTGATATCAACGTTTCGGCTTTCTTTTTACCCTCAGCTCATCGACCACCCACGTTGCCCGCAAAAAGTGACGGTCTAGACCAAAAAGTCGGTCCCTTCCATTCCGGAAAGGACCGACTTTTTTTATTCATCTTTTGTGTTTTTAGCGCGTTTCGTCAGGACAAGACCCCCGATCAGCCCCAAAATGCCGAGCACGGACAGGCCCATCCCCAGCCGCAAGCCCGGCGTCTGGTACGTCAACTTGACCGCGTGGGTCCCGGCCGGTAACCGGGCCCCCACGAAGCCGACGTTGACCTTTGCCGTCGGCACAGACCGGCCATCGACCGTCAGGTGCCAGCCGGACGAGTACGGAATCGACGTCGTCAGGACCGTCGCACGTTGGGCCGTTGCCGTTCCCGTGACCTGGTTGTTACGGACCCGCAAGCCCTGTAGCTTCTGGCGCTTCAACTGCTGCATGCGTTGCGTGTAGGCCGACCCCAGTGGCACGGCGATCAATCGCGCCGACTTGAACGTTAATCCCTTGACGCCCTTGAACGTCAATTTGATCGTCTTTCGCGGTTTGCGCGAGTAGCCCAGGTTCAGCAGGACCCGCTGCTTTTGCTGGTAGTCGGACAGGTTGGTCTGCCCCAGCTGCGAATACCCGGTAAAGTTATGGAAGCTGGTCACGTTGAACGTGTAGGCCCCGTCGTTTTGGTTCCACAGCGCCCGCCGCAGGACGTTCAACCGTTGGATCCCGGTGAAGGCCTGGTTCTGAAAGGCGTTCGTGGTGGCCTGGCCGCGGTACTTGTCCTGGACCGACAGTCGTTGCACGTCAATGCCCGTTAGTTCCAGGTATAGTTCGGTCTTGGCCGTGCGTTGCGACCGCTGCGTTTCCAGCTTGTAGGTGATTGGCTGGTTCTGGTTGTCACTGACCATCGCAGTCAGCCCCGCCAGATTGGCCTGCCGGTTTTTGGCCAAAAGAGTCCGGTTCTGCTTCGCCAGGCGTTTTAACCGCGCCTTGTCGCTTCGAATGCTGACGGAGCGGTCCTGGTTCTTCTGCCGCAGCGATGCCTCGGTGGTCGTCGCCAGGTCCGGGTTCAGCTGATTGCCCCGTTGCCGGTACAACGCCACCTTGCCCAGGCTATCGACGACGGTCGAATCATCCGCCACCACCGTATACCCAATCTCCCGGTTGGTCGAGCGGTAGCGGGTCGTCGGCACCCCGGTCGTCGCCCCATCGAAGAGCGCCCCCGTGGTCAGCGCCTGTTCCCGGTCGGTCCCGTCCAGCCGGTCGAATTGTCGGTGATCCAGGACCCGCGTTTGCAGGTAGGCCAGTGGTAAGGCGTTCTTGGAGCGGTACAGGATGGTCCCGTAGTTGTTCCCGAAGTTATGCACCGGTTGGTCCTTGTACGTCAGGACCTTGCCGTTGGCTCGCTTGACCACCTTGTAGCCGTACGGGAAGGCCTGCTTGCCCCGCTGATTGGTCCGGGCGAAGATGTCGCGCACGCCCAGCAGGTTGCTCAGTGTGGTGCGACTATCCGCCTGGTTGATGGGTTTGTTCATCTTGAACTGCGAGTTGTCGACGGCCTGGCTAAAGGCCCCGACCGCCCCATTTTCGATGGAGAAGTACGACATGATGTCGTGGGTCCCCAGGTTCATCCCCATGTTGGTCTTGGCCTCGTTGGCGTAGTAGTACTGATTGCTCAGCACGCTGCGGCCGAAGCCCTTCTGACGTTTGACCGTCTTCTGCGCACCGTCGTAGTAGTTCTTCTGAAATTTGGTGGCCACGCCCCGCGGCGTCAGCTGTTGACTGGCGCCTCCGGAGTCGGGGCTAAAGTACCCGTACCCGTTGGCCACGATGTTGAGGCTCAGCAGTCCCAGCAGGATGCCCAGGGTCTTGGGTCGCGTCCAGTGGTCGATCTGCGCGATCAGGATCACCATCACCGTCAGCAGCAACAGCCCGTACATCACGAAGTCGTGCGGATGGTTGTTATAGATGAAGCCGTTGGCCGCCCAGACGGCCACCAACAGGCCCACGGTCCCCCACAGTAGGGTCGTCAGGTCCTGGCGGGTCAGGTCGCCCAAGTGGTCGCAGAAGGTCATGAGCGCCAGGCTAAAGCCCAGACTGCCCAGTAACAGCCAGCGTTGTGACGGCGTGGTGCCCCCGTTCATGATGGCCGCCACCGCCGGCACCAGCGTTCCGCCCATCACCAGCAGCAGGCCGATGTTCAGCCAGCGGTATTGCCGAAAGTGCCGGAGCGTGTACAGAATACTCAAGAAGGTCAGGCCGGCCAGTCCCAGGTTGACCCAGAAGCTCATCGGGTTCCCGGTGGTCAAAACGGCGTTAGACAGCCGCAGGTAGTAGCTAAACGGGTACAAGACGTAGCCGTTGGCAAAATTCGCGGTCGCCCGCGTCGAATTGAGCACCCCCAGCACCGACGGCACGAACAGGATGCCGGCCAGCAACAGCCCAATCACCCCGGCGGTCGCGAGGCGGCCAATCAGGGTCGGGACCTTGAGTGCCGGCCGCACGGCGAAGTAGCGCAGGAGGGCGTACACCAGGCTCCCAATCGCCAGGATGTAGGCAAAGTAAAAGTTGCCCACCAGTGCCAGCCCGGCAAAGGCCGCCAACGGGACCCAGCTCTTCCCCGCGTAGACGCGGTCGATGCCGTACGCCAGCAGTGGAAACAGGATCATCGGCAACAGAAAGAACGGGTGCCGAATGCTGACGTAGAGTGAAAAGCCCGTGAAGGTGTAGGCCAGCGTCCCCAACAGCTGGCTACCGGGTCTAAATGACCGCTGCCGCGCGAACAGCAGAAAGGCCAGGCCGCTGAAGTACAGCCGCACCAAGACCAGCAGATTGTACCCCATTTCGAGATGAGCTTTGGGCACGAAATAGATCAGATAGGCAAACGGATCCCCTAAGACGTAGTACGAGAAAGTCGTGACCTTGTCCGCTCCCAGACCCAGGGCCCAGGACCAGCCGGTCAGGCTTCCCTGGTGCAGCCACTCGTAGAAGCGCACCAGGATCGGGTAGTGTTGCGCTAACCCGTCCCCCTGCCAGATAAACGACTTCCCCGTTAAGATAAAGATCCCATATAGCACCAAGGTCAACACAATGAAGGCCAGGGTGTACTGGGCGTATCCTCGTTTCGATGATTTCATTTTATTCTCTCCCCTAATCATCATCAGACGCGATAGTGTGTTTTCTTTATTTTACGGGCACCCGGCGCTAAACCACAAGTCATCCGCCGCAACTGTAACCAAAGCGTCACCGGAGCTTAACGTTTGTGGCCGGAAATTAACGTAAGAAAGCCCGGAACGGCGTGGCTCCGGGCTTTCTTGCAACTTTCATCGGTTTAAATTAATTTACTGAACAAATTGAAAGCGATTTTACGAGTGCCGCCGGCGAAAACCTACCGCGCCCGCAATCGTCAGTAACAATCCGCCCAATAGTCCCCAGACGCTCGTCGCTGCTTCGTTGGTCTGGGGCAGCGTGGCGGCCTTGGTCGCCGCCGGCTGGGTAGCTACTTCCCCGGTCACGGTCGTTCTCAGCGTCTGCGGCGTCCCGGCGGTGTGGCCGGTCAGGCTCGTGGTTGCGGCATTACCACCGCTAAGTAGCTGGCCCGGTTGCGTGGGCTGTGGCGCGGTGGCCGTCGCCCCGGTATTCCCGGCATCTCCCGCAGCACCCGGCGTTGGCGTCGGTTTAGGCGTTGGCTTTGGTTTGGGTTGTGGCGTTGGCTCCGGATCGGGCGTCGGTTCTGGATTCGGTGTTGGTTCCGGATCTGGGTCAGGCGTCGGCTCTGGATTCGGATCAGGTGTCGGGTCGACCGGCGTGGTTCCGTTGGCCGTGTAGGTCACCACCGTGGTCACGTCCTGTCCCTCCGGCGTCAACGTCAGCCCCGGAACCGTTAATTGGTCGGCCGTGTAGCCGGCCAGAACCGGGGACGTTCTCGCCGGCAGGGCCGCCGTGGGATTGGTCGGGTGCCAATCGGCCCACTGGGTCTGCCCCGTGACCTGGTCGCGTTCCCCCTGCCGCACAAAGGTCACCCAGGCGGTGTAGCTGGTGGCCGCCGACGTGCCATCGGCGTATTGGTAGTGGATCCACTGGGTCACGGTTTTGCTGTTATTGACGGTGGTCAGACCGTGTTTGAGGTGCACGACGAACGTCTGCGGGGTGTCCGTGAACGTGGCGCCCCCGACCGGATACCCGTCGCTGATCACTTCGTACCCCTGTTGCTGGTAGTCCTGCAGGGTGGCCGCGGTCTGATAATCGCTGGTCGTCCCCAGATCCCCCGTCAGGTCCTCGTGGCTGAGCACCGTGCCCGTGGTGTCATCCTGGTAGGTGACCGTGATGGTCTGACCCTGCACCGCACCGACCTTTTGGTAGAAGGTCGTCCCAGCGATAAACGTTAAGTGTCCGTTTAGATCCACGCCGTTGGGGTCGGTCGTTCCATTAAAGCGGTAAATGTACTTTTCCTGCCACCCCAGTTGGCCATACACGACCTGCCCATCCGTGATGTTCGGATTGACCAGTTGCTGGTTGGGGGTGAAGACTTCTTGCCCGTCCGCGTTGTGGTACGCAATCGGGGTCAGGAGCGGCCGGCCCCACATATCGTGCGTGAAGACGGTGATTGCCGCACTGCCCCCGGGTTGGATGGCCAACGGTTGGTCCACTTCAACGTACTGTTGCCGGCCCGTGATCATGCCGCCCCACGTCGACAAATGCGTCACGATGCCCAGTGAGCTAAAGTCCGCAATCGAATTTCCCGAGAACGTAATCGCATGCGAATTGGGATAGGAGTTGTCCAGAATGCTCGCGACAAACGGCGCCAGGATGGCCAACTGCCGGCTGGTCATCCCCGTCAGGTTCTTCTGGTCAGAATCCGGCGTCGTGAAGCTCAGGTTCTGAATGTTTTGGGGATCCAACCCCGCGATGAGCCGCAGCTGATCGTCCGTCGCCGCTCCCCAGTAGAAGGTATGCAACCCAACGTTGCCTAATTTTTGAATCGCGGTCAACGGTGAAAAATCAAAGTTCGGCATCTCGTCTTGGGTGACCCCCAGCGTCACGTCGACGTTCACCCGTACAGTGGCGTTTAAATTTTGCGCAACGACCTCGAGACCACTCAGATTATTGATTGGGTGATCCTGGTTCGTCCACGTACTGTTAATCTGGAGTTCCCCCCGGTAGGCTTGCAGCACCTTGATGGTTAAAGCCTGGCCATCCTTCAAATTCAAGGCGTAACGCACAGCTGCTAAAAAGTTTGTGTCTGTAAAGAGATACCCGATGTCCGTATCCTCATCCAACGCCTCGTCCGCGGCCAGGACTTGAATCTGCTGAATGGCTGCGGTGGGCGTGGCGGCCTGATCGACAAGTTGTTGGTCGCGCTTCAACTGCTCAGCGGCTTTCGTCGTGAGTGCTTGGGCGGCAGCCGGTTTTACGGCCGCTTCATCGTCCGACTGCGCCGGTGTTTCCGTGGCCGTCTGGGGCGTCGTCTCACCCGCTGTATCGGCGGCCGGCTTTTCCGGTTCCGGCGTTGGCTCTGCCGCCTCACCCGTGTCGGTGGTCGGCGTTGCGGGTTCTTGGGTGACCGTGGACTCATTGGTGGCGGTAGACTCATCGACTTCATTAGCCCCATTAGCCGCGTTGGAACCGTCAGTTGCTAATTCGTTGGCGGGTTGCCCCTCAGCCGCTGTTCCATCCGTCGATTGGCCGGTGGTCGTTGAGGCCGTTGCACCGGTTCCCGATTCCGTCGCCGTTACGTCCGCCTCAACAGCCTCATCTCCCGTAGACGCCGTTGGCAAAGTTACCTGGTTGTCCTGCAACGTCTGATTGGCCGCGTCCGTCGCCTGATCCGTTGCGGGCGTGGTCGTGGTTGTCATCGGCGTCTGGTCGGCCTGCGCCGCGGTGCCCCCTAAGGACCATGCGAGCAACGCCATTGCGGTGCTTGAGTACAGCCACCACTTGTGGCCCTTCGTCATTACTGGTTGTGTCATGGTAACGCCCTCCTCGTATATCCTCGGTATCAAGTTATTATTGAATGCCCTTACATTATTAATCAAATAGTCGTCGGCCCATCATTGATACCAGTAGCTTTTTTATTTGCCTTTAATTATACACACTATGCTGGATAAATCACGGATTTAGAAAAAAATATTTTATATTCCTAATTATTTCTTTATCCATCACATTTACGCTTAATGATATTTGCTGTAACGACTATTTTACCGGGATTTAGCCAATTCGCCACTTTTTATCAAAAACTCAGGGAGTCATCATTTTTTGGGGACAACAAAACTTCCGAAGGGGACATATACCGTTAAACGGGTAAAATTTATCGGTCGATAAAGAAGGCCGCAAGAAAGTGGCGTCCCCAGAATCAATGATTCCGGAAACGCCACTCGAGTGGTTAACGGACCTTTACAGCCGCGCGTTTAATTTCTTGCTTAAGTCTTCAAAGCCTGGCTTGCCCAACAGTGCAAACATGTTGGTCTTGTAGGCTTCGACCCCGGGTTGGTTGAACGGGTTGATGCCGTTCAGGTAACCGGAGATGGCGATGGCCACTTCGAAGAAGTAGATCAGGTAACCCAACGTATATTCGCTTTGGTCAGGGATGTGGACGCTCATGTTTGGTACGCCCCCATCGGTGTGGGCCAGGATGACCCCTTCAAAGGCCTTGGTGTTGGCAAAGCCCATGGTCCGGCCTTCCAGGTAGCCTAAGCCATCCAGGTTGTCGGCTTCCTTCGGGATGTCGACGTCGTGTTCTGGCTTGTCGACCATCACAACGGTCTCCATCAACTTCCGTTGGCCTTCTTGGATGTACTGGCCGAAGGAGTGCAGGTCCGTACTGAAGTTGGCGGAAGATGGGTAGATCCCCTTGCCGTCCTTCCCTTCGGACTCACCGGTCAATTGCTTCCACCATTCGGCGAAAGCGGCCAGCCGTGGTTCGTAGTTTTCTAACAATTCAATGCCGTAGCCCTTCCGGTACAAGATGTTCCGTAAAGCCGCGTATTGGTAGGCCTCGTTCTTGGTCAGGTCCGGATCACTGTATTGGTCCGCGGCGTCCGCGGCCCCTTGCATCAGTTGGTCGATGTCGGCGCCGGAAGCAGCGATTGGCAGCAAGCCCACTGGGCACAGCACGGAGTACCGGCCACCCACGCCATCGGGGATCACGAAGGATTCGTAACCCGCGGCGTCGGCTTCGGTCTTCAAAGCGCCCCGCTTGGCATCCGTCGTCGCGTAGATTCGGTGGTTGGCTTCCGCTTCACCGTACTTCTTGACCAGCTTTTCCTTAAAGATCCGGAAGGCAATCGATGGTTCCGTCGTGGTCCCGGACTTGGAAATGATGTTAATTGAGAAGTCGCGGTCGCCGATGAAGCCTAACAGGTCGTGCACGTAGTCGGCGCTAATGGAGTTCCCGGCAAATAAGATTTGCGGGCCCTTCCGTTGGTCGGCTGGCAAGCTGTTGAAGAAGGTGCTGTGCAGGAAGTCCACGGCCATCTTCGCGCCCAGGTACGAGCCCCCGATACCGATGACCACTAAGACTTCGGAGTCTTCCCGAATCTTCTTAGCCGCCGCCTTAATCCGGGCAAATTCAGCCTTGTCATAGTCATGGGGCAACGTCAGCCAGTCACGGAAATCACTGCCCGCACCGGTGCCTTGCCGCAGTTCACTATCCGCGGCCGTCACCATAGCCTGCATTTCTCCGAGTTCATTAGCATGAACGAATGGATCCAATTTGGAACGATCAAAGGCGATTTGTGCCATAGTTAGAAAACCTCACTTTTCATAATTATTTCGACTAGTCCATTATACCGCACTTCGCTCAAATGTAAATGGTCTAGTCCATAAATTTATGCATAAAAAAAGGCCGACGACGCCCGTCATCAGCCAGTTTAGCCTATTTCATCAAACCGAGAGTGACCCCACCAACGATGACCAAAAGTGAGCCAATCGTCGTATAGACCATTTCACGGCCAGTCTTCTTTTCACCCAGTAACCAGATGCTTCCGAAGGTGGAAATCACGATCCCACATTGGGCCAGCGAGTAGCTGATGGCCAACCCAACGGACGGAATCGCCATGAACATGAAGAAGTTCCCCACGCCCCAGACCAGCCCGGTCAGGACGTTCTTCGCCGTCGCCACGTGCCAGACCTTCCGGCGGTTCTGTGGTGACAGGAGGATAAAGATCAGGGCTCCCAGGATCATCCCTAAGGATTGCGGGAACAGAATCAATTTCGAATCTAAACCGGACAGGTTCACGATGACCGTGTAGAGCACGTACCCAATCGTGGAGATCACGATGGCCGTGGCCCCCTTGCCGGCTTCCATGGGCTGGCTGTTGACGCCCGCGCGCTTATCGCGTAGGGACGTCAACGCGGCACCGGCAATCAGGACGATCACCGCGATGGTGCCCATCGTGACCATGCTGGTCGTCTTCCATTCGTGGAAGAGCAGGACCCCGGCCAGGGCGGTCCCGGCCAGTTGTAACCCGGTCGAAACCGGCACCGTCCGCGAAATCCCGATAAACTTCATGGCCTGGAACTGTTCAAACTGTCCCACGGCCCAGCAAAGACCGGACGCAATGCCGACCAGCATGGCCATGCCCGTCAAGTGAACGTGGAAGTACATCAGGGAGAACAACCCGAACAAAACTGCCCCGGCCGTCATGCCCAACGTTTGTTGGTAAGACGTCCCACCTAAGCGACCACTAATCAGACCGATACTACCCCAACACAGTGCGGGGATCAAAGCTAGTAAAATTCCCATTTTGTAACTCCCTCAACTCTCGTTTCATTATGCCGTTTCTCTCTGAAAGCGCTTTTTAATTTGCAATAATCAGTTTAAGGGTTTTCCCCTTAAAAGTAAACGATTATTCACAAAAAAAATAGTGAACGGCAAGTGGTCTAGCTAACCGTTCACTATTAATTATTTTATTTTCACGCGTTTTCATAACTTGATTATTCGGTGATTGATAAACGTAAACCCTTTAACGCTTCGCTCTGCCGGTTCGCAGAATTGGTCATGAAGTCTTCCGGTGAGTGGAACTCGCTGGAAACAGTTACATGACCGGTATAATTTTGCGCAACGTCATTAACCGTAGTCCGCAGGCGTTTCATTGAGTAGCTCGGCGCCGTGGTCGTCACCAGGATTTGGGACCCCGGCCGGGTCACCTGCAGGACTTGGGTCAGTAAATCGCCTAAATCCTGTTCCAAATCGAAGCGGTGCTTCTTGCCGCGGACGAAGGCCGGCGGATTCACAAAGACCGTGTCGAAGGTCAACTCGTGCTTAATGGCATAGTTGAGATAGTTTGTGATATCCATGGTCCGCATCTCGACGGCGGCCTGGTCCAAGTTGTTCGCGGTGAGTTGGCCCTGCAGGGTCGTGGTGGCCCGGTTGGTCGGGTCCACGGTCACGGCTTCGGTCGCCTCGCCGACCATTGCGGCGGTCACCACGCCGGTCTCGGCGCTGTAGAGGTTCAAGATCCGCCGTTGTTGACTATTTTCCCGGGCCCAGATCCGCAGGTTCCGGAATTCCAAGGCCAGCTGTTGCCGTCTGACGGTCAGGTCCACTGGGTAGCTGAGGCCCGCTTCGTTGACCAAGACCGGGCCGTTCGGCATTTTACCGGTCACGACCTGGAGCTTCTCCTGTCCGGGCGTGGTCGTCAGAACCGTGTGTCCCTTGCCGAAGACCTTCTCAAAGCCGGCGTAGATCAGCTTGCTCTGGTGCTTCAGCGCGGCATTTTGCCACCGGAACACGTAGATGCCGTTGTACACGTCCACAATCAGGCCGCCTAAGCCGTCGCCCACGTCGTTGAAGACCCGGTAGGCTGCCCCCACGTTAATGGCCGCCCGCTTGGCCTGAGCCGCGCGGAACTTGCTGGCGAAGAAGCGCTCGTCGATGGCTTCGTTCTCCCGGAGACTCAGTACGTAGCCGGCGCCCCGGTGCTGCTTGGCGAGGTAGGCCGTAGCCACGAAATGACCGTGGTTTTCCAATTGGACCCACGCGCCGTCCTCAAAGTCCTGACGATTTTCGAAGTCGGTGATGTTCACCACGGGATAGCCGTCTTCGAACTTACGAACGGACTTCCCGGTAATTTGTAATTTTTTCAAGTGTATCCTCCTAAAATGATTCTTCCTATTGTACCACGTTTTCCGCTGGACACACGGACGGATACGAGCCGCCCGCGCTAATCCGTCTTCACGCGATCCACGTTCGTCTGGTGCTGGTCGGGGAAGATGACGGTGAAGGTCGTGTCGACGCTGATCTTGCCGTGGTGCAGCTGAACCAGCTGGTGCACGATGGACAAGCCCAGCCCGGATTCGCCGTACTTGGTGTTCTTCCGCGACGGGTCGGCCTTGTAGTAGCGCTCCCAGATGTTCTGCAGCTGCTCGTCACTCATCCCCATCCCGGTATCGGCGACCTTCACGATGGTCTCCTCGTACCCGCGCTGGGCGGTGATCGTGATCTGCCCCTGCTGGGTGAACTGGATGGCGTTTTGCGTGATGTTAAACATAATCTGGACGAAGCGGTCGTAGTCGGCGTACACCGCAACCTCCGCCGGCGCCTGGAGTTCCAGGCTATCGCCGCTGTCATCGGCCTTTTGCTTCAACTGCTCGACGATGTTGTGCAGCGCGTCGACCGCGTTAAACTCGTGCAGGTTGAGCGTGATCTGGTTCGAACGAATCTTCTCGTAGTCTAGGTTCTCGTTGACCAACCGGATCAGCCGACTGGTCTCACTGCGCATCAAATCGATGCTCTCTTCCTTACTTTCTTCGGGGATCGCGTCGTAGGCCAGCCCTTCCAGTAGCCCGTTGATGGTGGTCAGCGGCGTGCGCATCTCGTGCGAGGCATTGGCCATGAACTCCCGGCGGCGCTGTTCCTGCCGCTGGATCTCTTCTTGCGAGTCCTTCAGAGAGTGGGTCATGCCGTTAAAGTCATTGATCAGGTCGTCGATCTCGTCGCGGTTGCGGCTGGTCATCTGGATGTCGTAGTTGCCCTGAGCCACCTGGTTGGTCGCCTTCCGGAGCCGGTTGATCCGCGACGTGTAGTAACGTGCCAGGATGTAACTGGCCACGATGGCCACCAGGACCGAGACCAGCAACGCCCGCATCAGGTTGTGGTTGATTTGGTTGATGTTGGTGTTGATGTCGGAGACGAAGACCCCCATCACCACCACCGCCACCAGTTTATGGTTGTAGAAGTACGGCTTCATGACCTCGGTCACGGCCGGGGTGACCCGCCCGTTCTTGTTCCGCAACCGCCGGTCAACGACCTTATGGATAATCTGGTTGTTCTTCAGCTTCTTCCAGTCGCTGGTGTTGATCGACTGCTGGTACACGTTGGCCGGAAAGACGATCTGGTTCTGCGCACTGTAAATCGTGACGCTGACCGCCTGGTTCTGCAGCAGCTGTTCGCTGTTCTCCAGGGCCGTGGTGTCGAAGTTGACCGTTTTGGGGTTCTCGGCACTGATGCGCAGCGACTGCTCGATCAGGCTGTTCGAATATTTTTCAAGGGTGTTCCAGGTGTTGCTGTAGACCATGTGCCGGGTCATCTGGGTGTACGACACGCCCAGCAGGACCAGGATAATGGTGATGGCCGCAAAAAAGCCCAACATCTGCTGGTACATTAACTTCATTTCGAATCGGCTCCACTATCGTCAAATTTATAACCGACACCCCAGACCGTCTGGATGATTTGCGGTCCCACCTTTTCAATCTTCTGGCGCAACTTCTTGATGTGGGCGTCCACGGTCCGTTCGTCGCCGTAGTACTCGTAATCCCAGACCAGCTGCAGTAGCTGCTCCCGGGAGAAGACCTGTCGGGGCTTTTGCGCCAACGTCTTCAGCAGGTCGAACTCCTTGGGCGTCAAGTCCTCGATCTGCCGGCCGTTCAGGTAGGCTTCCCGGGTCTTGGTGTTCAGCTTAAAGTGCTCGGTGACCACGTCGAAGGCCTCGGTATCGTCCACCGGCGCCGTCTCCTGTCCCTTAGTGACCGGGCCCAGTTCGGCACGGCGGTGCAGGGCCTTGATCCGGGCAATCAGGGTAATCGGGCTAAACGGCTTGGTGACGTAATCGTCCGCCCCCATTTCCAGGCCCAGCACCTGGTCGCTTTCCGAATCGCGTGCCGTCAACATGATGATTGGCACAGTCGGAGACAGCTTCCGAATCTCGGCGCTGACCTGCATCCCGTCCATGCCGGGCAGGTTCAGGTCCAGCGTGACCATGTCCCAATCGTTGGGCGTGGCCGCGAACATCTCGACCGCCTCGTTGCCATCGTAGGCAAACGACACGTCCCATTGTTCCTTTTTAAAAAACATCGACATCATTTGAGATACCGAGTGGTTATCCTCAATCATTAATAGCTTCATAGGTGACCTCCAAAGTGACCGCAAGGTATTTGGCGTGCATCCCGGGAGGTGTGGGTGGTTATGGGGTTTACCATACCCGCCATATCGGACCAGGTCATGGCGAAACCATGAAGATTCTGGTACTTTCTAGGGTGGCCTCCCGTCGGCACGCCGTCGTTACCTATTATACTATACTGACTGTTCGCCGTTTTCCCTAATTTACTCCCGAAAAAGCGAAATCCTTTGCGGGTCTCAGATTGTATGGTAAACTATATGAGTATCGTTTTGGGGCCGTTCTGGATTCGACTGGTATAGGTCGAGCCTTGGTTGCACTCCGTAGCGGCATCTACGTTAAAAGGTCCAGTTTAATTATAACTGCAAAAAATAATAACAATTCTTACGCTTTAGCTGCTTAATAGGCGCTTAACGTAGATCCTCCTAGTCTTACCCGCGGGCTAGATCTGGGTCCTAAACTTAACGGGTTACGTTGACTGGCTCCCACCTGAAGCTGGTCAAAAGAGCTTAATCAGGTTAGCTCAGCATGTTGGCCCTGACAGGCGGCAAGTTGTTGGGTGAAACTCAAATAGTCTGCCTATGAGTGTAGAGGCTGGGGTGGCGATATGCTAGGACGCGGGTTCGATCCCCGCCGGCTCCATTAGATAACTGTTAGCTTGCGAGCTGGCAGCTTTTTTTATACCCATTTTTTAAAGGGGGGCCTGGAACCGGTGGGGATCGACCCCACTCATCGCCGGGCCAAAGAGTGGTACACTAACGGAGGTCGAGCCCACTTGGCTGGCTCGCCAACCAATAAGGAGATGTCGCGAATCATGGAAATCAAAGTCGTTGTCCACGAAGAAATCAATGGTAAGGACCTGCGTTCGGACGAAGCCCCCGCATTACGGACCGCCGCCCTGGCCAACGTCGCCGCGCAGCTGTTAGGGACTCCCGAACAGCCGACTCCCGGCCAGGTCGTGGCGATCACCCCTGCCATCATCGACCGCCTCGCCCACGCGTTACAGGGCATTGAACAGTGGCGGGCTCACGAGCACCGAGACGACCTCACCACAGAACGCCACCCGGACGATCCCCTGAGCAAGCGGGCCGACCAGCTGATGACGGTCTTCGACGCACCCGAGGCCCCGCACGCGTTCGCCGCGCCTTTCACCGACTGCGACCGCCTGGACATGTGGCAACTGATGCTGTTCGTCCAAAAGATCGCCTCGGGCTACGAACGGGACCACGCCGTCACGGTTGAATTTAACCAATAACTGACGCATCTGTTGAGGTAACTGCCGATTGCTTCCGCTCAGCTGGGCCGTGACGACCGTGGGCACGACTTGAAGCCCCGAAAGTCACGGGTCTACAAGCTCGGCCTTGTGGTAAGCCAGCTGAAAAACGCTGGCCAACCACAATTTCACGGTCTGGGCCCGCTTCGCTCCAGCAATCTTGACGATGGTAGTCATCCTGCCACATCGTCTTAATTACCACGTAGTAGAGTGACATTGCTGTTTTTCTCGTTTTTAGCATGAAAAACGCAAGTCGATAGAATATAATCAATCAACTAACAGAACACGTAATCATTTCTTTTAAGTGACGAAAAGCCGGAGCGGGAACATCCCTCGGTTGCTAAAAAACAGGCAGAAAATTCTCTCAAAAAGTTGAGAATTTTCTGCCTGTTTTTGTTTAGGTTTCTTTGGTGGCAACGCTGATACCACTCAATGGCACCCATCCGCTAACCACCTTGGCGCTTACTCTTGCGTTTTTAACTGCTTCCGCGCCAAACTCAGGATCTCCGGCTTCAGGCCGATGCGTTCGGCCAACCACATGGCCTCACTGGCACCGACCTGGTTCAACAGGAGCCGGTATTCCGGCATCAACGTCTCCCGGTCGAAGGCCATCGCCCCGGTCACGAAGCGTGGTTCCGCGACCGCGTAATTTTTGATTCCCGTGTAGTGGGTCGTGACCACCAGCTTGGCTCCCTGGTCGATCAGGTACTGGATGATGGCGATGCCCAGCGCCGTCCCCTCTTCTGGGTCGGTCCCGCTACCGATTTCGTCCAGCAGGATCAGCGCATTGGGCCGCAACTGGTCGGTGATGCCCACCAGCGTGGTCATTTCCCCCGAGAAGGTACTCAGCTGCGCCGCCATGTTCTGTTGGTCCCCGATGTCGATGGAGACTTGGTCGAAGACGGCCAGATTGGTCCCCTCGTCGGCTGGGATCTCTAGGCCCAGCTTGACCATCATCGAGAACAACGCGATGGTCTTCAGGACCACGGTCTTCCCACCGGAGTTGGCCCCGGTAATCATCAGGCTTTGATTGGCCGCGAGCGTCACGTTCAGCGGCACGGCCTTTTCACCCAGCAACGGGTGCCGCCCGTTAACGATGTGCAGCTCCTGTTGACTGTTCAGCTTGGGTAAAATGGCGGCGTGTTCCAGTCCGTACTGCCCGCGGGCGAAGATCTGGTCGAGCTGACTGAGCAGCGCAATCTGTTTCTGCAGGTCAGTCCAGTGGTCCTCAACGTCGCCGGTCATCGTGGCCAGGATCTGGTAGACTTCCCCGTCTTCCGCCGCGACCGTGGCCGCCAGGGCCAGCCCCGTTTTGGTGACCGTGCTGGGTTCGAAGTAGACCGTGGAGCCCGTCGACGACTGCCCCATGACGGTCCCTTTGAACTTGTGCTTGTAGGTCGCCTTCAGCTGAACGCAATAGTGGGCGTCGCGCCGAATCAGCTGCTTGCCCTGAATCTCGTGCGAGTGCTTGCCGATAAACTGACTCAGCTGTTGTTGAATCTGGCGGGACTGCTTGTCCTTATCCTTGCGCAACTGGGCCAATTCGGGGGTCGCGTCGTCGCGAATCCCGTTCAGGTCCAGCACGTCGTCCAAGCGGTCACGCAGGCCGTTCAACGGTGGCTGTTGCGCCAGCAGGTCCATCAGGTGCGGAATCTCGTCCGTGTGTTGCCGCAGGACGATGCCTAACCGCCGCCAGTTGACCAGGGCCGCTTGCACGGCCTTGAGTTGTTCCACCGTCAACAGGCGTCCCTGTTCCAGCTTGGTGTGGATCACCGATAGTTGGTCCAGATCAAAGAACGTCAGCATGACGTCCTGGGCCAGCAGCCGGTGCGCCTCGTGAGTCAAGCCCAGCGCGCGTTTCACCCCCGCCAGGTCATCCTGGACCGGCGTGTGGCGGAGCTGCTCAGCGGCGTAGTCACTGTGGGTCAGCCGGGCGACCGCGTCTAAAATCGTATCGAGTTGTAAAGTTTCTTGAATCGTGTTATCCATAAGTTCTCCTTTTTGTGACCAGACAATGGAGAACGGGTCTGTCCATTGCCTCGCCTAATCCTTGAGGGACGGCGTCAGACAAATTGCCACACTCATTAACGTCACTCCTTTTGATGCGAATAGTCTCAGAATAGCATGTTCCGGGCACCGGTTCAAACGATCATCGCTGCTTGAAGCTTCCATATCCGTCATTTCTGTCAAAAGCCA
This sequence comes from Levilactobacillus spicheri DSM 15429, assembly GCF_001435095.1. Lineage (GTDB taxonomy): Bacteria > Bacillota > Bacilli > Lactobacillales > Lactobacillaceae > Levilactobacillus > Levilactobacillus spicheri. Next base: position 69,657 of record NZ_AZFC01000016.1, read on the forward strand.
CGTTTTTTCCAATCCGTTCCAACGTAAATCGTTTATAATAATACATAATTGTTTGGCTTCACTAATTTTTCCGTGAGAAAGAGGGTCATCCCGTTGGAAGTTACCTTTCAAGACATCACACTCGCCTATCCGCACCAAGCCCCGACCCTGGCGCACTTCACCTGGACTGTCCCCGATGGTGAACTCACGGCGTTACTCGGCCCCAGTGGGAGTGGGAAAACCACCCTCCTCAACCTCCTCGCCGGTCTATTGACCCCGGATCACGGCCGCCTCCTATTCGACCAGGTCGACGTCACCCACCAGGGGATGGGTCAGCGAAACGTGGGAATGGTCTTCCAAGACTACGCCCTGTACCCCCACCTCACCGTGCACGACAACATCGCCTTTCCCCTCAAGATGGCCCACGTGAAACGGGCCGAACGGGAGGCTCAGATTCGCCAATTTGCGGCGCTGGTCCGGGTCACCCCCTTTTTGCAGAAGTATCCCCGGGAGCTCTCCGGCGGGCAGCAACAGCGCGTGGCCCTGGCCCGGGCGCTCATCCAACGTCCGGCCGTTTTACTGCTCGATGAACCGCTGTCCAACCTGGATGCCGAGTTACGTGTCACCCTGCGCCAGGAGATTCGTCGGATTCAGCAGGCCACGGGCGTCACCACAATCTTCGTGACCCATAACCAGACCGACGCCCTCCAGATTGCCGACACCATTACCTTGCTGCATCACGGACAGGTTCAGCAGACCGGTACCGGTCACCAGCTCTACCACACGCCGGCCAACCTGACCGTGGCCCGTTTCATAGGAAGCCCGCGGTTGACCACGCTGCCCTTTGCCGCTTTAGCCCCCGCCTTACCGGATAGCCTGGCCGCTCGGTTCGCTTCAAGCGCCACGCTGGTCGGCATTCGCAGTGAAGCCCTGCTGGCCACGCCCACGCCGATTCCTTTACTGACCACGCAGACCATGCGGCTGACCGCCCAAGACTTCCTGGGGCGCGACATCGTGAGTCACCTGCGCTGGCACCAACAGGACTTGATCAGCACCGCCCTGCCCCCGCTGGCGCCTGGCGAGTACCCGCTTGGCTTGGCGGCCCCAGGCTGCTACTTCTTTGCCGCCAACGGCCGTTGCCTGTGGACGGGAGGGACGGACCATGCTGAATCCTAAACCGTCGCTCAAAACGACCCTCCACGCGCTCGCCTACCTAGCGCCCCTGCTGATCATCACGGTGCTCTTCACCGTGTGGCCCCTGCTCAGCGCCGTGCGCCTAAGTCTCGCCACCCGGTCCAACTTCTATACCGGCCGGGTCACCGCCTATGGGTGGGCCAACTTCGGTGCACTCTGGCACGACCCGGACTTCCACCGTGCCGTTCAGCACACCCTGCTGTTCACCCTCGGCGTGGTGCCGGCATCCGTCCTGCTCGCCCTAGGGGTGGCCCTGCTCTTAAACCGCTTGCCCCACTGCGCGAGATTCTTCCAAACCCTCTACTTTCTGCCATTCGTCACGTCGACCGTCGCCGTCTCCCTGGTCTGGGGCTGGCTGTTTCAGGCCGATCACGGGGTCGTCAACGGCCTGATCCACACCAACATCGACTGGCTAAACGACCCCCACTATTCCCTGCTGGCACTCATTCTCCTGTGCCTCTGGCAGAGCCTGGGGTTCAATATTCTGCTCTTCCTCGCCGGGCTGAACCACATCGACGACCGGTATCTGCTCGTGGCCCAGCTGAACGGCGCCACGGCCTGGCAACGGTTCTGGCACGTCACCTGGCCGCTTTTGACGCCCACCGTGATCCTGATCACCGTGAACGCCCTAATCACCAACTTTAAGGTCTTCGACCAGGTCTACGCGCTTTTTCACGGCTCGGCCGGCCCCGCCAACGCCGACCTGACGCTGACCTACTACCTTTACCAGAAATTTTATATCGAAAACCAGACGGGCCTGGCGGCGGCCAGCGGGCTGGTGCTCTTCGGCCTGGTGTTGCTCATCACCGGACTCGCCGGTACGTACTTTCACCACTGGACCCGTTGGCTTCGAAAGGACGCACGATGAAAAAACTACTTATCGGCGGACGTTACCTCCTCCTCGCACTGGGCGCTGTGGCCATGCTGTTGCCGTTCGTCTGGATGGTCGTGATCAGCCTGCAACCGGCTGCCACCACTCTCACCTTGCCGACCTTTGCCTGGTCATCGGCGTTGCATTGGGAAAACTACCGTCACGCCTGGCGACTCGCCCCCTTCGCCCAATATTACGGGAACTCCCTGCTGGTCACCGCCACCACCACGGGCGGCCAGCTCTTCACCAGCATCCTGGCCGCCTTTGCCTTCAGTCACCTGCACTTCTACGGGCGCCGGCTGCTTTTTCGGGGGCTGATCGCCCTCACGATGATTCCGGGCGAACTGCTCCTGATCCCGAACTTCATCACCCTGACCCACCTGCACTGGATCAACACCTACGCCGCCCTCATCGTGCCCTGGCTGACCAGCATCTTCGCCATGTTCGCCCTGCGCCAAGCGTTCCTCACCCATCCCCAGTCGCTCTACTACGCGGCACGGCTGGAGGGGGCCAGCGATTGGCAGTATCTGTGGCACGTGCTGGTGCCGCTGAACCGGCCGGTGATCACGGCGGTCGGGCTCTTACAGGCCATCGGCTCCTGGAACGCCTTCATGTGGCCGCTTATCGTGACCAACTCGCCCCGCCTGCGGACCCTGCCCGTTGGCCTGATGACCTTCACGAGTCAGACGGGGACCAACTATCCCCTGCTGATGGCCGCCACGGTGTTCGTGGTGGTGCCGCTCCTGATTCTCTATCTGGCCTTACAAAAATACATCGTGGCCGGGATCACCCGTGCCAATCTGAAAGGATAATCGTCATGCCGTCTCTTCGTCGTCTCACCCAATGCTTCCTGCTCCTCACCGGAATCCTGTGCCTAAGCGCCTGTGGCCACCCGGCAGCCTCCTCGCAGGCCGCCCACCGGACCACCATCACCTTCTGGCACGGGATGACCGCCGACCATCAAGCGGCCCTCACGCAGCTGGTGAACCGGTTCAACCGCTCACAGACCCGTTACCGCGTAGTGCCGGTGTCGCAAGGCAACTTCGGGACCCTCCAGCAAAAAATCACGGTGGCCGCCAAGTCCGACACCCTCCCGACTATCGCCCAGACCACCTACACCAACGTCCCCAACTACGTGCAAGGCCACCTGGTGGTCCCGCTCGACGCCTACCTGGGGAAGCGGCCCTTTCAAGACGTGGTGCCCGTTTTTCGCCAATCCATCAGCTATCGGGGCAAGGCCTACGCCTTTCCGTTCTCCAAGTCGGCCCGCATCCTCTTCTATAACCGCGACCTGCTGAAACAACAAAACGTGGCCCTGCCGGCGACCTGGGCCGCGCTGCACCAAGACGGAAAACGGCTCAAGTCCCAACACATCACGGCACTGGCCCTGGATCAGAGCTTTCTGACCGAGCTGAACGACCTGACCTATCAGGCCGGAACGCCCCTCATCACGCGGGGGCCCCGCGCCAACCTGAACACGAAGCAGACCCGCGCCGCGACCCACGTGCTGTGGGACATGTTACAGGACCACACCGCCACGACGGCCGGCAACGCGGGCTACGGGAGTACCCAATTCTTTGCCGGTAAAACGCTCTTCTATAGCGGCTCCTCGGCGGCCATTCCGGTCATGCAGGCCAGCGCGCCCAAGGGCTTCCACTGGGGCACCACGGTCGAGCCGCGCTACCACGGACGTCAGGGGACCTCGGTCTCCGGAAACGACATCGTCCTCTTCAAGTCGGCATCGCCCGCCCAGCGCCGCGGGGCCGCTGCCTTTCTCCACTTCCTCCTGCAAAAGAAGCAGACGATTCAGTGGGCCGAGAAGACGGGGTACCTGCCGCTCACGACCAGCGCGTGTCAGGACCCGCACTACCAACGGTACCTCGCGCGTCATCCCAACGCCCGGGCCGCCGTTCGGTCGCTCGACTTTGGCTTTCAGGACCGCGCCTTTCAGGGATACCCGCAGTACTTCACCGCCATTAATCAGTCCCTGGATCGGCTGACCACGACCCAGACCTCCCCGGAACAGGCCCTGCCACAGCTCCAACAACGGGTGAACACGATTCTGCGTGAGAACCGGGGTGCCTAGAAGCATCTAAAAATAGACAAAGGACCCCTGCTCGTTAGGCTTAATTGACTAACGAACAGGGGTCCTGTTATTTTAAATTTTAGCTGCTACCTAATACACTGGATTAGCTCAATTCGGCCACTAACTCAGATAAGGTTTCAGATAGACAACCCTTTAATTTTTGATGCAGTGGTACCCACCAGTGTTATCGGTCATTAACATCAATTATCTTTTAAAGGTCAGCAATCAAATCTCCCAGAGCTTCCGCAAAATTGTCTAAAGAACTCTCAAACGGGTTGTTATCTTCAGACGGCTGTAAACTTTCTACTTTCTGCGCCATTGCAGCTAGATTTTCATTCTCGCTTTTACTAAATCGACCTTTATAGACATCATAAATGTTTAGTAATCCTGCCTGGTCTTGGAGTCTGTCTTCCATGTCGTCACCCCACCAGCCAAATCCGCCACTGTGCGTTAAGGCATCCCCCAAGTCCTCGTAGGTTGATTGATCACGTACCGTGCTTTGAACATTCGCACTACCACTCGATAAGGCCGCGCGCTTCGTCGCCAGCATATCATTCTTCATTTTTTTAGCCTTATTAAACGGTGCCTTACCGTTCGTCAGGTAACGGCTGTACACCCAACCATGTTTAGCACCCGACTTGATGTAGGTCACGTAAGCCTTCTTACCGTTCTTCTTCACCACGGCCTTCTTGCTTGCGGTCCAAGTCGTGTAGCGGTAATGTTTCAGATTATACCGTACCTTGGTCAGCTTAATCCCGCTATAGATATTTCCCTGACGACCATGAACGGTCGTTGCTGCAATTTTTCGTGTTGAGAGAACCTTCGTCTTGCTGGCTGCGTTGGCCGTTGCCGGCATTCCCGCAACCGTCATCGTTGCCCCCATGGCAACTACTAAACTCATTTTGACCCATTTTTGCATCACTGTTTCCTCCTCAAATGAAATAATGGATTGAAAGGCTCAAACAACGTCTTTACCTTAATCACTGAGACTAAGTATACAAATTCAGGGTGTCATAATATGTCGTTGGCCCACCAGCTTGGCAAAACAGTCCAAAAAAATCGTTGTCCCCATTCGGCGACAACGATTTTTTCAATGACTTCTGCTTAAACACCCTGCTAACTTCCCTCATCGTCGCGATACTGGTCGCGCGCCGCCGTTAGGGTTTCCCGCATCCGCTGAACCAACGACGGCGGGGAGACCACCTGGAGCCCGGCCCCCTGGCTCAGTAACCAAAACATCGCCCCATCGACCTTTACGTAGGCCTCGATGAGGTAGCTGCCATCCGCGCGCTGCTCGATGACCCGCGAGCCTGGAAAGTGGTCCAGGACCGTTTGCAGGTAGTAGCGGTAGATGAAGCGAATCTGCGTGACCGTCCCCGAATCCAGCCAATAGGTCTGATGACGGTGATCCTGCAGGGAAAACCGGGCCGCGTAGTCCAGCTTCTCACCCGCCTGCTTGCTGAGGATCGTGTCGATGCGGTCCAGCCGGTACAACCAGTACCCGCCCCGCTCCTGGCTCAACATCGCGACGTAAAAATAATAGGTCTCGAAAAAGAGTGCCACGGGTTGGGCGTGGTGGACCCGCGGCCGCGGTTCCGTTGCCCGACTGCTGAGGTACGTGAAGACCAGTTTTTCGTTCTGAGCGATGCACTCCGTTATCTCGCGCAAGCGCCGCAGTAGGGGCTTGGGCCGTGACAGGGGCAGGTAGCTGCCTCGCGAAAGGGTCAGGTGCTTGCGGACGACCGCCTGCATCTCCGGCGACAGGCTCGCGCTCAAGAACTGCAACGTGGCGGCCAGTTCCGTCGAATCGAGGGCCCGCGAACCCAACAGAATCTGACTGGTCGTGAGGACCATCTCCAGGTCCGCCGCCTCGCTTTGCCGGGTCAGCCGGTACGTGCCCGCCCGCTCTTCAATCTCCCCCGCATCATACTCCGCCAACGCCTGGCGAATATACGACAGATCACGTTGACAGGTGCGCAGACTGATGCGGTATTGCTTCTGGAGGTCCCCCTGACACAAAGTCTCGCCGTGCATTAAGCGAACCATCAATTCGGCGACGCGCGCATTACTTTCCATCCGGTTTTCCTCCTCGTTCAAAGTCGTTTATGATTCATCATAGCACGTTTTTTGGCAAAATCACCAGCCCAGCACCGCAGAAAAAGAGTGGGACAAAAGGCGGTTAGCTGGTGAGCATGAACGTCGTCAGACGGACAATCCTGAACCTGGATTGTTTGGCTGACGGGGTTAAGCGGAACCAGCTGCCTTTTGGCGCACGTTTCGACACCCAATATTCGGAGACACTAAGAGCCTGAGACTTTTGTCCCAGGCTCCTGTCGCTTCGTCCAAAAAACGGCTACTTTCGGTAACTCTCGTCAGTCAACGGTTCGTCTAATCCTTCAATCGTAACTGCGCAATCTGGTCGCCGTGGACCACCTCGCCGCTGGTCGGGGCAAAGGTCAGGTCCGTCAGCTTCTCGGGGTTGGCGATGACCACCATCACGGTGTCGTCGTGGCCGGCCTGCTGAATGGCCGGCGCCCAGAACTCGATCAGCTCCTGGCCGGCTTCCACGTGGTCGCCGCGATTGACGTACTGCACGAAGCCGGTCCCGTCCATCATGATGGTGCCGATACCGACGTGGATCAACGCGAGGATCCCGTTATCCGACCGCAACCCAATCGCGTGACGGGTGGGGAAGGTCGCCTCGACCGTACCGCTAAACGGCGCGTGGACCTCCCCATCGGCCGGCTTAATCGCAAAGCCCGGCCCCATCTGCCCGGACGCAAAGGTCCGCTCGTTGACCTGGTCCAGCGGTTGCAAGGTCCCGGAGACCGGTACCAAGAAATCGGTGGTTGCCACCGATGCCGCCTGCAGGTCGGCCGGTGCAACGCCACTATCCAGGTGCTCGTGCCAGGTCTGCTCCAGCTGCTTGACGATCTCGGCGTGTTCGGTCTCGTCTAACGTGACCTTCTTGAAGAAGATGTAGGTCCCCGCCAAGACCATCAGGGTCGGCAGACCAAACATCATCAGTTTAAAGACCAGCTGGCCGTGACCGGTCACGTCACTGGCCGTGGCGCCGGCGGTCATCCCTGCCATCACCGCGGTGAGCCCGACGATCCCGTTGGCAATCGCGCCCCCCATTTTATCCAGCAGGGGCCGCACGGACAGGGTCAGCGACTCGTCACGGTGACCGAACTTCAGTTGTCCGTATTCCACCGAGTCACTCAGAATCATCAAGACCACCAAGAAAATCAGCGGTTGCGGAACGTAGAACAGCCCCGCGGCGATCAGGACCAGTGCCAACGACTGGCCGGCGACCGTGAAGAGCGCCATGCCGACCAGCATGACGATGATTGACAGGAAGAAGACCTTACGCCGGCTGAACTTCTTGGCCAGTGGTGGGAAGGCCACCACAGCGATGATTCCAATCACGGCGTTAATGAAGCCTAAGTAAGTGAATTCCTTGGGTTTCCCCAGAATGTACGTGAAGTAGTAAAATTCCAGCGCGTTGGTGATGGCGATGCCTGACGTGTACAGCCCGTACATCAAGGACAGCCACATCAGTTGGTCGTTGCGGCCCAGGACCTTGAAGACGTCCCGCACGGTCGTTTTTTCCTTGTTCTTCCGCAACTGCGAGTCGTTTTCCCGGGTCCACAGCCCCACGGCCAGCGCGGAGATCCAGGAGACCAGCGCGATGATCAGCCCAAAGGCGAACCAGCCGCGCGCGTCCCCCTGCCCGTGATTCGATTCGACCGAGAAGAGGCCGACCAAGGGCATCACCACGATGGCCACGATGTTGGCGCCCAGCGTCGAGCCGACCCGGGCGTAGGTCGCGGTCTTTTCCCGTTCGACCGAGTCAAACGAGATGGCTGGGATCATCGACCAGAAACCGACATCCTTAAAGGAATAAAATACGTCCATCGTAATGTACAGGATGGCAAAAATAATCAGATACAGGATGGGATTCGCCGTGTTCAAGCCGCCCATGTTGGTGAACAGGATCGCCAACACGACCGAGCCCACGGTCCCCCCGACCACGATCCAGGGCTTAAAATGCCCCCAGCGTGACTGGGTGTTGTCGATGGCGTTCCCGATCAACGGGTCGATCGCCAGTTCCACGAACCGCAGGATGAAGATGATCATCGTGATGATCCCAATCATCCGGGCCCCCTGTGCCCCGTCGCTCTTGGTAAAGAGCTGCGAGGTCACGAACATGATAAAGTACGTCGACAGGGTCGTGAAGAAGGCATCGTGCCCAAACGCCCCAAACGAATAGGCTAACCGCGATTTCATTTTCTGAGATTTCGTTTCGTTTTCCATTGTGCTTCGCCTCACCATTCCCCAACTCCCGGGTCCCCGTTAGCGGCGGGGGCTCACGGCAGTTGGCGCCATTATTAGTTGTTTATCCGTCGTTTGACGTCAATCAGACTAAATTCTAATCACTCATCATTTTAGCAACGTTCTGGCTCTATTTTTAACGAGCCCCGATGGACTGCCTACTGCACCGCCCGGACGATAAACAGCTGGGCGCTGAAGTCACTCGAGTACCCCTGCTGCGGCTTGACCGTCGGCACGAAGAGGCCCGCGTGCATCAGCTCGGCCCCGGAGAAGTGCTCTGAATCCTGGTTCACCGTGTAGGTCCGCTGCGGGTCCAACCCCTTGAGGAACTGGCGCTGGTACGGCGCGTTGGGGTGGTTCAACAGCTGGTAGCGGCCGAAGATGGCACTGCCCTGGTCGGCCGCGACCACGCCCCAACTGGTGACGTTGCCGTCGCCGGCGAACGGGCTGTCCACCCGGTAGAAGGTTCCGAACTGGAACAGGTGCCGGTGTTCCTGGTAAAAGGCCACCTGTTCCTTGATCTGTTCTAATTCCGCCGGGGTCATCTGGGTAATGTCCAGCTCGTAGCCCAGGTCGCCAAAGAACGCCACCGCCCCCCGGGTCGCGAGCGACGTGACCCGGCCGTTCTGGTCGTTGGGCACCGCCGAAACGTGGGCGCCCATCATGGCCTGCGGGTACCCGTAAGACGTGCCGCACTGAATCTTCAGCCGTTCGACCGCGTCGGTGTCGTCGCTGGTCCAGGCCTGTGGCGCGTAGTACATCATCCCCAGGTCGAACCGTCCGCCCCCGGAAGCGCAGGACTCGAACAAAACGTCCGGGTGTGCGTGGGTCAGCCGGTCGTATAGCTGGTAGACCCCCAGGATGTAGCGGTGGGTGAACTCCAGTTGCTGGTCGGCCCCCAACCGCCGGCTAAAGGCCTCGGTGAGGTTACGGTTCATGTCCCACTTCACGTAATCCAGGTGCATCGCACTGATCACGCTGCTGATCTTCCCGAAGAGGTAGTCGATCACCTCCGGTCGGGTCATGTCGAGGACGAACTGGTGGCGGCTAGGCGTCAACGTCGCGGCCGGATCCCCGACCACCCAGTCCGGGTGCTGGCGGTACAGGTCGCTATCCTGCGAGATCATTTCCGGCTCGAACCACAGCCCCAACTGCATCCCCAGCGCGTGGACCCGGTCGCCGAAGTGCGTCAGGCCGTGGGGGAACTTGGGCTGGTTGACGAACCAGTCGCCCAGTGAGGTGGTGTCGTCGTTGCGGTGGCCGAACCACCCGTCGTCCAGCACGAACATCTCGATGCCCAGGTCGTGGGCCTGCTGGACGATGGTCATCAGCTTTTCTTCGTTGAAGTCGAAGTAGGTGGCCTCCCAGTTATTGATCAGGATGGGCCGGTCCTGGTGCGCGAACGTCGGGTTGACCAGGTGGGCTTGGTAAAAGGCCCCTAACTGTTGGGACAGCTGGTTCAGACCACGGTCCGTGTAGCTCAGGATGGCCTCCGGTGTCTGAAAGTCGGTCCCCGGCGCCAGCTGCCAGCCGAACTCGTGCGGGTTGATGCCCACCAGGACCCGGCTGGTCGCAAACTGGTCGACCTCGACGCTATCCTGGAAGTTTCCCGAGTAGACCAGGTTCAGCCCGAAGGCACTCCCCTGGTCGTCGGTGGTATCCGGCCGTGCCAGGATCATGAACGGGTTCTCCTGGTGACTCGACGCGCCGCGCAGGCTGTCGATACTCTGCAGGCCCGGCCGCAGGTGGGTGCGGTAGAGGTGGCGCTCCCGGGCCCAGTCGCCGGCAAACTGCAGGAAGTCGTAATCGGCATCCGGCAGGTCCAGTTGAAGGCTAGCGGCCGCATTCAGGGTGACCGCCGTGGTCGTCGGGTTGTGGAACCGTGCGCTGCGCACCAGCACGTCCTGGTGCGGGAAGACCGTGTAGGCCAGGTCCAACCGCACCCCGGTGATGGCGTCCTTGAGGTGGCAGACCAGGGTCTCCGCGTCGTCGTGGGTGTCGTCAAAGGTCGCCGGTAACCCGGCCAACCGCTTTTTCCCCGCGGTCAGCGTGTAGTCCTGGTAGGCGAACTCCGAGGTGCGGCTGCCGTTGGGCTGGGTCAGCTGAAAGGCCGGCAGGCGGAAGTCGCCCTTGCCCAGGCTGGCGTACTCCTGCTTGAGCATCTCCGGTTGAAAGTCGGGCAGGCCATCGTTCCAGGTCGCCATGCCGCCCCGCTCCTCGCGCTGGGACAGGTTGGCATAGTGTTCCTTGACCGGCAACCGGTCGCCGTAGTACAGCTGGCCGAGTTCGCCGTTGGGCATGACCGTCAGGATGTAGCTGGTGTGGTCGGTCTGTAAGTGAAACAAGTTTTTCTGGGCATTGATTTTAATTGTCATGGGTCTCCTCCTGTGTGGGTGCCGTCACGTCCATGGGCTGGTCGTGATCGTAATAGTCCCGGTCGTGCTGGGTGATCAACCGTACCACTTGGGCCGGCGTGCCGATGGCGACCACGTTGGCCGGCAGGTCCTTGGTGACCAAAGCCCCGGCGCCAACGACCGTGTTCTCACCAATCGTCACGCCCGGTAGCACCGTCACGTTGGCACCTAACCAGACGTTTTCCTTGAGGTGGATCGGTCGGTTGTACTGGTACGCCGCCCGTCGCCGTTGCGGGTCGATGGGGTGGCCCGCGGTGACCAGGGTCACGTTGGGCCCCAGCAGCACGTGGTCGTCGATGAAGATCTCGCCGTCGTCGACCAATGTCAGGTGGTAATTGGCGTAAACGGCGGCCCCCAGGTGGACGTGGTGGCCCGCCCAGTTGGCGTAGAAGGGTTGTTCGATGTAGCTGTCCGGTCCCACTGATGCGAAGTGGTCCGCTAACCACTGGGCCCGGCCGGCCATGTCCGTAAAGGCCAACTGGTTATAGTCCGCCAGGTCCTGCTGGTAGTGTTGCTGTTCGTTCATCAAGGTGGGTTCTCCGGGATCATAGAGTTTTCCCGCCAACATTCGGTCGCGATTCTCCGTGGCCGAGAGGGTTTTCAAATCTTTTTGCATGATTAACGGCACCTCCAGGTTAGTCTTTCATACGGTTTTCATTGTAACCGCTACCAAAAAGACATACCACCCACCTTTGTTGGCTAAAGTTGTCCATTTGTTAGGGACTCTCGGCCGTGACGCACAAATTTAGTTGGGTGGTCAATGATCTTTCAGCGTGACAATTTTCTATCTTAACCGAGTTTTCCGGCCGGGTTCTCCAGGGGGCGGTTCGTCAGGTGCAGCTGTTGCCGGTAGTCGCGCGGGGCCAGGCCGTACTGGCGTTTGAACTGGTGATTCAGGACCTCGGTGCGCTGATACCCACACCGCCCGGCAATCCGCTGAATCGGCAGGTCCGACGCTTCCAGGTAGTGACAGGCCAGCGTCAGCCGGAAGTCGTGGATGTAGCGGACCGGCGGCACCCCGATGGTGGTCCTGAACAGGTCCGAAAAGTAGCTGCGGTTCAACCCCACCGAAGCCGCCAGCTGGGTCACCGTCAAGTGCTCGTCGATGTGCTGGCGGATGTAGGTCACCGCCGAGTTGATGTAGGGGTTGCCGATCGAAGCGGTCGTGCCGCGTTGGGCGGTCGCCGCCAAGCGGCCGAAGAACTGGTAGAGCTGCCCCGTGCGCCAGAGACTGTCGGCCATGGTGTCGCGGGGATGGGCCAGCACCCCCTGGACGCACTCGCTGAGTTCGGCCGCGACCGGCGTCACCTGATAGGTCGGTTCCTGGGGCGTGAACCCCGCCGCGGCGACCAGCTGATCGGCATGGGGGCCGCTGAAGCCCAGCCAGACGTACTGCCAGGGATCCTGTTCGTCGGCGATGTAAAAACTCCGGGCGTGGGGCTGAATCAAAAAGCCCTGCCCCGCGTGCAGGTGGTAGGTCACCCCGTCGACCTGAAAGGTCCCCCGTCCCGCCACGATGTAGTGAACCACGTAATACCCGCGAACCGCTGGGCCGTAGCGGTGTCCCGGGCAGGTCTGGGATGTCCCGGCGCAGGTCAGCGAGACCGGCTGATCCGCGTAGGCCGTCAATAGGATGCTGTGCGCTTTCTCCATGGTATCTCCTCCCGTCCCCAATCTATGTGAAAGGGCTTTCTCAACCACCTTAGCATAGCCGTTCCAAAATTAATATCCAGAAAATTGATTGAAGCCAAATTTTGTCTGCAGTCAGTCACTGCGCTTCACGCCGGCGAGCAAGCTGGCCGAGGTGGGCACGACCATCAAGTCGCCTCTGTTGCGCTCACCTATCCGATACCCGCTATGCATGAAATGACCCATCCGCAGCCATCGAGTGCTCGTTGAAAGCAGTGGCAGTCGATAGGATGACACGTCACTGCCACCACCGCTTCCTGATCAACTAGCTCCCTGCGCCGTTTGGACTATCGCTCGAATTCTAAAAACCAGTCAGGAAATTCTCATAGTCGAGAATTTTCTGACTGGTTTTATCGCTTCATTTATTTTGAGGATTGCCGAATGACCGGCGCCATAACACGGCCCAACCGGCGATTGATTCCGTTTCCACCTGGTTAGTCCGTCTTCGCTGGCGGTGCTGCCACCATGGCCTCCGTCACCAGTTGATTGCCGTCGTACAGGCGGCCCTTGATGGCCCGCTTGGCCTGGACCACCGTCCCCGCTGCCGTCAGCGTCAACGACCCGACGCCCCCGTCGAAGGCCCCGGAGCGGCTCCCCGCATCGATCAGGTAACGGGGCACGTCTTGCGGGGTGGCCTGCATCTTCAGGTAGCCCCGCCCGGGCGCCAGCACCTGGACCGGCGTGTGGCCGGTCACGATGACCTTGCCCAGGTCGTTAGCGTGCCACCCGCTATCCGGTTGCTGACTGGCAAAGTAATAGTCGTCCCGGATCCACATCAGGTCGTCGTCACGCTGCTGCGCTAACGGCCGGTCCCAGTCGATTCCGGCGTGGACGGCCAGGATCGCCGCGTTCTGCCAACTCAGTGGCTGGGCCGCCAACCAGTCGGTGAGGTCCTTCAACGGCGCATCGCTCAGGGCCGCCGCGACCGCCGGCAGGCTGGTCGCGTGGATTCCCAGGCGACGCCAGGTCTGGGCACCGCCGTTGAGCTTCCAGGTCTGATACTGTAAGGTGTCCCAGCGCGCCGTCTCGGTCCAAAAGGCATCGTGATTGCCCAATAACGCCACGTCGCCGTGCTGGTCGACCCGCTCACGCACCAGGCGCAACACGCCCAACGGGTCCAACGGTGCGCGCTCGACGTGGTCCCTGAACTGGCGTTGGGGGTTCCCGTCGATGTAGTCCCCCAGAAAGATCAGCCGACTGGCCGCCACTACGGGGTCCTGCAGCAAGGCCCGCAAATCGTCGGCCGCCGAATGGATGTCCCCGATAAACGTTAACTGCGTCATCCCCATCACCTCCGTGTCGTTTTGATACGCTAACTGTACCACGAATTCGTCGCTAGCGGGGCCACGACCCCTTCCAGCCGCCCTTTTTCTCACCGGTTACCCAACCATTTAGTCATTAAATGGTAGCGCGTTCACAATGGCTAGGCTAAACTAGACCTAACGCACTACCTTAGGAGGCTTCCCGTTTATGCAACTCAACCTACTCTTCGCCATCGACGACAAGTTCGCCGACCGCATGCTGGTCACGCTGTACTCGCTGCGACAGAACAGCCCGGCCACCAACACCTACGACGTTTACGTGATTCAAGACCAACCCCTGGCCCAGGCCGACCGGCTGACCCAGATCCTGCAGGCCCTGAACATGACCTACCACCCGATCATCGTCGGGGCCGACGTCTTCGCCGACGCCCCGGTCTCCGACCGTTATCCCAAGTCGATCTACTACCGGCTCCTAGCCAGTGAACTGCTGCCCGCCACCCTGGACAAGGTGCTCTACCTCGACGCCGATATCCTGGTCATCAACGACCCGACGCCCCTGTACCGCCTGGACCTGTCCGGCCGGCTCTACGCGGCGGCCATGCACAGCGACTTTCTGAACCTGACCGGGACCTTCAACCAGTTTCGCTTAGACACCGCCACGCCCCACTACTTCAACTCCGGCGTGCTACTGATCAACCTGGCGCGGGCCCGCCAACAGGTTAAGCCAGCGGACATCTTCCGGGTGATTCGGGAACACAAAAACGTCCTGATCTTACCCGACCAAGACGTCCTCAACAAACTCTATTCGCAAGACACGCAACCGGTCGCCGACGTGGTCTACAACTACGACGTGCGCAAGGACCTGACCTACCAGACCACCAGTCAGGGCAAGTGGGACCTCGATTGGGTGGTCACCCACACCGTCTTTTTGCACTATTGCGGCACCAAGAAACCCTGGCTCGCCACCGCGACCGACAAGTACGCCCTGCTGTACAAGCACTACCAGCACCGGTTCGCCCAACGTTTCTAGGTGCGCACCTGTTGCCAAACCCCGTCACACCCAAAAGTCGCCGGTCGAAACGCCCAACGGGGTCTTCGACCGGCGACTTTTTGGTTCGCGTGATGATTCGGCTAGTACCGGGCTTCCACCCAGCGCCGCATTAAGTAGATGTTCAGCCAGCTGACCAGGACGATGGCCAGCGTCAGGGTCGCAAAGTTCCAGACCAGGTTGTCGCTACCGGTACTGATCACCAGCTGCACCAGCCGATCGGCCAGGTGGCTGACCCAGTTCAGGAAGGCCACGATGGCCCAGACCAACAGCACCGCCAAGATGGTCTTGACCAGCCGCTGGGAGGCGCCCGGAATAAAGGCACTGACGGCCTCGGTCGCGAAATGGATCAGCGTGATGAAGACCCACACCCATAAGACGATGGCCACGGCCCAGAGAACAAAGGTGAGGCTGTAGACCTGAAGTTGGTGCCAGTCGTGGGCGGTCAGGTGCAGGTTCATGGTCTGGCGGAACCAGGCCCGCACGGCACTGCCGTTCATCGCCGAACCGACCAGTAACAGGACGACCTCGACCAGGCCCATGTAGACCAGGCTGCCCAGTGATGAGATCAGGTTTGCTAAGTAGAGAGTGGTGTCGCCCACCGGCAAGAGCCGGTAGCTGTCACTGACCAACATCTTTTCGTTGTGCCAGGTCAACCAGCAGAAGCCGGTGAACCCAAAGAGCAGTCCCCAGAACACCACCGGTCCGATCATCTCCAGGGTGGCGAACCCGTGGGACCAGATCTCGTACGCCATGGTCAGGACCACGGCCAAGAGATTAAAGAATAAGAGCTGATTCAGACTGCGGAACTTGGGGCGCCACATGACCCGGAAGCTTTGTTTAAAGTTCGTCATCGTGAATATCCCCCCCGTAGACACTTTCGTAAAAGGCTTCGATGCCCAGGCCAAACTCGCTGCGAATCTGGTCGCTGCTCTTGTGGGTGCAGATGGTGTGGTCCTTGACGATGACCACCTCGTCCAGCAAAGCCGCAATCTCGGTTACGTAATGGTCACTGATGATCATGGTCGCGTCGGCCTGCTTCCACTTGATGATGCTGCTGATGATGCGCTTGCGGCTCATGCTGTCGATGCCGCTGAAGGGTTCGTCGAGCAGGTACACGGCCGCCTCACGCGACAGGGTCAGCGCGATGATGAACTTCTCGCGGGTCCCCTTCGACAGTGTCGCCAGCTTCTGGTCGTCGTCGATTTGCAGAAAGGTGATCAGGTCGAGGTACTTTTTGGCGGAGAAGTCCGGGTAGACCGTCGCGTAGAAGTCGCGGATCTGGCTCAGCTTGTCGTTGCCCCGGAAGCCCTGCAGGCTCTCACTGAAACTGACCAGGGCCCGCCGTTCCACGCCCCGGGTGGCTTGGTTAACGGCGATGGTGCCCCGTTCCCCCTTGGCCACGCTGGCGATAAGGCGCATCAGGGTCGTCTTCCCGGCCCCGTTTTCCCCCAACAGCCCGACAATCTTGCCGGGTGAGATCTGGAGGTTGACGTCCGTGAGAATGGTTTTCTGATTCTTGCGATAACTTAAGTCGGTCACTTCGAGTGCGTTACTGATCATGCTTGGTCCCCTCTCGTCTGAATGTAGTGCTGAATCTCGGTCACGATGTCGCGGTCACTCAGCTTCAACGCGTGCAGCTGGGTGTACAATTCCTGAATGTAGGCCGTGATCAGGCGTTGCTTGAGCGCCGCAATCTTGGCGGGTTCTTCGGTCACGAAGTTGCCCCGGCCCCGCTTGGACACCAGGATTTCCTCGTGGATCATCTCGCTTAAGGCCCGTTGGACGGTATTGACGTTGACCGTTAAGTCGACCGCCAGTTGGCGCACGGCCGGTAGCTTCTCCCCCGGTTGCAGGTCGCCGGCCACGATTCGGTGGTACAGGTAGTTCTTGATCTGATAATAAATCGGGACCTTATCGTCAAATTGCACATCGTTCACCTCTTTAGTGTAATATCTTTCTATAACACTATAACACGAGTTGGCCTTTTCACAAAGAAATTCCGCTATTTTTCTTAAATCGGGGGCATCGGCCGGCTTGTTCGGTCGGCAGTTACCGACGCTTTTCGTTTACGGTGCCGGTCAAGTGGGAACGTGGCTGTGCCCCCCTTGACGACCACCCCACGATTCGTGCTACATTAATCTCAGACATGCTTGAAGGAGGCCCTTTCTTGACAATTTCCACCTATCACCACGCCGGCCTGACCCTGCCCTACCAGGACAGCGGCCGGGGCGAAGCGGTGCTGCTACTCCACGGATTCCCCGAAGACGTTGCCAGCTGGACCGGGGTGGCGGCCCGGCTCCACGCCGCCGGTTATCGGACCCTGATTCCCGCCATGCGGGGCTACGCGGCCACGGCCACGCCCCGTTCCCGGCGGGCCTACACCATCGACGCTTTGGTCACCGACCTCATCGCCCTCTTGGACCACCTGAAGCTCCGCCGAGTCCACGTGGTCGGCCATGACTGGGGCGGGCTTTTGGCCTGGGAACTGGCCATGCGGGTGCCCCACCGGTGTCAGAGTCTGACCGTCCTGGGGACCCCGCATCCCCAGGCCATGGTCTGGTCGTACACCCACTCCACCCAGCTGCTCCATAGCGCCTACATCGGTGGGTTTCAGCTCCCCCACTGGCCCGAACGGCTGGTGGCCCGCGGGCTCCACGACTGGCTGATTAAGGCCGGCCTCAATCCCGCCGATACCGCCCGGTTGACCGCGACCTTTCGTCACCCCGCGACCCTCACCGGTCCCCTGAACTGGTACCGCGCCCTCTTACTGCCTCACCAGCCCAAGGTCGCCGATAGCACGCTCTACGTGCCCACGACCTACGTGTGGGGCCGCCACGACCCGTTTCTCGGGCGGGCCGCAGCCACCAAAACGGCCGCGTTCGTGGCGGCGGACTACCGCTTCGTGGTCTTAAACGCCGGCCACTGGCTCCCGGAGAATCGGCCGGAGGTCACGGCGCAACTCATTTTAGACCGAATGCGGCGCGGATCAGCGGCCCATTAGACACGATAAAAACAAAGAACCGGCTTCCCTACAATTAAGGAAGTCGGTTCTTTATTGGTTGACGCTTCATCCACCGAATCGGAAATAGCCGCCTACGCGCAGAGCTCACGACCGGGTCGCGGCCCATTCTGACCGTAGATAGCTAAACAAGCACTCGTCATGATACCCATCGGCGAGCTTTTCGTTTTGCCTGAGAATCCCCTCAAGATGAAATCCCGCTCGACGCGCAACAGCCTGACTCGCGCCATTTTCAACCGCTGCTCGAATGACGAGTCGGTTCATCCCATAATCTTGAAAGACTAGCGTACAGAGTCCCCGCACCGCCTGCGTCATCACGCCACGGCCCCGAAACGGACGGCCCAACCAGTACCCAATATCGGCACTGCAATTGGCCTGATCAAAGCGATTACAACTGATCATCCCCGCCACAGCATCGCCGACCCAGATCACGAGGTTCAACGATTGGCCTTGTCCTAAATGTCGATTGGTCATTTGCAGAAAAGCCACCTCATCTTGAACCGTTTGGGTCTGCGCGACCCACGGTAGGAAGCGGGTCAACCGCTCCCGGTCGGCCACCACGAGTTGAAACAACTGCGGTCCGTCCACCACTGGTCGGGGGACCGCTAACTGCAACTCTTCCGTCACTCGCTGTGCTAACATCCACATCCCTACTTTCTTATTTGTTCTAATGTGTCAGCCACTCTTTACAAACGTTCGGTCATTTCAGGCGCTGGTCCGTTCCATCAACCGTAGCGTGATTCGGCCAATGTGCGGTGGGGTGACGACGCGCTCCTCGACGAACCGAAATCCCGCGGCCAGGTAAAGCTTTTCGGCGGGGATGTTCCCCTTGATGGCGTCTAAATGCAAAACGGTCCGCCCATCCGCGAGGGCTTGTGCCAGAATAGCGCGTAACATCTTGGTCGAAATACCCCGGCCACGAAAACGGGGATGCACGGCGAACAAGTGGAGGACACCAATCTCGGCCTCGGTAGCCGGCAACCGCCAAGCGGCTCCTTGGTAGTCCGGGTCTTCACCCGCTAACAGGACGCCGACCGCGGCCAGCTGCGCGTGATCGTAGCCCAATAGCAGCTTTCCCCGATTCAAGTCGCGTTGCAGGATGGCAGCGCTGGGGTTCACCCCCCACTGCCAGGCGGGGCCGTATGGCGTGGTGGCAATGGCCGCACACACCTCTTCGTAAAATTGGTTAACCGCCGGCAAATCGCTGGCCGTCGCACAGCGCACCTGCCAGGCTGGTGGGGTCGCTCCCCCGAATGATGTTGTCATGAACGTTTCACTCCCTTTGATGACTATTTATGGATACGTCTTGCTAGTTGACCCCAAATTGGGGGTGTCAGTGACTGGTCGTTCTGGTTTTAACGGGCAGGACGTGCCTCTTCATTAGTAGCCTACTTCAGGTCATCGATTCCCGTCATCTTGAGCGGATCGACCCAAGCAGCAAACTGGTCGGCCGTGACCTGCCCCGATCGAACGGCCGCCTCCTTGAGCGTCAGCCCCTGTTGGTCGGCCAACTGGGCGATCTCGGCGCTGGCGTGGTAGCCGATGTGCGGGGACAGTGCCGTCACGGTCATCAGCGACTGGTCGACCAGTTCCCGCATCCGCGCCGCGTCGACGGTCATCCCGTGGACCAATTTATCGGCAAAGCCCGTCACCGTGCCCGCCAAGAGGTCGGTCGACTCCAGGAAGGCCGCAATCAGGACCGGCTTGTACACGTTCATCTCGAAGTTGCCCTGCGAAGCCGCCACGGTGATGGTCACGTCATTGCCCATCACCCGGGTCGCGGCCATGGTCAACGCCTCGGCCTGGGTCGGATTGACTTTGCCGGGCATGATCGACGACCCGGGTTCGTTGGCCGGGATGGTCAGCTCGTGATAGCCCGCCCGGGGGCCGCTGGCCAGAAAGCGAATGTCGTTGGCAATCTTCAACAGATCACTCGCCAGCGTCTTCAGCGCCCCGTGGACCACGTTCAGCCCGGAATGCGCCGCTAGGCCGAAGAACTTGTTGGTCTCGGCGGTAAACGGCTGATGGTAGGCCTCACTCAGTTCGGCGGCCACCGCCTGGGCGAACCCCGGCGCGGCGTTCAGACCGGTCCCGACCGCCGTGCCCCCGATGGGCAACTCTAATAAGGTGTCGGTCAGGCTTTCCAGGTACGTCAGGTCGTGCTGCAGCGTGCTGACCCAGCCACTGACCTCCTGGCCAAAGGTCAACGGCGTGGCGTCCTGCAGGTGGGTCCGCCCAATCTTGACGACTCGCCAGTACTCGGTCTGCTTGACCGTCAGCTCGGCCACCAGGTGCCGAACCGCGGCGACGACCTGGGCCACCCCCTGGTGCGCGGTGATGGTCATCGCCGTCGGAAAGGTGTCGTTGGAGCTCTGCCCGTGGTTCACGTCGTCGTTGGGCTGCAACTCCCCGGTCGGGTCGTGGGTCAGGGCCTGATGGGCGATAACCTCGTTGACGTTCATGTTGGTCTGCGTCCCGGACCCGGTCTGGTACACGTGCAGGGGAAAGTCGGGCCGTAACCGCGCATCGTCCAGCGCCAGCAGGTCCGTGGCGGCGGCGATGATCAACTGGGCCTTGGCGTCACTCAGTTCTCCCAGATCCCGGTTGGCCACGGCCGCCGCGCGCTTGATCTGCAGCAAGGCCCGAATCACGGGCAACGGCATCAAGGGGCCGGTGGTAAAGTTGTGCCGGCTGCGCTCCGTTTGCGGCCCCCACAACGCCTGGGCCGGCACCTTCACCGTGCCCAACGTATCTGCTTCCTCACGATAGTCCATCTTCCTCAGTCCTTCCAAAATTTCTACTATCATCACTGTACCCGTTCGACCGGAGCACCGTCAACTTTCATCCGCACGACACGACCAAAAAAGCCTGGGACAAAAGTCTCAGACTCGTTTTTCGAATATTTAGTGTCGAAACGTGCGCCAAAAGGCAACTGGTTCCGCTTAACACCGTCATTCAGCTAATCCAAGTTCGGGATTATCTGAATGACGCCGTTAATGCTCGCCAGCTAACCGCCTTTTGTCCCACTCTCCTCTCTAGCTTCTATTAGACTGCTGGCCTAACCCTCGGCCTTGATCTCAAGGTCGTTGGTCTTGGCTAATTGCTGTTCGGCCGCCTTCCGCGCCGCCACGGCGTCGTAGAAGTCGGTGAAAGTTTGGTTTAAGATATAGCGGCCGTGGTAGAATAAACGTGCCGCCCACTTACCGGAGCGCTTATCGAAACTCACGCCGATCACCCCGGAGATGTTGCGGGAGCTCAGCTTGGTCAGCGCCGCCACGTTGGAACCGTTGACCAACGGCAAGTTGGTGGCGTTCCCGATCTGCTTACGCGTGCGGGGATCCTTGGTCAGCCGGGCCTTGCTGATATCCCGCCGGTAGCACCCGCAGCTCACGGTAATCCCGTGGCGCAGGCGGTAGCTGTCCACCGTGACCAGTTGGCCACAGCTGCATTTACACAGCCAGGTCGCATTTCCGTTCTTGGCCGTCCCGTCCCGCTTAATAACCGTCAGTCTGCCGAATTGTTGTCCACTTAAGTCTAGGAGTCTCATCAGTCATTCCTCCATTCTTATCATTCAAAACGCTTGCGAGCGTTGATTTCCCCATCCGTTCTCTTGTGCTTCCCCCAGAAAAACATCCTTAACTTATTATTCTACACACCAAACTAAAAATTAGCTTAAAGTAACCAACCTTTTCTTCGGTAATTGGTGTGAATTTACGATGATTCATTCTATCATGACAATCCATTAGAAAGAAGGAACTGACTCATGCAACTTTTATTTGTGATTCTGACCTGTCTGGTCGCCCTGGAACACCTGGGCATTGCGGCGCTGGAAATCTGGGGACGCCCCGCGCAACAAGCCAACGCTTTCGGAATGCCGCTCTCATTCATCCAACAGGCGCCGGCCCGCGCGGCACTCGCTAACCAGGGCATCTACAACGGCATGCTGGCCGTGGTCATCCTGGGCGCGCTCCTGCTTCTGACCGGGACCGCGCAGCACACTACCCTGGCGTTATTGCTAGTCTTCATCGTGGTCGTGGCCCTTTTCGGCAGTCTGACCGTTAAACGTCAAATTTTTTGGCTGCAGGGATGCCCGGCATTGCTCACGTTACTCGTTTTACTTGTGCTCGGTCTTTAACAAAATCTTTAAAAATAGGTTTACAGACCCGGGCGACCACGTTATAATGAAGTCACATATTCAGGTGAGAGCCTGCCACGGTCTTTCGATTATTGGAGGAGTTAATTAGCATTTAGCCATTATTAACACCATTGAAGCCGTACACATACTTCTATTCTGCTGGTTGCGTTCAGACGTGACTAGCTTTTTTTATAATCGTTTTTAACCCCGGTGCTAACCCCCATTTCACTTCACCGGACCGCAATAGCGACTCTCATCAATCTCTCCAAAGGATCTGATGGTCTCTCTATGAATACTTTAACAGCACCTTTACAAGTGACCCAACGGACGGGGTGGCGCCTAGTCAGTCTGTTCATCCTCTGCTTTGGCGGATGCCTGCTACTACAATTCACCGGCGTCATTCATGAGCCGGCACTCGTCTTCGGGATGCCGACCGGGACGACCTTCCGACAATCGGTTCTGGTGAACCTAACGACCGTCGCGGTGTTTCTCCTACTATCCTTTACTTCTATTAAGTGGCTGGGCAAGGCCCTGCTGCTCTTCATTCTCTTGGGGGCCAGTGAAGGCCTGGTCCGGTTCCTCGTCCACGTCAGCGTGCAACCCGGCGCCGCCATCGTCTTACTCATCAGCACGGTCAGTGACGTGGTCAGCGCCTACTTCCTGTTGGTGCTTCTACTGGACGTGATCGACCGCACCCGGTTTCAGACCCACGCCCACTATTGGCGCAACTGGTGGGCCGCCCTGGTGAACGCTAACCGCCCGGCTTACGGCTGGGCCGTCAGTGCGCTCTTATTGAATACGGTCACCAGTGCGCTCTTACAAAAATAACCGTGGCCGCCAATTGGCCCCTCTGAATGATCAAAACCGACCCCCAGTTCTCCAATCGAGAATTGGGGGTCGGTTTCTTTTTTTCATCCGTGTGAAGATCCCGGTCGTCGCATAAAAAAAGACCGATCAGCCATTGATCGATCACAACCGTTGTTCTTTAGAGACTACTTGCCCGCAACCAGACACCGATCAGCTGGTAAATGGCCACCGCCATCACCGCAATGAACGCCCAGCCGGCCGCGTAGTACAGATAATAAATCCCAGGATGTTTCATGGTGTCGCCTCCTTAAAGGCACTGTAGCATCAATCGAATCTTCCGCATAAGATTTGGACACCAACCGCTCCACTAAACCTGGCGGCCTAACTAACCGACATCACGGCGCGACGTTCCTGGGCCGCCGAAATAATGGCGCGTTGCTCGTCAACGGTCGCGGTGAACTTCCGCATTTGTTCTCCCGCCACGACCTGGGCGCCATGTTTTTGCGCCCGCCACGTGAGCATTTGAAATTGACGTTGTTCGTCTGACAGCTTGTTTTCTAACATATGGCTCCCCCTAAATACTTGCGCCAGTGTTCTACTGCTTGTCACCCCACATTATAGGCGCAATTCATCAAGCGGTCTACCCTTTTTTGATAATTATTACAAAACATTTACAATGTCCGCAATCGCACGTAAATCCCGGAGTTGTACCGTTTTACTAAATGACAGCCCGAATTTCCAACCGTTTCGTCAAAATTGGTATAGGTTCCGGTGCAAGCAGTTGCATGCAAGGTATATCACCCGATAATTCATTTTAATAGCCATTAATTCATCAATGGTCCACCCGGCTCAGCGGGGACACGATTGCCGGCGCCAAATTGATTGTTTTTTTGGCGGAACCGGCGTACGCTGAAAGTAACGAGAAAGGCTTCAAGAAAGGACATGATAGCGATGCCAATCGACCGTGAAAAGTTCCCACCCCTCTACCGGACCGTGGCCATCAACGACGATGGCCTGGAGAGTCACTCCTACGTCCCCGGGGGGCTCGATGCGCCGACCAGTAGTCCCTTAAACGACCGGCCGGGGGCGAACCCCGAACAGTTCGTGGGTCTGGCCCTCAGTACCTGCCTGAACGCGACCCTCGAGGCCATCGAACAGCGTCAGGGCCTGCCACACACCGCGCAGGTGCATACGATTGTCGAATTTGCCCGCGATTACCGGGGCTTTCAATTTTACGTCACGGCGCAGGTTCGCATCCCGCACGTCGACCGCGACACGGCCACGGCGATGGTCGACCTGGCCGAACGCCGGTGCCCCGTGGCCAAGCTGCTGAGCGGCAGCGCCAACGTGACCGTCGAATTAGTCGATGACTTTTCCCCCGTCGAACCGGTGGAACGCCAAAATTAAAAAGGGACACCACCGGTCGAACGTTTTCCGTTCATTTGGTGGTGCCCATTTTTTAATTATCGACGTGAAAGGTGTTGCTTGAAACGCTGCCACCACGATGCCGGCCGGTCGCCGCCACCGTAGACGTACGACTTCGATGGTCGTTCTGAACGCTTGCCCTCGTGGCCGTCGTCCATGAAGACAATCTTGCGCCAGCGCTTCGCCTCTTCCTCACTCATGCGCTTTTTGCTCATTGACTTCAATCTCCTTCTACCCTAATCGGTTTAGCCCTCTATGCTAGGCGCTTCGCCCTACTTTTTCAAGCGGGTCACTTGGCTGAAGTCCCGAATAAAATTGAGCAGCTCGTGGGCCCGGGTCTCCCCGTAGACGTCGACCCAGCCCTGAAACCGCCGACTGATTCGCTGCCGGATCACCCGCTCGGCCTCAGTCCCAGCGGGGGTCGCAATCAGATACAGTCGCCGGCGATCATTTTCATCGGGCTGCTGCCGCAGGTATCCCTGCCGCAGCAAGACCTTGATCTGCCGCGAGACCGCGCTCCGGGTGACCTGGCGCTGACTGGCGATATCCATCAGCGTGACCTGGTCGTGCCGGGCAATCTCCCGCAGAATCAGATACTGTTCAAATGAAAGATGAAACTCCTTCGCTGGCTCTGATACGAACTCATCCAGATACTTCAACGAGCTCATGTAGACATCAATAAAGGCGTCCAATAAAGACTGTTCCGGTTCAGCCATCTTAACCCACCTGCAATTCTCAAAATACGATTTTTATCTTAGCATTTACGACCATTAAATACCAGTTTTTTTCGCGCAACCGCCCCGGGGCGCGGAGAGTCTGGTAGAATAAATGTAGGGTAGCCTAAAACTAATGAATATTATGAACAAATATTTTTCTTCGTTGAATGATTCATTGGTCGACCCGTTCCAAGAACCATCATCTGGGGCCTAGAAAGGATCATATTATGTCACGTTTAATCGATCGAATTCACCGGGTCGAATTGGGGAACCTGGCCCAGTTCATCACCCTCTGCCACGACCTGCACCTGTCCTATACGCTGCTGGGCGGTTCCCTGCTGGGGGCCATTCGTCATCAGGGGTTCATCCCCTGGGACGATGACGTGGACGTCGGGCTCCTGCGGCCGGACTACGACCGTTTGTTAGCCGAAGCCCCGCAGCGCCTCGACGGAACCCACTACTTCCTCCAAACGCCGAACAGCGACCCCAACTACGGGCTGAGCTACGCCAAGCTGCTCGACCGCAACACCTACATCGAGGAGAAGAACAACGTGAACAACGCCCGCAAAGGCATCTTCATCGACATTTTCCCCCTCGACCGGATTCCGGTGGAACCGGCGCAGCAGCGTGAGCAGATGACCAAGTTTCAGTGGTATAACACCCGGATTCTGTTGCAGCTCCGCTACCACCTGGTCAACACGCCGCTGCAGAAATTTCAGAGTCCTCTGGGGGCGGATCAATTAGCCGACGTCCAGGCGCTCAAGGACCAGCGGCACGCGGTGATGACGGCTTACCTGAGCCAGCCCAACCTGACCCAGGTCAAAAACTTGGCCTCCCAGTACAGCTACAATAAGGAAGTCTTTTCGCTTCGGCAGGTCACCGACCTAACCCCGGTTCCCTTCGAGGGCTTAACGGTTCAGGTCCCCACGGACTATGCTACGATTTTAACAGAGATGTACGGGGACTACCTGGCCCTGCCGCCGAAGAACCAGCGCACCGAAAAGCACCTCGACAAACTGATCATGGATAACCAGGTCTTCACGGACTAGGGTGGCCACACAATTATGAAACCGAATCCACACACCGTGCCCACCTCGACCGGCTTGCTCGCCGGCGTGGAGCGCAAATCGTTCACGCCGCCATTGCCGTCCGAACAGCTTCACCGCACCACATACGAACCCAACTTTAAAGAAAGTAGATGAACATATGGCTGATACTTATTTTGGCGCCATCCTGGTCAACGTGACCAGCATGGAACTATCGATCGTTAACCTCAAAACCGGTCAGCAGGCCGAGCACGTCAAGTCGACCGTCGCCATCGGGGAAAATATTTATAACCATGAAGACATCGAGCTTCAGACCGTTGCCGACGCCTCCGAGGCACTGCGGGGCTTCCTGCAGATCATCAAGGACTACGGCGTGACCCACTACAAGGTCTGGGGGTCGCAAGCCCTGTCCGCCGCGCCCAACGCCGACTTCATCGCCGACCAGCTCTACGTCCGGACGGGCCTGCGCCTGAACTGGATCTCGCTGGGCCAGGAATCACTGGTCCGCAACGAGGCCATCGCCCTAAAGTTCACCAACTACAAGAAGGTCACCAAGCACCACACGGCCATTATCGGGTTGAACTCCGGGAGCACGACCTTCTCATTTTTCCACCACCAGAAGCTTCTGGCGTCCCACAACATGAAGCTCGGCCCGACCCGGATCAAGGAAGTCCTGCAGACGCTACGGGCGACCGCGCCGAACCCCATCGCCGTTTTGGACGATTACATCAATAGTAAGGTCGACGACTTCTACCGCTTCGTGCCGGACGAGGTCCAGGACGCCAAGCACCAGGTCATCCTGATCGGGGCCACGCCGCTGAACAACTACTTCATCCCGCGGGGCAAGTCGAGTTGCTCCCTGACGTTAGAGGAGTTCCACGCGTTTACCGACGAGGTCATGAACGCCTCGGACCAGTACCTGATGGAACAACTCCAGTTAAATGAAGAAACGGTCAGCCTGGTGCTCCCCGAGGTGCTCCTGCTCCAGAAGCTCTTCGCGACCGTCCACGCCAACCAGGTCCACCTGGTCAACTTAAACGTGCTCGACGGGCTGACCACCCAGGAGGCGCGCGAGGCCGGCTACATCAAGGAAGACTTCGATAGCCAGATCATCGACGCCGCGCACGCCTTGGCCGACCGCTACCAGGTCGAACCACAACACATGTACCTGGTGGAAAAGTTCGCCCTGCACCTGTTTGACCAATTGAAGTCCCTGCACCACCTGAGCACCCGGGACCGCCTGCTCCTGCACGTGGCCGCCATCGTTCACGATATCGGGGGCTTCATCGACACCCACGAACACTACCTGCATTCGGATTACGTGCTCAAGCAGTCGGAGTTGCTGGGCCTGTCCACTCAAGAAATGCAGATTATCGCGGCAGTGTCCCGCTACCACAGCTCACGGACACCCGGGGGCGAGCTTTCCCGCTTCCGGCAGCTCAGCACCGATGAACGCCTGCGCATCGCCAAGTTGGCCGCCCTGCTGCGGGTCGCCGACGCCCTGGACGACGCGCACCAGCAGACCATCGAGCGGATCTCCGTGTCCGTGAAACCCACGCAGGTGGTCATCACCTGCTTCAGCGACGACGACTTGGCCCTGGTGCGGTGGGCCTTCAACTTCAAGGCCGACTTCTTCACCGACGTCTTTGGCTTACAACCCGTGTTCAAACAGAGGAGGTTACATAAATGACAAAAGACTATCGCAATCCCGACTACTTCACCAACCGGGAACTCAGCTGGTTAGACTTTAACGCCCGCGTCTTGGACGAGGCCCGTGACCGGGCGAACCCACTGCTCGAACGGGTCCGCTTCTTAGGGATCACCCAAAGCAACGTGGACGAGTTCTTCATGGTTCGGGTGGCATCGCTGGCCAAGCTGGCTGCCGTCAACTACCCCAAGCCCGATGCCTCGGGGATGACCGCCGAAGCCCAACTGCTGGCCGTCAACGCCAAGGCCCACGACCAGGTCATCAAGCAGTACTCGACGCTAAGCCGGATGCTCCTGCCGTTGCTGGCCAACTGGGACGTGCACTTGAAGACCCTGGCCGACCTGACCGACAAGCAGCACGCCTTCATCGAACGGTACTTTAACAACGAGATTTCCCCGACCATCACGCCGATGGCCGTCGACAGCTCGCGGCCGTTTCCCTTTATCGGCAACAACACCCTCAACATCGCCCTGCGGCTGCATAAGGACGGGGACAAGCACGACAAGCGCTTCGCCACCGTCCAGGTCCCGGAGATCTTCCCCCGGACCGTCCGGCTGCCCGATGCTCCCAACGACTTCATCATGCTGGAAGACATCATCAAGGCCTTCGTCGGCAACCTCTTCATCGGCTACAAGGTCCAGGAGGCCGCGAACTACCGGGTCATCCGGGACATGGACCTGGACGTGGCCGAAGAGGACACCTCCGACCTCTTAAAGGAAGTCGAACATCAGCTGAAGAAGCGGGAACACGGGGGCGCCGTGCGGCTCGAAGTCGAGTCCGGCATCTCCTCGGCCCTGCTCAAACGGCTGACCACCTCGATCAAGGTCCCGGCCTACGCCGTCTACAACATCGTCGGCCCCATCGACCTGACCTTCCTGTCCAAGTGGACTAAGCAGATCAGCGACCACGATGACGGGCGGTACCCGAAATTCACCGCCGCACGGGTCCCCGGCATGGGACCGGACGACGACGTCTTCGCCACGATTCGCGACCACGACATCATCATGCAGCACCCGTACGACTCCTTCGACGCCGTGACCGAGCTGATTCGTCAGGCCTCCCTCGACGACGAGGTCTTGGCCATCAAGATGACCCTCTACCGGGTCTCCGCCAACTCCCCGATCATCAAGTCGCTGGGTCAGGCCGCGCAAAACGGCAAGCAGGTCACCGTGCTGGTCGAGGTCAAGGCCCGGTTTGACGAGGAAAACAACGTCCACTGGGCCCAACAGCTCGAAAAGATGGGCTGCCACGTGATCTACGGTCTGATTGGGCTCAAGACCCACTGTAAGCTGACCCTGATCGTCCGGCGTGAACCGGACGGCATCCGGCGCTACATGCACATGGGGACCGGGAACTACAACGACGTGACCGCCCACTTCTACACCGACATGGGCCTGCTGACCACCAACACCGACATGGGGATCGACGCATCGAACATCTTCAACATGCTGTCCGGCTACTCCGAACCCCCGTACTTCCACCAGTTGCACATGTCGCCCGACGGCATCCGGGAATTCATCAGTGCTAAGCTCGACCAGGAAATCGCCAACGCCAAGCTGGGCAAGACCGCGTGGGCCGAGATGAAGATGAACTCCCTGTCGGACTCCGACATGATCGCCAAGCTCTACGAGGCCTCCCACGCCGGCGTTAAGATTCGCCTGATTGTGCGGGGCATCTGCTGCCTCAACGTGGGCATTCCCGGCATCAGCGACAACATCGAAGTCCACTCCATCGTGGGCCGCTTCCTGGAACACAGTCGGATCTACGCGTTCGCCAACGACGGCGACGAGCAGCTCTACCTGTCCAGTGCCGACCTGATGACCCGGAACCTGAACCGCCGGGTCGAGCTGCTCTTCCCGATTTTAAACGAAGCGTTGCGGCAGCACGCATTTGACATCTTCTCCACGCTCTGGCACGATAACGTCAAGACGCGGGTCCTACAGGCCGACCGGACCTTTACCCGCGTCGACCGGCGGGGACTGGATCCCCTGGACGCCCAGGAGACCTTCATGCGCCAGGCTGAACGCAAGGCCCACGCGCAAAGCGCTCCCGCGGCTCATTTAGCGGGCAACGCCCATCAGTTCCACCCGATGTTGAGCCCGAAGAACCAACCCAAGTCGACCAACGACTAAGGGTGGTTGATTTTAGTCGTGAAGGAGGTGTCGGGCCGTGACCAGCCGCACTGTGACTGGCCGCGTCGCCCGGATTTATGAAAAACCTAGTTGTCATCGATCTCGGATCTAATTCCTGTCGGATGACCGTCACGGAGGTGGACGCCCACGGGCGCTACCAGACCGTTAATCAGCTCAAACGCTACGTGCGCCTATCCGAAAACATGGGCAGTGAAAAGGTCCTCCAGCCCGCCGCCATTGAACGCACCATGGCGGCTCTGACGGAGTTCAAGTCCGTTTATGACCCGCTCCCCAACAAAGAAATCAAGGCGGTGGCCACGGCTGCCGTCCGTCAGGCGACCAACCAGAAGGCCTTCTTGAAGCGCGTCAAGGACGACCTCGACCTGACTCTAACCGTCATTTCCGGGGCCTCGGAGGCGCGCTACGACTACCTCGGGGTGGTGAACACCCTGCCGATGGTCAACGGCCTCATCGTCGATACCGGCGGTGGCTCGTCCGAGCTCATCTTGGTGCAGAACCAGCAGCTCAAGCACGTGGTCTCGATTCCCCTGGGATCGGTGACCCTGTCGCAGAACTACCTGGAACCCGACAAGGTCCAGGCGGCCTCCCTGTTTAGCGCGATGACCTTCGTCAACAACGTCTTCAACGACATCTGGTGGCTGCGCGAGGCCATGAACCTGCCGATCATCGGGCTGGGCGGCGCGAACCGGACCCTGGCCAAGATCAACCGGCGCAAGAAGAACTTTCTGAACGTCGAGGACGTCCACGGCTACAAGCTGACGGCCGCGGACTGCTACGCCACGCTGACCCAGTTGCTGGGTCTGGACCTGGCGGAACGCAAGAAGATTCCCGGGCTATCCAAGGAACGGGCCGACATCATCATCGGCGGCCTGATCCCCGTGATTCTGCTGATGCGGCTGTTGGATTCGCAACAGATCATCTTCTCCAACGCCGGCTTACGGGACGGCCTGCTGTTCGATTACCTGAACCAGGCCGAACTGACCCAGGCGAAGAAGGACTGAGACGGGCGCGACCGTAGGCTCACACGGTTGCCATATTACGCGATTTATCAAAAACAGGAAGGAAATTCTCGTGAAAAATCGAGAATTTCCTTCCTGTTTTGCCTCTCCGCATAGACGGTGTCGAAACGTGCTCGCCAGCTAACCGCCTTTGAGCCCACGCTGGTTAACTACCCAATATGGTTTTCGTGGAGAATGGCGTCGACTTCTTTTTGCTGCTCTTCGGGCTTGGCCCATTCCTGGAACTCGGTAAAGTCCTCCGCCGGCATGGTGTAGTGCTCGTTGACGTAGTCTTCATAAGCCTGCACGTGTGGCGTGTGGGCGATGTTGAGCTGCAGGATGCGCACCTGCTTGATCAACCCCCGTTCGGCGGCCAGCTCGGCCCGGCCGTTCTGCACCATGTTACTGATTTCCATGTACTTGGTCCCGTCTAGTCGGGTGATTTCTTCGATTAAGGTAAACGTTTCGTGACTTTTCATGCTGCTTCCCTCCTAGTCCTCTTGTCTATTATACGAGCCTTGAGGGCAAAACAAAACCACTACCAGGGAATGGCAGTGGTCGGCATAAGAGAGAAAGAGAATTGATTAGAAGGTAATTATTAATACCTTACGAGTACTAATATACCGATATTTGTAAGCGCTGTCAACACTTTCAGGAAATTATTTAAAGTTTTTCTGATTAATTTTGCTAATCAATGCTATTTGAAGCTATTTCGGGTAAATATTGGGAAATTAATAATGGGTCCTTGCACCCAAAAAAGAGGTCAGCAGGCGCCACCTGCTGACCTCCACCATTATTTAGTTTGGACCAAATGAGAGATAGGCCTCAATCGAATTCATTGGGTAAATCCAATCGGGGATAAATAAATGGTACCCTAAAGATACCACTTAAAATGATAGAAATCTATCTGTTTTCTAACTTTTCTCTAATTATTTGGTACTGGTCGTCGCGTTCGGGTCGTGCAGCACCGTTTCCGGTTGGAAAATGCTGCTAGGATGCTCAACGACCTGACTGACCGAATGACCGGAGATGTTGACCAGGCAGATCAGCACGAACAGCACCCCCACCACCGTGGTCAAGATCCGGTTCGACAGACTCATCTTCTCACTGATGACCGAGCCGTAGAAGTCCTTCTTCACGGCCGCCGCCACGTTGGCGTTATCGGGGTCGGCCTGTTGCCGTTCCTCGGTGACCTGCTTCTGGTAAGCGTCGATGTCGAAGGCCTTTTGGTTCTCCTTCATCTGCCGTTGGAAGTGCTTCTTTTCCTTTTTGGTCTGGGCCTTGAACCACTTGGTGAACGCCCGGTAATCCTTGACGACCTTGTCGGTGGCCCCGATTTCCTTCAACGTTCCGTAATGGATCCAGGCGACCCGGTCGCACAGGATCTCGATCTGCTTCAAGGAGTGACTGACGAAGACGATGGTCTTGCCCTCATCCTTGAATTCGGCGATCTTGTCCACACACTTTTGGTAGAAGGTATCGTCCCCGACGGACAACGCTTCATCGATGATCAAGATATCGGGGTTGACGTGCACGGCGATGGAGAAGCCCAGCCGAGATTTCATCCCGGAGGAGTAACTCTTGACCGGCTGGTACAGGAAGTCGCCAATATCGGCGAACGACACGATGTCGTCCATCAACGCATCAATCTCTGGATTGGTGAGCCCCTGCATCAGGGCCTTCAAGCGGATGTTTTCCAGTCCCGTCAGGTTCCCCCGCAGGCCGGCCCCAATCGCGATGATCGAGGTATCCCCGCGAACATCCACGATCCCCGTGGTTTGGGGAATGATTCCCGAAATGATGTTCGACAGCGTCGACTTCCCGGAACCGTTGACCCCGATCAGGCCCAACGTCTCCCCGGGTTTAATTTCCAATGAAATCCCCATCAGAGACCAGAAGTGCGGCACCTTGGAGTTACTCAACGAGAAAAACGACCGCAGCTTTTCGGACTGACTCTTGTACAGGTCGTACTCTTTCGTCACATTTTGGACTTTAATTTTATAGGCATTATCCATGAATTAAACTTCCTAACGCATTTTTTAGTGTTTCCCGGTCCCCCGTGCTGGGGAACTGAATCTGTCATATTATACCAGAAAACCAGCCCGAACGGCTAGTTTCCCCCGCGACTTACGCCTTTCTTTAGCGATACGCAAAAATGACGCCGCAGATACGACGTCATTCTACTTGGTTCTTCACTTATTGTAAAGCCTTGGCATCGACCCAGTAGTTGGTTTTGTCGCCACTAAACTGGATCCGGTACCAGGTCGTCCTGTAGGCCGGCTTGACCGCCTTCTGGTTGATGGTGACCTTGGTCCCCACCTTGGCCTTCTTCGGCCACTTTAACGTGACCTGGTCGAAGTGGGTCTTCTTCACGTGGTTATACGGGTGGTACTTCGCGTAGGACTTGCCCAGCTTCTTGGTACCGCTCGCCGCCGTGTACACGGCATAATCGTAGTCGGGACTGACCTTCTGGGTCGCCGCGGCCACCCAGACCTTCTGGTCACCGACCTTGATGCGGTACCAGGTGGTCTGGATGCCGTCTTGGGTCTTGACCGCCTGATTGTCGGCCGCATAGCTCTTAGCCGTCAGGTCACTCAATTTGCCCTGAGCCTTCGCCAGGTACGGAGAATTATAGACGTGATCGTAGTAGTTCCCGGTCGCGGTCGTACTCAGCTTGACGGTCGCCTTCCCCGCGGTGTATTTGACCGTGGGCAAGGTCAGCGCCTTGGTGTAGACCCAGTACTTTTTAGCGGATTTACTGGTTGAGAAACGAATCCGGTACCAGGTGGTCTTCTTGCCAGTCTGCGGGTCCTGCTTGACGCCCCGCATATCGAGGTAGACCGTCTGCCCCACGTAGGGCTTGACCTTGGACCAGGCCGTCTTGGTGACGTCGGCCCGGGTACCCTTGACGTGGTTATAGAGCCGGTAGCTGGTGTAGCGACTACTCAGATGGGCCGACTGGTTGCCGGTCGCGCCATGGTAAGTCGCGGTCGCGTAAACCACCGCGGGCGCACTGCTACTGCTGCTAGCCGCGCTCGAGGAACTGCTGCTGGCCGCACTGGCCGCATCCAGCGTCGCCAAGTTGTACTGTTTGATGATGGAAATCAGGCTGGCGCCATAGGTCGGCGCCGTCGCGTAGGTGTTGGTCAACGCATTGGCCGCATCCGCATAGGTGGCCGCGTTCTCCCGCCAGGTCCCGCTGTAAATGGTCGGGTTATAGTCCGTCCCATTCCGCAGGAGCTTAGCGTTATCGGTCATTGACGCCTTGGCGCTCGGATACTTCCGAAAGTTGGCGTTGGTGTAGTACAGTTGCCCGTTCGCATCGTATTCCGCCGTCTGCATCGCCACGGACTGCCCGTTATAGCTCCCTTTAATCCCAAAGTAGTTATTGGCTTGGACCGTCAATTGACTGGTCCCCCAGGCGCTTTCTAGGGCCGCCTGCGCCATCATGACGGACGGGTAGAGTTTATATTGATTCGCCACCGTTTTGACGGGGCTCTTCAACGAGGAAATGAAGCCTTGTGGATCGGTGGTCGTCGCCGCATGACTGGTCAACCCCATCGCACTGCCAATCCCGGCGCCCGTAATCAGCACCGCAATCAGCCATCGTTTTGTTCGCATCATGATACCGGTTTCCCCCTTAAAATCGTTTCAGCTCCAGAATACCATAATTCCGGGAACTGGCGGGAGAAAACTTGCCGGATCACACTGCTTTTTCGGATAAGTTAGTTCAATTTGCTAGCCGCGGCCTGGTCTAAGATGACGGTCACGTTGGGGTGCGTTTGTAGGTAGCTGGCCGGCACGTCGGGCGTGACCGGTCCTTGCAGCATCGCGGCCACGGCATCGGCCTTCGCGGCGCCGTAAGCCACCATCAGAATCTGCTTGGCCTTTAAGATCGAGCCAATCCCCATGGAGTACGCGTAACGGGGAACCTCGTCGGCGTTGTCAAAGAAACGCGCGTTGGCTTCGATGGTTGACTCGGTCAGCGCCACCTTGTGCGTGGTCGAGGTCGGATCCGTCCCGGGTTCGTTAAACCCGATGTGGCCGTTTTGGCCCAAGCCTAACAGTTGCAGGTCGATTGGATTGGCCTTGATCAGGGCATCGTAGAGCTGGGTCTCCTCGTCCGCGTCCGGGTTCATCCCGTCCGGTACGAAGGAGTGAGCAAACGGCTTGGCGTTGAACAGGTGCTGCTGCATGAAGTAGTGGTAGCTTTGCGGATGATCCGCCGTTAAGCCCACGTACTCGTCCAGGTTGATCGACGTTAGCCGACTGAAGTCGAGGTCACTGGCCGCCAACTCATCATAGATGGTCACTGGCGTACTCCCCGTCGCTAGACCCAGGACCTGGGCGCCATTGTCCAAAGCATTTT
Source organism: Levilactobacillus spicheri DSM 15429 (assembly GCF_001435095.1). Lineage (GTDB taxonomy): Bacteria > Bacillota > Bacilli > Lactobacillales > Lactobacillaceae > Levilactobacillus > Levilactobacillus spicheri. The sequence goes on from NZ_AZFC01000016.1 coordinate 104,914, forward strand.
CGAACACTTTAAAACCGGCTAACCCACCGGCAGTCTGATTTTGAACAACTTGAACGTGCATGTTGGTCTTTGCTTGTTGCATCATATCAAATTCCCCTTCTCTTCTCAATGGTATAGCCCAATTATAAACGCTCTAGACCAATTTTGCAAGCTTTTCGCCCATACCAAAAGGCGAGACCCATCAGGGAGTCACCTATTATTCTGTCGAGGATAATAAAAAAGACGGTCCCGTATGACGGTGCCGTCCTAGTTTATTTCCGCCGATCGCCACGGCGGTTGGCGCTTAACGCGTTCTGCTGCTTCCGGAATTTCTCGAAAGTCGCATCGCGTTGCTTTTGGTTCTTATGTGAGTTTTCACGTTTCGTGTACTTCATGTTCGTCGCCTCCCTTTCCGGGTGTTATGGAAACACTATATAACGAAAAGTTAGGTTGTGCAAGATTTCTGTTCGATTCGGCATCAACAATTCAGGCGTCACTGAGGGACCATTCGCTACACGCCGGCGAGCAAGCCGGTCGAGGTGGGCACGACTCCAAAGCCTCGAAAATCACGAGTCTCCGGAGATTGGCCTTGGTGTAATCCGGCAAAGAACGCCGAATAACACCAATTTCACCACGGCCAGCAAGTCGCCTCTGTTCCGCTGACATAGCCGGTCATAGAAAGGTAACAGGAAATGAGTCCAACACACCGATCCCCGGAACGTTTGTCGATATCTGGTAGGATGGCCACGACACTTAAAACAAGTTACCACATTGTTAGCGGAACGGAGCCGACTTGATTCCCCGTAGTGAAATTGTTCTTAGCCGGGGAGGACCTTCCCGGCTTAGAACAAGGTCGAGTTCCGGAGACTCGGGTTGTGAGGCTTCGGAATCGTGCCCACTACGGGAAATCTTGCTCGGCGCAGTGCAGCGGCCAGCCATCCGCAATCTTGGTCGGCTTGCTCGCCGGTGTGCAGCGCCCAGCCACCCCGCAAATCCATGACAGTCTCAGCCGGCCTGCTCACCGGCATGGAGCGTCCACCCACCGTACCCGACAAAAAAGAACCCAGGGCGTTGGCCCCAGGTTCCCGTTATGAACCATTATTCAACTGTCACACTCTTGGCTAAGTTCCGTGGCTTGTCCACGTCTAAGCCCTTGTTCAAGCTGGTGTAGTAAGCCAGCAATTGGGCTGGAACCACACTCAGTAACGGCATCAGCATCTCGTCAACGTCCGGCAAGACCAGGTTATCGCCGTCGATGGCTAAGCCTTCGCGCACGATGGTCATGGTCTTTGCGCCCCGCGCCATGGTCTCTTGCAGGTTGCTCCGGGTCAGACCGGCCGTCTTGGCCTGCGTCACGAACCCGATCACCGGCGTGCCGTCTTCGATCAAGGCAATCGTCCCGTGCTTCAGCTCACCGGAGGCAAACCCTTCGGCCTGAACGTAAGAGATTTCCTTCAACTTAAGCGCTGCTTCCAATGAAACGGCGTGGTCGATGCCCCGGCCGATGTAGAAGGCCTTGTTCGAGGTCATCAGGTAGTCGTTGGCCAGCTTTTCAATCGTGGCCTTTTCGTCCACGATGGCCTGCATGCCCGTTGCCACGAAGCCCAATTGTTGCCGCACGTTGAAGTTCTGGGCCACGATTTGGTCCTTCACTTCACCCAAGGCCTTGGCCAGGATAGCTTCCAGCGCAATTTGTGCGGTGTACGCTTTGGTGGAGGCCACGGCGATTTCTGGGCCGGCGTGCAACAGCAGCGTGTAGGTCGCTTCACGGGATAACGTGGAGTTCTGCACGTTGGTGATGGTCAGGCTTGGGTAGCCCGCGTCGTTGACGTTGACCAACACTTCCCGACTGTCGGCCGTTTCCCCTGATTGACTCAGGAAGATAAAGAACGGCTTGTCCGACAGCATCGGTTGTTCGTAGGCGAATTCGGACGACACGTGGACTTCCGTTGGGATGTGTGCTAGGCGTTCGAAGAGGCGCTTCCCGATCAGGCCGGCGTGGTAACTGGTCCCGGCCCCCACGATGTACAGGCGGTCGGCGTCCTGTAACGCCTTGATCAGCTTTTCATCGAATTGAGGTTCGCCGTGTTCGGACAGGTAGGTCTGGGCCAACTTCCGCATCACGTTCGGTTGTTCGTCGACTTCCTTCAGCATGTAGAACGGGTAAGTCCCCTTGTCGGTCTCGTCGGCGTTCATGTCCACGTGGTAGGTCTTCCGTTCAACCGGGTTCCCATCAGCATCCTGAACGTGAACGGCATTTGGCGTCACCGTGACCACTTCGCCATCCATGATTTCCATGAAGTCGTGGGTCTCCCGTAACATGGCCATGGCGTCGGAGCAGACCACGTTAAAGCCGTCGGCGACCCCGATCAGTAACGGACTCTTGTTCTTCGCAACGAATAACGTGTCGGGTTGTTCGCGGTCCATCAGCAAGAAGGCGTACGAGCCTTTCAACAGGCTCAGGGTCTTCAGGAAGGCGGACTTGGCGTCCAGGTCTTCTTCGACGGCGAACTTGTCGATCAGTTGAACGACGACTTCGGTATCCGTTTGACTCTTAAAGGCGACGTCGCTTAAGTATTGCGCCTTTAATTCTTGGAAGTTGTCGATGACCCCGTTGTGGACCAGGTAGAACCGGTCATCGTTGGAGAAGTGCGGGTGCGCGTTGTCCACGCTAACGACCCCGTGGGTAGCCCAACGCGTGTGGCCAATCCCGGTCGACCCGTGAACGTCGGGCGTGATCTTTTCGCGTAATTGCGAGATCCGACCCTTGGTCTTAACCAGGTAGTCGTTGCCCTTTTGGTCGTTGACGTAGATTCCGGCAGAGTCATAGCCCCGGTACTCCAACTTTTGAAGTCCCTCAACTAAAATCTTGACGGCATTATCGTTTCCTGTAACCCCAACAATTCCACACATAATTTTTCTTCCTTTGCTTGAGGCGGGTTTCTGAAAACTCCCCGGCTCAGATTAGTTTAATAGGTTGTGATGCTGGCTTCCATGAAAATTGGTATAGACTGAAACACCATGAAAGCTATCCCTGAATGACTATACTTTACAGCGTTCGCCCGAGGTTGTCAATTAGTAAAATCTAAAATGGTATATCATAGTTTTAATATTTGCTTAAGCCCGTGACCAACCGATCAAAAAAGCCCCCCAGCAACCTTGCTGGAGAGCTTCGCGTATCATTTTATTCAGCGACGCCCACTTCGGCGCGAACCACGTCAGCGATTCGTTCCACGTAGGTCGCCACGGCTTCCTCGGTTGGTGCTTCCGCCATCACCCGTAACAGGGGTTCCGTCCCGGAAGGCCGAACCAAGACCCGGCCGTCGCCGTTCATTTCCTTTTCAACGGTGGCGATCATCGCCTGCACCTGTGGGTTGTTCAGGGCCGCTTGCTTGTCCGCGACCTTGACGTTGACCAGCTTTTGCGGGTAGGTCGTCACGTCGGCGGCCAGCTCGGACAGCTTCTTGCCGGTGGCCTTCAGGATGTGCAACAGTTGCAGGCTGGTCAGCAGGCCATCCCCGGTGGTGTTGAAGTCCAAGAACACGATGTGCCCAGACTGTTCGCCCCCCAGGTTGTACCCGGACTTGAGCATCTCTTCGACCACGTAACGGTCCCCGACCTTGGTCTTGACAGACTTCAGGTCGTGGGCTTCCATGGCCTTGTACATCCCCAGGTTACTCATGACGGTCGTCACGATGGTGTCCTTCTTCAAGCGGCCGTGTTCCGCCATGTACTTGCCACAAATGTACATGATCTTGTCACCGTCGACGAGGTTGCCTTGTTCGTCGACCGCGATGCACCGGTCCCCGTCACCATCAAAGGCCAACCCGATTTGCGCGCCCTGGTCGACCACGAACTTCTGCAGGTTCTCGGGATGCGTTGACCCGACTTGGTCGTTGATGTTGACCCCGTTCGGGTTCGTTGCCATGGTGTCGAAGTCCAGGTCAAAGTCGGCGTATAACCGGGAGACCAAACCGCTGGTCGATCCGTTAGCGGCGTCGACCGCGATGTGCAGGCCGTTCAGGTCGTCGGAGATCGTTTGTTCCAAGAACTGAATGTACTTTTGGCTGCCTTCGGAGTAGTCTTCCACGGTGCCTAAGCCGTCCGTGGTTGGCCGGGGCAGGTCGTCAGTCGGCGCGTCCAACAGGGCTTCGATCTCTTCTTCCATCTCGTCGGACAGCTTGTAGCCGTCGTTCCCGAAGTACTTGATACCGTTATATTCAGCCGGGTTGTGCGAGGCCGTGATCATGACCCCGGCAGCGGCGCCCTGCGTGCGGACCAGGTAGGCCACGGCTGGCGTGGTGATGACGCCCAACCGTAAGACTTCGATGCCGACCGATAACAACCCCGCGACCAGCGCATTTTCCAGCAGCTGACCGGAGATCCGGGTATCCCGGGCCACCAGCACTTGGGGATGCTTGTTCTCGCTATCCGCGTGTTGGGTCAGGACGTAGCCCCCGAAGCGGCCGACCTTAAAGGCTAATTCCGGCGTTAACTCTTGGTTCGCAACGCCCCGTACACCATCAGTTCCAAAGTATTTCATGACAGAATTCCTCATTTCTCAAATTTGACTTGCGTTAATTGGCCGTTGCTTTCACGGTCACCTTAATCGTGGCCGGATCAAACGCGGTCACGTGATTGTCGTTGGTATCCAGCGTCACCGTCTTGGTCGCCTGGCTCTTCACGTCACTCACATCGACGTCCACCGCCACACTGCTCAGGGACTTCAACTGCGAGGCACTGCCAAACGCCTTGACTGACGTCACGTTGCTACTTAGTTTATACGTCGTCCCGGACGCGCCATTCTTGGCGTTTAACTTCACATCGACGGTCTTGCTCTCGCCCTCCGAGGTGATCGGCAGGTTGACCGTCGTGGTCGACGGCGTCAAGATGACGTTGACCGTCTTGCCACTGCTGTCGAGCGCCTCGATCACCGCTTGGTTATTGACCGTCTTCTTGGTGTTCTGCGGCACGGACAGCTGGGCAATGACCTGGCTGACCCGGGCGATCTCGTTCGCCGCCCCGGTGGCCTTGACGTTGGTCACGTCGGTCGTCGCCGTGCCGGCGGTGTAGCCCGCCGCGATATTTTGTTTATTATACCGAACCTTGACCGGGAACGAGACCGTCCGCCGCGGCTCGATGTCCACCGTGATTTTAGCCGGATTGATGCTCGACTCGATCTCGTGATTCAGGCCCTCCTGGTGCAGGGTGACCTGATGCTTGCCCACGCCCAGGTCACTCAACGCGGCGTACACCTTAAAGTTCTGGGTGTTTGCCGTGGTGGTGACCAGCGCGAGCGGGCCCTTCAGCGTGACCTTCACCCGTTCCGGATAGCCGGTCACAAAGTACTTGTTACTGTTAACGTTCAACTGCAACGGTACCGAGACCGTGACCGTCTTGGTGGCGGTCAGCGAAGTCTTACCGGTGTTGGTCTGATTGCTGCTCGACGACTGGGTACTATTGACGTAAAAGAACAGCAGGACGGCCAAGATCAGCGCTAAGACCCGGTACAGCCACGTCGCGTAGTGCTCATTTTTCATTAGCTGCGCCCCCCGTGAATGCGTTTATCGATCCAGTCCAGCGCGGTCTCCAAGAAGTTATGGTTCTTCGCCGCCTCTTCGTTGACCAACTCGTGCCGCAAGAACTTCAGATAGTCTTCCTGCGTCAAGCCCCGAAGCAGTTCATTGTTCTTGGTGATGGACACCTCACCGGTCTCTTCCGAAATCACGATGGTCAACGCATCGGTGACTTCCGAGATCCCCACGGCCGCCCGGTGACGCGTCCCCAATTCCTTAGGAATCAGGTTGCTTTCTGACAGCGGCAAGTAGGCGGCGGCCACCGCGATCCGGTTGTTGCGGATGATGACCGCCCCATCATGCAGGGGCGTGTTCGGAATGAAGATGTTGATCAGGAGTTCCCCGGTCAGCTCGGCATCCAGATTAATGCCCGTTTCGATGTAGTCCTCCAGTCCCGTGTCCTGCTGGATGGTCATTAACGCCCCGATCCGCCGTTTCGACATGTACTGGATGGCTTTATCCAAACCCGCAATCATCTTGTTGGCGGCTTCATTCTCGTGCCGCATCCGCACAAAGAGCGATCCGCGGCCCAGATGTTCCAGCCCCCGACGAATTTCAGGCTGGAAAATGATAATGACCGCAATGACACCCCAGTTGATGACTTGGTCCATTAACCAAGAGACCGTGTTCAAGCCAAAGTAGCTACTGATGACCTTGACCACCAGAATCAAAATAACGCCCCGGAAGAGTTGAATGGCCTTGGTTCCGCGCAACATGACGATCAGTTCGTAGATGACGAACCAGACCACCAGAATGTCCAAAACGTTGACCAAATTTCCTAATGTTAGGAGATTTCCCCAATTTAGGTTCACATTTTTCCCCTCCAAATTGAATTCAGATTTCATTATATCACGGCCCCTATCTTTCCGCCTTAATTCCCCCCAATGTCACGCAAATGCTGGCTAGAAAAGTGACCAAATTTACAAAATTTCTTAAGAGCGGCCTCAGTCAGTTAGACCCGTAACGTTTTCTGGTAAGATAGAAAGCGTTAACTAGGAAACGGACACCATTCCGCTGTAAGATAGAGGTAGGTATCCATCGAATGAGAAAGGAGAGGTGATGGCTTATGAATCGGCGCGCACGCTGGGAAATCCGAGCTTTCTTTTTGCTGTGGTTGGGCTTTCTCTACGTTCGGGTCCACGACCCCTTCTCTTTCTTACTGCTCAACACGTTTTTGGGGTACATCCCCATCGAACTGAGCTTCCACCTGGGGGCGCACAAGCCCCGGCCGTTCTGGCTCTTCTGGCCCCTGGTCCTGATTTGGTTGCTGTTCTATCCGAACGCGCCCTATCTCCTGACGGACCTGTTCCACCTCTCCCTGTTGCAGCCATACGCCGTTAGCGGCCTGCTCAAGGCGACCTCGCACATCTGGATCTACTTTACCTACATGATGATCAGCGCCCTGGGATGCGCCTTTTTGGGCTTCTGGAGCCTCAACTACGTCAGTCAAAGCATTTCGCAGCGACTGGCGCGGGGCAACGGCATCGTGCGCTTGATCGTGGTCCTGCTCCTGACCTTCCTGTCGTCGGTCGGCGTCTACATCGGGCGCTTTCTGCGCATCCACACGATTTACCTTTTCTTGAACCCCGAGCAGTTCATCCGCCCGTTACTCACCATGTGGACCCATAACCTCTGGATCTTCGTGCTGCTGATGACGGCGCTCCAGCTCTTCTGTTACTGGATTCTCCACCTAATCATGACCGCCCGCACGACGGAAGACAATGAGTAACAATGCGACTGACCTCGACTGGGGTCAGTCGTTTTTAATGCAATGGGGCTCGCATCCCCGCCATTAAGAAAGCCCCTACCGACACGCTTGTCAGTAAGGGCTCTTTTTTATGATATTGAAAGCTATCAGGTGACATCCGGACCACGGTCGTCACGACCCAGCTGAGCGAAAGCAATCAACAACTTTCGCCGATTTTAACGAAGACCACGCGGGTCCTAGTTTCCCTCGTCATCGTTCAACGACATGACCAACACATTTTCGGCGTAGTTGACGTACTGCCGCAGGTGGGTGGCCATGGTCCAGGTAATGTTACCGGCTTCCAGTAAGGATTGGATCCCGGCCCGTTCGGCACTCAGAGCCCGCACCCGCAGCTTGTTGAACTGGTGCTGGTATTCCTCTTCGTGCGACGGTGCCGCGGCCGCCTTGGCCCGTTCGATGCGGTTACGGTAGTTGACGATCAGGTGGTAGATGGCCTGGTTATCGAACTGCGTCTCGTCCACGTCGGTGCGCGCGAGGTACTGAGACAACGCTTTAATGGCGGCCTTGGCCGTTTCCCGCTCGACCAGGTTACTCTCGGCGTGGAGCCGGTCGGTGTCCTCGGAGTGCAACCAGTAGGCCGCGTTCCGGAACAGGTGCTTGAAGAACAGGATCCAGTACCGCACCACGCTGGGCCAGGTATGTCCGGACGCTTGTGAGAGCCGGTTCTCCAACCGTTCGATTCGCCGCACGGCCCCCACGTAGGTGGTCTGGGTGATCTTCTCACCCTGCCGGAGTTCCTTCAACGCGACCCGTTCGCCCTCGACCGCGACCTGCCGCAGGGTCAACTCATCGTTTAAAACCTTCTGCATGGCTTGGTCGGCCCGGTAGTTCATTTCCAAGCGCCGAATGACGAACTGGTAGTCCAGGATCAGGTCGTAGGCGGCCCGCTGATTATTGGGCCGGCGCAATTCCTCAATCTTCGAGATGGCCAGCCGCATGATGTAGGCCCGCGCCTCGTCCTCGCTGATCTGACGCACCTCGTCGGCCTCGTCAAAGTCATCGTCCTCGTCGTCGAGGTCCAACTCGTTAGTGATTTCGTCACTGACGCTGGCCCGCGTCTGCAGGGGCTGCTTGCTGGTCGAAATCAGCGGCAGCGTGATGGTCGCGGCCACTAGGCTAATGATGATGACCCCGGACGCTACGAACAGCATCAAGGCCCGGGTCGGAAACCCGGCCCCACTGGCGACCGTCAACGGAACCGACAATACCCCGGCCATGGTTACGGCCCCCCGGACCCCGGACAGTCCGGACAAGACTGCCATGCGGAAGCTCGGGCGTTCTTCGCCGCGGTTTCGCAGGCGTTGAAACAGGATATAGCCGTAGGTCCAGACGATCCGGATACCCAGAATCACCAGCCAAGCGCCCAGCGCAAATAACAGGGCCTCACTGGTATTGAATTGGCCGCCCTTGATGACCTGCGAGGTCGCCACGGGCAGCTCGATGCCCAGAATCACGAACACGATCCCGTTCAACGAATAGATAATGATGTCCCAAACCTTTTCGGTCACCAGTTTAAGTTCCGGCGAATCCTCCACGATTTGGCTTTCCCGCGCGTGGTACAGGACCCCGGCGGTCACGACCGCGATCACCCCTGAGGCGTGGGTGATCTCTTCGGTCACCAGGTAGACCACGAAGGGCGTCGCCAGTTGCAGCACGGTGTTGAACACCACGTCGTCAATTCCTTGCCGGCGCAAAACATCCATTAACAGCTGAATCGCCGTCATGATGATCAGCCCCGCCAAAAAACCCACGATACTGATGTAGACAAAGTCGCCCGCCGCGGTCCCCAGGGAAAAGGCCCCGGTCACGGTCGCCGCAATGGCGTATTTAAAGGCAATCAGCCCGCTGGCATCGTTGATTAGGCTTTCACCACTGACCAGGTGCATCAGGCTCTCCGGCAGTTTGGCCTGCTTCGAGATCGACTGCACGGCCACCGGGTCGGTCGGCGACAGGATCGCCGCCAGCGCGAAGGCCACGGTCAGCGGCATCTTTGGAATCAACAGGTAAATCAGGTAGCCCCCCAGAATGGTCGTTAAAAAGACCAGCCAGATGGCATTGGCAAAAATCGGTCCTCGCAGGCGCCAAAGTTCACGCCGCGGGAACCGGCGCCCATCGTTATACAGTAAGGGCGCAATAAACAAGAGTAAGAACCAGTCAGTTTCCAGTTGAATCTGGAACTGCCAAATCAAGGCCACAATCAACCCTAACGCGATTTGAATCAGACTGACCGGAATAAATGTGAGGTAGTGACTGATGATGTTCGACAAAAGGACTAACACAATCAATAAAATCACTGCTTCAACTATGGGCAAATGAGGTCCCCCCTTCTAAGATTAGTCTTGTGGTTGCTCGCCAATAATGCGAACTTCCGTTTCGAGCTTGACGTGGTCGGTCTTCCAGATCACGTCTTGGATGTGATGAATCAACTCCAGGTAGTCCGTGGCGGTGGCGTGGTCGATGTTCACGATGAAGCCCGCGTGCTTCGTCGAGACCTGGGCGCCGCCCCACTTCAGGCCCTGTAACCCGGCCTCCTGAATCAATTGGCCAGTATAGTGACCTTCGGGCCGTTTGAAGACACTGCCGCACGACGGCAGGTCCAATGGCTGCTTCGCCGCACGCCGGGCGTTCAGATCGTCCATCTGCGCCTGAATAGCGCCCTTATCACCGGGCGTCAGGGCAAAAGTCGCCGTTAACACGATGTCGTGATAGTCCTGCACGGAGCTGTGCCGGTACCCAAAGTCCAGTTCTTCGCGACTCAGGGTCCGAATCTCGCCGGTTGGCGTCAAGACCTCGGCCGCCACGGCGACTTCACTGATCTCACCGCCGTAAGCGCCGGCGTTCATGAAGATGGCACCGCCCACGCTCCCGGGAATCCCGGCGGCAAACTCCAGGCCGCTCAGCCCGTGAGCCTGGGCCACCTGGGTCGTCTTGATCAGGGCCGCCCCGGCCGCGGCGGTCACCGTGTGCTGGTCATCGTCGGCGGTAATGCTGGCCATCTTGGTCAGAATCATCACCAGGCCGCGAATCCCGCCGTCCCGGACGATCAGGTTGCTGGCGTTGCCGACCACCGTTACCGGGAGTTTTTCCTGGTTCGCGTAGGCCAGTAACGACTTGGTCTCCTGCACGTTCGTTGGGAACGCCAGGTAGTCGGCCGGGCCACCGGTCTTCGTGTGGGTGTAATGGGCTAACGGCTCATGCCGTAAAATTTCTATTGTTGGAAATACAGTTGCGATATCTTCCATAATCATTGTTTTCCCTTCGTTTCACCAATATTCAGGGGTTGGGACCAACGTCTCGGACGTTTTTCTTCCGAACACCTGGTACCGAAACGTGCGCCAAAGGGCAGCTGACGACCTAACGACTCACCAGCTCATCATCCTTTGTCCCACTCTCTAACAGTCATATGAACATTTTAGCATGAATCCCCAGCAAACAACATGCCAGACACCTGGAAAGCGGGGAAAAGGCATTTTCTGGTATACTGGGAATGGATTATGCCCCTGGCCTGACCACCAGTGCCCGGGGCGCAACTTATGCGTTGGAGGCGTAAAATTATGAAATTCATTTCTTGGAACGTCAACGGGTTACGCGCAATCGTGAAGAAGGGCTTCGTCGAGACCTTTCAGGACCTGGACGCCGACTTCTTCGGGGTGCAGGAGACCAAGCTGCAGGAGGGACAGATCGACCTGGACCTGCCCGGGTACTACCAATACTGGAATTACGCGGAACGCAAGGGCTATTCGGGGACGGCTCTGTTCACGAAGCACCAGCCGCTCAGCGTTCACTACGGGATCGACGCCCCCGACTTCGACCACGAAGGCCGGGCCATCACCTTGGAATACCCCGACTTTTACCTGCTGACCTGCTACACGCCGAACTCCGGGACCAAGCTGAAGCGCCTGGACTTCCGGATGGGCTGGGAAGACGCCTTTCTGACATACATCAACCAGCTCAACGCGCAAAAGCCGGTCATCTTCTGCGGCGACCTCAACGTGGCCCACGAAGAGATCGACCTGAAGAACCCCAAGTCCAACCACCACAACGCCGGGTTCTCCGACGAGGAACGGGGGAAGTTCACCACGCTGCTGGGTGCCGGTTACCTGGACACCTTCCGGAACTTCTACCCCGACGCCACCGGCCGCTATTCCTGGTGGAGCTACCGGTTCCACGCCCGGGACAACAACGCCGGCTGGCGCATCGACTACTTCGTAACCAGCCAACGCTTGCAAAAGCAGCTCCAAGACGCTAAAATCTTAGACCAAGTCATGGGCTCCGACCACTGTCCGGTCGAACTGGACGTCGACGGCTTACACGTCGACTAGCGGCCGGTCCCGCCCACCATTCTATCTATCGAGAGAGGAAGATCCTATCGTGAATTTTGTCGCTATGGACTTTGAAACGGCCAACGGAAAACGCTACAGCGCGTGTTCGCTGGCCCTGACCATCGTCCGCAATAGTCAGGTGGTCGACGAGTTCTACTCGCTGATCAAGCCCGACACGGAATTTTTCTGGCGCAACGTCCAGATTCACGGCATCCACGAAGCTGACGTGGCCAACGCCCCCACCTTTCCTGAGGTCTGGGAGCACGTGGCACCGTTCTTTCAACGCGACCGCCTGGTCATTGCCCACAACGCCCCCTTCGATAACGGGGTGTTGCGCAGCAGCCTCGAGCACTACCGGCTACCAGCGGCCCGTTACCTGACCCTGGACACCGTGAAAACCAGTCGCAAGTTCTTCCCAGAATTCCCCAACCACAAGTTGGACACGGTCTGTGCGGAACTCGATATCGACCTGCACCATCACCACAACGCGCTCGACGACAGCCTCGCCTGCGCCAACATTTTGCTCTACGAAGCCAACCACTTCGGGACGCAACCCCTGAAGTCCTTTATCAAGGTCAACGCCTAGGAAATCATGGATGAGGTCAGTCGCTTCTGAGCCCGGCAAAAATTGGGCTGGAACGGGGTGGGCACGGCTGAGAGCCCGAAACTCAGGTCTCTCAGACCGGCCTTTGTCTAAGCTGGCTAAGAAACACCAGCTAAGACAAATTTCACCCCTGAGCCCATTTTTGCCAGGCCCTCCAGCTGATACTGTCGTCATCCATAACTGATGTTGAATCGAAAATTGCATCCGGTTCGAATAGAACATACATCATCGGTATCACCGTGACAATTCAAAAGGACTGTTCACTGACTTGCTTGGTCGGTGAACAGTCCTTTTTCATGTTGACAATGATTAAGTCGATTAGTAACGGTGAGCCTCCCACGTTAGCGCAACAGAGGCGACTTGCTGGCCGTGGTGAAATTGATGTTACCTGGTGTTCTTTGCCAGGTTACATCAAGGCCGAGTTCTGGAGATCCGCGTTTTTGGCGGAGCTTCAGAATCGTGCCCACCTCGGCCGGCTTGCTCGCCGGCGTGGAGCGATTGGTTTCGCCTATCTGGAATTGTTCCAGCCCAATTTTTGCCAGGCCCGGAAGCGCGAGGCGCACTCTAGCCTAGTTCTGATTCGTCAATGGATAAACCATCTCCACGGCCGTGACCGGCTTGCCGGCGTCGTCCTTGACCGTTTCGGGGGGCGTGCTAGTCCGCACGAAGCCCATCTTCTGGTACAGGTGCATGGCCGCCACGTTGCGGGTCTGCACGATGAGCCCCACCGCCTCTAGCGAACTGGCGCTTTGAGCCCAGTACAGAGCCTCGTCGACCAGGGCGGTCCCGATGCCCTGCCGCCAGTATGCTTGCTCGACGGCGAGGCCCAGCTCCCCCACGTTGCCCTGAGGCGTCGGGGCAATCGACAGCACCCCGATCAGTTGCTTCCCCAGGCTTGCCACCAGGAGCAGGTGCGCATCGCTGTGCTCGATTTGACGCAGCTGGTCGGCCTCCTGGCTCACGCTGATGGGATCGTCGGCGTTGGCCAACGTAAAGGTGTCACTCTCCCGTTGCAACCGCGTCAGCAGTGTCAACAGTTGCGCGGCATCACTGGCTTCTGGTAACCGAATCTCCACTTCATCCTCACTCATGTTGACCGTCCTCCAATGGCTGAATCAGGGCCGCAAAATGGTCCCCGTGGGGCTCGAACGCCAGCGTCCGCTGGTTCTCACCGGCAGCGTCGTCGCGTTTAAACACGATTCGCAGGTAGTTCTCCGGCAGCTCGTCGGCAATGAACTGGGACCACTCGATGACGTTGACCCCGTCACCGTTGAAGTATTCCTCCAGGCCTAATTCATCCCCACTGCCGTCCTCCAACCGGTACACGTCCATGTGGTACAAGGGCAAACGGCCGCCCTGGTACTCCCGGATAATGGTGAAAGTCGGACTCTTCACGTTACGCTTGATACCCAGTCCGGCCGCCAGCCCCTTGGTAAAGGTGGTCTTGCCGGCACCCAGGTCGCCATCCAGCAGAATGACGTCTTGGGCTTGTAACCCCGGTGCTAGTTGCCGCCCTATAGCCATCGTTTGTTCCGGACTCGTGACCGTAATTTTTAACATGTTGGTTAACCCCTTTTTTGACCAAATTGATGCAGACTCATGGTACCGCGTGATTCCGCATTCGAATCATCTTTCCCGTAACAAATAATACCCGGATTGCCAATAAAGCGCAATCCAGGTATCTGGTTGATTTTTAAAAGTAAATTAAGCTAAGGATTGAGCCGCCGTGATGATGGCTACCTTGTAGACGTCCTCTTCGTTGCAACCCCGTGATAAGTCGGAGACCGGCTTGTTCAGACCTTGCAGGATCGGGCCGATGGCTTCGAAGCCGCCGAACCGTTGCGCAATCTTGTAGCCGATGTTCCCGGACTGAAGTTCTGGGAAGACGAAGACGTTGGCGTGACCCGCTACCTTGGAATCCGGTGCCTTTTGCGCCCCCACACTTGGGACGAAGGCCGCGTCAAATTGTAATTCCCCGTCTAATGGCAGGTCCGGCGCCGATTCATGGGCCAGCTTCGTGGCTTCTTGCACCTTGGTGACCATGTCACCCTTCGCGGAGCCCTTGGTGGAGAAGCTCAATAAGGCAACCTTCGGGTCAATGTCGAAGACCTTCGCGGTGTGGGCACTTTCCACGGCCACTTCGGCCATGCCGGCAGCGTCCAATTCGATGTTGATGGCACAGTCGGCGAAGACAAAGCGTTGGTCGCCCTTCTGCATGATGAAGGCCCCGCTGATCCGGCGAACGCCCGGCTTTGTCTTAATGATCTGTAACGCTGGCCGCACGGTGTCCCCCGTTGGATGCACGGCACCGGAGACCATCCCATCGGCTTGGTCCATGTAGACCATCATGGTGCCGACGTAGTTCGGGTCCTTGAGCATTTCCTTGGCTTGTTCCGGCGTGTTCTTACCTTTCCGCCGTTCCACCAGGGCATCCAGCATCGCTTGGTGCTGGTCGGCAGGAATATTTTCTGGGTCCAGAATCGATAACGGGGCTAGGTCGATGTCGTGGCTCTTGGCCGTGGCTTCGATTTCGCTCTGCTTGCCTAAGACAACAGACTTGATCAGCCCGTCGGCGGCTAAGCGGCTAGCGGCGCCTAAGACCCGTGCATCTTCCCCTTCAGGAAAGACGATGGTTTTGTTTTGACCAGTGATTTTTTGCTTGAGACTATCAAAAAGTTCCATAGATGATGACCTCCATAAAATATCCCACGAATCAATTCTCTTCTGCTTGTGTCGGGTTGGTTTGCGGACCCCCTGGATCGACGCTTACGTGTTCCGGAAGCTGCCAATCGATGGGCGTCTCGCCTAATGATGTCAGTGCGATGTTGGTCTTGGAAAACGGCTTCGATCCGAAGAAGCCCCGGTTCGCGGACAACGGACTCGGATGGGCCGACTGCAAGACGATATTGGTCTTGGTGTCAATCAGGCTGATCTTCGACCGGGCCGCGCGCCCCCAGAGGATAAAGACCACTGGTTCGGGCCGGGCGGAAAGCTTGGCGATGGCTGCGTCGGTCAAACGCTCCCACCCGTGTCCCTTATGGGAGAAGGCGGCCCCATCGCGCACCGTTAGAACCGAGTTCAAGAGCAAGACGCCCTGATCGGCCCACTTTTTTAAGTAGCCGTGTTGCACGGGGGTACACCCCACGTCACTCTGTAGCTCCTTATAAATATTCACTAATGACGGCGGTAACTTGGTCCCGGGCAGCACGGAAAAACTACAGCCGTGCGCCTGGCCCGGATTGTGGTACGGATCCTGTCCCAGGATCACAACTTTGACCTGACTAAACGGCGTCCAATCGAACGCGGTAAAGATGTGGTACATGTCCGGATCGATTCGGTAGTGTTGATATTCCTCCACCAAAAATTTCCGGAGCTCCTGATAATAATCCTGTTCAAATTCCGGTTCCAGGACCGGCCACCAATCATTATGAATAAACGGTTTCATTCCCAACACCTCACGCTTTATTCTATCATATTGTTTTCAGAAATGATATTATCGTTTGTTGCGGAGGAAACATGGTAAAATGAAGAAAATGTCTCAAGGGGGTGTCCCGTCTCATGCGTCAACTGTATCTCAATCAAGCCGCACTATCGGCCCGCGCGACCACGGTCATCCGGGATGCCGATAATCAATCCCGCTACCTGCTGGTCGGCAAGTGGGGGTTACGGGCGGACGTCCTGACCGTCTACCTGATTGACGGGTCCCTGGAGGCCGAGGTCCGGCAGGAATCGTTGGGGTTACTCCCCCGCTTCCGCCTAATCTACCACCGACAAACGGTCGGCCGCGTCAACAAAACGTTCGGCCTGATTCGCGAAGTGCTCTTCATTCGGGGGCTCAACTGGGTGGTCATGGGGACCCTCACCACCGGTGGTTTTCGCATCTACCACGGGCGGGCACTGATTGCTACCATCCAACGGGTCGACCAGCGTGACCAGACTTTAGTTCTGACCGTCGACCAGCCCGACCACGAGGCGCTGGTCGTCTGCCTGGCAGCGATTCTCGACCGGTGGGCCAAGCGTCCGCAGCACAGCCTCAGCCCATTGAAACACCGGGGCTGGACCCCCGGCTTATCCGGCGAGGTCGCCCCATTTCAAACACATCATGATTAAAAAAAGCGTCCGGGACGAGTTGCTGTCCCGGACGCTTTTTCAGTTCTGGCGTTTCACAACGGCTGGTTCCGTTGAATCGCGGCTCCTAGCTACGTTGCGGCGCCTTCTTAATAATGCTTCATGACCCGGGCGATTTGCCGGTCCTGTTCGCGGCGCTTCAGGGATTCACGCTTATCGTACTCGCGCTTCCCATGGGCGACCCCTAAGAGGACCTTGGCGAACCCGTGCTTCAGGTAGACCTTTAGCGGAATCAGGGTGACCCCTTTATCCTGGGTCGCTAAGCCCAACCGGGTAATCTGCTTCTTGTGCAGTAGGAGCTTGCGGTTTCGTAACGGGTCGTGGTTGAAGCGGTTCCCCTGAACGTACTCACTGATGTGGACGTTCATCAACCAGGCCTCCCCGTTGCGAATCTGGGCAAACCCATCCTGCAGGTTGATTCGGCGTTCCCGAATCGATTTGATTTCAGTTCCGGTCAACACTAACCCGGCCTCGACCGTGTCGGTCACGGCATAATCATGACGGGCCTTGCGGTTTTGAGCTAGGAGGTTGTCCGGCGTTTTCTTGGATTTACTTTTAGCCAAGTGTGTTCACCTCGCTTAGTGACGGCCACCGTTTTGGTTACCATTCCGGTGTTGACCGCCCCGTTGATTAGTGTTGCGGTGTTGGTTGCCGTTACCATTGTTGCTGCGGTGTTGGCCATTGCCCCCACCACGGTGGTTGCCGTTCCGGTTGCCACCGTTGCCGTGGTTGTTCCCGCCATTGCGGTTGCCGCCACCGTGCTGGTTGTTTCGGCCGTTGTTGCCGAAACGGCCCCCACGAGAGCGGTGTTCCCGGTGAGGCAAGAGGTCACTGACCGGCGCCTTTTCGGGATCCAATAAGTCAAAGTCGATTTCGCTTTGTTCCTTATCCACGTGCACGACCTTCACCCGAATCGCTTGACCGATTCGGTACGTCCGCCGCGTGTTGCGCCCAACCAAGGCCAGGTACTTCTCGACGTATTCGTAGTAGTCATCCTGCATCCGGCTAATGTGGATCAGCCCTTCGATGGTGTTAGGCAGTTCAACGAACATCCCAAACTTCATCACGGAACTGACCACGGCATCGAACTCTTCACCCACGTGATCGGCCATGTATTCAGCCATCTTCATGTCGTTGGTGTCCCGTTCGGCGTCGATCGCCCGCCGTTCCATTTCGGACGTGTGCGTGCCGATCTCTTCCAAGATTGGCCCAAACTTCTCCTTGGAATCCTGATTGATTCCGTGGTCGGCGTAGTAGTGGATCATCCGGTGCACCATGGTGTCAGGGTACCGCCGAATTGGGGAGGTAAAGTGGGTGTAGAATTGCGCACCCAACCCAAAGTGGCCCAGGGATTGGTCACTGTAACGGGCTTGCTTCAAGCTCCGCAGCATCATGACCGAGACCATGGCCTCTTCCGGCTTGCCAGCAACCTGCTTCAGGACCCCTTGCAGCATCTTTGGCCGCAAGTGGTTCGGGTCACCCTTCACGTTGATTCCAAAGGCGGTCAGGAATTCGAAGAAACTCCGTACCCGGTCGCCATCTGGCGTTTCGTGGACCCGGTAAAGGAATGGGACCTTTGCCCGGAAGTAGTGTTCCGCCACGGTTTCGTTGGCGGCCAGCATGAAGGATTCGATCATCCGTTCTGCCAGGCCCCGCGTCCGTAAACGCACGTCAATGGCGTGGCCTTGGTCGTCACAGATGATTTCCGCTTCGCGGTCATCGAAGTCGATGGCTCCCCGGTTCTTCCGGTGCTTCAAGAGAACCCGGTGTAAGTCTCCCATGGTCTCAAACATTGGGACCAGGTTCTTGTAACGATCCATGGTCACGGGATCGTGGGCTTCCAGGATCTGGTTCACGGCCGTGTAGGTCATCCGCGCCTTGGAGCGCATCACGGATGGGTGGATGCGGTGCTTGACCACGTTCCCTTCCCCATCGATTTCCATTTCACAGCTCATGCATAACCGCAATTCGCCTTCGTTCAAGGAACAAATCCCGTTGGACAGCCGCCGTGGCAGCATTGGAATGACCCGGTCGGTCAGGTAGACACTGGTCCCCCGCTTATAGGCTTCCTTGTCGATGATGGAGTCTTCCTTGACGTAGTGGGACACGTCCGCGATGTGGACGCCTAGGTGGTAGTTCCCGTTAGGCAGCTTCCAGGCCGTGACCGCATCGTCCAAGTCTTTCGAGGACTCGCCGTCAATCGTGACCAGGTCTTGGTCGGTGACGTCTTCACGACCGGCCATTTCTTCGGGCAGCACGTGGTCCGGAATCTCGTCCGCGGCCTGCATGACCTCTTCGGGGAATTCAGCCGGAATATTGTGTTGGTAAACGATCTGCAGAATGTCGATACCGGGATCGTCCACGCTCCCGATGACCTGCTTGGCAATCCCCACCATGGCGTCCGGATGGGCGTCGTTCGGGTACTCGGTGATTTCAGCCGTCACCACTTCACCCGGCGTGGGGGTCAGCCCCACGTCGGTCACGTAAAACTTGTACTTCAGTAACTTCTTGTCGGTCAGGCGAACTTGACCCACGTAGCCGGCATCGTCGTCGGTCTGCAGGAATTCCCCCACGACCTGTTCGTAATGCCGCTCGGTGATCGCCACGACTTTCCCTTCCGGGCCCTTGCCCGAACGGGGGTCGCCGGCCCGCACGATTTCGATGTTGACCGTGTCGCCGTTCAACGCGCGCATGGTGTTGTCCGGCGCGATGTAAGCGTCGGGTTCGATCTTATCGGGGTCGTATTGGACAAAGCCAAAGCCCTTGTCGTTGCCGTGGAACGTCCCGGTCAGGATCTTTTGACTCGGGTCCAACTGGAAGTGGCCCCGGTCGGTGACCTGGACCAGCCCATCGCGCTCTAATTGCGCGAGTTCTTGCACGATCAGCTTAAAGGCGGCTGAACCGTGGTAATGTAAGGCATCCGAGATGCCTTCAACGGTATAGGTTTCATCCGCATGTGCGCGGAAAAACGCGGTTAAATCATTTTTTAAATTATCTTGCACTATCGATTCCTCGTTATTTTTCAAAGATTGGGTGTAAAAACGCTAAGATATCCTCTTCCAACGCGTGATGGGCCGAGTTGACGGTCAGCACGTGGCCGGCGTTGGGATATTCATGAAAGTCAATTTGGTCCTGCGGGTAACCCGCTGCGAGCCACTGTCCCGAACGGGGATCGATCATCTGATCGGCCGTTCCCTGGGCAATGAACACCGGTTGGTGCACCCGTTCAAGGTGCGTCGCCGTGGTGTCCGCAAACGCCTGAATCGCCGTGAGTTGCGCGGCCAAGTGGGCCTGCAACCACGCGAGCTTTTGCGTTTGGACCGTGCCAACAATACCCTGTTGTTGGTAAGTGGCCTGCGCCATCTGAATGAACGCAGTCGGGACGTTGGTCTGTCCCTTAAAAATGACGGGTGACGCAATCGTACCCCCGCCGACTAGGTCTGGATCTTCCATCAGCGCCCGGGTCGCGAACAACCCGCCCAACGAAAGACCGAAGATGGCAATCTGCCGATACCCGCGATCCCGCAACTGCTGAATCGCCGCTTGGGTATCCTGCCACCATTTCTGGGGGGACCCGTCGCGTAAGATATCCGCCGGTTCCCCCGTGGCGTGCCCCGTGAAGATGGGCGCCAATACCGTATAGTTTTCGCTTTCTAATCGTCGCGCTAATAAGCGCATGTCGTTAGAACTACCCGAATAGGCGTGCAGCAAGATGACTGCGTGAGGACCCTGCTCGAAGAAGAGCGGGGTTGGTTTTCGAATCATGTAAAACCACCACTTTCCGCTATCGAAATAGTCTGAATTAAGTTAGTTGACGGCGAAAAAACCGCCAATTTCAATAAAAAGCCTCCTGTATAGAGTGGACAGGAGGCTTAAATCTCTAATGTGAAGAAAGATATACTAAAGCCATTGCCAGTGCAAAGAAAATCACACCTAAGACAACCGTGACCTTTTGCATGAACGCTTCAAACCCCCGGGGTTTTTGCTTCGCAAACAGGTCGTCCGCACCACCGGATAAAGCGGACAGTGCGTCGTTCGTCTTAGCGGGCTGCATCATAACTGCGATAATGATCAGAACACTAACAATTAAAATACAGGTCATTAAAAAATTATACACAAATTTGCCTCCTACCTATCGAATAGGTCTAACTATACTCTCCCTAATCTATCATAATCAGCGGCTTTTTACCAGCCCCAGCCCCGGTCAATCCTGAAAATGCGGCGGCAAAGTCGCTAATCGTCGTAATTCCTGCCGTACGTAAGCCCGGTTGTGCTGATAGGTCAATACGACCAAAATATCCCCGGCGCGAATCAGGGTATCCCCATGCGGAATCACCTGACGTTCTCCCCGGTGAACACTGGTCAGTAACGCGTCTTTCGGCCAGGTAACGTCTCGCACCTGAACACCGGCCAAGGCCGAATCTTCGCCCACCGGGAACTCGACGCGGTCGCTAAGCCCCTGAGCACTCGGGTTGGCGGGCGTGACCATCTGCTCCAGCAACGCCTCATAGATGGGCGCACCGCCCAGCAAGTCGACGGTGATGTACGCGATGATCGACACCACTGCCAGGGGCAACAGGTGCCCCAGGCTCCCGACCATTTCGGTGATCAGCAGAATCGCGGTAAACGGGGCCTTGGAGATCCCGGCAAAATAGCCCGCCATGGCATAGATCATAAAATTAGCAATGTAAGCGACGGGTAACAGGCCCAAGAGGTTAAAGCTCCGCGCCCCGATGGCCCCGAGCAGCGCGCCCAACGTCAGGATGGGCAGGAAGATGCCCCCGGGCAAGCCGGAGTTATAACTGATCATGGAAAAAATCAGCCGTAGGACAAAGTACCCAATTAATGGCAATAATAAGGGCGTTTTTTGCGCGAAGGTCACGATCAGCTGGTTCCCGCCACCCAACGTGATGGGCCAAAGTAAGCCCACGGGAATCACCAGCAGGAACGGGACCACCCCGTCGAAGCGCCGGGGCAACCATTTCAACCGTGCATACAGAGCGCCGCCGTGAAGCGTCCCCTGCTGGTACACGACCCCCAGCAGGCCCAAGACGACGCCCAGCACCAGCAGGAGCCAGTAATATTTGAGCGGTAAGGCGTGCTGGTAGGCGATGTGCAGGACCGGTGTCAGGCCAAAGACCTCGCTGGAAACGAAGTCGGCCACCACGGCGCTGGTCAGCGACGTGACCCAGACCAGCGTTGAGAAACTGTGGTAGACCTCTTCCAGGATGAATAGCGTTGAGGCGATTGGCGCGTTAAACGCCGCGGACAAACCGGCCGCGGCCCCGCCGGCAATAAAGAGGCGCCGGCGCCGACCCGTAAAGTGCCAGTGGGCCGCCATCCCCTGGGCAACGGTTCCGCCCAGTTGAATCGAAGGACCTTCCCGACCTAAGAAGAGCCCCGCACCAATGCCCAGAACGCCGCTGACGAATTTCCGCCAGAGGACCGGCCACCAGGCATAATCCACGTCGCCGGCCAACTGACCCTCGATCTGTGGAATCCCCGAGCCCTTGATCATCGGCTCTTGCTTGACCCAGTGGCCGATCAACAGGGCCACTAACACCAAAAGGACCGCCCACGGAAGTAACCAGCCGGGATGGTGTCCCAGCCATCCGTAGACGACCTGCATAATGCGTAACGAATGTTCAATTAATAGGCGAAACAAGCTGACCACGCAGCCGGCCCCTAACCCCACTAGGCTCCCAAAGCCAATTGCTCGCAGGCGGGTGAAGTCCCGTTGCGTCGTGTGCTTCTCGTTCATCAATACATGCCCCCAGATTTCTTCTAGAGACTAGTTTAGCACAGTTGGCGCCGTCATTCGCGCCGAAAACGTCGGAAGCTCCAGCCGACGAGGCCCATGAGCAACCCCCAGCTCCCCCACCACCCAAGGCGTTGCCGGGCTTCACCGGTCTGGGGCAAGCGTTTAGCACTTGTCGTTTCTTTCGTAGCGGCGTCGCCGGCGGTTAGTAAACTGGGACTATCCCAAAAAGTCGCGTCGTGCTCAGTTGACCGGGGATGCGGTTTGGCTGAGGACCCAGCCTTCTTTGGGTGGACTGATTGAGTGGGCCGCGCCGCCGACTGTGCGGACGCCACGGGCTCGTGGGCGTAAGCGACCGGTAACGTCACCGGTCGTTTGTGAGCCCCCGCTGACTTAGTCGGATGATCCGCCAGCGACGACTTGATTGGTGTCGTCAACGAAGGGCGCTCCAGGGAGACGTGGTGCGTGACCCCGGACGTGTTCGGTGCGGTCGCTGACCAGATCGGGTGAGTCAGCGCGGGAAATGGCTGCGGTCGAGGCGTACCCAGTGGCTGCGGTTTCCCGGGCTTCGCCGCCGCGCTACTAGCTGGTCCCGATGGCGTCGGTTGTGCCGTGGCTGGTGGCGTACTTGGGGTGGCCACCCCACCACCGGCTGTTCCCGGTAGCGCCGGGTGCGGCGTGGCTGGCGGCGTACTGGGTTGTTGCGGCACCGTCACAGGTGGCTGGGGTGCCGGATGTTGCGGGGTAACGACCGGCTGGGAGGGCTCGGATGGCTGAGGTGGTGTTACCGGGGCGTTCTCCGAAATGACGGGGATGAACCAATCATTTTTTTGCTTAGTTGCCCGCTGATATTCATCCTGAGGATTCTTTAACCGATATCCAGGCAACGGTGGTATTTTCACCACAGAACCCAACTGCACATCAGCAAACGCCTTTTGGGGTTCCCGCGTACCGTCTTCATAAACGTAATGATAATTAACCAATACAGCACCATTTGTCACATACTTCCAGGTCACCGTCTTAGCCGCCTCATCCCAATCGGCTCGATGAGTGGCTTCCCACCCCAGATTACTCGCCTGAGGCCGCGTTCCCTGGGACACCGTTTCGGTATACGGCCCTAATTGAACATGCTTCTGTGCCGCTTCTTTAGCTGTGGGATTCTCCACCTGGTAATACACGGTCCACGTCTCCTGCGTCGCGGTCGCCGCCTGACTGACCACGGCCGGGCCACCACCCAAAAGGCCACTCATCAAGCCAATCATTACATACTGCCATTTCATGGGGCATTCCTCCTTCACTACGGGTAGTTCCGTAAGCGAGCCCCGATTACGGCCAAAAAAAATGAGGGAGATTGCGAATTTTTCCATAAAAAAATGACGCCCACTCGATTGAGTGACCGTCATTTAGTGTTTTTAACCGATTAATTACTTGTTGATGATGGCTTCACGCGCATCTTCGTCCAAGTTGTAGAAGGAGTGGATTCCCTTGTATTCGGAAGTCTTGCCTAATTGGTCTTCGATCCGCATTAATTGGTTGTACTTGGCAATCCGTTCGCCACGGCTCATGGAACCAGTCTTGATTTGGCCGGCGTTCAACGCAACAACCAAGTCAGCGATGGTCGTGTCTTCAGTTTCACCAGAACGGTGAGAGATAACGGCCGTGTAACCAGCTTGCTTAGCCATTTCAACGGCTTCAACGGTTTCCGTCAAAGTCCCGATTTGGTTCAGCTTGATTAAGATCGAGTTGGCAACGCCCATCTTGATCCCCTTAGCCAGGTAGTCCGTGTTCGTAACGAACAAGTCGTCACCAACGATTTGGACCTTCTTGCCAAGACGCTTGGTAGCCATTTGCCAGTCTTCCCATTCGTTTTCATCGAGTGGGTCTTCGATCGAAACAACTGGGTACTTGTCAACGATGCCTTCCAGCAAGGTAACGAATTCGTCGGCGGTGTAGCTCTTGCCGTCACCCTTCAATTCGTACTTCTTGGTGTCAGCATTGTAGAATTCTGATGAAGCACAGTCAAAGGCAATGGCAACATCCTTACCAGGAACGTAGCCGGCTTGCTTGATAGCCTTAACCAGAATTTCGAATGGTTCTTCGTTGTTCTTCAGGTCAGGTGCAAATCCACCTTCGTCACCAACGGCAGTGGAGTAACCTTCTTCGTTCAAGATAGCCTTCAAGTTGTGGAACGTTTCGGAACCCATCCGGATGGCTTCCTTAACGGTCTTCGCACCAACAGGCATGATCATGAATTCTTGGAAGTCAACCTTGTTGTTGGCGTGCTTCCCACCGTTGATAACGTTCATCATTGGCGTTGGCAATACGTGACCATTGAAGCCGCCCAAGTAGTTGTACAATGGTTGGCCTAATTCATCAGCAGCAGCCCGTGCAGCCGCTAAGGAGACACCTAAGATAGCGTTGGCACCTAACTTACCCTTGTTAGGTGTACCGTCTAAGTCGATCATGGCTTGGTCGATAGCACGTTGGTCAGTGACATCGTAACCAACGATTTCCTTGGCGATGATGTTGTTAACGTTGTCTACGGCCTTGGTAACACCCTTGCCCATGAAACGACTCTTGTCGCCATCACGCAGTTCAACGGCTTCGTGTTCACCAGTTGAGGCACCAGAAGGAACGATCCCCCGGCCCATGGCACCGGCTTCGGTGTAGAGTTCAACTTCAACAGTTGGGTTACCACGAGAATCTAAGACTTCGCGTGCGTAAATATCAGAAATAATTGACATTTTTGAATTCTCTCCTTATGAGTTTGACTTCACGGGAACTAGAAACTCATCCCATGCTTTATTCTATAAGTTTAACATTGAACTTTCAATCACATTTTACCCGTTTTACAAATTTTGATAGTTTGCGAGCTGAATAAAAGCCTTTTCATCCAAACTAGCGCCCCCGGCGAGGACCCCGTCGACGTTATTCCGGGCCATTAAGCCCGCAATATTATCTGGTTTGACACTCCCGCCGTACAAAACACGGACCCCGTTCGCTAAATCATCCGAATAAATGTCCGCGATGGTTTGGCGAATCAGGTAACAGCCCTCTTCGGCCTGGTCACTCGAGGCGGAGGTGCCACTGCCAATCGCCCAACTCGGTTCGTAGGCGATGACGACCTTCGCCGCGTTCTCCGTGCTGACCCCCTTGAGGGCCGCGGAGACCTGGTTGACGACCCAGTGGATCTTCTCGCCGGATTCCCGGCGGCCCATGGTTTCGTCACAGCAGACGATGGGCGTCATGCCGTTACGAAAGACCGCTTGGACTTTCCGGTTGATCACGTCATCCGTTTCGTTAAAGTACCGCCGACGTTCGGAATGCCCCACGATTACGTAGGGAATGCCCATCGCGTGGAGGGCCAACGGACTGGTCTCACCCGTGTACGCCCCCTCGTCTTCGTAATAACAGGTCTCTGCGCCGATGCGTAAGACTCGGTCCGTATTGGCCTCCAGCATGGTCTGTAAAAACAGGGCTGGGGCCGCAATGGCCGTTTCCACCTGATCCGCCGCTGGTAATTTACCCTGAACACCCGTCACGAAGTCGTGGGCTTCGGTGACCGTTTTGTTCATCTTCCAGTTACCTGCAATCAATGGTATCCGCAACCTAATCCGCTCCTTTTCAAATAGACTCAACGCACATGTTTCATCTTACCCAATTTAAGCGAAATCTACCAGTAAAGACCTCTTTACGGTCCGGATTAACTCACCTGAGTCTGCGTACTCATCCCCAGATTCACCGATAACGTGTAAAATTGGTCAACTTCCGGATGATGAGCGTGCGAAACAATCCAAACGGTCCGATTCGGCTGTGTTAAGAAGTATCGTTCAATTCGATTAGCGGTTACCGCGTCGACGTTCGCCGTACTCTCGTCCAGAATAATCACCGGAGCATCCGTCAACAGCACCCGGGCTAAAGCTAGACGTTGTTGTTCACCACCCGATAATCTCGCATCACTCTCCGCAATCACCGTCTCTAACCGCTGTGGAAGCTGGTCAATCTTATGGGCGAGCCCGACGACGGTCAACGCACGTAACAGGGCCGTATCAGGTAACTGGCGGCCAAGCGTTAAATTATCCCGTACGGTCCCTTGGAAAATGAACGCTTTCTGGGGGACATACGCCACATAGCTGTTTCCCGCCCCATCCGGAGAATCGGGTACCGGCCGCCACCGAACCTGGCCCGCTGTTATGGCCTGATTCCCGGTCACAACACGCATCAGCGTACTCTTACCGCTACCACTCGGTCCACTGACCCGAACCTTGCTCCAAAATGGCACCCTCAGCGTAGTTGTAGCTAACCAGGTCTGTTGGGCGTGCCGCACCATCACGTGGTCTAATTCCAATTCCGGCCGCGCAGTCGCGGCAAAGGGCCGATCCCCCATAAAGGTTGACGCCCGTTTTAAGACTTTATACTTATCAAAAATTGGCTGTACCGACTTCAGCTCGACCCAACTACTCGACATGACCTGCAGTGCTGAGAAGAGTTCACCCGCAAGGCTCCCCGTACTCATGATAGTCCCGGCCGTTAGATGTCCCGTGATAACCAGTAAGGCGGTTACCACGGTGATTGCCATCTGGCTCACGATGCTTACTGTCGTACTCAAAACGTCCACCGTTGCCTTTTGACGCGCATAAGCAACGTTAGCGCGTTGTAATTTCTGGGATGCCCGCACGTTACGGGTAATAATCTGTGACCTGCGATGAAAACTCGTCAACGTCGCAAATCCCGCTAATGTGTTTTGCACCTGAGTCACAAAGCGCTCGTTGGCCTTGGTAACGTGCCGTGATTGTTGGGTCAATCGGCGCGTTGCCAACCGTGGAACAAACGTAATCGCCAAGAAACCAATTGCCGCGGTCACCAATAACGTCCAGTGAAAAATCACGAGATAACTCGTTGTCATAATGACTAAGGCCACACACTCAATGAGTTGAAAGAACACCTGCATCCCTTGCGAGTTGATCAACGTTAGATCATTGTTCAGCCACGAAACATAAACGTCCGGCGTGCGTTTCGCAAATTCGTCACTGGTCAGGTTGGCAATACCCGTAGATAAATCACGGCGAATATCGGTGTCCACCAGTTGTGTATTCCGGGCAATCAAGATGTTTGCCACATAATCAGCGCCAACCAGTATCAACCACATTCCTAAATCCACCACAATCCATCCGGTAAATTGACCAAGATTGCGGTGAATAACGGCGTTCGTCTCAAACGTTAAAATAACTGCCGCCGAAGCTTGAATCAGCGACACCAAGCTTTCCAATCCCATAATACAGCCGGTCATCCCCGGGTGTCGCCGTAAATAGTATCCCAATCGCCAAGTTGTTTTCACCATTACCCAGTCCCTTCATTTCCCTTGATTACTCCGATTCTACTTGTCGTTACTCGTCAATAATCGTATAATTTAGGGCAAATTTGCCCAGTTCAGGGACTCGTCAAGGAGGACTAACAATGCTTAGTATCGGTGAAACCCTTAAACAGATTCGTCATAATCAAGGACTGACACAAAACCAACTCTACGACGGATTGATATCCCCGTCCTTTGCCAGTCGACTGGAACGCGGACTTCATAGCGTTACCGCGGACACCCTGTTTGCCATCCTCGACCGGCTAATGATTGACCCGACGGAATTTCAATTTATTCAGCGGGGATACCATCCTTCGGTG
The DNA here is from genome assembly GCF_001435095.1 of Levilactobacillus spicheri DSM 15429. Taxonomy (GTDB): domain Bacteria; phylum Bacillota; class Bacilli; order Lactobacillales; family Lactobacillaceae; genus Levilactobacillus; species Levilactobacillus spicheri. Next base: position 132,722 of record NZ_AZFC01000016.1, read on the forward strand.
GCCCAACGAACCTTCAATCAAATCACCACAGCCAATAGTCAGCAAAACTTCCCCTGGTTACGGCACCTCGACCAGCAATACCGCGACAGTAATCTGCCGAATCTTCAGGCCTTGGCGACGCTCGCCAATCTCTCCATCAGTATTTTCGATGATCGGCCCATTGACACGTCCCGGACCGATCAGCTTTGGCGGCGTTTCAATCGATCTCAACTTTGGAACCTAACCGAAATTCGCCAGGCAAGCATGTGGTTGATGATTGCAGAGGCCAAACATGCTCAATCCCAGATTCTCCAGGGAATCGACAAGATGCACCATAGCTGTGCGCGGTATATGGTCCACCAAACGGATACCTTTCGGTTACAGCAACCGTTATTAGATTTTGATAATCTGGCCTTCCAGGTCTTGGTTCAAAGCCACCGTTACCAGGAGGCAAAACAATTTTGGCCCCACTGGCGCCCCGCCGATCCCGAACGGTTGAATATTGAATCTCGCATCACACAACTCGTTACCAATTGCTTCTGGGACTGGTACTTTGGTGATTTTGATCAGGCAGACCATCAGGCAAAGCTTATCCAGCAAATTCCCACCAACAAAGACTCGCTCAACGTTCACGACGTTTTGCGGGCCTATCGATACTTCGCCCAGCGTTACCGTCAATCCACAAAAAAAGCTTAACAAAAAACGGTTCCCACCATCATTTGCTGAGGTGGAAACCGTTTTTCATGACTACGAATCGTAGTCAGCTTTTAGTTAGATTACTTGTCAGAAATTGCGGCAATCCCTGGTAAGGTCTTACCTTCAAGGTATTCGAGGGAAGCACCACCACCAGTGGAGATGTGGGACAACTTGTCAGCCACACCCAGTTGTTGAACGGCAGCCGTGGAGTCACCACCACCGACGATCGTCTTGGCATCGCTTAAGGTACCCAAGAACTTACCGATTTCGAGCGTTCCTTCAGCGTAATTCGGCATTTCGAACACACCCATTGGGCCGTTCCAAACCACCGTCTTAGCGCTCTTCAGAACGTCTTCGAATTCCTTGATGGACTTAGGACCGATGTCCAAAGCCATGTAGCCATCAGGAATATCGCCGTCGACCGTCTTGTGGTCAGCGTCGTTCTTGAATTCAGTTGCGACCACGGAGTCAGTAGGCAGAACCAGCTTGTCGCCAGCCTTGTCCAAGATTTCCTTGGCTAAGTCAATCTTGTCCTTTTCAACCAAGGAGTTCCCGATCTTCATGCCCTTAGCAGCGTAGAAGGTGTAGGTCATCCCACCACCGATCAAGACCTTGTCAGCCTTGGACAGTAAGTTGTCGATAACACCGATCTTGTCGGACACCTTGGCACCACCTAAGATGGCAACGAATGGGTGTTCTGGGTTATCAACGGCGCCACCGATGAACTTGATTTCCTTTTCCATCAAGAAACCAGCAGCGGTTTGCGCCATGTTGGACGCAATGCCGACGTTGGATGCGTGGGAACGGTGAGCCGTCCCGAAGGCATCGTTGACGAAGACGTCACCCAAGGAAGCCCAGTACTTGCCCAATTCTGGGTCGTTGCCGGATTCGCGCTTGACGTATTCGCCGTTCTTAACGTCTTCGTAACGGGTGTTTTCCATGACCAGAACGTCGCCGTCGTTTAAGCCGTCAATGGCGTCTTCCAGCTGCTTGCCTTCCGTCGTTGGAACGAAGGTCACTGGCTTGTTCAACAAGTTAGAGAGCCGTTCTGCGACTGGACGCATGGACAGACCTGGCTTGTCTTCTTCCTTCTTGACCCGGCCTAAGTGAGAGAGCAAGATGGCCTTGCCACCGTGTTCGATCACGTACTTGATCGTTGGCAAAGCTGCCACGATTCGGTTGTCGTTGCCGATCACACCGTCTTTGATTGGGACGTTGAAGTCGACCCGCATAAGGACCTTTTTACCTTTTAAATCTAAATCAGAAACTGTTAATTTCGCCAATTTAGAAATCCTCCTTCAAGATGTCATGTTAAAAATGATTACTTTCACAATATACAGCACTTACCCGCGAATTTCAAAGGACTTATCCGAAAATCACGGGGGCAAACAAAAACGCGTCGAGGAAATTCCTCCCCCCGCCGCGTCTTGCGTATCCTAAACGTTTATAAACGTTCGCAATAACTAATCTAAAATTAGAGGGTTGCGAAACGAAGTAAAGTCCGGACCATGTTGCAAGTGAAGCCCCATTCGTTGTCGTACCAAGCAACCGTCTTAACTAATTGAGTGTCGCCGGCAGTCGTCACTTCCGTTTGAGTTGGGTCAAAGACGGAACCATGAGGGTCGTCGATGATGTCAGTCGAAACGATTTGGTCATCGTTGTAACCGAATGCTTCGTTACCGTCAGTGTGCTTCTTCATTGCGTCGTTGATTTCGTCGGCCGTAACCTTCTTGTCAAGAACAGCAACTAATTCAGTCAAAGAACCATCTGGAACGGCAACCCGTTGTGCATGGCCTTGTAACTTACCTTGTAATTCTGGGATAACCAAGCCGATCGCCTTAGCAGCACCAGTAGAGTGAGGAATGGTGTTAACAGAAGCAGTCCGGTTGTTCCGCATCTTCTTGCCACGAGGGCCATCCAAAATCATTTGGGTAGAAGTGAAGGCGTGGATCGTGGTCATCGTCCCGGCCTTGATACCGAAGTCTTCGTTCAAGAAGTATGCCATAGGTGCAAGACAGTTCGTCGTGCAAGAACCAGCAGAAACGATCACGTCATCCTTGGTCAACTTGTCCAAGTTAACGCCAGGAACAACGGTCGTAACGGCACCGGCTGGAGCAGAAACTAAGACCCGCTTAACACCAGCGTCGATGTGGGCGTGAGCCTTTTCTTCAGAAGTGTAGAAACCGGTACATTCGAGAACGAAGTCGACACCGTCGTTCTTAACCCAAGGAATGTCTTGAGCCTTTGGTTCAGCGTAAACTGGGTATTCCTTACCGTCAACCACGATGCCCTTGTCCGTAGCAGAAACTTCGCCAGGGAAACGGCCATGAGTTGAGTCATACTTTAACAAGTATGCCAACATTGAAGGGGTCGTTAAATCGTTGATAGCGACAACTTCGATGTCATTAGAGTGCAGTTCGTGAATCCGCTTGAAAGCCAAACGACCGATACGGCCGAAACCATTAATACCAATCTTTACAGTCATACTGTGATTTCCTCCTTCAGGAAGCAAACAAAGATAATTTTTTTAAAAAGCAGTACATGTTAAGTGTATCACTTTTTTAAAACAATGTCAGCAGCACCATCATCGGTAATCAACCAAGTCTGGGCTGGCGCTAAATGCATGTAGGCCTCAATGGCGGTCCCCTTCTCGGAACCCCCGGCCACCGCGATCACCAGTGGTTTGTTCACTAAGTCATCAATCCCCACGCCAATGCGGGGGAACTTGCTGACCACGTGACCCGCGTCGTCGAAGAAGAAGCCAAAGGCCTCTCCCACGGCATGGGCGGCGGTCAAATCGGCAATCACGTGCGCCGACATGTTCCGGCGCCTAGCCATGGTCAGTGCCTGACCGATGCCGTGGATCACCACGTTGCTCTGGTCGATCAGTTGCAGCACTTCATGAATAGCCGGTTCTGCAAATAGCGACTTGTAAGTTGCGGTGTTGAGCTGTTCCGGAACGAAGAGTGACCGGAACTTGCCGTTGGTTCGCTGAGCCATCTGGGCGCTAACGGCGTTCGCCTGAATGTCCGGCGACTCACCGATGCCCCCGCGAGCGGGCACGAACAACAGCTGACGATTCGTCGACAGTGACGGCGTCAACACCGCCGCTACCGTGGCCAACGTGTGGCCCCCCATCACCGCAATGGTGCTCGCGCCGTTGGGTAGCTGGTCGGCCAAGACCTGCTTAGCCGCCTCCGCCATCCCGCCGAGGGAGCCGTTGGGCGCCGTGCTGTCACCGGGAACGATGGTGCAGTTGGCGATGCCCAACCGCTGAGCCAATTCACGCTCCCGCTGTTGCCGCCCCGCTAACGTGTTCATCACCGGCGTGAGTCCATGCAGCACCCGTTCACCGGACGCCGTGATCTGCATGCCCTTGATGGACATCTGGATAAACCCCAGGTTCACCAACGCATCGGTCGTGGTCCGGACCGTTCGCTCGGTACACGCCAAGTGGTTGGCTAAGGTTCGCCGTCCGACCGGCTGCAGGGTCGCGATACCTTGTAATACCCGAAAGCGACTGGTTAACTTGGTCACCATTTGGGGCATAATCGCTTCTACCCATTGCCAATCATCTTGCATCCTCGTTACCTCCCAGTGGGACGTTGAGCGACCAGGGTGGCCAAATTGCGCCCACCACGCTCAAAAAATAAAGGCCAACGAATCGCTAACCTAACTTACTGTGTCAGTATAAGCCCATTTAACGCCTTTGGCAAGTACTTCCCCTTCATAAATTATTCGTTGAACGAACCCGTGTTCACACCCAAAATAAGCTGCCGTGCACGCATCTGATGGGTGCCCCGGGACCCGGAAAAGCGTTTGAATTTTGCCCAACAAAAAATCGCAGTCGACGCTGACTGCGATTACTGAGTGCGCCCGGAGGGAATCGAACCCCCATTTCAAGAACCGGAATCTTACGTGCGAT
>NZ_AZFC01000016.1:137331-264078 GCF_001435095.1 Levilactobacillus spicheri DSM 15429
ATCGAATTGATATTACTTAATTACTATAACGGGTTTTGCATAAAAATACAAGTAATATTTGAAAATTCATTCAAATATTTGTGAATTGGTTCCCTCACCCTCCTATCTCAAAACATGCTATAATAGCCGCACGAATTTAAAATGCTTTGGAGGTTACGCAATGACGCGTCACAAAACCTTTCGGTTGGTCGTCGATGCCCTGCTTATGGCCATCGTCCTCCTACAGAATATTCTTCCATTTCTTGGCTACATTCCCCTCGGTCCCTTCAGCATGACCCTGATTGGGCTGACCGTCATCGTCGCCGGGACCGCCCTGGGACCGCGGGACGGGGCCCTCATCGGGGGCTTCTGGGGACTGATCACCTTTATTCGGGCTTTTACCTGGCCCTCTAGCCCGGTCGCCCCGCTGGTCTTTACCAACCCGTTGATTTCCATCCTGCCCCGTCTCTTAATGGGCCTGCTGGCCGGTTGGCTCTTCACCTGGGGACGCCAACGCTGGTCGACCGGCAACGCCATGCGGCTGGCCGCCGGTTGCGCGGCCCTGGTGAACAGCCTGCTAGTGCTCGGACTGGTCTACGTCTTCTATCAGACGCCCGCCGTGGCGACCGCCTTTGGGGCGACCGGCAACCAGACCCTGGGCTACGTTCTGATGATCTCACTGGTCACCAACGCCGTTCCCGAACTCCTGCTCGACGTTCTGGTCGCCCCGCTGATTGCCCGACCGTTGCGCCGTAAGTGGGACCAACTAACATCTTAACGGATAGTGCTAGTTAAGTGGCGGCTGTCGCTTGCTTCCGCTCAGCGCCATCCGTTTAGTGATTCCCAACATAAATAAAAGCAGACAGGAAATTCTCAAAAATGAGCGTTTCCCGTCTGCTTTTTCGCATCCACGTAAGGTCCCCCGCTGGTTTTAGCTGGAGATACAAAAAAACTCACCGCCAATCAGCGATGAGCCAGCTTAGTGCGCCCGGAGGGAATCGAACCCCCATTTCAAGAACCGGAATCTTACGTGCGATCCATTACACTACGGGCGCATCACACGAGTTGTTCCTTTAACAGAACACTAACTACTATAACCGACCCCGGTTCGAATTTCAAGGGGCAAAATCAGTTTTTTCTAAAAACGCCTTACGCGTAAACCACGGTCACGCCCGACAGGGAAACGTGTCCCTGGACGATCACCGTGGGGCCGGCACTGGCGACCGGGGCCCCCTTGACCTCGACACCGCCGAGGCTCGGATCAACGTTCAGCTTCACGTTCCAGGTCCGCGGAAAGTACAGTTCCACGCCCCCCAGCGACACGTTCAGGTTAATCACGGCCCCAGTCGGCGCGACCTGGACCTCGTCAAAGTAGAGCTTCGCGTTGCCCATGCGCACGTTAATGTCGGCGCGCTGGAAGTCCTGCGATTGCAGGTAGCGGATGCTGTTCCCCATGTTCACGTTCACCCCGACCTGTGACTCGTCGGTGGTCATCCGGTCGACCCGCTCGGTCGCATCCCCGTGATGGAAGGTCGTGTGCGTCTCGTACCTAAAAAAATGGCGAGGACTCACCAGCAGCGACAGCCCAATCGTTAAGAACAACGCCGCCCCCAGGATGGTCCACGGCACCAGCGCCGTAATCCCCAACGGTTTGGCAAACACGATGGCTAAGAACGCCAGGCTGAAGACACTTCCGCCAATGCTGCGGTGGGCCAGATTGTAGACCAGCATGGCCACCAAGAAGATCCCCACTAAGAGTTGCCAGAAGCCAAAGCGGACCGGTAACAGCCCGAGCTGTCCGACCACCAGGAGAACCGCTCCGACGAGAAAGAACGTCCCCCAAAACCAATTTCGCTGTAATCGCATTTAGATTACCCCTTTCGTTCTAAGACCCGCTTCAGGGCCCCGTAATACCGCCGTGACACGTAGAGTTGCTTGTGTGAGTGCTGAAACCGAACCAGGTTCCCCGTCAGCGACTTGCTGAGCGACGCAACCTGCTCACTGTTCAAAATGGCCGACTTGGAGGCCCGGACAAAGGTCGCCGGCAGCTCCGTCGCCAACTTGTACAGGGGGACCCGCGTGGTCAGGACCCGGTCCGCCGTGTGGATCATCACCTGGTGCCCCGCAGACTCACAGAATAGGATATCCGCTACGACGACGCGCTCCTGGTGCCCCCGCAGACTCACGGTCAACTGCGCGGCGGGACCACCCATGGTCGCAAGGGTCTTCACCAACGCGGCCGTCTCCGCCGTTTCTGCCGGGACCCGGACCACGACCTCGGGGGCCGGCAACGTCGGATCCACTTCCACTCTGACCTTCACACGATTCCCTCCCTTTCCGTTGAATCTAGTACACCACAGCCGCCGTCCAAAGTAAATCGTCCCGGCATGACGGGGCCGTTTACCGTCCTGACCGGTCACGGTAACGTCAGCCACCGGTCAATTTCCCCCGTTAGCTGATAGAATACGTGACGTTTGGGCGAACTCTGTTATGATAGTGCTAGTCAAATGGCTAATCGTTTGCGGGGAAGACATATTGTTTGACCTGTTTTGACCATAGCGGTAAACTAACACCATGTTAGCAATCGCTAGCCATTCTACGTTAAAAACTAAGGAGGCTATCTCGTCATGAATTTAGTACCAACGGTTATTGAACAATCATCCCGTGGTGAACGGGCTTATGATATTTATTCACGACTTTTAAAAGACCGGATCATCATGCTTTCCGGTCCCATCGAAGATGACATGGCCAATGCAATCATTGCCCAATTACTCTTCTTGGATGCACAAGATTCCACGAAGGACATTTCCTTGTACATCAACTCTCCTGGTGGTGTCGTTTCTTCCGGCTTAGCCATTTACGATACCATGAACTTCATCCAATCCGACGTGCAAACGATTACGTTGGGGATGGCAGCTTCCATGGCCAGCGTCTTGGCTTCTTCCGGTACCAAGGGGAAGCGGTTCGCCTTACCACACGCCCAAGTCATGATTCACCAACCTTCTGGTGGTGCGCAAGGGCAACAAACCGAAATCGAAATTGCGGCGCGGGAAATCTTGAAGACCCGGAAGTTGATCAACCAAATCTTGGCCGACAACTCCGGTCAACCAATCGAACGCATCAACAAGGACACCGAACGGGACAACTACCTGAGTGCCCAAGACGCTGTCGATTACGGTCTGATCGACCACATCATGACCAACAGCAACGAACAAAAGAAGTAATCCTTGCGTTCAGCAAAAAACGTCACGTTAAGTGGCGTTTTTTTTGTGCCGATTTTAGGAATGACTGGGGCCCTGCTCGGCCCATCGACCACGCTTCCCAAATTTTTTTCGCTAAAAAAGGAGATTCCGCCGGGATGTGACGGAACCTCCTTTTAGTGACGCCACCATTCCAAGTGCGCCACCGTTGCTCAGCTCATTAGTTTTTAAAGGAATGAATGGGCGCCGGGATGTGACCGCCACGGGCGATGAACGCCTGCGGCTGGCTCGGGTTGACCGGCATCACGGGTGCCCGACCGAACAGGCCGCCGAATTCGACCTGGTCACCCACCGTTTTGCCGGGTGCGGGAATCACCCGGACTGCGGTGGTCTTGTTGTTGATCATCCCGATGGCCGCCTCGTCGGCAATCATGCCGCTGATGCTGGCCGCGCTGGTGTCGCCGGGGATGGCGATCATGTCCAGCCCCACGGAGCAGACCGCCGTCATCGCCTCCAGCTTTTCCAAGCCTAACCGGCCCGCCTCGACGGCCCGAATCATTTCGGCGTCCTCGGAGACCGGAATGAAGGCGCCGGACAGCCCCCCGACGTGTTCACAGGCCATGACACCGCCCTTCTTGACCGCGTCGTTCAGCAGGGCCAGCGCCGCCGTGGTGCCGGGAGCGCCCACGCTCTCCAAGCCGATTTCTTCCAGGATCTCCGCGACCGAGTCTCCCTCGTTCGGGGTCGGCGCCAACGACAGATCGACGATGCCGAAGGGCACCCCGAGCCGCTGTGACGCCACGGTACCCACGAACTGGCCCATCCGGGTCACCTTAAAGGCGGTCTTCTTGATCTGCTCGGAGACCACGTCGATGCGTTGTCCACGCACCTGTTCGAGGGCCCGTTTGACCACGCCGGGGCCACTGATACCGACGTTGATGATGCGGTCCGCCTCGCCGACCCCGTGGAAGGCCCCGGCCATGAAGGGGTTGTCCTCCACGGCATTGGCGAAGACCACCAGTCCCATGCAATTGACCGGGTCGATGGCCGCGGTCTGCTTGATGATGCGGCCCAGCTCCCCGACCGCGTCCAGATTGATGCCGGCCCGCGTGGACCCAATGTTGACCGAGCTGCAGACCCGACTGGTCTCCGCTAACGCCTGGGGAATCGACGCAATCAGCTTTCGGTCCCCGGATTGATAGCCCTTCTGGACCAGCGCCGAGAAGCCCCCGATCAGGTCGACCCCGATGGCCTGAGCCGCCGCCTCCATCGTTTGGGCGTAGGCCACGTAGTCGGTATCGCCACTCGCCGCCGCGACCAGGGCAATCGGCGTCACGGAGATGCGCTTGTTGATGATGGGAATCCCGTATTCCGTTTGGATCTCCCCGGCGACCTTGACCAGGTCCTGGGCACTCGTGGTGATCTTATCGTAAATCTTCTGCCGGGCCTTGGCGCCATCACTGTCGATACAGTCGAGTAGCGAGATGCCCATGGTAATCGTCCGAATGTCCAGATTTTCCTCATCAATCATCTGGATGGTCTCAAGAATTGATCGACTTTCCATCTGCTGCCTCCTAAATCTTCTGAATGGCGTCAAAGACCGACTGCCGTTGGACCCGAATCGTCAGGTCATTCCGTTGCCCCAGCGCGGTCAGGGCCTGCTTCGCATCGGCCAGGCTGAGTTGCTGGTCGTCCCATTCGGCCAAGAGCATCATGGTAAAGCTCTGATCCATGATGGTTTGCGACATATCCACAATGTTAATGTTGAGCTTCGTCAGTTCGGTCGCCACCGCGGCCACGATTCCCACGTGGTCATTTCCAATGACCGTTACAATCACTCTCATCATTGACGCCTCCTAAGTGCGTTTCGTGTGTTGATTCCATGATAGCATGCCCCTCGTGAAAGCGCACTCACCATTTTGACGGCCGCAAAAAAGGACCCCGACAGGTTCGTCGACGTCCCGCATCCCCAAGCGAGTTAAGCCGTGGCTTCCCCCTCGCGGAGTTGTTTTGCATAATCGTTGATTTTTCGGAGCCGGTGGTTGATTCCCGACTTGGAAATCGGTCCCCCGGGAACCAGGTCGCCCAATTCCTTCAGGCTGACCTCCCGGTGGGCCAGCCGGGTCTCGGCGACCTCACGCAGCTTGGTCGGGAGTTGGCCCAACCCCACCGTGGCCTCGATGAACTGAATGTTGTCGATCTGCCGGGTCGACGCGTTGGCCACCTTATCTAGGTTGGCACTTTCGCAATTGACCAAGCGGTTGACCGAGTTGCGCATGTCCCGCATGATCCGGACGTCCTCGAACTTCAGCATCGCCGTCGTCGCCCCAATCAGGGACAGGAAGTTGGCGATCTTCTCGGCGCCCTTCAGGTAGGTGATGTACCCGCTACGGCGCACGATGGTCCGCGCGTTGAGGTCGTAGCGGTTCATCATCTCGGCAATCATCTGGTTGTGCTCCTCGTACAGGGAGTAAATCTCCAGGTGGTACCGGCTGGTCTCCGGATTATTGACGGAGCCCCCGGCCAGAAAGGCCCCTCGCAGGTACGACCGAATCTGCAGGTCCGAGTTGAGGATCTCGTCCGGGACCGACTCCGAGAGTTGGACCCCGTCAAAGATGCCCAGGTCGGACAGCACCTTGGTCACGCCGGTCTTGACCCGCACGATGTAGAGGTTGTTTTTCTTGAGTTTCATTTTCCGCCGCACTAAGAGCTCACTCTCCAGATCGTAGAACTGCTTGAGCAGTTGGTACATCCGGCGCGCGATGGCGGGATTTTCCGTTTGCACGTTTAAGACGAAGTGGTGGTGCGCCAAGCCCAACGCCCCGTTCATCCGGATCAACGCGACCAATTCGGCCTTGGCGTTGGCCCGGTGAACCTCGAGCGTGGTCAGCTCCTTCTTTACTTCACTGGCATAGGACATGGTTAAGACCCCCGATTCAGGCGATAGCGCGGCTGGCCAATCAGGTTCAAGAGTTCGGAAACGACCTCTTGTCCGTTATGAAAAGCCCCGTTATCGCGTAGTTGTAAGAAGTCCGTGGAGATGACCCGGCACCCCTGATCACGGAGACCCTGGAAGTCATGTCGCACGGGCTGGGACATTTCGTTCCAGCGTTGATAGTCGATGTACTGGTCGGGCACCTTACGGGTGTTAACCAGGACGGTATCGATAAAGTTGGTGTGCAGGTGGTCGTTGAGCACCCGCACGTGGTCGGCGTCGGTGAAGTTTTCGGTTTCACCCTTTTGCGTCATGATGTTACAGATATAGACGACCTCGGCCTGGCTCTGCACCACGGCCTGGCCGACACTGTCAATCATCAGGTTGGGGAGGATGCTGGTAAACAGGCTCCCGGGACCCAAGACAATCTGGTCGGCGTTCATGATGGCGTCGATCACCGGTTGGACGGCGTGGGGCTGTTGATGGTGGTCACTCGTTTCGACCCACACCCGTTTGATCAGCTTATGGGCAGCGGTGATCTCCGACTCCCCGCTCAGGGTGCTGCCATCCGCAAATTGCGCGTGCAGCTCCAAGGGTTCGTTGGCGGCCGGGTAGATGTGCCCGTTGACCCGCATCAGCTGTGACAGCTCCTGAACCGCGTCAAAGATGCCCCCCTTCATCTCGGAAAGGGCGGCGATGACTAGGTTGCCAATCGCGTGGCCGGCGAAAAAGTCGTCGGTGGTCTCGAAGCGGTACTGGAAGAGGTCCTTGTAGATGCCGGGTACCTCGGCCAGGGCCACCATCACGTTCCGAATATCTCCAGGCGGCACCACGTTGACGTAGTGGCGAATGATGCCGGACGAACCGCCATCATCGGCCACGGTCACGACCGCCGTGATGTCGACGTCTTGGTCCCGTAGGTTACTCAAAATCACGGGTAACCCGGTTCCCCCGCCAATCACGACGATTTTGGGCCGGTGGCTCTTCATTAAGTCTTTCATGAGCGGTTCGCGGACTCCTTTCTCTTCTCGATATCCCGGTGGGTCACGTGGACGGGGTACTGGTTCCCCAGGGCTTGACCCAACCGTTGGGCCAGGGCGACCGAACGGTGTTGGCCGCCGGTACACCCGATGGCGATCGTCAGGTTGGCCTTGCCCTCCTTCTTATAGCCGGGCACGATGGACTCCAGCAGCTTTAAGAACTGCTGGTAAAAGTCCTCGGTCTGGGGCTGCTTCATCACGTAGTCGTAGACCGGTTGATCCAATCCCGTCTGGTCCCGTAGTTCGGGCAGGTAGTACGGGTTCGGCAGGAAGCGGACGTCCATCACGATGTCGGCATCGATGGGCAGGCCGTACTTGAACCCAAAGGACATCAGCTCAATGTGGAAGGCCTGCGTGGTTTCGGTCTCGTAGTTATGAAAGATCTCTTCGCGCAACTTACGCGGCGAGATGTTGGTGGTGTCGATCACCAGCTGAGCCGCCTGACGAATCGGGGCCAGCAAGCGGCGTTCCCGCTGAATCCCCTCCATGACCCGACCATTCCGGGCCAGCGGGTGCGAGCGCCGGGTCTCCTTGTACCGGGAGACCAGCTCTTCGTCGGACGCGTCGAGGAAAAGAACCTGGGCCTGCATGGTCCCGTGGATGGCGACGTCGTTTAACATCCGCACGACCTCATCGTAAAAGGCCCGCGAGCGCAGGTCGATCACCAGCGCGATCTTGTTTAACTTGCCGGATTCCCGGACCAGGTCCCAAAACTTCGGTAATAAGGTCGGTGGTAAATTATCAATACAGAAGTAACCGAGATCCTCGAAACTTTGCATGGCCACGGTCTTCCCGGCCCCGCTCATTCCGGTAATAATCACTAAATGGAACTTCTCTGTCATGGTTCTCCACCTCTCTGCTCGAAAAAACGTCTTTTAAGAGTATAGCACACCGGGCGTGTCTTTCCTAATCATTATCTTAACGTCCCCCCACGATTCCCGCCAAGAAGTCTCTCCGGTTACGGTTTTGGGCAAACAAAAGAGGCCGTGACCACCGTCACCGCCCCGCTTGGTTTCTTGATGCTCATGCTTTTGCCTAACGACTCCGGGCAATCGCGATCCAAATGGCGTTCACCCCGAAGACCGCAAAGAAAATGGCGATCAACGTGTTCAACGACAGGGCCGCGACCACGGGATTCACGAACAACAGGATGCCGACCACCAGGGTCAAGACGTCCAGAATCGTGGAGATCCAGAAGTAACCCCCACCGAACCGGCGCAGGTGACTGGCCACGACCAGCCGCTCAATCGAGTCCACGATGAACCACAGAGCGAACAGGTAGCCCAACGTCACGATGGCACTGTTCATATCGAAGAAGAACACCACGGCGATCAGGATGTCGAGGATTCCCAGGACCAGGGCAAAATTGGCCCGTACGCCGGTGACCTCGTGTAATTTTTGGTACCCCGCAATGGTGGTCAACCCACTCAGCAGGGCCATAACGGCAAAAATAATGGCTAAGCCCGTGAGGCCAATCTTCGGTGACCGAAACAATCCATAGGCGGCAACCAGGAACAGGATGCCCAGGATGAATTCGCCCCAATCGAAGCCCCAACGGGTACGGTTCATATCAAACATAGGCTTGCATCTCCTCACAACTCCGGCCACTGGTTGACCGGTTTTATCCATTGTACTGGTTTTTGTGACGGGCGACAAGGTTCACACCCGTAAAAAACACGGGCAGACATCAAAGAACGGGGGCCCAACGGCGGTTCGGGGGCGCCCGTTTCGCCACCAAATAGTCGGCGAACGCAAAAGAGCCCGGGACTTTCAGGGCCCCAGACTCCGTTGAAAAGATTCAGCTTAATCCGTCTCAGTCTTCATCCTGGTCTTCCTTGGTCCGGGCGGTATCCCGTTCCAAGACCGGCTTCAGGTACTGACCAGTGTAGCTATTCGGCACCTGCGCCAGCTCCTCGGGCGTGCCGGTCGCCACCACGTGACCGCCGGCTTCCCCACCCTCGGGGCCCAGGTCGATCAGGTGATCGGCCGTCTTGATGACGTCCAGGTTGTGCTCGATGACCAACACCGTGTTGCCCTTGTCGACCAACCGGTGCAGGACCTCCAACAAACGCTTGATGTCGTCGGTGTGCAGTCCCGTGGTCGGTTCGTCGAGGATGTAGAAGTTCTTCCCACTCTGTTGCTTATGCAGCTCGGAAGCCAGCTTCATCCGTTGGGCTTCCCCACCGGACAGGGTCGTCGCCGGTTGTCCCAGCTTGACGTAGCCCAGGCCAACGTCCTTGATGGTTTGCAGCTTCCGGGTGATCTTCGGGATGGCGTCGAAGAAGTCCAGGGCCTCGCTGACGGTCATGTTCAAAACGTCAGCAATGTTCTTGCCCTTGTACTCGACCTCCAGCGTTTCGGAATTGTACCGGGTCCCGTGGCAGACCTCACACGGCACGTACACGTCGGGCAGGAAGTTCATTTCGATCTTTAAAATCCCGTCCCCGTGACAGGCTTCACACCGGCCGCCCTTGGTATTGAAACTAAAGCGGCCCTTCTGGTAACCGCGCAACTTGGCGTCGTTGGTCTGCGCGAAGAGTCCGCGAATGTCGTCGAAGACCCCGGTGTAGGTCGCCGGGTTGCTCCGCGGCGTCCGGCCAATCGGGCTTTGGTCGATATCGACCAGCCGTTCGATGTTCTTGACCCCGGCAATGCTCTGATATTTCCCGGGTTTTTCCGAGTTATGGTTCAGCTTCTGCGCCAACGCGCGCTTCAAGATCGTGTTGACCAGCGTGGACTTCCCGGAACCGGAGACCCCGGTGACCACGACGAACTCGCCTAACGGAAAGTCGACCGTGATATCCTTCAGGTTGTTCTCCGCCGCCCCGGTGACCCGAATCGCCTTGCCGTTCCCGGTTCGCCGGGTCAGCGGTACCGGAATGTACTTCTTGCCGGACAGGTACTGCCCGGTCAGCGACTTACGCGATCGCATGACCTGCTTCGGTGTCCCGGCGGCCATCACGTGGCCCCCGTTCTCCCCGGCACCCGGGCCGATGTCGACGATGTAGTCAGCGGCCCGCATGGTGTCCTCGTCGTGCTCAACCACGATCAGGGTGTTCCCCAGATCGCGCATCTGCTTCAGAGAGGCGATCAGCCGGTCGTTATCCCGCTGGTGCAACCCAATCGAGGGTTCGTCCAGGATATAGAGCACCCCGGACAGGTTCGAGCCGATTTGCGTCGCCAGCCGGATTCGTTGGGCTTCCCCACCGGAAAGCGTTCGAGCGGAACGACTGAGCGTCAGGTAATCCAACCCGACGTTGCGCAGGAAGGTCAGCCGGTCCCGAATCTCCTTCAAGATCGGTTGGGCGACGACCTGGTCCTGTTCGCCGAACGACAGGTCCTGGAAGAAGTGCAGTTCCTTGTCGACGGGCAGGTCGGAGACTTCCCCGATGTGTTGGCCGTCGATCTTGACACTCAAGGCCTGACGGTTCAACCGGTAGCCGTGGCAGGTGCTGCAGGTCAGTTCCGTCATGTACTTACGCATCACGTCTCGGGTAAAGTCACTGTTGGTTTCCTTGTAGCGCCGGTTGATGTTGGGCACGACCCCTTCGAAGGCCACGTCCACGTCCCGGACGCCCCCGAAGTCATTTTGGTAATGGAAGTGGAACTCCTTGCCCTGTGACCCGTACAGCACCAGGTCACGGTCGGCCTTCGACAGGTCCTTGAACGGCGTGTCCATGTCGACGTCAAAGGCGTCACAGGCCTGTTCCAGCAAGGCGGGGTAGTACTGCGAACTGATCGGATTCCAGGGCGCCAAGGCCCCTTCCCGCAGCGTCTTCGTCTTATCGGGCACGACCAAGTCCAGGTCGACCTCCAGCTTGACCCCCAGTCCGTCACAGTCGGGGCAGGCCCCGAACGGCGCGTTAAAGGAGAACAAGCGCGGTTCCAGTTCGCCCACGGTAAACCCACAGACCGGGCAGGCGTAGTATTCGGAAAAGATCAACGGCTCCCCGTCGATCACGTCCGCAATCGCGTAGCCACCACTTAACCGCAGCGCGGCTTCGAACGAGTCGAACAACCGGGACCGCACGCCCTTCTTGACCACGATTCGGTCAATCACGATGGCGATGTCGTGCCGTTGGTTCTTGTTCAGTTCGGGCACGTCGTCGATGTCTTGAATCTCACCGTCGACCCGGACCCGGACGAACCCTTCCCGCCGAATCTTCTCAAAGATCTGCTTATGCTGGCCCTTCTTGTCCCGCACGATGGGGGACAGGACCTGGAGCTTAGTCCGTTCGGGCAACGCGAGGACCTGGTCGACCATCTGCTCGACGCTTTGACTGGTAATCTTCGTACCGTCGTTCGGACAGATGGGGGTGCCGACCCGGGCCCACAGGAGCCGCAGGTAATCGTTGATTTCCGTGACGGTCCCCACGGTCGACCGGGGGTTCTTCGAGGTGGTCTTCTGATCGATCGAGATGGCCGGACTCAGCCCATCGATGGAATCGACGTCGGGCTTGTCCATCTGGCCCAGAAATTGCCGGGCGTAGGACGACAGGCTCTCCACGTAGCGCCGTTGCCCTTCCGCGTACAACGTATCAAAGGCCAGCGAACTCTTCCCGGAACCGGAAAGACCACTAATGACCACGAGTTTATTTTTGGGAATCGTGACGTCAATGTTCTTTAAGTTATGGGCCCGGGCCCCGTGAATCACAATTTTATCGTTTAACAAATCTGCATCCTCCTAACGCCTAGTCGCCGATCTCCGTCTTCATGTCCATAATGGTATCCCGCAACGACGCCGCCTGTTCGAAGTCCAACTTCTTGGCCGCGGCCCGCATCTGGTCTTCCAACCGGGCAATCAACTTTTCTTGTTCGTCCTTGCTCATCGACTCGAAGTCGTTTTCCACAAAGTCGTCGCTCTCACCACTATCGTCGCTCGGCTTGGTCACCGCGATCAGGTCGCGAATCGGCTTAATGATGGTCTTTGGCGTAATCCCGTGCTTCTGGTTATAGGCGATCTGAATCTTCCGCCGCCGCGCCGTTTCGTCCATGGCCGCCTGCATCGATTCCGTGACGGTGTCCGCGTACATGATGACGTGCCCGTGGGAGTTCCGCGCGGCCCGCCCAATCGTCTGGATCAACGACCGTTCGTTCCGCAAGAAGCCTTCCTTGTCGGCATCCAAAATGGCAATCAGTGAGACTTCGGGGATATCGATGCCTTCCCGCAACAGGTTAATGCCGACCAACACGTCGTACTTGCCCAGCCGCAGGTCCCGCATGATGGCGGTCCGCTCCAGAGTCTTGATGTCCGAGTGCAGATAGGCGACCTTGATACCCAAGTCCTTCAGATAATCGGTCAGGTCTTCGGCCATCTTCTTGGTCAGCGTCGTCACGAACGTCCGCTCGTTGGCCTCGACCCGTTGGTTAATTTCACCGACCAGGTCATCCATTTGCCCCATGATTGGTCGGACCTCAATCGTCGGATCCAGTAAGCCGGTTGGCCGAATGATCTGCTGAACCACGTGCTTCGTCTGGGCTTCTTCGTAAGGCCCCGGCGTCGCGGACATGTACACGACCTGATTGATGTGCTTTTCAAATTCACTGAGCTTCAGTGGTCGGTTATCCAGGGCACTGGGCAGCCGGAAGCCGTAATCGACCAGCTGCTGCTTCCGGGCCTGGTCCCCGTTGTACATCCCCCGGACCTGCGGCATCGTGACGTGGGATTCGTCGACGACCAGCAAGAAGTCCTTGGGGAAGAAGTCGAGCAGCGTGTACGGCGGCTCGCCGGGTTTGCGGCCATCCATCCAGCGCGAATAGTTTTCGATCCCGCTGGTGTAGCCCATTTCCCGCATCATTTCGACGTCGTAGGTGGTCCGTTGCTTCAGCCGTTGGGCCTCCAACAACTTGCCCTGACCCTCCAGTTCGGCGACCCGGTCCTTCAGTTCGCCCTCGATGCCTTCGGTGGCCTTAGCCATGATGTCATCGTTGGTCATAAAGTGGGTCGCCGGGAAGATGGCGACGTGTTCGCGGTCGCCCACAATTTCCCCGGTCAGCGCGTCGACCTCCCGAATCCGGTCGATCTCGTCGCCGAAGAACTCGATGCGTAGGGCCCGTTCGTCCCGAGACGCTGGGAAGATCTCCACCACGTCCCCGTGGACCCGGAAGCGGCCCCGCTGAAAGTCATAGTCGTTGCGCTCGAACTGAATGTTGACCAGTTTCCGTAACAGCGCGTCCCGTTCGATCTCTTGGCCCACTCGCAGGGAGACCACGTGGTTCTTATACTCGGTGGGGTCCCCTAAACCAAAGATGGAGGACACGGAGGCCACCACGATCACGTCGTTGCGTTCCAACAGCGAGCTGGTCGCCGAGTGCCGAAGCTTATCGATTTCGTCGTTGATCGACGAATCCTTTTCGATGTAGGTATCGCTCGACGGCACGTACGCCTCGGGCTGGTAATAATCATAGTAACTCACGAAGTATTCCACCGCGTTGTGCGGGAAGAACTGCTTGAATTCCCCGTAAAGCTGGCCGGCCAACGTCTTGTTGTGTGACAGCACCAGCGTGGGCTTGTTCACGTTCTTGATGACGTTAGAAATGGTGAACGTCTTCCCCGTCCCGGTGGCCCCCAGCAGAATCTGAGCCTTTTCGTGGTCTTCGATGCCCTGTGTTAGTTGGGCAATGGCCTCGGGTTGGTCCCCCGTCGGCTGATAATTTGAAACCAAATCAAACTTGCGATCCGTTTGACGATCGATCATGGTCGCTACCCCCTTGTCCCATCAAATTTATCTTTTCACAGCGAAAAAATGGGAAACTCAGCGCTCCCCATGTCGTTCAAATATTCTACCATACCGAACATACTTTCGCCAGTTTGCCGTTCCGTCAGGCAAACTTATCCTGATAGATGGTCACGTTCGCGGTCCGTTCGCCCCGAACCACCGTTGTGCGTTGGACCGCGGTCAGTCCCTGGCCTTCCCAGAAGGCCGGGGCGGTACGGTCCCCCATGAAGACGCTGAGCTGAAGCTGGACCGCGTCGGCGGCCTTCAGCGTCTCAACCAGGCTCTGGTACAACGCGGCCTGCCGGTCAGCCGTTAGCTGCGCATCCGGCAACCAGAGGCCCAGCCAGACCAGGCTAGGCAACGGGTAGTCCACGATCAGGTCCACCAGCAGGACCAGCTGCCCCTGTTCGAAGACCCCCAGGTAGGTCTTCTGGTCGGCCGTTGCGTTTAACGGCACGTCGTCCAGGTCCTGGATGGCCTCGCGCCGGGTGACCGGGTGATCCTGAAAGTGTTCAAAATAAGCCGGATGCTTCACCTGAAACTGGTAGATCAGGTCGTCATCGGCGTGCGTCAGTTCGCGGACCGTGGTGCCGGTCAGCGCGTGATTCCAAACGGTTGCTAATTCCATGTCATGACTCCTTTGTTTTGTCTGCCAACAGGTGGTTGGTCAGGGCTGCCAACTTCTGTCGGTCGCTGAAGTCGGTCGCCAATAGTTCCGGCAAGACCGACTTCAGGAAGTACTGCACACAGGCCATCCGCTGAAAGGTCAGGATGGTCGTCAGACTTTCCTTATAGATTTCGGTATACACGGGTTCGGGATTACCCTTTTGAATCTCGCCGAAGGATTCGTACAACAGGTCGACCTTATCCGCAACGGACAGGATCTGACCCTCCAACGTGGCGTCCTTGCCCTCACCTAACCGGCGCCGGTACACGTCCTGGAACTCCGCCGGAATCTCATTTTGAATGAAGTTTTCGGTCAGCGAGTCCTCGACGTCGGCCAACATGTGCCGCAACTCGGGCGTGGCGTACTTGACCGGGGTCTTGATGTCCCCAATGAACCGCTCGGTGTAGTCGTGGTTTAAGGACTTCTCGTACAGCAGCCGCCAGTTGACTTGGTTACCGGCCTGTTCCTCTACGTCCCCCAGGAACTGGGCCACCTCGGCCACCTTAAAGGAATGGGCGGCAACCGAGTGCTGCTCGAACTTAAAGTACCCCGGTGCCCGGTTGATCGTTTCCAAATCGCTCAAACTCTGTAAAAACTGATTCATGCCCATGTTGTGTCTACTCCCTTTCTGCCAATGCTGGCCACGACCAGTCGTTTTCCCAACCGCCGTGGCGTATTACTTTAAGAATACCACGACTGTTCCGGAAGGGGGGGCCCGGTGATTCAAAATTCTGCGCTGGCGGCCAACCGCCGGCAGAAAACCAGTTCCCGATGGGCGGCGGTTCCACGGCTACCTCGCTGGCTCCCACCGTGAGCCGCCAATTGATCCACCAAAAAAGCCGTCTCAATCGTCTAAATAGACAATTGAAACGGCTCGCTTGATAATTGCTTATTTTGTCGTTCGCTCAACCAGCCTTAGTCCGTGGCAGCTTGCGACTTCAAGGATTCCAGGTAACTGAAGGCTGCTTGGCCCGCAGTGCCCCCTTCACCCACGGCCGTGGTAATCTGCCGCAGGTCCTTTTGCCGCACGTCCCCGATGGCAAAGATGCCCGGTACCGCCGTCGCCATGTGGTCATCGGTGATGATCCAGCCGGCGTCGTCCGTGATGCCTAAGCCCGTGAAGGCGGCCGTCATCGGCAAGGTCCCGACGTAGATGAAGACCCCCGCCGCATCCAAGTGACCGGTCTCGCCGGTCTGGTTGTTGTGCGTCGCCACGCCGGTGACCTTCATGTCATCGCCTTGGATCTCCGTCACGTTGGTGTTCCAAACAAATTCAATCTTGTCGTTGGCAAAGGCCCGGTCCTGAATGACCTTTTGCGCCCGTAGTTGGTCCCGGCGAACCACGATGGTCACCTTGGAAGCCAACCCGGCCAGGTAGAGACCTTCTTCAACGGCGGAGTCCCCGCCACCCACGACGATCACTTCGCGGTTCTTAAAGAACGCCCCGTCGCAGACCGCGCAGTAGGAGACCCCACGGCCGCCGTATTCATCCTCGCCCGGTACCTTGAGCTTCTTATACTCAGAGCCCGTCGCAATGATCACGGCCTTGGCGCTGTAGTCCCCATCGTCGGTCTTGACGACCTTGTGGTCCCCGTGGTCTTCGATGGCTTCGACACTGCCATAAGCGAATTCGGCGCCGAACTGGGTCGACCCCTCGTACATGTCCTTGGCCAGGTCGGGTCCTAAGACCGACTTGAAGCCCGGATAGTTTTCAATGGCCGCCGTATTATTCATTTGCCCGCCGTAAATTCCCCGGTCGAGCATCAGGACCGACAGGTTGGCCCGTGACGCATACAGCGCCCCGGTCATCCCGCCGGGTCCGGCACCAATTACAATGACGTCATAGTTTTTCAAGCTGACGACTCCCTTCCGAATATCTTAGTATGAATGACACTTTACTATTAAAAAGTAAGTTTGTCACCTATTTTGACTCCGGCTTTTTCGCATCTTCGGTGGTTAGCTGTTGGCCCAGCTGCTTGATGTAGGCCCGCAATTGGTCCTTGGTTTCGGGATGGTTCAAACCATACTCGATGTTGGTCTTTAACCAGCCGAACTTGTTGCCGACGTCGTAACGCTTGCCCTTGTACTCGTGAGCGAAGACCCGTTGCGTCTTGTTCAGGTTGTCAATGGCGTCGGTCAGCTGCAATTCGTTGCCCAGCCCAATCTTCGTGTGTTCCAGCGCCTCGAAGATCTCCGGCGTGAACAGGTACCGGCCAATGATGGCCAGGTCACTCGGCGCCTCGTCTGGTTCCGGCTTTTCCACGAAGTTGGTCACGTTGTAGAGGCCCGGTGCGGTCTCCTCGGACGGATTAATGACCCCATACTTCGCGGTGTCCTTGTGTGGAACCCGCATCACGGCCAGCGTGGAGGCCCCGGTCTGTTCGTAACGGTCGATCAATTGCTTGGTCAACGGTACCTTACTGTCGGTCATGTCATCCCCCAGCATCACGACGAACGGTTCGTCGCCGATGAAGGCCTTGGCGGTCAACACGGCATCGCCCAAGCCCCGCGGGTACGGTTGGCGAATGAAGTACAGGTTCATGCCCGTGGTCTCCTGGACCTGCTTGAGCATCTTTTCCTTGTGCTTAGCCTCCAGGTTGGCTTCCAGTTCCGGATTAGAGTCGAAGTGGTCTTCGATGGACCGCTTGGACTTCCCGTCGACGATCACGATATCCTCGATACCGGATTTACGGGCCTCTTCCACGATGAACTGAATCGTGGGCTTATCCACGATGGGCAACATTTCCTTGGCTAAGGCCTTGGTGGCTGGTAAGAAACGGGTCCCCAAACCCGCAGCCGGAATCACAGCTTTTCTGACTTTACGCATAACGACTATCCCTCCTCAGAGACTAAAACCCTTAAAATTCTGCGCGACCCTCGCGTTGCATCAGGTCGGAAATGGCGGTCTTGATATCCTTGCCTTCGTAGAGCACTTGGTAAATGGCTTCGGTAATCGGCATCGACACGCCCCGCTTCTGTGATAACTCGTAAGCGGCCTTGGTAGTGGCGACCCCTTCGATGACCATGCCCATATGGCTGACCACGTCATCGAGCTTCTCGCCGCGGCCCAGTTCGTCACCGGCCCGCCAGTTCCGGGAATTGGAACTCGTGGCGGTGACGATCACGTCGCCGACCCCGGACAACCCAATAAAGGTCATCGGGTCGGCCCCAAAGGACGTTCCCAACCGGGAGATTTCGGCCAGGCCCCGGGTCATCAGAGCGGCCTTGGCGTTGTCGCCGTAGCCCAGGCCGTGTAAGGCCCCGGCGCCCAACGCGATGATGTTCTTCAAGGCGGCGCCGATTTCGACCCCGATCACGTCAGAGTTGGTGTAGACCCGGAAGTAGTTGGTCATGAACAGCTTCTGGGTGTACTTAGCGGCTTCGGGACTGGCACTGGCCGCCGTAATCAACGTCAGGTCATGCCGGGCAACGTCTTCAGCGTGGCTCGGGCCGGACAGTACCGTCACAGCCTTGCGATTGGCTGCCGGGATCTCCTCTTCCAGCACCTGCGAGATTCGCTTGTAGGTGTGTTGTTCGATCCCCTTGCTGGCGTGGATGATCTCCGGTTGATTCTTTTGTTGGACCAGCAATTCGCCGACCTCATGGGCCACCGAACGAACGGCCTTGGTCGGCACAACGAACAGGATGGCGTCCACCCCGTCAATGGCACTGGCCAAGTCGGCGTACGCCACTAACGACTTCGAGAACGTGAAGTCCTTGATGTAGTGACTGTTGGTGTGTTGCGTGTTGAGTTCCTCAACCTGCTTGGGGTTGTAGGACCATAACCGCACATCGTGCCCATTTTCGTCCAAAACACTGGCTAAGATGGAGCCCCAAGAACCGGCACCCAGTACTGCAATTTTCTCTGACATAGTTTGGATTCTCCTTAATTAGATGATTTCACGCGTTCACGGAACGGATTACCGTCCAGGTAGTCGGCCGGTGGTTCCTGTGTTCGCCGACGGTAGACCCAGATGATCGCCGCCCCCACGAAGAGGACGATGGATAAGAGCTGGGATACCCGAATGGTCCCCAACAGCATCAAACTGTCGGTCCGCATCCCTTCAATAAAGAAGCGGCCGAACGAATACCACATGACGTATCCCAGGAAGACCTCGCCCTGCTTAAAGAGCCGGGGAGAGTGCCGCAGACTCATCAGCACCACGAACCCCAGCAGGTCCCAGGTCGATTCGTACAGATAGGTCGGCTGACGGTAGGCCCCCTCGATCAACATCTGATTGATGATCCAATCTGGCAGGTGGAGCCCCTGTAAAAACGACAGACTGGTGATGCGACCAAAGGCTTCCTGATTCATAAAGTTGCCCCAGCGACCGATCGCCTGCCCCAAAATCACGGTCGGCGCGGCGACGTCGAGCATCAGCCACACCGGAATGAACCGCGACCGGCAGAAGAAGAACACCACCAGGCCGGCCCCAATCAGTGACCCGTAGATGGCGATCCCGCCATCCCAGATGGCAATGATCTCCCCGGGGTGTTGCTGATAATACCCCCACTGAAAGACCACGTAGTAGAGCCGGGCCGCAATTAACGCGGCGGGCAGGGCCCACAGAATCATATCATAAATGTCGTCGGGATTGATGCCCCGCCGACGTCCCTCGCGCACGGCCAGGGTGACCGCAATGATCACACCCGTGGCGATGATCACCCCGTACCAGTGGACCGCAATCGGTCCCAAATGAACGGCGATGGGATTGAGGGCCGCTAAAATCGGTGTTAACGTCATTTCCTACCCCCTCAATTAATGTGCATCTTTGGCTGAATTTTGCTTAATCAACCGGTTCAGGTTCTCATCGAAGACCTTGGTGGCGTCGTAGCCCATGGAACGGGCCCGGAAGTTCATCGCCGCGGCTTCGATAATGATGGCCAGATTCCGCCCGGTCTTGACCGGAATCGTGATCTTCGGGACGACCACGTCGAAGAACCGCTGACTCTCCGTGTTGTTCCCCAACCGGTCAAAGTGGTTGTCGTCGTGCCAGAGTTCCAGGTGAACGATCAGGTCGATGTCCGTTTCACTCCGGACGGCCCCGGCCCCAAAGAGGTTCATCACGTCGATGATCCCGATTCCCCGAATCTCCAGCAGGTGACTTAAAATGGCGGGCGCGGCGCCGACCAGGGTCTGTTCGTCTTGTTGATAGACCTCGACCCGGTCGTCGGCAATCAGCCGGTGGCCCCGCTTGACCAGTTCTAGAGCGGTTTCACTTTTCCCAACACCGGAATCCCCGGTGATCATGACGCCGACCCCGTAGATGTCGACCAGGACACCGTGGACCGACTGCCGTTCAGCCAGTTTGCCTTCCAAAAAATTGGTCATGTTACTGAGGACCCGGGACGTGGTCAGCTTGGTCCCCAGGATCGGAATGTGGGCCTCTTCGGCGCACTGCTTCAGTTCCTCGGGGGGATCGAGTTGCGTGGAGATGACAAAGGCGGGCGTCTCGGGCTGACACATCTTGTGCATCACGTCGAGCAGCTTCTTATGACTCATCCCCTTGGCAAACGAGGTCTCCGTAATCCCCAACAATTGAACCCGCTTGGCTGGGTAATAATTAAAGTACCCCGTGAGTTCCAATCCCGGTCGTGAAATATCGCTGGTGGTAATTTGTCGATCCAAATCATCTTGACCGGAATACACATCTAACCGGTTCACTCTGACCAGGTCGGCGACTGTGACGCTTTCTGGCATGAACGCTTCCTCCTTACCGCGTAGTTAACTAGTCTAATTTTAGCACTTTCACTAGGGTTCTCCTATCAAATTCCCTTCGTTAGAACGATTAATTTCGCGCGAAATGATCGCTGATAATCGCGTTAAACAGGGACATGATCACGGCCACAATCAGGGTGACCCCGAACGAGGCGAACGCAAAGTTGCTGCCGACGAACCACGAGGTCAGTTCCAACATCGCCGCATTCAAGACGACGCTGAACAATCCCAGGGTCAGAATCGTGATGGGCAGTGATAAGACGAACAGAATCGGTTTCACCACCGCGTTTAAGATGGCCAGCACCAGGCTCGCCAACAGGGCAATCCCCACCCCGGACACGTAAAAGGCGTGCTGATAGCTACCCGCTAAGGAACTCTGGAAAAAGCCCGCTAACGCCAAAAAGATCAACGCATTGACTAAAATTCGTGGCCAAAATCGCATCTACTCACCGTCCTTTGAGTGTTCGTGAACGTCCTGCTCGGTCGCGTGGATGTCCTTGCGGCCGGACGTCGCGGTGCCATCACCGTTGGGACGGCCCCCGCCAAATTGGCCAAAGAGGTCCCGGAAGTTGGGACCCGCCGGCCGCGAATCGTCTAACGGAATGAAGGTCATCAAGACCACGTAGATCAAGAGACCCAGGACCCCGTGGAACGGAATGGCCAGCGAGATGATCACGTAGATCAACCGCAAGAGGTTCGCGTTCCAATCAAAGTATTCGGCAATTCCGCCCAAGACCCCACCAATCAGGCGGTTGGTCCGGGAACGGACTAAACGTTTTTTATTTCCTGCCATGTGTCAGCACTCCTTTGAATTGTGTCGCGGTGGCGCCCATTGGCCACCGTCCAGGGAGGTCGCCGATCCGGTCCGGGCATACCGTGGCCGGGGGACCCCCGCTTAGCTTAGTCCCTATTTTACCCCGTTGCCCCGGTCCTTGGCCATTGATTTGAGCAAATGCCCGCCAGACCGGTCGTTGCTGGGAGGACTTTCTACCGCAAGAATAACGAAAGCGGCCACTGAAAGCAAGTTTCCAGTGGCCGCTCACGGCAATCTTCAATTTCACGTAAGAATTAGGGTCACCGCGCCTAGTCGGCTTCGCTCGCGGAGTTCAGTTCCACGATGTGCCCCGACTTCAGGTAGATGATCCATTCACACACGTTGGTCACGTAATCCCCGATGCGGCACAGGTCCTGCGCCACGTTCAGGTAGATCGACGCCCCGGTCTCGAAGTCGGAGTCCAGGCGCATCTGCTCGTAACTGTGCTCCCGTACCTGGTGGTTCATGTGGTCGAGCTTGCGGTCAACGTCCGCCAACGCTTGGGCTTCTTGGTCGTCCTTGTTGACGTACGCCTTTAGGACGTCCTGTACCATCTGCGTCGTCATCTGCCCCATCTGGCCCAGCAATTGCTCCAGCACGGGCACCTTCTGCTTGCTGCCCATCTTGATCGTCGAGTGGGCGATGTTCCGGGCGTGGTCGCCGGCCCGTTCGAGGTCCGAGACCGCCTTCAGGATCGTCACGATCTCTCGCAGATCCGTGGTCACGGGTTGGTAGAGCGCAATCATCTCAAAGGTTTTCTTTTCCAGCTTAATTTCACGTTCGTTAATGTCGTGGTCGTGGTCGATGATCCGTTGCGCCGTGGCCGCGTCCCGTTGCATGAACGCGTCCACCGACTGCTGGATGACCTCACTGACCAACATCCCCATTTCCGTGAAGTCGGCATCTAAATCCGCCAACTCGTCATCAAATAATCTCCGCATGTCTTCCTCCTTTTAGCCGAAGCGACCACTGATGTAGTCTTCCGTCTGTTTCTGCGCCGGGTTCATGAAAATATTCTTGGTTGCATCCACTTCCACCAGTTCGCCGTTCATGAAGAAGGCCGTTCGGTCCGCGATTCGCGAAGCCTGTTGGAGGTTATGCGTCACAATAATAATCGTATAATCCTGTCGTAAATTCAAGAGGGTCGTTTCAATCTGGCTGCTGGAGACCGGGTCCAACGCACTGGTCGGTTCGTCCAGCAAGATGATCTCGGGCGATACGGCCAGGACCCGTGCGATGCAGACCCGCTGTTGTTGTCCCCCGGACAGGGCCAGCGCGCTTTCGTGCAGGTGGTCCTTGACCTCATCCCACACGGCGGCCTGCCGCAGCGACTTCTCCACCACGGCGTCTAACTTCTCCTTGTCCTTCTCACCGGCGATCCGCAATCCGTAGATCACGTTGTCGTAGATGGAAAAAGGAAACGGGTTGGGTTGTTGGAACACCATGCCAATCTCCTTACGAATCTCAACGGTATCGGCGTCGGGCGCGTACAGATCCTTCCCCTTGAATCGTGCGGTCCCGGTGATCGTGACGCCCGGAATCAGGTCGTTCATCCGGTTTAACGTCCGTAAGTAGGTCGATTTCCCGCACCCGGACGGGCCAATCAACGCGGTAATCCCCTTTTCCTTAAAGTTCAGGTTGATGCCCTTCAAGGCCTCTTTGTTGCCGTAGTACAGGTGCAGGTCTTGGGTCGTCAAAATCTCTTCTGCCATGTTACTGTTCTCCTCCTAACCAAAGTTCCCCGAAACGTAATCACTGGTGACTTGCACCCGTGGGTTGGTAAAAATGTGACTGGTCGTGTCGTACTCCAGGACCCGCCCCTGATTAAAGAACGCCGTGTATTCACTGATCCGTGCCGCCTGTTGCATGTTGTGCGTCACGATGATGATCGTGTAGTGTTCCTTTAACTTCAGGAGCGTGTCCTCGAGTTGACTGGTCGAGACCGGGTCCAGCGCACTGGCCGGTTCGTCCAACAACAGGATGTCCGGCCGCAGGGCGATGGCCCGCGCGATACAGAGCCGCTGCGCCTGCCCACCGGACAGCGCCAAGGCACTCTTGGTCAGTTCATCCTTGACCTGGTCCCACAGAGCGGCTTGCCGCAGGGACCGTTCCACCTTTTCGTCTAAGTCTTTTTTGGCCGTCACCCCCCGTAGGCGTAATGCAAAGGCAATGTTATCGTAGATCGACTTGGCAAACGGATTCGGCCGTTGGAACACCATGCCGATGCGCCGACGCATCTCGTACACGTCGACGTCCGGCTGGTTCACGTCGACGCCCCGGTACATGATCTTGCCGGTCACGGTCGCGATGCGGTCGTTCATCCGGTTCAGCGACCGCAGGAAGGTCGACTTCCCCGACCCCGACGGCCCGATCAGCGCGGTGATCTGGTTCTGTGCGAACTTCAGGTCCCCCTCGTACAAGGCTTCCGACTTGCCGTAGTAGACGTGCAGGTCCTCGGTCGATAAGACGACGGGATGGTCCGGATCATGGGGCTGCACGATGTGGCGTTCCTCCATGTCCTGCTTTGAAACATCGTTATTCACAAACACAAGTCATCCCTCCTTAGGCCGACGTCAAACGTTTGTAGAGCCGCTTCCCGAGGTACCGGGCCGCGAGGTTAAACAGCAGAATCGCAATCACCAAGACGGCCGACGACCCCGACGAAATCGCCTTGGCGTCGGGCATGATGCCTTCCGAATTGATTTTCCAGATGTGGACCGCCAGCGTTTCGGCCGGCCGCATCGGGTTCAACGGACTCGAGATGTTGAACGGGTTCCAGTCGGCGAAGTTCAGGGCGGGCGCACTTTGCCCCGCCGTGTAGATCAGCGCCGCGGCTTCCCCGAAGACCCGGCCGGCACTCAAGATCACCCCGGTCAGGATGCTGGGCACCGCGGCCGGCAGGATAATTTTGTTGACGGTTTCCCACCGGGAGAGCCCCAGGGCGAGGCCCCCCTCCCGTTGATTTTCACTAATGGTGTGCAGGGAGTCTTCGATGTTCCGGGTCAGTAACGGCAGGTTGAAGAAGGTCAGGGCGAAGGCCCCGGACAGGATCGAGAAGCCCAGCTTCAGCTTGACCACGAAGAACAGGAAGCCGAACAGCCCCACGACCACGGACGGCAGCGAACTCAGGATTTCAATCGCCGTGCGGACCACGCTGGTCACCCAATTGTCCTTGGCGTATTCATAGAGGTAAATGGCCGCACCCAACGCAATGGGAAACGAGATCAGCATGGCCAGGATCAACAGGTAAAAGGAGTTAAAGAGTTGGACTCCCACCCCGCCGCCCTTCAAGAAGGCCTTGGCGGGCGCGGTCAAGAAGTGCCAGCTTAGTTGAGGCATCCCGCTGACCAGGATGTACCCTAACAGGGCCACCAGGATCAGGACGACGATGCCGGCGACGCCGTACAGCGCACCAATGGCGATTTTATTTTGTAATTTGGCTTTCAACATTAGTGCAGCCGCCCCTTTCGACCAATCAATCGGACAATCAAGTTAAAGACCAGTGACATCAGCAACAGTACCAGGGCCAGGGACCAGAGGGCGTTGTTTTGCAGCGAGCCCATCACGGTGTTCCCAATCCCCGTAGTCAGCACGGACGTCAGCGTGGCGGCCGGGTCGACCAGAGTGTGCGGCATCAGCGCCGCGTTCCCGATGACCATTTGCACGGCCAAGGCTTCCCCGAAGGCCCGGGCCATTCCGAAGACCACCGCCGTCATCAAGCCCGGTGTGGCGGCCCGCAAGACCACCTTCCAAATCGTCTGCCACTGCGTCGCGCCCAGCGCCAGGGACGCTTCCCGGTAGTACCGGGGCACGGACCGCAGCGCGTCGGCACTCATCGAGGTCACCGTTGGCAGGATCATCACGAACAACACGCAGGTCCCGGATAGGATACCGAACCCGCTGCCGCCGAAGACGTTTCGCGTGAAGGGCACCACGACGCTCAGGCCGATGAACCCGTAGACCACGGAGGGAATCCCCACCAGCAGTTCGGTAACCGGCTGTAAGATCTTCGCCCCACGGTTCGGCGAGATTTCGTTCATGAAGACCGCGGTACCGATGGCAAATGGTGTGGCAATCAAGGCCGACAGGATCGTGATCAGAAACGAGCCGACGATCATCGACAGCGCCCCGACCTCGGGCTTCCCGTGGGCGTCCTTGATGCCTGGGTTCCAGTCCTTGCCGGTCAGAAAGTCCCAGAGGTTCACGTGGTTGGTGGTAAAGGTCGCAATCCCCTTGGAGGCCACGAACCCGATGATGGCGACCACGACGGCCACGATCAGGATCAGGGCCGAAAAACTCACGACCCGGCCCCAGACTTCGAGCTTGGCCGCCTTCGAGCGCCGTTTTAGCTGGCGTTCCAGGTCCGCCGTAGTTGGTTGGGTGTTCTTCATGGCCGGGTGCCTCCAATCTTCGTGACTTGGCCGTCAACATCGCGTTCCACGTGCATTTGCGTGGGTGAGAGGTAGCCGAGTTGCCGAACCAGGGTCTTCTGAATCGCCGGTGATTGCACGTAGGCGATGAAGTCCTTGGTCAACCCCGTCGGCTGGCCCTTGGTGTAGAGATGTTCGTACGACCAGATTTTCCAGTGATTCGTGATCACGTTGGCCTCGGTCGGGGCCACGTGATTCAGGGCTAACGCTTGAACGGTGTGGTTCACGTAG
Organism: Levilactobacillus spicheri DSM 15429; assembly: GCF_001435095.1. Taxonomy (GTDB): domain Bacteria; phylum Bacillota; class Bacilli; order Lactobacillales; family Lactobacillaceae; genus Levilactobacillus; species Levilactobacillus spicheri. The sequence continues at coordinate 163,066 of NZ_AZFC01000016.1, forward strand.
GAAAAGGCCACGTAGCTGATGGCCCCGGGCGTGGTCGCGACGATTTGCCGCACCATCCCCGAAGAGTCCTGCTCCTGGGCCGTTTTCGACCGGTGACCGGCCAGCCCGTAACGCTCGAAAGTCGCCCGGGTCCCACTTCCCTGGGCCCGGTTGATCAACACGATCGGTTGCTTTTTGCCGCCCACCTGTTGCCAGTTGGTGACCCGCCCCGTAAAGATGTCGGTCAATTGTTGCGTCGACAGGTTCTTGACGCCCGTTTGCTTATTCACGATGGGGGTGATGCCCACGACCGCGACCCGGTGATCGACCAGGTCCTTGCCCGTGATTCCCTTTTGTTCCGTCGCAAAAAGATCGGAATCCCCGATCTGCACAGCGCCTTCTTGGATTTGGCTCAAGCCCGTCCCGGTGCCACCGCCTTGTACGTTGATAAACGTCCCCAGATGCTCACCCGTATACTGTTCACCGGCGGCTTCGACTAGGGGTTGTAAGGCCGTTGACCCGACGGCGGTAATGGATTCGCCCGCATGGCTGGTCTGGCGCGTCTGATAAGCAAAGACCCCCAACGCCACCAAGACCACCAGGACGATTCCCTGGACCCACCGTTTTTTCGTCATAACCGTTTCCTCCTATCGATCAGTCAAACGACTCATCATTTCACTTGTCAGTATAGCCGGTGAATGTAAATGTCATGTAGACGTATTGTAAAGGTTGTGTAAATATAGCCACATGTGCAGAACGCAAAAAAGCCGATGCGAACATCGACTTATTGGGTTATTCAGTTAAAGGCTGTTGGACCGGGAACCGCAACGTGACCGTGGTCCCCGTCCCCAGCTGACTCTGCAGGTCCAGCTTGCCGTTTAGGGCCCGCACTAACTCGCGCACGATGGCGAGTCCCAGGCCGCTGCCGTTGACCCGCTGATTCGAGTGGGACGTCTCCGCCCGGTAAAACCGCTCGAAGACCCGCAACTGGTCCTGGGGGGAAATGCCGATACCCGTATCGGCCACCACCAGTGACCACTCCTGCGCGGTCTTCTGGGCGCTGATGGTCACGCGCCCCTGGGGTCGGTTGTACTTGATGGCGTTGCTGACCACGTTCTTGATGATCTGGTCCAGCTTGCGTTGGTCGGTCGCCACCACGAAATCGTCCGGTACCTGGTTGACCAGTGCCACTTGATTGACCGCCGCCAGTGGTCCCAGCAGGTGTACCTGACTGGCGATTTGTTGGCCGACCGGCACGTCCTCGATCTCCACCGCGTTTCCCGACTCGATGTGTGAAATCGTCAGCACGTCGTTGATCAGCTCTACTAACCGGTCGCTCTGCTGGTCGATGATCTTCAAGAACTCGACGCTCTTGACCGGGTCATCCTTGGCCCCGGCCAACAGGGTCTTGGCGAACCCCGAGATGGCGGTCACCGGCGTCTTTAACTCATGCGAGGCGTTGGACACGAAGTCCAGCTGCATCTGCTCGACCGCGTAGACCTCGGTCACGTCGTACAGGAGCACCAGCACCTGGAAGTAGTCCTGGGAGGTCGCCGTGTAGATGGCCTGCACGTCGACGGTCCGTTCGTTGGGCGATCCCGGGAGCTTCAGGACCTGGTGTTGGGTCTTGCGTTCGCTCAGCGCCGAGTTGATCAGGCTGGCCAGCTCGAACTGGTTCACGTCCCGGGTGAACGGGTGCCGCCGCGGGGAAATCCGGTGCTGGAGGAACTGCTCCATCGCCGGGTTGGCCAGCTCGACCTTGCGGTACCGGTCGATGACCATCACCCCGATGGGCAGATAATCCAGCAGCGTGGCGAACTCCTGATTCTGCCCCGCGATTTGCCGCTGGACCTTGCGTTGATGCGTTTGTAAGTAATTGATCTGTAAGGCCAACTGGTAAAACGGGTCGTGATGGGACAGCAGCACGTGGGCGGGCGCCTCGGCGTGCCGAATCTTCTCCACCTTCTTGGTCAGAATGGTGATGCGCTCGTCCGCCCAGCAAAAGAGCAACAGAATGCCGCCCCACTCGACCAGACTCCACGACCACGCGATCAGCAGGGCCGCTTCCCAGTGACCCGGCCGGATCAGCCACACCAGTAGCGTGTTGGCGATTAACACGACCAGCCCGCTCGGCAGGGCCCACCGTCTAGTCATGGGGCGCCTCGAAGGTGTACCCGAAGCCCCGGACCGTCTTCAAGAGTTGCGGGTGCTTAGGATCCGCTTCGATCTTTTCCCGTAAATGTGAAACGTGAATGTCGACCATCCGCGTCTGCCCGCTGTAGTCGAAGCCCCAGACCCCTTCCAGCAACTGCTCACGACTCCAGACCTTCCCCGGTCGTTTGGCGAAGAAGAGCAGCAGCTCGAATTCCTTGGGGGTCAAGTCGATGGGCTGCTCACCCCGCTTGACCTGAAACTTGTCCTGGTCGATGGTCAGCCCGGCGATGCGGATCACGTGCCCGTTATCGCTGGGGACCCGCGGCGTGGCGTCCTCGTGGTACCGGCGCATGACCGCCTTCATCCGGGCCAGGACCTCCCGGGGACTAAACGGCTTGGTAATGTAGTCGTCGGCCCCCAATTCCAACCCAAAGACCGTATCAAATTCGCTGGTCTTGGCCGTGATCATGATAATCGGCGTCTTGATTTTTTCCTGACGTAACCGCTTGGTCACCTCAACCCCGTCCAACTTCGGTAGCATTAAATCCAATAAAATGACGTCAAACTGTTCATGTTGCGCCAACTGCAACGCCTGCTCCCCATCGATTGCCGTCACGACCTGATAGTCTGCTTGCTCCAGGTTGTACTGCAATAGCGTCACAATTGCTGGCTCGTCGTCCACGACTAGCACCCTACTCATGATTACCCCTCCTGATCTCTGAATAGAACAATTCCGATTTCGTGTGGTGCCCCGGAATAAATGGCCGTCTCCGTTACTTTTAACTCGCCCGCCATGTTACGCACCCGTAAATGACAGTACGTTGGGTTGATCAGCAGGGCCTCATAAAAGGACGTCTCGCTGCTGATGGCTTGGTGGTTGCACTCCAGGATAATGTCCCCGGGTGCCAGGTCAAGCTTGGTTGCCGGCGTTCCCGGCCGAATCGCCAGGACCCGGACACCATCGTCAACCTGAGAATACCAGAAAGGCTGGTGCGCATCATAACGTTTGGCTTGCCATAAACAAGCCCCATAACAAACCAGCAGGAGCACCGCCGCGTAGGGCAGGTCCTGGGGCCGCCACAGCAGCCAGCCCGTTAGGACCAGGGCCCCCACGGCCAACCAGACCGTCTGCTGGGCCAGCTTCTGATAGACTGCCCGGGGCGCCTGCCGGAAGATCGTTAACCGCACCCCCAATAGCAGCGGTAAGATCAGGACGGCAAAGGATTGCCCGTGAATCGTCAAGATCGGCCAAAAGGCCCAGTGACTGGCGAACCAATCCCCGGGAACCAGCGTGACCATGGGCACCACCAGGAGTTCTCGCCAGGGATACCCGGCGATGCGCTTGCCCCGTTGCTTGGCGTAAATGCGGGGGCTCTCGAAGCGCCCGCCGTAGTGTGCCAACCAGTGGCCGGTCGCCAGAAAGGCCACCGCCATCAGCCACAAGAAGCTGCTGGCCGGGACGGCGCCCCAGCTTAGTCCGGTCGCGCCCAGGTCCGGCCGTGGCGTCAGGTAGCGGCCGCCAAACTCGGTGATCAGCGTGCTGACGACGATCAGCGTCAGCGGCGCCACCGTAGTCGGCAAGACGATCAACGTGAGCGTGGCCAACGCTTCATAGATCAGAATCCAGAGCAGGGGCAGACTGACCCCCACGATGAGATTGACCGCCGAGAGCCCCACCCCGAGCACCAGGCCCTGGGTCAGCATGTGGCGTAATTCGTAGTGGTCGCTATAGACCGCACTACTAAAATCATGTCGTTCGCGTTGGATCCGCGCCCGACTGGTCAGCCACATCCGTAGCACTGCCACCCACAACAGGGGCTGCAACAGATAGCTGCCCACGACCAGTAAAGTCCGCATGAAATCGACACCTTTCTTAAAACACATTATCACCAGTATAGCATGATTTAAAAACGGGTAACACGGCATTCGCGTTACCCGTTTAATCAATTATTTCTTCATTGAATCGGTTGGCAAGACGCCGCCTCCCGGTCGGCCAGAATTGGCCTGGAACGTTGGCACGACTTTGAGCTTTTTGCAAATCCCGCAAAAATCTCAAAGCTCGGCCTTTCTGTAATCCGGGAAATTCACCCGGATAACAGAAACGAGGCGACTGAGCCCAATTCTGACCTCCCTCCCGGCTAATAACGGCGTATTTGGTTATCGTAGCGAAACACTTGCGTTTAGCAAACCTGCTACTTGCCCCATTATCTTAACTTTGAAATCGTATTAGCAACTCACACTAATAGCTTCCAAGCCGGCCCAAAACGCCGACGTCACGGTGCTGGATCGTGCAGCACCGATGCTCAAACGCCATCAGAACTTCTAAAGGTTCGTCGAGCGGGCGGACATCATTAGGTGCCGCGTAGTGCTAGTTGAGCAGAAAACGGTGACGAAAGCGACTTGTCATTCGTGCTAACCACTGGGAAGAAACACCATCGCCGCCCTACTACAGTGGCAGTTGAGACGAAAGAGCGGAAGCAATCGGCAGTTTTCGCTAATTTCAACCAGCACCTTCAATCATCCTATGTCGCGCCTAGTCCGGATTCTTTTGGCTGAGTTGCCATTGCAGGTAGGCGTCGATGAACGGATCGAGGTCCCCGTCCATGACCGCTTGGCCCTGACTGGTCTCGTGGTTGGTCCGGTGATCCTTTACCATGGTGTACGGGTGGAAGACGTACGAGCGAATCTGTGAGCCCCAGCCAATATCCATCTGGTCACCCTCGAGGGCGGCCTTTTCCTGGGCCTTCTTCTCCTCTTCGCGTTCGTACAACTTCGCCCGCAACATGCCCAGGGCCGTTTGCCGGTTCTGGAGTTGCGACCGTTGAGCCTGACTCTGGGTCACGATTCCGGTCGGCAAGTGGGTAATCCGGACGGCGGACGACGTCTTGTTGACGTGTTGGCCCCCGGCCCCGGACGCCCGGTAAACGTCGACCTTCAAGTCGGCGGGATTGATTTCCACGTCGACCGAGTCGTCAAGCTCCGGCAGCACGTCGACCGAGGCAAATGACGTGTGGCGCCGCCCGGCCGAATCAAACGGCGAGATCCGGACCAACCGGTGCACGCCCTTTTCCGAACGGAGGTACCCGTAAGCGTTGTGCCCGGCAATCAGTAACGTGGCGCTGCTCAAGCCGGCCACTTCACCGGGCTGATAATCCAACACGGTCACCTTAAAGTCGTGTTGGTCGGCCCACCGTTGATACATCCGCATCAACATCGACCCCCAGTCCTGTGATTCCGTGCCCCCAGCTCCCGGGTGGATTTCCAGGATGGCGTTGTTGTGGTCGTACTTCTGGTTCAGCAGGAGGTTCAAACGATACTGGCGCAGAGCGTCCTGGGTCTTACCAAAGTTCTGTTCGAACTCGGCCTGCATGTCGGCGTCCGGTTCGTCGCTCAGGAGTTCCACAGCCACCTCGAGGTCATCGACCTGCCCGGAGAGCTGCTGGTACTCCTCCACCTTTTTCTTCATTTCGTTGGTTTCATCAATCAGTTTTTGGGCTTTCTGGGAATCGTCCCAAAAGCCCGGCTCGGCCATTTGGCCCTCGTTGACGCTGATGCTTTCGTTCAAGGCATCAAAGTCAAAGCGACCTCCTAAAGCCGGCTAATTGTTCGCGCATCGTTTCGATGCTGTGTTTCGCATCACTTAATTCCATGATGAGTGGCTCCTTTTCGGTTATTTAGTCGTCGTGCGGCGTTGCCGCCCGCGACCGCTACTCCTTAGTTTACCAAAACTCGGGCGGGAATGCTTGGTTGGCGACAGGACCGCTCCCTAACCGTCGTGGACATCAAAAAAACGGCGCCACCCTTTCCAGGTGACACCGTTTCTCGAAGTTTAATTAACGCGTAATGTTTTGTCGAATTTCGGACTTCATGAACAACCGCGTGGCGTCGTAGTCGATGTCGGAGACCATTTCTTCGAACATCCGGAACCCGTCTTGTTGGTATTCAACCAACGGGTTCAACTGACCGTAACCCCGCAACCCAATGGATTGCCGCAATTGGTCCATCGCATCGATGTGATCCGTCCAGTGAGAGTCCACGACCCGCAGCAGAACCACCTTTTCAAATTCCAGCATCTGGGCTGGATCGTAAAGCTGCTTGGCCTTTTCGTCGTACACATCCTTGGCCAGATCCATGAAGTACGCGATAATCTCGTCGGCGGTCTTCCCCTTCAGGTCGTCCAGGCTAATCTTGTCTGGCGAAACCATCGCGGAAATCCCGAAGTCGAGCAGCGTATCCAAGTCCCAGTCGGACTGTTCACCCTGCGTGTGCAGGTTCACGACCCGGGTCACGGTCCGCTTGATCATCGGCATCAAGACCCACTTCAGGGACTTGTCTTGTTGAATGATCTGGTTCCGTTCGCCGTAGATCACGTTCCGTTGTTGCCGCATCACGTCATCGTACTGCAAGACGTTCTTCCGGGAATCGTAGTTGTTCCCTTCAACCCGCTTTTGGGCGGATTCGACTTGCTTGGTGATCATCCGGCTCCGAATCACGGCGTCATCCCCGTCAACGTTCATCCGTTGCAGGAAGTCCTTGACCCGGTCGGAACCGAAGCGCCGCATCAGGTCATCTTCCAGGGACAGGTAGAACTGCGTCATACCAGGGTCCCCTTGCCGACCCGACCGGCCACGCAATTGGTTATCGATCCGGCGTGATTCGTGACGTTCCGTCCCGATCACGGCCAGGCCGCCCAATTCCACGACGCCGGGGCCGAGCTTGATGTCGGTCCCCCGACCAGCCATGTTGGTGGCAATCGTCACCGCGCCCCGTTGTCCGGCGTTTTGAATGATGTCGGCTTCCTTAGCGTGGTTCTTGGCGTTCAAGACCACGTGCGGAATCTTTTCATCATCCAACCGTTGCGACAGGTATTCGGAGGTTTCCACGGCGACGGTCCCGATTAACATCGGTTGGCCCTTTTCGTGGAGGTCCTTGATTTCCCGGACCACGGCGTCAAACTTGGATTCCAACGTCGGGTACAGTACGTCTGGATGGTCGACCCGGACAACCGGCTTGTTGGTTGGCACGGAGATGACTTCCATGTTGTAAATTTCCCGGAATTCTTCGGATTCGGTCTTGGCCGTCCCGGTCATCCCGGCTAACTTCGCGTACATCCGGAACAGGTTTTGGTACGTGATGTTGGCCATGGTCTTGGTCTCTTCTTGAATCTCGACGCCTTCCTTGGCTTCGATGGCTTGGTGCAGCCCATCGGAGTAGCGCCGGCCTTCCATGACCCGCCCGGTAAAGGAATCGACGATCAAGACTTCACCGTCTTGAACCACGTAATCCTTGTCCCGCAGCATGATAAAGTTGGCCCGTAAGGCCTGATCCATGTGGTGGGTCAGCGCGGTGTTATCCGTGTCGTACAGGTTCTTCAAGTTGAAGTATTTTTCGGCCTTTTCAATCCCCTTGTCGGTTAAGGCAACGGTCTTGGATTCCAGGTCGATCTTAAAGTCTTCTTTTTCGTGTAACGTCTTGGCGAACCGGTCCACCCGCTTGTACAGGGCACTGGTCCCTTCGGACTGACCGGAAATGATCAATGGCGTCCGGGCTTCATCAATTAAGATGGAGTCCACTTCGTCGACAATGGCGAAGTTTAACGGCCGTTGAACCATATCTTCCTTATAAACCACCATGTTATCCCGCAGGTAATCGAACCCGATTTCCCCGTTGGTGGAGTAGGTGATGTCGGCGTTGTAGGCTTCCCGCTTTTCGTCAGGCGACTTTTCCGCGGAGTTCAGACCCACCGTCAAGCCCATCCAGTTGTACAACTCACCCATTTCGGTGGCGTCCCGGGCGGACAGGTATTCGTTGACCGTGACCACGTGGACCCCTTTGCCGGAAATCGCGTTCAGGTAAACGGGCATCGTGGCGGTCAAGGTCTTCCCTTCACCGGTCTTCATTTCAGCAATGTTCCCTTCGTGAAGGACGATCCCCCCCATGATTTGCACATGGAACGGGTAGAGTCCGAGGACCCGGCGTGCCCCTTCACGACAAGCAGCGAAGGCCTCAGGTAACAAATCATCCAAGGTCTCGCCATCTTGATAGCGTTTCTTAAATTCTGGCGTTTTCGCCTTCAATTCGTCATCTGAAAGCTTTGAATATTCATCAGCGTAGGCGCCAACCTGATCCGCTAATTTACTGAGGCGTCGTAAAGTTCGTCGATCACTTTCGACCCATCGTTTCAAAATATTTGCCATGTGAGAATTCCCTTCAGTACATTGTTTAATCGATCTATTTAAAGTTCCTTGATGTTTTGCGATAAATCATTCTACATTTTAACACTAACCCGGTCAAGATGAAACTGCCCTACCCGGTTAACGAAATATAAATCGCTTTCTTTTGCGATTTGTTCTGAAACTGGTCGTCACGGCGCCCCAGGAGCGGCCCGGACCCACGAAAAAAGGTTCGAGGTGTGCGCCCCGAACCTTTCGTAAAAACGTGTTTAACCTAAGCTTCGTCGCCGGCTTCGATCAAGCCGTAACGGCCATCGTTCCGACGGTAGACGATGCTGACGCCATCGGTTTCGGCGTCTTGGTAAATAAAGAAGTCATGCCCTAACATATCCATCTGTAAGATGGCTTCTTCATTGTCCATTGGCTTCAGCGAGACCCGCTTGGTCCGGACAACCTGAAGTTCGTTGCTGTCGCTGTCCTTCGCCTTGTCGTCCGTGTCGGATGGCACGAAGTCAAGGTTCTTGTAGCCCTTTTCACGGGACTTGCGGTTAACCTTGGTCTTGTACTTCCGAATCTGACGTTCCAGCTTGTCGGTAACCAAATCAACGCTGGCGTACAGATCCGGCGAGGTTTCCTCTGCCCGTAATGTCAAGTATGGGAGTGGGATCGTTACTTCAACCTTGGCCGTCTTGTTTTGGTAGACCTTCAGGTTGATATGCGCAATTGCCTCAACGTTGTTTTCGAAATACTTCTCTAACTTGCTGATGCGCTTCTGAACGTAATCCCGGATTGCGTCAGTAACTTCGATGTTTTCACCACGAATATTAAATGTGAGCATAAAACTTCTCTCCCTTCAGCCAAGAGATTGCTTGGCTTGCTCAGCACTTGAAGGACCACTCTTCGGTGCTTTGCTTACTATTATTATAATAGAAAGCGCTTCGATAGACAATTAATCTAACGAATTTTCTTCACGATTAACGGGCTAACGTCAAGCCAGTAACCGCTTGCGCCCCACCCAAAGAAATTTGCGCGGCGGCGTGGCGCAGGGTTCGCCCGGTGGTGTAGACGTCATCCAGCAGCAAAACCCGTTTGCCAGCCAGGACCGTCGCCGCCCCCGCCACCAGGGAAAAGGGCTGGGGCGTCTGGAGGCGCTCCTGCCGGGTCTTGCTCGATTGGTCCCGGGGCTTGCTGGCGGCGGACACCGTCAACACCTGCTGAAAGGGCTGCCCCGTCAGCCACCCCGTCACCTGGTTGAACCCCCGAGTCCGCCACGTGGCCGCCGTGATAGGAATCGGGACCAGCACGTCGTAGTGCTCGCGGGCCAGGGCCTCCCGAATCAGCGGCTGCATCACCAGGCGCAGCTGGTAGTCCCCCTGGAACTTATACTGCTGCATGTAGGCCTTCAGGGCCGCATCGTAGGGGAAAATGGCGTGGTTCACGAACGCATCATCCCAGCGCTCACAGTCGTGACACCGCTGAACGGTCGCCTGTTGCCGTCCACACTGGGGACACTTCGCACTGCCGATGGGCTGGAGCCGCTGGCGACAGGCCCGACAGATGATGGGCGTCGGCAGCGGGCCCCAGTGCCAGATGTCGGCCAGCGTCACGGGCACCACGATGGGCCGCCCGCACCACAGACACGCGCGCATCAGGCCTGTCCCCCTAACCGGCGGCCCCGCCGGTTCAACTGCCGAATCATCCGTTGGGCCCGGCGCACCGTGCGGGTCTGGCTCTGGCAATAACTGACGACGTCCCCGCGGGGAAAGTCGCGGTGGCGCCCCACCCGACCGGCAATCTGAACCAGTGCCGCGGTCGAAAAGACCGGATCATCCCCGCCCAGGATCGCCACCATCACGTTGGGAAAGGTCACGCCCCGCTCCAATATCGTGGTGGTCACCAGAAAATCGACCGCCCCGTCGCGCATCTGCTGAACCTTGGCCGTGCGTTGGGGGTCGGCGGCATGGACTCCCACGCCGTGGGTCATCCCCAGCCGGGCCAGCGCCCGCAGGACCGGGGCGATGTCGGCCACGTGGGGCACGAAGAGCAGGAACCGTTGGACCCGGCGCCGATACGCCCGTAATTGCCGGACCAATCCCCGGGGCAACCGGCCCGTTGCCAGCCGGTCGGGCCAGTGCCAGGCAATCTTGACGGTCAGCGGCGGCAAGAGGTACCCGTGATAGCGCAACGGTAAATAGGTCACGGCTAACCGGCGACGCTTGATCTGGCGTTGCAGGTCTTCTCCCGGCGTGGCCGTCAGGTACAGGTGACAGCCCGTCTTCTTTTGCGCCCGCCGCAAGGCCCCCTGCAGCAGCGGACTGGTCGCCAGGGGAAAGGCATCGACCTCGTCGACGATGATCAGGTCAAAGGCTTGGTCGAACCGCAAGAGCTGGTGGGTCGTACAGATGGTCAGCTGTCGATAGGCGTACGGCACGGGTTGTCCCCCGTACAGGACCGCCTGGGGGATCCCGGTAAAGGCTGCGGCCAAGCGGGGGGCCAGCTCCAGGCACACATCGACTCGCGGCGAGGTCCAGGCGACCCGCCATCCCTGTTGCAGGGCCCAGGCCAGCCCGGGGTATACGATTTCCGTTTTGCCCGCCCCGGTGACCGCCCAGAGCAGCTGCGAGGTGCGTGTCTTGAGCCGCGCCAGCACCTGCTCGGCCGCCGCTGCTTGCCGGGGGCTGAGCTGCCCCGACCAGGTCAGCGGCGAATCCGTGACCATTCGGAACCGATTTGGTTCGGGAATAGTGTATAATTTAGTCAATGCCGTCAGGCGCCCCAAGTTCAAGCAATGCCGACAATACGGCACGTTTTGCGGCAAGCGGTCGGTTTCTCCGGCCAGCTGGTGACACCGTTGGCACCGCCAACGCCGCCCCACCTGGACCACGGCGGTCTGACCCGTTAACTTGGCGGGCGCCTGGGCTAACGGAACCCGGCGACCATATAATTGCTCGGAAGTGTCTGTCATGGGAAGCCTCCTTCATCTAAGTGCATTCCCAGTTACTTCCGCTAAGTCGCCGTTAAAATTCGAAAAAAGGTGTGTTTTCATGGAAACCGATTATCTGACCATGCCCCAACAACCGGGGCAACATGCACTGGAAATCAAGAAATCCCGCTTCATCACCGACGTGGGGCGGGTCACCGACGAGGCCGCCGCGCAGGCCTTCATCGCGGCCATCGTCAAGCGCGAGCCCAAGGCCAATCACCATTGCTGGGCCTACCTGATCGGCGAACACGACGAGATCCAACGCGAAAGCGACAACGGGGAACCGTCCGGCACCGCGGGTGTGCCCATCCTGACGGTCCTGCAGCGCAACCACCTGCACAACAGCATCGCGGTGGTCACCCGGTACTTCGGCGGCATCAAGCTGGGCGCCGGGGGGCTGATTCGGGCTTACAGCAACGCCACCTCGACCGCCATCGAAGCGGTCGGCGTGGTCAAGCGTGTCCGGCAGCGGGCCATCCAGCTGACCGTAGACTACGCAAACTACGACCGGTTGGCCCACTACCTGACCGAAAACGCCATTACCATCCTCGAGACCCTCTACACCACGGCGGTTACGGTCACGATTGCCGTGGACCTGCCGGCGGTCGAAGCGACCCAGCAGGCCATCACCGACCTGCTCAGTGACCGGCTGACCATGCAGCTGGGTGACGTCGACTACCACGAGATTCCCGTGGAGATCCACGCCAGCAGCCGCGACGACGCGTCCACCGACTAGGCAAACGCCCTTGCGCGGACTGTCGCCAACTTTTCCATCAATAACTGCTAAAAAACAGGGCATCGATTCTCACTGAGAGAATCGATGCCCTGTTTGCTATATCCCCGAAGCTAATCAGAACTCTTCGAGGTAAACTGCTTCACGATGTGCTTGATCCAGTGTAACAAGGGTTGGCGGTTCGAGCCGACCAGCCCGATGGCTTCCACGAACAGCTCCAGGCCAATCAGGATGGCAATGGTCAGCAGGACCGAACCCCAGATGGTCGATAGCGGGTACAGCAACGCAATAAAGGAAAAGATCAGCGCGATCCCGTAGATGACCAGGACGGTCTGCCGGTGGGTCAGCCCCAACTGCATCAGCCGGTGGTGCAAGTGGTGCTTATCGGCGTGGGAGATGGGCTGCCGGTTCAAGATCCGCCGAATCATCGCGTAGACCGTGTCGGTAATCGGCACACCCAGAATGATCACGGGGATGATCACCGAGATGAACGTCACGTTCTTTAACCCGTACAGGGAGAAGCAGGCGATCATGAACCCAATGAACTGCGCCCCGGTGTCCCCCAAATAGATTCTGGCGGGGAAAAAGTTATAGGGTAAGAAACCTAACATGGCGGCCACCAACGCGAAAATCATGATGGCGACCCAGGTGTTGGCCAGGTTCAAGAAGAACAGCCCGGTAATCCCGGTCGTGGTCAACGCGATGATTGAGACCCCGGTGGCCAACCCGTCCAACCCGTCAATCAGGTTGATGGCGTTGATGATGGCCACAATCCACAGTAACGTGATGGGCAGCGCCAGCCAGCCCAGGTACCAGGTGCCAATGAACGGCAAGGTGATGTAGCGCATCCGCACCTCCGCCACGAAGTAGACTTCGAGTGCGGCCAGCAATTGCCCGATCACCTTTTGGTGCGGCTTTAATTCGTATACGTCGTCGATCATGCCTTCTGCAATAATGATGCATTCTCCACCAAAGAGCCCCCAAAGTTGTTGCGTTGGCATCTGGTCTCTTAATAGGAACATCGTCGAAAAAGTAAACGCGATAAAGATGGCTAAACCGCCGATGGTCGGCATGGGCACCTTATTGACGCGCCGTTGATTCGGTTTGTCCACAGCCCCGATTTTAAACGCGAATCGGCGCACAAATGGTGTGAGGACCGCAGAAATGATCATGGTAGCAAATAAGCTAACAATAATCTCGAATTTCATTAGATTTCCTCTTTCTTCTTTCGTGATTCTTTTGCTAATTATACAAAGCCCTGAAATTAAACACAACCGCGATTTCCGTTCTGCCCTTAAAAAGGTCGGTGGCTTTCACCAACCATAAATTTTCACAAGAAAAATTGCGAAACACCTTGTGAATGAATAAATTTTTGTAAAACTTTGTGTAACCGCTTCCCTACTGAATTTGGGGCACTTTGCGTGCACAAGCGCACAGGTCAAACCGCCAAATCATGCAGATTTATCTTGTGCAAACACCCAAAAAGCCATATAATGAGTTTGTGTCATTGAGAAGGGTTTCACATTTCATTTCGTATCTGAGCTATTTATCTTATTTTCTTGTGAAATCCCTCTAGTTGTTGGTCACTCTGGTTTGTATTTTGAAAGGAGATTTTTCTATTGGCTGCTAATGATAAAGCATCAAAGACCGAAACAGCTAAGGAAGAACAAGATTCACCTATCTTAATTCAAATGGGTATTTTCGCGGCTATTCTGTTTGTATCTAGCCTGCTCTCCCCATTGTTCCCTGCATCCTTCCCTGTTCCAACGCCCGTTATGGGTCTGGTGATCCTCTACGTGTTACTTTGCACGAAGATTGTCAAGCTCCGCAACGTTGCTAAGTTCGGGGACTTCATGATCAGTTTGATTGCCTTTCTGTTCGTCCCATCTGGGATTCAAATGGCCGCAAACTTGGACATCATGAAGGCGCAAGGTGTTCAAATCGTGATCGTTACGATCATCGCAACGATCGTTATGTTGGTCTGCATCGCTTACACCACGGCTGGTTTCATGTGGTTAAGTCGGCACGTCTTCCATCGTAACACTGAAGTCGAAGAATAATCGTTCGACCCACTACGACTTTGCATAGAAAAGGATGAATAATTATGATTAGTTTAGCAGCAACTGCTACTCCTCATATGGCAGTTTGGGGAAAATGGCTCGGTGACGCCCTCGGGACTAACGCCGCTGGTGCCTCTGCCGGTAACGCTATCTTTGGTATTTTTCTTTCATTAATGGTTTACTTAATTGGTCAATGGCTCTTCAAGATCAGTAAGGGATTCTTCCTGTTCCAACCTCTGTTCGTTGGGATGGTTTTAGGGATCTTCATCCTGTTCCTGATGGCCAAGGCCTTCGGAACTGACACGGCTACCTTCTACAAGTCAGCGTACTTACCAGGTGGGAACATCATCTTCTGGTTCCTGAACCCTGCTACGATTGCCTTCGCCATTCCTCTGTACCGGCGGAACGATATCGTTAAGCGCTTCTGGCTCGAAATCGTGCTTTCCCTGATCATCGGGTTACTGATTTCTCTGTTCATCATCTACTTTGTTGCCAAGCTGTTTGGCCTGGACAACTCCGGAATTGCTTCCATGTTGCCACAAGCCGCAACGACGGCCATCGCGATGCCTGTTGCCGTCTCTGTTGGTGGTAACTCCGCGATTACGGCCATGGCCTGCATCATCAACGCCGTTCTGATTTACGCCTTAGGTGACTTCTTAGTTAAGGTCTTCAAGTTGAACAGCGATCCAATTGGTGCTGGACTTGGTTTAGGGACTGCCGGACACGCCGTTGGGACTGCCAAGGCGATCCAATTAGGATCCATCCAAGGTTCGATGGCTTCCATCGCCGTGGTTGTTGTCTCCATCGTCGTTGACATCGTGGTTCCACCATTTGCTCACATGATGGGCTTATACTAAACCACTACTCATATCTGTACCTTAACGGGAACCGTCGTTGGACGGTTCCCGTTTTTGTATACACGGAACCCGTTCGTCTTAACTGTCACTGTAGTCGCGTAGCGTGGGGGCTTTCCGTGTTTACCACGGAAAGCCCCCGTCGCCAAAACACCCCGTCACTGTTACCACCATCTTCCCAACAACTAAGAAAACGCGTTTCGATACTCACTATTCGGAGAACGCAAAAGCGACTGAGACGTCATCCGTCCCAGTCGTTTTTTGCGCTTCATCACCAAAAAGGCGCGACGCCCCACTGTGGGATTCCGCGCACACAAGCCATTATTTGAAAAAGATACTGACCCCAAAGTAAACGATCACCGCCCCCATTAAGGGGGTCAACCAGCGACTCAGCTTGACCATGTCAAAGCGGTGCAGGATCAACGGGGTGATCACTGACCCCATCACCGATCCGATCATCAGGTTGATACCCGCGAGCCACGCGATGGACCCGGTGAATAGGTGGCCAATCGCCCCCACGATGGCCATGACGCTGATCACGTAGGTCGAGGTCCCGGCCGCCTCCAGCGCGGACAGCCCCAGGATGGACAAGCCCGCCACGGTCGGACCGCCCCCAGTCAGGCCACCGATACCGACCATCAGGCCACTCAGGAACCCCAGGGCCACCGCAATCGTCGTCCGTGAGCGCCCCGTCGCCTGCTTCTGCGCCGGACGCCAGGCCCGGTAGATGACGATGCCGCCCATCACCATCAGGATCGTCCCCACGACCCAATCGTAAATGCGTGCCGGGATGAACGGCGCGACCGCCGTTCCAATCAGGATCCCCGGTAAGGCCGCCAAGATCATCCGGTTCCCCAGGTCAAAGTGCACGTTGTGAATCCGAATCTGGGTCACACACCCGAACAACAACGCGGGGATGGCCACAATCAACGAGGTCGGTGCGGCCACCGCGGTCGCGATTCCCAGCTGACTGGTCAACACCCCCAGGTACATGGCGGCACCCCCACCACCCATCACACTAATGAAAGCTCCAATTAATAATCCATCAAACCAAACGAGCACCCAATCCGCTTCCTCTCTCGAACCCAATCGTCCGTTACCTTTATCTTAAAGAAAAAATCCGTTCCCCGTCAAGCGCCTCTAACGGGACCGTGATTCGTCGGGTTCCCCCAGGCTCCCCCCAACTGTTCATTCAAGCGGCGGTCGCCAAGGGGGCTAAACAACGCGTACCAGCCACCCCAATCGCGGCACAGCCAACTTACCAGGCGAGCCCCAACGAGGCCACTCCGGGTCCGCTAAGGGGCTAGACACGCCTTCGCCAGTTTACCGACCAACTGAAACTGTGTTCGCCCAAATAAAAAACTGCCAGTCCCGAAGGATTGACGGTTTTGGGTTTGATGACCACTACTCTTTCAAGTGGTAATTATAGGTCGAAACGATAATGTTTTCCCGCGAATTCAGCACGGTCCGCAGGCGCAACGCCGTTTGGTTATGCAGGACGTTTTGCCAAGGATGCCGGGGCACGAATTGGGGAACCAGCACCGTGGTGGTGAAGTTCCGTTCGGCCGCCCGCTTGGCGATCACGTCACAGAAGCGCAACGTTGGCGTGGCGATGGACCGGTACGACGAATGAATGTCGACGAACCGAATATCCGGGAACTCTTCCTTGAATTCCTGCGCCGTCTTGTGTTCCTTCTTGGGGTTCTCATCGAAGGACACGTGCATCGCAATCACGTAGTCCCCAATGGACTTGGCGTAATTGATGGCCCCGGTGGTCACCCGGGTGATGTTGCTGACCAGCACGATGACGGTCGCCCCGTCATACTCGTGGTCCTCGACTTTTGCCTTAGCCGCGACCCGCAATTGCCGGGCCACGTTTTGATAATGCTGATGAATCCGATAGAACATCCACAAAATCAGCGGCATGATAATGAGATACGGCCAAACATTGACGAAATGCAGGAACAACAGCGTGATCACTAAGGCCAGCGAAATCAACGCACCCAATAAGTTAATGGCCGCTTTACCCAGCCACCAACCTTCGCGGGTCCGGAACCAGTGAATGATCATCCCGGATTGGGATAAGACGAACGGAACAAACACCCCGATCGCATACAACGGAATCAATAACGTGGTCTGACCATGGAAGATCAGAATCAACACAATGGCCCCCACGGCCAACGAGATAATCCCGTTAGAATAGCCCAACCGGTCACCGCGATCCAGGTAAGCGTGCGGTAAGAACTTATCCTTCGCCATGTTGTAGGCCAGAATTGGAAAGGCCGAGAACCCGGTGTTGGCAGCCACGGCCAAAATCGCCGCCGTCGACAACTGTAACAGGTAGTACAGGACGCCGTGACCGAAGACCCCACTGGCGATTTGGGACAGCACCGTTTGACTGGACTGGGGCCGAATGCCCAAGTAGTAACTCAGGTAGGTGATGCCAGCAAAGAAGATGGCCAGAATGCCGGCCATGATGGCCAAGGTCGCCGCGGCATTATGCCGTTTCGGTTCCTTGAAGTTCGGCACCGCGTTACTGATGGCTTCCACCCCGGTCAATGACGAGGAACCCGATGAGAACGCGCGCAGGAACAGCAACAGGGTCATGCCTTGGACCGGCGTGCCCACGTGAGCCGCGGCGTGGTAGGTAATGTTGCCACTGGCAATGTTGTACAAACCAAACCCAACCATGCCCAGAATCATCAGAATGAAGAAGTAAACCGGCACGGTCAAGAAGCTCGCTGATTCGCGCATGCCCCGTAAGTTGAGGAGCATAATGCCAATCACGATCAGTACCGAAATCAGCACCGAATACGGGTAAAGCGCCGGGATGGCCGAGGTAATCGCCTCGGTCCCGGAAGTCGTCGAAACGGCCACCGTCAGCATATAATCTACTAACAGCGAGCCCCCGGCGACCAATCCTGCCGATTGCCCCCAGTTGGTGCTGGCGACCACGTAGGCCCCACCACCGGATGGGTAGGCATGAATGATTTGTTGGTAGGAAAGCGTGATCGCAAATAACAGTACTAAAACCAAAGCGGCAACCCATAATTGGTACATCAGGGCTGCGGCGGATAAGGTGATCAATACTGTGGTAATTTGCTCAGTACCATAAGCCACGGAGGACAGCGCATCGGAGGATAACAACGCCAACGCTTTAAACTTGGTCAGCGCCTGACCGCCCTCGTCCATGGTTTTGAGGGGTTTTCCAATCAAAACCCGCTTTAAATAACGCCACATGACTATTTACTCCTTATCTCCACGAAATAATAACTCGAAATCCGGTTAATCGCCGGGATCATGAATACCACTCGTCTTTTCACGAATGCAAACGTCATTCTACTACTTATAAGACCACATTACCACAATTCTTCGCATTAACAACCCGAAAAAGCAACAGGCCCTTAAGTACGGCCGTTCCGGGAACCAGCCGCCCTCAATGACGACCGGGAACCCCCGGATCTGGCCCCTTAAACCTAAGACGCTGTTGGTTCGTTCGTTAGCCCAGCGGACCCCCGCCCCCACCTCATGGGTGGGTCCCGAGGTCCCCCGACGAAAATACGAAACTGATGGTTGCATAGCCGTAAAGTGATGTCACAATCGTTCCATCGTCAAAACTACTAGTTTCTCCCCCGTTCGTCAACTCTTATTCGGCTGGGCAACCCGCCAGAATCCCGCCGGACTCGCTGGAAGCCCTCGTACACCTTAGTTTGTTGCTCGACGAATTGTCAAACCAAGCGCAACTTTGTCCCAAAGAAAACTTCATTGGTAATCACCCTGCTTGCTTCTATCTGATTCAGTTGTCTGTCACCAATAAAAAAGTAGCCCCATCACCCTCCATTACTGTAAAGTCATAGAACTACTTTATTAATATCGATTATTTTGGTCTAAATTAGATGCTTAAGTAATTCGATATCCAGTTTTTTGGTGGTTAATTGTGACAAGTGTTTCGTAATCCAAATGGTATCTCGATCCCACCAGGCTAATTTTTCTAATAAGGCGATGGTTTCATCGTTATAGCGATGGCGAATAATCTGGATAGGGTTACCTCCAACAATTGCATATGCAGGAACATCTTTCGCCACCACACTATCTGCCCCTATGATTGCGCCATCCCCGATTTTGATACCGGGCATCACTGTCACATTTTGGCCAAACCAGACATCGTTTCCAACCACAGTGTCGCCCTTCAATGGCAGACTTGTCATATCTGGGATGTTTTTAGCCCAATCGCCACCAATGATATTGAATGGATAAGTTGAAATTCCCTTCATCACGTGATTAGCACCATTCATCACAAATTCGATTCCTTTGGCGATTGAACAAAATTTACCGATAATTAATTTATCGCCAAGAAATTCGTAATGGTGGGTCACGTGGTCCTCAAACTTTTCGGGTGAAATTGGATCATCGTAGTAAGTGTAATCACCAATTTCGATATTAGGCCTAGTGATGACATTTTTTACAAAGACAATCTCTTTAAGCTCTGGATTGGGATGAATTTGATCAGCATCTGGAATTTCCATTTACTCTCACTCTTCTCTGATAATTAAATTACGCATCCTACCAGTTGATCAGAAAACGGTGATGAGCATCGACTTGTATGCTATCAACTAATGTTTTCCGTACTAAAACCCCTCTACGATAGCTGCAATTACGACAAAATTGCAAGATTACCGCCATCGTTAAGATTGCTGGAGCGAAGCTGGGCCCAGACCGTGAAATTGTGGTAAGTCAGCGTTTTTCAGCTGACTTACCACAAGGCCGCCCTTTTTTAGACCTACGTGCTTTGCGGGACTTCAAGTCGTGACCATGGTCGTCACGGCCCAGCTGAGCGGAAGCAATCGACAGCTTCCACTGATTTCAACTAGCAGGATGCATCATCAAATGACATTATCTCATAAAAAAGGTGCCAACCGCCATCTCTGACGATTGACACCCTGATAATGACTCATTGAATGATGAAGCTGAGCTTACATCATACCGCCCATGCCGGGTTGTGCGGCTGGGGCAGCTGGTGCTGGGTTCTTTTCTGGCTTGTCAGCGACAACGGCTTCCGTCGTCAATAACAAGGCAGAAACGGAGGCAGCGTTTTGAAGAGCGGAACGGGTAACCTTGGTTGGGTCGGTAATCCCGGCAGCCACCATGTCTTCGTACTTGTCGTCCGCAGCGTTGTATCCGATTCCTGGTTTTTCATCCTTCAGGTGTTCAACCACAACGGAACCTTCAACCCCGGCGTTTTGCGCGATTTGACGAACAGGTTCTTCGAGGGCCCGTAAGACAATGTTGACACCGGTTTGGGCATCGCCATCGGCCTTAACAGCGGCAACGTCCTTGATCACGTCGATCAAAGCAGTCCCACCACCAGGAACGAAGCCTTCTTCAACGGCGGCACGCGTCGCGTTCAAAGCATCTTCGATCCGGTACTTACGTTCCTTCAATTCGGTTTCGGTCGCAGCACCGACCCGAACAACGGCCACACCGCCGGCTAACTTAGCCAAACGTTCCTTCAGCTTGTCACGGTCGAAGTCAGAGGTCGTGTCAGCGATTTGACCCTTGATTTCAGCGACCCGGTCAGCGATTTGGTCCTTGGCACCAGCACCTTCAACGATGGTGGTGTTGTCCTTAGTCACGTTGATCTTTTGGGCTTGACCTAATTGATCGATGGTCGTGTCCTTCAAGTTCAGACCTAAGTCGTCAGTGACCACGGTCCCACCGGTCAGAACGGCGATGTCTTGTAACATGGCCTTCCGACGGTCACCGAAGCCAGGTGCCTTAACGGCAACCACGTTGAAGGTCCCGCGCATCTTGTTCAGAACCAAGGTTGGCAAAGCTTCACCGGTGATGTCATCAGCGATGATCAACAGGGAACGGCTTTGTTCAACAACGGATTGCAACAATGGCAAGATGTCTTGGATGTTCGCAATCTTCTTGTCGGTGATCAAGATGTAAGGGTTGTCCAAGTTGGCTTCCATCTTGTCGTTGTCGGTGACCATGTATTGAGACATGTA
Source organism: Levilactobacillus spicheri DSM 15429 (assembly GCF_001435095.1). Taxonomy (GTDB): domain Bacteria; phylum Bacillota; class Bacilli; order Lactobacillales; family Lactobacillaceae; genus Levilactobacillus; species Levilactobacillus spicheri. Next base: position 184,013 of record NZ_AZFC01000016.1, read on the forward strand.
GCCACGGTCGAATTGCATCCCTTCAACCACGTCCAAGCTGGTATCAACCCCACGGGATTCTTCGATGGTGATGACCCCGTCGTTACCAACCTTTTCCATGGCGTCGGCAATCAACGAACCGGTTTCCTTGCTAGCGGAAGAAATGGATGCGATTTGAGCGATATCGTCCTTGGTCTTAACGTCGTGTGACATCTTGTGCAAGGCCTTGACAGCGGCGTCCGTTGCCAATTCGATCCCGTGACGGATGCCAACTGGGTTAGCACCGGCGGTCACGTTCTTCATGCCTTCGTTGACGATTGCTTGGGTCAGAACCGTCGCAGTCGTAGTCCCGTCACCGGCGATATCGTTGGTCTTGGAAGCAACTTCGGAAACCAGCTTAGCGCCCATGTTTTCGAAGTGGTTCTCTAATTCGATGGACTTAGCAATGGTGACCCCATCGTTGGTGATGGTTGGGTTACCGTAGCTTTGTTCCAAAACAACGTTACGTCCCTTAGGTCCTAAGGTCGTTTTAACCGTGTCGGCTAACTTGTCAACACCGGCAAGCATTGCGCTACGTGCGTCTTCAGAAAATTTTAATTCTTTAGCCATTTTAAATGTTCACCTCATACTAAAATTTTTAGATCGTGTTTCTGGATGAGTAGTGGGAAAGTCTTAGTCGATAACGGCAACTAAGTCCTTTTCGTGTAAAACAAGGTACGTCTTGTCTTGGTACTTGACTTCAGTACCGGCGTATTTGTCGAACAAAACTTTGTCGCCAACCTTCACGCTCGGCGCCACCTTTTCACCATTGTCCAACACCCGACCGTCACCAACTGCAACAACGTTGGCCGTTTGAGGCTTTTCTTGTGCGTTACTTGCTAACACAATGCCGCCAACCGTTTCTTCTTCTTCTTGTGGTTGGTCTAAAATGACGCGGTCTCCTAATGGTTTTAACACTTGAATCCCTCCAATGAACTTAGGTTTTAGCACTGTTAGCACTTAGCTAACACAAGTGCTAATCAACAATATCTAATATATGATTATTCCCAGTAAAAATCAAGGAATTTGGCAAACTTAATTCAAGAGTGCTAATTTGACCACTGGGGGTCCTACTTATTAAGTGATGATACGGGACCCGCGCCCACAACGCCAGCCATTGGCCTCAGCGACGCAAAAGTTGTCGCCACGAAAAAAGTCGCAATCTTCATCAGACTACGACTTCTCATTATTCTTTATTGTAGTGTTCCAGGAAATAGATCAAGGTTTGCAGTTCGTTGGTCAGGTCCACGTTTTGGACCCGGACGTCCTTCGGTACCGTAACCCGCAGTGGCGTGAAGTTCAAGATTCCCTTCACCCCACCGGCAACGGCTTCGTCGGTGACCTGTTGGGCCACTTCGGATGGCACCGTCAGGATGGCCACCTGGATCTGTTGTTCTTCCAGCTGGGTCCGCAACTCGGTCATCGGGTAGATTGGCACGCCGCTTTGAATCGTGTTGGCGATCTTCTCGTTCACGTCGAAGGCCGCACTGATCCGGACGTTGCCGTCTTGGTGGAAATTAAAGTTCAATAACGCGTGGCCTAAGTTCCCGACCCCGATCAGGGCCACGTTGGTCAACCGGTCCTGGTTCAAGATCTTCCGGAAGAACTTGATCAAGCTTTCAACGTCGTAGCCGTAACCGCGCTTCCCTAACGCACCGAAGTACGAAAAGTCCCGCCGAATCGTGGCCGAATCGACCTTGACGGCTTCGGATAGCTCCGTCGAGGAGACGCGTGTCTTGTCAGCGTCCAGCAAAATGTTGAGGTACCGGTAATAAATCGGTAGCCGCTTTGCCGTGGCGCGTGGAATCTTTTGTTCTGTCAAAGGTAACCCTCCTAATCAACTTCACGGCTATCACCCGGCACTAGCCGCTAGCGATAACCATTGAACACAACTTATTTGCATGTGAAATTCACTTTCCCCCAAATTATAGCATACCCGCCCGCCTTGTGAAAGATATTGCAAATATTTTTCACAATTTCTTTCACATTTCGGTCTGCTTCCCGAGTATGCTAAAATAGAGGTTATTCATTATCACACGCTATCAATGAAGGAGGTAGGTCTTGTGATTCTGCTACAGGTCCAGCAAGTCGCCCGGCGTTTCGGCGCTACGGTGCTGTTTGAGAACGTTAACCTGGATGTCGCTGAGCACGGACGAGTCGCCCTCGTCGGTCGTAACGGCGCCGGAAAATCCACCCTACTTAAAATGATCGCCGGTGAAACCACCCCGGACGCCGGTCAAATTACGAAGAAACGGGGCCTCACGATTGGTTACCAGGCGCAAAACGCGGGCCTGGCCTCGACCAAAACCGTGTGGAACGAAATGTTGAGCGTTTTTGCGAAACTCCGAGCAATGGAGGACCGCATTCACGAACTCGAGGCCGAGATGAGCGATCCGGCCGTCAGTGCCGACCCCGAGAAGTTTCAACAGGTCAGTCGGACCTACGACCAACTCCAGCAGGACTTCAGTGACCAGAACGGCTACGGGTACCAGGCCGAGATTCGCGGCGTCCTGCACGGGTTCGAATTCGACGAAGACTACTATGATAAGCCCATCACAGAACTTTCCGGGGGCCAACGTACGCAGCTGGCCCTGGCCAAGCTCCTGTTGGAAAGTCCCGACCTGTTGATTCTCGACGAACCGACCAATCACTTGGACGTGGAGACCCTGACCTGGCTGGAAGGCTACCTGCAGGGGTACGCCGGGGCCATCCTCATCGTTTCCCATGACCGGTACTTCCTGGATCATGTGGCGACCGAGGTCTACGACATGGCCCACCACGGTCTGACCCACTACCAGGGCAACTACAGCCACTTCATCGACGAGAAGGCCGAACGCCTGCGCCAGGAGTGGAAGGAATACGATAAGCAACAGACAGAGATTTCGAAATTAGAAGACTTCGTGAACAAGAACATCGTGCGGGCTTCGACCACTAAACGGGCCCAGGCCCGGCGCAAACAGCTGGAGAAGATGGACCGCATCGAGAAGCCCGAGGGGGACGAGAAGGTCGCCCGCTTCCGCTTCACGCCTCACCGGCAAAGCGGTAACGTGGTCCTCGACGTGGTCAACACCGCCGTGGGCTACGACGACCAGGTCCTCTGCGAGCCCATCAACCTGGACATCAAGAAGCACCAGGCCGTGGCCATCGTGGGCCCGAACGGGGTCGGCAAGTCCACCCTGCTGAAGACCATCCTGGGAAAACAGCCGGCCATTCGCGGCCAGGTCATCTTCGGGACCGGGGTCGACACCGGGTACTACGACCAAGACCAGACCCTGCTCCACGAGAAGAAGACGGTCTTACACGAACTCTGGGACGACCATCCCACGACCCCCGAAGGCGACATTCGCTCGATTCTGGGGAGCTTCCTGTTTACCGGCAGCGACGTCGATAAGGTCGTCCATAGCCTAAGTGGTGGGGAAAAGGCCCGGCTCCTGCTGACCAAGCTCGCCATGCGCCACGACAACTTCCTGATGCTCGACGAACCGACCAACCACCTGGACATCGACAGCCGGGAGGTGCTGGAGACCGCCCTCAACGAATTTGACGGGACGATCCTCTTCGTCTCCCATGACCGGTACTTCATCAACCAGGTCGCCACGCAGGTGGTCGAGCTCAGCCCGAACGGCACGACCCGCTACCTGGGGAACTACGACTACTACGTCGACAAGAAGGCCGAGCAGGACGCCTACGCGGCCAAGGAAGCCGCCGAGGCCGAGGCGGCCCACCCCACGGTCGTCGCCCCCAAGCAGACCCAGGTCGACTATCAGCAGCAAAAGGAGCGCTCCAAGGCCAAGCGTAAGCTGACCCGCCAGGTCGCCGCCCTCGAACAACAGATGGGTGACTTGGAGGCGCAGAAGGCCGAGATTGAAAAGACCATGAGCCTCCCGGAGAACTTCAACGACGCCGGCAAGCTCGGCGACTTACAGGAACAGCTGACCAGCGTGACCGACCAGCTGAATCAGACCGAAGACGCCTGGACCAACCAAAGCCTGGCCCTCGAAGACTTCGACGACTAACGCAATCCGCCAACCGCCCCCAGCAGGCCTCTGCCGGGGGCGGTTTTTAATTGAATCAGTGGTCGCTGGCGCGTGCTTCCGCTTAGCTGGACCGTGACGACCGTGGGCACGTCACCCAGTCTATTCGTCGTCCCCTGCTTTAGGATAAGCGAGTCAGGTTGATTGAAAAGACCAAATCAATCGGCTCGCTGGCTGATTTCGACGTTTCAATTAATCGGTTAGCTGAAAATGAACATTAAGCAAACACCCATATTCGAACGCGTCAAATTAAAAAGATTAGCCAAGAAGCATTCCCCCTTAGAAGGGACGACCACCATAATCATTGCAAGATTTCTCGCAATAATTAGCTAATCGGTAAGAAAAAAGAGCGCCTGAGACTTTTTCGTCTCAGGCGCTCTTTTCATTATCTTGTTTAAGGACGTTTCGCCGGCTACTTCACCGGATTCTCGACCCAGTCGAATTCCAGGCTCGGGTCGGCGTTGAGCGTGGCGTCCGCGAAGACGTGGTGGCGGTAAGCCACCTCGGCGAAGGCGCCGATCATGGCGGCGTTATCGCCACACAACTTCAGCGGAGCCTTGACCAACCGTGTACCCGGTACCTGTTCCAGGTCGTGGTCCAAGCGTTCCCGCAGGCCTAAATTGGCGGCCACCCCACCGGCCAAGATCAGCTGGTGGACCGGGTAGTCTTTTAACGCCCGCAGCGTCTTTTCGGCCAGCACGTCGACCACCGCCTGCTGGAAGCTGGCCGCTAAGTCGTGCTTGTCCAGCGTTTCGCCAATCTGGTCGGCGTGGTGGGTGGTATTGATGAAGGCACTCTTCAGGCCGCTAAAGCTGAAGTCGAAATTGTCGTCCGTCTCCATGGCCCGGGGGAAGTGGAAGGTGTCGTGTCCCTGGTGGGCCCACTCATCGACCGTCTTCCCAGCCGGGTAGTTGACGCCCATCACCCGGCCGACCTTGTCGTAGGCCTCACCGGCGGCGTCGTCTCGGGTCTCCCCGATGATTTCAAACTGATTCTCGGCGGGCATGTAGACCAATTCGGTATGGCCCCCCGAGACCAACAGCGCCATCGCCGGAAATTCAATCGGTTCCACGTAGCGCGCCGCGTAAATGTGGCCCGCCATGTGGTTGACTGGAATCAACGGCAGATGATGGGCAAACGCCACCGTCTTGGCCGCCGTGACCCCGATCAACAGGGCCCCGACCAGACCGGGACCGTACGTGACGGCCACGGCGTCCAGGTCGTCATAGCCGACCTGGGCCTCGCTCAGCGCATCCTTGATGCACAGCGTGACCTCTTCGATGTGATGGCGACTCGCCACCTCAGGAACGACTCCGCCAAACCGTTGGTGACTCTTGATCTGCGTCGCCACGATGTTCGATAGAATCCGATGGCCGTCCTCGATGACGGCCACACTGGTTTCGTCACAACTTGACTCAAAGGCCAGAATTAAATTTCGCTTTTCCGTTGGACTCACTCCCTCTTCATTCCTGAACCGACGAAGCCGTCTCCGGCGCCGTCGCCACTAAATCCAGCACCATGTCGGCCGCGTCTTCGTGGTCGCCAAAGTAGTACCCGCGCTTGATCCCGGTCTGCTCGAACTGCAGGTCGCGGTATAGGTGTTGGGCCTGCTGGTTCGAGACCCGGACCTCCAGGCTGACCGTCTTGTAGTTCAACTGGCGGGCCTTCTTGATCATGATGCCCATCAAGAAGCGGCCCAAGCCGTTGCCCTGTTCGTCGGGCAACACGGCGATGTTGGTGATGTGGGCGTCCTGGGTCCGCTCGTCAAAGGTACTGCCGATAAAGGCCAGCAGTTGATCGTTACGCCGGATGACCAGGTAGAGCCGGTCCTTCTCCCGCCGCAACTCGTTCGCAAAGGCCGTGGAATCCCACGGGGCCTTGCCCGCGTAAACGGCCCGTTCAATTTCAATCATTTCTGGGATATCGGTGAACAGCGCCTTCGCAACGAAGTACGTGACGCCCTTGATATCCACCCGGTGGTTCTTCACGCCCAGGGTCTCTTCACGCACGATTTCGCGTTGACTCCCGAACACGCTTTTATACCAGGTTTTAAACTTTTTCAACATAGGATGTGTTGTCCTCCCCGGGGTTCTTTGCTCGCCATTCCGCCTCCGCCTGCGTCAACCGCAGGTAGTTCGGCACAAACCGATCCACGTCCTTCACGGGCGCTAGGTCGCGGCCTAACAGGCCAATCGTCGCCACCTGCGGCAGGTTGAGCCAGGGGCTGACCCGTGGCGTGGCCGCCGAGACGGTCGTGTGGATCAGCTCGTCGAAGTGCTCGGCGTCCCCCAGGAACCAGATCGGCTCCGCGTATTCCTGCACGGCCTGTAAGAAGGCCGTCACGTTGGTGTGCGCGTCGGCGATCACCGGTTGCGGGCGGCCCGCTTGGATCCGGTACAGGCCCGCGAAGACGTTTTGGTTCCGCGCATCGAACATGGGGGCCACCAGCGCACCCTCTACCGGCACGTTGGCCGCCAGGGTCGCCAGACTGGAGACCGCCACCAGGTCGATCCCCAGCGTGGCCGCCAGCGTCTTGGCCGTGGTCACGGCGATGCGGATCCCAGTATAGGAGCCGGGGCCGGCCGCCACGACAACCCGGTCCAGGTCGGTCGGCTGCAGGTCGGCCATGCCCAGCAGGCGTTCAATCTCTGGTAACAGGTATTCCGCGTGCTTCTGGTGGACCGTTACCGTAATGGCGGCTAACACCGTCGTGTCATCTAAGACCGCGACGCTTAACGGCCGATTCGACGTATCAATTGCTAAAATCTTCATCTGTTAGGTCCCCTTCAACGGATTCGTACCAAGGTCAAGATGTCAAAAGCGGTGTCTCCTGAGTCGCGATGCACCGCTTGGTCTTGGCTATTTCTTTATCTTTATTGTTCATACCAGTTTAATATACTACCACAAAATGGTTGAAACGCCACCCACTTCCCCGGTTCCGGCCAAAACTTAGGCCTTCCGCCAGGTGACCGTGGCCAGGGCCGCAATCGTGGCCCCCAGCTTGATTTGGTGCTGGGTGGTCAGATCGTGCTGAACGACTTCGCTGACCACCTGGTGGCCGTACTGGACCTCGTTTTCGAACCGAATCCGGATATCGGTCGGTTCATGGTGCCGCAAAAAGTCCGCCGGCAGCGTGTCCAACAGCCAGTCAAAGTAGTGCGCGTTGTTGACGTGGCCGTTGTTGTCGATGTCAAAGTAGCGCACCGTGTACGGCTGCGTCCGAACCGTCGCGGTCGTGTCCAGCCGCTCGGGCCGGGGCAGACGCGGCAGTTTGCCGGTCTTTTCACTCTCGTAGGGCGTCATCAGTTCTTCGGGAATCGTGGCGATCTTGCGCGTCGCGTAGCTCATGGTCACCCAGATGCCCTCGGCGTAGGCCAACGTGTCGCCCTGCGCGTCGAGCAACCAGTACTCGCGGTAGGCGAAGTAGCGGTTGTAGGCCGTGGCCTTGGTCTTCAGGGTCACGACCTCCCCCGTCTTCGGCCGGCGCGTGACCTGCAGGTGGTACTGGGTCACGACCCAGCCCACGCCCAGACTGTTGACGAACGCGGTGTCCATCCCCAGCTGGTTACTCTGGTCGTCCGAGACCAGCACCAACAGGTTGATCAGCATGGCAATCGTCAGGTGACCAGTGTCGTCGCTTTCGTAATAAACGATCCGGTGGTCTTCGTTGTATTCCTTAGCGCTCATGGGTGGCGTCCTCCTCGTCCAAGTGATGATAAATGCGGTAGACTTCCTGCTTCTTCATCTTTCGGAGGTTAGCGACCTCCTTGATGGCGGCGTTGGGCTTCTCACCGGCGGCAATCAGCCGGTCGACCTGCACCGTGACCGGCTCGCTCAGATCGACGGTCGGCGTATCGCTGGTCGGGGCGGGATTCCCGCTGACCAGGACCACGAACTCCCCGCGGACCTGGTCGGTGGCGGCCCACTCGGCCAGCTCACTGAGGCTGCCGCGCAAGAACTCTTCGTAGCGCTTGGTTAGTTCCCGGCACAAAACGGCGGGCCGGTCGGCGCCCAAGCCCGTCGCCAGGTTGGCCAGGGTCTTCTTCAAGCGGTGCGGGGCCTCGTAGAAGATCAGCGTTTCCGGCCGCTCTTCCAGCTCGGCAATCTCCGCGCGTTGGTCCTTGGGTTTCCGATCCAAAAAGCCGTAAAAGTAAAACGGCTGCGGGGCGAGTCCGGAGGCAATCAACGCGGTCAAGCCCGCGTTCGCCCCGGGTAACGGCGCGACCGGAATGCCGGCCTGGGCACAGGCCACGACCAATTCGTGGCCCGGGTCGCTGATGGACGGCATCCCGGCGTCACTGACCTGGGCGATCTGCATGCCCGCCTGTAACTTCTGCAGCAACTGGGGAATCCGCTCCTGCGTGTTGTGTTCGTGAAAACTGATTTGTTTGGTGGTGATGTCGAAGTGGTTCAGGAGTTTCTGGGTGTTCCGGGTATCCTCCGCGGCAATCAGGTCCACGTCCTGCAGGGTCTTAACGGCCCGAAAGGTCATGTCGTCGAGATTACCGATCGGCGTCGGTACCAGGTAGAGCCGCCCCTGTTCGGCGTTTTGAAAACTTCGTTGTCGTTCCATGACGGCCTCCTATTGATCGCGATAAATAACTTCTAAACAAAAGGCACATTCTTCGTCCTGCTTGCGCCGCGTGCCGTAGAATTCCCGACAAACGTGAAAGCCCTCTTCGTAGAGCTTTTCCAGGATCTGCCGCGACTTCGATAACCCCTGCTGGGTCTCGGGCGCTTCGGGCAAGGTCTTCTGGAGTTCTCGTAAGAGGTCGCGCAGGTGTTGGTTTTCGATTTCAAGTTCGGCGTTTTGCTCAAAGACCTTGGTTAACTCCGCCTGCAAGTCAGCGAACTGGGTGAGCGTCGCGTCCAGCTGCCCCTTGATGTCCTTTAGTTGATCGTAGACTGCTTGTTTATCCAAACTGCCGTCCCTCCTTTATGAGCGCGGTTAGTGACTGATTTGGGCCAAGATCTCTAACGTCAAGGCCTCTAAGATGTTTTGAAAATTCAGGTTGCCGGCCAATTGCCCGTGGGTGGCCAGTACCAGCGTCATGATGGCCAGCAGCCGGTCGATGGGCAGGCGCTGGGCAATCTGGGCGCTCACTTGGGCCACCTGAGGATAAGCTAGGTCGGAACTGGGCAGCGCGGCGGTCTGCTGGCGCAAGGCGTCGTGCCAGATCTGGACCAGCATGTCGAGCACCAGCCGCTGCCGGTCGCGCGTGGCGGCCAGGGGCACCAGCTCGGTCTGAACACGGACAAAGGCCCGTTCGTCATTTTGGCAGCAGGCCGTGAACCAGTGCTCGATACTGGTCTGGGCGGTGCCCAACCAATCGTCGGCGATCAGGTCGTTGGCCGCGGACACGCTTTCGGTCAGGTTGGCCAACAGGTAGCGTTGACTCGGGGCGACCCCCGCCTGCGCCAGTGCGTCCGCCAACTTCTTGGGCGGGACCGGCAATAGGTCCACAATCTGGGTCCGCGACAGGATCGTCGGCAGGATCAGATTCTTGTTGGCCGTCAGTAACAGCGCGACCGTGTTGCCGACCGGCTCCTCAATGAATTTTAACAGACTATTGGCCGCACCGGTGGTCATCCGTTCCATTTGGTCAATAATAAAAATCTTCTGGTTCCCCTCGACCGCGCTCTTGGTGAACTCGGACTTCAGGTACCGGACCTGGTCGACCTTGATACGTTGCCCGTCCGGCACCACCCTGACCACGTCGGGATGGTCCCCAGCCATGATGCGCCGGCACTCGGCACACTGACCACAGGGCAAGCCGTCCGCCCCGACGTTTTGGCAAAAGAGCCGCAGCGCCACGGTCTGGGCCAAAGCCTGCCGCCCGATGCCATCCATCCCGTTAAACAGGTAGGCGTGGGCCAAGCGGTGCGTGGCGATGAGCCCCATGAAGTGGTCCACTAGTTGTGGTTGCAGGCGCTGAGCCTGGGTGATGGGTGTCTCTTCGGTCATGCCGGCCTCCTAAAATTGGTGAAACTGGTCAACGGGCAAGACGAAGACCGTCGCCCCGCCGACCTGGACCTCGACCGGATACGACGAGGTGTTGTCGAGTTGGGCGTCCAAGTTGACCGGCGGCGTCATGAACTGTTGCCGGGTGTGGCTGGTGGTCTTGATGAGTTCTAATACCTCGTCGACCCGGTCGTCTTCGAGACCAATCATGAACGTGGTGTTTCCGGACTTTAAAAAGCCCCCGGTCGTCGACAGCCGCGTCGCCCGAATATCGTGGTCGATGAACTGGTTGCTGAGCCGGTTGGCGTCCTTATCCTGAATGATGGCGATGAGTAATTTCATAGTATGGTGTTCCTCCCTTAATTGCCGGTGGTAAAGTAGTCGCCCGCGCTGTGCTTGATCAACGCCAACGCCGCGGTCACGACTTGGTCGGGTGTCTGGGTCGCGTCGACCAGCTTGATGCGGTCCGGATGGGCTTGTTGCAGCCGCAGGTACGCGGCCCGAACCCGGTCGTGAAAGGCCGTCTTCTCAACGTCCAGCCGGTCGACCTTTTGGGGGTCCCGGTGGTCTTGAATCCGTTGCAGCCCCACCTCGGCGGGAACGTCGAAGTAGATGGTCAGCGCGGGTAACAGGCCGTCGGTGGCGAATTCGTTCATCTGCGCCACGGCCGCCTCCCCAATCTGACGTCCCGCGCCCTGATAGGCCACGGAGCTGTCCACGTACCGGTCACACAGCACCAGGTTCCCCGCTTTGAGCGCGGGCAGAATGGTCTCGGCCAGGTGCTGCCGCCGGGCCGCCGCGTACAGGAGCGCCTCGGTGCGGTAGTCCATGGCCGTGTTGGCCCGGTCTAAAATAATGGCCCGAATGCTCTCGGAGATCGGGTTGCCCCCGGGTTCCCGGGTAACCGTCAACCGGTCGCCCAACTGCGGCGTCAGCGCCGCGGTGATGGCTTTGAGGGCGCTGGTCTTCCCGGCACCATCCGGTCCTTCAAAACTGATAAACGTTCCTGTCAAAATTCTCGACCCCATTTTTCCCAATAATTTCTCGTGCGTTAGCTTCATATTATTGTCTTTGTCAATAGATACATTGTACTTTAATTCAGAATTGATGTCTATTTGCGAGCGCACCGAAAACGCCATCAAAAATGGGTTCAAGACCCCGTCTTCAACCCATTTTTCCCAAATTATTCATTTGCCTACGTTAGGCGGTTATTGTCGCTACACTCCGGCGAGCAAGATGGTCGCCAGTTACGGCCCGGGTCGCCTACCGGTCGGCCCCACCAGGGCTGGAACGTAGCCGGCACGACTTTAAGTTTTGGGAAAAACACCCAAATCTTAAAGCTCGACCTTTCTGTAAACCGGGAAAATCACCCGGTTAACAGAAACGAGGCTACTGAGCCCTGGTGGAACCTCCCTCACGGCGTCCCTCAACACCGTGCCAATTAAATGGAAACGTCACAGACCGGCAGTTGTCAATCTAGCCCGCCAAAGAAATCGGACGTACGACAATTGCGCTCAAGAAATCCAACAATTAGTGAATTTCGTGATGGGCGCAAAACCGGTCATCACGGAAGATGCCTGTTAGACCGTTGCCAGCAGGACATCATTTGGCAGCTGAGTCCCGTTGGATAACGGGCAACCCACTAAGTTAGCGCAACGGAGGCGACTTGATGGTCGTGGTGAAATTGATGTTACCGGGTGTTTTTTACCCGGTTACATCAAGGCCGAGCTCCGGAGACCTGCGTTTCTTTGCAGGGCTTCGAAGTCGTGCCCACCACGACCATCTTGCTCGCCGGAGTGCAGCGGCTGCCACACACCATTGTTAAAGCCTAATCTTCTTACACATCGTACTCGGTCTCCTTGATGCCGGCGTTCATCAGGTCGTACGGGGTCTTCATCTTGTCGGGGTCCCAGCTGGCGACCCCCACGACCAGCCGCACGTCCAGGTTGGCCAGGACATCGTTGCCCGCCAACGCCTTGGTGAAGTTGGTCTTGATCCGCCCCGCCGCGATCGACGCCCCGTCCGCGTCGGTGAACAGCAGGACCGACCAAGTCGGGTTGCTGCGGTCGATCAGGTACGTGATGTCGTTGGTCCGCATGGCCTGTTTAATGGTCTGCGAGACCAGCTTCAGTAGCTCCCGTAACTGGGAATCGCTGACCATGCTGCGCATTTCCTGAAAGTAGCGGATCCGCACGATCATGGTCGTCACCGGCAGGTCAAAGCGCCGGTTGGTTTCGGTAAAGACCGCCGTGTCTTCGATGTAGGAGACCATGGTCCGCAGGTTGGTGTCCTCATCGAAGGCCCCCCGTTCGACCAGGTCACTCTGCAGCCGGGCGTTTTGCGCCTGGAGCTTCCGCGTGTGGTCGGTCGCCCCGTAAAAGGACAGGGAAAGCAGCAGCGGAACGAACAGCCAGTAGGCCAGGACCCAGGGCACCACGGTCTGGTCGACCTGGGTCGCGTAGAGCACGATGACCACCTGGGCAAAGATGAAGGCCAGGTTGATCAGCAGGCCCGTGATGAGCCCCCAGAAGTAGGTAAAGAGGATCAGGCAGACCGTGATGCCGAGAAACAGCGTGTTGATCAACAGGTAGTCCGTGCGGGTGGCGGCCATGCCAAAGGCCAGCGCGCTCACCCAAAACAGAAAGAAGATCAGGTAAAGGTCCGTTAACCAACTTTCCCGCGTGCTTTTACGCATGCCGTCCACCTCGCTTTCGTCGCCGTAACCGGCCGTGCTTCCCCAACAGGAGCAGCAGGGCCAGTAAAACTAACAGAATGATGCCCAGCGCCACGCCCAGGTACACCAACAACTGCGAGTTGCGGCTCAGGGTCTGCTTGACGTTGACCTGGGTATCGATCAACTTGTTCTTCTTGAACCGGTACCCGAAGTGGTTGTTGTCCGGGTCGACCACGATGGCATCCCCACTGTACTGGGCAATGTTGCGCTGGTAGTTGACCTGCGTCGAGGCCAGGTAGGTCGCCTGACTGTCGGCCCCCGTGACCACCAACAACCCCTTCTTCTGGTTGTACGGCGAGCGCAGGAGCTGCGCAGTCCCAATCTGCTGGCCATAGGTCTGTTCGATGCTGAGTTTTTCGTTCGACAGGAACCCGGTCAGCCCCCGGTTGTACTGGAAGTACAGGCGCGAATTCAGGTGGCGGACCAACGCATTTTGCTTGGCCGAGCCGAACGCGATCACGTTGGCGTGCTTCAACACGTCGGCACTCGGCGTGTGGTCATAGACCCGGATGCGTCCCCGATTGCTCTGCGCGTAATTGCCGATCAGGTTAAACAGGTTGGTCAGCGTGGCGTAGTCGGTACCCGTCATCTGCTTGGGCCGGACCACCACCAGGTTATCGTAGGTCGAGTTCTTGAGGAACAGGTTCGGGTAGTTGCTAAACAGCAGGTCGTTGCCCGGAGCCGACTGGATGGCGGTCTGCGAGCTCGGCTCGATGCTGGCCCACGGCGTCTGGATGTTGGTGCTGTTGGCCGGTTGCCGGATCGGCAAATCGAGGGCCACCCGCACGGTAAAACTGTGGCCCAACGCCATCCCCTTCGGCAGGGTGACGGTCAGCGTGTCGTTGTCCGCGCGTTTGGCCGTCAAGTGCTGGCTGCCGATCGCCGTATCGTTGACGTAGACCGTGGCCAGGGCACTGTCGAAGTCCAGGTTCTTCGAATACCGCAGGTGCAGGGTGATCTGCGAGCCGTCCGCGTTGTTGCGGTCGACCGGCAGACTGACGAAGTAACTACGCTCCTGGTGCCCGGCCCCCGTCAGTTTATCGGCGGTGGTGGTCAGCTGATAGTGGCCCTGATAGTGCAGGTCCGACGTGAACGTCCGCGTCTGCACCGACACGTTCTCCACGGCGTGGCTGCTCTCCTGCATCAGTTCCTGGTTGGCCACGAAGCGCGCGGTCTTCTGCAGCAGCTGGTCCGTCAAGGCCGTCACCACCAGGGTGTAGGTTCCCTTGGTCTTGAAGAAGCGAATCTGCCCCTGCTGGCGCAGGTCCTGGCGGTCAAACCGCCGTTGCAACGCCCGGTCGAGGTGGTCGTAACGCGCCACGATGACCTGGTAGCCGGCCTTCTTCGCGGTCGAATCGGCCATGTCGCTCACCGGGATCTGCTGGTTCTCGGTGGTGATGACCCGCGACTCCCCGGTCAAAACGATCATACTGGCGGTCAGCTCCGCGTTACTAGCCTGGTTCGGTACCCGGATACTCGACTGCTGGTTGGCAATCGTGTCCGGCCCGGAGAAGTGGTCGTAGAAGGACTTGATGGCGTTGGTCGGCGGCATCAGACGGTACTGGAAGTTCACGCTGGAGTGGTTGTCGACCGTCAGCCAGTTCGCTGGCGTCTGGGTCACCCGGTAGTCACGCTTACCGGCGGCGTTGAGGATCTGACCGCTGATCTTCAGGACGTTTTGGCCCTGCAGCAGGCGCAACGGCAGCGTCACGGTCTTGGTCTGCAGCCCCGTGCGCTTACTCGGCCGGAACGAGTAAAACTTGACGTTGTTCAGCGAGACCGTGATGTCCGAGAGTTGGCGGCTACTCAGCTGCGAGATCTGAAAGTTCAGGTTCAGCGTCGCCTTCTTGACCTGCCAATAGTCCATCTTGATGAAGTAGGTGCTCATCTCGACGGACTGGCCGGACAGACTGGTCGTGTTGTTTTGAAACGGCTGCGTGTAGGTCTTGAGCACCGCGGCGTGTCCACTGGTGCCGCCCAGCCAAAAGACCAGCGCCACCAGGATTGCCACGAGGCCCCTACTGATACCGCTTCGTTTTATACCATTTGGCTTGTTGATGAAAGACTTGTTCACGAATATACCCCACCATTCCGTAAGCGGCTACCGCGAGCCACATTTGACTATAAACCACGTACATAAAGATAATGATCAGCAGATTGTTCAGTGTCATCTCCCCCTTCTCCGTGGTGATCGTCACGAAGGTGCTGATGACGAACAGGAGAATCGCGAAGACCCACAACGAGTTGTTGAACCCCTGCAGGCTCGAGTGGGCGATGTCCGCCACCGAGAGCACGAAGACGCTGTCCGACAGGATCAACGAGGTCATCAGCAGGAAGTAGACCGCCATGAAGTACAGCAGGTCGAAGCGAATCGGCCGCCCGCTTTTGGTGAAGACCAGCCGCAGGTTTTTCAAGATGACGTAGATGTTGCCCTTGACCCACCGGGTGCGCTGATGGAACCAGACGTCCAAGGTCTGCGGCTCCTGCTCCCAGGTGACCGCCTTGGGCTGAAAGTTGATCCGGTAGCCCATCCGGTAGATCCGGAAGCTGATCTCGGTGTCCTCGGCCAACGCCTTGGTGTCCCAGCCCCCGATCCGCTCCAGCAGGTTTCGACGAATCACGTAATTGGTCCCCGGAATCGTGCAGAGCTTAAACAACCGCAACCTCCCGGCCTGGGCCATCCATTGAAAGGACAGCGTCTCCACGTTGATGAAGCGCGTCAGCAGCGAGGCGTTCTTGTTCCGCGTCCGGAACTTGCCGATGACGGCCCCGTACTGGTCCCCCTGCAGCAGCTCGGAGACCAGGATCCGCAACGCCGGGCGTTCCGGCGTGTTATCCGCGTCGTAGACCGAGATGATGCTGCCCTTGGCCGTCTTCAGCCCGATGTTTAAGGCGTTGGACTTGCCCTTGCCCCCGTTGGTCTTGTCCGTGTTGATCACGGTCAGGTTGCGTTCGGGGTAGGTCTCCTGGATGTGGGCCAGGAGCTGAGCCGAGTTATCGCTGGAGTTGTCGTTGATCACGATGATCTCGTAACGGTCGTGGGGGTAATCGAAGTTGAGCAGGGACAGGACCGTCCGCACGATCACGATGCCCTCGTTATGGGCCGGGACCATCACGCTGACGAACGGCGCTTGGTCCGGTAAGGTGGGCGCCGGGGTCCGCACGTCCTTTAAGTACTGGGTGTACCCCGCCACGGTCAAAACCAGGTTGACGGCGAGGATGCCCCAAATCACGATGATGGAAATAAATACAAAATAATCGAGGACGCTCACGCCATTACCTCCTTTTAGAATTTTGGAAAAACATCCGGCGATAGATTCGCCGGCCCAGGATGATGAAGATCACCAGGATCACCAACACGATGGTGAAGAAGATCCACAAGATCCAACCCTGAACCCGAAAGTAGCCTTTGAGGGCCACGTGGTTCTTGCGCCGCGGGTTAAAGCGCGGCAACGCCACGGTCGAATTGCCCACGTCGATCTCCCGGCCATTCAAGAAGTAACTGCCGTGGTCGTAGCGGAAGGTCGCCGAGGCGCTGGTCAGGCGACTGGTCAGCTGTTGACTGGGGTCGTACCAGCGCGTGGTCAGGCCCGTGACCTGCTTGAACGTGGCGGTCAGTCCCTTGGCCGAATCCGGCATGGGCACCGTCAGGGCGGTGGGCACCGCCCAGCTCAGGTCGCCCGGCGCGTGGTGCCCGTTTTCGACCGTCTGCAACGACCGTAACGGCAATCCGTACCAGGTCTGCGTAAACGTGGTGCCCAGGTTGTCCTGCTTGGCAAAGGTGGTCGTGGCCGGGTTCGGCAGCAACAGCACGTTGGTTGCGCGCTGCAACCCGTGGCGCCGAAAGGCCCGGTCCTGATTCCAGTAGGCCGGCGCGCTGATGCCGACCGGGAGGACCTGACGCTGCCCCAACTGGTTGAGTTGCCCGACCATCAGCTGCTCCAGGAGTTGGCCGCTCTGCCGGTTGGTCGCCCCGACCACGGGGGCCTGCAGGAAGATCACGCCGTTTTCCGTTTCCAGCTCGCTTAGGGTCTGCGCGAAGCGTTTAAACGCCCGGAAAGTGGTGTTGTCCGCCACGGACGTGGTGCTGACGGCAAAGGGAATCCCCGCTTGATAGAGCCGCTGGCCCAGTCGCCGCAGCCGCGCCAGGTTGGTGTAGGGCGTCACCCCGGTGATCGTCAGCAACGGGCAGTTCGTCCGGGACTGGCCGAACAGGGCCGCCAGCGTACGGCTGGCCACGGTCAGGCTGAACCCGTCCGCCGTGAGATAGGGCAGATAGGCGCTCTTGCCGTGGACCACCCCGTACGCGTGCGGCGCCAGCCCGGCCCCCTGCGTCCGCAAGGTGCCGAAGGTCTGGGTGTGCCGACTCAGCCCGTTCAACAGGGTCAGATCCGTGCTAAAGGGCAACAGTTGCCAATTACCCCCGTCGTGGAGGACAAACTGCTGGTGGTAGACCCGCTGGCGGGTAGCCCCCAGTCGGTGGGCCTCCTGCGCGCTGAGCCCCGAGCCGATGTGCAGCTGCCGGCCCGTGAAGCGGTTCCGGTCGCGCACGAACGCGGTGTTGTGGAGCCGCCCCTGCTCCCAGTTGTTCAGCGTCACGACGCCTTGATAGCGCCGCGTGGTCAGCTGACCGGCCTGGTAGTCGCTCAGGCGTTCCGTTTGGGTCTTGACGTTCAGGCTGGCCAGCAGGCGTTGCACCGCGGCCAGCTTCTTTTGCCCACTCACCGTGGGGTTGATGGCGTCGTACACGATCAAAACGCGCCGGTCAGCCGTGGTCGTCGCGGCCACGGCCGACGTGGATTGGCTGGCAAGACCCCCGCCGACCACCAGCAACAACAGCAGTCCCCAGAGGGTGATGCGTCGTTTACGTCTCATGCGTCCGCCTCCTGTTCCGCCGTGGGGGTGTGCCACAGGCGATGATTCAGGATATCCGCCACAAAGGTCAGGAGGATCAGGTCCAGGCTGACCGGCACCATGAAGAGGTGCTTGGCCAGGTCGGCGTCCCCGTCCCCGATGATCGAGATGATCGGCACGAAGATGAAGATGGTCAGAAGGCCGACCACCAGGAAGAACCGCAGCACACCCATGGGCTGCCGGGCCTTCCAATCGTTGTACGCCCCCACCCCGAAGACGATGACTAGGGCCACCGCGAGCAGGAGGTCAAAGGCGAACTTCTGGGGGAAGAACGCCCCCGCCACGGCGCTAAAGCCCGTGAAGTAGGTCACCTGTTCGCCCGCCTGGTGCCCGGTGCCGGCCTGGTAGTCCCCGACCGCCTTCACCTGGGTGATCATCATGTCCCCGGCCGCGACGTCGAGCAGCGTCCGGAACTGCTTGGGATGGTTCAGGTAGTAGCGCACGATCCAGCCGAAGCCCGTTTTTTGGTTCAGGTGCCGGTGCACGTAGTCCGAGCTGGGACTGATGGCCGCAAAATTCTTGGGATAATAGTCCTGCGCACTCATCAGGGCGAATTGTTCGCTGACCCCCTGCTTCTTCAATTTGCGGCTGGGGTCCCCCGTGTGCAGCAGGACCCCGTGGGTCACCGCCTGGTACTGATTGATGTCGTTGAATTGCTTGGTGATCAGGGTGTAGGTCAGGACCCCCGTGACCAGGATGCCGGCCATCCCCGCCACCACCAGCAGGGCCTGGTACCGGTGCCGGCAGACCATGAAGAGCCCCAGACTGGCGACCACGTAGCTGAGGGCCAGCGGTGCATTTTGCTGCTTGTTGGCGATCAAAAACATGACGCTCACGAAGTACAACAGGGTCATCCAGCGGGGGTGAAAGTCGGGCCGCCGCCCCAGCAGGATGATGGCCGCAAAGGCGTACAGCGCCAGGACCAGCATCCCCGGTTCGGCGAAAAACGAGTTGAAGTACAGGGTAAACGAGGAGTCCGCGAAGATAAAGACCACCAGCAGCGCCAGAAAATAACTCCGCAGCCGCCGGAAGGGGTGGGTCAGTGCGCTGGTCAACAGGTAGATGGCCCCCAGGTACGGCAGGTAGTAGACCAGCCCCATGAAGCGCAGGTCAAAGACGGTCCGGCTGTAAAACAGCTTGTTCAGCCCAACCGCTAAGCGCACGAACAGTGGTTGCGACGAAAACACCGCCGCGTGGGTCTCGTTAAAGTAGCGCATGATGCCCAGCTGCGGGTTGATGTAGCCCAACATGTGGTAGCCCTTCAGCTTATACAGGCCGTTCACGAAGATGGCCCGGTAGAAGTCCCCGTTGTCCGCCAACCCGTGGAAGGGCGGCACAAAAATCAGCCAGCCGGCAATGCCCGCGGCTAACACGGTGGCCAGGGCCGCCGGTGAGACGTGGCGGGTAAACCACCGCCAAGCGGCGACGATACCGCTTTTTAAGATGTGTCCCATGGTGCCCCTTCCTTTCATTGCTTAATAGCCGGCCGCGTTCAGCGCCGTCAGGTTAGTGTACGAGTAGCTTTGCCGGGTCTTGGCATCCCCTAAGCCCCCCTTGAGTGGCGAGGCCTGGGTCACCTGGTCTTGCCAGACCCAGGCCATGGCCCGGTGGTAGTTGGCCCGGTCGCCGATCGTCGCGAAGATCATCGCCGCCAACGCGTAGTTGGCCGCCGATTGGCCCAGGTCGCTCGCACTGCCCGCGGTCGTGTAGCCGTTGTAGAGCTGATGGTGCCGGACCTGTTGGCGCAGCCAGCCCTTGCTGGCGGCCCGCAGTTGCCCGATCTCGGCCAGGTGCAACAGCGTCTCCAACGCCTCGGACGTGTTCAGGTTCTTGGTCGCGTAGGCCAGGGTCTGCCAGTTGAAGCTCGCCGCGTACAGCGGGAAGACGTCGCCCAGGTAGCCCCCGTTGACCACCTTGAGCTGTTCACGGTAGGCGGCCCGGCCCGCCTTGGTCCCCCGCTCGTAAAAGCGCAGGGTCTTAAAATCCAGGTAGGCCAGGCTACTGGTCTTGGCCGCGGTCTTCGTGGCCGGGTCGTAGTAATCGTAGACGCGCCCCTTCTTCAGGACGCCTTCCTTGAGGGCCGCAAAATGGTCCGCGGCCGTTTGGCGGTAACGGTGGGTCCCGCTCAGCGCATCGTACACGTTCAACGCACGGATGATTCGCAGGTCGTCCAACGTGGCGTTCACGGCGAAGCGCTTCTTGCTCCGCGGGTCATAGCGGTAGCTGAACTGCCCGTGGTCGCCGAAGGTCGTCACGGTGGCTTGATAGAAGGTCCGAAAGGCCTTGAACCGCCGTTGCTGGGCCAGGTACAGCAGCCACATCCCCGCGGATTCGCTCAGCAGTTCGTGGCCGGTCGCCGTGCCGGTCTTGCGGGTCGCGGTGTCCAGATAGTTGGTGTAGATCCCCTGCTGCGAGGACAGCTTAGACTGGACGAACGTGGCCACCTGGCGTTGCCGTTGCTGGTCGCGAGCCGTGTGGTTGGTCGTGGTCGTCACGAAACTTTTAGGAGACTGGGTCGGGGGCGTCATGGTCGCTGATTTGGCCTGACACCCCGCTAATCCTAGTAACAGCAGGCCGCCTAGCAGCCACCCTAATCGTCGTTTTCTCACGTCGTTCCACCGGCTTTCCGCAAAAATTCTCTCTATGGCCATATTAGCATGCCTAATTAGAAAGTTAAACTAACAATGTTAACGGTTAAATTGTTATCAAACAGACACGTCGTGCTCATTCATTTTAATCGGCAGGAGCTCGCTCAGCTGGGCCGTGACGACCGTGAGCGTGATTGGTGCCTATTAACCGGTGGGCGTCACCAGCGCGCCACGCCGGCGAGCAAGCCGGTCGAGGTGGACACGATTCCGAAGCCCCGAAAATCACGGGTCTCCGGAACTCGGCCTTGATGTAAGCTGGCCAAAACCGCCAGATAACATCAATTTCACCACGACCAGCAAGTCGCCTCTGTTGCGCTCACCTAGTGCGGTCACCCTGACGGAACGGTCCTGCTTGGCCACGGACACAACGGAGAAATATCAGCCAACAGAGTGACTCGCCAATACCACCATGTTCCGCCGACCTAGCACGCTGCCTATCAATACCGTGATTTTCCCAATCATCCGGCGAACCGCCTGGAGACCTCCTTGAACCCAAAAATAGCCGGTCAAGTTCCCCCATAACCGGGGGCAACTCAATCGACTACTTTTATGTTCTTTCATTTTATCTGGGTACGTATCGCCCGTTCGGTCACCCGGGGTCAGTCCTGATAAACCGTGGGTGCGATGTGCTTGCTGCGAACCTGTCGGCGCCGGGCCTCCCGGTACAAGAAGAGGTAGGTCTGCCGGGCCAACGCCGTGTTGGCCGTCATCTCGTTATCCGCGTCGGCAATGGCCTCCTCGGTCTGCTTGGCGTGGTCCCAACGAGCCTTCGCCCCATCGATCGTGGCGAGCAGCTGGTCATCGTAAAGACTCTTTAAATCGCGAATGTGGCGTTTCTTGCGTCCAAACATGGGCATGACCTCCTTACATTTCGGTACGGCCCTCAACGGCCTTGAACAACGTCATCTCGTCGGCGTACTCGATGTCGCTCCCCACGGATAATCCGTGGGCCAACCGCGTTACCTTGATGCCGGCCGGTTTGATCAACCGGGACAGGTACATCGCTGTGGCTTCCCCTTCCGGCGTCGCGTTCGTGGCGATGATGACTTCCTTGATGGCGGGATTCTTCTGCAGGCGACTGATCAAGCTCGAGATGTTCAAGTCCTCGGGCCCCTTCCCCTCGATGGGCGACATGACCCCGTGCAGGACGTGGTACAGGCCATGGTATTCCTTCATGCGTTCCATGACCATGATGTCCTTGGCCTGTTCCACCACCAACACGTGGGATTGATCACGGGTCTTATCCGCACAGATGCTGCACGGGTCACTCTCCGTGATGTTGCCGCAGATCGAACAGAAGTGCAGGTCCCGTTTGGCCGAGATCAGGGCCTTCGAGAAGGCCGTCACGTCGTCTTGCGCCATATCAATGGTAAAAAACGCGAGCCGGGTCGCCGACTTCTGGCCAATGCCGGGGAGCTTCATGTAACTGTCAATCAACTGGGCAATTGGTTCTGGATACTGCATGGTGTCATCCTTTCTGGTGAATCAGGCCTACATGCCGGGGATGTTCATGCCCTGGGTGTACTTGCCTAACGTGCTCTTGGTCTGTTCGTCAACGGCCGTCAACGCTTGGTTGACCGCAGCTAAGACCAGGTCGGCCAACATGTCTGGGTCGTCGGGGTCGATGGCTTCTGGCTTGATGCTCAGGTCGGTCATCTTCCGGTCACCGGTAAAGGTCGCGGTCACCAGGTCATCTGGTGAGGTCCCGGTAAAGGTCTGGCTGTTGAGGGCCGCTTGGTCGGCCTCCATCTTTTTTTGCATTTGACGCATCTGCTTCATCATGTTGCCCATATTTCCCATTCCACGCATTATTAATCATCCTTTCAAAGTTAGTCGGTTTTGACATCCACGATGTCTTTGCCGAAGAGTTCTTCCGCTTTGGTCACGACGGGGTTCGCCCCCGCCGCCGTTCCGTCGTCCGGCGCATCCGCGTCGCTCGGCAGGCTGGGGTCCGGCGCTCCCTGGCTAGCGGGCGCGCTCGCCCCTGCAGCCGCCTGGTGGTGCTGAATATCGGCCTTATGCGCCCGCAGGTAGTTCTGCCGAATCGTCGGCCACTGATCCTTGGGCACGAAGACGACCGGCAAGGCGGTCCCAATCATCCGGTCCAACCCGTTCTCCAGCGCGTCGGTCAGTTCCTGATCGGTCGTGGCCCGCTGGTACAGAAACGAGTAGTCGAAGGCCACGATGACCCCCGAATCGGCCGCGGCCACGGGTTGGGAGACCTTCATCACGGCCCGTTGCGTCACCGTCAGGCTGTTCAGCAGGTCCGGCCAGACCTCCTGCAGCTGATTGAGCTTCTCGCGGGTCGCCGATCCTAAGACCGGGTTGATCTTCGCCAGGTTGACCTCCTTGGCCGGCTGGTTGGCACTCACCCGCGGCTTGGCCTTGACCGCCGGTGCCGCCTTGACGCCCCCGCTTTGTTCCAAGCGTTCCAGGGTCGTCTTGAGTTGGTCGACCTCGTGCTGCAGGGCCGCGACCTTGCTGGCCTCGGCCGGCGCGGCAGCCGCAGCAGCCGGCGCGACTGTGGCCGCTGGCGTTGGTGTCACCGCCCCGCCGGCGTGGCCGATCTCGGCCAATTTGATGGTCAGGATCTCCAGGTACACGTCGGGGTGGGTCGTGAAGCGCATCTGCTGCTGGATGGCATTCAGCTCGTTGATCATGGCGTACATGGTCTCGGCCGGCGTTTGCTTGGCGAGGGCTTGGAAGGCCTCACTCACGCTGCCCATCTCGGCGTCTTCCACCAACTGGGGCGCTTGCTGGTACAGCAGCAGGTCCCGGGCGTACCCGATCAGGTCTTCGGTGAAGCGCTCGGCATCCTTGCCGGCCTCCAGGACCGACTGTAGGGTCGCTAGTCCGGCCTTGGTCTCGCCCGCCAGGACCTCCTGGACGTACTTGGCCAACAACTCGTGGGTGACACTCCCGGTGACCAGCAGCGCGTTGTCCAGGGTAATCTCGTTATCCCCGAACGACAGGGCCTGGTCCAGGATACTCAGCGCATCCCGCATGCCCCCTTCGGCCGCCTTGGCGATCACCTTGATGGCCTGGTCGTCGTAGGTCACGTTCTTTTGCTTTAAAATGTAGACCATCCGCGCGTAGCTATCGCTGGCGGCGATTCGTTTAAAATCGAACCGTTGCACCCGGGAAATAATCGTCGCCGGAATCTTGTGCGGCTCGGTCGTCGCCAGGATGAAGATCACGTTGGCCGGGGGCTCTTCTAGCGTCTTCAGCAGGGCGTTGAACGCCCCGGTCGACAGCATGTGGACTTCATCGATGATGTAGACCTTGTAGTCGGCCACCGTGGGCGCGTACTTGACCTTATCCCGGATGTCGCGGATCTCCTCGACCCCGTTGTTGGACGCCGCATCGATTTCGATGACGTCGTTTAAGGTGCCGTCCGTGATGGCCTTGCAGGTCTCGCATTCGTTGCAGGGCTCGCCGTCCGTTTGATGATGACAGTTAATGGCCTTAGCAAAGATCTTAGCCGCCGACGTCTTCCCGGTTCCCCGGGGACCCGCAAACAGGTACGCGTGACTGATTTGATTGGTCGTAATCGCGTTCTTGAGCGTTCGCGTAATGATCTCTTGTCCGATCATATCGTCGAAGCGCTGCGGGCGCCAGACCCGATAAAGTGCTTGATAAGCCATCTCATCTGTTCCTTTCTACTACTTTAAATTCTTAAATTCGCTGTTCATTATTATAGCCTTTTTGTCGGGGGTCTGTCACCTTTTGCCCCGGTGGTTTTAGGCAAAATTAAGTCCCTTAACCAAGGGGCCGCACTGCCAACGCGCTCGCGCCTGACAAATGTGCCGCATCAAGCCGCCTCGATATCCGTGATAACACTCGCCCCACGCCGGCGAGCAAGATGGTCGCGGTGGTAAGTCGCCTACCGGTCGGCCAGAATTGGGCTGGAACGTAGCCGGCACGACTTCGAGCCTTAGGAAAACCACCTAAGTCTTGAAGCTCGGCCTTTCTGTAGCCCGGGAGAATCACCCGGACAACAGAAACGAGGCTACTGAGCCCAATTCTGACCTCCCTCCCGGCTAACGGTGACGTATCCAGGCCACAACATCTAAGCGTTGGAATACCTATTGAGTTCCTCTGATTAGTTATTAACACTGACTTGGAATGTCAAAACTATCCCATCATCCTAAAACAACTATCAAAGTCATTTGGCAGATGTTTCATCCTCGCAAACGGCCCAGCTGAGCAGAGGCAATTGGCAGCCTTCGCTCATTTCAACCCGCCGGATGCACATCGCTGACAACTCAATCAACCACCATACGAAAAAACTCCCGGTCAATGACCAGGAGTGCTAAAAATCTCATAAACTTGAAGCACAAAGCGAATCAAACTTAGTGCTGCTTCCTTCCGGACCTGACACAATTCGTAAGCCCGCCCTTGCTTCAAGGCCTTAACGGCAAATACTAGTGTATCATGATTTTTCAGGACTGTCTAGCGACTTCTCAGCCGCCGCCTTTTTCGCCGCCTGACGCGCCTTCTTGGCCGCCTTCTGACGTTGCCGGGCCGCCTTGAAGAAGCCGACCATCCGCTCACCGGATTCCTTGGCCAGCAATCCCTCGTAGACCGTCACCCGGTGATTCAGCCGGTCGTCGGTCAGCGTCTGGTACAGGCTGTCGACCGCGCCCGCCTTGGGATCCCGGGCCCCGTAATAGACCGTGGGGATCCGCGAATTAATAATCGCGCCGCTACACATTAGGCACGGCTCAATCGTCACGTAGAGCTGACAATCCTCGAGCCGCCAACTATTTAACGTCGCACAGGCCTCCTCGATGGCGCGGATCTCGGCGTGCAGCGTCGCGTCGTTGGCGTGCTCCCGCAGGTTGTGGCCCCGGCCAATGATCTGGTCGTGGTGGACGATCACCGCACCAATCGGGACCTCGCCGATGATGCCGGCTTGGTCGGCCTCAAACAGCGCCTCCTGCATATAATGTTGTTCTTTACTTGAATAGGTCATCTGCCGCATGCAGCCACCTCATTTCTTAAGCGCCCTGAACACTTTCCAGGATGTAGTATCCCTTATCTTTCTTAATGATCTGACAGTTGCCAAACGTCTCCGTCATGTGCTTCTTCGCCGACGGGGCCCCCTGCTTCTTCTGCAGGACCACCGTGAGCGTTCCCCCCGGCAACAGGTGCTGCGCCGCGTCCGTCAGCATGCTGGTCACGACGTCCTTCCCGGCCCGCACCGGCGGATTGGTCAGGATGGCCGCGTAGCGTTGGTCACCCAACGCTGCGTAGCGGTCGGATTCCACGATGGTCACGTTGGTGATCTGGTTTGCCGTGGCATTTTGCCGAGCCAAGGACAGGGCCAACTCGTTCACGTCCGCCATGGTCACCTGGCGGTCCGGCCAGCGCTTAGCCAGCGCTAACCCAATCGGGCCGTAGCCGCAGCCCAGGTCCAGCAGGTCGCCCGCGGGCACCTTGTCCGCCTCGAAGGCGTCGAGAAGAACCCGGGAACCGTAGTCCACGCGATTTTTCGAAAAAACGCCGTTATCGGTGGTAAACAACAGTTCGTTGCCTAAGAGGGTGAAGGGCCAGTGTTGTTCTTCGTGTACAACGTCTGGATTTTGTGTATAATAGTGATTAGTCATTTTCGAGACCACCTTTTAGGTTTATTCTACCGTAGAAATCTGGCTCGTGCCAAATAAAATAATAAATTCGTCGGGAGCACCATATTTAGTGGTTATTGTATAACTCAACCACCAAATATGGTGCTTTTTTCAATTGCGTTTTTCTCAATCTGGTGTACACTAAACACATTGAGAACGAAAGATAAGAGGATGTGGCAACAATGAAAGTAACGGTTTATTCTAAGAACAATTGTATGCAGTGCAAGATGACGAAGCGTTTCTTAAGCGAACACAACGTGGACTTTGAAGAACGCAATATTAACCAGAATCCCGAATATGTCACCTACTTAAAAGAACAGGGGTTTCAATCATTACCAGTCGTGGAAGCGGCTGGTCATAAGGCCTTTTTTGGGTTTCGGCCAGACCAATTGCAGCAAATCGCGGGTTAACTGAAAGCTAACAAACCCGTCTTGGCGACGCCGTGTTTGTTCACGGTGGCGTCTTTTTTATTGGATTGCTTCTCCCACCCCCTCGTCCATTCAGGGCTTTATTGATGGGGGAACCGCACTACCCGTCCCCGCTTGCCAGTGGGAGCGACCGAATCTAATCAGAAAGAAGAGAGTACGCGCATGAGCCTAAAAGACCTCAAAAACGTCACGTATTATGATTTGAACAACGAAATCAACATCCCCGTCGATGGTCAGATTCCGTTGAACAAGGACCAGGAAGCCCTCCAAGCCTTCCTGAAGGAAAACGTGCAACCCAACACCAAACAATTTGGATCACTGCGGGAACGGTTCGACTTCCTGATCAAGGACAACTACGTCGAAGCCGCCGTGGTCAACCAGTACCCGTTCAGCTTCATCGAAGACCTGTACACCTACCTGAAGGACCAACACTTCCACTTTAAGTCCTTCATGGCCGCCTACAAGTTCTACGCCCAGTATGCCTTGAAGACCGACGACAACGCCTACTACCTCGAAAACTTCATCGACCGGGTCGCCATGAACGCCCTGGACTTCGGGGGCGGTGACCAGCAGTTGGCCCACGACCTCGCCGATGAGATCATCCACCAACGCTACCAACCCGCGACGCCGAGCTTCCTAAACGCTGGGCGCGCACGCCGGGGTGAACTGGTCTCGTGTTTTCTGATCCAGTCGACCGACGACATGAACACCATCGGCCGGACCATCAACTCCGCGCTACAACTGTCCCGAATCGGGGGCGGGGTCGGCATCAGCCTCTCGAACCTGCGGGGGGCCGGTGACCCGATCAAGCACATCGACGGCGCCGCTTCCGGGGTCGTGCCGGTCATGAAGCTGCTCGAAGACAGCTTCTCTTATTCCAACCAGCTGGGCCAGCGGCAAGGGGCCGGCGTGGTCTACCTGAGCGTCTTCCATCCCGACATCATCGCCTTTTTAGGGGCCAAGAAGGAAAACGCCGACGAAAAGATCCGGCTGAAGACCCTCTCGCTCGGGGTCACGGTGCCCGACAAGTTCTACCAGCTGTGTGAACAGGACGCCGACATGTACCTCTTTAGCCCGTACGACGTCGAACGCATCTACGGCAAGCCCTTCTCCTACGTGGACATCACGGCCGAGTACGACAAGATGGTCGCCAACCCAGACATTCGCAAGAAGAAGCTCAAGGCGCGGGAACTGGAGACCGAAATCGGCAAGCTGCAACAGGAATCCGGGTACCCCTACATCGTCAACATCGACACGGCTAACCGCGAGAACCCCATCAAGGGCCGCATCGTGATGAGTAACCTGTGTTCCGAGATCATGCAGGTCCAGACCCCCACGACCTACAACAACAAGCAAGAATACGAAAAGTTGGGGACCGACATCTCCTGCAACCTGGGATCAACTAACATCGTGAACCTGATGACGTCTCCGGACTTCGGGCATTCCGTGGAAACCATGGTCCGGGCCCTGACCTACGTCACCGACCACTCGGACATCGACGTGGTGCCGTCCATCCAACACGGCAACCACTTGGCCCACACGATTGGCTTAGGCGCCATGGGACTCCACAGTTACTTCGCCAAGAACCACATGATGTACGGGTCCCACGACAGTATCGCCTTCACCAGCGTCTACTTCATGCTGCTGAACTACTGGACGCTCAAGGCGTCGAACCAGATCGCCAAGGAACGGCACGAGACCTTCCACAACTTTGCGGAAAGCAAGTACGCCGATGGCTCCTACTTCGACCGGTACACCCAGACCGACTGGCGGCCAACCTCTGCCAAGGTTCAGGGCCTCTTCAGCAACGTTTGGCTCCCATCACCCGAGGACTGGGCCCAGCTCAAGGCTGACGTGATGCGTGACGGGCTCTACCACCAGAACCGGATGGCCGTAGCGCCGAACGGTTCGATCTCCTACATCAACGACACCACGGCGAGCCTCCACCCGATCATCAACCGGATCGAGGAACGGCAGGAAAAGAAGATTGGGAAGATCTACTACCCGGCACCGTACCTGAGCAACGACACCATGCCGTACTACAAGTCGGCGTACGACACCGACATGCGCCGGGTCATCGACGTTTACGCCGCGGCCCAGAAGCACGTGGACCAAGGGATGAGCCTGACGCTGTTCATGCGGTCGACGATTCCGGCCGGTCTGTACGAATGGAAGAACGGCCGGACCGACAAGATGACCACCCGGGATCTGAGCATCCTGCGGAACTACGCGTACCGCAAGGGCATCAAGTCGATCTACTACGTCCGGACCTTCACCGACGACAACAACGAAGTCGGTGCCAACCAATGTGAAAGTTGTGTCATCTAGGCTTGACCCGAACTAATGGCATCATATGGTGGTAACTGCCGAATGTTCCATCGCTAGCATAAGATGTTGGCATGATTCGTTCGGAGGGGTCCCCCACTATCACGTTTGGAGGGTTCCCCAAAATTGGCTCAGGAGTGAAATTTGTCTAAGTCGGCGTTTTGCGGCTTAGACAAAGACCGGTATTTAAGACCTGGTTTGCGGGCTTCCAGCCATATTTTTGTCGCCCCGGAAGATGCCAGCCTCATCAAGTACAGATAACGTAATTTTAAACAGTCCCACAAGCAATTGGCTTCTCAACAAAGGAGTGTAAATATGGCAGCAATGAACGCTGATGGCAACTATCAAGCCATTAACTGGAATGAAGTTTCCGATGAAATCGATAAGGCAACCTGGGAAAAGCTGACCGAGCAATTCTGGTTGGACACCCGGATCCCCGTCTCCAACGACCTGGACGACTGGCGGACGCTCGACGACGACCATAAATGGGTCGTGGGCCACGTCTTCGGGGGCCTGACCTTGTTGGACACCCTGCAGTCCCAAGACGGGATGGCGGCCCTGCGTCGCGACGTCAAGACCCAACACGAGACCGCGGTCCTGAACAACATCCAATTCATGGAATCCGTCCACGCCAAGAGTTACTCCACGATTTTCTCGACGCTCAACACGCCCGACGAAATCGAGGAAATCTTCAAGTGGAGCGACTCCGAGGAGTTCCTGCAAAACAAGACCAAGCGCATCTACACGTTGTACCACGACGACGAGCACCCGTTGAAGAAAAAGATCTCCAGCGTTTTCCTGGAAACCTTCCTGTTCTACTCCGGCTTCTTCACCCCGCTCTACTACCTGGGGCACAACAAGCTGGCCAACGTGGCCGAAATCATCAAGTTGATTCTGCGGGACGAATCCGTCCACGGCACCTACATCGGCTACAAGTTCCAGCTGGGCATGAAGGAACTGACCGACAACGAACAGCAGGCCATGAAGGACTGGATGTACGACTTCTTGTACAACCTGTACGATAACGAAGAGAAGTACACCCACCTGATGTACGACCAAGTCGGCTGGACCGACGAAGTCCTGACCTTCATCCGCTACAACGCCAACAAGGCCCTGATGAACCTGGGCCAGGATCCGCTCTTCCCCGACACCGCCGAGGACGTGAACCCGATCGTCATGAACGGGATCTCGACCTCCACGGCCAACCACGACTTCTTCTCGCAGGTCGGGAACGGCTACCTGTTAGGAAACGTCGAGGCCATGAACGACAGCGACTACCAGATCGGCGAACCGGCCGACCCGGAAGATCCACATCACGATAAATAACCACGTGCCCCCGGGCGGGTTGTCCGCCGAGGCGTCCGTGACACCATTCAAAAAGTCTGGCAACTTCCAACGAGGTTGTCAGACTTTTTTTGGTCACTTGATTATTTCTCAAATAGTGCCGCCGTGCGCGCGTAAATGGCGGCCACCGTGCTGGCTTGGTTCAGGGTGAACAGGTGGATCCCCGCCACCCCGTGAGCCACCAGGTCGTTGATCTGCTCCACCGCGTAGTCGAGGCCCACCGCCCGGAAGGCCACCGGGTCATCCCATACCCGATCCAAGCGCGTCCGCAACGGCTGCGGCAGCCGCGCCCCGAAGTCCGTTTCCACCCGCAACGCCTGTTGGCGACTCAAAATCGGCAGGATGCCGGCAAGAATCGGCACCGTGATGTCCCGCGCCGCACAATCCGCTCGGAAGCGGTCAAACTGCTGATTATCGTAGAAAACCTGCGTCATCACCCGGTCACAGCCCGCGGCGACCTTCTCTTGCAGGTGGGCCAGGTCGGCCTCG
The DNA here is from genome assembly GCF_001435095.1 of Levilactobacillus spicheri DSM 15429. Lineage (GTDB taxonomy): Bacteria > Bacillota > Bacilli > Lactobacillales > Lactobacillaceae > Levilactobacillus > Levilactobacillus spicheri. The sequence continues at coordinate 214,536 of NZ_AZFC01000016.1, forward strand.
CGCGTGGGCGACTCCGGGTGACCGGCGGGATACCCCGCCCCCGCCAGCCGGAACTGGGGGTTGCGGGCTTTAATGAAGCGAATCAGGTCGCTGGCATGGGGAAAATCGGCCCCCGGCGTCTGGCCCGGATCCAAGTCGCCCCGCAGACCCAGAATCTGGGTTACCCCCAGGCTCTCAAGGTCGGCTAAGATTCGGCTGACCTGGGTCTTGGAGGTGTAGGCCGCCAACAGGTGCACCATCACGGGACACCCCACCCGCGCTTGAACCGTCTGGGCCAGCCCCAGGGTCGCCTGTTCGTAGTCCAACTGGTGATTGGTGTAGGTCACACTGACAAACGCCGGGTGACAGCCCCGCAGCTGGTCCAGCGTCGTCAGCAGCGCGGCCCGGTCCGCGGGGGATTGCGGCGGAAAAACTTCGAACGATAAAGTTGGTGGCTGAATGGATGACATTGGCGAACCCCTCCTACGGGTGAATTTTGGCTTCGGTGGTTCTAATAACCTATCTTAAAGCTACCACTAACCATCCCCCTCCCGCAAGACGCCAGATTTTCCCAATCGCGCTGGGGGCTTTGCGGTATAATGGAACCATCTTGCGCGCCGCGGCTAAACCGGCGGCGCCACATTTCTGGGGGTTCTCACATGCCAACGATTAAGAATGTCTGTGTCTTTTGCGGGTCGAATCACGGATTGGACCCGGCCTTTAAACGCGAAACCGAAGCGCTGGGACGCTACCTCGCCAGCCACCACCATCCCGTGGTCTACGGGGGCGGCAAGGAAGGCTTGATGGGGACCATCGCAACGGCCACCATGGACGCCGGGGGCGAGGTCATCGGCATCATCCCGACCTTTTTAGCCGAGATGAACCTGGCCAAGACCGACGTGACCCAGCTGATTCAGACGGCGACCATGGACGAACGCAAGGACGAGATGATGCGCCAGTCCGATGCCTTCATTGTCCTGCCCGGCGGCTTCGGGACCTTCGAGGAGTTCACGACCATGTTATCGTGGAGCCAGCTGAACGTGCACCAGAAGCCGATTGCCCTGTTCAACATCGACCACTACTTCGACGACCTGGTGGCGATGATGCAAAAATGTTGCGACGCGGGCTTCGCGCCCCAGGAAAACATGGACCTGTTCATCGACGCCGCCACCATCGACCAGATGTTTACCGGCTTCCAGAACTTCCAGCACCAGCTTCCTTACAAATACACCAACTAAACTGTGCCTTTCAAGAAAGTGGCAGGACACCATTCGCTCCACGCCGGCGAGCAAGATGCCCGTAGTGGGCACGACTCCGAAGCCCTGCAAAGTTCGCAGGTCTCCGGAGATCGGCCTTGATGTAATCTGGCACAAAACGCCAGATTACATCAATTTCACAACGGCCATCAAGTCGCCTCTGTTCCGCTGACATCGTCGAATATCAGCAACACACTTCTAGTACAATGGCAATTTGTATCAGTTTCAGTTACTAGCTCTTCTGATGACTACGAAGACCACCAAAAAGTTGACTTAAGATAGTCCTCACAACTATCTAGTGGAAGCAATCGACAGCTGCCACTGATTTCAACGCGTACGATGCATCCCATCATTAAATTCATCAACCCAAAACGGCTTCCCCGGGACCCAGTCCTGGAGAAGCCGTTTATTATTTTTCAGATGGGTCTCCCCCACTAATCGCGATTCTGCCAGTTGACCTCGTCGACCAGCAGGTGGCTGAGCCACTTGGGTTCCAGCTTGCCCTTGACCGCGGCGCCCGGCCGGTTGATCACCTGCATCAACTGCAACATGGTGAAGATCAGCGACTCACGCCGCCGGTAGGCCAGGTACTTCGGTTGCCAGTCGGAGACGTACTTTTCCTTGTAGGCCCGCAACCCTTGGAAACTGTAGAAGTTCGAGCCGTACTCGTAGATCAGGTGGGCGACCCGTTCCTCGATGAAGCTAAATTCGGAGACCCCCACGTTGGCCAACGGCGCCATCCCCAGGTTGAACCAGGTGTAGCCTTGTTCCTGACAGGTCAAGAACAGGTACACGAACAACCCGTCCATGATACCGGAGGGTGCGTCCTGGCTACTGCGCATCAGGTCGATTGAGGTCATCTTGTGGTCACCGGTCGGCATCATGTTGGCGAAGGCCACCATTTTACCGTCCTTGTCGGTCATCACCGCAATCGGGGCCTCGTTCAGGTAGTCCCGGTCAAAGAAGCCCATCGAGAAGCTCTTCTCAGTCTCGTCGCCCAGCCAGGAGGTCGAAATAGCCCGTAACTCGGCGTACTGGGCATCGCTCAGCGGCGGCTGAAGGATCTCAAAGTGGTAATCCTCCCGCTTGAACTTGTTGACCAGGGCTCGTTCCCCCCGCCGCGGTTTGCCGGCCAGCGTGAAGTCGGTCAAATCGACGTGACCTTCTTCGCCGACCTTGATGAAGTCAAACCCCATCTCGTGCAGCCGCAACGTCAGCTCCTCGCTGATCTCGTAAAAGACCGGTCGCAGGCCAGCCGTGTCGGCCGCGCGCATGAAGTCCTGCAGGGCCGGCAAAAGGTAGTCCTGATTACCAATGGGTTCCCCCATGACCAGCAACTTATCCGCCTTTTGTCGGAACAAGAACAACAGTTGGTCCTGGCCGTCCGCCTGGTAGAAGTAGGTCTGCTTATCACGCAAGAACGCCAGGTGACTGACCTCGTTACCGCCAAAGTTTTGAATGACCCGCCGGACCCGCTCCGCGTCGAACGGCGCCGTCAGCCAATCACTGTGCGTCACCGATAGGAACCGGTTGATGGTCAGGAGAACCACCAACGCGATCAGCAGGCCTCCCAGGCCGTTGAGCCACACCTGGGTCGAGGCCGGTAACCAGGCCTGCAGGAGCGTTGCAAAGTGCCGGTGGTGGCCCTGAATGGCGTAGAGGCCCAACACCGTGTACAGGACGAAGGTCCCCACGTAGATGCTGCCGTCAATCAGCAGCCCGCCCCAGGAGTAGTGGAAACTCTGGCGCGTCAGCTCGGGCTTGGCCAGGAGCAGGCAGGCCAGGACGAGACCTAGTAAGATGGCCAGGCCCACCGGAAAGTTCTCCCGCCACAGCGTGTAGCCAATCGCGAGGACCAGCACCACCAGGGTCGGCCAGAAGGCACGGCTGACCCGTGAGCCGATGCCCCGAGCCAGCCCAATCAGCAGGAAGGCCATCACCAGGTTGGTCACCTGACTTAAGAAATAGAACATGTAGGGTACCAGTTGCATGTAGAGTTTATTCGCCAAAACCACGTCCGGAATCGTGGCGTAGAGCAGCATCATGACCCCGGAGAAGTACATGAAGGTCGTCACGAACCACAGCGCGCTGCGGCGAAAAATCGCCACCGGCAGGCCCGCCAGAAACTGGTTCAGCCGATGACCGGCGTCGTGCACGAAGAGGCCGACCCCGACCCCAAACGGCAGAATGTAGTAGAACAGTCGATACAGTAACAGCCAACCGGCCGCATCGGACCGGCTGACCCCTAAGAGGCCCAGGCCAAAGATCATGAAGACGTCGAAGGACCCAAGACCCCCGGGAATCATCGAGATGACCCCGGCGACCGACGCCACCACGAACATGGGAAAGACCGCCGCGAGGTCCAGTTGCAGCTGGAGCGCCCACCCGATCAGCAGGAAGAAGAGCGCACAGCTCCCCCATTCCAGGCTGGACCCCAGGATCAACCGAAGTTCCCGGGACCAGGTCAGGTCCGCGAAGAACTCGCTATCGTTGACCCGCGTGAAGATAAAGAGCCCCGGGAAGTACAGGCCCCCGCCCAAAAGCCAGAACCAGTACCCTTGGTAGACGGTCCCCACGTTAAAGCCAAACATCATGATCAGCCCGACCCAGCAGGCCAGAGACAATCCGGCGAGCAGGAACAACGCAATCTTGGAGATGGCGTAGACCACCTGCTTCTTGGTGGCCGATTCCGCGTAGAAGTTCGCCCGCAGGCTGGCTCCCAGGAGTCCCCCCATCCCGGCGAGGTTGGTAAAGGTGTTCGTGACCCACCCGCTTCGCAAGATGTAACCGGTCGAAAAGTGTCCCGGCAAAAATTCAACAATCGTAAAATCGTACACCATCATGGGCAAGACGGCGATAAAGCCGACCACGGCCAATAGGACGATGGTGGTCGGACTCAAGGCCCCCAGTGCTGACCGGACTTGTTCCCCGCTAATCTCGTGGCCGATCCGGCCAAGCTCCCGAATCACCAGTAAGAGCACCGACAGGAAGAAGACGCCCTTGATCAACGTCAGGCGCTTTTGAATCCACGTTTGTAGTCGTTGCCACATGCTTGCCACCCCCACAGCAATTTCCCCCTTTACGATGACGCCGATTCACCAGCAACGGCCGGTGACCCCATCAACGCCATCAATCTCATCAATATTGGTCTTAGTATACCAAAAAAGGCGGCCCTCCCGGGGAAGAACCGTCTTTCTTAAGCCTTATTTAGGGGGCCAACTTATTTTTTGATGGCTGGACAACGGAAAGTTGCCTTGGAAAATCAGGCGGAGCCGGGTGACCCCACACGCTGTCACGTTTACTTGGAATCGTCGCTCGCCACCGCCGCACGCCGGCGAGCAAGCTGGCCGCAGTGGGCACGATCCTGAAGCTTCGCAAGAAACGCGAATCCCCAGAACTCGGCCTGGAGGTCCCCCGTTGGTAAAACCGATACCCTCCCGAACAGCTGGCCCCTCATCAGCCATGGGCAGTTGACGGCATCAAAAAACGGACCATCCACGAGGGATGATCCGCCTTTATTAACGAGTTGGTTGTAACTACTTAAGAGTTACGACACCACCAACGGCTTCAAGCTTTTCCTTGATGTCGTTAGCTTCGTCTTCGGAAACGCCTTCCTTGATGACGGATGGTACGTTGTCAACAAGACCCTTAGCGTCCTTCAAACCAAGGCCAGTGATTTCACGAACAGCCTTGATAGCCTTAACCTTAGCGTCACCGGATTCAGTCAATTCAACATCGAATGAGTCCTTGGCAGCAGCGTCGCCACCAGCGGCACCGGCTGCAGCAACTGGGGCAGCAGCAGAAACGCCGAATTCGTCTTCGATAGCCTTAACAAGGTCGTTAAGGTCAGTAATGGATGCTTCTTTAAGAGAAGCAATGATAGCATCTTTATCAAAAGCCATGTTATTTTCCTCCAAAATTGGGTTTATATTTTATGATACCAGAGATAACGGTTGTCGCTTATGCGGCTTCACCGTCATCGCCCTTTTCAGCAACGGCCTTAATTGCGTAAGCCACGTTACGGATAGGAGCTTGAAGTTCGCTAGCCAGCATGGAGAGCAGGTCTTCACGACTAGGCAAGGTAGCGTAAACGTTGATTTCATCAACAGACATGATCTTGTCTTCGATGTAACCACCCTTGATTTCCAAGGCATCAACGCTATCGGAGAACTTCTTCAAAATCTTAGCTGGGGCGATTGGATCCTCGTTAGAGAAAGCAACGGCCGTAGGTCCAGCGAAGACATCGTTTAAGTCGGCGTAACCAGCCTTTTCAGCGGCACGAGTCAAGACCTTGTTCTTGATGACGTTCATCTGAACGCCAGCATCCCGTAATTGCTTACGTAAGTCGGTCACTTGGGCCACCGTCAAACCACGGTAGTCGACAACAATTGCGCTGGTGGCGTTGTTGAACTTTTCAACGACGTCATCAACCTTCTTTGCTTTAACAGCAATAGCTTGTTCACTCAAATTGTTCACCTCCCAGAGTAGATTGGTGGGATAAAAAAATCCCTATGCCACCAAGACATAGAGAGTCAAAAGTTTAAGTTCAACTTCTTCCTCGGCAGGCAGCTTTAAGACCAATGGGTCACCTGAGTCTTAGGTAGATCACTAATATAACTTTATTAGGATACCGTACCCACTAACAAAAGTCAATGGGTGGTTAGGGATTTTTTTATCGACAACTGTTGCAGCCGTCTCGACTAAGAAATTAGTCTAAGAAAGTTGCCAAGTCAACGTCGACACTTGGGCCGAACGTTGAAGCGATGGAAACGTGTTGGACGTAAGTCCCACGTACAGACGCTGGACGTGCACGAACAACCGTTTCAGCGATTGCCTTCAGGTTACCAACTAACTTGTCAGCATCGAAGGAAACCTTGCCGACAGGAACTGCCACGTTACCGTCCCGGTCAGTCCGGTAAGTAACTTGACCATTCTTAGCGTCGGAAACGGCCTTGGTAACGTTCATCGTTACCGTACCCGTCTTAGGGTTAGGCATTAAGCCCTTAGGACCTAAGACCCGACCTAAACGTCCAACTTGGGCCATCATGTCTGGCGTTGCAATGGCAACGTCAAAGTCCATCCAGCCGTCTTGGATCCGTTCAACTAAGTCTTGTTCACCGACAACATCAGCACCGGCAGCTTCCGCAGCCTTCGCTTGGTCACCCTTGGCGAACACGATCACAGTGGTTTCCTTACCAGTCCCATTAGGGAGCACTAAGGCGCCACGTAATTGTTGATCGGCTTGCTTCGTGTCAACGTTAAGCTTGAACGCAACTTCAACCGTTGCATCGAACTTAGCGAAATCAATCTTCTTTACTAAATCAACGGCGTCGTTAAGTGCGTAAACCTTACCGGCTTCGACCTGCTTAACAGCGTCTTGATACTTTTTACCTCGTTTGTGAGCCATGTTTGTGTATTCCTCCTTGCAAATGTGGTTGTAACGGATAAACCTCCCACTTGACACATTTCATTTTCGTGAAGTGTCCGACTATCCGAAAACTGAGCTTAACCTTCGACCGTGAAGCCCATGCTCCGGGCAGTACCTTCAATCATGCGCATAGCTGCTTCAACGTCAGCTGCGTTTAGATCTTGCATTTTAGTTTCAGCGATTTGCTTAACTTGATCCTTGGTTACAGTTGCAACCTTGTTCGTGTTAGGTTCGCCGGAACCATGTTCAACACCGGCAGCCTTCTTCAACAGCGTTGCTGCTGGAGGGGTCTTGGTGATGAAATCAAAGGAACGATCTTCATAGACGCTGATCACAACAGGAATGATCATACCAGCTTGGTCAGCGGTACGCGCGTTGAATTCCTTCGTGAAGCCCATGATGTTGATCCCTGCTTGACCCAGTGCTGGTCCAACTGGGGGAGCTGGGGTTGCTTTGCCTGCAGGAATCTGCAATTTAACTACGTTAGCTACTTTTTTAGCCACGAGACAATACCTCCTTAAGTCCGTGTGTGGTAAGTGAAGCGATCAATTTGCTTCTCCCACGTTTAACAGAATGCGTGTCGTTTGTGATACGCATACTTGAAGAGTTTACCACATTTAATATCGGGTAACAAGGTTAAATTCATTGGCTGACCGTTAAATCCGGCCCAACGATGCTTTAACCGGTCTTACTTGACGACGGGGTCGACCTGGTCGAAGTTCAATTCGGTACTGGTCTCCCGGCCGAACATGTCGATGTTGACCTTGAGCTTCATCTTTTCGTTGTCGACCTCGGTGATCTTGCCGACCAAGCCACTGAAGGCCCCGTCCACGATGGTCACGGAGTCGCCCACTTCGACGTCTAATTCGGCGTGACGGGCAGACATCCCGATCGTCCGCAGGATCTGTTCAACTTCTTCCGGCAACAGTGGCGTTGGCTTACTTCCTTGCCCGTGAGACCCCAAGAATCCGGTCACCCCCGGTGTGTTCCGCACGATAAACCAGGCCTGGTCACTCATGACCATCTCGACTAGGACGTAGCCGGGGAAGGTCTTTTCCATCGTGACCTTGTCCTTACCGTTCTTGACTTCGTGTTCCTCTTCTTCCGGAACGACGACCCGGAAAATGTTGTCCTGCATCCCCATGGATTCGGACCGGGATTCCAAGTTTGCCTTCACTTTGTTTTCGTACCCTGCATAGGTATGCAGAACGTACCATTGCTTTTCAGCTGACTCAACCATCGATTGGCACTCCTTTGTGTTTGTCTTTACGTGCAAAATAAAAAAACTTCGTCATAAACGAAGTTCCCGTTAGCTACAATATAGCATATTTAATCGGTTTTGACCACCGACAGATTCCTTAGGCAATAAACTTTAAGCCAAATTGAACGATCCAGTCGACGACGGCGAAGAAAATGGCGAAGAGCACTGAAATGCCCACAACCGTTCCCGTGTCGTGCCGGGTCTGCTTAACGCCGGGCCAGGAAACTTGTTTCATTTCTTGACCGACCGATTTGAAGAATCGGAATAACCGCATGGTGTTGCCTCCCTCAAAGTGTGTGTTGATCGTTAGCTGCTACTACCGGGTCTCCCGGTGCAGCGTGTACTTACCGCAATACTTACAAAACTTCTTAACTTCCAGTCGTTTCGTGCGAGTCGCACTTGCTGCGATGGTGTAATTCCGGGACCCGCAAACTGAGCAGGCCAGAGCGATTTTCCGTTGAGCCATCCTGCCACCACCTTCATTTTATCCAGTTAACTCATACTGCAATAGCTTACCATCGTTTGCCCGGGGCGTCAATCATTGGGCCAACGTCCGCCGCAGCTTTTGTCGTCCCCGGTGCAGGGCCGCCGTGACCCGGGTCGGCGAAAGCGCACACCGCTCGCTGATGGTCGTCGGGCTCCACCCCCGTAACAGGCCGCGCAGCACCACCGTTTCGGTTCGTGACAACTCGGGCAGGACCCGCTGTAAGGCCTCCTGGACCTCCAGTTGGTCGCGCACCTGGACCCGGGGATCGACCAGGGTATCCGCAAAGAAGGTCCGGTGTTCCTCCAGCGACACGGTGGTGGCGTGGCGCTTCTTCGCCTGTGAATAGCGGATCAGGTCGTAGACCCGGTGCGTCAGATTTAACCGGTAAAAGGCCCCAAAGTTGCGCGAACGGTCTAGGCGATAACTGCGCGCCGCCGCGTGCAGGACCAATAACCCCTCCTGCTGCCAATCGTCGGCATCATGACCCGGAATGTAGTAGCGTCGTTGCAGGCGGCGCAACACGGGGGAATAGCGCACGAACAGCTGGTGCAGTGCCGGCGAATCCGGCGTCGTCTGAATCTCACGAATTAACTGGTTATCACTGATCTGAGTCATCAAAAAGACCTCCCTTAACTGATAACTCTCAGTGTAAAGGGAGGTCCGGGTACGCCCTAGCGAACGCACGTTTATCGGTGACGCTTTTTGGGGTGCGGGGAACGATCCGGTTGATCCATCAACTGATCCCGCAATTTTTCTAACTTATACATCTGTTGGTCGTTCCAGGGGGACTTGCGTACCAAGCCCTTATCGGCGAACTCACGGGCCGTCTGGTTGACCTCGTTCTTGGCCCGGTCGATGTCGCGCAACAGTTCGCCCGCCGGAATCCGCAGGGCCCCTTCGGAGAAGATGGTCCACTGTTCCGCCTGGTCACTGGTGGCGACCGTCACCTGGGTGAAGCGGGTCTGGAGCTGCTTGGCAAGTTTTTCGATGTAGCTGTCCGCCGTCTCGTCCCGGTTGGTCCAGGTCACGTTCAGGTCATACTGCTTATAGCTCTTCGAGATGCCTGGGACGTACATGGCGTCGAAGACCACGTAGATCTCCGCGTCCCGCAGCTTGCGGTAATTCGCCAGCATGTTCAGCAGCTCATCCCGTGCCTCGGGTAACCGGTCCGTCAATTTCAAATGGTTCAGGTCGGGCCAGTTACCGATCATGTTATAGGCATCCACGATTAAAATGTCTTTTTTCATGCGTCCGCGCCCTCCCTACATCACTTAATGTTGAACCGGATGACGGGAATTAAAGCCCTGATACATCAACAGGCCCGCGGCGACACTGGCGTTGAGGCTCTGGACCGTGCCGACCATCGGAATGGTCAACGTCTGGTCGACGGTGTCCTTCAGCAAACGCGAGATGCCCTTGCCCTCGTTACCGATGATCAGGCCCACGGCGCCCTTGGCGTTCCAGTCCCGGTAGTCGGTCCCGGCCATGTCGGTCCCGAAGATCCACATGCCGCGCTTCTTCAGATCATTGACCGTGTTGACCAGGTTGGTGACCCGGGCGACGGGGACCGTCTCGATGGCGCCGGTCGAGGTCTTGGCCACCGTCGACGTCAAGCCCACGGCCCGGCGCTTCGGGATGATCACCCCGTGCACGCCGCTGGCATCGGCCGTCCGTAAGATGGAGCCCAAGTTATGAGGATCCTCCACGTTATCCAGGATCAAGAAGAACGGTTCTTCGCCCTTCTTTTCGGCGTTGGCGTAGAGGTCGTCAATGCTGGCGTAGGCAAACGCCGCCACCCCCAGGGCCACACCTTGGTGGTTCTGGTGGTCAGTCAGTTGGTCCAGCTTCTGCTTAGGCACCTCGGAGATGACCAAGTGCCGCCGTTGCGCCAATTGTCGAATCTCGTCAATCGCCTCGGACTTCAAACCGCTCTGCAGGAACACCTTGTTGATTTCCTGTTGACTCCGTAACGCCGCGACAGCCGGGTGCCGGCCAATCACAAAATCCGTTTTTTCTTCTGCCATTATTCCGTCCGCCCCGCTTCCACTTGTTGAATGCACCAATTGCCTAATTCCGTGACCCGGTCCTGCTGGTCACTCAGGGCGAGATAGCCCATCATGGCCTCGAACCCGGTCGAGATTCGGTAGGTCACCACGTCGGTGTTCTTGGCGTGGGTGTAGCTCTTGGCGTTGCGCCCGCGCTTGAAGATGGTCCACTCGTCGTCGGTCAGGATGTCGTCCTGCTCCATCAGCGCGATCAAGGCCGCTTGGGCCTTGGCCGACACGTAATGGGTCGCCGTCCGTTGCAAATGGTTGGGCTTGGCCAGCCCTTCTTCGATTAGGTGCCGCCGAATGATGACTTCGTAAGCGGCGTCGCCCATGTAGGCCAGGGCGACCCCGTTTAACTGCTGATAATTTGTGTTTGTCATTAATTTTCCTTTCGCCAACGCGTCCCTTGGGGCGTGTCTTCCAAAATGATGCCTTGGTTCTTTAATTGTTCCCGAATCTCGTCGCTGCGCTGGAAGTTCCGGTCCTGACGGGCTTGGATTCGCTCGTCGATCAGGGACTGAATGTGGTCGTCGTCCAGGCTATCCGCCTCGGTCAAGACGACCCCGAAGACGCCCAGCAAGTCGGCCAGCGTCTGGCGCATGAATTCCAACGTGCCCTTCAAAACGAAGGACCGTTCGGCGTAAACGTTCCCCAACCGGGCTAGGTCATAGACCTTCGAGACCCCGTTCTGTACGTTAAAGTCGTCGTCCATCGCGTCGATGTAGTCGGCCACGAGCTGGCGGGTCTCCTGTTCGGTCTTGGGGTCGTTGCCGGCCTCCGCGTCCTTCAGCCGGTACCCCATGTTATCGTAGGCCGTCTGAAGCCGTTGGAGGTTCCGGGCCGCCGTGTCGATGTTCTGCTGGGTGTACTGAATCGGGCGTCGGTACTGGGTCGTCGCCATGAAGAAGCGCAGGGTCTGCGGGTCCACCGTCTTGATCAGGTCGTGGACCGTCACGAAGTTGCCCAGGGACTTGCTCATCTTCTGGTTCTCATCGCCGACCGTGACGAAGCCGTTGTGCATCCAGTAATGGACGAAGGGCTTGCCGGTCTCGGCTTCGCTCTGCGCGATTTCATTTTCGTGGTGCGGGAAGGTCAGATCCTCGCCCCCACCGTGAATGTCGAAGGTGTCGCCCAAGAAGTGGGTCGACATCACGGAGCACTCGATGTGCCAGCCGGGACGGCCCGCCCCCCACGGCGATGGCCAGGAGATTTCTCCCGGCTTGGCACCCTTCCACAACGCAAAGTCGATGGGATCTTCCTTGCGGGCGGTCTCCTCGTCGTTGGTGTGCTGGGACGCCCCCTCTTCGAGTTCGTCGATGTTCTGATGGGAGAGCTTCCCGTAGTCGGCAAACTTGTGGGCCCGGTAGTACACGTCGCCGTCGACCGGGTACGCGTAGCCCTTGGTGATCAATTTTTCAATAAACGACACAATCTCTTGAATGAAGTCCGTCGCCCGGGGATTCGCGGTCGCGGGCTCGATGTTCAGCGCCGCCGTGTCTTCCTTGAAGGCCTGGATAAACTTATCACCCAGTTCGGGCACGGTAATGCCTTCCTTGTGGGCTTCGCGAATCATCTTATCATCAACGTCGGTAAAGTTCGAGACGTACTTGACTTGGTATCCCCGGTATTCGAAGTACCGGCGAATGGTATCAAAGGCAATCACGCTCCGCGCGTTCCCAATATGAATGTAGTTATACACGGTCGGGCCACACACGTACATGTTGACCACGCCAGGCGTCATCGGTTCAAAAGTTTCCTTTTGACGGGTCATGGTATTAAAAACTTTGAGCATCCCGAAGCTCCTTTCACGTTACTAATCGTTAGTTAGCTCCATTGTAGCATACCCGACCCCAAACCAAGAAACCGAAGTCGTGCCTTTGCGGCCCCTCCTTCGGTTTCTTTATCAAATCAGTAAGATCTGCGCCACCAGCGTCACGATTCAACCGGCAAGTGGCGCACGTCCCAGATGACGTTCAGGCTGACCAACCCTAACGCCAGGTACGACCACAGCGTCAGGTCCAGGGAAAAGCCGACCTCGGAGATGCCCATGAGCCAAACAATCAGGACCAACACCAACACGGTGACGTCGCTATTGAGCGCCACCCCCGGTTGGGTCGTTAGGTCGATCATGCCGGCGACCAGGTACAGGCCGGCAATCACCAGCCCCCAGGAGCCATTCAACGCCGGTCCCCCCTCTCCGGCCGGATTAACGTTTAAATTGAGTGCCTGGGCCAGGGTGAAGACCGCCCACGCAATCAGGGCGAGTCCCGTAATCAATTTAGTGATTCGCATCAGTGTGCCCCCATTCGTTAACGGTTTCGTTGCTTGACTCCTACCATACTATGGGCGCCCCACCGGGACAATTCATCGTACTCGACCTGTTAAGGCACTCCACGATTCGGTTGGTACGATGGTTTGACCACTGATTTGGCCATGCTTTTGACCTATTTCTCGATTTATTAGAAGCCCTATACGCACTGGTCCTTAATCGGCGTCAAAAAAATCGGCGTCTGCCGTTAGGCAAACACCGATTTCAAAGACACTATTTAGCACCCAGTTGGTCCAACGTTTGTTGGATGTGGGCTAAGGCCGTTTCACGACCCACCAATTCGATGGATTCAGGTAATTCTGGCCCGTGCATCTCGTGGGTAACGGCAATCCGGATTGGCATCCAGAGTTGCCGGCCCTTGATGCCGGTTTGGGCTTGAACCCGCTTGATGACGTGGAAAATCTCCACGGAGTCAAACAAGTCCAGCTTCTTGATTTCAGCAGCGAAGGCCTTTAAGACCACCGGTGCCGTCTCGTTGTTGATTTCGTCCCAGGCATCGCCCTCAACCTTTTCGGGTTCCTGGAAGAAGACCGACGCCATGTCGTTGATCTGCGCCATGTAACTCATTTGACGCTTGTACAGGTTGATCAACTGACGCGACCATTCAATCGTGGCCGTATCCGGGTTGGCCGGGATGTTACCGGCCTTGATCAATTGCTTCATGGCCAAGTCAGCGATGGTACTCTCATCCGCGTCCTTGACGTACCGGTTGTTCAACCATTCCAACTTGTCCATGTCGAACGTTGCTGGCGACTTGCTCAACCGCGTCTCGTCGTACATCTTGATGAATTGCTTGCGGGTGAAGATTTCGTCTTCCCCAACTGGTGACCAGCCCAACAACAGGATGAAGTTGAACATGGCTTCTGGCAAGTAACCCAAGTCCCGGTACTGTTCGATGAATTGCAAGACGGATTCGTCCCGCTTGGACAGCTTCTTCCCGGTGTCCTTGCTGATAATCAGGCTCATGTGGCCGAACTTAGGGGCTTCCCAGCCAAAGGCTTCGTAGATCATCAGTTGTTTTGGCGTGTTGGCCACGTGGTCGTCGCCCCGGAAGACGTGACTGATGGCCATCTTGTGGTCGTCCACGACCACGGCGAAGTTGTAGGTCGGCATGCCGTCCCGCTTGGCGATGACGAAGTCCCCACCAATCGTGTCGGAGTTGAAGGAAACGTTGCCCTTCACCATGTCGTCCCACGCGTAGACCTTGTCCTTAGGCACGCGGAACCGGATGACCGGCTTCAAGCCCTTGGCCTTGGCAGCGTCGATGGCCGCCTGCTTTTCTTCGTCGGACATGCCCGCGTATTCGTATTCGTAGTGTGGCATTTCGTTGCGGGCCTTTTGAGCTTCGCGGTCCGCTTGCAGTTCCTCTTCGGTCCGGTAAGACTCGTAAGCCTTGCCTTCGTCCATCAATTGTTGGATGAGGGGTGCGTAGATGTCACGACGTTCTGATTGCCGGTACGGACCGTAGTCCCCACCAACATCGGGACCTTCGTCCCAGTCCAAACCGAGCCACTTCAAGTTTTCCAGCTGGCTCCGTTCACCGTCCGCAATGTTGCGCTTAGTATCCGTGTCTTCGATCCGAATAATAAACTTGCCCTTGTTGTGCCGTGCGAACAGGTAATTAAAAATCGCTGTCCGCGCGTTCCCGATGTGCAGATGTCCAGTGGGGCTCGGAGCATAACGAACCCGAATTGCGTTTTTAGCCAAAATGGTTGCGCCTCTTTCTCGTTTTTTGGTTAGCGAGCGGTCCTAACCGTCGCCATACATAGTGCTTTAAGTGTACAATGCCTCTCCCTAAAAATAAAGGGGTTGGCCCGCTTTGTTCACAATTAAGGGGCAAAAAAGCCGGTCCACACCGTTCTGGCGCGTCCCGGTTTCTTGCTTACCGTTGTTTCTTACGTTTCTCGGCCGTCGACTTCTGCGCCGACTGATGATCTTCGATGCCCCGGTCAGAATGCACCGGCTTGGCAAAGATCATGCGTCCCGCATCCGTCTGGATGGCACTGGTGACCACGACGTCAAGCTGTTTATTGATAAAGTACTTGCCGTCTTCCACCACGACCATGGTGCCGTCGTCGAGGTAGGCCACCCCCTGCTGCCGTTCGGTCCCGTTCTTCACGACCATCACGTGCAGGTTTTCTCCCGGAATGACCCGGGGTTTCAGGGCGTTGGCCAACGAGTTGATGTTCAAGACCTGAACGTTTTGGAACTGGATCACCTTGTTCAGGTTGTAGTCGTTGGTCACGATGACCCCGCCGTTTTGCTTGGCCAAGGCGATCAGCTTGCTGTCGACCTCGGGGATGTCCTCAAAGTCGCCCTCGTACATCTCGATGGGCATGACGTGTTCATTCTGCAGTTTATTCAGAATGTCCAGACCCCGCCGGCCCCGGACCCGCTTGACCGAATCGCTGGAGTCCGCAATGTACTGTAATTCATAGAGCACAAAATTGGGGACCAACAGCGTTCCTTCGAGGAACCCGGTCTTCGCCAGGTCGTAGATCCGACCATCAATCAAGATGTTGGTGTCCAGAATCTTGTAGTGATGGAAGTTTGGTTCGACCTGTTTGTCGATGACCTTCTCACTGGCCTCTTCGCTGGCCTTCTTGCTCCGCGACTGGAAAAGCCGCCGCCATTCCTCGCCCCGAATCTTACTAAGCCGCGTTCCCAACCGAAAACCGAAGTACCCCAACAGGATCATCAGGATCCACGGGATAATCGTACTGATCAGGAAGGACGGTACCCGGAACAGGAACTGGGAGATCAACAGGGCCAGGGCCAACCCGACGATGGTCAGGAGGCTCCCGAAGATAATCGTCATCGGGTCCTGCTTGTTCAGGTAACTCTCCACCCGACTGATCAGTCGGAGGAAACTCTTCGCAAAGATGGCCCCGAGAATGAGAAAAATAATAGCACCAAGCAAAATATTAACAATAACATTATCAACGAGAAGACTCTTCACCCCAAAGAGGAGCCAAGTCCGTGGCAGGTAAGCTGCGCCCAGCACACCACCAATGATTGCAAAGATCACTAAGACAACTGTTCGTTTACGCATACGTTCACCTCCCTTCATGGCTGGATTCTTTCATCACGCCTTGATTATGACGTCCTGCGTTGCCCGCTAAAACCCGTGGCGGTTACACGCCCAGCGCGAGCTTCAGTGCTTGCCGCAAGGTGGAGACCCCGACCACGTCGATGCCGGTCGGCGGGTTCCACCCCTGCAGGTTGTTCTTTGGGACAAAGATCCGCTGGAAACCCAGCTTCTTGGCCTCGGCGACCCGTTGTTCGATCCGGCTGACCCGCCGAATCTCACCGGTCAAGCCGACTTCGCCGACGAAACAGTCCGTGGGGGCCGTCGCGGTGTCCCGGTAACTGGAAGCGATGCTTAACGCTATCGCCAGGTCGATCGCCGGTTCATCCAACTTCACCCCACCAGCCGCCTTTAAAAAGGCGTCCTGGTTCTGCAACATCAGGTTGGCCCGCTTCTCCAGGACCGCCATCAACAGGGAGACCCGGTTGCGGTCCAACCCACTGGCCGTCCGCTGCGCGTTGCCAAAGACCGACGGCGTTATCAGCGCCTGGACCTCGACCAGAATGGGCCGCGTCCCTTCCATCGAAACCACGATGGCCGACCCGGTCGCGTCCTTCAATCGTTCCTCCAGGAAGATCTCCGACGGGTTGGCCACCTCATAGAGGCCGCCCTCCTTCATCTCGAAGATGCCCAGTTCGTTGGTCGACCCGAACCGGTTCTTGACCGCCCGCAGGATCCGGTAAGTGTGGTGCATGTCCCCTTCAAAGTACAGGACGGTGTCCACCATGTGTTCCAGAATCTTCGGCCCGGCAATCGCGCCGCCCTTGGTCACGTGGCCCACCACGAAGATGGTGATGCCGTTGGTCTTGGCAATCTGCATCAGTTCACCGGTGACCGCCCGGATCTGGGAGACCGACCCAATGGCCGACTCGATACCGGGAGCCTGCATGGTCTGCACGGAGTCGATGACCACGTAGTCCGGCTGCATCTCCTCGATGTTCGCCCGGATGCTGGCCATGTCCGTCTCCGGGTACAGGTAGAGGTGGTCGCTGTTGACCACCAAGCGGTCCGCCCGCATCTTGATCTGACTGGCACTTTCTTCCCCCGACACGTACAGGACCTTACCGCCAGTCGCGCTCAACTGACCCGACACCTGCAGCAAGAGGGTCGACTTCCCGATACCGGGATCCCCCCCGATCAGGATCAAGGAGCCCGGCACGATGCCGCCACCCAGGACCCGGTTCAGTTCCTCCATCTGGGTCTTGACCCGGGTCTCGGTGGTGTGCTTGATCTCGTTCATCAGCTGGGGCCGCGTGTGCTCCCCGCTGGCCGTGACCCGCGTCGATTGCGGCTTAGCGACCGGCGTGCTGACTTCCTCAACCATGGTGTTCCATTCGCCACAGTTGGGGCAGCGCCCCAGGTACCGTGGGGAACTGTAATCACAATTTTGACAAACGTAATTCGTTTTTGCCTTAGCCACGTGCATCCCCCTCATCTGATTTTTAGCTCTTAGCGGGCCACCCGCGCCGCACCCGACGCTCAGGGGTGGTCCCCGCATTCAACGAACTTTCTTCTACTTTATATTCTAGCATATTCCCCGGGGAATCCCCCAGTAGTCCATCATAAGCCTTTGTAAAGATTTAATGTTGGTCGGACGACCCAAAACCGCCCCGTCGTTCCTGTTGGGGCGCCTGTTCCCCATCGGCCAGGCGGAACGGTAAGAAGATCCCCTGGGCGATGCGTTGGCCTTTCTTGATGACCACGTCGTGCAAGCCCACGTTGACCAATTGGACGAAGATCTCGCCCTCGTTCTTTTCATTATTGTAATAGTCCGCGTCGATGATGCCGACCCCGTTAGGCAGAATCAGGTTGTGCTTCAGCGGGTTGCTCGACCGGTTGGCCAGCATCAGTACCTCGTCCGGTTGCATGTACGCCTTGATTCCCGTGGGAACCAGGTACGGCTTTAGGTCGTGCTGGCCCGCTTCCAATTCCGCCGTGGTCATCGGTTCGCGGTGCCGTAACCGTTTAAACGCATGCAGCACGTCGTGACGCCAGATCGACGGCAAGGTGAAGTCCTCGGCGCACTCGAAGTCGTAGCCGGCCGCCTGTTGGGTCGTGCGGTATGGCAGGTGCACCCCCTGGTCCGCGTACTTGCTGACGATTTCAAAGCCTCGTTGTTTCATCATTAGCCACTCCCTCATTGATTATTTCAGTCGGTGTTGCGTGAAAGCTCTCTTCCTAGAATAAGCATCCTCCGGTCAGATTACCAGCAAAAACCCCGTTTGGCGAAAAGGAGTTGACAAGATTGCCCTGATAGACCAGAATCAAGGGGAAGTCATTGGGCACGAAAGGAGTCTTGCGGCATGTCGCTGACCGAAGCACCCGGTCGCTTGACGATCGTCGAGAACGACCAACTATTGGCGAGTCTGCACTACCTGACGTTGGCCGACGATACCTGGGTCCTGGAACAGATCTTTGTCCGGCCCAGTCAGTCAACCGACCTAGCTGTGCAGCTGCTTAAACGTTTTACTAGTCTCGCCAATGCGGCCGCCGTACCGGTCAAGTTACTGGATCCGTACGCGAAGACCTACTTCGCGACGTACCCGGTTCTCGACCACCTGGCCGATCATCAGCTACCCGTTCGCGGGCCTGGTGCCGTGCGCCCCGTTGACTGACACGACCCTATCACAGAAAGAGGAGACAATCACCCATGGATCAAAATGCATTAAAGGCCCTCGTTGGGCAAGAAGCCGTCAAGTACGTTGAAGACGGGATGATTTTAGGAATCGGAACCGGCTCGACCGTTCGTTACATGATCGACGCCTTAGGTGAACGCGTCGCAAAGGAAGGCCTGCACATCATCGGGGTCGCCACTTCCGACCGTTCCGCCAAGCAAGCCGAATCACTGGGCATCACCATCAAGCAATTGGACGAAGTCGACCACCTCGACCTGACCATCGACGGTGCCGACGAAATCGACGACAACTTCCAAGGCATTAAGGGTGGCGGGGCCGCCCACCTCTGGGAAAAGATCGTGGCCATCAACTCCACCAAGAACATGTGGATCGTGGACGAAAGCAAGCTGGTCCACCACTTGGGCAAGTTCCCCCTGCCACTGGAAGTCATTCCGTTCGGTTCCACGCACGTCCTGGAAAAGCTCGACAAGATGGGTCTGCACCCAACCTTCCGGATGACGGAAGACGGGCAACACGTCCTGACCGACTCCAAGAACTACATCATCGACCTGCACCTGGGCCGCATCGACCACCCGCACGAACTGGCGAACACCTTAAACGGCATCGTCGGGGTCGTGGAACACGGCTTATTCTTAGACGTGGTCAACACGGTCATCGTGGGTCGCCAAGACGGTCCCGAGGTCTTGAACGCTCGCGATTAAGCCTTTTTAAATTAAAAGATGGCTCTTTATCAACCAGTGTTGATGAGAACTGATGTGAGAACTCAATTCGTTTACGAATTGAGTTCTTTTTTCGACTTTGATTTTAAATTCAATCTGGATTCGGAAAATTAAATGTTCCCAATTTTTGTAACTGTATACGGTTCGTTTGATTTGACGGTTGAAATCTTCCAGTGAGTCATTAAATGCTGGCCGGAAATCATGTCCCAACAGCTCTAACCATCGACTGATGGCCTTTTAAGATGCTGTGTTGAACGACAATACTGCTTATTATTTAATCCTCTGTTAACATCAGATCAATTGCGTGAAATTTTTATAGAACACGGATTATGCCCTAGTCTCATTTTAGGCTGTCTAAATTAATTACCCGTCAATTGATTTTTAACATCAATACGATTATTTCTTATACGATAGGACACTGGGACAGTAAGGTAACTATCACTTTTTATAACTCATCTTATACTAATATAAGTTAAATGTGTAGAACCTACTTGTTAACCATGCTAAGCTGTGGTCAATTAAGCCTGAACATCAACTAAGCTATTCCAAGGAAGGCGACCACATGTCAACTTATCATTATCCACAGTTATACTCAAACCACACCAGTTGGTGGTTCACCAGCACCGCCATCACAACCTTAATAACCCTTGGTCTCACCAGTCAGCTTGCCCATGCTGATTCACCAATCACAACACCCAATGAGTCAACCACTCAGACAACACAAATAGTTACTATACCAGATTCAACGGCAATCCACGCGCAGGTTGCATTAACGAATCCCACCACATCGCTGAACGACAATAAGCAGAATAACACTGAACCAGCATCGACCACCACTCCGACACAGTCATCAACAAAATCAACAGTCGATATGCCTACTGCACCACAACCGCATAAAAAAGCCACTACATCAACCCCCGCTGCATCTATGGCACCTAGCACCACATCAATTTCTGAATCTAAACCAACTTCAGTTACCACGTCGACCGATTACTCCTTGATAACTAAGCCAAACGTACCAGCAACGCCAACAGCAGCCACACAAAAAGGCCCAATTAATATTTGGATGCCAAATCCTAATTTACGTAAAGCCGTACTTAAAGCACTAAGGGGAATCGATTTCACGACGACTAAAAAAGTTTGGAATTCAGAAGACGATATCACACAAGATGATTTACACTTTTTAACGGATCTTAAACTTCTTGATACTTATCACTCTGGTGATTCAACCACAACAGACTTCTCATTGAAAGGCCTCCAACACGCTAAAAACCTTACCAAATTAACTTTATCCAGTGGTCTTAATGCCACTCCTGTTCACTATCACGGTAATATCTCAAGTATTGACCCACTTGCCCAACTTACCAAATTGACGTATCTCGATTTATCAATGAATAAAATCAAAGATATCAGCAAGCTTAGTGGTCTAACCCACCTCAAAACATTGTATTTAGACTATAACTACATTTCAAATTTTTCCAGTTTATCTGGTATCTACCAGCAATTAACAGATTTCAAATACGGTTCACAGTTAATTACGCTACCACTCCTGTATGTTGATAATCAAACTCATACCGCTACCCTTAAAACACCAATTGTCTTACCAGATGGCAAACGCGGTGACCTAAGCATAACTCCAGGCAAAACTATTATAGATACAGCCAACTATGATAATCCACAAGACACGTCTGAAGACATCGTTCATGCTTATTATGTCGCTGGTTCACCCTCCCCCAATACTACTGGTGGTATTGATTTTGTCGGCTTAACGAATCCAATAAAAACCACTGCCCCAATACAAGATCACACTATCATTACCTATCCGGGTTATGACCAATATTTATTGGGCGAAATTCCAACGAGTAATTCTCAAGCTCCATTATTTTACGTTATTCAACCCTACCAATTAGCCAATGAAGCCGGTAGCGTGACGACGAGTTATCAAGACGATCATGGTAGCCCACTAACTGACTCAAACGTCGACACATCGGGAATCGTTGGTAATCCATATGTAACACATGAGCTGTCTTTTCCCAATTATCACTTACATTACATTCTTGGTAATCCGATTGGCACTTATACAAACACGCCTATCACAGTTACTTATATTTACACTAAGAACGTTACGACACCCGTTATCGCACCACCAGTCGTCACTCCGACCCTCACAGGCACAGTCACCATTCACTACATCTCAGATCAGGGAACAACACTACAACCTAGTCAAACATTAACTGGAGAGACTGGGACTAGTTACACAACGAACGCGCCAAATATTGCCGGCTACGTCTTGAGCCAGCAGTCTGCCAATACCACCGGAATCTTTACTGCGACAGACCAAATCGTCACCTACATCTATGCACTAGCACCAACTTCAAGTGGCAATAGCGACAACGGAAACGACTTGACACCATCCCCAGCCGTTCTGACACCAACCCTCACCATCACCACCCCAGCTACAGGAGAAGCCGGCGCAAATAAACATCCCGGTCATGGTCAGTCTCAGCCCGTCACATCAATAGTAATAACCCATAACGCCAGTCACGTTATATCCGAAAACCCAGCCATCAAATTTCCCGCAATGTCGGTGATTCAACCAACGACTCTTCCTCAAACGGGTGAAACATCCCCATCAATCTGGGTCGCAACCCTCGGCTTGATTCTCAGTGGTCTGAGCTGGTTCACCCTCCGTCAGCATCATTAATTCCAATGTTCTACCAATAGCATCATCGCAACCAAAGGGCGCTCGCACTCATTTTTCCAATAGTGCGTGACGCCCTTTGGTTTAGCGTAATAAATCATTTAGACTCCAGGTGATCCGCGCATTGTCCTGAGCGACTGCTGCTTCAGTATAGCCAGACTGAATTAACCGCAATAGTACTTGATTGTAATGCAAAATTTCGGTAGCCCCCTGCCCCTCACTATTCCAGCGAACCAATGTCTGATAGGTTGGTCGAAAACTATTAAATAATAAAGGATAAGCCTGATTATGGGCTGCCAAGTATAGATAATAAAAGAATGCCACCGTATTACTCAGCGTATGTTATTGCATTCTCAATATTACGCCCCCGCCCCGTTCCAGCACATGTACATGACAGTTATAAAGTTTAGGGAAATGGCCCGTTTAACCTAATCAACAAAAAGCTCCGTTGAGGTCAATGTGTTGATGGAGTTGAACTTCATAAAATGTTTCCTCCTTTCGAAGCTAATTTATTAGGGCCATCAACAGGACAAGGTTTCTACTACTTTTCTAAAATAGAATTTATAATCTCGTGTTTTCTTAAATAGTATCTTGCAAAAAGAACGGCTATCCCGAAAGATTTCGGGGTAACCGTTCCTTTTTTCCTTAACGACTCAACAGATTCACCGTGGCCCCCGTCTTCGTGACGTAGGTCATGGCCGTGAGTTGGTCCTGGTTCCAGGTCGCACCCAGGGTGAAGACGGCCTGGCTGACGGCTTGCTTGCCCTGGTAGGCGATGACCTGTACCGGAATCGTGGCCGCGCCGGGCGTCTGAGTGACCGTGTACGTCACGGTCAGTTGGTGCCGCTTCTGGTGCAGCTGGTACTGGTTGCTCTGATCCTTGGTCTGGACGCTGTCGAGATGGATTCCCTGCTTGCTCAGCGTCTTATCGAGCCGTAAAACGGTCGCCAGGTCCATGCCGGACCGCTGGGCGACCCGCCGCCGTAACGCCGTCTGCTGGTTCAAGACGTGCGCGTGGGCGGTCGTGGAAGGCCAACTGCCGAGGCCGACCATGGCCAGGACGGTCGCGCCCCAGATGGCCCAATGTTGTTTGTGCATATGTATTGCCACTCCATTCTGATTTTCAGTGAATGTTCCCATCATATCAGAGTTTCGCGGCTGGTAGAAGTCCTTCCTGCCCGTCAAATGCGTGGAAGCGTGGAATGGGCCAGCGTGATTACCCTTAAGAATCGGATTCTTCCAGTGGCTGCCGGGCCGTCCACCAGGCCCGGAGCCGATGGTCAAGCAACGAGCTGCCCAGGAAAAAGGTCGCGGCCAATCCCGCGGATAGTGGCAGCAGGTGGAACATCCCCGTGGGCAGGACCAGCGCCAGCAACGGAAAGGCGTACGCCGCGGGGAGTTTCAACCGCAATCCTGCCAACAACAGGAAGACCAGGGGCAGGGCAATCAGGGTCGCCACCCACCAAGTCGGCACGGCCACGTGCACCAGGACGCCCAGCGTCGCCGACCCCGTCAGGGCCACCCACTGCTTCACCGCCATCTGCCGCGAATAGTGCGGCTTTTGCAGCACCTCAAAGAAGACCACCAGGACCGGCGGGATGCCCGCCATCTGGGGAACTCCGGCGACCCAGACCAGGCCGACCCAGACGGTGACCACCCCGGCGAACAGGCCCAGGTGGCCCACCCGGAGCGGCGCACCGGCCCGGGTCGTGCGGTAGCGGCCCTGCGCGTAGACCCCGACCATCAGGATGGCCGTGAAGAGCAGGATGGCTACCATGAAGGACCAGTGCGTGGCGTTAATGATGATGGGCAGCAGCCCGGTCGCAAAGGCCGGCGCCAGGCTCGACCGTAATTGCCACAGGAGTCCCAGCATCAGCAACAGCCCCAGCCAGACCTTCACCGGATAGGCCAGGGGCAACTGGTTGATCAGAAAGCCGATCAGCGCGGTCCCCGAGGGCGCCAGGAAAATCTTGGTCGGTTGGTGAATCCACCCGTCCATCTGGTAGATCCAGGTCCCCGCGGTCAGCGCCCCAATCTCGGGAAGGATCAGCTCCTGGTCCTGCAGGACGGTGGCACTCACCACCATCAGAAGAACCAGGGCAGCCCCCATTCCGTAGTGCCGCTTTTCTAATCGACTCAGTTGCATGTGTCCGTTCGTCTCCTCTTTTTGAAAATATCGTCCGCGTTTTCAAGAAATAGAGATTCATTGTAACACACTCATTGGAAGGTGCAAGGTCGGCGCCACCATTAAAAAAAGGAGCCCAGGACGTGGTCCCAGACTCCGCATACCCGATTCTAACGGTCAGCTTATTTCAAAATCTTTACTTGTGCCTGACTCGCGGTGATGTAGCCGCCCGCCACGCGGTACCGTAAACTGTCGGCACGACTAAAGTCGTTGCCATAAGCGTAGTCCCAGCCCAGGACCGTCAGCTTCTGACCCTTTTGGTAGTGGTGATTAGCCCGTTTCAGCGTCACGGTCGTGTACCGGTTGAGGGCCCGCTTGGTCTGCACCCGCTTCACCACCGTCTGCTTGCCACTCGTAATCAGCTTCTTGTTGGCCGTGATGTACCGACCGTTCGTCAGCTGCATCCGCGTGGTCAGGTTGTGCCGGACGATCTTCTTGACCTTCAGCACCTGCCCCTGCCGGTAATGGGCCGTCTTCTTGGTCAGGTTCTTTTGCCGGTACGCGTTCACCCCGTCCGGATTGATGACCGTCACCGTCTGGTGCTTCTTCGCGTAGTAGACCGAGGACGTGTAGGCCGCGTTGGCCGTGATGTAGCCGGTCTTCCCCGCGGTCTTGCTGTGGTGGTTCACGTCCTTCACTTGGTAGCGTAAGGCCCCGTTCTTGGCCTTGGCGTAATTCGTCACCACAAACATCGGCCGGTTCGCCCGGGATTTCTTCTGATACCACTGCTTCCGGTTCTTAGCGGAGAAGTTCTTACTACTGTAGAGTCCGACCTTCTTCGTGGCGAAAACGACGCTCCCCTTAGGAGCCACCGTCGCGCCGGCGCCGCCCGTGACCAAGTTCGCCGTCTCATCGGAAGTCCCTGGTGCCGTTGGGACCGTTGGCGTCGTTGGGGTGACGGGTAACGTTGGAACCGTTGGCGTCGTCGGGGTTTCTGGCTCCGTTGGTGTTTCCGGTTCCGTTGGCTTCCCTGGTTCCGCCGGCGTCAACGGGTTCGTCGGCGTCCCACCGCCCTTACTATCCAGGACGAAGACCGTTGGCATGACGGCCATCAGGTTAAGGGACGTCAGCCCCGTGGCCGCATCCTGGGCGACTAACCACGTGGCAGGCGATTCCAGGACCTGACGGGTCATTTCCTGCGTCTTGGCAATGTCGATCTTGTTCAGGTCGTATTTGTCGCCATCGATTCCGGAGCGAATGGCCGCTTGGTTAATGCCCGGTCCACCACCGTTGTAGGTGATTGCGGTCATCAGGTCTTGGAACGCGGCATCGTCCGTCAGCGCCAGTTCGTAACCCCGGGGATCCATTTCGATCTCCGTGCCCGCGGTGGCGTCGATCAGGGCCTTCATGTACGGGTAATCCTCCGCGTAATCCGCTCGCGTATAGGTGCCCCCGTTCAGGTACCCGTTGGCCGCCTTGGCCATCCAAGCCGTGGCTCCAGCCTGAATGACCATTCGGTCGATGACTTCCTGGTTTTTCAGGCCGCCATAGCCATCGTTCAATTCTACGGAGTAGTCGGCCACGGTCTGGTCCGCCGGGAAGGTCGTTTCCTTCATCATGTCACCGAAGGCCGTCCGGAGAATCTCCTTCGTGACGCCTTTCGGGTACTCTAACCCGTCCATGTAGGTGTCGCTGGCGAGATTATCCTGCGTCAGCGTGTTTGGTAACGGCTGATAGGCCGGATTCAGGTCGGCCGACCACTGGGTTCCGTTCCACACGTAGGTCTGTGGTAAGATCACCTCACGAATGTCGTAGGTTGTGGGGGTCTGGTCCGCCGTTTTGACCGCCGTCGTCGTCTCGGCCGCCTGAGCCACGATGGGGGTCAGCGGTGCTGAGCCCGCGACCAGTGCGAGAAGCGCCGTTGTTAGCATGATTTTTTTGATGTACGTCGTTGTCATTTTGTTGGTCACCACCAGGTTTAATATAATCGTTCACTCAATTAATAAGTTAAGTATATCATGAACCTTATTCATTTCATAGTGACATTTTAAGGCTATTTAAATAAAACAGTGCTATGTATTTTTCTGAGTCCCTAAACGCCCTCTATGACGGGCTTTTTACGCGATTAACTGGTAGAGAAATTAACCGTTAAAACCATCGAACCAGCCCCCTCCCGAACGAGCCGTTTTCTACCAGCACACGTCATCTGTCACCCTCACCTGCGGGCCCACCGGCGACCGTGCGGGGGAGCCGCCTCCCCGTTTCTGGGCCGTTTCCACGGAAACGGGGGAAACCATTCAAAAAATGAGAAAATTGGAGTACAATGATAAAATAGTGAGGAGAGTGAAGATAGTGAGTAAAGAAATCACCGCAGCCCAAACCGCTGCCTATCAACAAGCACTAACGTCCGATCCCAGTGCCCAGGTATTGGAACGCGCCGTTAGCCATCAAGGGATTTTAGCCACCGCTGCCGACTACGCATCCGATGCCGACATGACGCCAGTCTTCTCCATTGACTTGGACACTGGTAAGGTCGCTAACCAAAAGCAAAGTGGTCGTTGCTGGATGTTCGCCGCGTTAAACACCATGCGGCACCATTTAGCCGACCTGTTCAACCTGAGTAACTTCGAACTTTCTCAAAACTACACCAACTTCTGGGACAAGTTCGAAAAAGCCAACTACTTCTACGAAAACGTCTTGGCCACGGCCGACCAACCAACGTCGAGTCGGAAGGTCGCTTTCTTAATGGCGACCCCCCAACAAGACGGTGGCCAATGGGACATGCTGTGTGCCATCATCGAAAAGTACGGGATCGTGCCGAAGTCGGTCATGCCCGAAACCTACAACAGTTCCAAGTCCAGCGAATTAAACAAGACGCTGAACCTGAAGCTGCGCAAGGACGCCGTGGTCTTACGGAAGCTGGTTGCCGACAAGGCCAGTGACGACGATATCGCCGCTGCCAAGGACAAGATGCTGAAGGAAGACTACCAGATCTTGAGCTTTGCTCTGGGCGAACCCGTCTCCGAATTCGACTTCGAATACCGCGACGACGACAAGAACTACCACATCGACAAGGGCTTAACGCCGAAGAGCTTCTTCGACAAGTACGTTGGTTGGGACTTATCCGACTACGTTTCCATCATCAACGCCCCGACTGCTGACAAGCCTTACAACCACACCTACACGGTGGAAATGTTGGGCAACGTCGTGGGTGGCCGGTCCGTCAAGCACTTGAACGTGTCCATGGCGGACTTCAAGCAATTGGCCATCAAGCAACTGCAGGCGGGTCAATCCGTCTGGTTCGGTTGTGACGTGGGTCAAGAATCCGAACGTCAAAAAGGAATCATGGACCCGAACTACTACCACACCGACGACCTGTTCAACGTGGACTTCAACATGTCCAAGGCGGACAAGCTGGACTACGGCGAAAGCATGATGACGCACGCCATGGTGCTGACCGGCGTCGACCTGGTCGATGGTCAACCAACCAAGTGGAAGGTTGAAAACTCCTGGGGTGAAAAGGTCGGAACCAAGGGTTACTTCGTGATGAGTGACGCGTGGATGGACAAGTACTGCTACCAAGTCGTGGTCAACAAGCAATTCCTGCCAGACGACTTACGGAAAGTCCAAGAGACCGAAGAACCAACGGTCTTGGCCCCATGGGATCCAATGGGTGCCTTAGCCTAAGTTAAATCAAGCAACTGCAAAACGCGTGGCCGCCAGGGTCACGCGTTTTTTGCATACAAAAACGTCCGCTACGCGTTGGCAGCGGACGTTGACTCATTCATTAGTGTAAGGTCTTTTCCGTATTGATCTGGTTAAACAGCGTCATGGCATCTTGCTCCGTTGACCACTTGGGGTACATCGTGGCCTTCTTGAAGTTGTTCGACAAGAAGACGACGCCAGTCCGGCCGTCCTTGCTGATGACGAAGGTGCTTTCGTAAAAGTCGCCCATCCCGTGACCGTAGTACCCGGTCTGGCCCAGATGATACAGGCCCCCGGTGTAGTGCAGGTTCGTGGTCGCCTGATGCAGGACCTGCGCCCCGGTCGGCGTGCTCAGCAGGGTCCCTTGAATGATGGCCCGTTCGGCCCGGAAGAGGTCGCCGGCACTCATCACCGCGTTCCCCGTCGCAATCTGGGCCGCCATGTCGGCTGCCGCCGGAATGTGGGGCTGGTCGTACAGCTTCGGTTCCTGGCCGCCATACCCAATCGTCATGGTCTTGCTCGACTTCCGCAGCTGGGCAAAACTCGTGTGGTTCAGGTCGAGGGGCGTCACGATCTGCCGGTAAAACAGCTGGTAGTACGACTGGTGCGTCACCTGGTGGAGAATCCCGGCCAGCAGCACGAAGCTGATGGGCTGGTAGTCGAACTTGCCGATCTTCTGCCGATCGACCCGCACCGTTTGTTCGGCGTATTGGTAGGCCTGATTTTCGGTCAACGTGTTGGTCGGCGCCATGTTCCCGACCAAGCCCCCGGTCATGTCGAGCATTTGCCGCACCGTGACCCGGTCGCCGCCCTTGATGTGCGGGTAGTACTGGCTGAGCTTATCGGTGAGCTGGAGCTGGCCCGACTGCACGGCCCGCATCACGAGCTGCCCGGTCAGTGACTTTTGCACGGAATTGATCAGGTACTCCGAGCGCACCGTATTCTTCTTGCCCCGGGCGCGGTTTGCGTACCCGAAGGCCTTCTGGTAAACGACGTGATCGTTCTTGACGACCAGCGCCGTCCCCACGAACTTCTTGGCCTTGAGCGTCTTATTGATCTGCGCCGTCAGTACCGGCGTCTTAGTCCCCTTGTGGCGTTTATCGAACGTGGTCTTCTTCTTGGCACGTTCCGCCTTGCTCTGCGCGGCGTCCTTGGCCAACGCCTTGCGCGTCGTCGTGACGTGCTGTTGGTTGGTCGCCGCCACTTCCTTCTGGTCGTTGGCGTCGATGCGGTGCATCCCGTAGACCACGCCGCCAATCCCCAAGATAACCAGCAATAGCACCATCCAGTGCTTGAGATTTCGTGTATTCAATTCACTTTCCCCCATCTGAAACAACCTACTCTTACTTCCAGATTATACAAAAAAGTCGGGTAAAAACAATCATTTCCCCCGATTGTTTGTCCCAACTTAAGGTTATTATAAAAACTGTTATAAAACGGTCTTTCGCAGCACGGTCAAGCGGTCATCGAAGTCGTAGCGAATGGGCTCGCCGTTGGCCACCTCGACCTGGCTGATGTCGGCGTCTGGCACCCGGTCCAGGTACTTGATCAGCGCCCGCAACGTGCTCCCGTGGGCGACAATCAGCTGGTTCTGTCCCGCCAACAACCGCGGCGCCACCTGGTCTTCCCAGTAGGGCATCAACCGGTGGTAGGCCATCTCGAGGCTCTCCCCCCGTGGCTCTAAATGCCGGCTGAAGCGGTCGTAACGCCGGTCCTGGTCTACGTGGTCCAGTAGCGGGGGCACCACGGCAAAGCTCCGCCGCCAGGTCTTGACCTGTTCCGCGCCAAACTCTTGCCGGACCTGGTCCTTGTTATGACCCCGCAACGCACCGTAATGCCGTTCATTCAAACGCCAGGACTTGTACTCGGGAATGTAGAGCTGGTCGATCCCCTCCAGAACCAGGTTGGCCGTGACGATGGCCCGCTGCAGCATCGACGTGTGCAACGCGCCGAACTGCAGGCCGGTCTGGGCGATCAGCTGACTGGCCGCCCGGGCCTGTTCGCGGCCCTTCGGCGTCAGCGGCACGTCGCTCCATCCCGTAAAAATGTTGTCCCGATTGGCGACACTCTCACCGTGTCGTAGAATCACCAGCGTTGCCATCAACATCCTCCCTTTCTCTTATGCATCCACTGCCCATGATACCATAGCTGGCGCGGGAAGCTAAGCCATCATGTTCGTTTTTTCACGACAAATTAACTGGCCGGTGTTGACCGTAATGGCCGCTCCACAGGCCTGAACCTTGCGGCGCTGGTCATGACTGCCCGCTTCGCGCCGGCGAGCAAGCTGGTCGTGGTGGGCACGATTCTGAAGCTCCGCAAAGTACGCGGATCTCCAGAACTCGGCCTTGATGTAAGCTGGCCAAAACCAGCCAGCTAACATCAATTTCACGACGGTCATCAAGTCGCCTCTGCTGCGCTCACCTAGCTAATAACCACTACAACCGAAGCATCCTTTCAACCAATAAGCTCATCTTCACCAGCAATCAAAGAAAATGAAACAAAAAGTAGTTAGTAAGCGTGAACGAGGATTTGTCTGGCGGAACCCGCTACCTTTCAGCACTAAAGTCAGAGAACCCAAAAGGGTCTGGAATTCTCATCCAGGCCCTTCATTTCATGAGCGGTTGTTTTTCATTAAATCCGCGTTCTGCTAGCCTACCAGAAGACGGTGTTCGAGTAACGGACCCGGAAAAATACCGGCATCACGCTGCGGTGGTGGTTAAAGTAAACTGGCGGGACACCCCACCCGATTCAAGATTGCTTCCGCTCACGCTATTCAAAGACCATCTGGTTGCGGTACAGCTCGGCGTAGAAGCCGTTTTCGGCCAGTAACGCCTGGTGATTGCCCTGCTCGATGATCTGGCCGTCCTTGAGCACCACGATCTTGTCGGCGTTCAGGATGGTCTTCAACCGGTGCGCGATTACAAAGCTGGTCCGACCCTGGATGACGTTGTCCATCGCGGCCTGAATCCGGGCCTCGGTCACCGTATCCACGTTGGACGTGGCCTCGTCCAGGATCAACAGCCGCGGGTTCGTCAGAATCGTCCGGGCGATCGACATCAGTTGCTTTTGCCCGGCGGAGAAGACGCTCTGCTCATCGGATACCCGGGTGTCATACCCGTCCGGCAGGCCGACGATGAAGTCGTGAATGTTGGCCTGCTTGGCCGCAGCGATAACCCGGTCCATCCCCGCCTGCGGGTCGCCGTAACGAATGTTATCGGCGATGGTGCCGGTGAAGAGCTGCGGTTCCTGAAGGACGATGCCGACGTTTTCCCGGAGCGAATCCAGGTCAAACTTGCGGAGGTCCGTCCCATCAATGGTGATGGTCCCCTGATCCACGTCGTAGAAGCGGTTCATCAGGTTCATCACCGTGGTCTTCCCCGACCCGGTCGGCCCGACCAGCGCGACCATCTCGCCCCGGTGGACGTTAATGGTCACGCCGTGCAGGATCTCCTTCCCCGGCAGGTAACTGAAACGCACGTCGTCGATCTTGAGGCCGTCCTGAATAGCGGTCAGTTCCTGCCCGTTGACGGGTTTCACTTCCTCAGGCTGTTGCCGGACCTCGTCGACCCGCCGTGCCCCGGTGATGGCCAGCTGAATCATCCCGTACAGACTGGTCAGCGACATGATGGGCTGGTAGTACTGTTGCGCGTAGTTCACGAAGACCACGACCAGCGCCAGCGCGGCCCCGGTCGACAGGCTGCCGTTCAGGGCGTACCAGGACCCGAAGAAGATGACGATGGCGGTGTTCAGCAGCGACATCCCCTGCATCAACGGGTTCAAGATCCCCGACCAGATCTGCCCGGTCAGCGACGACTGGCGCACCTTAGCGTTGTAGCCGGCAAAGCCCTTGAGCGAATCCTGTTGGAGCCCGTTGGTGATCAGGACCTTTTGGCCGGTAATCTGTTCGTTGATGTACCCGTTCAGCCGACCGATGTCGTCCTGCTGTTGGTTCACGGCCCCGCTGGCCTTGTGCATCACGACCCCCGCGACAATCAGGGCGATTGGCGTCGAGGCCATGGTGATCCAGGCCATGGTGGGACTCTGGGGAAACATCACCAGCAGTAAGCCGACAAATTGGGCGACCGACAGCAAGATTTCCAGCAACGCCTGGTTCATGGCGTTGAAGATGTTATCCAGGTCGGACGTGAAGCGCGCCAGGATGTCGCCGTCCCGGTGGGTGTCAAAGTACTGGACCCGCATCCGTTGAAGCTTGCGGAACAGGCCGACCCGCATAGTCCCCGTCGAATAGGCGGTGACCCGGGCCAGAATCAGGCTGGCGATAAAGATGGAACTGGCATCCCCCAGGTACAGCAGGATGTAGGTGATCAGCGTGTGGTGAAAGCTCCCCAGGCTGGCCTGCCCCCGCGTGGCGGGACTGCCCCACTGTTGCAGGTAGGTGGTCAGTTGCTCGACGGCGCGCCCCAGATAGGTCGGGGCCACCACGATGCACCAGGTGGAAAAGGCGATTAACAGGATACTGACGATGAAGCCGCGCCAGTACCGTTTGAGATAGTGCCAGTAGTACTTGCCAACGTTGCCTAAATCGTTCATTCCGGCACCTCCTCACGCGCTTTTTGTGTGCGATAAATGGCTTGATAGATGGCGTTATGGGCGACCAACTCCGAGTGGGTCCCCACCCCCGCCACTTGGCCGTGGTCGAGGACCAGGATCTGGTCGGCGTTAATGATCGACGAGATCTTTTCGGCGATCACGACGGTGGTGGTCCCCTTCAGGTCCCGGTTCAGGGCCTCCTGAACCAGCTTTTCGGACCGGGCGTCGAGGGCCGAGGTCGCATCATCGAGGATCAGGATCTTCGGGTGGGCGATCACGCCCCGGGTGATGGCCAGCCGTTGTTGCTGGCCCCCGGAGAAGTTCTGCGAGCGCTCTTCGACCGGCGCATCATAGGTCTGCGGGAGCCGTTCGATGAACTCCGAGGCCTGCGCGATGTTCGCGGCCCACTGCATGTGCGACGGGCTGGCGTCCGGTTCGACCTGACGCAGGTTGCCGGAGATGGTCCCGGAGAACAGCGTCGAGCGTTGCAAAACGTACGCCACCGTGGCGCGCAACGCCTTTTCGGGCAGCTGCCGCACGTCAACGCCACCGACCGTGATCGTCCCGCTATCGGGATCGTAGAGGCGGGCAATCAGCTGGGCCAGCGTGGTCTTGCCGGAGCCGGTCGCCCCGACGATGCCCAGCATGTGCCCGGCCGACAGCGTGAAGCTGACGTCCTTAAGCGTCGGGTGGTCGTCACCCGGGTAGGTAAAGGTCACGTGATTGAACGTCACGTCGCCCGGAACCGGTGCCGCGTCCCCCGCGACGTAGGTCATGCTGGGACGCTTATCCAGTACTTCGCCGATTCGGCCTAGCGAAATGAAGGCCCGGGACGCGAAGGTCATCAAGAACCCGCCGTTGATCACGGCGAAGAGGATCTGCATCAGGTATGAGATAAAACTGGTGATGGCCGCTAAGTAGGCCGGGTGCGTCGTGATGTTTTGCCCCACGATGTAGACCGCCGTTCCCACGGCCAGGTTCGCCGTCAGAAAGAAGGCCGGCATCAGGATGGCGAACCAGTACCCAATCTTGGCCGTCACGGCCGTCAAGGCATCCGACGCCTGGGAGAACTTTCCGATTTCGTGGGTCTCCTGGACGAACGACTTGACGACCCGGATACCCATCAGGTTTTCCCGGGCGACCGTGTTGACGTTTTCGATGTCCTGTTGGGTCTGGGCGAAGTAGGTCGTCATCCGCCGGACCGCCAAGCCGCTGACGGCGAGGATAATCACCATCATCAGTAGGATGACCCACCACTGCTGCGGCATCGTAATCAGCGCCAGAATCAGCGCCCCGATGAACAGCAACGGAATCCGGGTGATCTGTTGGAATCCGGCCATGACGATCTGTTGGACTTGGTTAATATCGTTGGTCATCCGCACGACCAGGTTGGACGTCGAGAATTCCTCGACGTCGGCGTAGGCCAGTGACTGCACGTGCGCGTAAAGGTCGGCCCGTAAATCGGTCGCCACGCCCAACGCGACGCGCGCGGAATAGATGGTGTTGACGACCCCGCCAATAATGCCGAGGACCGCCAGTCCCAGCAGGTAGAGGCCCTGTTGGAACACGGTCTGTTGGTCATTTTTAATGATGGCTTCCATCACGACCTGCAGCAACCGCGGTTGCCAGAGGGTCGCGAAGACCAGCACGATGACCGATAGGAGCGCTAACCAGACATCTCGACGGTAGCGATGAAAATAAGGCATAAGTACCTTCATAAACTGATGTCCTTCCTTGAAACGTGATGGGCAAGTGGTGCGCCGCGTGAGATGGACGCGATTGCCTTCTGTCACAGATTATACACGTTTTCTCATCATTTTATCATCTTAATGTTTCAGGGTCCCCTTGATTTCAAAAACTAAGGTCACCCCTGAACCGTTCCCTACCGACTAGAAGCCGCGACTCACCGGCAAACCGGGCCGGCACGGGATTACCCAGAATGCTAAAAAGGCGTCAGAACCATTGTCGGTTCTGACACCCATTTTAGCGTGCTAGTTATTCAGAAAACGGTCGCGGCAGTGCCGGGTGTTTTCCGGCATGAACGCGGTGCGTCTTTCCTGGTTAATCTTGTGGAAAGCGGTCGTTGCGACCCATGGCCCGGCGCAGGCCCTCAATCAGCCAAAAGACCAGGACCAATAGGCCCCAACCGGCCAGCCCCGCTGCCAGGTAGACCCCCGTCAGCGTCAGCTTATCGGAACTCTGCCACCACAGCGCCAACAGCCCCTGATACGACCGGTGGCCGATCAGGTGTGCCAGCAGACTCAGCGGTAAAAAGGCCACATCCACGACCACCCCAATCAGCAGCCAGTCGGTGGCGTGATGCACCGCGCGTAATAACGTCGTTTTCACTCGTCAAACCTCCCCATTATCCTGGTTGAAGCACCGCTGGTTTCAGTCCCCCATCCGCTTAGGCCACGTGCTGGACGATGACCATTAGGATCGGGATGACCACCAGACTCAGCAAGGTGGTCTCGGTCACCATGATGGCCGCGTAGTCCGCGTCCGCTCCGTAGAGCTTCGAGACCACCGGTGCGTTGGTCATGACCGGCATCGCCGCTTGCAGGATGAAGACTTGCTTCATTAATAGCGGCATCCCCGTCGACAAGACCAGGCAGCCCATCAGGACCGGCGCGATGATGAACCGCCCCAGAAGAATTCCCAGACTGTCGCGGTCAAAGCGGATATTTTGCAGGCCCGCTCCGGCGATCGCCGTCCCGATAAAGATCATCGACAGCGGAATCGTCAGCCCGCCCACGTAGGAGAAGTCCTGCATGATCCAATTGGGTAATTGAATGTCCAGCAGGACCAGGACGACCCCGACCATGAAGCCTAGCAGCGGCGGCGAGAAGATCTTTTTTAACGTGGTTTTCAGGTCAAACTTCGAATCCCCCTGGCCGTCCCGCTGGATCAGGTATACCCCGAGCGTCCAGAAGAAGGTGGTGTTGGCCATGTAGTAGACCAAGACGAACGGGAGGCTCTTGGGCCCGAACAGCGCCTCGTTCACGGGCAGCCCCACGAACACGGTGTTGGAGTTCAGAAACATCGACTCGAACAGCCCCCGGTGCTTCGGGTTGATCCGAAACAGGTGGAAGGCCAGAATCGACAGCCCAAACATAATCAGCATCGACACCACGGGGAACCGCAGATCCGGCAACGTTTTCTTTAACGTCTCCGCCGAGAACTTCGCCGTGATGGTACTGATCATATAGGCCGGTAACGCAATCTGCGTGACCAGCCGCGCAATTAATTTGGGTGCCTGATCATCGAACCAGCCACGCCGGGAGAGCACGTAGCCCAACCCGATCATGACCAGAATAATCAAAACCCCCGAGACACTTCGAACAAATACGGCCATAGGCGGCCCTCCTCGTTAATCGTAAGAAAAAATTAGAGTTTCTTAATCACCACAAATTATTATAGCATGGCTTCCATTTTTAGCTAAAAAGCAAGCGGTTACAAACACCATTCTGTCGCCTTTCGCCCAACCTTGACAGCTGATAAACGCCCGTTCGACGGGCTTTATCCTTCCATTACCCTGTCAGTCATCTCACTGCTCAAAGCATTTACGAATGAGTAAATCTATGGTCTAATAAATGAATTGAGGCAACAGTTTGATTTCAGGGGTTTGTTTAAATTCCCGTTCCGGACCCGCGTGGCCTTTCATCCACTCCGGTTCCGTTTTATAATGGGAAAAGATTTTGACGAAGATGAGGAAAATAATATGCCAAACGATAATCGCAACACCCGGCAACGGTCACCGGAAGACTTCGAACAGGTCTATGACCGTCGTGCTGACCGCAACTCACACTTTAAACATCCGGAGGTCCACCCTCACCGCCCATTATTATGGGTCATTGTAGCGGTGCTCCTCGTCTTCTTGGGTGGGGGGCTCGCCTATGGCTATCACGCCTGGACGTCCGCTAAGAAGACCTTTGACCAGACCTACCAGGCGTCCAACGCCTCCAAGAGCCGGAACGTCTCGGCCGTCTTGAAGGCCAACAAACCGTTCTCCGTCCTGTTACTGGGGACCGACACCGGGGCGCTGGGCCGCTCCGACGTGGGCCGGACCGATACCATGATGGTCGCCACCATTAATCCGAAGACCGAAACGGCCTATCTGACCAGTATCCCGCGGGACACCCGGGTCACGGTCGGTTCCGGCGTGAACGCCTCCGTCCAGAAGATCAACGCCGCCTATACCATTGGCGGCCCCAGTGGCGCCGTCAAGACGGTCGAGAACCTCTTGGACGTGCCCATCGACTTCTACGCCATCGTCAACATGGGGGGCCTGGAAAAGATGGTCGACGCCGTGGGCGGGGTCGACGTGGTCCCACCACTGACGTTCAAGTACGCCCAAGCCGACGTCAAGAAGGGCGTCAAGATCCACCTGAACGGGAAGCAGGCGCTGTCCTACTCCCGGATGCGCTACGACGATCCACTGGGCGACTACGGACGGCAGAAGCGGCAACGGCAAGTGCTCCAGAAGCTGGTCGTTAAGGCCGCGGGCTTATCGTCGATCACCCGTTACCAACAGATCTTAACGTCCCTCAAGGGGAACCTGAAGACCGACCTGAGCTTTGATGACCTGATGCAGATTCGGGCCAAGTACGGGGACGCCTCCCACCACATCAAGTTCGAAACCCTGCAAGGTCAGGACGCCATGATCGATGGGATCTCCTACCAGATTGCCACGAACTCAGAACTCAAGAAGGTCTCGAACCACATTCGTAAGACCCTGGGCTTGGCGAACACCACCAAGTTCACCACGGATGCTTTGAATTCCAGTCAAGATACCACGAATACGGGCTACTAAGCCCCCATCAGCGTCACCGACCCCCGCGGCCGGTGGCGCTTTTTTGATACAAGAGTGGGACAAAAGGCGATTAGCTGACGGTGTTAAGCGGAACCAGCTGCCTTTTGGCGCACGTTTCAGCACCAGAAGTTTGAAGACTCAAAGTGCCTGAGAAGTTTGTCCCAAACGCTTCTTTGATTCACCCCCATTCTAGCGCGTCCACCGGTCAAGACAATCAGCCGTCCTTGTCAGCTGGTTTCTGGGCCGTTCACCGAAAAAACGGGCTGCCTCGAGCATTTTTCCTAACCCCAGCGGCAGAAAGCGGATACCGTTAATTAGCTCACCGTCAAATGGTCCGACTTCGTGCGGTTTATAACTTAAACCACACGCCACACTGAACGGTATATGGCGTTGTATAATTTTAGAATTGTGCTAAGGTAAGGGTGATAAGATTGCCAACTTAAAGGAAGTGAACCGCAATGCCTAAATACCGTTTCTTTGTCCAGCCCCAAATCGATCAGCACGATCATCAGGTGATTGGTTACGAGGCGCTCTTACGTCAACAACAGCGGGACCAGTCCTGGTCCCTCCCCCGTTCCTTCACCGCGATTTCGGTGGCCGACCAAATCAAACTCTTGGAAGAAACTGCGGCGACCCTCAATGTTGCGGCAACCCAGCAGACCCTGGCCTTCAACCTGAACAATCGCCAGCTTCGCGACCCCTTCACCCTGGGGGCCATCTTAGTCTTCAAGAAACAGCTGGCCCAGGTGGCCCTGTCCATCGAACTGACCGAGGCCCCGAGCCTGGAAGAGTTGATCCTCTTCAGCACGGTCCTGCACCAATACGACATCAAGGTGATCATCGATGACGTGGGGACCGGGTCGAACACCTACCCGAACATCCAGCACCTGTTGCCGTACGTGGACGCTATCAAGTTCGCCATGCAGAACCTGCGGGCCACGCACAACGCCGACCAGATTCCCCACGAGCTGGCCTTCTGGTCCAACATCGCCAAGACCTACCGGTTAGGGCTGGTCCTTGAAGGCGTCGAGAACGCCGCGGATCAAGCACTGGCTAAAAAGTACGGCATCACCATCCATCAGGGCTACCTCTACGGCAAACCCAGTCTGGTATAAGCTTTTACGTTGCCATCAGCGGTAGCTACCGTTTGATTCGCTTTCACAGTCCAGGCCTTCGAAGTTCGGCCTGGACGCCATCTATCTTGCTCAAACCGTTTATCAAAAATTCCATCACAAAAAGGGTTCTTCCCGGTACAGTCATGACGGCTGACCGGGAAGAACCCTTTTTGATGGACCCGATTTCTTATTATTAGGTTTTATGAGTCATTACCTTATTGAAAAATTCCCAGCCAGGTGCCCACCAGGCTGATCACCAGGACCCCGACTAATAGCCACAGGGGTTTGACGTGGTGGCGCAAGAGCCAGACACACCCGAGGGTCAGCACCAGCGGCAATAAGCCCGGCACCAGCTGATCCAGCAACTTCTGCAGCGCGTAGTCGGTGTGGGCGCTGGTGGTCAGCGTGGCCTTCAGCTGAACACGGGTCCACCGCGGGACCAGGGCGCCCATGACGAACATCCCCACGATGGACGCCCCCAGCGTCAGCTTCTGCAGGATGCCGCTACTCAGGTAATCGATCACGTTGAGCCCCTGCCGGTAGCCCCAGCGTTGGGCCCACCAGCGAAAGGTCAGCCGGGCCACGTTCCAGCCCAGGAAGAAGACCAGTGGGCCGCCGATGCCGAAGCCACTCAGGGCCAGGCTCGCGGCGAAGGCACTTAAGATGGGCCGCCAAGTCCCCCACCAGACGGGGTCGGCCACCCCAGCCAACGAGCCCATCATCCCGACCTTCATCGCGTTGATGTCGGCCGCCGAGACGGCCGCCCCGTTAGCGTGCTGCTCCTCTAACGACAGGGTCACGCCGGTAATCAGCGATTGCATGTAGGGCATGGTGTTAAAGGACGTCAGGTGCCGGGTCGCCGCCGCGGCTTGCTGGTCGCGGGTCGCGTACAGCCGCTGAATCGCCGGGATCATGACGTAGCAGAACCCCAAATTTTGCAAGCGCGGGTAGTTCCACGCCGCCTGTTCCAACCCAGAACGCCCAAAGATTTTCAATTGGTCCCCGAGCGTCAGTTCTCCGGGGTGTCGCGTGGTTGCGCTCATGCCCATTCCTCCTTATAAATCATCGAGTTCTCGGTCCAGGTCGTCCTCATCGTCCGCCGATGAGCCGCCCCCCTGCTGGTCGTGAGGGCCAGAGCCGTGCGTCGGCCAGACGTAGACGTACACGCAGGCCAGCGCCACGCCGATCATCCCCAGGGCGATCAGGCTGAGGTGCTGGTCCGTGGCCAGGGCAAAGCCCAGGAAGAAAAACGGCCACAGCTGGCGGCTGGCCATCATGTTGATCACGATGGCGAAGCTGACCACCACCAGCATGCCCGCGGCGACCCGCAGACCGCCCTGAACGGACGTAGGCAACGCCTGATACGCGTGCTGCAGCCAAGCGGCCGGGATCAACAGCAAAAGCGCCGTGGGAATCACGACCCGAATACCCTGCAAGGCCGCGCTGTAGAGGTGCAACCGACTGATGCGGTGCAGATCCCCCTGCGCGGCGGCGACGTCGGCCTGGGCGACCAGTGGCACGATCAACTGCCGCAAGAGCCGGGTCAGCGCCTGACCGACCCAGGCCAGCGGCAACGCCAAAATCACCCCGGCCGCGACGGGCAGGTGGGCCGGGCCGCTGATCCACCAAGCGGCGACGACCGCCGCCAACGCCGGGTCGGGCGCCACGGCGGTCCCGATGTTCATCCACCCCAGCGTGACCAGTTGGAGCGAGGCCCCTAACGCCACGCCGCTGAGCGGATGCCCGACGGCGAGGCCGACCAGCGTACAGGCAATGATCGGCTGGTGAAACTCCCATTCGTCGACGACACCTTCCACGCCGGCCAGAAAGGCGATCACCAGGACCGCCAAGATACTCATGTTCATGGTGCCACCTCCTTTTCTGCCACAAAAATACCCCGCCCGGCACGAACCAGGTGAGGCAACTTGCTAGGCTGGCATTAAGCCTTTTTTCTGTGCTAACGTTAAAAAGTCCTGCTGACGGTCGGTCGGGACCGTCTGGGCGTAAACCGCCACGCCGGCTTGCGCCAGTTGTTGGGCGGCCGTCACGTCGGCTTCATCGGCCGCGACGCTCGGCGTCAACATGGTCTTGTGGACCGTGTAGGCCAGGTTGCCCACGTCCACCCCAATCTCGCTCAGGTCGATGCCCTGGGCGACCAATTGGGCCATTTCCCCCAACGTTTCCGTCAAGATCAGCGGTTTGAACTGATCGAACCGGACGTCGCGGTAAATCTGCACCATCTTGGCCACGGTAATCACGTTGGCCTTGACCTCCGCCGGGGCCGCCTGCATGATCAACGTTTTACGTAACTTGTCGTGAGCGACCGTGTCGGAAACGACCAGGATGCGATTGGGCCGAATTGCCTTGGTCCACACCGTCGCTACCTGCCCGTGTAATAAGCGGCTATCGACCCGTGCCAGTTGAATGGCCATTGTCATAGTAAATCGTCATCTCCCGTATCCGTTTGAAGGTCCAAGTGGCGAATGCCCCCCTGCGCCGTGCGCTCGATGTGCGGCACGACCTCGGCGAGGGGCTGTTGCTGCTGCGCCAGGGCCTCAATCAGCATTGGCAGGTTCAGTCCCGCCACCAGCGCGTACCGGTCGGCGTGCTCGGCGACCACGCGGCTGGCCGCGTTGAACGGCGAGCCGCCCCACAGGTCCACTAAGAAGAGCAATTCGTCGACGGGTCCCATCGCCTGAATCGCCTGATGGTACTGGCGTACGAGCTCCTCGACGCTTTCGTCGGCCGCCAGCGTCACCGCCGTGACCCGCTCGGCTTTGCCGAAGATCATCTCGGCACTCTGTAGAATTCCGCGGGCGAACTCCCCGTGGCTGGTTACGATTATGCCCAGCATCCTGCCACCCCTTCATGGTTTACTCTAAATTTTAGTCTGAATTCAATATAGCACAAAAAAGCGGTTCCAGCTACCGCCCAGTGGATTTTCACAACAATTTTAGCATGGCCTGCGGGGTCAGGAAGCTGACGTCCGGGGTCAGGTCCCGGGGCCGCTTGCCGTTCCAGGCCGCAAAACCGAAGGACACCTTGGCCGCGTGGGCCGCCTGCTGGTCGTACAGGGTGTCGCCCACGTAGACCGTCGCTCCGGCCTGCGCTCCCAAGCGCTGCATCGCCAGTAAGATGCCGTCCGGGGCCGGTTTGCCGTGGGCCACGTCTTCGGCCACGACTTTCTGGTCAAAGTAGGCGTCGAGGCCCAGGCTGACCACGTCCCGGTCGTACTCGAACTGGCGCTTCGAGGTCATCACGGCCAGGTGTGCGCCCCGCGCCCGCAGCTGCGTCAGGGCGTCCGTGACCCCGGCGTAAATGGCGACCGTGTCCCGGTAGTCCTGCGTCCGCGGCCCCCACAGCTCTAAGACCTTGGGCCAGTCGGGCACCTTGAGCCGCAACAGTGCATCCTTGCTGGGAATGCCGAAGGTCGTGGCCAACTCGGCATAGGAATACTCCAGCCCCCGTTCGTGTAGGATGGCCTGCAGCGACTTCATGTACATGGCTTCCGTGTCCAACAGGGTGCCATCAATATCAAAAACAAAGTTTTTCATGAATTCTACTCCTCAATCAGGTCGCCTGGTGTCGTTTGCCAGTGACCGTGTGTCTCTCCGAATACAGGGTGCCACAACGGGCGCCAAAAAAAGAGCCCGGAAACGTTCTCCGGACTCTAGTTTACCATGTTTTAACGGTTACGACTCAGGTTGCGGTTCCACCGCCAGCTCCGCCTCAGCGGCCGCTGCCGGCGTCCCGGATTGGTGGTTATTCTGATCATTCAGCACGTCTTCCGACCGCTGCAGGTTCCGCAGCTGACGGACGGCCCGAATCCAGGATGGCACCAGGATCGCACAGGACCCCAGCCAAGCCAGTGGTTCGGCGGACACGGCACCGGCGTACCCGAAGGCCCCGACCATGAACAGCGCCGCAAAGACCCGCATGGTCAGTTCCCCGACCCCGGCCAGCGTCGGTAAGACCCGCCGACCCAGGCCCTGCAGGGTGTTCCGGATGATGAACAGCACACTCAGCAACAGGTAGGTGCTACCGATGATGTTGAAGTAGGTCTGTGACAGCTGAATCACGTGTTCGTCGGCGGTCCCGATGATCAACGTCACGATAGGCCGACCGAAGAAAATGACCAGGCTCCCCGCCAAGACGGCGAAGGTACCAGACAGCCAGAGGGTCTTCTTGACCCCTTCCAGGATTCGGCCGTACTTGGACGCCCCGAAGTTTTGCGCGGCGAACGTCGCCATGGTGACCCCGAACGAGGACATCGGCAGTGAACAGAGTTGGTCGACCTTAGAAGCCGCCGTCGAGGCCGCCACGGAGTCGGTCCCTAACGAGTTTAAGGCCGCTTGCATGACCATGGTCCCGATGGCAATGATCGACAGTTGAAAGCCCATCGGCATCCCCGTCGAGAAGTGGTCCCAGAGTTCCTTGAAATCGATCTTAAAGTCGTCCTTGGAAATGTGCAGCAGCGGAATCGACCGACCGATGTACCAGACACACAGTAAGGAGGCCACGACCTGCGAGATCACGGTCGCCCACCCGGCACCGGCGACACCCATGTGGAAGACCAGGATGAACAGTAATTCGAGGATGACGTTGACCACGGTCCCGATAACCAGGAAGATCAACGGCGTCCGGGAATCCCCGAGGGCCCGGATGATGTTGGATAACAGGTTGAAGGCCATCGAGGCGAAGATTCCGGCAAAGATCACGCTGATGAAGGTCCG
Source organism: Levilactobacillus spicheri DSM 15429 (assembly GCF_001435095.1). GTDB lineage: Bacteria > Bacillota > Bacilli > Lactobacillales > Lactobacillaceae > Levilactobacillus > Levilactobacillus spicheri. The sequence goes on from NZ_AZFC01000016.1 coordinate 257,510, forward strand.
CGCGTTGTCAAAGATCGACGCGGGCGTTTGCATCAGTTTCAAGATGGGATCCACGAAGGACAACGCCAAAACGGTCAACACGATGGTCATCAGAATCGAGATGACGATGCTCGCGGCGAACGACCGGCGAACCCCCTTGAAATCCCCGGCACCGTAACGCGTCGCGGTGATGATGGCGAGGCCGGCGGTGAGTCCTTGAGCGAACCCGATGATCAAAAAGTTAATGGACCCCGTGGCACCCACGGCGGCGAGGGCCTTGACCCCCAGCGTCTGCCCGACGACCACAGTATCTGAAACGTTATATAATTGCTGGAATAAGTTACCAATTAAAAGTGGAATAGTAAAAAAGAAAATGAGTTTCAGGGGACTGCCCTTGGTTAAGTCGTTCATCGAGATGCCGACCTCCTTATTAGATTTTTGCCGTGCCGGTAACGGACACAGGGTGACTACTATACTGGGTTCTTCCCGGTTTGTCAGGGAATTAGCTCACCGATTTTGCGTCCCACCCCTTGGCGGTTTAAGTACTTATATTACGCCTATAAAATATCTTTGAAAAGGTCAAATTCGGCTGAAAACGATTGCTAAGTGGAATTGTTATATGTTTGTCACACAAGGCGTCGGGCCGCCCGTTTGCCGGTTAGTAAGTGTGTAAATTGACACAAGCTTCCGGTCATAGAAAGCGCTACCAAAGATGCTATACTCCAGCTACCGTTAAGACCTTTGCCAACCAACCTAGGAGGAGATCTCATGACCACCATTCAACGTGTTACCGTCGCCGGCAGTGGGGTTTTAGGCAGTCAAATCGCGTACCAAGCCGCTTACCGGCACAAGGACGTCACGGTCTACGATATCAGTGAGGCGGCCATCGAACAGGCCCAGCAGCGGATTGAAAGCTTGCGGGCACGCTACCTGCACGACCTGCACATCGACGATGCCGCCTTCGATGATGGGCTGACTCGCATCCACTACGCGACCAACCTGGGGCAGGCCGTGGCCCAGGCCGACCTGGTGATCGAAGCCATCACGGAAAAACCCGCCATCAAGCACACCTTCTACCAAGAACTCGCCCTGGTCGCACCAGCCCAGACGATCTTCGCCAGCAACTCGTCGACCCTGGTGCCTAGCATGTTCATGGCCGACACCGGCCGGCCCGAGAAATTCCTGAACCTGCACTTCGCCAACCAGGTGTGGCTGAACAACACCGCTGAAATCATGGGTTCCCCGCAGACCGCACCCGCCGTCTTCGATGAGGTGGTCGCCTTCGCCGGGGAGATTGGGATGATCCCGATCCCGTTAAAGAAGGAACAGCCGGGCTACATCCTCAACTCCCTGCTGATTCCCTTCCTGAACGCCGGACTGGCGCTGTGGACCAACGGGGTCGCCGAGCCCCAGGTCATCGACAAGACCTGGATGAAGGCCACCGGCGCACCGATGGGACCGTTCGCCATCCTGGACATGATCGGCATGCGGACGCCGTACCACATCATCCTGACCAAGGCGACCCGCGAAAACGACGCGGTCATGCTGGCCGCCGCCGACAAGCTCAAGGCGATGATGGATGCCGGCAAGTTGGGCGCCGAATCCGGCGAGGGCTTCTACACGTACCCGGACCCCGCCTTCCAGCAATCCAGCTTCCTGCAGGCCGAATCGACCGACCAGGTCCTGGCGCCTGAGTGAACCACTCAGCCGTAAAAATAGCTAAAAACAGACAGTCACCTCTCAGACCGAGAAGTGACTGTCTGTTTTTGTGGATCTAAAGGTGACGTGACTCTTTTTCAACACCAATCAGGCTAACCGGATGGCATCCCAGATCAGTGAGTAGAGCGCGTCAAAGGTAACCGCTTCTGGCGCCGTCACCCCATTTTTGACGTTCGTCGTATGGGTGTGGATCACGGCAAACACCAGGCTCATGAACAGGTTGATCGGCAACGGCTTTAAGACCCCCGCCGTCACCCCGGCCGTCAAGAGCTGCCCGACCACGTTGTTCGGGTCGTCCGCCCCGACCGTCAGTGCCATCCCCTGGCCCTTCAGGGACTTGATCTGTTGTAACAGCGTTAAACTGCCCGGGTGCGCCAACGAATAATCGTAGACCTGCTGCACGTACATCCGAATCCGTTCCGGCAAACTGATCCGGGAATCCGCCAACGCGGTCAACGCGGTGGTGCTAATGATTCGCTGGGTCTCCCGCTGATAAACGCTGTCGATCAACGCCTGCTTATTTTGAAAGTACAGGTACACATTGGACTGGGCAATGCCGACCTGTCGGGCCACCTTGGTGGTTGAGACCCCGGCCGGCCCCTCCTTGAGGATGATGGCCGCCACGGCGTCTTGAATTTTAGTTTGTTTACTCATATCTTTCTTTTTCATGGTTTCAGTATAAAAGATAACTATATCCTTTTCAAGGTTGACAAAGATAGAGTTATCTTTTATGATATGAGTCGTTAAAAGATAGCCTTATCTTTTTAAAAATAAATCAAAAATTCGAGGTCATTCACATGAAAATTACGTTATTAGGGTCCCTGGGCACAATCAATCGAATCGTGATTCCCCGGTTAGTCCAAGCCAATCACCACGTCACGGTCGTTACCACGACCCCCCAACGTCAGGCCGCCATCGAAGCCCTGGGCGCCCACGCGGCCGTGGGCACCATGCAGGACGGCGCTTTCTTGGCCCAGACCTTTACCGGGCAGGACGTCGTGTACCTGATGCTCTCCGGTGGCGTGGGCAACGACCCGTTTACCAGCGCTGAGGCCCAGGCCCAGATTTGGAAACGGGCCTTAGTGACCGCCGGCGTCCGAAACGTGGTCAATCTTAGCAGCGTTGGCGCCGATGCGGACGAGGTCGCTGGTTCCCTGCACGCCTATAACCTGATTGAAGGCATTCTCAAAACCATCCCGCACCTCAACCTGGCGTTCGTGCGGCCGACCGGGTTTTACGCCAACCTGTTTGCCAACCTGGCGACCATTCAGGCCAATCACGCCATTTACGCCAATAACGCCCCGGACCTGGAGCAAGCCTACGTGGCCCCCGTTGATATCGCCAACGTGGTGCTGCCGTTACTGACCGCCACTCCGGCGGGGATCAGCGTTCACTACGCCTTCAGCGACACCTTTACCGGGCAGGACTTTTTGCAGGCGTTGCGGCCGGCCCTGAACTTACCCGATCTTAAGTGGATCCAAATTTCCGATGAACAGTACCTGGAGAATCTGACGGCACATGGCGTTCCCGCTAAGATTGCGGCGGCCCTGGTCCAGACGAGCCACTATCAACGCCATCCCGAACAGGTCTACGCGGATCTCAAGGCGCGCCACACCCCGGCCGGCCACGTCAAACTAGCCGACTTCGTCCAAACCTACGTGGCGGCGTACCGCGGTCAGGGGGACCATCATGCCCATACGTTGGCGGACTAAGGCTGGCTACAAAAAAGTCGCGATTCTGCGTTGAACACACAGGACCGCGATTTTTTTCGATGATTCTGATTCTGCCAAAAACTGACGAGTTTTAAAATCAAGTTAGTCACTGGTTCTAATACAAAGTAACAGTTACGACGCGTAATACTTGCTGATCAAAAAACAATGGTGGCATTGCCTTGTCCGTTTTGTCGACGACTGTTTTCCTGCTAAATACGTGGAAAAACACCGATGCCACTCCACTATGGCGGCCATTAAGACGAAATGGCAGGATAATCACCATCGTCACGGCCCAACTGAGCGAAAGCAATCGACAACTTCCACTAGTATCTAGTCTGTCTATTGCAAAACAAAAAGACCGGTAATCAAAGGTTCACCCTTGATTACCGGTCGACTCAATATATTTATGCGGCCAAGAAGATTCGAACTTCCACCGGGATTACCCCGACAAGATCCTTAATCTTGCGCGTCTGCCAATTCCGCCATGGCCGCATTAACTCACAAGAAATAGTATACCAAACGATTTTCACACTGGCAACATTTTTTGCAAGTTATTTGAGATTTCATGCCAAAAAACGGCTAAGCGTCGGTCAACACGGTCGCGCCATCGGGATCCAGTGGGATGATCCGCAGACTCCCCGGCAGGTTCTTCTCGGCCAGCTTATGCCGCAGGAGCGTCAGCTTGCCGGAGTCCGCCAAGGTGACCACGGTCGGGCCGGCCCCACTCAGGTAGGTGCCGACGATGCCCAACTCGTGGGCCGCGTCCCGAATCTGGTTCAGCTCGGGCACCAGCTGCGAGCGCGCCTGCTCGTGGAACTCGTCACGTTCGATCATCTGCGCGGCCAGGTCCCAGTTTTTCTCCAGTAACGCCGCCACCAACACGTTGGCCACGCTGCTGGCGTGCACCGCCGTCTCAAAGGCCACGTTCTTGGGCAACGCCTCGCGGCTCTTGCGGGCCAGTAACTTCTGTCCGGGAATGAAGACCAGTGCCGACAGTGCCGGCAGCGGCAGCTTCAACGCCGTCGCCTGGCCGTCGACCACGGTCGCCACGGCCGCCTGGCCCATCAAGGCCGGGGCCACGTTGTCGAGCGCCCCGCCGACCTTGACCGCCCAGTTCAGCTGGTCATTGAGGGAGAGATCCATCTCGCCCAGTTCGTTGGCAATCTTGATGCCGGCGATGATGGCGCTGGTCGAGCTGCCCAGTCCCCGGGAGACGGGGATGTCGGACATCACCGTCAACTGGTGCGGCTTCAGCTGTGGGTTGACCTGCAGCGCCGCTTGGACCATCAGGTTATGCTCGTCCCGGGGAATCTCCGTGCCCAGCGCGTGGTTCACCCGCCACGCTTCCGTACGCTCTTCGATGATCACCGTTAAGTAAAGGTGGAGTGCGGCCCCGATGGAATCGATCCCGGGACCCAGGTTCGCCGCCGTGGCGGGGACCCGAATGATTGTTTTACCCATAAGTCTATTCTCCTTATCCCGCCGGCCGGGTCGTGGCACTCACGACTCCCTGCCAGCGTAACTTTCCGCGACACCGCCCGCACACCATCCGCCGGGTATCGACCCGCCGTAACCGGTAGTAGCGTTGCCCGCAGTGGGTGCACACGTACAGCTGCCAGTCCCGCAATTTGGGCGTTCGCCGGGTCACGGGCGCCGGGGCGTACCGCAGCCCGCCCACGTGCTTGAGCAGCTGTTGGAAGGCCTTGGTCCGGTGCTGTCCCGATTGGCCCGCCAGGTGCAGGTGGTAGTGGCACAGTTCGTGCTTGATGACCCCTTCCAGGGTGGCCTGGTCGTGCTCCGTCAACATCTTCGGGTTGATCTCGATGTTGTGGTCGCGCAACCGGTAGCGGCCCCCCGTCGTGCGTAACCGCGCGTTAAAGGTCGCGTGGTGCTGAAATGGTCGGTCAAAATACTGCTGGGAGAGGTGTTCCACTAAGTGTTGCAATTGTTCATCTGTCACGTTAACTCCTCCTCAGCGGCCCGACCTCGAGAAACCACGAAGGGCGCCCCACTGGTGTGAAGCGCCCCGCGCCCACCTTACATGGGACTGGTCATAATTCGTTGCATCATACTCGTGACCTTTTCCATGGCATTTTCCTGGGTCTTCTCGGCCGCGTTAAAGGCTGCTTCGTCGACGGTCGCCGCTTCGGCGTTGATGCTATCCGTCATGGCTTGGCAACCCTCAGTATAGTTCCGAAAAGCCGCGACCAAAGTTTTGTGTTTGCCCAAAATTCTAACGGGCGCACTGGCCTGTTGCAGTTGATTCAGCTTGTCCGTGTAGCCGTCCGTTCCCTTTTGAAAGTGGGCCTTGATGGCCGCCAACTTCTCGGACCCCAGGTCGGCCACGGCGCCATCTTCTAAGGCTTGCCGGATGACTTCGAAGTCGTCGTTCATGTCGTTGGCTTCATCCTCGGTCCCCTGTAAAACGCTGGACAGGACGGGTAAATAACTATTCATATTATTCTTTCGCATGTGTCAGGAACTCCCTTTAGTTGGTTTCCCGCCAGAACGTATCGTACACGTTCACGGGCAGGTGACGCTTATGGGCCGTCTTGTGGTACCAGTTCTCGATGGTCTCGGCGGCGTGGTCACTGACCGGCTTCCCTTCCAGGTAGTCGTCGATGTCCTGATAACGCACGCCCAGGGCCACCTCATCGGGTAGCGCCGGCCGGTCGTCTTCGAGGTCGGCCGTGGGCACCTTGCGGTAGAGGTGTTCCGGTGCGCCCAAGAACTGCAGCATCGCCGCCCCCTGGCGCTTGTCCAGCCGCCAGAGCGGACAGATATCGGTGGCCCCATCCCCGTACTTGGTGTAGAACCCGGTCACGGCTTCGGCGGCGTGGTCGGTCCCCACGACCGCCCCCGCCCGGGCTCCGGCGATGGCGTACTGGGCGATCATCCGTTGACGGGCCTTGATATTGCCCTTGTTGAAGTCACTGATGGTGACCCCGTTCGCGGTGACCGCGGCTTCCATGGCGTCGGTGGCCGGTTGGATGTTGACCCGTTGGACCTCATCGGCGTTCATGAAGTCGATGGCGGCCATGGCGTCGGCCTCGTCGGCCTGCTCACCGTACGGCAGCCGCACGGCGATGAACTTGTAGTCCGCCTTGCCGGTCTCGCGCCGAAGTTCCGTGACGGCCTGTTCGGCCAGGGCCCCGGCTA
>NZ_AZFC01000017.1:0-728 GCF_001435095.1 Levilactobacillus spicheri DSM 15429
CAAGTATTGGTGTTCTCAGAAAATAAATTGGTAATATCTAGTTTTGAGGGAATAAGTTCTCTTATAGTGTGGTGGCGATAGCCTGAAGGATACACCTGTTCCCATGCCGAACACAGAAGTTAAGCTTCAGCACGCCGATAGTAGTTGGGGGATCGCCCCCTGCAAGGGTAGGACGTTGCCACGCGATTATTCCGGCATAGCTCAGTTGGTAGAGCACCTGACTGTTAATCAGGTTGTCGACGGTTCGAGCCCGCCTGCCGGAGCTTTAGATGGAGAGTTGTCCGAGTGGCTGAAGGAGCAGCATTGGAAATGCTGTAAACGGGTACTAACCTGTTTCGAGGGTTCGAATCCCTCACTCTCCGTTCCCAAATAAGTATGACCCGTTGGTCAAGTGGTTTAAGACACCGCCCTTTCACGGCGGTAACATGGGTTCGAATCCCGTACGGGTCATTTTGGAGGATTAGCTCAGTTGGGAGAGCGTCTGCCTTACAAGCAGAGGGTCACAGGTTCGAGCCCTGTATCCTCCATTGGTAACATAACAGCTTAATTATGGTCTGTTGGTCTAGTTGGTTAGGACGCCTCCCTGTCACGGAGGAGATCACGAGTTCGAGTCTCGTACAGACCGTTGTTATGTTATTATTAATTTAATACACAACATTACATGAATGGAAAATGGCTCGGTAGCTCAGTCGGTAGAGCAATGGATTGAAGCTCCATGTGTCGGCGGT
>NZ_AZFC01000017.1:738-7034 GCF_001435095.1 Levilactobacillus spicheri DSM 15429
TATGGAGGGGTAGCGAAGTCTGGCTAAACGCGGCGGACTGTAAATCCGCTCCTTCGGGTTCGGTGGTTCGAATCCACTCCCCTCCATCATATAGGGATATAGTTTAAAGGTAGAACTACGGTCTCCAAAACCGTCGGTGTGGGTTCAATTCCTACTATCCCTGTTGTAATGTTATGGCGGTATTGGTGAAGGGGTTAACACACCGGATTGTGGTTCCGGCACGCGTGGGTTCGATTCCCACATACCGCCCTATTGATTGGGCATTCATTAAGATTGATCCAGTCAGATTGGATAGACGATTATGGTGGTATAGCCAAGTGGTAAGGCAGAGGTCTGCAAAACCTTCATCGTCGGTTCGAATCCGATTACCACCTTTGACTGGGTGTATCCAATCAAATATTTTTTTGCCGGAGTGGCGGAACTGGCAGACGCGCTGGACTCAAAATCCAGTGTCCGTTGAGGACGTGTGGGTTCGAACCCCACCTCCGGTATAACTATAATTCATAAACCACTTTCAAAAGAGCAGGAACGTTGATATAACAGCGTTCCTGCTCTTTTTTATATCTAAAAAAATATATTCGCATATGGTTTTGCAAAAGTGCGCACCCAAGGTGCACCCATTCAGGAGTGAGAATCACCCATTTGGGTGCACCCATCACTCGGCCTTGACTTTGAAGTCGGACCAGTCGGCCTTCTTCCCCAGGTCAGTGAAGATCTCACGGGTGCGGACGGTCTCTTCCTGCTCCAGTTCCTTGATGATATGGAGATAAGTCTTCGTTGTTGTGGCGATGTCCTGGTGACCAAGTCGGTGGCTGATATAGGCAATCGACATCTTCTGATACAGCAGAATGGACGCGTGAGTGTGCCGGAGCCCGTGGAACCGCAGGTATATGTTGATGTCGGCGTCCTTCATCAGTTCGTGTAATCGGTCGTTGAGGGCCTTAGAAGAGGGGACACGGTTGTAGCGCGACAGAAAAACCAGGCTGTGTGGATTGGTCTTGTCGTTCACTTTCAAGTAGCGTTTTTGCTCATACTGCAGTTTGGTCAAGATGTTCACCAGGTTGCGGTCAATCGAGATGGTCCGGACGGATGCCGGGTTCTTGGTGGGGCCAAAGTCACGCTTCGTCCAGTTCCAGGTCTTCGTGATCTTGATGAAGCCACCCTTGCTGTCGATGTCGCCCCAGGTAAGCCCCACGATTTCTTGCTGGCGCATGCCGGTGAGTAGGGCAGTCAGAACCATATAGGGGACAACGTCAATGCCTTCCAAGTGGTTTAGCGTGTAGTTGTACAGCTTGGCTGCATCGTCATATGAGAGCCATTTGATCTCACGGGTCCGGCTGCTGTCGTAGACGACGTGAGTGTTTTGCGTGAAATCCCGGCTGATGACCGAATCGTTGACTGCATTGCGGACAGCGGCCCGGATGTGCGTGTTGATTTTGTCAGCGGTCGCCTTAGCGTGGGGCTTCGCGTCCTTGCCGTTTCCGTTCCCGAACCAGTTGAGAAATTCCTGGTAGTCGGCCGTTTTGATCTTACGGAAGAGGGTGTCGCCGAAATACTCATCAATGACGTTGATGGTATACTGGTACCGGGCAATTGTGGTATCTGACAGACCAGGTTCCCGGAAGATGTGGAACCATTTCTGGAAGTAGTCGCTAAAAGAGATGTTCTTGTCGCCGACATCGGATCCATTCTTGTAAGTGTCTTCCATCACCCGGGCGGCCGCTTCGGCTTCCTTCTTGGTGCGAAATCCTTCCTGTGAGCGTGACGTTCGCTTGCCGTGAATGTCCTTGAAGTAGACCTTGGCTTTCCAGCTGTCACCGCGTTTGAATATTTGAGCCATGATAATTCCTCCATTCCGAACGTGCGTTCTTTTTGACGATTAAAGAAAAGCCCTGAACGGGCCCAAGTACATATTTATCTTTTAATGTCACCATCTTTGGGACTATGCTTCACCCCGGAATCGGACCGAGGGGAGTCACCAGACTGAAGCTAGGAGCTTATTACTTAATTAAAAATAAGGACTAATTATCGTCATGACCAACGACTGTTGCTTTTTTTGCAAATATTACCGGGACGGTATTAGAGCCACCAGACTGTGTATCATAGTCAGTCATTTTATCTAGAACACCATTGATGGAAACATAGTCGTCCTCAATCGCCTTAGTTTTTCCACGAACTGCTACTTCAAATAGTTGATCTGTGTCGTCATCGATGTAAACAAGTAATGTCGTAACGCCCTTGCTTTCACTAGCTTGTAGGACCTCTCCTTTACTAATAGAGTAGGGCTTTCCGTAATAATCATTAGATTTGATTAATTCTCCGTATCTAATTTGGTTGGCGTTAGTTTCCCCTTTTTCGGCTAATTGATCTTCGCTGTTACTATCGAGAACTTGTACGGATTTGCGTACGGAAGTTGATGTACTACTGCTGGAACTGGAAGAGCTATTCTTTTTTGCAGTGGATGTTGCATAAGATTCATCAGAGGAAGATGATGAATCCGAATCATCAGAACTGCCAAGGGCACCAATAACTCCAATGGCTAAAATAACAATTACAATCCAAACCCACCAACGCTTATACCATTTTTTCTTTGGTTTCTTGGGCGAACCTTCAATCTTATCTTCGGCGTTTTCGACGTCTTTTGCTTGATCGCTACTCGCTGAAGATGCCTGCTTAGCACCACAGAAAGGGCAAAAATCAACTTTTGACGGTATTTCCTTTCCGCAATTAGTGCAATGCGTTTTCGTATCATTATCCATAAGATAATTCCTCCTAAAAATATGTACAGCTTTTAACGTCATCAGGTTTGGACAAATGAACTATTTGCCAACCGCACCGTTATTTTGAATATTTTTTGCAGCCGCAGCGATAATAACCCCGTTGCGGCGATCGCCATTACTGTTGGTATAAGTTACTTTACCGACAATGACGCCGTGGACCATCAAAGTATCATCGGTTCGAATTCCTTTTTTGTTAGTATAGACCCAATATGCATGCTTCGAGTTAGCCGTATCAGGAACGAAATACATAAAATTATTTTTTGCAGTTGTACTTTTTTTACCAGTTACTGTACCAGTGACAATTTTAGCTTTTCCGGCATACTTATCCCGATTGGAACTACCAACAATGTCTGAATACCGGATATTGGCATCATTTTCCTCTGCTGTCGCTCTTTCTAAGGTATCCATATTCTTATCTTTATTTACAGCTCTAGTGAATGCACTACTAGTAGGTAAATCGTAGCTATCATCCTGTGAGGACTTAGATGAGCTGGATGAAGTGCTAGAAGAATCGGAGGTTCCTGAACAGCCGGTTAGCAGCATTATAGGTAGTAGGGATAAAATAATCCCATTTTTTAATTTCATTATGTGCTTCCTCCTAAATTTTTAATGCAACATTTTAGTCTAAAACGTGTTTATAATGCAGTCCGTAGGTTAAGCCAACTTCATGCAGATAGGGCAGTTCAACATCAACATCATCAGCCGCTGGGTAATCGGACTCTTCGCACGCATATTCACGACGTAAACGGTCCATGTCAGCCCGTGTTAGCAAGTGAGTAAATCCCCAAACACGAGCCCGACGTTCCTGTTTGGAATTTTCCGTGGGCCCGTAATCACTAATGTCACCAACAGTAGTGGCGTTATGGCCCAATTCTTCATATAGCCATTGATACTGCTCACGCTCGGAGATGTTGGGATTCATTAAAATCTTTTTATTCACAACATACCCGCCAAGTTCGATAGGCACACTTTTGTCGAAGACGAAATCTAGTTCGGGGTGCTGAGCCATCAGTTTTTCGAGTCTACTTAGTCTCAATTAGCATCAGTCCTTTTTCCCTTTGCGCTCCTGTTCTTTTTTGTAAAGGGATTTTTGGTATTCCATATAGTCAATAACGGCTTGACGCCTGTCTTCAGGTAAGTCATCGAGACTCAATCCATTTCTGAGATGGGCAGCCACGGGGGTATCACCTAAATCGATTTTATGGCCAAGCAGATAATCGGTTGTGACCCCGAATAGATCAGCCAGTTTTATCAAGTCATCATTGCTAACAGAGCGTCGGTCATTTTCCCAGCTAGTTACAGTACTTCGACTAACGTTCATTTTTTCGGCCAACATCGGTTGGGTCATCGACATACGTCTGCGCAGTGATGCAATTCTACTACCTGTAGTCATTAAGACACCTCCACTATTAGTATTATAGCTTGTACTTAGAGTAATGCTAAAAATAAATGAAAGATTTGTACAAAAAGAGTTGACTTGTACAAATAGTAGCGATACTATTAGTACATAAAGAAAGAAGGGAATAAGATGAAATCCCATTTAAAGTATTATCGAAAGCGGGCCGGATTATCTCAGGAGCAACTAGCATCAAAGACAAAGTTCTCTGTGAGCACTGTTGCATCAATGGAGAATGGTCGTCGTGATGGATCGGTTGATACCATTATCTCTATGGCTAGTTTCTTTGGTGTAACTGTCGATGAACTTTTATTTGGACCGAACGACTCTAATAGTACAAATAAGCGACCTGAGGAGGTGAGCTGATGAAGAAGCACCATTTGTCTTTTGGGGATTGGTTTCTTGTCTTTACTGAGAGGCACCCAACTGTTACAGATGTTTGGATACCCATTTTAGTAGCCACGGCCACCAGTTTGGTGTGTTTATGGCTATCGAAACAATGAGTGGTAATGCAAAGCTCTTTAGTAAGACAGACTTTTTATCTTCTTGAAGTAACTCAAAGTAATGTAGTCCTTCTTGCGTTAGGTATATGTCGCCTAATTCGTGAACGTCACGTTTAATATATCCGTTATTTTCCAACCAATCAGTGGCGTCGTACACATCCTGGTCCTTTATATGTCTAATAAACCGATACCAAGGATTTTTATAAATTGCCGTGTGTGCGGAATACTCCATTATTTCGTTAGTAGTGGTGACCCTAGTCTTTATAAGGTATTTAAGTGTGATTCTCGCCTTGAAATATGCTTTTGGCTTCATAATTTTCACCTCCCTAAAACGATTATCGCATAGGGAAGGCATTCTGAGGAGGTGAGCTGATGGCCGGAGTATTGGGAATCATCGTTGTGGTGGTGATGCTTGCCGGTTCCTCCAATAACTAAATTGTATCAGTGGTCCTCGTCAAAGGAATTTGAATGGGTTGCCAAGTAAAGGAAGTGATTGAATGAAAAATAAATTTGCAGAGCAGCTAAGTCTGGATCTCGTTGGTTTTATGCGGAAAGATGTCGCTGAAGGAGCACATATTTCTAAGTCACAGCTTACCCGGATGTCCAATGGTGAACGGTCCGGTGACAAGAGTATGAGAGTTGCAATTGCGCACAGGCTGCACAGCATTCTCTTAGCCCTGTCGGGTGCCAGAACGGATTATGGGCTGCTGTCTTTCTTGAAAGACACGACGAAGCACAACGATGTTATCTCAGCGATGTTTCGGCAGCGCAAGGAGGAGAACGATCGGCGAGCAATTGAAGAGGAATTCGATGAGGCAATGAGTACTGAAAAGAAGTTTAGATCTCCACAGCAAGTGCTACTCATCGACAAATACTTTGATGAATATGCCGAAGAAATCATGTCGGAAAATACCGATATTGTGATGAAGGCAGATTATGCAGGCATCAATTTACAGAATGTCTTCAATAAAGCTAACACAAGGTTAGGAGGTTAAAACCATGGCGACGTTCGATCCACAAGCAGTAGCACAAAAGGTCATTGAGGACCAAGTGAATGAAAAGTTGGGCGAAAATGACAAGCTTCAAATCTCCGTCAACCTTAGTCAGCTGGCGGACATGACCGGGGTCTCCACTAGCAATCTTGAGCAAAACTTCGTTCCGCTGGGATACGTGGCAAAGCTCGAACGTCGTGCAGGAGCCCCTGGCAAGCGTGGCAAACGCGTTTGGCTGTTCCCGGAAGTTCGGGACGCCTGGCGCAGGTACTTAGATGAGAGGAGTTAATAATTATGGATTTGTTCTACTACTACGTTGGTGAGGTTGTCTCATGGTTCGGACTGATTGCACTGTGCGTCAGCTTCGGCTACTGGCTGTCTGAATCCGTTCATGCAATGGGCGGCTGGAAGGCATGGGCGATTGATTTCTTTGGATTGGAACTAAAGGAGGAGCAGAAATGAAAATTTGGCACAAAAAAAGAGCCCTGACCTGGCCGTCAGAACTCGAAGGTAAAAAGGTTGTATCACATTTCTTTAGCTTCAATTCTACTCTGAAACGGGGGCGTTGGCAATGGCTCTAGCACCAGACGCAGCAACATTTGATTTTGTTCGGTACCTTGAACGG
>NZ_AZFC01000018.1:0-19107 GCF_001435095.1 Levilactobacillus spicheri DSM 15429
CCTTGATGGTTTTTTCTGTCCACTTAAATGTTCAACTTAAATTTTACAATCTGCCTTATAGAAAAAGGTGAGCCTATCATGCTTGAATTCAGGCATTCCCCTTATCCTGGATTGATAGATGAGTCGCCTGGAAGCAAAATACAAATAACCAAACGGGACCCCATCAGTTTAGACTGATGAGGTCCCGTTTTTTAATGATTGAAACCGCTCATTCCTTAACCAAATAAATCATGACGCTGCCGGGAGCTTCACCTTCGATATCCTCCGTTGGGGTCACAATGCTGGCCCCAATCTCCCAACCTTTATATTGATTGCGAGCTGTCGCATTTAATCCAGCGGCAGCTAATGCTTGGTCCATTGAGGTTTGACTATCCGGATTCTTAACCAAGATATGATCCACGAAGCGCGACTGTTGAACGGGCACTAACGTCTGAAAATACGTTTGCCAGTTGGCTTGGGAGATATCCCCATTACGCGTATCCTTCGCCAGAATCTGATCTTGTTCGACCGCGTTTTGGAGCCGATAATCAAAGGTCGCCGCGGGGAATAATTCCAGCAGTTTTTGGTTGTCCGTATTAAGATTTGAATCCAATTTCTGAATGGGTGCCCAGTTCATCTTTGCGATTGTCGTATTCGCTGGTGAGAGGGCCGCCTCCCGTTTAGCCTGGGCTTTTTCTTCGGCGACCCATTGCGCATGAGTTTCGCCTAACACTGGCTTGGCCCGAAAGTAGCCGTGCCAAATCCAACCGCCCCGCTTACCATTGGCGCTATTCACGTGATAGTACAGGAGTTCCTTTCCAGTCTGCTTATCGTACAGAAGTTCATGGGCGTTCGTGATCCATTTGACCCGGTTTGTCAGGGAATTACTGCCATAATCAATGCCCAAATGTTTGGAATAGCGCGACCCTTTAAACGCATACAACGCATGATGGCCCATGCTTCGTCGCCAAATCAACCGAACTGAATTTGACCGTTGCGCCGAATAAGTCGCCGGTGCGTAATGATTGTCCGCCATTGCGGTCGTCATCGATCCCCCAAAAACGGCAACCTCCGCACAACAAGCCAATATCGTATTCACTACTTTCCTCACGATACCAATCTCCTCTCGAATCGCCCCCATGATAGCATCAGCTAACCGCGAGACCGTCAAAACTTCGAAAAAAGCCATTAGATTGTATCGTTAAACACCGTAACTAAATTAACCACTATTTACCATTAAGCCTGATCATACCGCCACCACAGATAGTAGTACTGCACGTTCGCGCCCGCCGCAATCAGGTAGGCGACCGCGAGAAGCGTCAGCAACAGCGTTTGGGTCTCGAACCGGACTAAAAACAGGATACTTCCCAGGGCAATTAGCCCCCAAACGCCGTTGGTCATCCCCGTCAGACAGGCCGAATGGACCTTCAGGGCGATGGCCCGTTCCCGCTCGTCGTCGGTATACCACATCCCCGACTGCCGCTGTTTAACGTGATACCGCTGATTCAGCGTCCAGGCCAAGATCCAGTAGCTGGTCACCAATAGCAGCATGGCCACCAGCGTCCCCGTGATGGGCAACGCCCACAACCGGCCCAAGACCAGGACCCCTAACGCCACCAAGGCCACGTTGTTCATCCAAAACGTCATGCGCACAATGCGCTTTGCTCGACTCATTGATGCTCCCCTTTCGTTCGTTGAAACAAATCGTCCACCGTCGTCCCCAGGAGGTCCGCCAACCGGAAGGCCAACGACAACGACGGGTCATACTTGTCGTTTTCGATGGCGTTGATGGTCTGCCGCGTCACCCCGGCCAACTCCGCGAGCCGGGCCTGTGACAGCCGCTGGTCCTTCCGGAGGACCATGATTCGATTCTGCATTCTGACTTCCCTCCTCACTGTCAAACATCTTTGACAATTTAAGTAAAACATCTTTGACATTTTTCCGCAAGTCATTGGCTTGGGGAACGCAAAAAGAAACGCGTGGGAGAACGCCAAAAAAGCCTGAGACCTGTTGTCTCAAGCTTCCTTTACATGCTTCAAAGTCATTAACCGGTCCGTTACTCACCACTAGTTGCGTTGCGGCTTGAACGCCCGGGTCGCCGCCACGGCCTGTTGCCAGCCGGCGTAGAGCCGTTCGCGCCGGTCCGCTTCCATGTCGGGCGTAAACAGCCGGCCAGCCTGGCGAATGTCCTTGATCTCGTCCAGACTCTGCCAGTACCCCACGGCCAGCCCGGCGGCAATCGCTGCGCCCAGGGCCGTGGTCTCCTCATCGGACGACCGTTGGACCGGCGTGTCGAGGATGTCCGCCTGGAACTGCATCAGGTAGCGGTTCCGCGAGGCGCCCCCGTCGGCCATCAGCTCCGAAATGGTGATACCCGTGTCCTGCGTCATGGTGGTCAGGACGTCGCGGGTCTGGTAGGCGATCGACTGCAGCGTCGCCTTGACGAAGTCATTGCGGTTACTCCCGCGGGTCAGGCCGAAGACCGCCCCCCGGGCATCGGGGTCCCAGTATGGCGCCCCCAGCCCGTTGAAGGCCGGCACCACGTAGACCTCGTCGTTATCGGTCGAGGCCATGGCCGCCTGCCGCGATTCCGGCACGTTGTCGATGATCTTCAGGCTTTCGTGCAGCCAGGCCAGCGCCGTGCCGGCCACCAAGATCGACCCTTCGAGCGCGTAGGTGATCTCGCCGTTCAGTTTAAAGGCGATCGTGGTCAACAGGTTATGCGCCGAGGTCTGCGGCTGATTCCCCGTGTTCATCATCGCGAAGGCCCCGTCCCCGTAAGTGTTCTTGACCATCCCGGGTTTCAAAGCCAGTTGCCCCAGCAGCGCGGCCGATTGGTCCCCAATGAGACCGGCAATCGGCACTTCGACGCCGTAGAACTGGAAGTTCTGGGTGACCCCGTAGACCTCGGAACTGGACTTGACCTCGGGCAGCATCGCGGCCGGGATGTTCAACCAGTCCAGGATGTCGGTGTCCCACTTGAGCTCGTGGATGTTGAACAGCATGGTCCGGCTGGCGTTACTGTAGTCGGTCACGTGGATCTTGCCACCGGAGAGTTTCCAGGCCAGCCAACTATCGACCGTCCCGAAGGCCAGCTCCCCCTTTTCGGCGCGCTCCTGGGCCCCGGCGACGTGGTCGAGGATCCAGCGGACCTTGGTGGCACTGAAGTAGGAATCGACCAGCAACCCGGTCTTGGCCTTGATGGCGTCGCCGTGGTCGTGCGCCAGCTGCTTGGCCAGCTGCAGGGTCTGGCGACTTTGCCAGCCGATGGCGTGGTAGATGGGCTCGCCGGTGGTCTTATCCCACACGATGGTGGTTTCCCGTTGGCTACTGATCCCGATGGCCTGGATGTTCTCCGGGTGAATCGACGCATCGATCAGCGCACTGGCAATCACCGACAACACACTGTTCCAGATCTCGTTCGCGTCGGACTCGACCCAGCCGGCGTGCGGATAGTACTGGGGCACTTCCTTGTACCCCTCGATGACCTTACGCCCGGTGTGGTCGAAGATCAGCGCCCGCGTGCTACTGGTCCCTTGGTCGATCGCTAACAGATAATTTTCTGGCTCTTTAAGTGCCATGGTCCAAAACTCCCTCCAGATACCATTTCACTGGGAAACGGTTACATTTCAATTGCACCTATCATATCACGAAGCGCCCGTCAGCGCCGCAGATAAGTGCTCGGTGGTGCATGGCCTTTACGATTGCTTAAGCATTTTGGTTAGACCATTAAGTGCCGTTCCGCGAGAAACGACCGGTCGAAGTCGGCCTGGGTCTTGACGGCCTTGCCGAACTCGTCGATCAGCGCGTGGAACTCCTGACAGTCGTGGAGCCCCAGTGGAAACTGGGCCAGCACGCGTTTTTGAAACGCCGGGTAGGTCTTGGGCATGGTCGCGCCCAGCCAGGCGAACAGGCGCCGGGCGTAGGTGTCGACCATGAAGGTCCCGTGGTCCAGCGTGTACATCAGGATGTAGTCGGCGGTCTCGTTGCCGATGCCGGTAATCGCCAGCAGTTCGGCCCGCTCGGTGGCCGCGTCGCCCCGCCGCAAAGCCGCGAGGTCGTCATCGTGTTCGCCCAACCACGCGGCCAGGTCCAGGATGGCCGTGGCCTTGCGGCGGTAGAATCCGCTGGCACGAATCAGCGGCGTAATGGTCGCCGGGGTCAGGGCCCGCAGCTTCGCCGGGTCGAACCCGGTCGCTCGTTTCAGGGCAATCAGCGACGGCTCGACGTTACGCCAGTTGGTGTTTTGGACCAGGATGGCACCCAGCATGATTTCGATGGGCGTTTCGGCCCAGGGCGTCCCGGGGCGCAGCCAGGGTTGCGGCCCCATCGCGGTCGCCATGGTGTGGTACAGGTCTTCAATGGTCATTTAGCGGTGAACCTCCCTTTCGATTAACAGTTCTAAACGGTGATCGCCAACCCCTAGTTTAGCATTTTTCACCAGCCAACTAAAAAGGTGGCCGCCCGGTATGCCGGTCGACCACCCTGCTGAATGAATTACCGTTTGATGACCAGGCGAATGTCGGCGTCGACATCGTCCGGGTGAAGCTGTTCTTGGTAGGTGAAGTCCGCACTCTTAAAGTAATGCTTGATCTCCTCGTTGAGCTCTTCAACGGGCCGAACATCCTTATCTAAGCGCTTTAATAAAAGCGTATATTCCTTCGAGTCTTCGTCGACGTTTTCGAAGTGGTATTCAATCGCCTCGGAGTTCAAAATTTCTTGAATTAACTGCCGTTCTGTCATGATCTATACCTCGCTTTAAAGTTTTAGGTTCAACTCCATCATAGAATTAAACGCGGAATTTGTTAATTAATTCATCCAAATTAACTTAGTCACCGCCGCTACCAGTTGCTATCGGGCTGCTCCATCGTCGTCCAGTCGTCATCCGCGGCGAACCGGTGCCGCACCGCCGCAAGGCTACCGGCCTGGATCAACGCCAGCGTCTCACACATGGCGTCGTAGTCGTGCTTGTTCAGCAAAACGGCATCCTGCGTCGGGTCCGCCTGGTGAATGATCACCGGGTCGTGACTGGTGGCGACGGCCTGCGTCAGGTCGGTCAACTGAGCTTGAGCTTCTTGAGCTGAAACGATTTTCGTCAATGTTAGCGCCTCCATACTGTCATTATACCCGCCCCTCGCAATTAAATCTGCCCCAAAAGCCGGTTCTCGCGAGAAATGCCGAATTGCCCCTTTTCCTTTCACAAGCAAACGGTTAGACTATGAGATGGACTAACTTGAGAGGAGAGGTGACGTGCGGTGGCAAAGATGCAAGATTTCGGACAACGGATGCGTTTTTTGGGGTTCTCCATTGTCCTCAACTCCGCCGCCAACGCGCTGACCATCTCCACCAACCTGGGGAGTGCCGTGTGGACCGGGTCGTCGGTCAACCTGGCCAACTGGATTCACGTGCCCCTCGGGACCACCCTGTTCGGCTACGGCATCGTCATCACCCTGCTGAACCAACTGTTGCTGGGACAATTCGACCGGCGGCGGTTCGTGTCGAACCTGCTGTACATCGTGCCCTTTAGCTACCTGGTCGAGTGGATTGGCTACTTCTGGGACTGGCTGGGCGTCGGTCAGTTGAGCCTGACGGGCCGGGTCATCGTCGACATCATTGGTCTCTTCGGCGTCGCCTTTGCCGTGTCGATCTACCAGCGGTGCAACATCATCATGCACCCCAACGACGACCTGTCCTACATCATCCGGTTCCGCTTCCTGCACGGCTCGGCGGTCATCGCCCAGTGGGCCAGCTACCTGCCGCCGGTGATCATCATCGTCCTGTCGTTCTGGGCGACCGGCCAGCTGCACGCCATCGGCTTCGGAACCATCTGGGCGCTGGTCACCCAAGGCATCGTCATGGCCTGGGCCGACAAACACGTCTTTCCGAGTCTGAAACACCACGTGGACGTTTAACCCGATTAAACCGGTCATGGCGCTCCACGACCAGCAAGTCGCCTCTGTTGCGCTCACATATCCGTTAATCGACAAAAGCAAAACAAACTGCCAACACGCTTTCAATCATTCTTAAAGGATCAGTTCCACCAAAATAACCGCAAAGGCCTCTTCACGATGCCCTTGCGGTTATTTTTAATTGTTGGTGATCCATGAATCTCAATTCTCTAGCCAAGCGCGTCTTTTCAGATTGCTTATTTTAACTCATCCGTCAAAATGAACTGCTTAATGGCCTTCAAGGTCCGCTTGGATTCCGGCAGCTTCAGCCACAGCAGGTAATCGTGTAACATCGCGTGCATCTCGTGGGCCGCGTACGGCGTGCCCGTGGCCTCCCGCAGCTTCTGCAGCAGGCGCTGGTCGTCGGCGTGCAACAGCTCGTTGGTCCCGTAGTACAACAGGATGGGCCCCAGGTCGTCGAAGCTCCCGTAGATGGGGCTGACCAGCGGGTCGGTCACCGGATGGTCGCCGGCGTACTGGTAGCCGATCTGCTTGAGCGTTTCCAGCGGCAGGTACGGGTCGCGCTGGGCCGCCGTTTGCAGGTCCGGGTTCATCATGCTCAGGTCGGTCCACGGCGAGATCAGGATGCTGCCGGCCGGCAACGTCTTGTGGTGGGCCCGCAACTGCTGGAGCACCGTCAACGCCAGACCGCCGCCCGCCGAGTCGCCCATCAGGTAGAAGCGGTCGTCCGGGTACTGTGCCCGCAGGTAATCGTAGGCGTTCAGCGCAAAGACCACCGTCTGGTCGACCGTGGCTTCCGGCACCAGCGGGTAGTCCACGTAGGAGATCCGCAGGTTGGCCTGCTGGATCAAGGCCTCCATGATCTCCCGGTGGCTCGCGATGCCCTGCATGGTGTAGGCGCCGCCGTGCAGCAGGATCACGTGTTGCGGCAACGGGGAGCCCGAGTCCGCCGTTAAGATGCGGCCGCCGAAGACCTCGCGTTCCTTGACCACGATGCCCGCCGCAAACTTCGCGGGGACGACGGCCTGGTTCTGCCGACTTGGTTGTAAAAACGCCTGTTCAATCTGTCGTTTTAGCTGACTGTGCTGGGTCTTAAAGAGTAACCATCTTCCCCGCAAGCTCACAACTACCACCCTATTCTGTAGACCTTCGTCCATTCTCTCAACTCTATAGTGACCAGTATACAGCGTTTGGCCACAAAACGCTTGACCATTTTGACACGAATCGTTGGGCAAACGCCGGAAAAACCGTTAGAATAGAGCCAATGACACGCTGACGAAAGGGCGGTAGATGTAGTATGACAACGAATCGGTTATTACAGGTGACGGGAGGCCTCAACTTCCGGGAACTGGGGGGTTACCCCACCATCGACGGCCACACGGTCAAGTGGCACAAATTGGTGCGCTCCGCGGGACTGGCGAACCTAACCGCCGCGGACCAAGACTTCCTAGGCGACTACGGCATCGTCGCCGACGTCGATTTTCGTTCCGAGGCCGAACGGGACCAGGCGCCCGACCGCTTGCCGACCGGGGCGTCCTACCACTTCTTGCCGGTCTTTCCCGATGGTGACCAGACCGACGCCTCGGCTTCCCGGGCCGACCTGGAACGCCGCTTCTCGCAGGACCCGCAGGCCGGCTACCAGCACATGCTGGACGTCTACCGCAACATGGTGACGCTCAAGTCCTCGCAGGCCGCCTACCGCCAGTTCTTCCAGGTGCTCTTGGCCGCCACGGAGGACCACCAGGCCGTGCTGTTCCATTGTACGGCCGGCAAGGACCGCACCGGGATCGGCGCCTTTTTGGCCCTGAGCGCTTTGGGCGTGGACCCGCAGGTGATTCGCAAGGACTACCTGGCGACCAACACCTACATCCAGCCCAAGACCGACGAGATGGTCCAGCGCGCTCAAGACGACCACCAAAGCGACGCCTTTGTCGCCAACATCCGCGCTCTAGGGACGGTCAACCCGGACTACTTCGACACCGCGACCGGGATCATCAACACCCAGTACGGCGGCGTGCAGGATTACCTGCGCGATGTGCTGGGTTTAACCGTTAAGCAGCTCGACCAATTGAAGAAAACATATCTCGATTAAAGATCGGCACGCTCATCGTCTGATGGGGGTGCCCTTTTTAGCGGCTGACTGGTTGGGTCGACCCACCGTTTCGCTTGTGTTGCGGGTGGCCATCTTCTATAATAGCTGGGTATTTTGCATAAGAGAAAGGACGGTTTCCGTGAAAAAAACAACAACTTTGGCGCTCCCCCTGTTAGGAGCCGCCGCGACGGCCTTACTGGCCAGCGAACATCTCTTCAACTTCGCCTTCAAGCGGGTCAACTACGTGCCGGAGACCTCCGCCGACAAACAAAAGTACGCGGACGCCTACTACGCGTACGTCGACTGGTTCAAGGCCATCCCCAAGACGACCTGGTACCTCCACGAGCACGACCCGCGCAATCGAATGGTCGCGACCTACATCCCGGCCGCCACGACCAGCGAGCGCACGGTGATCATCGCCCACGGCTACAAGGGCAACGGGGAGACCATGGCGAACTTCGCCAAGATGTACCACGAGCTGGGCTTCAACGTCCTGCTGCCCGACGACCGCGGCCACGGCGAGAGTGCCGGCAAGTACATTAGTTTCGGCTGGCTGGACCGACTGGACTACCAGCAGTGGATCCAGCAGGTCATCGACCGCACGTCGCCGCGGGTCCAGATCCTGCTGTTCGGGGTCTCGATGGGCGGCGCGACCATGGAGATGTTGTCCGGCGAGACGCTGCCGGCTCAAGTCAAGGCGATCATCGCCGACTGCGGCTACTCCAGCGTCGAGGCCGAGCTGGTCTACCTGTTGAAACGCTGGTACCACTTGCCGAAGTACCCGATTGAGCCGCTGGTCAGCACGATTTCCAAGCGGCGGTTGGGCTATTACCTGAACGACGTGACCTCGATCGACCAGTTGAAGAAGAACCGCCGGCCGATTCTCTTCATTCACGGCGAAAAGGACGTTTACGTGCCGGTGGGGATGGCCTACGAAAATTACGCGGCCACCCCGGCGGCCAAACAATTATGGATTGTGAAAAATGCGACCCACGCGGAGAGTTTTTGGATCAATCCGACCCGCTACCGGGCCCACGTGCTCGACTTTTTGCGGACCTACTTCGACCCGGAACTACCGGCGGAGTAGCGTTAAGGCGCGGTTAAGTTTTTAGATTTCCTTTACCAATTCGTCGCAAAGTCGTCAAGGTTTCCGCCTGATTATATTCACATTTGCCGGGTAATATTATCAGCATAGTAAGTCGCCAGTAACGCTTACTAGTCAAAATCATATCCAACCCTGTTTCAGTTCTCTCTCCCCTAGAGAATCGATTCATGGTCAGGACCCCTCAAACCTGACCACTCCTCAAATTTGTTCTTCTCCCCCTAAGAAGAACGCCTCATGAAAAAACCGTTCCAGCTCTGCACGGCTGGAACGTTTTTTTGTTGCGGTGTTCATTCAGTGGTGGCTGTCGATTGCTTCCGCTCAGCTGGGCCGTGACGACCGTGGGCATTGTCTTGGACCCGTCTGTGTGAGTGCTAGCACTGACGGTCACTCGCCAACAAAAACACCAGGACGCGAAAAAATCCGCCCCCGGGTGCTCGTCCGGTGACGGATTTTTCAACCTATCTATCTTAAATTATTTAGCGCTCGGTAACAACCCCAAACGCTTAAAAATCACATCAACGCGGCGTAAATGATAGTGATAGTCGAACGCGTCGGCGATTTGGGCGGGTGACAACCGGCTGGTGATTCCTTCACTGGCCTCGACCAGTGGCCGGAACTGGGTCTGTTCGTCCCACGCCCGCGCCGTCAACGGCTGGACCAGGTCGTAGGCGTCCTCCCGGCTCATCCCCGCCTCAATCAGCTTCAACAGGAGCCGCTGGCTGTAGATCAAGCCGTAGGTCCGGCCCATGTTGGCCTTCATGGTCTCCGGGAACACGTCTAGGTTAGTCAGGATGCGGTTGAACCGGTGCAGCATGTAGTCCAGCAGCGTGGTGGTTTCCGGCAAAATGATCCGTTCCGCCGAGGAGTGCGAGATGTCGCGCTCGTGCCACAGGCTGACGTTCTCGTAAGCCGTGATCACGTTGCCCCGCAGGACCCGCGCCAGCCCGGTCACGTTCTCCGAGCCGATTGGGTTGCGCTTGTGTGGCATCGCCGACGAGCCCTTCTGACCGGGGTTGAAGTGTTCTTCCACTTCATGAATCTCCGACCGCTGGAGGCTCCGGATCTCCGTGGCGAACTCTTCGATGCTGGTCCCAATCAGGGCCAACGTGGCGATGTAGTCGGCGTGCAGGTCCCGGGGCAGCACCTGACTGGCAATCGGCTGGGCCGTGATGCCCAGTTGGTCACACACGAAGGCTTCCACCTCGGGCGGCACGTTGGCGAAGGTCCCCACGGCCCCGCTGATTTTTCCGGTCTCGACGCCGCGGGCGGCCTGGTCGAACCGGGCCAGGTTGCGCTGCATCTCGGCGTACCAGCGGGCGACCTTCAAGCCGAAGGTCGTCGGTTCCGCCTGCACCCCGTGGGTCCGGCCAATCATGACCGTATCCTTGTACCGCAACGCCAGGTCCTTTAGGGTCGCCGTCAGGGTCACGATGCCCTGCCGCAGCTGGGCGTTGGCCTGCTTCAGCCGGTACCCCTGCGCCGTGTCGACCACGTCGGTACTGGTGACGCCAAAGTGGATCCACTTGCGTTCCGGTCCCAGCGATTCGGACACGTCCCGGGTGAAGGCCACGACGTCGTGGTGGGTCACCGCTTCGATCTCGGCGATGCGGTCCACGTCGAAGGTCGCGTGATCGCGAATCTTCTGGGCGTCCGCGGCGGGAATCTCTCCTAATTGAGCCCAGGCTTCGTCGATGGCGATCTCAACGGCCAACCAGGACGCGTATTGGTTCTCTAATGACCAGATATGGCCCATCTCCGGTCGGGTATAGCGTGATAACATGGCGGTTCCTCCTTGAATAATGCGTAAAACACGAACATTGAATTGAATTTACGGATTTTCTACGGGAATCATTATAGCATAGTCGCCCGCCGGAAAGCCACCGATAATTCAACTATTAAGGAGATTAATTCGTTTACAAGGCCGATAATTAGAACTTTTATTGGGATTCTTTTATTAATTGTTCGTTTTTCGCTTGCATTTTAATTACGAACTTGATAAACTGATTCTTGCTGAGCGTTCGGCTCGGTAAAATAAAACGATGGGGTGTTGTTATGTCATCAATAGTTGTAGTTGGTAGTCAATGGGGCGATGAAGGTAAAGGAAAGATCACTGATTTTCTGAGTGAAAAAGCAGACGTTATCGCCCGCTACCAGGGTGGCGATAACGCCGGCCATACCATCGTCTTCAACGGCCAGACGTTCAAGCTGCGGTTGATTCCATCCGGGATCTTCTACGCGGACAAGACCAGCGTGATCGGCAACGGGGTCGTTTTGAACCCCAAGTCCCTGGTCCAAGAACTCCACTACTTAAATGAAAACGGCGTGAACACGGACAACCTGCGGATCTCCGACCGGGCCCACGTGATCCTGCCGTACCACATCTTACTCGACAAGTGCCAAGAAAAGACCAAGACCAACAAGATTGGGACCACCAACAAGGGGATCGGCCCGGCTTACATGGATAAAGCCGAACGGGTCGGCATCCGGGTCGCCGATTTATTGGACCACGACATCTTCGCGGCCAAGTTAAAGCAAAACCTCGACGAAAAAAACGAGTTGTTCGTCAAACTGTACGACGAACAACCCCTGGACTTTAATGAAATTTTCGATACCTACTATCAATACGGACAAATGCTGAAGAGCTACGTGACCGACACGTCCGTGGTCATCAACGACGCCATCGACGCCGGCAAGAACGTCTTATTCGAAGGCGCGCAAGGCGTCATGTTGGATATCGACCACGGGACCTACCCGTTCGTCACCTCGTCCAACCCGGTCGCCGGCGGTGTCACGATTGGTGCCGGCGTGGGCCCGACCAAGATCAACCACGTGGTCGGCGTCTGCAAGGCCTACACGTCCCGGGTCGGCGACGGGCCGTTCCCAACGGAACTGCACGACGAAATTGGCGACACGATTCGCGAGACAGGCCACGAATACGGGACGGTCACCAAGCGGCCGCGGCGGATCGGCTGGTTCGACAGCGTGGTCTTACGGCACGCCAAACGGGTCTCCGGCCTGACGAACCTGTCGCTCAACTGCCTGGACGTCCTGACCGGTTTAAAGACCGTCAAGCTCTGCAAGGCCTACAAGTTAAACGGCGAAACCATTTACCATTACCCGGCCAGCCTGAAGGACCTGGAAAACTGCGAACCGATCTACGAAGAACTGCCCGGCTGGGACGAAGACATCACCGGCTGCAAATCCTTGGATGAGCTGCCCGCCAACGCCCGGCACTACGTCGAACGTCTCGAAGAACTCGTCGGCGTTCCCGTTGCGACCCTGTCCGTCGGTCCCGACCGTGAACAAACCAACATTCTGCACCACATTTGGGGCACCCCGAACAACTAAGAGGAGTGATAAACGATGCACCCAGCCGAAGTCTTTGATTACGAAGATATTCAATTAGTTCCGAATAAATGTGTCTTGGAGAGTCGTTCCGAGGCCGACACGACCATCGAATTTGGTGGTCGGCGGTTCCGGATTCCCGTGGTTCCCGCCAACATGGAGACCGTGATCAACGAACCCCTGGCCGTTTGGCTCGCGCAAAACGACTACTTCTACGTGATGCACCGCTTCCAGCCGCAAGAACGGCAAGGCTTCATCGAGCGGATGCACAACCAGCATCTGTTCGCCTCGATCAGTGTCGGCGTCAAGCCCGATGAACACACCTTCATCGACCAGCTGGCCGCCGCGGACCTGGTTCCGGAATACATCACCATCGACATCGCCCACGGGCACGCCAACTCGGTGATCCGGATGATCCAAAAGATCAAGAGCACCCTGCCCGCCAGCTTCGTCATCGCCGGCAACGTCGGGACGCCCGAAGCCGTCCGGGAACTGGAAAACGCCGGCGCCGACGCCACCAAGGTCGGCATCGGCCCGGGGAAGGCCTGCATCACCAAGCTGAAGACCGGCTTTGGGACCGGGGGCTGGCAATTGGCCGCCCTGCGGCTCTGTGCCAAGGCCGCCCGCAAGCCGATCGTCGCCGATGGCGGGATTCGCTACAACGGCGACATCGCCAAGTCGATTCGCTTCGGCGCCAGCATGGTCATGATTGGCTCCATGCTAGCCGGCCACGAACAGTCGCCCGGCAGCAAGCTGACCATCGACGGTCGGGTCTACAAGCAATACTGGGGCTCCGCGTCCGAGAAGCAAAAGGGCGCCTACCGCAACGTGGAAGGCAAGCAGATGCTGGTGCCGTACCGCGGTGACCTGGCCGACACCCTGCAGGAGATCCACCAAGACCTGCAGTCGTCCATCTCCTACGCCGGTGGCCGCAACCTGCTGGACATCCGCACGGTCGATTACGTGATCGTCAAGAACTCCATCACGAACGGTGACCACTACTAAACTCACGCTTCAACGCTGTTAATCAGCAAAAAACGGTTCAAATCCCTTCAAGTGGATTTGAACCGTTTTTGATAGCTTCTTGATGACCGTGGTGCCATTGATGTGACCTCGTGTTTTTCAGCTAGATGATATCCAGGCCTCAGCACATCACGCCACCCACAGCTAACCTGCTCACCAGCGTGGCGCGACTTCTAGCGTTACCACTGCCGTCGGCCGAACCATAACCAGTCACACCACCGGCCGAACCGGGAGTGCGCCGGACTCGTTGGCCGCTCGGTGACACCGGCGTGTTGCGTGAAGAATGTGCGGTACAGGTCGTACGCGTTCCAGAATTGATCGTTCATCTTATCTCGCTCCCCAGCAAAAAGCGGCCGTTGCTCCTGCCATCTTCTGGCATGGCAACGACCGCCATTTTTTTCGTTTCGCTTACCGAATCACCAACACAGAAATTGGTGAGTACTTCGCCATGTAGGCGGCTTGGCTCCCAAAATGGCGCCGAACCCCCTGCTTGGCTTCCGACCCGATGATCAGTAAATCGGGTTGCACGTGCGGAATCACGTCCTGGATAATGGTCTCCCCCGGATTCCCTTCCGCGACCAACGTGTGAACCTGGGTAATCCCCGCAGCTTCCGCCTGTTGACGGTAGTCCTGCAGGTGCGTCTCCAGCGTCTGACGTTCCCCGTGGACGAAATCATCGTCCAGCGCCTGATACACGTTCATCTGGTCCTTTTCCAACACTGACACAATGTACAGCGCCGCATCGTCACGCTTGGCTTGGTGCAACGCGTACTTGAAGGCGAGCAAGGCGTCGGCCGAATCGTCGACCCCCACTAAGATCCGTTGAAACTTGGTTGCCATCGTAATCTCCCCTTTTCGACTAGTTGGCCTCTTGGTTCTCGACACCGTCAATCATCGAGGCTTCCACGGCGGATTCAACCCCTTCAGACTTCAGGTGTTCTTCCAACCGCTTGTTCCCCAAGTGCAATTCCCAAATCGTCCAAACTAACAACGCCAGGATGGCCGCAATCAGTACATAAGCAATCATGTTCGCCATGTTGGTCTGAGCAGCCGTTGGGTTGGCCCCGTAGAAGGCGGCAATTTGGTCAGGCAGGCCCTTCATGTTCAGGACCGTCAAGCCCACCACGGAGATCCAACCGAGAATCTTGACCCATAGGGAGTTCTTGAATTTGCCCATTTCCATCTTACTGTCGGTCATCATCAACAACGGCAGCATCGAGAATGGCAGGGCAAACGCCAGGAAGACTTGCGAATTGTTCATTAAATCGTTCAAAGCCGTGTGTTCCGCAATGGCACTCTTACCACTGAACATCGACACACAGATCAACACCGGAATCACGGAAATCAACCGGGTGATCAACCGCCGGAGCCACAGTGGCATCCGCATGTGGACGAACCCTTCCATGATAACTTGACCGGTTAAGGTCCCGGTAATGGTCGAGTTTTGCCCGGAAGCTAACAGGGCAACGGCAAATAACGTGGATAAGACCCCGGTCTTGGCAACCCCGGCCAGCACACCGTTACTCATAGTCGACGTGTCTGACAAGGCTTGGAACAACCCGAAGAACGATGGGTCCTTGACGGAGCCGGACTTGAAGACCGCGACCCCCATGATTAACAGCAATGCGTTCACGAAGAAGGCCAACGTCAGTTGAATGTTGGAGTCCCAGCTGGCAAACCGCACCGTCCGGGCAATATCTTCTTCATCGTTGTGGTCGATTTCCCGCGTTTGGGAAATGGCCGAGTGCAGGTACAGGTTATGCGGCATGACCGTGGCCCCAATAATTCCCAGGGCACCCTGCAAGGGGTTGTTGCCCCCGATAACGGGCTTTTCCGCAAAGGTCGCGCCGGTCGGAATCAAGCCCTTGAAGACGCCACCCCAGTCCGGATTGGACAGGGCAACTTGGTAGGCAAAGACCACCAGGATGACCAGAATCAAGCAGACGACAATCGCTTCGATCTTCCGGAACCCAATCTTCGTTAATAATAGCAAAAGCAACACATCGAAGACGGTGATGAACACGGAGATCACCAGCGGAATGTCGAACAATAAGTACAGGGCAATCGCGGCCCCAATGACTTCGGCGATATCGGTGGCCATGATGGCTAATTCCGTCATGATCCATAACACGATCCCCAAGGCCTTACTGGTCCGGGCCCGAATCGCTTGGGCCAGGTCCATCTGACTCACGATACCAAGTTTGGCCGCCATGTATTGTAGTAACATCGCAACTAAACTTGAGATCAAGATGACAGACATCAATAAGTACTGGAAGTTTTGCCCCCCGGTAATGGACGTGGACCAGTTACCTGGATCCATGTACCCGACGGCGACTAAGGCACCCGGACCGGAGTACATAAACAATGCTTTCCAAAAACTAATGTTGCGCGGAACCTTGACCGTTCCGTTGATTTCTTCCAACGAGCGACCGTTCGCATATTGGATCAACTTGTGTTTCTTTACTGTGTTATCAGCCACGTAAAAAAACTCCTCTCTCCTCAGAACTTTGTAAAATGAGTTAGAACTTTATAACGACCTCATTGTACATTAAATCTAAGGACGTGCAAAGTCTTTTTTAGATGACCCTAAACTTTATTTGCCCCAGAGACTACTTACCGGTGGCAACCTAATCGTGTCCAACGAAACCGCCTTCATCTGGATAGCCTCGCCCGTCATCGCCCCCGCAAAATCGGCCGTCATCGCCCGACCAATTGCCCGTTTAATAAATAAATTTGTCAAATATTTTTGCATTTCGGTGGGCGCGCTGACCCTAAACCGGCCCTAATTTTTAGTGATTAGTTACCGTTTAATTAGGCGCACCTAATCATTCTAACCAGCAAAATGGCGTTCGCCGTTCTGTCAGGCAACAGAACCACGAACGCCATTTTTTAGGCGCTAATTTTCCTCCTGATTATCGACACCATCGACCATGGCGGCCTCGACAGCGGAGCTCTTGCCCTCAGTCTTCAGGTGTTGCGCTAACCGTTGATTGCCCCGGTGCAGCTCGATGATCGTCCAGGTCAGTAACGCCAGGATGATGACGATCAGCACGTCGGCGATTACGTGTGCCAGATCCGTTTGGGCGGCCGTCGGGTTATCCCCGAAGAAGCCGGCGATTTGGTCGGGCAGACCCTGCATGTTCAGGACCGTCAGCCCGATGACGGAGGCCCAGCCGAGAACCTTGACCCACAGGGAGTTCTTGAACTTGCCCATTTCCAGCTTACTGTCGGTCATCATCAACAGTGGCAGCATGGAGAACGGCAAGGCGAAGGCCAGGAAGACTTGCGAATTGTTCATCAAATCGTTCAAGGCCACGTGTTCATCGATGGCACTCTTGCCACTGGTCATGGACACGCAGATCAGCACCGGAATCACGGAAATCAGCCGGGTGACCAGCCGCCGCAACCACAGTGGCATCCGCATGTGGACGAAGCCCTCCATGATGACTTGACCGGTCAACGTCCCGGTAATGGTCGAGTTTTGCCCGGAAGCCAACAGTGCGACCGCGAACAACGTCGAGAGAATCCCGGTCTTGGCCACGCTGGCCAGGACCCCGTTACTCATGGTCGTGGTATCGGACAGCGCTTGGAACAGCCCGAAGAAGGACGGATCCTTGACGGAACCAGACTTGAAGACCGCGACCCCCATGATCAACAGTAAGGCGTTGACGAAGAAGGCCAGCGTCAGTTGGATGTTCGAATCCCAGCTGGCAAAACGCACGGTCCGCGCGATGTCCTTTTCGGAATTGTGGTCGATCTTCCGCGTTTGCGAAATGGCCGAGTGCAGGTACAGGTTGTGTGGCATCACGGTCGCCCCAATGATCCCTAAGGCCCCTTGCAGGGGGTTCGAGCCGCCCACGGTTGGGCTGGAAGCGAAGGTCTTGCCGGTTGGAATCAAGCCGCCAAAGACGCCGCCCCAGTTAGGGTTCGACAGGGAAACTTGGTACGCGAAGACGACCAGGATGACCATGATCAAGCAGACCACGATGGCTTCAATTTTCCGAAACCCGATTTTGGTCAATAAGAGCAAAAGCAAGACATCAAAGACGGTGATGAACACCGCGATGATTAACGGAATATGAAATAACAGGTACAGCGCAATCGCGGCCCCGATGACTTCGGCAATATCGGTCGCCATAATGGCAAATTCGGTCATGATCCAGAGCACAATGCCCAGGGCTTTACTGGTCCGCGCCCGAATGGCTTGGGCCAAGTCCATTTGACTCACGATGCCAAGTTTGGCGGCCATGTATTGCAGCAGCATCGCAACTAAACTTGAGATCAAGATGACAGACATCAACAGGTACGAGAAATTTTGCCCACCGGTAATCGAGGTGGACCAGTTCCCGGGATCCATGTAACCAACCGCAATTAACGCACCGGGCCCGGAGTACATGAACAGGGCCTTCAAAAAACTAATGTTATGCGGAACTTCCACCGTACCGTTGATTTCCTCCAACGACCGGCCGTTCGCATATTGAATCAACTTGTGCTTCTTGACAGTGGTGTCAGGCATGCTTAAAACTCCCTTCTCTGCGAGTTTGGGATTGGTCTCGCCGAGCATTTAGCGGAGTTTGCTTCCAGCGTTAAATGGGGTTCTGGCTAAATCTCAAATTTTGAAACGTCCTTTCTAGCTACCATATCCTCCCTTCCTATTTCGCCCACAGTCTAGCAAAGAAGCCGGCGTCCGGGCCGCCCCAACGGCTTGTGAAGCGGTCATTTCCCCTAATGACTATACAAACTTAGTGGGTCAGTTATTAGAGGGGATAATGGTGCCAAACTGGCAACAACGCCCTACCTGGCGCCCCGCGGGGTCGGCTTCATTCCCCCGAGGTGGGCACGATTCTGAAACCTCGCCAAAAACCGGCGAGTTTCCAGAACTCGGCCTGATTGTAAGCCAGCCTAAAACGCTGGCTAACAATCATCTCACCACGGGGGAAAACGCCGACCCCACGGTGCTAGATGGAAAATACTTGCGACATTTCTCCGGGGATTAACGGTCTCTGGCATCACTGTCTAAGCCTTTGTGACACTTCCGATTCATGAAAGACACAGGTACATTAGCCACACTGTTTATCACTGACTCTGTTTACGCATCCTGCCAATCAATCGGTCCACTGGGAGTGGGTCTGCCACGATGGTGGTTAGAAATCAGTGGTGGGCCCCATCACCCTCGTCAAGATTGAAATCAACTAACAGGACGTGTCACAGACGATTATGGACTATGACCAATCAGCAGTCGTTACCAGTTCCAGCCCAATTCCGACCTCCCTCCCGGCTGACGGTGGTTGCCTGCCCGCTACACGGCGAAGGAGGTTTCTGCCACCATACCCCCGATTTCGTCACACGTTTCGCACCATTCTAATTGTAAGAACTTATCACTATCCAATTACCTTCTGTCTGCTAGGTTCAAGACGGTGCCACAGCATTACCGAACCCCAAATCGCATCCCTACCTCACTATTCAACCTCACAATTGAAGACACTTTTCCGATGAACACATGTGTCCAATTCACCCCGTTTATGCTCCTTTCTACGCCATGTGAGCGCAACAGAGGCGACTTGCCGGTCGTGGTGAAATTGATGTTGGCTGGGGGGGCTTTCCCAGCCTACATCAAGGCCGAGTTCTGGAGACCTGTGGGGGTTTCACAGGGC
>NZ_AZFC01000018.1:19117-66854 GCF_001435095.1 Levilactobacillus spicheri DSM 15429
TCGACCGGCTTGCTCGCCGGCGTGGAGCGCTTGCCCTCAACTATTGTGTCAGTTTCATCGGACAACAAAAAGCCCCCATCAGCAATCCACTGACAGAGGCTAGTTCAGTTCATTTTAGGTTGATCAGACTACCGACCAGCCGCTTCCGCTGCATCGGGAGCGACGGCTTGCGTCGCGGTCGTGGCGCTGGACGTTGGGGCCTGACGCTTCAGACCGATTCCCGTGAAGCCGCTGATGATCGAGAAGACCGGCGACAGGAGGCTGAAGAAGCAGAATGGCAGGTAAGCCAGCGTCGACACGCCTAACGTGTTGGCGGCAAAGGCCCCAGCAACCCCCCAAGGAATCAGGTAGTTGATGACGGTCCCACCATCTTCCAAGACCCGGCTCAGTGCCAGGTTGGCCAACCCGCGTTGGTTGAAGACCTGCTTGAAGGCCTTCCCGGGTAAGATGACGGATAAGTATTGTTCCCCGACGAAGACGTTGACCCCGACACCGGCCAGAATTGCGGCGGTGACCAGCGACCCGGACTTGGTCAGGCGCTTGACCAGCGGCGTCATGGCCGTTTGAATCAGGTCAAACTTCATTAACAGGCCCCCCAGGGATAACGTCAGGATGATCAGGGAGACCGTCCCCATCATGGCACTCACACCCCCACGGGATAACAGCGCGTCGACACCGGCGTTTCCGGTCTTGGAAACGAACCCGGATTCGATGGTCGCGGCCAATCCCGCCAGCGAAGTCTTCGGTTGTTCGATGAAGATCATGACGATGGCGACCCCGATGTTCAGGAACAACGTGGCGATGGCGGGCACCTTCAGTAAGGCGCAGGCCAACATGATGACCAACGGCAAGGCGGCCCACCAGCTAATGGTAAAGTGTTGGTTCAAAACAGCCAGTGTCGTGTCGATTTTGCCCATGCCGGCGTCGCTCGCGGCACCGGACCCGATGATAGCGTAGAGAACCAGGGAAACTAAGAAGGCGGGAATCGTGGACCACATCAGGTTCTTGATGTGACTGAACAGGTCAGACTCGGCGATGGCCGACGCCAGGTTGGTCGAGTCGGACAGCGGCGACGTCTTGTCCCCGAAGATGGCCCCGGAAATGATGGCCCCGGCGACTAACGCGGGGTTCATCCCCATGGTCGTCCCCATCCCGAAGAGGGCGATCCCGACCGTTGAGATAATGGTAAAGGCACTCCCGATGGAGGAGCCGATAATGGCACAAACCAAGAAGACGGATGGGACGAACCATTTAGCGGAGATCATGTGGAACCCGAAAACCATCATGGATGGAATGATCCCGGCTTGAATCCAAACACCGATCAAGGCCCCAATCAGGATAAAGATAAAGATGGGAATGATCCCGGTCTTGATGCCGTCGATGATGCCGCCGTGGATGTCATCCCAGCTGGCCCCGCGCACCTTGGCCCACAACATGACCAACGCGATGACCAACATCACGGGTGTCTGGGGCGACAAACCAAACTTGATGACCCCAGTTCCCATAATCACCAACATCACCAGTAAGACGATAAGCGCCTCACCTAACTGAACGGGTTGCCACTGCTTTGCTTGTTTCATACCAATCACACTCCTTAATTTCTCTCTAAATAAAAATCGTCCCTGCCGCAAGAAGTCTTGCAACAGGGACGATTCTCGAATTTAAGGACCGTGGTACCACCCAGCTTGAATAGACTGGACGCCTAAAGGCCCAGTTATTCCACTCTCTAGACAGTAACGGTTCTAGGTTTTCCGCCTGGCGGACCAGGACGTTCCACTGTATTTCGTCGAAATCACCCTGATCGGTTCGCAGCACCCACCGACTTTCTGACACCCAGATGATCCGCTACTTGGTAATGGAAGTTAGCGTTCAATATTTGATTGACTTGAATGATAGCACGATGAGAAAACACCGTCAACCTTTAATTTAAAATTTATGAAAGGCCGCCGGGTATTCCAGCATCCCGCCCACGTGAGCTAAAGCCCCGGGCTTCAAGGCCTTGATGAGGTGATTGCCCATCGGTACCGGCAACGTATTGTGGATGGCAAAATCTTCGGCCATCACGTAACCGTGCCGGCCGTAATAGGTCGAGTTCCCCACCACACTGATGGCCGGGTAGCCGGCCAGTTGGGCCCGGGATTCCAGCTCGACCATCAGCTGACTGCCGATGCCTTGCCGTTGATAGCCCGGGGCCACGGCCAACGGCGCCAGGGCCAAGACGCTGGTCGTGTGGCGGTCTCCGCGAATGGTCACCGGTGTCAGCAACCCGTGCGCCACGATTTCTCCGTGACCGGGCTTGACCACCATTTCCAGACTCGGCTGGTAGTCGTAGGACGTCCGTAATTGATGAATCAGGTCCACTTCGGACCCGTCGCTTTCGTCGATTGGCGCGAAGGCTTGGGCAACCAGTTCATCGACCTGGTCATAATCCGTCGGTTGAATCGTTTCAAAGCTTAAATTCACAGTTTATACCTCTCAATCTCATAGCGGCTCGCAACGATAATCCCTATAATACTGTGCTATTATACACGATTTGTCCATAAATGCAGGGCTGCACCTCGCAATTTTATAAAATCGCTTGAAATCCCCCCGGAAAACCCCGTACACTAGGGGCAACCTATTATGAGAATTGAGATGATTAAATTGACGCACAAACAGCGTTGGGCCCTGCTTTCGGTGGCCCTCTACATCGTGTTTGTCATCGCCGCCATCACCACCGGCTTCCTGGATCCCAGCAAGGTCGGCCTGCAATGGACCATCTTCTGGTACTTCTGCGGCGCCGGGCTCGCCTACTACTTCTACTTCAAGAACGTCAGCTACCGCGAAGTCGTGTACTACGCCCAAAAGCTGGGGTTGCACAAGGACGACCTGAAGGCCATGGTTCCCAAGTTGAAGGAGACCCAGGACGTGCCCGACCCCGACAAGCCGAACTTCTTCAGCCCCTTCGCCAAGGTGCCCATCACGGTGGTCAACGAATTGACCGACCAACTGGAACCCCAGGCCCAGCAGGCCAACATCCCGCCTTATAAATAGGGGCGGGTCAGCGCTTCCGGGGCGGACAAAAAATTGGGCTGGTATCCGCGCTCCACGCCGGCGAGCAAGATGGTCGTGGTGGGCACGATTCTGAAGCCCTGTGAAATTCATACAGGTCTCCAGAACTCGGCCTTGATGTAATCGGGCACAGAACGCCCGATTACATCAATTTCACCACGACCATCAAGTCGCCTCTGTTTCGCTCACATGGTGTATAACCAACAACAAGTCAAATGGTCGTCACCCGTCACCCGCTAGTAGGATAAGTGCTATTTGCACATTCTGCTAGTTGATTAGAAATCCCAGCTGAGCGGAAACCATCGGCAGCTGCCACCGATTTCAACGAGTGGCCTGCGTGTGTCAGCCGGCGACGACCCTCTTCAAAAAGAAAAAAACGACCACCCGGTACTGTGACTGGGTGGTCGTTTTGCGCTTCTTCAGTTGACCGGTTGGTTACTTCCGGCCGCTGTAGCTCTGGGACTGCTTGAGCCAGGCTTCGTCGTCGGGGTTCGGGCCAACCCGCTTGCCGGCGTCGAGGTCCGCAATCTGGTGCATCTCGTCTTCGTCCAACCCAAAGGCGAAAATGTCCCGGTTCTGCGCGATTCGTGCCTCGTGGACGGACTTCGGGATCACGATCTCTTCCCGTTGCACGTGCCACCGCAGGATGATCTGCGCCGCACTGACGTCGTGGGCCGCCGCGAGTTCCGTGATGATCGGGTCGGTCAGGGCGTTGTTCTTGCCACCACCCAACGGACTCCAGGCCTCGTGTAAGATGCCCTGCGTTTCCAGGTAAGCGTGCAGGTCGTTTTGCTGGAAGTACGGGTGGGTCTCAATCTGGTCAACGACCGGCTTAACGGTCGCGGTCTTCATCAACGTTTCCAATTGCGATTGTTGGAAGTTGGAGACCCCGATATTCTTGATCTTGCCCGCCTTGTACAGGTCTTCCATGGCCCGCCAGCTTTCGGCGTAGCCCGGTGCCGGCCAGTGAATCAGATACATGTCCAGGTAGTCAAAGCCGAGCTTGTCCAGTGTGGCTTGAAAGGCCGCCTTGGTCTGGTCGTAGCCCCGGTCGCTGTTCCAGAGCTTGGACGTGACGAAGACGTCCTCACGCTTGAGGCCACTCTCCCGAATCGCCTCGCCGACCCACTGTTCGTTGCCGTAGTAGGCCGCCGTATCGATGTGGCGGTAACCGGCCTTCAGCGCCCATTTAACGGCGTTCTTGGTGTCCGTGGCGTCGTCGACCTGGAAGACGCCCAGGCCGAGTTGGGGAATCTGGTTACCATTGTTGAGTGGTAAGCTGGGAATATCATTATGCATGTCAAAAAACCACCTTTCAAACTTGGTTACGGTTCTATCATACAATAATCTCCCCGGCTCCGGTCAGGGAAGACCCGGTTTTTCCAGAAACAGGGCCTTTTAATTTTTCCCCGGGGCACTTTTGCGTTATGATGAAGGGTGTGGTAGTTTGTCATTCGGTGACAAACCCATTTTTTCACACCGTTCTGAACATGGAGGTTTTTCAGTTGAACAACCAAGAACCAAAATCACGCGTGCAACGGTATAACTTTAACGCCGACGACCAGCGACCACCACGGCACCGCCGCCGTCAACGCCGGTGGTGGCCCTGGCTCATGACGCTGATCACGTTAGCCGTCGCCATCCTGCTGGTCATGGCCATCAACGGCCATAAGTCGGCAACCACCCACTCAGCGGCCTCATCGAGCTCGAATTCCTCGGTGCTGGCCCACTCGACGTCGGCTTCCGAAGCCACGGCCTACAGCCAGTTTTCGGCCAAGCTCGACACCTATACCGATAGCGCCAGCGGTCTTACCGCCACGCAAAAACAAGCGTTACAAACCATTATCAACAACGAAAAAAGTGCGACGGTGCAAGCCCGCGAGCAGAAGCTGCTGGATCGCACCACGACCCAGTCGGCGACCAGCTCCAGCGACAACACCAGCAGCAACGCTGACAGCACGTCTTCGACCAAGAAGAGCAGCAGTCAGAATCCGACTTCGTTCGACACCACCCACACCTTCTCATCGGTGGGCGATGCACAGAACTGGGCCCAGGCCTCGAAGAGCCAGTGGTTACAGGCCGGTTACTCGACCTACACCATCACCTCGGATGGCCAAGGAAACTACAATTTACAATTCGTGCGGTAACGTGCGCCTCAGCCCCCCCGGCCTAATCGTCCGGAGGGTCTTTTTTGGTCAGCGCCTGCACTTGGTCCTGCAGGCGGTCGACCTTGGTGGTCAGGGTGTCGATCTTGGCCAACAGGGTCGTCAGCTCGACCTGCTGCTGTGCCGTGGCCGCCGGAGTCGCCTGCTGGGTCCGACTGGTGAAGAAGTCGGTGATGGTACTGGTCAGCAACCCGATGAAGCCGATCCCGCCGAACATCAGGACGCTGGCGATGACCTTGCCCACCGCGGTGTGCGGCGTCTCATCCCCGTACCCCACGGTCGTGGCGGTGGTCACCGCCCACCACAGGGAGTTGGCCAGCGTCTGCTTCTCGGACAGGGAGAACAAAAAGGCGCTGAGGACGATGATGGCCACGCTGATGGAGAAGAGGTAGATGAAGCCCGTGCTGTAGATAAACCGGTGGTAGTTGCGGGTCCACTTACCAGCGATGCCCAGCCGCCAGAACAGGTGGTGGAACCGCACCAAGCGGACCAGCCGCCCCAGTCGAAAGATGGCGAAGACCGGGTGCATCGGGATGATGCCCAGCAGGTCAAAGGCCGACTGGATCAGAAAGATCTTGCGGTCCTTCGCCAGGATCAGGCGCACCAGGTAATCCCCGGCGAACACGCCCAGTAGTCCGTTGGCCACCAGCAGTTCGGCCGGTCGGCTGCCCCAGTGGCCCAGTATCAGGCCCAGGTTGATGATTGAGGCCACGGTCAGCACCGTGACCGCCGTGTGATAGCCCACCAACCAATGTTGTTGACGTCGTGCCACCTGAAATCCCTCCCTAGATTAAAATGATCATGCTCTAATATAGTCGGCCAACCGCGTCTTGCCAAGCATTTCGAAAAAACCTTTAGGACTTCGCAACGTTTCCGGGGCCCCCACCCCATGCCGGCAGCTAAAAAGGGCGCCCGGCAAGCCTGCCCGGACGCCCATTTAGCTTCTATTCTGTTGGGTGGTGCCAACCTCAACGCCGGTGCGTCAGGCGGATGCCGGCACTATTTAACGGCTTGACTAAAGTTCAAGTTGGCCGAGACGTACTGGCCGTTGGTCAACTGGTAACGGGTTGTCAGGTTATGGCGCACCAGCTTCTTCACGGTCAGGCGTTGGCCCTTGCGGTAGTGGCGGACCTTGCCCTTGAGGCTGGCCGTTTTGTAGCTGTTCAAGCCCTTATCGTTGATGACCGTGATGGCCTTCGGGCGACTCTGGGCGTAGGTCGGCCGCACGTAGGCTGACTTCGTCGTGATGTAGCCCTTCTGGCCGTAAGTCTTCGACCCACGCGTCACGTCCTTGACGTAGTAACGGAGCCGGCCCTGCTTGGATTCGGCCGTCTTCAGGACGACAAACTGCGGCCGCTTCTGTTGCGGCTGCTTGGCGAACCAGCGGACCCGGTTCTTCGCCGTGAAGGTCGCCGAACGGTAGAACCCGATCTTCTTGACGCTGGACACGCTCATGTTGGTCACCGTGTCCCCGGCGTCGGAGGCCTGGGTGTCCGAGGAGCCGTTCGCCGACGAATCGGTGGTCGGTCCGGTCGACGACGAATTAGACGCGTCGCTTGAGTCGGTCGCGCCCCCCGCGTTCCCGCCGGACGAATTACCGGACTCATTGGCCCGGTACACGAAGGTCACGCTTTGGGCACTGGTCGTAAACGTGCCGCTCGTGGCCCCGTCGGCCTTCTCGAAGGTGTAGCCCGCAATCGCGATCGGTTTCGCGGTAAAGTCTGCGCCCAGCTCCCCGGTCAGCTCGTCATCCGGATGAATCGATTTTCCAGCCTGATCGACGTAGTGGACCGTGACCGGTGCCACGACCGGCGCTTCCGGCGTTTCCAGGGGCTCCCAGATGTAGGTCGCGTTGCCGCTCAGCTCGTCTTGGTGGGTCCCGTCATACAGACTGTTCAGCTCCGCACTGGTGTAGACCCGTTTACCGGCCGTGCCGACGGGCAAGTACTGGTCCTCCTGGTTCTCCCATTTACCGGTGTAGATGGTCTGGTCATACGACGGGTACCCCCCGCCGGCGATGTCCGGGAAGGTCCCGGCCGCGACCTGACTGTCGGCACTCAGGGTGAGCTCGCGCAGGTCGTACTGCTTGGATAACGCGAAGACGGAGGAGATTTTACTGCTAGCCGGGAGTTGCCAGTTCCCCAGGTTCAACTTCTGAAGCCGATAGTCATTGGTCAGCATCATGTAGGTGGTCTCAAGGCCGCTGACGTCGAGGCCCGACAGATCCAGCTCCCTCAACTGGTACAGGTTGCTGAAGGTGGCCAACAGGCTGGTCACCTTGGCGGTCGCGAGATTCCCCACCTTCAAAGACGCGAGCTTGTAATTGGTGCCAAACATCATCTCAAGCGACGTGACCTGGCTGACGTCCAGGCTTGAGATGTCAATCTTCTGCAAGCTCTCGTTGGCCGCAAAGAGCCCCGCCAGACTGGTGCTCCGGCTGGTATCCAGGTTCTCCAAGTTTTCGTACGCCTCAACCGTATTCAGGTGACCAAACGTGTACGATCCCTGCTCCGCCGTGCGAACGGTCCCCTCAAAGACCACCTTGGTCACGGTCACGCCCTGGGCTGCGGCTTCCTGGACCGGATCGTAGAGCGGACTGTAGACGGTCTTGACGGCTTCCGGCAGGTCCCCGGCGCCCACATGCAGGACCCCGTCGTCCGTTACGTTCCAGTCACTGGTGCCGACCGTCCCGCTTGCGACCGTGGCGGCCTTGGTCGCCGCGTGGGCCACGACGGCCGTTGCGGGTGTCGTGGCGTCCGGTGCCAGGAGTTGCCCGCCGCCGATCAGCAGGCCGGTCAACAGTAATCCCATGGTAAGTTTGCTGTTCATAAGTTTTCCCCCATAAAGTTGATTGTGAGCAGTTGCGTCCAGACTAAATTAAACCGTCCAATAGACTGAACTGTTAATTGTTTTTGATAGCGCTATCATACACGCTATTTAGTAAACCAATCAACCATTAAATGACTTTTCTCATGAGATTTTTAATTAAAAAAGGATTCCCAATGTTAATTGGAAGTCCTTTCGTGGTTGGTACTGATTTACTGATGCGCAACCTGCCGTAAAAAGACCGGAATCAACTGTTCATAAACCTCAACAGCCTGGAGGTACTCCGGCAGGTCCACGTACTCGTCGGCCTGGTGGGAGGTGTCATTGCCGGGACCGATCTCGATGCTGGCAAAGTCGCCCTGGGCCCGCAAGAACTCGGCGCCGTCATTGGCGCCCCCGGACCCGACCACGTGGGTGTCGTGACCGCAGACCTGGTCACTGACCTGCTTGGCCAACTGGACCAGCGGCGCGTTCGGGTCTCCCGGAATCGCCTCTTCGGGGTAGCTGTAGCTCAGCGCCAGGTCCACGCCCGGCTGCTGGTTCAGTTGGGCCACCAGCCTTTCCAGCTCGTCGTAAATCACCTGGTTCGGGTACGCCGGAATCGTCCGCATGTTGGCCATCAGCTCGGCGTGGGCCGGGATCGAGTTGATCTGTTCACCCCCGGAGATCAGGTCCACGTTATGTAACAGGCCGCCCAGAACGGGATCGGTTTTCGTGTGCTGCGCCATCAGGGGACCGACCGCGTTATAAAACTTCATCAGGTTGTCGATGGCGTTGATGCCGTTTTCGGGACTGGCGCTGTGGCTGCTCTTCCCGGTCGACACGACCTTGTAGTCGATGACGCCCCGGGCCGTGTAGACCACGTTGTCCAGGCCGCTGGGCTCGGCGATCACCAGCCCGGCCAGGCCATCGGCGTACCCGGCATCAGTCAGCTGCGCAGCTCCGTACTCACCGGTCTCCTCCCCGACCGTGGCCAACAGGCGCACGCTCCCGGGTAACGGAGTGCCGGC
Organism: Levilactobacillus spicheri DSM 15429; assembly: GCF_001435095.1. Taxonomy (GTDB): domain Bacteria; phylum Bacillota; class Bacilli; order Lactobacillales; family Lactobacillaceae; genus Levilactobacillus; species Levilactobacillus spicheri. The sequence goes on from NZ_AZFC01000018.1 coordinate 28,170, forward strand.
CTCGAGAAACTCCAGCATCGTCACGACCAGCGCGGCCAGCCCGCTTTTCATGTCGGAGGCGCCGCGGCCAAAGAGCTGGTCCCCCACGATTTCCCCGCCAAACGGGTCGTGGTGCCAGGCGGTGGTGTCTCCGGGCGCCACGACGTCCATGTGACCGGACAGACCCAGGCGCGGACCGGTCGCTTGGCCGATGGTGACCACCAGGTTATCCCGGCCCGGCGCGTAGGTCAGGCGTTCGACGGTCGCCTGGGGGTACGGGGCAAAGAGGGTCGTCAGGTAATCGGCGACGGCGGCCTCGTGGTCGTTGACCGACGGAATCTGAATCAGCTTTTGGAGAATGGCAATTTTAGCTTGGGGCGTCACGGAACATCAATCCTTTCGAGATTCGTTAAGTTGTTACCTAGCATACGCCTGTCCTTTCAAAAATCAATCGTTTTCCGTAAAAATATGCTAATTATGGGATTAATTCGGATTTTTATACATTTATTATGAATATTAAGACGGAAATATGCTCCGCTGGCGCTCACCCTCGCTTCACACCGACAGCAAGTCGCCTCTGTTGCGCTGATACGGTGTGATAACCCGTTCTAAACGGGACCTCCTCCGATGATGATGCTTGGCCTAAAACTGAAACGCTGATGTCTAAGACCACCACCGATGTGACCCTGCACACGGATCAGCTGGAGGGGCAGGGAATGCTGCCCTCACTCAAGATGGCTGCTGACTGGAAGAAGTTATCTATTGGCAAATAACCACCGTCAGCCGGGAGGGAGGTCAGAATTGGGCTCAGTTGCCTCGTTTCTGTTGGCCGGGTGGTTTTCCTGGCCTACAGAAAGGCCGAGCTTGAAGACTTAGGCGAATTTCCTAAGGCTTCAAGTCGTGCCGGCAACGTTCCAGCCCTATTCTGGCCGACCGGGAGGCACTGCCCCCCCTCCCCTTTCTAATCAATCCGGGTAACTTACCGAGAAATTCGCGATGACTCGTTGGCCTGCGGTATAATAAGGAATAGGCAACATGACTAGGAGGGATTTTATGCGTATTTTTGTACCGACTGATCAGGGCTTCTTAGCCGACGAGTATAGCAAGCACGCCGAGGGCGACAACGTCTACGGCGACACGCCCGTCACCTCGTTTCCCATCAGCCTCAGCAAGCTCCCGAAGAAGACCAAGACCCTGGCACTGAACCTCATCGACTTCGATGCCGTGCCCGTCTGCGGCTTCCCCTGGATTCACTGGGTCGCCGCCAACATCCCCGGGACCACCCGCGAGATTCCCGCGGACGTTTCGCGGACCAACGCGATTCCCCACGTGCACGGCCGCAACAGTAACGCCGGGTCGCTGGTCGGCAACACGGATCCCGCGATTTTTCAGAACTACACGGGCCCGTTCCCACCCGACAAGGACCACGACTACAGCTTGACGGTCTACGCGCTGAACACCGTCCTGGACCTTGAGGACGGCTTCTGGCTCAACGACCTCTTACACCAAATCAACGGCCACGTGCTGGACACCGCCACGGTCACGCTCCGTGGGCGGGTCTAATCCCAAAGAAGAAGGTAGACTATGCAATCAAACTATCAACGGATCTTAGTCCCCGTTGACGGCTCCGTTCAGGCCGAACTGGCCCTGAAGAAGGCCGTCAACGTTGCTCAGGAGAACCACGCCCACGTCGACTTACTGAACGTGCTGCGGATCAACCACTACGGCTTCTACGCCAGCGGCTCGATGCCCGGCGACGTGATTCACGAACTGACTCAAGACGCCACGTCGTACCTGAATTCACTGGTCGAGACCACGGCCGCCGCGACCGGCTTTCACGACATGGCCATTCACGTGCGGTTCGGCAATCCCAAGACCGTCATCGCCCATGAATTCGTGCGCGACCACCACAGCGACCTGATCATGCTGGGGGCGACCGGCCTGAGTGCCGTGGCCCGGATGGTCGAGGGGTCCGTCACGGCGTACGTTAGCCGGATGGCCCAGATCGACGTTTTCGTGGTCCGGACCGACCTGGACGGCCACGCCATCGACATGAAACAAGTCGCCAGCAAGAACCAGGAACAACCGAAATTGTAATCAGTCAAGAGTGGGACAAAAGGCGGTTAGCTGGCGAGCATTAACGGCGTCAGGCGGATAATCCCGACTTTGGATTATCTGACTGACGGTGTTAAGCGGAACCAGCTGCCTTTTGGCGCACGTTTCGACACCAGATAGTCGAAAAACGAACCTGAAACTTTTGTTCTACTCTCTTTAGACGCCAAAAACCGGCCAGACCCGCGGTCATGCCAGGTCCGACCGGTTTTTCTAGGCCCACCAGAAGCTGGAAACGTCCGCCTTGGCGCTCACGACAAACTGGATGATCTCGGCCAGTAAGGCGCGGTCCACGGGCTGGTCCCAGCCGATGCGTGCCAGGCGCTTGCCAGAATGGTACCCGGCCGCCACCAAGCGGTCCCGAAAGTGCGCCATGGTCGGGCCTTCCAGGGCGACTGCCAGGTGGTGCTGGCTCACGCTGAAACCAATGACGAAGGTCCCGTGGTCGGTAAACATCGGTTGATGCCAGGCGACCCGTTGGTGCAGTGCCGGAAAGGCCGCCTGGACCCCCGTCAGGACGCTGCGGACCCGCAGTTGGTGGTCCGGTTGATCAATGGTGGCAAGGTAACGCTCAAATTCTGGACTCATGGTTTTTCCTCCGTATAGCAGAATAGCCGCCGTCCTCGTTTGGGGGACGACGGCTATTTTTTAAGTTATTGTAATGGTCGTGCTTAGTGGAACTGCATCCCACCGTCGACTTCGAGTGTCTGACCGGTAATGTAGTTGGAGTCTGGCCCGGCTAAGAACGCCACCCCGTTGGCCACGTCTTCCGGTTCGGAAAGACGGCCTAAGGTGATGTCCTTGGCGAAGGTCTGCATGCCCCATTCATCGCTCTTGCCGGCGTTTTGGCCGACCTTGTGGGCGATGTCGTACATCATCGGCGTCTTCACGATGCCTGGTGCGTAGGCGTTCGCGGTGATGCCTTCCGCCGCCAAGTCCCGGGCGACCACTTGGGTGATCCCCCGGATGGCAAACTTGGTGCCACTGTAAAGGGCCAGGTTCGGGTTCCCGACAACGCCGGCTTGCGAGGTGGCGTTGATGATCTTGCCACCGTGGCCGAGTTCCTTGAACTTGGCGTGAGCGGCTTGAATCCCCCACAGCGTCCCCGCCACGTTGACGTGGTACACCGTGTCGAATTGTTCGGGGGTAATCGTGTCGATGGGAGTCGTTGGACCCAGGCCGGCGTTGTTGACGATCACGTCAAACCCGCCGAGCTTGTCGGCCGTCGTGTTGACCGCGTTGAACACGCTGTCCCGATCCGCCACGTCCGTCTTGACGGCAAGGGCCTTGCCACCAGCGGCTTCGATCGCGGAGACGACCTTATTAGCATTGTCTAAATTCAAATCAGCAACTGCAACGGCAAATCCATCCTGCGCTAAACGCTTCGAAATGGCTTCACCAATTCCTTGGCCACCACCGGTAACCATTGCTACTTTTCCATTTGATGCCATATGCTAGTCCTCCTTTAAGTTAGAGAAAACCTAAGTACAGCTCCTATTCTACCAGAATCCGCGATAATTGAAAGCGATTCCTTCCTTGATATATCAACAATAATAAGCATCCATTAAACCGATTCTCAGCACGACATTTCAAACGCTGATTCAATCAAGCGGTGGCCCACACTGCCTTCGCTGCACGCCGGCGAGCAAGATGACCGAGGTGGGCACGACTCTGAAACCTCGCCAAAACCACGAGTTTCCAGAGCTCGGCCTTGATGTAACCTGACAAAGAACGTCAGCTAACATCAATTTCACCACGGTCATCAAGTCGCCTCTGTTCCGCTCCCATAGCTCATCACCATTCTGGTTGAAATGGACGCGCCGCTATCACGTAATTAATTCTTCTATATGAGAATGTGATAGCCCGCCACAGAAATACCTTGATAGACATCCGTTTAGCAGATGGAGATCCCTAGTCCCGTTCTTCCGGATACTTGAGTCCCCAGGCCGCGCGCATCGCGGTCATTAAGGTCATGGTGTCCAGTGTCCAGGCCTGCGTCGGGTTCTCCCCCGTTGCGATGGCGTGGCCCATTGCGGTGACCTCGTAGCCCATCGCTTGGTCGGTGTGGCCCGCACGGATGACGCTTTGTTCCTCGGTGGCCCCGTCCACGAAGATAGCCTGTTCCGGCCGCAGGTAGTGGTCCACGATGAAGTACCCCCGGTCGTAAACGGCGTAGCCAATCTCCGGCGCATTCGGCACCAGGTTGAACGTGAACGTCCCCAGTTCGTGGTGGGCGTTGGCGATGACGGTGGCACTTATGTCGTCCACGCCGGTCGCGGTCGGCACCATCACCGTCTTTTCCAGTTGTGGCGCGGCGGTCATCAGGCGCCGGGCAAAGCTCAGCGCGTAGATGCCCATGTCGAGCAGACCGCCGCCCCCGAGCTGCGGGTTCAACAGCCGCCCCGTGGGATTGTCGGGCAAGGTGTGCAGGCCAAACGAGGCGTGTAGCGACCGCAACCGCCCCAACTGACGCTGGCGCACCTGGGCCGCCAGTTCGTCGTACAGCGGCATGTGGTAAATGGTCTGGGCCTCCATCAAAATCAGGTGACGCTGGTCCGCTAACGCCATTAACGTTCGGAGTTGTGCGGTGTTCAGCGTCACCGGTTTTTCGGCCAGGACGTGCTTGCCCGCCAACAGCGCGGCTCGGATGTTCTCAAAGTGCACGTTGTTGGTCGTGGCGATGTAGACCACGTCGATTGCCGGGTCCGCCAACAACGCGGCGTGATCGGCGTAAACGTGGGGAATCTGAAATTTCTGGGCGAACGCTTGGCCCTTTTCCGGCGAGTGGGCGCTGGCGACGCCGTACAGCGTCTGCCCCGCTGGAAACTGCTGACAAAAGTTCTCCGCAATGTGTCCGGGGCCGATAATGCCCCAACGATAATTTGGCATGGTTGCCATTTCCTTTCTATGTTCATTGTGATAATCCTCAGTTGTAAAAGCTGGCGCTTCACGCCGGCGAGCAAGATGGTCGTGGTGGACACGATTCCGAAGCCCCGAAACCCATGGGTCTCCGGAACTCGGTCTTGATGTAATCCGGCCCAAAACGCCGAATAACATCAATTTCACCACGACCATCAAGTCGCCTCTGTTGCGCTTACCTGGTGTGGTGACCACTTCTAAACGAGGTAAACTGGCCACTACTCTCCATCTAATGCCAGCCGATGGAAGAATGATGGGACGTCCACCACCGCTAAGACTGATTCCACTAATTGGCATCAACCAGCAGAGCACTCACCCACCGTTGCTAAATCCCAATCAGCGCCGCCATCCCGCACTCATCATAGAAGCCCGCTGTGCAAAGCGCAACCAACGGGGCCATCCCCGCGCGGTCAATCATTTGATAATTTATCGAACGAACCACAAAAGAGCCCGGGATCAGCATCCCAGGCTCTTTGCGGGTAACGGTCCACCCGTTACTTCATAATGTTATCGCGATTAACCAGCCTGGTTGGGGTGCACTTCTTTCTCCCGGTCAGGATCTGGTAATTCTTGGTAGTCGAAGTAATCGAACTCGGCGGTTTGGCCGTAGCCCGCGTAATCGACCGCGGCTAAGCCCACGAAGGCTCCGGTAAAGAACCCACCGTAGTTTTGCAGCACGTAGTCATCGGATAAGATGGCCGCATCCAGTTCTACGGGGATCTCATGCCAGTCCTCACCGTCGAAGGAGTAGGCGTAGGTGTATGATTGCTTCCGCACTAACGTCTTGAACCAGACGTATTCGGTCCCGGCTGGGATCTGAATGGCGTGGTCCTTCAGGAAGGACGTGTAGTTGTTATTGTCGTTTTGGGCAATCTCAATCACCGGCCCGCGTTCCTCGTCCCGGGTGATATAGATCCAGGAGTAGTGCTTGTCGTTGTAGAAGTTGACCAGTCCGGCCATGTTCTCGTAGCGTTGGGGATCAAACTTCACCTTGGTCTCCGCATCGAAATTGAAGGCTTGCCAACGACGGGCAATCATCGACACGTCGAACGTGCTGGATAAGGAGTGGTTCCCGACTAAGGTCAACTTGCCGTTCCCCACCGTCCCCAACTTCTCGGTAAACGGTTGCCGCAAGGTGTTCCAGTTCAGGTCCAGCTTGTCGCTGTCAAAGTCGTCGTGTTGGGAGTGGTCCTTCGGTGCCTTGGTCTCGATGGCCCCCTTAGGTGCGTCCACTTCGACTTGGCCACCGTGGCCGCCAACGATTCGTGGCCAGCCCTGGTCGTCCCATTCAACCTTTTGAATAGAGGTTTCACGACCCAGCGTGCTCCAGCCCCGTGGATCATGGGAGGATTCCGTTGCGTGGTTCCACGGACGGGAAACCAGGGATGCGTAGTACCATTCACCTTCAGGCGTGTCGACCAAGGCCCCGTGACCCTGCTTTTGCAGGTAGAAGTCCGGCGTATCCATGTTGGTGATGAATGGGCCATCTGGTTCGCCCTCGAAGGACAGCTTGTCGAGCGTCTTAGAACGGGCGACCACTTCCTGGTGGGTGAAGACGGTCCCACCTTCAGCGGCGAACAGGTAGTAGTACCCGTTGATCTGGTACAAGTGCGGTCCTTCGACCAGCTTGACGTCGTCGCCGTTGTAGATGTTCCGGGCCGTTTCCGGCTTGAGCTTCATGGTCTTGGTGTCGAATTCGGTCAGGGTGATCCCGTTAAATGGATGACGGTATTCACGGTGATCCCAGGTCTGTTGGACCAGGTACTTCCGCCCGTTTTGGTCATGGAACAGGGAGGCGTCGAACCCTAAGTTGTTCAACTTGATGGGGTCCGTCCACGGGCCGTGAATGTCGGTCGCCGTGGTCAGGTAGTTTTGCACGTCCTTGAACGGTCCTTCGGTGACCTTCACGTCCGTGTAGACCAGCCAGAACTTACCATCCGCATAGGACAGGTCTGGGGCCCAGATACCACCGGACGACGGGTTACCCTTCATGTCCAGCAGCGTCGTGGTGGACAGGGGTGATGGCAACAGGTTCCAATGAACGAGGTCTTGAGATTCGTGAATCCGCACGCCAGGGAACCATTCGAAGGTCGAGTTGGCGATGTAGTACGTGTTGTTGACCCGGATGAAGCTTGGGTCGGCGTTAAAACCAGGTAAAACGGGATTTTGAATTTTCATCTTAAAAAGCATCCTTTCAGTCTAAAGTTTGCAATTAAAGTTGGTTCGCTTTCTTTTCGGCTTCGATGGCTTGGTTGATCCGCACCACTTCAGCATCGCTCAATGGGTAACGGCTCATGACCCACATCGCCACGAAGGCCAAGACGATCGGTAACCAAATCATGGACCACTGGATTCCGGCTAAGGCGCCGGCACTCTGAACGGCCTTGGTCCCGTCAAACTTGAAGAAGGCGTTGATGTACCCAGGGATGATTCCCCCTAAGGCCAACCCAATCTTGAAGAACAGCCCCATGATGGCGTTGATCATTCCGGCGACCCGCTTCTTGGAGTGGTATTCCCCGTAAGAAACGACTTCGGGAACTAAGGACCACATGTACCCGGTTGCGGCGGTGATCCCCCATTGCATCAAGAACCGACCGATGTACCCTAAGGCGATGGCGTTCTTGAAGGCTGGTAAGGACCAGACCCACAGAATCAAGGTCCCGATGACGAACAGCGTCAGGAAGATGTAGAAGAACTGCTTCTTCCCGATCTTCTTGCGGACGATTGGCCACAGGAAGACTAAGAAGATGCCGGGGATCGACCCGATCAGGTTGATGGAAGCCAACCATTCGGAGTGGCCGATGTTGTATTGCATGTAGAATGGCCAAACGGTGTTGCCGAAGAACATAAAGGTGAACCCAATCAGGAAGAAGAAGCCTAAAACTTGTAACGGCTTGTTGTTCTTGAATTCGTACCACAGGTCGGAGTACTTAACGGCGTCGGATTCTTCTTCAGTCGGTAAGACCCGTTCCTTGATTCCGGTGTAGGTCCCCATCAACATGATGAACCCGATGACCATGTAGATGGCCATGACCATGAAGTACGCTTTCCCGGCCTTAGGAGATGTATAATCCCCTAAGTTCAGGTGAATCCCGAACATCCCGATATCCTTGGACGTTGGGTTTGGTGAAGCCAGTTGAACAAATAATGGCAAGAACGTGTAAACTAACAGGTTCCCAATGTTGGCTTCGGTCATCCGGACCGTGGTCAACGTGGAAACTTCGTCGTTATCCCGCGTCAGGGAAGCGTTCAGCGCCCCGTAAGGAATGTTAACGAACGAGTAGATCAAAGCGGTCAACAGGTACGCGATAAAGGCGTACATCACGTTGCCCCGTAAGCTGGCACTCGGCAGGAAGAGCATCGCCGTCATGACCGTCAGGGGAATCCCCCCGTAGATCAGGTAAGGCTTGTACTTGCCGGCCCGGAAGTTGTGCTTGTCGACGAAGGCCCCCACCCATGGATCCCAGAAGACGTTGACCCACCGAACAATTAAGAAGATCGTTGCCCCGGCGGCAGCTGAGATGCCGTACACCGTGGTCAGGTAAAACAGTAACATGGAACCAACCGTTCCGAAGATCAGGTTTTGCGCCAAATCCCCAGCACCGTAGCTGATTCGTTCACGCCAGGATAGTTTTGCAAATTCATCTGTCGTTGCCGACTTGGTTGTTGCTGAATCTGTATTTGCAGCCATCTGTATGAACTCCCTTCAAAATAACCTCTAAGTATGGTGTCGCCCGGAAATGCGCCTTCCCGAACAACTCGTGACCATGATTGTAATAGCTATGTTTGAATCACTACAGATAGTGTAATCGCTTACACATGAAAAAGATAGATTCAGAAGTGACGCCTTTTTGTCAAATCGTGACCTTTTTCACGAAAAAATTGGGCCTTTCATTCGAAGTACCCACTGCCCTTAACCGTCCGCACACTGCGCTTTTGCCGCACTTGCTGCTGGTATTTGCTGGGGGTCAATCCCGACCATTTTTTAAATTGCTTACTAAACGCCGAGACGCTCTTGGCCCCGATCATGTGGGAGACCTGCTCGACGCTGTGGTCCGGGGACCCCAAGAGCAGTTTGGCTTTGCCGTACTTTTTATCCTCCAGGTAGTGCAGCGGCGTGATGCCGTAGACCTTGCGGAAGACCCGGTGGCCGTACCCGGTACTGATGGTCAACCGCCGACAAACGTCCTCAAAACTGCTGAGTTCCGGCTGGTCGGACTTCAGGTCGTCGGTGATCAGGGTCGCCATCGAGCGGGCCAACTGGGCCTCCCGCTCTGTGTAGCTTCGTTCGGCCTTCTTGAACTTATCGGCGTTGTGCACGATGGCATACAGGAACTTCAGGAAGACCATTTGCAGCTGTAACTGTTGTTCCTCCGCCGTGAAGGCCTTGTTCTCACTGATGCGAATGAAGGCGTGGGCGGTCTCGGACGCCATCTGGGCGAAGCCGCTGTCGGCCCGGTAGACCGAGTTGGCGACGTAGCTGATCAGCTCGGACTTCAGGGTCAGGTTCTCCATGTCGAAGTGACACGTGATGTAGGTCATCGGCGCCGTCTGACTGGCGTTTTCGTTGACGTGCCAGGTCCCCGGCGAGATGATCAGCACCTCCCCCGGCCCGTAGACCATCGGTGGAACGTTCTTCATTTCCGTCTTCTGGTACCCATCGACGATGCACATGAGTTCGAACGACTGGTGCTGCTGACCGAAGAACTGCCAACCACCTGCGACCGTGCGCATGTGGCCCCCAAACAAGCGGATACTCGATTCCAGACTTGGAATCGCCACAAAATCATTAGTCAATTTCATCCATCACCCTTCACTGTGGACTAACCAATTTGTTAATTTGTGACCTATTTCCAACCATTCCTAACTAGTTCAAAGAAAAACTAACTCGTTTATTTACTTAAATCATAACACAGTTAACCGTCTAAGAGAACGCTTACACCAGGTAATAATGTGTGCCTGCGCGCCGCCTCTCTAAAGCCCCCAAAGCCTGGTAATCCTTCAACGGATCATAACAACCGCTCCACGCCGGCGAGCAAGCTGGCCGTATAGGTGGGACGATGCCGAAGCCCCGAAACCCACGGGTCTCCGGAACTCGGCCTTGATGTAACCTGGCAAAAAACGCCAGGTAACATCAATTTCACCACGACCATCAAGTCGCCTCTGTTGCGCTGACTTAGTGTGGTGACCCATTCTCAACGGGACCAGTTGGCCACCTCCTCCATGATGACGGTGGCTTAACCCGAACCAGTACAGTGACGGTTGCGGCCACCACCCAACGTGCCCCCAACGCTTGCATCAGCTGGAGGGGCAGACAAAAATGGGCTCAGGGGTGAAATTTGTCTTAGCTGGTGTTTTGGGCCAGCTTAGACAAAGGCCGGTCTGAAAGACCTGCTCTTTGGGCTTTCAGCCGCGCCCACCCCGTTCCAGCCCGATTTTTGTCTGCCCCGGAAGCGCTGACTCCCACTCAGCCGCCCGTTAAAAACCATGACAACAGAAAGGACCGCCCTCACAGGAGCGGCCCGCATCTATCTTTTTTAATCGCTACCCAGTCCAGCCGAGTAGCGGGTGAATCCTACTTTTGCGTGGTGCTGAAGTCGGTCGTGGTCGCGGCATCGGCTTCCCCGCTGCGTTGCCGCAACGTGGCTTCGATGTCTTCCAGCGACCGGTTCCGCGTTTCGAAGACCATCTTGTGCACGAACCAGATGGACAGGAAGCACAGCACACCGTAACCGATGAACAGGCTCCCGGTGCCGAAGTAGTCCAGCAGGTACGGGAAGGTCAACGACACGATCATGTTAGCCGTCCAGTTGATGACACTGGCAAAGGAGTTTCCTAAGCCCCGGATGTTCAACGGGAAGACTTCCCCGATCATGACCCACATCACGGGACCCCAAGTGGCCGAGAAGAACGCGATGTAGACCGTCAAAGCGATGACACAGACGATGGCCGCCGCGAACGAGCCGCCGGAGAACTTCATGGCAAAACTCATGATGAACAGGGAAATCCCCATCCCGATGGCCCCGATGATCAGCATCTTTTTCCGGTCGATCTTGTCCATGATGGTCACGGCCACCGCCGTCACGATCACGTTAAAGATTCCGATCCCAATGTGGGCTAAGAGGGCCGCGGAGACTCCGAAGCCGACGTCGGTAAAGATGGTTGGCGCGTAGTACAGCACCGTGTTACAGCCCATGACTTGTTGGAAAATGGCCAGGCCAATCCCAATCACCAGTGCGGGCCGAACGGTCTTGCCGAAGAGTTCGGACCAGCCGCCGCTCACGATTTGGGCTTGCTTCTGAATCTGCGTCATTTCCTGGTCAACGGCCTGTTGGTTATGCTGGTTCATGTTGTCCAGCACGGCCCGGGCCTCATCCAGCTGCCCGGTCTTGACCAGGAACCGTGGACTTTCGGGTAAAATCAGACCACCGAAGAACAACAGGGCCGCCGGGATTGCGGCGAACCCGAGCATCCAACGCCAGCCGGTGTACATCCCGGAGAAGGTGTAGTTGGTCACGTAGGCGATGAAGATCCCGGTCATGACCATCAATTGGAACAGGCTCGAAACGGTCCCCCGTTTGTCCGCGGGCGCCAATTCGGCCAGGTACGTCGGAATCAACGCCGAAGCGGCCCCGACGGCCATCCCCAGGATGATCCGGGAAACAATCAGCGTCCAAAATTCCGGCGAGAATGCGGAGCCTAACGCCCCGACGAAGAAAATAATGGCGGAAAGCAGTAAGAGTTTACGCCGGCCGAACCGGTCGGAGGATGGGCCGATGATGGCCGCCCCCAAGATGGCCCCTAAGAGGACCGCACTGACGACCCAGCCCTGTTGCCAGGAACCCAGGTGCATTTGTTTTTGAATGAAGAGGATCGCCCCGGAGATGACCCCGGTATCGTACCCGAACAGCAACCCACCCAGGGCACCGAAGAAGTACACGAAGCCTGTTGAAATTTTGTGCATATTTTTAACTCCTTTAGATTCGAATGACTGATCGACAAAGTGTAAGTTGGTTGAATCAGCCTTTCTGTTGGTTGGTGCTGACAACCAACTAAAAGTAGTTTAGCACTTTTCAGCTGAAAGAGTAAGCGCTTTCTGGATTTTTATTGACCGGTCCCTTTTCAGGAAAGCCCCGTAACGAACACGTACCTCCCACCTTTGGCCCAGCTTGGCGGTCAAAAAAAGCCGCCGCATGCAACCCATTGCATCCAGCAGCCTTAAAATAGTTGATATGCTTATTTAGCGGTATCGGCAACGGCCGCGTGGCCCGTCGCCTTGTCGCGTAACGTGGCTTCAATCTCTTCCAGTGAGCGGTTCCGGGTCTCGAAGACCTTCTTTTGCACGAACCAGATGGACAGAAAGCACAGGACGCCGTAGCCGATGAACAGGCTCCCGGTCCCGAAGAAGTCCAGTAACGATGGGAAGGTCAGGGAGACCACCATGTTGGCGGACCAGTTGATCACGCTGGCAAAGGAGTTGCCTAAGCCCCGAATGTTCAACGGGAAGACTTCCCCGATCATGACCCACATCACGGGACCCCAAGTAGCGGAGAAGAACGCGATGTAGACCGTCAAGGCGACCACGCAGACCACGGCGGCGGTAAAGGACCCCGCCGAGAACTTCATGGCGATACTCATGACGAACAGGGAAATCCCCATCCCGACGGCCCCGATGTTCAACATCTTCTTCCGGTCGATCTTGTCCATGATGGCCACGGCAATGGCCGTCACAATCACGTTAAAAATCCCGATCCCGATGTGGGCGATCAACGCGGCCGAGACCCCGAAGCCCACGTCGGTAAAGATGGTCGGTGCGTAGTAGAGCACCGTGTTACAACCCATGACTTGTTGGAAAATCGCCAAACCAATCCCGATGATCAGGGATGGCCGCACCATTTTCCCGAAGAGTTCGGACCAGCCGCCGCTCTTCATTTGGGCTTGTTCGCGAATCTGGCTCAGTTCGGTCTCAACGGCCTGCGTGTCGTGCTGGTTCATGGTGTCCAGCACGGCCTTGGCCTGGTCGACATGCCCCGTCTTCACCAGGTACCGTGGACTCTCGGGCAGAATCAATCCCCCCAAGAACAACAGCGCGGCGGGCACGGCGGCCAACCCGAGCATCCACCGCCACCCGGTGTACATCCCGGAGAAGGTGTAGTTGGTCACGTAGGCCAGGAAGATCCCGGTCATGACCATCAGTTGGAACAGACTGGAGACCGTGCCCCGTTTGTCGGCGGGCGCTAATTCGGCCAGGTACGTCGGAATCAGCGCTGACGCGGCCCCCACGGCCATCCCGAGGATGACCCGGGAGATAATCAACGTCCAAAATTCCGGCGAGAACGCGGAGCCCAGGGCCCCAACAAAGAAAATAATAGCGGAAACTAATAATAACTTGCGCCGGCCGTAGCGGTCAGAGGACGGGCCAATCACGGCCGCCCCCAGGATGGCCCCTAACAGGACCGCACTGACGACCCAACCCTGTTGCCAGGATCCCAGGTGCATCTGGCGTTGAATGAATAAGATGGCTCCGGAGATGACCCCGGTGTCGTACCCAAACAACAAGCCGCCAAGCGCGCCAAAGAAATAAACAAATCCGGTAGATACTTTTCGCATAGCGATACTCCTAACTGTGTGGTGAGTTGTCTTGCAGATTGATTCGTGTAAGTTGGTGGCGTCAGGTTAGTTGCCGGTAACAACCAACTCGACTTGGCTAAGTTTAGCATGGATTGCCTCTCTTTGGAAGCGTTTTCTTACAAATTCATCTATTTGTCATCAAGCACCCTGACGGCACGCCAAAAGGCCGGTCTCATCGTCTTTCAACCGGTCGTTTGACAAACTATTTAGTTGATTAATGTCTCTTGAATTGGCCTAAAACTTGGTCGATTCTCTGTGCTCCACGACGGCGAGCGCGCTTTTAACCCGCACTAAAACCGCCGACTAAGGAACCTGTTGCCGGTTACGCACGGATCACCGCCGCACACGAATACCCCTGCTGGACAGCGATGCCCGTTTAGCAGCCATCCCACACTAGGTAAGCGGCACAGAGGCGACTTGCTGGCCGTGGTGAAATTGATGTTACCTGGTGTTTCTCAGCCAGGTTACATCAAGGCCGAGCTCTGGAGACCTGCGTTTTTTTGCAGGGCTTCGGAGTCGTGCCCACCTCGGCCGGCTTGCTCGCCGGCGTGGAGCGCCTGTTTTGCGTCCCGTTCCAGCCCATTTTGGTGCGGCCGGGAGCGACAATAACTCTTATTACAGGTTTTCGCGCCGGTAGTCCAGCAACTGCGCACTGATCGACTTGGTCTGTTGGTAGACCTGCTTGTAGATCTTGTGGAGTTGCGCGTACTTCTTGACGTTCTCGGGATTTGGCTCGTAGGCCTTGCCGAAGTGCACGAAGGTCTCCGCGCAGTCCTGCAGGGAGTCGAACCAGCCCAGACCGGTGGCCGCCATCATGGCCGCCCCCATGCCGGGTCCCTGTTCGTTCTTCAGGCTGACGACCTTGCGGTTAAAGATGTCGGCTTGAATCTGCAACCAGAGTGGGCTCTTGGCCCCCCCACCGATGGAAACGACGGTGTCAAAGTCCCCGCCATTTTCCTCGTAGATGTCGAAGAGGTCGCGGAACGAGAAGACGATGCCTTCCAGCACGGCGCGCACGAAGTCGTGGCGCTGGTCGGTCCCGTCGACCCCGGTAAAGCTTCCCCGGATGTCGGCGTCGGCGTACGGTGCCCGTTCACCCACGATGTACGGCGTGTAGAGCAGTCCGTTGGCCCCGACGGTCGATTTGGCCGCACTGGCAACGAAGTCCGTGAAGTCTTCGGCCGGGGCAAAGGTCTTCTTGAACCAGCTCAGCGAGTAGCCGGCGGCCAGGGTGACCCCCATGGAATAGAACTTGTCCGGAATCGCGTGGTCTTCAAACTGCAAGACCCCGTGGTAGTTGACGTCGGCGTTGTCTTCGTACTTCAAAACCACCCCGGACGTCCCGATGCTGGACAGCACCATGTTCGGGTGCAAGATCCCGGCACCGACCGCCCCGGCAGCGTTGTCGGCCGCCCCACCAAAGACCTTGGTGGCGGTGGTCAAACCGGAGAATTCAGCGTACGCCGGCGTGACCGTTCCGGCCAAGTCGATGGACTTGATCAGCGGTGGGCACATGCTCATCGGGATGTCGAAGACGTCACAGATGCGTTGGCTCCACTCGCCCTTGGCCACGTCCAACAGCACCGTCCCGGTGGCGTCGGAATAGTCCATGGCCAGGTTGCCCGTCATCCGGTAACGCACGTAGTCCTTCGGTAAGACGAAGGTCTTGGCCTGCTTCCAGATGTCGGGTTCATTTTCCTTCACCCAGAGCAGCTTGGTCAGTGTGAAGCCTTCCAGCGGCTGGTTGCGGGTGATGTCGACGAACTCGTCGCCCATCTTGGCTTCGATCTCTTCCCGCTGCGGCGTGCTGCGGGTATCGTTCCAGAGAATGGCCGGGCGCAGGACCTTGTTGTTGGCGTCCAGCAGGACCATCCCGTGCATCTGCCCGGAGAAGCTCAGGCCTTCGATGTCCTCGGCGGCCAGGTGGTCGTTTAAAATCAGCCGCACGATGGCGACCGTGGTCCCGGAGACCCAGTCCTCGGGATTCTGTTCGTTATAACCGGGTTGCTTCTGGATCAGGTCGTAGTCGAAACTCTCTTGGGCCACGATCTGACCACTGTGGTCGAGGGCGGAAACCTTGACGGCACTGGTGCCCAGGTCGACCCCCAATACATACTTTCCCATAACCGTTTTCCTCCTATGATGACGGGCGGTCGCCGCACGACTCGGATGCTGAAACCCCGCGAGCACGATCGCTTTCTTCGACACCTCATGACTCGTCCAGAATCAGCTTCAACCACGTCGCTTCGGAGCAATTCGTGTAAGTTGATCTGGAAATCCAAAAGATGACGACGAGAAAACTCTGATTCACTGTTCCTGACTGACCAGTCCAAAGGCGTCTGGAGCGAAGGTGATCGCTTGCTGTGCACTTGCACGGTGTGCCCACGGCGTTTCAGCACCCGAGAAGTCGCTCGGGGCCCGTCTTACGCAAAATGGAGAACGGACTGCCCGTCCGTCCTCCATTTTAGTTGTTTTTAGCTGTTTAAGGTCAAAGACTACTTGCTCAACGTGTCGATGATGTAGTGGTTGATCGTGTCCTTGATTTCTTCCAAGTGGTCGGAGTGCGTTGCGGCCAACAATTCGGATTGAGGCTTGTCGATAGCGTACTTTTCAAGGGACTTGAAGTCTGCCTTGCCGCTTTCGATGTCGGCACCAATGCCGGATTCGTATGAGCTGTAACGGTCCTTCTTGATTTGGTCTAAGAAGCCGTCTTCCTTCATGGCAACGGCAACCCGCAAACCAGCGGCGAAGCTGTCCATGCCGACGATGTGGCCGTAGAACAGGTCGTTTGGTTCGAAGGATGAACGACGAGGCTTAGCATCGAAGTTCAACCCACCGCGAGGGCCGATTGAGCCGTTTTCAACGACTTCGTACATTGCGGAAGTGGTTTCGTACAAGTTGGATGGGTATTCATCGATATCCCAGCCGATCAACTTGTCACCTTGGTTGGCGTCAAGGGAGCCCAGCAGGCCAGCTTCACGGGCAACGCGGATTTCGTGTTGGTAAGTGTGACCAGCCAAGTTGGCGTGGTTCCCTTCCAAGTTCAACTTGAAGTCTTTGTCCAGACCGTATTCCTTCATGAAGGCGATCGTGGTTGCGGCGTCGAAGTCGTATTGGAACGTGGTTGGTTCCTTTGGCTTTGGTTCGAGCAACATTTGTGCGTCGAAACCAATTTCGTTAGCGTAGTCCTTTGCCATGTGGAAGAACTTCGCTGCGTGTTCTTGTTCTTCCTTCATGTTCGTGTTCCAGAGTGATTCGTACCCTTCACGGCCACCCCAGAAGACATAGTTTTCAGAACCGACCCGCTTACCAATTTCCAAGCTGTGCTTCAATTGTGCGGCACAGTAAGCGTAGATGTCAGCGTATGGTGACGTTGCGGCCCCTTCGACGAAGCGTGGGTTAGTGAACATGTTTGACGTGTTCCAGAGAACCTTCATGCCAGTCGTCTTTTGGTAGTCAACAATCTTGTCGACAACCTTGTCCAGATTCTTGTTGGTTTCACGTAACGTGTCGCCTTCTGGTGCTAAGTCCCGGTCGTGGAAGCAAAGGTAGTCCACACCCAACTTGTCGTAGAATTCGAATGCGGCATCAACCTTGGCTAAGGCTAAGTCCATTGGGTCGGTGTACTTGTCGTAAGGACGTTGTGCGGTTCCATCACCAAATGGGTCCACTAAGCGTTGGTCGAACGTGTGCCAGTAGGCAACGGCGAACCGTAACCAGTCGCGCATCTTCTTACCGCCGATAACTTCGTCCGGATTGTAGTATTG
The DNA here is from genome assembly GCF_001435095.1 of Levilactobacillus spicheri DSM 15429. Lineage (GTDB taxonomy): Bacteria > Bacillota > Bacilli > Lactobacillales > Lactobacillaceae > Levilactobacillus > Levilactobacillus spicheri. The sequence continues at coordinate 45,578 of NZ_AZFC01000018.1, forward strand.
GAAACCTAAACCTGATTTTTTGTCGCTGTGGCCGACGTATTGAATCTTGTCGACGCCTTTCCAGTATTCTTCTGCCATAATTTAATTAGCTCCTTTTGGTTAGTTCGTTGTTACAACCAACTTACAAAACCTATTATACACGGAACCCATTTCGGTGCAAGCGTTTTCGAGAAAAAATGACGTTTTTTTGTAACCGAATTCACGGAGTTAACTAGGCGCCGTAAGCGTGAGCCGCTTCAAAAAAGTTTTACGCTCCTTGATCCGCCTGCGGTGCTGCGCAACACGTTGCACATTTTGCTTAAAAGTAGCACCCCCAGCATGCTCAAGCCGTCACCGTACCTCCACGCCACATCAGCGAGCTGATTGGCCGGAGATGCCCCCTCTTCGCCGCTATCCCCCAGCCAGGCCACTTACCAATGTCGCCGGCTAACGCAAAAAGCCTTCTATATAAACTGACGACCGTGCCAGATTAATAGGAGGCTTTTAAAATGATCATGGATGTTATTGCCAACGTCACCGTCAGCTGGCGGGTCCGGAAAAATGGGCTTAGGGGTGAAATTTGTCTTAGTCGGCGTCTTTCAGCCGGATTAGACAAAGGCCGAGCTTCAAGACCGGGTTTCAGGGCTTGAAGTCGTGCCCACCCGTTCCAGACCGATTTTTCCGGACCCGGAAGCGCCAGCTATTGCCAACGTCGTCCCGTTCTAGGCGTTGGCCGGTGTTTCGGGGCGCTCAAAGCGCAGCTCGTAGCCGTCCAGGCCTAACGCCCGGTGGGTAATCACCGAACAGCCGCCCAGGACCGTGGCCAGACGGGCGTTGGTCGTCAGGTCGATGGTCACGTCATTGTGGGCCAACTGCTGGTACCCGGCCCGAATCTGGTCCAGCAGGTCCGGCACCTCTTCGATCAGCGGCGAGTTCAGGAAGAACGCGTCCGGATCCAGGGTCCGCATGGTGTTGTAGATCAGACTGCTGATGGCGATAGTCGCCCGTTGCAAAATCAATGTCAGGTCCGGGTCATGCTGCTGGTACAGGCGGGCGATGTCCGTCCGGTCCAGGTTGTCCTGACCCTTCTTGGCCTCGACCGCGCGGATGATGGCGTCCTCGGAGCCGATATCTTCGGCGCGAATCGGTTGGACGTGGCCCGTGGTGTCGGTGGTGACCGTCAAGACGGTCTGCCCGATTTCCCCGGCGTCCCCGTGTTCCCCGCGGAACAGGTCGCGCCGCAGGATGACCCCGGCCCCGATCCCGCGGTGGATACTGATGGTCACGGTGCTATTGAGCTGCCGCGCGCCGTTAAAGTCCCGCTCGTAGATGGCCGAGAGGTTGGCTTCGTTTTCCAGCACCACCGGCACGTGGTAGGCGTTGTGGAAGACTTCTTCGAGGTCGATGCCGTCCATGTCGATAAAGGGCGAGGTCTGTACCCGGTTCTGGTCGACGATCCCGTGAATCGAGAAGCAGATGCCCAGCAGCCCGTGGGCCGTGGTGTCGTCCGTTTGCAACTGAGCGATGTACTGCGTCATCTGGTCGATCATGTCGTGGATGCTCTGGCCCTTGGTGTCGATACGGTCGTACTTCCAGATGTGGCCGTTCAGGTTGGTCGCCAGGGCGTGCAGGTGCCGGTAGCCCAGGTCAAACGTCAGGGTGTAGCCGTAACTTTGGTTAATGGCGACCAACGTTGGCTTGCGGCCCCCCGCCGTCGAAGCGTCCCCCAACCCTAACTCAGACAGGTATCCATCGGCCATCAGGGTGTTGTACAGCGATGAAACCGTCGATTTGTTCAAGTTCAGTTGATGAGAAATTTCGATTCGGGAGGTTGGGTGGTTATTAAAAATCTGCTGCAGGACCAGCTTTAAATTCTGGTCATGTAGCTGGTTACGATTCATACTGCGCTGAACCATACACAATCCCTCCTAAAAATAGTCGATCAAGTCGGCTTATGTAAGTTCCCAACTAACTTGTTAGGAATCAAATACTACTATTACAAGTATTGTAAGCGGTGCCTAAATTTCGCTGATGGTTGGGTGAACCAACCAACCCTAGTATCACCCTCCCGTCCCTAAAATTCAACCGTTTTCCCGAATTTTGTGGACTTTTGTGCTGTCAATGGCAAAGAGGGGGCCAAAAGGCTGGCACACGTTGCGGCACCAGGTGCACGAAAAACAAAAGCGCCCGAGATTTTGGTCCCAGGCTTCCTGCTATCAATCAGGCTACTTAAGCACCTTGGCATAGTAGGACATGGAGGTCGGCCGCGGCGTCGTTGGCATCAGGTCCGGCGACTGCCCCCACTTGACGAAGCCCGCTTGGGTCAACAGGTGGTTGCTGGCCAGGTTAGCCGTCATCGTCTGCCCCATCAGGTGAGTGAAGCCCATCTTGGTGCCCCAGTCGACCAAAAAGGCCAGGAGCTCGCCGCCCCAGCCACGACCCTGAACCGCGGGCGCCACCGCGTAGCTGATGGTCGCGGCCGTGGTCGGCTGGTTGGCCAGCGTGTAGGCACCCACGGCCCCGTAGCCCTGGACCTGACCGTGTTCGATCACGACCCAGACGCCGTAGCGGTCACTGGCCGCGTGGGCGGCGAACCAGGCGGGCCGGTCGACCGGGTCCGGCTCCCCGGTCGTGGCGCGGTGAATGTCCGTGATGGCGGCTAAATCCGCCGCCGTTGCTTGTCGAATCATCATGATTGATCTCTCCTCAATGCCCCTAAAAGGTTATGGTTATATCTTTTTAGCGCTTCATTAAAATTTTTAGGGTTATAATGTTACTGGGTAGCCTATCACCTGTCAACCGGGTGGGACCGCCTAAATTCCAAATTTGAGATAGAAGGACTCCACCATGACAGATGACTTAACGACTATCCTTAAGTATGCTCAAAACCACGACTTTATTCAAGCCGTGGGGACCGAGGGGTCGACGAATGATGCCCACGCTATCGACGATTCTTGGCAAGACCTCGACGTCACCTACTTTGTCAGTGATGTCGACCCGTTCAACTTTTACGATTGGGCGCAGGGCCTCGGCGTGCCGACCATCTACCAACACAGTAGCCACCTCAACTTATTTCACACCCCTTCCAGCGACTGGCAGACCTACTTGGTCCAGTTCGTCAACAACGCGCGGGTCGACCTGAAGATCGCGCCGATTGGTGATATCACGGCCTACCTCGCCAACGATTCGCTGAATAAGATCATCTGGTCGCGCGACGCCGCCTTTCCCCAGCGCGCCACCGACGACCACACCCACCGCCAGAGTGCCCCGACGCAGGAACAGTTCAACGCCGTGCTCAACGAGTTCTACTGGTGCATCGGCAACGTTGGCAAGGGGCTGGCGCGCGGGCAATTTCTTTATGCCAACGAGATGAACAACCAGCACGTGCGGCCACAGCTCCTGCAACTGCTCACCTGGAGTGTCGCCAGCGGTCGCCCGGAGGGGTTTAATCCCGGCGCTTACGACAAGTACCTGCTGGAGGCGCTCCCGAAGAACATCGTCGTCAAGCTGGCGCGCACTTACCGCACCGACAGCCTGAAGCACCTCAAAAGCTGCGTGATGATCGAGGGCACCCTGACCATCTGGGCGCAACAGCAGATCGTCCAAAAGACCCACCTGGCCATCCCCCAGTATCTGTCGAATCGCTTGCGGCAGTTGGATGACTGGATCAACCGACTCTAAAACAAATCCCCGAATTCACCAACGCAGTGATTTCGGGGATTTTTACTGGGACGAATTGTCTTTTTAACGATCAAAATTATCCCAGCTGGCAATATCCATGACAAACGCAATCTTTTGGCGCTCGTCAGGATTCTGCTGATTTTCGATGACTAAATAATAATGGGCCGTTTTATCGTAGTGCCGATCCGCCAACACAATGGTCGTATGCTGGATGCGGTCCTGAACCTCAGCCGATTGACTATTGGCATTAATGGAAACTAAGCCTGAGATATGCCGATTCTGCTCGTCCACAAAATACAAATCAAACGTTGCTGGAATCACCGTCGCACCAATTGGCTCCGACTGCCGCACCACAATTGGAACTTCTAATGACGTAATCCGCTTAGTAGCGTTAACCAGTTCTAACTGTACGTCCTGGGCCGCCGAGCGGTTGGTCGTGGTGCGCACGTCTAGCAGTGGCACAATCATTTCTTGGGGGGACGCGCCCCCGTGCGTATAGTTCGAGCCACCCGGTGCCCGAAACGTCTTGGACGTCTTCGGATAATACACATACCGCGAATCCGTGTTTTCTAAGAGGTCGCCCAACCGCTGACAGCCAATTCCGGGAGTGGTCATCTCCCGCCCTGTAATTAGGTACCGCTGAGACTTAATATCGTCCGTCGTCTTCGGAATATCAATCTTATCGCTATCCGTCAGTTGGTCATCCCGATATAGGTATCCGTGGTCCGCCGTGACCAGGACGTGAGAAATGCTCAGTGTTCGCAACCGCCGAATCATCTGCTGAATCTCGGCAATGGCCTCATCGGTCGCCTGGAACGTGCTGTCTTCACTCTTTGGGTTGTCCGCGGTGGTATCAATCTGGTTATGGTAAATGTAAACGACCTGCTTGCCAGCAAACTTTTCGCGAATCTCCGCGGAAGGCGCATTCTTTAACTCATCCAGCGCATAGGCTGCACTCGCCGGATTCTGCTGCTGCAAAATCGCAGCCCGCTGTTCCCGGTTCACCGCTGGCTGCCCGTCCACCAGTAATTCTTTGGTGGTCAACGTCAATTCTCGATGAGGTAACATGGCTGGCATTCCCATATAGGTCACCGACGGCAATCCGGTTACCAGGTAATCCATCGTCAGTCCGGTCACTTGGTCCGACTGACGTAACCGTTTCTCCAGCTCCTTTGCCGCCTCGAAGCGAAAGGCATCCGAGATAATCACGACAATACGGTTGGTCTCGGACGCTACATGATACTTATAGAAATTCCGCTGAAGGTGGGTGGGGTCAACCGTTCCCCCACTTAGCTGCCCCGTCCATGCCTGAATGGCGTCGTCCAGGTTATCCTGCACATAGAGCGAATCGATTAAGCGTTTCGTCGGCAAATACGCATCCGGCATGTTGACACGCTGATAGTCACGAATAAATTTACGATAATCAGTATCCGTCTTGTACCCCGACGTCACGTAATCCTCAATTAACTCGGATAACTTCTTGTCTGTTTTACGGTCTCGTAAAGTATCTCGTACCAAATACCAGGCTTTGCGCATCATCTGATAAAGCGCCCGATACGTCTGTCCATAGTGGGTGGTGTCGACCCGCCACTTCGTGAGTTGCTCGATCGACTGGCCATTCAGCTGACTGTCGACGTCTTTTAAACTTAGGCGGTCTTGAATCCACGCCAAAATCATTTCATCAAACTGGGGAAAAACATCCGCTTTTGCAATGCTGTCAATATCCATCGATGCAAACAACGTTGCCCCGTGGACATATTGCCAAACAACTTGGCCCAGCTCTTGAAACTGGTCCGGAGTAGCCCCTTGATTGCGATTACCAAACTGTTGAATCAGCGTTTGGACGTTAGCCAAATCTTGGCTCAAATCGAACATTGCCAGGCCTTTCGGCATCGACTGGTGCATCTGCTGATAGGTCGTTGTCAAGTAAATTCCCGTTACAAAGTCTTGCAGCTGGGGTTGGTCCGCTGCATAACCAAAGCGCGCGCGAATTTCCGCCCAAAATCGCTGACTGACCTGGTACTTTTCGAATTCCGCTAAAATCCGATTATCTGTCACCCCCGCAGCCATCACCAGTTGCAGAATATCAAAGAAATCGACTATCGGTTGCTTCAGTCGGGCCAAAGTGGCCATAATAGCAAGCTCCGGCACGACTAAATAACTTTTGAGATCATATCTCAGTAACTTCTGCCGCCGTTCCTTACTCTCAAAGAATTTCTGATGGTCCTTAATAAACTGGCGTAAGCTTTCCGGAAACCCCAACTCTTTCCGCAAAATCTCAACGGAATCCGCGGTAAACGCGCCCGAATATAACGTGATATTTCGTAAATGGTCCTCGATTAACTGAGGCTGCGGCTCTGGTGAATACACCAGAGCCTTTTCGTTCGGGGACAAAGCCAACAAGTCTCTTTTAATTTTTAATTGGTGGCCCATCGTTAAGATGACAACCCGTGCGGTTCCCTGCAGTCCTTGGCGAATTTCTTCAATCTGGTCTTGAAATTCACCGCGATCATCGTACCAAAAAATAAATTGCTTGGGCCCAGTAAACCGTTGTTTCAATGTTTCAATAATTTTTTGACTATCTACATCTGCCATGTGTCTGCTCCCTTTGGCGCTAAATCAATAATGAATCGACTATTGTTAAGTATATGTTATCCGTTCTGCCGAATGCATACAACCCGTGATTAATAATCAAATTATTGTTCACGCCCAGCTATAACGACGGCGTGATTCACCATCTGATTACCGACGTTAGCGAAGACGACTTTAACGTTGCCGTTGGCGGACAGGTCGAGATTATTGGGTGGCTGTATCAGTATTACAATACGGAACCACATAATCAGGTAGTTAATATCAGTGGCGGCCCGGTAAAAAAGCAAGATATCCCCGCAGCTACCCAGTTGTTCACAACCGACTGGGTCGTTAAATACATGGTCGATAATTCTTTGGGTAAGTATTGGCTGGAACGTCATGCCGAAAGTTCTTTAAAGGAGCAGTTGACCTACTTACTACCGAGTCAAATTGAAGTTGTTTCAGATGATAAACGGCCCGAAGACATTAAAATCATTGATAATGCCATGGGATCCGGTCATATTCTGGTCTACGCGTTCGATGTTTTGATGAAGATATATTTGGAGCAGGGGTATTCGTCTCGAGAAGCAGCCAAACTTATATTGCAAAATAACCTTTATGGGTTAGAAATTGATCAACGTGCCTATCAACTGGCTTACTTTGCACTCATGATGAAAGCACGACAGTATAACCGTCGAATTTTAAAAGATGAATCAGTCACTCCTCACGTTTACGTTTTTGAAGATACGGATAGCATTTCGGACGACTTCTTGAATCGAATTACTGGAGAAAACGGTGACGCCATTCGGGATATCGTCACTCAATTTAGCAACGCCCGGGAACTAGGCTCCATCATTGACTTCACAGATCATTATTACGATTGGGAGCAGCTTAAGCAGGCGGTCATGGCGACGGCAATTGACTCATTAGACCTTTTTGACTTACAGCGCCAAAGGGATACGGTACTACGAACGTTAACGATTGCAAAAGTCATGACGACGCCTTACGATATTGCCGTTACTAACCCGCCCTACATGAACAAGCTGGATCCAGCACTTAAGAAATATGTTAAGCAACACTACGCTAATTATTCCAGTGATTTATTCTCGGTATTTATTTATCACAATAGCCAGTTAGTAACGCCGGGTGGTTACTCCGCCTTCATGACACCATTCGTCTGGATGTTTATTAAGACGTATGAGAAGTTACGGAAATACCTCATCGATACTCAGCAAATTGATAGCCTCATTCAAATGGAATATTCGGCATTTGAAGAAGCGACGGTGCCAATTAACACGTTTGTCTTGAAGAATGAGGATAAGCCACAACCTGGAACTTATCTACGACTATCTGCCTTTAAGGGCGGGATGGACGTTCAAAAAGATAAAGTTTTAGAGGCCATTGCGAATCCCCAGATTAACTACCTTTATCGAACTAACCAAGCGAACTTTACTAAGATTCCGGGGATGCCGATTGCTTATTGGGCTAGTGAGAATTTACTGCATGATTTTGAGATTGGAACCCGAATGGACGAAATAGTAACGCCGAAACAAGGATTAGCTACAGCAAATAACAATCGATTCCTGCGTCAATGGTTTGAGGTTCCTTATGCGAAAATCAATTTCCATGCTAAATCGATTTTAGATGCTGAACAATCGGGTAAAAAATGGTTCCCTTACAATAAAGGCGGCTCGTATCGGAAATGGTATGGCAATTATGATTATGTTGTGAACTGGGAACATAATGGTCATGAAATTCGTAATTTTACTGACGCTAATGGCAAAGTTCGATCTCGTCCCCAGAACACTGATTATTACTTTCATGAAGCGATAACTTGGTCTCTTATAACAAGTGGAAACTTTAGTATGCGATATAGAAATTACGGAAGTATTCATGATGTTTCTGGAATGTCAGCCTTTTCTGATGAATCCGACCAATTGAAAACAGTTTTAGGGGCGGTGAATTCTCCAGTTGGAAATTATATTTTTAAAATTGTTAATCCCACTATAAATCTTCAAATAGGTAATTTAACTATGTTCCCAGTAATTCAGCCAAGAAATAAAAGTAATATGTTTTTGGTTGATAACTGTATTGAACTGGCTAAAGGAGACTGGGATGCTTTTGAAATTTCCTGGAGTTTTCAAAAGCACCCTCTACTTCTCCACATCGCTGACGAGAAGCTCGCACACTGCCGTTCTCCCATTGGCGAACAAGTTGGATTGTGACAAAATTGTGCCAACTTACTCATCAATGGAGGGAAAATAATGGTTAGTTATCGTAAACGTGGCAATGCCTGGCAGTATGAAATTTCCTATAAAGACATCAATGGCCACTACAAAAAGCTTCGCAAATCTGGTTTTCTATTAAAATCAGAAGCCATTTTGGCTGCTAGTAAAGTTCAGGCCGAACACCCTAATTTAACAACGGTTCAATCTGGAAGTGAATCACTAGTCTCCTATTATCGCCGGTGGATCAAGGTTTACAAGCAAGAAGCCGTCACCCCGATCACTTATAACAAATACCAAAACACTGCCAAACATGCCGCAGAGCTCTTTGGTAATCTCAAGTTGAAGGATTTAACTAAACTGATTTATCAAGAAAAACTAAACGAATTTGCCCGGACCCACGCCCGCCGAACAGTATCCTGTTTCCATAAACAACTCCGGGCCTGCCTATTAGAAGCGCTAGACGAAAAGATTATTATTTCTGACCCCACGCGTAAAGCCGTTGTGACCGGTGTCGAACGCCCCAAACGACTAAAAGTCTTGAGTTATCAAGACTGGCAACGATTGATTACACACCTTTCCGCCACCAGAATCGACCACATGATTATTTATATCGCCGCCGTTACCGGCATGCGCTACGGCGAAGTAGTCGGACTAACCGCTGCCGATATCGACTGCCAACACCATAAAATCAGCGTTAATAAGGCATGGGACTACAAGTATAAAACTGGCTTCATGAAGACCAAGACGCCTTCTTCCGTTCGCGACATTTCAATTGATGCTACCACTGTCGCCATGCTCAAAACCTATTTGCAGCAATTTCCCGCCACACCCCATCGTCCAATCTTCATGACACCCGAGGGTCATGTTTTCGTGAGTGCCGAGATCAATCACTCACTGACCGAAATTCTCCACACGCTTAAGATTCCCAGAATCACTTTTCATGGCCTTCGGCACACTCACGCTTCAATTCTGCTCTACAAGGGAGTTAGTGTCCTTTCCGTGTCCCGTCGGCTAGGTCATAGTAGCATCACGACCACGCAGTCTACCTACTTGCACATCATCAAAGAACTTGAAACTCAAGACCAAGATCGTATCATTTCCATCCTCGAAAAAGCCTCGAAATAGTTGGCACATCTTTTGGCACAAAACGGGTCTCCCATGATTGGAAGACCCGTTTTTCGCTTACTTCAATTTCGTTAAAATCTTTTCATCGCTCTGCAATTTCTGATGGTTAACCACCACACCATCATCTAAATCTAATTCAATCTGCTGACTAGCTAAATGTTGCAGCGGCGCGTCGTACTTCCTAACCTCATCTAATTGCTTTTCCAAATGTTTACGTGTCTTTTCATAACGCTTCTTTTGACTAATAACTGGTTCATTCGCAGCTATTTCCGTGATTTGGGCCAACCGGGTCTCGTACTTTCCCTGCAACGGATGTAGGTAGTTTGTCCGAACCATTGCTAGCTCATTTGCGTCGTACCGATGAAGGTACATCAACGCTTTGAAGCCATCGTTTCGTCCAGTTGAGAATTCCCAATAAATTGGTCGTTTTTGATACAACTTATTGTGATCTTTAAAGAAGTCGTCAACAAAGTACTTACGAATGGCGGCTTCATCAGAATCGGCCTTCTTCCCAATGACGGAAGCAATGTACGCCAGATTTTCTTCGACAGTATCTGCCCCAAATGTCACTGCCAAGAACTCACGCAAGCGATACATAATATCACGTGAATCCCCAAAGTAATCGGCATCGTTCAACATCAGAAGATTGTCCTGGTTGGGAATAAACGAATGATACTTAGTTGCATCCCATTGTCCCCCCGCAAAGGCTAACCCTGGCGTATCCAATGAATAACGTCCAAATACAACTCCGACAAAGTACGACAAGAACGATTTAATATCTCGCGTCTCATCGGATAACCGAACCGAGACGTCTTTGTCAGCCACCTCTGGTGATAATTCATCGTTCAGACCGTATAAATTAATAAAAATTCGGTTAAGCGCCTCTTCATTCGCCTTCAACTGATCAAAACGTGACTGCGTCTCATCTTGCCATAACTTAAAGGCGTTCTGCAGCTTACCGTCCACTTCATTTTGCTTCTCGTCAGCGATGTGGAGAAGTAGAGGGTGCTTTTGAAAATCCCAGGAAGTTTCAAAAGAATCCCAATCATACTTGGCCAAAAGAATGGCAGTTTCCGATACTTTTGTATTTGCCGTGTGGCTTTTAATTACAGGGAAAGATTGAAAGTTGCCAATTTGAAGAGAAATGGTAGGGTTGATCATATTAAAAATGTAGTTTCCAATTTTAGTATTCATTAATCCTAAAAGCTCTAAAATCATTTTATGATTCTTAGTAAATGCTGACATTCCCTTAACATCATGTATACTACCTGCACTACGATACCTTAATGAAAATTTGCCGCTATTTACATCGGACCAAGTTATCGCTTCATGAAAGTAATAATCAGTGTTCTGGGGACGAGATCGAACTTTGCCATTAGCGTCAGTAAAATTACGAATTTCATGACCATTATGTTCCCAGTTCACAACATAATCATAATTGCCATACCATTTCCGATACGAGCCGCCCTTATTGTAAGGAAACCATTTTTTACCCGATTGTTCAGCATCAGAAATCGATTTGGCGTGGAAATCGATTTTAGCAAAAGGAACTTCGAACCACTGCCGTAAAAATTTAGTGTTATTACCAGTTTGCAACCCAACATGAGGGCTAGCTACATCGTCCATTCGGGTTCCAATCTCAAAATCATGCAGCAAATTCTCACTAGCCCAATAAGCAATTGGCATCCCCGGAATCTTGGTAAAGTTCGCTTGGTTAGTTCGATAAAGGTAAGGGGTCGTCATATTTTTAACTGCTTCAAGATACGCTTGTTCCTTTTTATTCTGCGAATCAAAGCTGACTAATCGTTCATACGTTCCCACAAAGTTTGAAATCTGCTGTTTCTTAAACACGAAGGTTGTCGATTGAACGACTTCACCGCCAATTTCCTCAAATGCCCGTGTTCCCAGATGGGCCATATTTAAAAGCATATCCTGACGTAAGGTTTGGCGTAGCTTCTCAAAGCTAGAAAGAAACATCCAAGCGTGTTGGGTGACCATGGCAAAATAGCCGTCCTGCATCGTTAGCGCTCGTAGTCGTTCTATAAATACGGCGAATAAGTCCGATTTACTGTTAGGAAAGTGCTTTTTAACGTATTTGGATAACGTTGCATCCATCTTGCCAGAACCCATGTACGGTGGGTTCATGGCGCCGATGGTGTATTGGCGACTCAAAACTTGCCCAACGGTTACGATATCTTTTAAACGCGCTTGTTTTTCCGTCAACAAAGCTGAGTCTAAGGACAGTTGTCCCTTCGCCAACTCACGGCTCGCTAACTGATGTAACTCATCCCAATTGATAGTAGCATCCGGGATAATGAGCGAACCGTACTCGTTCCCATATTTAAATTGGCCGAGTGCAGCCGCAAGATCTTCTTTTTCCTGCTCATCGCGAATGAGACTTTGAAAATCATCTATGGAAAGTCCCTGTGAATCTGGAATATCAAAAACGTTAGGGCAAATTCCAAGTTTTAGGAAACGTCGGTTGAACTGACGAGCTTTCATCATTAATGCAAAATACGTCAATTGGAAGGCACGCGTATCAATATCTAATCCCCACAAGTTCTTTTCGATGATGAGTTTCGCAGCGTCTCGTTGTGAGTAACCTTCTTGGCTATAAATCTGCATAAACATAGTAAATGCGTAAACTAGAATATGGCCAGACCCCATCGCGGCATCAATCAAAGTGATATCTTCCGGTTGAATAACCGTCAAGTCGGATGAACCGGTTTTAACTTCCAACGCAACCTCTGATGTTTGACTAGCCGTTGGCATTAAATAATCCCATCCCATAGCTGTAGCGATTTCTTGCTCACTACGGGCATCACCCTTCGCTTGTAAGACTCGTACCCAATAGTGTCCTAGCGAATTTTCGACCATGTATTTTACAATCCAGTCAGGCGTAAACAGTTGGGTAACTGCAGGGATGTCAGTTTCTGTATATTTTCTCTTCTTGAACGCGCGATCCTTAGGTTCCGTATTGTAATACTGATACAGCCATCCAATAATCTCGACCTGTCCGCCAACGGCAACGTTAAAATCGTCCTCGCTAACGTCGGTAATCAGATGGTGAATCACGCCGTCGTTATAGCTGGGCGTGAACAATAATTCGGCGTAGTCATCCGTGGGTTCAAACAGATAAGGCAGGTTTTCATTCAATGCGTTGGCCTGCTTGATAAACAACATCCGATACAGAGCATCCATGTCCACCGGCCGTTCTGTTTCCCGGGCTTGGGCAATCAATTGCCGTTCAGCCGGCGTAAACTTTCCCAAGCTATCTTCCAAATCTGCGCTAGATTCCATCGCCATGACCATAATGTCTGGTTCATGCCGGTCTAACGTACTCGAAAGCACCCGGGTTCGGCTAGGGAGGTAATTATTCACTTCCATGAATCGAATTGCAATAATCCGGTTAAACCAGGTATAGGCAACCTCTTCAACCAGGTCATTAAACGCCGTGGCGAGATCCGACTTCTGCTCTCGTTGACGTAGTTCGGCGACCAACTTCTGTCGCTTAACAATGTCCTTCCCCGTAAGCGCGTTTTGTTCGTCCGTTTTATCTAACCGGTAGTATTCAATCTCATGAGTTGATGCTTCCGTCTTAGGACGAATTTCATCCGCCGTGATTCCCACGGAACGGGCCTTTAACTTGATTTGTTCAATCATGTCTTTGCGAGCGTTGACCGCAAATTTCTTAATCGCTGTTTTATCCATAGTATCCTCTCATCCCTGACTCACCTACAGGGTAAAGTTAATTTTACCACCATTCTCCTGTAGCTTTTCCAGTAACTCTTTCCGTAACCGTTCCAACTGGGCGTCCACGTCCGCAGAATTTTCAAGTTGCCAGGTCTGGTCGATTCCTAATGTCTGGACGTGCACTTCACGTGGCGCTACCGGCTTCTTCGTCGTTGGTGGCGTGGCCGTTTTATTATCAGATGAATGGGCAGGTGTTTGGTCGTCACCTTTCGTCCGTTCTGTTTGCGCCTGCTGAGCTTTGATTCGTTGGGCAATCATCCGGTCAATCGCTTGCGTGATGCTTTTCCGCCGTTTTGTAGCTTGTTGCTCAATGACGTACAGGTTATTCAGTGTTGGCGCCTTTTCCGCATTTTGGATGAGCGTATCGAACTTACGGTTAATCTGGTGGGCATAGTCTTCCGTCACATTGCAGTCTTGACTGTACCGCATAGCTGTCTTTTTTTCCGTTTGAACAAATGCCTTAACTTCTACTAATCCCGAATCAAACTCTTGCGTGTACGCATCATTGAACTGTGTATTCAACGCCTTCAGCTCTTGCATCTTACCTTCGGGCTTGTTTAACGTCATAATCGCCTGAATCTGGTCGTTCAATTGCTTGATCTGGTGCCCCACCAAGAACTCTTCTGAATCCTGGTAAATCGCCAGCTTTTTCTGCGCCGCTTCCCAAATTTCCTGTTGTATTTCACTCTGATAGAATTCATTGATACCAAAGTCCAGCATGTCATCGTTCCAGTCTTGCAGGTCCTCTTCCTTTTGGGCAATCAAGTCGTAGAACCGCTCCGGATCGTGCTGGGCCAACAGAGGCTGAATCAGTTTTTGACCATCCTCCAGGAAATTTCGCCCTGGGTAATAGGCCGGCTTCCGCAAGTACATTTCCAGCGTCTTCAACTCGTCCTGCATACGATCCTGTAATTCGTTAACCAGGGTGTCGTCCTCTTCGTCACTAAAGACTCGCTTGTTAAAAACGTCTTGGGCCACCGACTTTAAAGCTTGCCGCTTCTGCAGGCTGATTGCCTGCCGCGGCTCCAACTGCACCGCTGGAATCATCCTTCGCTTCAAGAAGAAGTTCGCAAATTCGTTGGCTGAGTAGTTGTCGCGAAGATTCAGCTGTTCGCCATTCACGTAAACTTTTAGCTTCGAATCAGCGAAAAGTTTCGCCACTAGCCATTCTGTATCAATTTCTCGATATCCGTATGGGATTCCCTTAAACCGATCCAAAATGGATTTATAAGCAACCTTACCATGTCCATCACTACAACCTTTATTGACCCGATCAAAGACTTTTTGAGCCGCGTGCGAGTTTGTCTCATCCTTTACCATCTCAGAAGATTGCTTGAACAAGGCCACTACATCGTTTTCTTGCTTAACCGCTTCAATGTAGCTCAAGTTTCGATAAACTTCCCCGACCAGCCGTTCTTGAGCTTGTGCCAATTGGGTGAAAAAGTCTTTCTTCGAAGCCGCTAGTTTTTCGCCCTGAACATAGATGTCTGCAGCCTGTAATGCCGTCTCCAGTTCTCGAGCAACCTGTTCTTTCAACGCGTTTAACTCGATTTTTTTCACATCAATAATCTGTTGTGACCGGGCATCCTTTGCCTGCTCCCGTGGGTTTAAAATGAATTTTTCAATCCGTAAGACTTGTTCCTGATCATCAATGTACTTTCGATTATTGGGTAGATTAATTACAATTTGCGGCTGATCTGGCGAACTCGACAGTTGCCGTAAAATCAAGTCGTCCTGACTAGCTTCACTTTCCGGCGTCACTAGCTTTAGACCCATCCCTGGATTGATCTGTCCAATAGGTCGATCATCGACCCACTGATTAAACGTAAAGTTATACTGCTGATTGAGCTTCGGGTACGTATAGCGCCGTGAAATGGCAGTTGGGCTGAATAAGAAATCCCCAATCGCCTGTGAAATTTCGCTTGCATCCACACTCTGTTTTTGAATTTGCTTACTGATGTCTTGTTCGGCATCTGTTAAGAATTCATACCCACTGGTCGTTTTTTCCACGATGTTTTGGTCCTGCAACGTCTGCAAGGCCTCCTTGACGCGTTTTTCCAGGTCGATTCGGTCCACGTCGATTGAGTCAATCATCAGCGTCACCAAATTATTCAACGTCGCATCGAAGTCCTGTACGTATTTCACCATGAATAACGTTTCTAAGACCTGAACTGCAAAGGGATGCTCTTCGCTATTCGGGTTAATCAAGTCGTTACTCTGGGCCCGTTGAATCACAATCATATGCGTATGGTCCAGAAAATGGCTGAGGCCCTGGAAGAACAGGCTAAACGGAATCAACGTCCGGGTATCCTGGTTTTCCAGCCGCTGTGCGGATTCCTGGAACACCGCCAGCATTGACCGTTCCCCGTTGGCCAAGTGCTTACCATCGGACCCATTTTCTCGAATGGCCGTCAGGGTGTCCTGAAGTAGGAAGATTTGATACGGCACAAACGGATAGAGGTCCGCAAAGGATTGCGCACTCTCATACCGTTTACGTTCTTCTTTCCCATCAAAACTAATCAGGTTGTTAATCGTATGCTGGTTGTCAGTGAACGTTTGTTCCAATAATTCATGGCTCTCCGCTGTTTTCGCCAGCAACCGTTTTTGAATCACTTCGTCAACGTTAGCAGAGGACATCGCAATTCGGGTGTTAAACCGGCCCTGAATCTTAGAAAAGTCTTGCCCATTGAGATGATCCGTCACTTGGTCAATCGCTTGCTGACTGGTAACGATGACCCACGCCTTACCGTGGGTGTAGGTTCCTAAGTCCTCAACGATGCTCTGCAGGTTCAGCATGCGTTGTTGACTTCCCCCGATGTATTGCCCCACTTCATCGACCAGAAAGGCCATATGATAATTGGGACCCTTAGACTCTATGTACTGGTTGACCAACTTGGCAAAGCTCTCCACACTTACCGGATACTCTGTGCGTAACTGGTCGATGAAACCATCTGCATTCTCAGGTGACATATAGTCAATCGCCACCAGAGTCTCTCGAATCGTCCCCTTCAAAAAGGCGTACGCATTCCGCGCAGAGTGCCAGTCACGGTGTTGCTTATCCAATTCTTGGAATTTTTGTTGAAAGGCTGTATATTTCCCTTGGGCAATCAGGTCCCGTTCCATGTCCGCAATCCAAAAGTCGGCGCCGAACAACCCTAATTGTTCGTTAAAGACCTGCAAAAAGACGTTTAGAATCGCATCCTTTTGGGATTTATTTCCATTCTTAGCCTTTGAGTCAATGTTGAATAACATCACCTCGTTGGGAACCGTTGTAGCCAAACGCATATTGGCCAGAGTCGCTTCATCGCTAATCTTGTGGTCATCGATAAAGTAATCTAAGGCGCGCTTCCCCGCAACTTCTCGATTTTCCAATAAGTACGCCAAGATCTTTAAGAAGTGCGATTTCCCAGAACCGAAGAATCCCGAAATCCAAACACCCATTTTGGTGGTCTCGTGATTGATACCGTTAGCATACGCTGCGAAAAAGTCCTTAAAATGGGTGCGTAACTCCTTAGTAACCACGTACTCTTCTAGTTCCTGCTTAACATCCGCATCCTGTTCGTCCCCAATTGTAATAACACCCTTGATATCCCGATCAATGGATTTCGCAAAAATATCTTTAATCTTCATTCGCTACCACTCCCCTTAGTTCAGTTGAAATGCCCGATAATAGTTATCTTCTTTAGATTCTCCAAACATCGTCAAGCTCAGGCTATCATAAACGCCCGGATAGAAGAAAATCACGGGAACATTTGTGATAACCTGATGCATCGTATTTAGCACCTTGTGTGCCCGAATTAACGGAAAGATTTCTCCGATTCCCGTCACAAAAACGATGGTTTGATCATTGGGAATCCGACTTTGCATGTAGGTGATGAACGGATTATTTAAACTGGTCATCTCTAATGCATTGTTGAGCTGTTCCGTCAGATAATCGATGCCATCTGATTCTTCCATGGCAAGTACGTCATCCTGAATGCCCATATCCGCTAATAGTTCCCACATGATTTGGTAGAGATTAAATTCGACGATGTCGACCCCCACCGTATCACGGTTAAATTGCCGTTCCATCCGACTAACTTCCTCTGTTACCAGTGGCTGGTCTTGCGGATCAAAGGCCAGAATATAGTAGGACACTTCATTCGAAAGTCCCCGGCTTTGTTGAAATTCCGGGTCCTGAATTTTCTCCCGCAGATGCTTTAATTTAGTTGCTGTTTCAATCATTCTTATCTCCCCAATAGTGCCGCCAATTCTCGATTAGCGTGCTTAGCCCGTAGTAACATCACCAGCCGTGTATCTAGCAAGACCCGCTGTACCGAATCGTAATCATCATTTTTTGCCAACAAACCAGCCTCCCGCAAGAAACTCTGAAAAGCAGATTCCAGGCGGTGAACCGTCTGGACCGTCCAATGCGCGATCTGTGGATTCTCTAGTTGCTTACGATTGAAAAAAGCCTCAATTTCGTACGGGTGCAGCTTTGCATCGCCCAACAATAGCTCACTGCGATACACCTCATACATAAACTCGTTAAATAGTTGGTCCGAAAACATCACGGTGAGCAAGTTTAAAACCTTTTGGTTGGCTAAATCTAACATTGGAAATAGGTCCAAATAGTCCGCGTCTAACGTTTCCACCCGACGCTGCACCGATTGCAGCATCTTTACAACGCGAGAAGTTGTCTGTTCCTGAAAATAGTTTTCTTCCAGGCCCATCTCACGAATGTCGTCTGGTTGTACGCCTTGATTGAGCAGGGCGATGTACTGACTAAATTCCTTGAACCAAAAAGAGTATCCGATTAGTGTCGCACTATATTGAGGCATCTAACTCTCCCACTTTCTATTAACAGGCTTACGAGGCGTCACTAATCCCTTTCAGTATATAGAAGAATGAGGACAAACGCGACGCTTCTAAAAGGTTAAATACGTTTTTTCGCCTTTCGTTTCACCAAAAATGATTTGTTATCACCATTTTAGTAAGATAACCAACTAGCGTCTAGCGCAATATAATCATTTTCATAAAAAATGGACCCGATAATGATCGTGTCCATCCCTAATTATCATAATACTGTTTAATAGATGACGACCATTTTCAGCAAAATCGAGCTACCGCCGCTTACGTTTCTGCGCTTCCTTGAAGGACAGCACGTTGCCCGTTTGCGGCGCCGGGTCGTCCTGAATGGCCCGGATCAACTGCTCACCCTTGTCCCGGGTGGGGGTCCGCTCGTCGATCAGCATGGTCGCCAGCTGGGTCAAGAGGGTCACGGCGCTTTCCGTCATGTCCGCTTGCCCCGTGGACCGTAGCCATTGCCCGAAGTCCTGCCAGGCCACGGGCGTCCAATCCGCCGGGGATTGCCGAAAGCCAGCCCACATCTCATCGACCATCTTTTTTGCCATGATGTTCCCTCCATCAGAATCGTTTCTTCCATTGTACCCGAAACGCACGCTGACTGGCGAGAAACGGGACCCTTTTTCCAAAAAGCTGCCACGGCCTAAAATAGGTGACCGCCACGTCACGTGACCGTCACCCTGAATCTGTTGAGAGCACCCCGTCCGCTAGCTGCGGGGCCCGTTCCTCCTTTTCTCATTAAACCTCTTCCGTGGTCCGTTGGGAGACCGCGCGCAGGTAACCCACGCCGATGCCCAGCACGAACCCGACCAAGGTCGGCACCAGCCACCCCAGGCCCAGGCTCGCCAGCGGCACCACCGTGTGGTACACGTGCAGCAGGCTGGCGACCGGTGCCCAGTGGGTCACGACAGCTGGTGAGTTAGCAAGCATATCCAGGACGGCTGGCACCACCGTAAAGGCGATGGTCAGCTTATAAACCACCCCGGCATAGGTCCACTTGGCGACCGTCAGGGAGACCAGGATCAACGCCAAGGACAGCGGGTACAGCAGCATCAGAACTGGTAACGACCAGGCGATGATGTTGTCCAACCCAGCGTTGGCAACCAGAAACGACGCGACGGTGGTGACCCGTAACCAGCTCAGGTAGCTGACCTTGGGGAACAGCTTGTGGAAGTCCTGGGCAAAGGAGGTCACCAGGCCCAGCGCCGTGGTGAAGACTCCTAGCGTGACCAGGACCCCCAGAAAGGCCGTGCCGAAGTTACTGAAGTAGTGACCCACGATCTTCGACAGCGCCGCGCCCCCGTTATCCGACAGGGTCAGTTCGCCCAGGCTAAAGGCGCCCAGCAGGACCAAGCCGAAGTACACCAGGACCTCGACGACGATGGCCAGCGTGCCGGCCTTGGCCGTCAACCGGGTCAGCTCCCGGTCGTGGTAGCCCAGCCCGCGCACGGCGTGGACGAAGGTCACACTCAACGCCAACAGGGCCACGGCGTCGATGGTGTTATACCCTTCCAACAGGCCGCTGATGGCCGCCCCACTCTGGTAAGCGGCCGTGGGCGTATGGTTCAGCCCGCCCATCGGGTGCCAAAAGGCGACCACGAAGATTACGGCGAGCAGGGCCAGGAAGACCGCGTTTAGGTACTTCCCCACCCACTTGATCAGGCTGTTCTGGTGGGTCGCAATCAGGTAGGCCAGACCGAAGAAGACGGCGGTAAAGGCCCACTGACCGGCCGTTGCCCACGCCTTGGGCAGGAACGGTTCCGCCGCCATCTGGTAGGCGGTTGCGGCGGTCCGCGGCGTGCCGAAGAACGGTCCGATGGTCAGGTGGACCAGGACGAGAAACAGCGCGGCGTAGTGGCGACCGACCGGCTTGGCCAGGTCGTAGAGCCCGTCACTCTTGGTCACGACCACGGCCAGGATGGCCAGCAGGGGAAACAGTGACCCGGAGACCGCGAACCCCAGCGCGGCAGTGAACCAGTGCTGCCCGGCCATTTGCCCCAGGTGGACCGGGAAGATCAGGTTACCGGACCCAAAGAACATCCCGAAAATCAGGGAGCTCACCACTAATAATTGCCAAAAGTTATGTTTCGTTTGTGTCGCTTGTTCCATCTTTGCGTCCTCCTTTAGGTCCTGTAAACGTCAAAAAGCCCTTCTCCCGCGAACGGGAAAAGGGCTCCACTTTCAGTAGAACGGTACCACCTTTTTGTGGCGTCAGCGACACCACACTCATCACGGACCAACATCCGCTAGCCTGGTAATGGTGGCTGCCACGGTAACCTACAAATTCAGCACCGAACTCAGAAATGATTTTCGCGCACACTAGACGGTCACTTCTCACTCACCGTGACTCACTGGGCATCGCCGTGCTGGCTACTTTTTTCTTCAACGTCATTTTGTTATTGGTACTGATTATAAGCACCAATTATGAGAATTGCAATGGTTTTTTAATCTTTTTCGGGAGGGGATTAGTCGCAACCACTAGCAAACCACTCGCACCAGCTATGCTGGTCGTTGGTGGTCGCTCCACGCCGGCGAGCAAGATGACCGAGGTGGGCACGACTTCGAAGCCTCGAAAAACCACGAGTCTCCGAAGCTCGGCCTTGATGTAACCTGGCCCAAAACGCCAGGTAACATCAATTTCACCACGGTCATCAAGTCGCCTCTGTTGCGCTCATATAATAGTTGGTTCTCATCAACGGACTCATCTGGCGACTAGTGACGGTGCCATTTGCTCCTATTGTCCCCACCGTCTATTATCGGCTATTCCGTAAGCAGGCTAACCTGATATCCAGGACGTTCCCAACCAATTTTGGTCAACCGGTCACCGAACGCAAAGAGCCACCTGACGCGTCCGTTAAGGCGGTTCAGGTGGCTCTGATTAGTTAAAAGCGAGTATCACTTTCGATAAAGTCTCACAAGACAGTCCACCGCAACGACCTCATTTAGGCAGCCGCCATGTAACGTCCCGGTGCCAGAACCATCGCAACCGACCAGTCGTACTGGTTAGTCGCCATCCAGCAACGTGGCGTCGGCGTTTTTCCCGTGGTGAAATGATTGTTAGTCAGCGTCTTTTGCTGGCTTACAATCAGGCCGAG
>NZ_AZFC01000018.1:66864-90449 GCF_001435095.1 Levilactobacillus spicheri DSM 15429
TCTTGCGAGGTTTCGGAATCGTGCCCACCTCGGGAAAATGAAGCCGACAGAACGTTGCGCCAGCCCCCACTTGGTCGCCAGTTTTGGTTATTTCTGTGGCGTCTTAAAAGCCGCGGCCAGGGCCGGAACGGCGCCTAAGCTGTCGATGGCCGTGCTGGGCATGATGACCGTGTTGGTATCACTGTTGGCCAGCTCCTTGAAGGCCGCGATGTTCCGCGAGATGAAATAGTTCGGCGACGAGACGCTCAAGGCCGCGTTCAGCTTGCCGACCCGGTAAGCGTCGGCGTCGGCTTCCGTGTGGATGGCCGTCGCCTTCGCGGTGGCCGAGTTGACCAACGCCGTGTTTTGCGCCTGGTTGGTCGCCAACAAAGCTTTGTTATTGGCCTCGTTTTCCAACGTGATCGACTTGCTCTTCCCTTCGGCCGTGGCAATCGCCGCGTCCCGTTCCCGGGTGGCCTTTAGCAGCTTATTCATCGAGTCCTGGATATCCCGCGACGGGTTGACCGAGTCGATGTTGACCCGGTCGACGTTCAACCCGTAACCGGCTGTGACGTCGGCCAAGCCGGAAAACAGCGCCCGGTTAATCTCTTCGGTCCCGTTTAAGACCTCGTTTAACTCCTTGTTCCCGATGATGCCCCGTAGCGACGCCCGGGTATCCTGGGTCATACTCCGCACGGAATCCTCGTTCTTGAACACGAAGTCCTCGATGTTGGTAACGTGGTACTTCAAGGAAATCTTGACCGAAATCTCGGCGTTATCCTTGGTGATGACCACCTGCTCGTCCAGGTCCACCGGCGTTTGCGCGGTGCTGACCCGGATCACGTGCGAGATAAACGGCGCGATCAGGTGAAACCCCGGGGTCAGGGTCTTGTTGTACTTCCCCAACGTAATGACCACCCCGCGGTCCGGTTGGGTAATGATTTTGACCATGCTCATCAAAAGCAAGACCACGATGATTAACACAAAAACACCAATAATAGCTCCCCACATATTCCCTATTCCTCCTTCAGCGCGACCCGCCGAACCGTCAGTCCATGCTGGTCCGCGCGAATAACCTCGACGCGGTCGCCCACGTGCAGGTCTTCCGCGGCGCGTAACCGGTACAGGATGCCGTAAAACGTGGCCCCACCGGTCAAATCCTCGGTCGATAGCGTGAATTGGCGGCCAATCAGCCGCTGATCTAAGTAGTCCTCTTGCATTGGGCGTGCCCCCTCTAGGTCTGATAATCGCCCCGTTGCCGCAACAACGAGGCTATTAAGATTATGATAGAACAGTTAGAAACCCAATACCAGTCCACGACGCAAAGTTCTTCTAAATTTACCCCAACGGCATCGTTACGAGCACCCAATTTCGGGGCCCCGCACTACCGCGTCGCGTCCTTGACCACCAGCCGTTCCGGCATGCGGCGCACCCGAGCGGCCGCATGCTGGGCATTTAACCGGTGGACGACCCGCTTCAGTGTCGTGCGGTAGACGGTGTAATCCCCGTCGGAATGGACCACGAAGCTCTGGTAGGTCACCCGGTGGCCCTTGAGGGTGAACCAGTTGGGCTCCAGCTTCTTCTCGCTGGTCTGGATGTTGCGGTCCGGCCAAACGGAGTAGCGCCGCGCCCCGTGGACCCGGTCAATCTCCACCTGCCAGCCCGCCTGATAATCGGCGACCTCCTGCCAGCGCATCACGTGGGTGTCGTGGACGGCGTAATCGATCAGCGCCGCGTAAGTCAGTTTGGGCCGCCGGCGAAGTTCTCGCAGGGTCAGAGGCCGCGCCCGTTTAGTCGGCGGCGCCGCTCGCTGGGTCGTGCGGGGGGCCGGCGCCGGCGCGGCAGTGTGACGGTGCCATCCCCAGGCGCCCAGACCGCCCAGCAGGAGGACGCCCGTCATCAGTAATACCCCTTTTTTCATGTGTGCTTCCCTCCCCAATATTCTCCGATTATCCCACAACCGAGCCCGGGCGGCGACAAAATTTTTACTAGTCGTTGACGAGATTGGCGAGATTGGCGCTGCACGCCGGCGAGCAAGATGACCGAGGTGGGCACGACTCCGAAGCCCTGCAAAATACGCAGGTCTCCGGAGCTCGGCCTTGATGTAATCTGGCCCAAAACGCCAGATAACATCAATTTCACCACGGTCATCAAGTCGCCTCTGTTCCGCTCAGATAGTGGAAAAATGACACGAACGGGACTAACTATTCATATGGCGTAATTATCCAATTTCTATCATCCGAGCTACGCATCTTACCAGTTAATCAGAAAACAGTGGCGACACTGACTGACCGCCATATCAAGATTGCTGGAGCGAAGCTGGGCCGGGACCGTGAAATGATGGTAGGCCAACGTTTCTGAGCTGGCTTACCACCAGACCGCCCTTTAAGACCCACGTGCTTTGCGGACTTCAAGTCGCGCCCACGATTGGTACGGTCCGGCTGAGCGGAAGCAATTGGCAGCTTTCGCGTTAGCCATAAAGAATCCCCAGCTCGCAAGTTACACGGGCTGGGGACTCTTTTCACGTTTTATTTAGTCTTCACCGATGCGCAACACGCAGGCCCCCTGCAGGTCACCGCGTTTGACGGTGCGCAGGGCCTCGTCGGCGTGCTCGAAGGCGACCGGCGTAGTAGCCGGCTGGATGTTCAGGCGGTCGGCCAGCGTCAAGAAGGCCTCCCCGTCCCGGCGGGTGTTGCTCTCCACGCTGGTCAGATTCTTTTCGTGGAAGAGGTGGTCCTGATAATTCAAGGATGGAATGTCACTCAGGTGGATCCCCGCCAGCGCCAGGGTGCCGCCCTTATCCAGGTTGGCCAGCTCGTTGGGCACCATGTCCCCGACCGGCGCGAACATGATGGCCGAGTCCAGCTTGACCGGCGACGGATCGTAGGCGCCCTGCGCCGAGGCGGCCCCTAGTTTCAGGCCAAAGGCTTGCGCGTCTTGGCCCCGGGTGAAGATGTGGACCTCGATACCCTGGTCAATGGCGATCTGCGCGGTGATGTGCGCCGACCCGCCAAAGCCATACAGGCCCAGGCGACCACCGGCGGGCACGTTGGCCCGTTCGAAGGCCCGGTAGCCGATGATGCCGGCACACAACAGCGGTGCCGCCGTCACAGACGCGAACCGCTCCGGAATGCGGTAGGCGAACCCCTCGGGCACCGTCACGTATTCGGCGTACCCGCCATCGTGGTCCCACCCGGTATACAGTGAGTGCGGGCAGAGGTTCTCCCGCCCCGACCGGCAGTAACGGCAAACGCCGCAGGTCCAACGCAGCCAGGGAATCCCGATGCGTTCGCCCAACTTAAACCGGCTGGTCTGCGCGCCATTGGCCACGACCTCCCCCACGATTTCATGGCCGGGGGTCACGTGAGCGTGATGCACGGGCAGGTCGCCTTCGCTGACGTGGAGGTCGGTGTGACAGACGCCACACGCCAGCACCCGGACCAGGGTCTCACCCGGTTGCGGCTGGGGCACCGGTTTGGTCACGAAGGCCAGCGGCGCGTGCGGCCCGTCGATGGGCCCCGGCGTCGTCACCTGCCAGGCGCGCATGTTACTGGGTAGATTGGGAACAGCTTCTGGTAATTTTGCCATGTTAAGACTCCTTCGTCTCTAAAACCACCATCACAACGTTACCTCTATTTTAGTCGTCCCCCGCCCAATTGTGCAGTCATTAACGATGAGTTTCACCGGTGAGCAGAAAAAAAGACGGTCCAGAAGACCGTCTCGTCAGTGGTCACGGTTCGGCCACTCCTGCCAAGGGTAAGGTTTAGTATAGCACACGATGCGTCCAGTGGAAAAATAGCCACGCTAGTCCTCCTGCCAAACGAACCGCTGCGGTGCCAAGTCCGCCTTGATCGTTGCCACCTGGTGAGCCGGGCGTTGGCGGCCCAACGGTGGGGTCTGAGCCACCAGCAGAGACATCTCGAGCGTCGAGGTGATGCCCTGGTCCCAGAGAAAGCCCACGTACATCCCCTGTTCGTTCAACCGATGAATCGGACGGTGGTCGCCCGGTTGATTGATCTGCCAGTCTCCCGCGACCTGCCGATAAGTGGTCAGGTCCGCCGGGGCCAACCCGTACTGGGGCCACTGGGTCGCCAGCTGGTCCCAAAAGCGGTCGGCCAACCGCTCAGCCGAGGCGTTGGTCACGTTGAGCACCACGCACAGCGCGCTGGCGTCGTGGTTAAAGAGCACGAACCGCTGCTGGTGATGGGTGATGGCCGTGACGTGCCAGGAAAATAGCGGGTTGCGCCGGGCCGCGCGGTGGGCCGCCTCCACGGACCGCACCACCGGGTAGTCCCGCAACAGATCGCGGCTCTTTTGGGTGACGTTGAGATACATGCCAGTTCCTCCTCATTGTATTTCTATCTCCATTAACCCACGAATCAGCGTCCTGCGCAACCTCTTCCCCAAACGTTCTAAACCTTTAGAACTTGCCATGGCTTTCCCAGTCATATCAAAAATGGGATACAAAGTATGTCCTTACCAGTGCAAGATTCGCTACAATGAACTTGCGAAAAAAGCATTTATCATGTGACGCACTAAAGCCCTCGATTATGGCTGTAGTCGAGGGCTTTAGTGCGTCACCTATCACTTTTTAGTCGGCAAGATAATTTATATCAATCATCTTATCAACGCATACGTTTGATTTTATCCATATACATATAAGTAAAAAATAGATATATTCTTGTTGTGCCAATTGCTTCTATGAGCAACTTTCCCTGGCCTGGATTTTTAATATAATTTGATTCTCGAAAAAATGTTACCCTTCTTTGTGCATCACGATGGCGCGCTCTATACTGATAGATTGCTTTATCTGTTACAAAGAATTTATCATCTGCAAAAATATGTGTACTATCTACATATACTCTACTTTCCTCATTATTCTTAATTACAGCTAAATTATTATATTCAGTTCTCACGAGATGATTATCAGACTCGTTGTCATATTTTGCAAATGGACTATCACCAGTAGCTCTATCTAAAACAACTTTATTTATTTCATCACTAGCAGTTTTATAATACATTGACATTTTCCAATAGTAGATATTATGAGTATCAACAAGAATTGGGGTTGAATCTATTCCTGGAATTAATATAATACGTCTTTCCGATTCTTGTTTTATATTGCCGTCTATATTAAAAACATGTTTTCCTTGAACATCAATATAAATATCCCGTGGATATTTTTCATTTAATACTTGAATTAACAACCAGCTCATGCCGCCACTATCAATCGTTTTAAAACAACTCCATACAGAGTCCCCTTTACTTATTTGAAAACGATTAGATAGCAAAAACAAAGAACGATTATTCTCCATTGTCTTTTTTGACGACCACTTATGTTCACTATTGACCTGAACCGCAACTGCTAAAATTGCCAATACTGTCCCAATAGATCCTACCCAAGTAGCCAGAACATCATCTTGTGGGGCCAAATATTCCATATATTTAGCAAAGAGTAAAACAATCAGTGTCCCAATCATGCCAGATAAAATGAGACCACCATAATTTTTCAACAGTTTTCACCATCCATAAATGTTTATCTCACAAAAAAAACGGTTCACACAAAAATGTGAATCGCCATCAATGCGCCCCCCGAGAGTCGAACTCGGATCATGAGGACCGAAATCTCATGTGCTATCCATTACACTAAGGGCGCCTATCCACTTTCTATTCTAACGCAAAAAGTGGCTGATGCTGATTATTTTAACCGATTATTTGTCCGCACTGCTGGTCATTTCTTGGGATCATGTTCCTGGTGCCAGCGCTTAACGTAGTCCAAGCGCTCCTTGAACAAGTTCTCCCGGCCCTCCTCGGTCGGATGGTAGTATTCGTGGCCAACTAACGAATCGGGCATCGTTTGCATGCTGGTCAACTTATCTGCGGTATCGTGAGCGTATTGGTACCCCTTGCCGTAATCCAGGTCCTTCATCAACTTGGTCGGCGCGTTGCGAATCTGGAGCGGCACCGGCTCGTCGCGGCTGTCCTTGACGTCGGCGTGAGCTCCCAGCCAAGCCTTGTAAATGGCGTTCGACTTGGGTGCCAACGCCAGGTAGGTCACCGCTTCGGTCAGGTGGACGTTGCACTCCGGCATCCCCAGAAACTGGCAGGCCTGAAACACGTTGACCGCCACGTTGAGCGCGTTGGTGTCGGCCAGGCCAATGTCCTCGCTGGCAAAGCGCACCAGCCGCCGCGCGATGTACAGCGGGTCTTCCCCGCCATCGAGCATCCGCGCCAGCCAGTAGATGGCCGCGTTCACGTCGCTATTGCGCATCGACTTGTGCAGCGCCGAGATGATGTTGTAGTGTTCCTCGCCGGTCTTGTCGTACAGGACGAACTTCTGGCTGATCAGCTGCTTCAGGTCGCCCATGGTCACCGTGACCTGGTCGCCCTGCTTATCACCGTTCAAGACCGCCATCTCCAGGGTGTTCAGCGCCGTGCGGGCGTCCCCGTTGGCAAACTCGGCGATGGCCCGCAGCTCGTCGGCACCGATGGTCACCTTGGTCTGAGGAAAGCCGGCCGGATTGGTCAGCGCATTTTGCAGGAGCTGCTCGATGTCGGCGGTGGTCAAGGCCTTCAGCACGAAGACCTTACACCGCGACAGGAGCGCCGAGTTGATCTCAAACGACGGGTTCTCGGTGGTCGCCCCAATCAGGATGATGCTGCCGCGCTCCACGTACGGCAAGAAGGCGTCCTGCTGGGCCTTGTTGAACCGGTGGATTTCGTCGACGAAGACCAGCGTGCGCTCGCCCATCTCCCGGTCGCTTTCGGCCTGTTTCATGATTTTCTTGATCTTACTGATACTGCTGTCGACCGCGCTGAACCGAAGAAATTGCGCCTGGCTCTGGTGAGCGATGATCTCGGCCAACGTGGTCTTGCCCACGCCCGGCGGCCCCCAGAAGATCATCGACGAGATCTGGTCGGACGCGATCAGCTCCCGCAAGATCTTGCCGGCGCCCAACAGGTGGGTCTGCCCGACGAACTCGTCGAGGGTCCGGGGCCGGACCCGACTGGCCAGCGGCGACTGCTGCGGGTTATTGAACAACGATTCCTGTTCCATCTCTACCGTCCCCCTTTCACCGCATCCGACGGGGGACTAGCGGGAGCCCGACGCGTCGATGGCCTGTTCTTCGAGATACTGCTGCGTCTGGTCGGCGTTTTGCCGGAAGTCCGCCACGAAGGACTCACCGTGCGGCTGGACCGTCGCCGTCTGTTGCCCGGTGATGTCCGTTACAATCAGGTTGCCGTCCTGCCAGCTGGCCGTGTCGTAGTGGCCGTCTTCGATCTGGTCCAGGAAGGTCTGGAACGTGTCTAAGACCGCCTGCTGGATGATGCTTTCCTCGGACCGGTCGTCGCCTAACTTCTTGAGTTGGAGCTGGCGCAGTTCGACCTCGTCCATATCGGTTGGAATTTGAATAAACATTCTGGTACCCCCTCTGGTTGGTTATAGAACTAGTTTATCACTTCTCTTATCAGAAAAGCTTGAGACGAATCCTGATTCTTTCCGCCTTTCTGGTGTAAACTATGGGTAAGCGTCTAACACCTAAGGAGGGGCCGCACCGATGGAAGATTACATTCTTGATTTCACCACCAACCTAGCCATCCTCCACCGCCAATTTCAGCGCGACATGAACCAGATTCTGGAGGCCGACCAGGTACCCATCAACATCACCGAATTCTACCTGCTGGTCCTGGTCTCGGAAGCCAGTCCGATCAATCAACGAATGGCCGCGCGGACCATTGCGGTGGACGAAGGGTTGATGACCCGGATGGTCCGGCACCTGGTCACCCTAGCACTCCTGCAAAAAACGGATGATCCGGCCGACCGCCGCAACAAACAACTGACCCTGACGACCAAGGGCCAAACGTTGGTCCGGCAGGCCATCGACGTCTTACACCAGTGGTGGCGCCACGTCACCCCTAGTGATGCGCCGGTCAATTTCCAATTGCTGACCGAACAATTACAAAAATTATCAACCCAAGTTTTAAACTTCGACCATCCCCTGGATGATCTGAACTAATCAGCTATGCCTTCAAGGAGGGATTTCTCATGAGTAAAGCCATTACGATTGCCCAAGCCCAACGCTATGACGCCCACACCATTGACACCGTCGGGATTCCGTCGATGGTCCTGATGGAACGGGCCGCCCTGGCAACCTTCAACAACCTGCTGAATGACGACTACGACCTGAACCGCGTCGTGGTCGTCGCTGCCACGGGAAACAACGGCGGTGACGGGATCGCCGTCGCCCGGTTGCTCAAGATTCGCAACATCGACGTGTCAATCTACCTGCTGGGTAATCCGGATAAGGCGACCGAGCAGACCCAACAACAGCTCAAGATCGCCCGTTACTACCAGATTCCGTTCACCAGTGACCTGAACGACGTGATCAACGCCACGACCATCATCGACGCCATCTTCGGGGTCGGTCTCAGTCGCGACGTCACCGGCGACTTCGCGGCGGCCATCAACGCCATCAATGCGACCGATGCCAGCACCGTGGCCATCGACGTGCCGTCGGGCATCAACGCCGACTCGGGCGCCACGTTAGGCGTGGCGGTGGTGGCCGATTCGACCACCACCATGGCCTATAATAAGGTCGGCCTGCTGACGGTCAACGGCAAGCACCACGCCGGCACCGTCCACGTCGCCGACATCGGCGTCTACGCCCAGGACCACGTGGAATCGATTAAATAATCTAGGTGGACCTGGACAGTGCTTCCGGGCGGTTATTTACACCACGGCAGTTCACCGTATTCTGTTATCCTAGTGGCCGTTTAGCTACTAAGAACCATTGCTTTTCATCTGCTGATTATCAAATATCCCAAGAGTTTGGGACAAGCCCTAATCCTGGAAATATTTATGAGATGGTAATTGCCGATTTCTGGCAACTACCATTTTTTATGGTTTCAAAGTATGTTTGGTAAGGCATCTCAGAGAGCTTCAACAAGTTATTCACCATCAATGAAATGCCAATATCATGGTTACGACAATATCAACCCAAGCTACTTTCTCGCGTTCGGGTCCTCAGAGTATCCCCAGAAAAAAAGCGCCAGTCATTGATACGACTGACGCTACTCACTCACTTGTTTAGCATGATCCCCGTTGGCACCCGGTCGATCAAATGATACTGGGTCACCCCATAATGGCGATTAACGGTCACCCGAACCAGTTGACCCAAACGGAAAGGGCCTGGATTATCGGCATTGGTGGTAAAGGTCACCATTTTACGTTGCCCGGATTGACTTAGTGCTCGACCACGATAAACATGCCCTTTTATTTGATAATTGACCGGTTCAGATAACGGTCGGGTCCCCACCGAATGCTCGATGCGCAGATAATAATGCTGGCCACCATATCGATACAGTGTCCAAGCTCTCCAAGCCAGCAACTCAATCATCACCAAAATGAACGCACAGACCCCTAGGTACTTCCCCAAAAACTTTTCCATCCTTAATCTCCCCTTAAACTTACTCCGGAACGGTTTTAGCCGTCCTAGTTTAAAGCATAGCATTCGGTATAGGCCATTTACTCTATTTGAACGCCTATTTTAACGACTTTTTAAAAACTAATAATCGGCGGGTTCCATCTCGGAAAGGCATTGATAGTTTAATATATGTAAGAGCATAATCAGGCTAGAAATTTGCAATGGCTTAATTACCCGGCGTGATGTTTAGCAAGCTGTGCAGTCCAGGCATCTCAATCACATTCTGAACGTTGAGGTGATATCTTGGTCTGTAACGATATCCCTGCGGATGAGGTTATATGGCGCACGCAATGGCGTTATATCTTGGTGCCCGAGCGGTCAAGGTGTTAGCTGATGCTTCTATCAGCTTTGCCAACATTCAAACGCTGGACCTATGATTAGAATATCTTAAAAGCGTATTTTGTACTTGTCGTTTCTAGTAAAGTAGTTCTGAAGATAATAAAATGTCCCTTCAATGTTTGGCTTTTATGCCAATATTGAAAGGACATTTCAATTTAGTCGTGAGTGATTTTTAAGAAAAATAAAACGCAAGAATGTACTTAGACGTCACTTATCGTCTAATGCTAATTTCTCTTTTTCGTAGTTTAACGTGTGATCCTCGAAGTGATCGATTTTAAATTGGAGATAATTTACGGTCTTTTGAAGTTGGGCAATTTGTTCCAGCATAGCATCACGTTGGTCGACTAAAAGGCTCTTTCGGACTTCGTTAGAGGCATTGCCCTCACGGTATAATTTTACGAATTCAATTAATGACTCAATTGACATACCACCGTTTCGTAAAACCTGAATGTAATAAACCCAATTAAGATCTCGTTCGGAGTAGTCTCGATAGCCACTAGCATTACGCTTAATTTCGGGTAGTAGCCCTATTCGTTCCCAGTAACGTAAAGTATCTTTAGAAACGTTAAATTCTTTACTGACACCATTAATGTTCATACTGATCCTCTCAATTCTATTTTCTGACTAGCTTATTCTTGACTAAGAATTTCCTTAAATGATCATTATTCGTATACCGAATTCCCTTAGCCAGCTTGGCGCCATCTCTGTTAGTCATTTGCCGTAAATATGGCATTGAGCTACTAATTGGTGACGCCATACTGGTAGTGAAAGGAACAATTGTTTTTTGCTTGAAATTTGCCGTGTCAAACAACGTATGAATAATCATTGGTGGTTGTCGCCACCAAGTTGGAAATCCAATATAAATCGTTTTGTATTGAGCTAGATTCGGGAGCTTATTTGCCATTGCCGGATGGGTGTTGGTTGCCAGCTCTTTTTTAGCAACCTTGACTGCTGCATCGTAGGTTGAAGGATAGGCTTTCCGGGGACGAATTCGAATGATATCTGCTCCAGTATCTCGTTGCAGGGCCATCGCAGCCTTTTTAGTATTTCCAGAAAGTGTAAAGTACATAATTAATTGACGGGATTTTCCCGCTGGTTTCTTGTTTATAACCGCATGAGTGCGATTCATACTTGTTTCCCCGCCACTCGAGCTTTTGGCTTTAGAATACCCTCCACCAATTAAGATAACAACCCCTATGAGAATCAAGGCTGTTATGGTGATGGCCAATTTTTTCATAGTTTATCATACTCCTATTTAAGGTACCGACAATTTTATTCATTTGGGTCTTAAAACCAGTTCCACAGCGTTTATTTAAACAAAGGGCCCCAAGGAGTTAGTCCTCGTGACCCTTTGAAAACGATGCTATTTTTGAAATTAGAGCCGGGTACTCAAGAAATCCAACAGCTTGTTGAGCTCTTGTTCGACATATTCTGGCTTCCAATAAGTCTCAATGTGGTGTGCGCCGGGGATTAAGAATAATTCCTTATCCGTCGTACCAGTTGCATTAGCATAGGCTTTTTCGGTCAAGTAGAATGTATCAGCTTGTGATCCCGCCATCATCAATAATGGCACGTTAATCAGATCCATGTTGACAGAAGCATCAAAAGTCATTAAATTCATGAAGCTGCTTTGCGTGTAAACAAACGTTGACTTTGGGTGAGCATGGGTTTGAGCGTAATAATCATAACCTTCACGATATAAATCGTATGGCAGCTTAGCGGCTTCTTCAGGTGTCAATTTCTTTAAGTCGGCCGTGTAGTCAACACCTTCACCACGTACTTCCTTTTCACGGGCTTCAGAGGCCTTCTGCAGTCGTTCCTGGATTGTGTTGGCCTCGGAGTCCATGAATCCATTCCGACGAACTAAACCTGAATTAAACGCAGATAACGTCGCAACAACTTTAAACCGCTTATCGGTTTGCCCGGCACGTAATGTGTAGCCACCACCACCGCAGATTCCAAAGGCAGCCATGCGATCATAATCAACGCCAGGGAACAGTGATAACGCATCCGCCATACCGTGAATATCTTCAACCCGGTATGCTGGATTATCGACCATCCGAGGTGATCCTTCAGAGGCACCTTGGAAAGAAGCATCAGCGGCAATTGCAATATATCCATGTTCAGCTAACCGCTGTGCAAATAGACCGGCAACTTGTTCCTTAACCCCGCCGTTTGGATGCGCGACCGTTAAAGCTGGGTATTTTTTCTTTGGATCATAATCGGCTGGTGTATAGACGTTAGCAGCAATCTTCAAGCCATTTAAGATGTAACTGATTGGGTGAATATTCACTTTACCAGGTTCATTTTTGGTAATGGCATCCTGGTAAACTAATCCCCAGGGGTTATCGTTAATTTTAGGTAAGTCTTCAACAGCAACTTCTTGTAATTTCATCGTCATAATTTTAAATCTCCATTTCGTTAAATAGTTTAGTGATATCTCTTATCTGTGATCAATCATAATCCTTGAAGTGAACTCCAACGCAAGCGCCTTATCGAAATTATTTTAATAAGTTTAAAGCTCAATACTTTGGAGCTGCTCAACAACATGAATACAGAATAAACCTTGGAGCTAACTTCAACGCAAGCAAAATTCACAACTTATTTTGACTTTTTTTATAATCCAGCACGCTTGGCTAATTCAGGGGTATATCGATTGCCAATAATCTGAATTTGATCAGCGGCTTCTGTAATACTAGCTAGTTCGTCAGCGTTAAAGACGATTTTTTCTGCACCCAGATTTTCCTGTAGTCGTGAGAACTTAGTGGTACCAGGAATTGGCACAATCCAGGGTTGCTGTGCTAGCAGCCAAGCCAGCGCAATCTGGGCCGGTGTTGCTTGTTTACCTTCAGCGATTCGCTTCAATAAAGTCACTAGCTTCATGTTGGCTGCCAGAGCATCCTTTTGAAAACGTGGTAACTTTCGGCGGCCGTCGTTTTGAGTAAATTCCGTATCAAGATCTACCTTACCCGTTAAAAAGCCTTTTCCTAACGGGCTAAAAGGAACTAACCCGATACCGAGTTCTTTTAAAGTTGGAATCAGTTCCTTTTCGGGTTCTCGGGTCCAAAGTGAGTACTCACTTTCAACAGCAGTTAACGGCTGAATAGCATTGGCCTTTCGAATCGTTTGAATACCAGCTTCTGATAGCCCCCAGTGCTTGATCTTTCCAGCCTTAATTAGGCGACCCATGGTCTCCGCCACGTCCTCAATTGGTACCTGAGGGTCCACCCGATGCAAGTAATACATGTCGATAGCATCGACCTGTAATCGTTCTAGGGACCCTTCAACCGAAGCTACTAGGCCACGTGGATCACCATCTACTACCTGCTTACCATCAACGATCTTGATGCCACCCTTAGTCGCAATCGTAACTCGGTCATGATAGGTCTTGAAGGCTTTACCTAATAAGCGTTCGTTCGTAAAAGGCCCGTAGACCTCTGCTGTATCAAAGGTTGTTTCGCCTAACTCTACAGCTTGTTGTAACAACCGAATCATGTCCGCTTCAGTTTTTGGTTCGCCATAGGCAAAACTCATACCCATGCACCCCAGGCCAATGGCATCGACAGTCAGTGGACTGGTACTCCCTAGTGTTCTTTTATTCATAAAGGCCCACCCCTTTCAGGCGTATTCATAAATAACGCTTTCCAAATGAGTTTTCAGCGCTATTAATAATCTTCAATATAATCCGTCTTTTAGTCTTTTAATAAACCGGACGAGTTTCCCCTTCAGTGCTCGGATTAGCCATACCAATACTTGTACGGCTATACTTCTTTGGCTCAGCGATAATCTGTAAAACAACGTCTGCAACACTTTGTCGCGAACCAGAGACACCGACATACGCCTCATTCTTACCCGTCACTTGATAATTGATTTCATTTCGATCGTTTAGCCATGGTAAACGAAGAGTCGTGTAATCTAGTCCTGAACCTTCTAGTAAGCGATCTGAGATAATGGCAGGCGCCATTCCATGACTAATCATTTCAGCATTCCAGCGGCCAAATTCTCCACCGACTTCCTGGTAAATCCCCAATACATTTGTAGAGATAACGCGTTGGACATGTTTTGCCTGCATACCCTGGATAACATTATTAGTAATCCGGTTTTGAGGATCATGATCGACGACTCCTACAAAAACCAGGTCCTGATTCTCCATGGCCGTGCTTATCGCCTGTGGATCGGTAATATCGCCTTCAATTAATGTTACACGTGGATTATCCGTGTATTGAGCTAACCGGGACGCATCACGTAAGAATAGAGTTAGGTTGATTTGATCAAATTTTGGTTCATTAAGAATTCGTTGTTCAACAATCCGAGCGATTTGACCATTCGCAGCTAAAATCAATACATTTTTCATTGTTATTTCTCCTCCGTCTGGTGAAGCCATGTCTTAAACTGAGTCGTTGTTTTTTCAATCTCAGTATCTTTTACCGTATAGTCAGATAAAATAGTTGTAGAAACCGGCGTCAGCTTCTGTAAGACTTGTTGCGCCGTGCCGGCACCATATCCCGCATGCGTTGTAAATTCCGCGACCTTTTTGCCGCCCATTTGTTGGCCAAATTGTTTCAGAAATGCTTGCATGGGGTTAGCCAGCGTCATACGCCAAATCGGACTCCCGAATAGTACGAGATCATATTGTGTGAAGTCCGGTAAATCCTCAACGCGTAAGTGAGGTAAAGCCCCCGCTTGTTCTTGATTTGCTCGACTGACCGTGGCCTCATAGTCTGTAGGATAAGGTGTTTTGATCACTAATTCATAACTATCTGCGTGAAGGACAGCCTGTGCAATGCGGGCTTGGTATTCAGTATTTCCACTATGAGAAAAATAGATGACCAATGTTTTAGCATCTTTTGTAATGAAACGGGTTGGAGCTACCGTTAAATTAGTATCTTGGCCATCGGAAACTGCGCCACGCCCTTTAGGTAATTTCATATTCAATCTGATCGACTCCTTTTGCTTTAATCAATAATGAAACTATAAACCTTGGAGTTCACTTCAACGCAAGTGCTAAATCAAATCTTTTTAAATAATGGTGATACAAAAAGGGCTCGGTTATTCACCGGGCCCTTGAATTAGTTGTCTAGAATGGCTGTTACTCGCGAAAAGTTCATACTGTTAGCAGCTACCTTATTAATCACTGTGGGTGAACTTAAATATCGCCGAAGGGTTTGACCACAAGTACCAAACCCGACCATGAACTTATCACTTGTGAAAATAACACGTGCATAGGCGTGCTTTAGTTGTTTCAAAAAGGACACGACTGATCGTGGTAAATCCGCATACCAGATGGGCGATACCAAGATTAATACATCGGCCTTGGGATCTAGAGAAAGCGGCTGGATAGGAACCTCAACATGGTGAAAGCGCTCATGTTTAGCTTGTGCCGTTAATTCGCTGTAGTTCATGGGATAATCCTCAACTGGTATGATTGGAACTGCTGAGGTCCCATAGTGCCTAGCAATATTCTCAGCCAAACGTTTGTTATGACCGCTATTTGAAAAATAAACCACTTGAGTGTTCATTCATACCCACCTCACTGTCTAATAACTACCAGGCGATTTCCCCGGATTCACTGATTAATTGTCCGGAAGGGCCATCGGCTGGTAAGGTCGCTAGTTTGACCACAATTTGGGCACCTTCGGCTACACTACGTGGCGCATTAAATCCATTTAAATCCGTGGCAGTCCACCCTGGATCGGCTGCATTGACCTTAATTGCTGTGCCCTTCAAT
The DNA here is from genome assembly GCF_001435095.1 of Levilactobacillus spicheri DSM 15429. GTDB lineage: Bacteria > Bacillota > Bacilli > Lactobacillales > Lactobacillaceae > Levilactobacillus > Levilactobacillus spicheri. Next base: position 82,396 of record NZ_AZFC01000018.1, read on the forward strand.
TCTCTAGCAAACATGACCGTTAACGCGTTAACGCCATTCTTAGAAGCCGCATACGCTGGATTGATGGGTGCCCCCTCGATGGGGTGACTTTGCCAGTTTAGAGATCCGACTGAAGAAGATAAGCTGACGATACGGCCTGCCTTTGCCTTACGAATCAGGGGCAACATAATTTGCGTAACAGCAAAGCTCCCAAAGAAGTTCGTATCAAAGGTCTGACGTAAAACATCTACACTCACGGTACTTGGAAGTTCATCATCCGGCAGTGCGATGCCAGCATTATTTATCAAGACATCTAGTTTTTGATACGTATTGGAAATTTGATCTGCTGCCCGTTGAACTGTTTGCTGGTCAGTGACATCAATCTCTAAAGTATCGGCAACAATGTCTAATGCTTTCAGTTGTTCTACGGCAACTTGGCCCCGTTTTACATTTCGACTCCCAATTAATACGACATATCCTTGCTGGCCTAATTCCTTAGCGGTTTCGAATCCAATACCGCGGTCAGCTCCCGTAATCAGTGCAATTTTTCTAGTTGGCTCTGTCATGGCTAATCAGTCCCTTTCCGTTTTTTATCTTTAAATTTACAGGTTGGCCTTAAAGAAGGCGGCTGCTTTTGCGACTGCTTGGTCGACATATTCCGGCTTGTCATAAAGATCGACGTGGGTCGCACCTTCAATCGTAAACAATTCCTTATTCTTAGAAGCTGCCTTTTCGAGTAAATCTTCTGAGAAGCGTAGCGTGTCAGCGTTTGTACCGGCAATCATCAGAATAGGTTGGGTCAAGTATTTGTCAGCAAACATGAACGTTGAAAAGTCTGTCATCTTGTCAATCGACATCATTGATACTTGGTTCGTTGAACGTGGGTGTTGACCACGAGGCGTCCGATAGTACTCATGAGCCTCTTCCAAGGTATTTGGCATACCAGCCGTTACTTCTTCTGGAACAAACGTCCCATAGATTGGGTCGGCGCCATTAGCTTCACGCGTCCGTTGATTTGATGCCTCTTCCAACAAAGCCAATTGGGTTTCAACTGGTGTTTTACCGTCAAAACCGTCACGAATCCATGATGCAGGATCACTCATACTAGCGACCGCAACTGCTTTGATTCGCCGATCCGTCATAGCCGTGTGCATGGAATAACCAGCACCAGCGCAGACACCAAATTGGCCAATTCGTTCGTTATCGACGTAAGGCAATGTGGTTAAATAGTCGATGGCGCATTTGATATCTTCCACCCGTTCGTAAGGGGCTTCCAACTGACGTGGCGTACCGCCACTTTCACCTTGATGTGACGTATCAAAAGCTAGTGCGATGAATCCGTATTTGGCGAGTCGTGAACCATAGTTGGTTGCAATCTGTTCCTTAACGGCACCAGCAGGTGAAGCAACTGGGAAAGCTGCGTATTGTTGGGTCTCATCAAAATCATCAGGAAAGAAGAGGATTCCGGCCATTTCATGTTCATTGTTCTTAAAAGTTACTTTCTTTTGCATCATAATTTCTCCATTCTGTTGGTTAGCTATATTATTGGCGAGAAAAAGATTGTCGCAGACAGTTCCTATAATAATCGAATGAACGTTCATTATAGTGGTAAAAGGAAAGTGCTATTTTTTAATAGCACTCCAAGCTAGTTCAATCAAAGACTTAATCCGTACGTCAGTAAACTCAAATTCTCCTCTAAAATAACGTTTTGCTGCTTCAGTAATCGGCGGTTCAATGTAGGCAAACAAAACATCATCGTCTACGTTTTTAAAAACTCCTTCCTGCCGTCCTCTTTTTACAAGTTGATACATCGGTGTAAAATAATTATTGGCTTCCTGATCATCTAATTCACTCATATAAGGTGAATTAGTGAACTGCTGCAGAAATAAGAAGGCTTCCTTATTTTCCCGAATATAATCAATATAATTACGAATCACTTTGGCAAGACTGGCTTTAATGTCCATTCCATCGGTGTCTGCAAACATTTTAGCACCCATTTTTTGTTTGGTATCGAGGTATAACTTCTTCAACATATCGTCTTTATTTTCAAAATACACATAGATCGTTGAAGGAGAAACACCCGCGTGCTTCGCAATTTTTGACATCGGTGTTGCTGAAAAGCCGTCTTTATTTAAGAGAAGAATAGTCGCCTGATAGATAGCCTCTTTTTTGCTGTTATCTTTATATCGCATGTTTGTATAATAAACGGTCATTCGATTATAGTCAACCCTAAAGTTCAACTTTTTTGTTGACTCGATCTTTTTGACTGTCATAACTTTACTTTCGTTAGACAAGTAAAGTTATAACAACAGCAGATTTCATTGGGCGAACGATATTGACATTTTAATATACGCAAGGGCATAATCAGTCCAGGCATCTCAACCACATTCTGAACGTTGAGGTGATATTTTGGTCTGTAACGATATCCCTGCGGATGAGATTATATGGCGCACGCAATGGCGTTATATCTTGGTGCCCGAGCGGTCAAAGTGTTAGCTGATGCCTCTATCATCTTTGCCAAGGCTTATCGGGTAATTAAAAAAAGCTAACCAATAAAGGTTAGCTTTCACCCAATACCGCACTGAACTTGCGAACTTGTGGCGACCGTCCGACCGGTCGTCACTTTTTATATACTGGAGTGTACGATAGAATTTAGCTGTAATCAAGCCAAATGGATGCCATCGATTTGTTGTAGCCGATTGAAACACCCACTCTCTTTTGATCATGCTCAGGTTTGATGGGTGTTTTGGTCCTCACCACATCTACGTCTCCCCTTCAATTTTCGTGTATCCTAGGAGACGTATTCACGAATTCAACAACCGCTTTCGCCCATTATCCCCGACTCGTTTTGCCACTTACTAGCCTTTTATGCCCCCAGTCGGAACCCTATTCGTTGTCCCCACCGGCACTTCCCGGTATACTGGAAGCACTTACACAGGAGGTGCCCCATGTCTGACAAAACTGGCTTTACCAACATCCAAACGCTGGACCCCAGCCTCTTGGTGGACCTGCGTTACGCCACGACCAACAACTTTACCCACCAAGTCGTTTACGACTTCACCACCGCCATCGCCCGCACCGGGACCGCCGAGAAGCTGGCCGCCGCGAGCGCCTGGCTGCGGCCCCAAGGTTACCGTCTCAAAATCTGGGACGCCTACCGGCCGGTGAGCGCCCAGGAACGGCTCTTCGAGGTCTACCCCGACCCCAGCTTCGTGGCCAAGCCCAACCCGAACTTCTCCCACCAAAAGGGCGTCACGTTCGACCTGACACTGTGCGACCTGGCCGGCAACGAACTCGAGATGCAGACGGCCTTCGACGACTTTTCCGCCAACGCCCACCGGGACGCTCCGCGGACGCCGGTACAGGAAGCCCACTACCGCCTGCTCGACCAGGCGATGACCCAGGCCGGCTTCGTCGGGTACGTCAACGAATGGTGGGATTACCGCGACGCCGAGATGGACGATTACCAGCCCCGCGCGGCGGACCCGAACGACTATTGAGATAATCCTCAGGGAGGTTGTCAACCAGTCGCCGAATTCGTGAGCTTATTTTACCCATTGCCCCCACAAATAGTGTTTACTTAGTGTAAAGCACTTTGAGGGGGCAATTTTGTGTTTGCAATCGTTATCGGGGTCGCCATCGGCATTGGCCTCCCCATCCAAACCAGTATCAATTCTCGCTTGCGACGTTCCGTGGGGACGCCGTTTCTGGCCTCGCTGATTTCCTTTACCATCGGGACCCTCTTTTTGGCCGCGACCACGCTGGCCATCGACCACCAACTGTTCTTTAATCCCCACCTCTTCCGCACCCAGCCCGCCTGGCTCTGGATCGGTGGGGTCTTCGGGGTACTCTACCTGACGGCCAACATCCTGATGTTCCCCAAGCTCGGCAGCGTCCAGACCGTCATCCTGCCGGTCTTCGGCCAGATTCTGATGGGCCTGTTGATCGACAACTTCGGCTGGTTCGCCGCCAAGACCAGTCCGCTCACACTGGTCCGATTGGTGGGCGCGCTGCTGGTGGTCGTCGGGGTCGTGGTCACCGTGGCGGTCAGCTCCTGGCTGCTAGAGCGGCGGACCTATGAGGCCACCGACAAACCCGCCGGGCGCACGACCGGCCTGTGGTTCTGGCGTGTCCTCGGGGTCGGCGTCGGCATGTTGAGTGCCGCGCAATCGGCGATCAACGGCCACCTGGGCAAGGTCCTGGCCTCGTCGCTCAACGCGGCGTTCATCTCGTTTTTCGTCGGCACCCTGGCCCTGATTCTGCTGAACCTGGTCCTGCATCCCCGGCTTCAGCTGAGCCGGCCCGAGGGGAAACCCAATCCCTGGTGGATGTGGCTGGGCGGCATCATCGGCGCCCTGTTCGTCCTTGGCAACGTCTACCTGGTGCCCATCGTGGGAACCGGCCTGACCGTGGTCATCGTCCTGGTCGGCCTGATGACTGGGAGCCTGCTGATCGACCACTTCGGTTGGCTGGGCAGCCAGCGCAACCCGATCACCCCGGTCCAACTGGTGGGGCTGGTCATCATGATTGCCGGCGTCGCCCTGATTCATTTGGCTTAAACGCAAAAATCGTCCGGAACAGCGCTGACTGCTCCGGACGATTTTTTGATTATTTGGTTTTAAACGCCAGCCGCTCGATGGCCGGGCCGTACTGCGGGTACTTGGCCAGCAACTCGGCCTGGGTGAACAGCTCGAAGTCCTGGTAGTCGAACCCGGGCGCGACCACACAGCTGACCAGCCCGCAATCCGCCGTGTCCGCGACCTCCGAGGCGAAGATGGTCCCCTGGCGTACGCAGAACTGCGGCACCTGACCGGCCGCGAGGTCCATCCCCAGCGTCACGGTCTGATACGTCCCGTCGGCGTTGATGCAGTGGACCGTCACCGGGTCGCCCGCGTGGTAGAACCACAGTTCATCGTGGTTCAGCCGGTGAAAGTGCGAGGGGTGCCCCGCCGCGAGGAGAAACAGGATCGACGTGTAGCGGTACCGCTGCCCGTGACTCTCCAGGGCGAAGTAGCGGTCGTCACTATGGTAAGTTTCCTTGAACCAACCGCCTTCCGGGTGGGGCGTCAACCCCAGGCGGGTAATGTAATCGTCGCGTTGCATGGCACCATCCTCCGATCGTGGGTGCGTTACTTCTGAACCATAAAGGAGTGATCCGGAATCCGGATCAGCGTGAAGCGGTTGGCCAACCGGCCGGCGTGTAACCCAATGCCGTTCACGAAGTTCTTCTTATAGGTGGTCTCGATGACGCCGACCCAGGCTTTCTGGTGGCGGCTGTCGTACTTCTTGACCTGCTGACGGTTCCAATGGTAGGCCGAGGCCGGCAGGTTGATGGGGTCCTTACCAGACGAGACCGTGGCCGCCGTACTGTCGACCTTGTAGCGTTCGCCCTCCGTCAGGTAGGTGTACTGCTGGATGGGCTTTTGCCCCTCGCCGTTCTCCACCTCGACGTAGTAGGACGAGCCGTTACTGGCGCCCGTGTTCAGGACCAGCGGATCGTAGCGCGTGGTCTGCGTGATCCGGTTGCCCAGCTGGTTCACGTTCTGGAAGAAGGTCGTGTAGCTCATGCCCCCGAAGAAGGCCAGCCAGACCACCAATTCGATCGTTGAAATGGTCAAGTTACGCCACGAAAAGCTCCGTCCTTCCTTCACAATTAAGTGTAACCGACGAACCCGCATGTCGTGGGTCATCCAGATCAGGGTGATCAAGACCAGTAGCCACAGGACCATCCCAACCAAATTCCAAGTTGATTTCATAGCGCTTTTCCCTTCCAAATCTTGCCCGTTACCGGGTGCTTCTCGTGGGCCCGGGACCAACGTCCTCACGCCGGCTTGGCCACCACCGAATGGGTGGTCAAACCGGGTCCCCCTCGGCCCACACATTTCTCATTACCCTTTAGCTTACGAGATTCATTCCCCGAATACAAGCACCAACCGACACAAATTCCACTATAATAGGGGGTAACCACTGCCAACGGGCGCCCGGCGTCAGCCCACACCCGGCCCGACAGCTTTTCGAGGAGGCTTTCCCATGTGCACCAGTCTGACCTATACTTCCGGTTCTCTGCACCATTTTTTTGCCCGCACCATGGATTTTCCCACCACCACGCCCTGGCGCCCGGTCTTTTTACCCCGGCACTACCGCTGGCAAACCGCCCTGCAGGAGACCCGGACCACCCGCTACGCCCTGCTGGGAGGCGGCCGCATCGCTGCCGACCGGCCCGCGTACCTGTTAGCCGATGGCGTAAATGAAACCGGTATCACTTGCGCCGAGCTGTACTTACCCGGCGCCGTCACGTATGCTGAAACCCCGGTCGCCGGTCACATCAACCTGACCCCGCAGGACTTCATCAACTGGGTCTTGGGCGAACACGCCACGTTGGCCGCCGTGCAGGCCGACCTGCCCCGCGTGACCCTGGTCAACCAGCGCTGGGGCAACGACCGGTACGTGTACCCCTTCCACTGGGTCCTCAGTGATCGGCAGGGACACAATCTGGTCATCGAACCGACCGACCTGACCCTGCACGCCCAGGACAACCCCAGCCAGGTGCTGACCAACACGCCGGTCCTGGCCCAACACGTCCAGAACCTGAACGCCTTCCTTGCCGTCCCCGGTGAGCACTTCACGACCCAAACGGTGCGGGCGGCCCGCGCCTACCTGGCCAGCGGTCGCCCGTTACCGGAGGGCCCCGTGCCGACCAACCGGTTCATCCACACGGCGATCACCCGTTGGGGCCAACCGACCGCGCCCACGACCGCCGACGCCGTGCAGACGATCTTCGACTGGCTGGCGGCCGTGCGCCTGCCCTACGACCCGGCAAGACGCCACGAACGGAACCATAATTACACCCATTACATGGGAATTATCGATATTGACACACAAACTTACTATTTTTTGCCGCGAACCACCGGCCGTTTGCAACAAATCGTCCTAACGCCCGAAAAGGCGGTAGACCGGCATCTTCCACACGCTTATCCTTCCGATTAACCCGTTATTTTACAACGTTATCATTAGCTTTAATGCGATTGATAATGCTTTGAGACATTTCTGTAACAACTCCCTGATAGTATTAAACACATCGATTACGAGATATGAAAAATCAAGTTGTTAAAAATACGAGCCAATATTAAGGAGTTTGTTTACTTTTATGAAGAAGACGTTTGTTAAAATTGTGATGTCCCTGGTTGCCACGGTTGCTTTTGCCGTTACCGGTGTTCAACTGAGCCAAACGACGGCCAATGCCGACTCGACCATGTCCTACAGCAAGATCCAAAAGGTTGCCAAGGCGCAATTAGGTAAGCCTTATGGCTGGGGCGCTACGGGTCCTTCCCGCTTCGACTGCTCTGGTTTTACCAGTTACGTGTACAAGAAGGCCGCTAGCAAGAAGATTCCCCGCACGGCCCAAGCACAGTACAACAAGTACAAGCACGTCAGCTACAAGAACATCAAGAAGGGTGACCTGGTCTTCTTCGGTGGTAGCAAGCGTTCCATCTCTCACGTTGGGTTATACGTGGGGAACGGTAAGATGATCGATTCCCAAAACCGCGGTGTCGTGACCGAAGCCGTTCACGCCCCATGGTGGCACGCCGTTGGTTACGCCCGCGTCGGTAACGTCGTGGTTGACTAACCCGTCCTCATAAAATAAAACAAAACGAACAACTTGGAGCCCTCCCACCATCGGCGTGCGGAGGGTTTTTGTGTGCCGTCAGGGTCGCTTTCAAAATACAATCGATTACATTGAAAGGAACGCCATTTATTTTCATTTAGGCGTTCAATTCCCCGGATAACTCTGCTATGATGGGAGCCGAACGAAAAACCACGTTATAGGAGAGCCCGGAACCATGCTTGCTAAAATCACAAAATCCATTTTGACCCCCGTCGCTTGGCAGGGCGTTGCCAGTTTCTTCGCCACGGCGGTCATCGTCGCCCTGGGAATCGTCGGCGTCGGTATCATCGCCCTGGTCGTCTTAACCCAGTGGCTCTAACGCCAGCCACACCAAAACACGTCACCATCTCCTTATGAAGTGAACCCCATAAGTTGGAGTGAATTTCTACGCCACTAACTGGCTGGTATG
>NZ_AZFC01000001.1 GCF_001435095.1 Levilactobacillus spicheri DSM 15429
CGTCATCGCTTAGCGACAACTTAATTAATATACCATTTTGTTATCATCACTGTCAATCACTAATTTCAATTGTTTAAATTGGTCTAGTGGGTCACACGTGATGACAACGTATATAACTATACCAACCCACCAGCCGGGCGTCAACTAAGGATTTGAAAAACGTGGAATTAATTTTCAAAGGCGAACGCATCAGGTGAAAGCAACAAATGACAGTCGGTTTCCCCGGATAATTATGGTTAAACCAAAGAAAAAGGTTCGCTCAAATTAAGAACGAACCCGCATCAATGACCCAATTCCTATCAGGACTGCCAAAACCACCAGGCCATCAATCAACGCACAGACGGTGAATAGACCGTCAAAGCCAGCGGCCTGGCCAACCACCCAGCCCCCAAATACGGGACCCAGGGCTTTCCCCAAAGACGAGAACGCATTGACCAACCCCTGATACAGTCCTTCGTGACCCACCGTGTACGCATTGATCAGTGCCGGCACCCCCGGAACGTAGACCGCCTCGCCAACCGTCAGGAACGTCATCGCGATAAACAACGTTGCCAATTGATGGGCGCCACTTAATAGGAGGAACGAGCCGCCGATAGCGACCAGTCCCAGCAGAATCTGCCACGGAAGGCCCCGAACACGACTGAACCGGGCCATCACCGTTTGCACGACAATCAAGAGCAGACCGTTGTACACCCATAGGTCGCTATAGACCTTGATGCTCAGTCCCACTTCTTGGATATAGACCGACACGTTACTCATCCACTGGGCGTAGGTCCCCCACATCAGTACCAAACTGATCAACAGAATGCCGAGTGTCAGACCACTCAGCCGTTGCTTGGGCCGGCTGTCGACCGGTGTCGCGGTCGCTTCCACCGCTGGCCGCCGTTGGTCGATAAACCGTTGAATGAACCGGGTCCACACCAGCAGCGCTAGCAGGTAGCACCCCACCAGTAGGCCAAAGATTGGTCGCAGACTCCGGTGAAACAGAATACCGATGCTTGCCGTTCCCACGACCAGTCCTAGATTAATGAAGATATACAACAGGTTAAACAAGCGACCGTTGGTGTGGCTCAACTGCGCCGTCAGTGCCGTAATCAGCGTCAGCATGATACCAGTCAGCAGGCCAAAGACAATCAGCACGACCGGGTACCCCAGCAGGTCGTTCCACCAGATGCCGACGATTGCGTCCACGGTCAGGGCCAGCAACGTGAGCTGCCCCACCCGTTTCAGCGAGTACCGGTCCCCCAGCACCCCACCTAGGTAGCCGCCCAGGACGTTACACCCCGAGTAGGCGGCCAGGATCCAGCCGCTGGTCACCAGGTTCAGGTGGAGGTCATTATGTAAGTAGATCGTGGTCAGCGGCCACATCACACTGTAGGCCGTGTTGACCAGAAAGCCCAACAGTAAGAGGGGCCACATGTTGCGAATCGTTTTGCGCATAGCGTTGCATCACTTCCCTTTCGTCGTGCCATCATCGTATCATAATAGAAGAAACACTTTCCAGTTGATTGGAAAATCACCGAAGTCTAGCGGCCATTTGCGGGCGCGGGGGTTGCCAATTCCATCAAAATCGACTAAATTTAAAGCAGGTCTGGATTCAGTTTCAGAAAGCAACTCATAGTAGGAGGACATAAAATGGGTAACAACCAAAAGAAGACTACCGCACAACCCGATTTGAACGATCAAATGCAGGTGCGTCGCGATAAGATGAACCATCTTCGTGAGGAAGGCATCGCACCTTTCGGTCACCGGTTTGACCGCACCGACAATGCCAAGTCCGTCAACGAGAAGTTTGACAAGTACACGAAGGAAGAGTTAATGGAAGATAAGCACTTCGTCACGCTCGCGGGCCGGTTGACCGGTAAACGGGGCAGTGGGAAGGCCGGCTTTATCGACTTACTCGACCGAACGGGCGTTATCCAAGGTTACGCGCGTCAAGACGAACTGGGTGAAGAAAGCTATGACCTGTTCAAGTCCCTGGACTTAGGGGACTTCATCGGCGTGAAGGCTTACGTGATCAAGACGAACACGGGCGCCCTCACCCTGCGGATCACCGAACTGACCTTCCTGTCCAAGGCCCTGCGGCCACTGCCTGACAAGTGGCACGGCCTGACCGACAAGGAAACCATCTACCGGAAGCGGTACTTGGACCTGATTTCGAACCGGGACAGCTTCGACCGCTTCATCAAGGTCGCGGCCGTTAAGAAGGCCATCCGGGAATACCTGGACAACCACGGTTACCTGGAAGTCGACACCCCCGTGCTGCAAACGGCCGCCGGTGGTGCCGAAGCTCGGCCATTCGTGACCAAGTCCAACGCCTTTGATATTCCGATGTACCTGCGGATCGCCACTGAACTGTACCTCAAGCGGCTGATCGTTGGAGGCTACGAGAAGGTCTACGAACTGGGCAAGGACTTCCGGAACGAAGGAACCGACTTACAACACAACCCTGAATTTAACATGGTCGAAGTCTATACCGCCTACACCGACTACACCGACGTCATGGACCTGATCGAAGACATGATCCGGTTCACCGCCAACAAGGTCAACGGGACGGGGAAACTCACCTACAAGAAGCACGACATCGACCTGGACCAACCGTTCAAGCGGCTCCACATGGTCGACGCCGTCAAGGAATACACCGGTATCGACTTCTGGCAAGAAATGTCCGTCGACGAAGCGCGTAAGCTGGCCGACGACAACGGCATTCACTACGAAAGTTACTGGAAGGTCGGCCACATCATCAACGCCTTCTTCGAAGAAAAGGTTCAGGGCCGCTTAACGGACCCAACCTTCATCTACGGTCACCCGGTCGAAATCTCACCGCTGGCCAAGAAGAACGCCAAGGATCCGCGGTTTACCGACCGGTTCGAACTCTACATCGTTGGGAAGGAATACGGCAACGCTTTCACCGAATTGAACGACCCCGTCGACCAACGGCAACGGTTTGAAGCCCAAGACGCCGAACGGAGCGCCGGGAACGAAGAAGCCCACGGAATCGACGAAGATTACCTGGAAGCCATGGAATATGGTATGCCGCCTACTGGTGGTCTGGGAATCGGGATCGACCGGTTGACTATGCTGCTGACCGGCGCCGTTTCTATTCGTGACGTGATGCTCTTCCCTACGATGCGACCACTCGACTAGACTCGAAAAGGGGTAATCGTCATGCAAGCAAACCAACTGATTGCGCTGCTCCAAGAACACGATCTGTACCGGGGGACCACGACGGCCCTCGCCGCCAACACGGACTTTACCGCGTTGGGCTACGACTCCCGCAAGATGACGGCCCACGGCTTATTCGTTTGTAAAGGCAAGGCCTTCTCGCCGGACTACCTGAAGCAGGCCATCGACCTGGGGGCCACCGCCTATCTCGCCGAACAGGACTACCACGTCGCCGTTCCCGGGATCTTAGTCAGTGACGTCCGCAAGGCGCTGTCGCTGACCGCCCAGTTGTTTTTCGGCTTTCCGCAAAACGACCTGTTCCTGATCGGCTACACCGGGACCAAGGGGAAGACCACGTCGACGTACTTCACGCACAACATCCTCAACCAGGCCTTTCCGGGTCAGGTGGCGATGTTCTCGACGATCAACCACGTCATCGGGACCCAGCCGCAGGACACCTTCAAGGCCCACCTGACCACCGCCGAATCCTTCGACCTGTTCCACGAAATGCGGCAGGCCGTCGATAACGGGATGAAGGTGCTGGTGATGGAAGTCGCCTCGCAAGCCTACCTGGTCCACCGGGTCTACGGCCTGCACTTCGACGTTGGTATCTTCCTGAACATCTCGCCCGACCACATCGGGGTAAACGAGCACCCGACCTTCGCCAACTACCTGTTGTGCAAGCAACAGCTGATGTTGAACGCCGACCGGTGCATCATTAATGCCGACATGGACCACTTTGACGCCGTCTACTCGGCCGCCAAGGTCTCCACGGATCCGGACAAGATCTTCACCTACGGGGTCGATAACCCGCAGGCCAGCCTGTCACTGCACACCCAGGACGCCACGTTGACCGACAGCACCTTTACGGTCACGGCTAACCAGCCCGCTCTGAAGTCGCTGGCGGCCACCTACCACGTGTCGGTCCCCGGCGACTTCAACCAGGGGAACGCAACGGCGGCCATCCTGGCCAGCTTCTTGGCGGGGGCCCACACGGCCGACATGCAGGATGGCTTGGCCCACACCCGGGTCCCCGGGCGGATGGAGTCGCTGGCGACCCAGCACCACGGAACGGTCTACATCGACTACGCCCACGACTGGGGCAGCATGAACGCCCTGTTGCACTTCCTACACACGCAGTTCCCCGACCACCGGATCACCGCCGTGCTTGGCAGTACCGGTGACAAGGGTGAGGACCGCCGTGAAGGGTTTGCCAAGGCACTCAACGCTTACGCCGACCAGGCCGTGCTGACCACCGATGACCCCGGTCACGAAGATCCCCGGGCCATCGCCCAGGAGATCGACGACCGCATCGATCACGACAAGGTCACCACGACCTATATCGCCAAGCGGGAAGACGCCATTCACCACGCCATTGCCCACGCCACCAACGATGACCTCATCGTGCTGGCCGGTAAGGGCGAGGACGCCTACCAGAAGGTCAACGGGGTCAACACCCCCTACCCTTCCGATCCCGTCGTGGCTAAACACGTGATTGCCACGCTCGAAGCTTAATCATTAATTGATAGAAAGACGCTGACTCGCCTAGACGGGTTGGCGTCTTTTTTTGCAGATGAGAGTGGGACAAAAGGCGATTAGCTGGCGAGCATTAACGTCGTCAGTCAGATAATCCCGAACTTGGATTATTTGACTGACGGAGTTAAGCGGAACCAGCTGCCTTTTGGCGCACGTTTTGACACCCGATCATCAAAACCGAGCCCGAGACTTTTATCCCAGACTCGTCTTTTTTCGTGTGGCCAAAACTTAAACCGGCCCAGCTGAGTGGAAGCAATCGACAACCTCCACACCATTTTTTAAATGTCAGAAAACATCTCATACAAATTCGACGCTTCATGGTCATGCCCATTAACAGCTTAACCATTGACGTAAGAAAGGAAAACTTCTAAAGAAATTGACCCGTTTTGCCAGTTTTTTCTCGAATTCGGGGATCACATCTTGGCAATGGTTGTTTTTGATGTTATATTTTATGACATGAAGAACGACTTAGGAGGTCATTACCATGAAAAAGTGGCAGGTTTTGGTCATCACGTTACTGGTGACCCTGGGGAGCTGGCTGGGGCTGGCGACCACCGCGCACGCGGACGCGGACTATACGATTGCGACCGATACGACGTTTCCCCCGTTTGAATTTCAGGTCAAGGGGGGCCAATACAAGGGTATCGACATCGACCTCCTGCGGGCCATCGCTAAGAAGGAGCACTTCACCTACCAGCTCAAGGCGCTGAGCTTTAACGCCGCGGTCCAACAGCTGAGTGCCAACCAGGTCGACGGGGTCATCGCCGGGATGAACATCACCCCCGCGCGGGAGGCCACCTTCGACTTCTCGAAGCCCTACTACACGTCCGGCGTGGTCCTGGCCGTGGCGCAGGGCAGCCACGTCAAGAACTTCCGCGACCTGAAAGGCCAAACGGTGGCCCTCAAGACGGGGACCGCCGGGGCGGCTTACGGAAAATCGATTCAGGGCAAGTACGGGTTTAAGATTAAATACTTCAACGACTCGAACACCATGTACAACGACGTCAAAGTCGGCAACTCGGTGGCCTGCTTCGAAGACTACCCGGTCATGTCCTACGGCATCAAGAACGGGATTCCCCTGAAGATCATCTCCAAGCAGCACAACGCCGGGGATTACGGGTTCGCCGTCAAGAAGGGCAAGAACGCCGCGTTGCTGCGGAAGTTCAACGCCGGGCTCGCCGCCATCAAGGCCGACGGGACCTACCAGAAAATCATCAACAAGTACCTTCACGCCAAGGAATCGTCGATCACCGGTGAAACCGCCAGCAGCCGGACCTTCTGGGGGCTCTTCACCCAAAACTTCGGCACCATCAGCAGTGGGCTGTGGATGACCCTGGAGCTGACCGTGGTAGCCATCATCCTCGCCACCCTCTTGGGCCTGTTGCTGGGGGTACTGGGCGTGATGCCCGGTAAGGTCGGCCCGGCCATCTCCAGCACCATCATCTACATCTTCCGGGGCATGCCCCTGATGGTCCTGGCCTTCTTCATTTATATCGGGATTCCTAACCTGATTGGCCACGGCTTCAAGATCCCCGCGTTCGTCGCCGGGCTGATCACCCTGATGCTAAACGAAGGCGCCTATACCGGGGCCTTCGTCAAGGGTGGTTTCCAGGCGGTCGATGCCGGCCAAATGGAAGCGGCCCGGTCGCTGGGACTGCCGTACTGGCCAGCGATGCGCAAAGTCATCATGCCCCAGGGGATTCGGATCATGATTCCGTCCTTTATCAACCAATTCATCATCACCCTGAAGGATACCTCGATTCTCTCGGTCATCGGGATTGTCGAACTGACCCAGACCGGGACGCTGATCATCGCCCGGAACTTCGAAGGCTTCAAGATTTGGCTGATGATCGCCATGATTTACCTGATCATCATCACGCTGTTGACCTGGCTGTCTAACTGGGTCCAAAGGAGGATTAACGCATGATCACAAAAGTAAGCGTTCAAGATTTACACAAGAGTTACGGGTCCAACGAGGTGCTCAAGGGCCTCAACCTGGAGGTCACGGATAACGAGGTCCTCTGTATGATCGGACCCTCGGGTTCCGGGAAGAGTACCTTTCTGCGGTGCCTCAACCACCTCGAGGTCCCCAACAGCGGCAAAATCGTGATTAACGGCCACGACCTCTCGGACCCCCAGACCGACATCAACCTGGTCCGGGAGAATATCGGCATGGTCTTTCAACACTTCAACCTGTTCCCCAACCTGACGGTGGCCCAAAATATCACCCTGGCACCGGTGCAGCTTAAGAAGCAGACCCCGGCCGCGGCGCTGCAGACCGCCCGTGACCTGCTCGATCAGGTCGGCCTGGCTGATAAGGCGGACGCCATGCCCCAGTCGCTCTCCGGGGGCCAGCAGCAACGGGTCGCCATCGCGCGGGCCCTGGCGATGCATCCCCAGATCATGCTGTTCGACGAGCCCACCTCGGCGCTGGACCCGGAAATGGTCGGCGACGTGCTGGACGTGATGAAGCAGCTGGCCGCCGACGGCATGACCATGATCGTGGTGACCCACGAAATGGGTTTCGCCAAGGAGGTTGCCGACCAGGTGGTCTTCATGGCCGATGGCTTGATCCAGGAAAGCGGCGCGCCGCAGGACCTCTTTACCCATCCTAAGAGTCCCCGCTTACAGGACTTTTTGGATAAAGTGATCAACGTTTAGCACTGCTAGAAAATGCTCAAAATAGAAAATCCCCTCAGGTTAGCCGTCAAAGCCAACCTGAGGGGATTTTCTATCGCGATTGAATGCCTCGAATCACCATTTCGTCGTCGCCAGGCCACCGCGTGACAGCCGCTACCACGCCTCCCGCCAAGAAAAAAGGTCAGGCCCAAAACCTGACCTTTCTATCATTACCAAGATAACCCTAGCCACGCGGGATTTGTTGGGTGATACAGTGGATGTTCCCACCACCTAGTAAGACCTCTCGTGCCGGAACCCTAACGACTTTGCGGTCAGGATAGAGGGCTTGCAACGTTGCTTGCGCCCGTTCATCGGCCGGGTCATTGAATAACGGGAAAACGATGCCCCCGTTAGCCGTGTAGTAATTGACGTAACTGGCAGCCAACCGTTCACCCGCGGTCCGCGGCAAGGTTCCGTCCACGGCGTCCACGCCCTCACTTTCTTCCTGGGTAATCGTAATCGGCTTTGGCAGGTCCAGCTTGTCGACCTTAATTTTGCGTCCTTTAGCATCCGTGGCATTTTCCAGAATGTCCAAATTTTCCCGCGAGATTGCGTACTGGGGATCGTTCTGGTCGTTGGTCCAGGCCAGGACAACTTCCCCCGGCTTGACGAAGTTGGCAATGTTGTCAACGTGTCCGTTAGTCTCGTCGTTGTAGATTCCCTTCTTCAACCAGATGATCCGCTCGAGATTCAAGGACTCCTTCAAGACCGCTTCAATCTGTTCCTTGGACAATTGTGGATTCCGCCCCTTAGACAGCAGGCATTCCTCGGTCGTTATCAGCGTGCCTTCACCGTCAACGTGGATTGCCCCACCCTCGAGAACAAAGTCATTCAGACGATAACGATCCACGCGTTCCAGCTCCGTCATCTTCTGGGCAACCCGATCGTCTCGGTCCCAGGGGAAGTACAGACCATCAACCAGGCCTCCCCAGGCATTGAAGGTCCAGTCGACGCCGCGGAGATTCCCTTGGTCATTAACGACAAAGGTGGCCCCGCAGTCCCGAATCCAAGAATCGTTACTAGACAGTTCAACGACCGCCACGTCGTCCGGTAACATGGTCCGAGCATTGGCGTACTGATCATCATTGACCCCCACCGTTACGTGCTC
This sequence comes from Levilactobacillus spicheri DSM 15429, assembly GCF_001435095.1. GTDB lineage: Bacteria > Bacillota > Bacilli > Lactobacillales > Lactobacillaceae > Levilactobacillus > Levilactobacillus spicheri. The sequence continues at coordinate 8,489 of NZ_AZFC01000001.1, forward strand.
AAAGTGAGAGATGGCCCTGGCAACATTCACAAAGGTCTTTTGAGCTGGTTTTCCACCGTTCCGCCAATTGTCGGGACGATACGGCCAAAGCATGTAGACCCCTTGATGCGGTTCAAATTCACCGGGCATCCGGTAGCCATCTTGTTTGGGGGTACTCTCTAAAGTTTTCATGACAAATACTCCTTCGTTCAGTTAGTTTAGTCGCGCCGATTTTCCTAGTTTATGTGACCTATCATAACGGATGTTCGTCCTGTTGGAAAGTGGTTATGACTGTCCTCCCCATCTGGGTCCTTTGTCGCTTGTGTCAACTCATCTAAGCTGATTGTTCTTCTATTTGGTGGCACAATAAAAAAGCCCGGAACCTGTGACAGATTCCAAGCTTTCCGGTGTTTCTTCATCATGTTTACCGCCGGCGTTTCCGGCGAAAGGCCGGCCGACTGCCGCGGTGCTTGGCCGTGGCGAGTTGCTGGTCGGTCGCGAACAACTGCTGACCCAACGTGGGGTTGTCGTGCAGGTACTGCTGGGTGAACTGGTCCACGGCCGCGTGGTCCTGCGTATCGACCCCGGCCCGCTGCATGGCACTCGTCAGCTGCTGGAAGAACGTCTCCATTTTCGGGTCGTACATAGTGACCAGCGCCGTATGGTGGGTCCGGACCCAGTCGACCAACTCATGGGCGTACGGCAGGTCCTGCGTGTGCTGCAGGTACGTGAACAGCGTCGTCAGGGCGAACGGCAACAGCTGGTACAGGCTGGTCTGCCGCTGGTCCTCATCCAATAAGTGGGTAAACGGCCCAAACATCACGGACGCTAAGGCCTTGGCGTCCCACTGTGCCGGTTGCAGGTGCCGCCCGGTCAGCAACAACTCCGCCGTCACGTGGACGATCAACCCGAAGTTGTGCTGATCAGCGGCCGTTAGGTTCTGAACCTGCGGCTGTTGCCCCATCTCCTGGACCCAGCCCTCGACCGTCGCCACCACGTCCTCGTAGTCGCGCTGTTCTTGATTGACCTGTTGGTTGTCGTGCTTGGCGACCAGCTGTGGGCGGGCCGCCGTCAGCTCGGCGTCCAGAGCGGCCAGGTTAGCTGGTTGTTGGGCCGCTAAGTAGGCGCTCAGGACCGGGACCACCGCCACGTAGTAGTTGTGCGGCTGGTCGACCATCATGGGTAACGCCGTCAGGGTCGCCTTTAACCCGGTCACGGTCCACTCGCGGTCGTCACTCGCCACCTGTTGGTAGGTATCGACGAAGTCCGTCACGATGGCCGCGGCGTACTTCTGTTGGTTCTTCGACAGCTTTCCCTGGCGAGCCGGCGTCAAGAATTGCGCTGGGGTCCAAGGTGTCAGTGTCTTCTCAGTTTGTGTCATCCTAAATTTCCCCTTATCACGAATTAATACCTTTATTATAAGCGACTTGGGGAATTTTGAAAAATCGCCACCGGTCGGCTCGTTAAATTATTCTCAAAATTGGCCATTTTCCCGGCATTATCCAAGACAAAGCCGGCGAAGTCGGTTATATTAGAGGTTCGAGAACCTATCGGAAAAGGAGAATCCTATTATCATGGTCGATGAAGTCGTTATTATGAGCGCCGTTCGAACCCCCATCGGCAAGTTCGGCCGGAGCTTCCAAGCCGTTTCAGCGGTCACCCTGGGTACCATCGCGGCCCAAGCCGCCATTCAGCGCAGTGGCCTGACCCCGGAACAGATTCAGCAAACCATCTTCGGCACCGTCGTTCAGGCGGGGCTGGGACAAAACGTCGCGCGCCAGGTCGAGCTTCACGCGGGGATTCCCGCGACCAGCACTGCCATGACCGTCAACCAGGTCTGTGGGTCCAGTCTCAAGGCCATTCGGTTGGGTCAGGCGGCCATCCTCATGGGTGACGCGGACGCGGTCCTGGTCGGTGGGACCGAAAGCATGAGCCAGGCGCCCTACCTCAGCGCCCAGACCCGCTGGGGCCATAAGCTGGGGGACGTTTCCCTGACGGATAGCCTGAGTCACGACGGGCTGACCGACGCCTTCCACCACTACCCCATGGGCATCACCGCGGAAAACGTCGCGGCCCGCTACCACGTCAGGCGTGCCGACCAGGACGCCTTCGCCCTGGCCTCCCAACACAAGGCGGCGCAGGCCCAGGCGGCCAACCGCTTCGCCGACGAGATTGTTCCCGTGACGGTCGGCGACACGGTCGTGGCCCACGACGAATCGGTCCGGTCGACCACCTCGCTGGCCAAGCTGGCCGCCCTGCCGCTGGCCTTTCAGGAAAATGGCACGGTCACGGCCGGCAACGCCGCCCCGCTGAATGACGGTGCGGCGGCCATGGTCCTGATGCGCAAGTCGGCGGCCGAGGCCGCCCACCTGCCCTACCTGGCCACCCTGACCGGCTTCCGTGAAGTCGGCATCGACCCGGCGTTGATGGGATACGCCCCCAAGCTGGCCATCGAGCAACTCCTCGACCAGCAACACCTGACCGTTGCGGACCTCGATCGCATCGAACTCAACGAAGCGTTCGCGGCCCAATCCGTCGCCGTGGCCCGCGATTTGGCACTGCCGGCTGACCGCTTGAACGTCAACGGGGGCGCCATCGCGCTGGGCCATCCGCTGGGCGCTTCGGGCACCCGCATCGTGGTGACGCTCCTGTACGAGCTCCTGCACGCCGACAAGCAACGGGGACTGGCCGCCATGTGCATCGGCGGCGGTATGGGCATGGCCCTGACCCTCGAACGGCCTTAACGAGTGGTCGCCATTTGAAAGGCGTCCCCGGCCATCTGGTATAATAACGATAATCACCCGGAAGGAAGTTTATGTGATGAGCTCTGCGGATTTCGACGTTAAAATTAAATTGATTATCCTGGTCAGCATCGGCATCCTGGTCTTGCTGGGCATCCTCCTTGGCCTCTTGCACCGCGACCGGCACTTCTCCAAGTACCTGGTCGGCCCGCTGGGGGTCATCGTGGTCCTAGTCGCCATCCTGGGATCGTTGCTCACCATCCACCAGTAAACAAAATCAGCGTCAACGCCCCCTATCCCAGGGAGGACGTTGACGCTGATTTTTTTGGTTATTTCGTTAAACAGCGGAAAGGGTCGATTGCTTCCGCTCAGCTGGGCCGGGACGACCGTGGTGAAATTAATGTTAGCTGCCGTTTTTAGCCGGCTTACGTCAAGGCCGAGCTCTGGAGCTTCGCGATTGGCGAAGCTTCGGAGTCGTGCCCACTGCGGTCATCTTGCTCGCCGGCGTGAAGCGCTGCTACCCGCCTATTTAGAGGGACTCCTCATCCACGTCCTTACGCGGCAAGGCCTGTTCCGCCGACTTTCGCTTAGGGAACCAGCGTTGCCAGTACGCTCCGCCGAGGTTGGCGGCGCCGGCAATGAAGAACGGTCCGAACAGCATCGAGATGAACAGCTGCACCAGAAAGGTCCCCCAGTGGGTCACCGTCACGTTGCTGATGATCAGCATGGTGGTCCCCCAGGAGATCAGCCAGCCCGGTACCAGCGTAAAGGGCATGATCGTCCCCTGCAGGAAGATGGCCAGAGATGTCATTAGGCCAAACATGATGGCGGACGGCCAGAGCTGAGCGATGAACGCGTTTTGCAGCAGCGCAAAGGACAGGAGCGCCCAGACGATGCCCATGACAAAGCTCACCACGATGTTGCCCAGCTGCTTGGTCGGGCAGCCCAGGCCGAAGTAGAACGACGCCATGATGAAGGCCGCCGAGCCCATCCATAGCGAGAAAGCGCCCATGATGACGCTGTAGACCAGGGTGGAGAGTCCCACCCCGATGACGGAGATCCAGAGGTCACGACTAATTTTCATGGTTGTTGACTCCTTTGTAAATCGTTTTACGTAACGTACTCGTCCTTAGTGACGAGCCAATCATCCTATCTTGCCACACCCGCTCACAAATTTCAACAGCGCTTTCACGAGCCCGGCCGATTCACCGCGCCCAGCAAAAAACGAGCCCAGGACCCTGCGTCCCAGACCCGTCATAGCCCCCCTAGCCCTCGTCGTTCGAAACGGGTTCGGCGTCGTCGTCAATTTCCACCGGATCCTTAGGTTTCTTATCCGGGAAGATCTTGTAGACGACCTTGGTGAAGTAGTTGGAGCCGTAAGCGATAAAGAAGATTCCCATCAGCATCGACACGAAGAGCTCCACGATGAACAGTGGCCACTTGGTAATGGTGATGTTCGAAATGATGACCATGGTACTCCCCCAGGCGATCAGCCAGGCCGGGACCATGGTGAATTTCATGATGGTTCCCTGTAAAAAGATGGCCAAGAACGTCATGAACCCAAACATGATTGCCGATGGCCAAAGTTGCGCGATGGTGGCATTTTGCAGGAGCTGGAAGGAGATCATCGCCCAAATGATCCCCATCACGAAGCTGCCGACAATGTTCCAGACCTTGTCATTGGGACAGCCCACCCCGAAGAAGTACGATGCCGTGATGAACGCCGCGGCACCCATCCACAACTGGAAAGACGTCATGATCAAACTGTAAAACAACGTAAACAACCCAACGCCAATTGAAGAACACCATAATTCCTTACTAATTTTCATGACTTTGTCACTCCTTTGAAGGTCAGCGCGTAACGCGTTCCCACCAAAGGCAGCCACTAACTTATTACGTTCATTGTACCCGCTTTTCAGCGGTTTGCCATCATCGCTTGGGGATAAAAGCACGGGTCCTTTTATCCATGCGGGATAAACAAAATTCGGGTTTTGCCACAAATTAAGCGTTTTCCCTAATGCTTATTTATCCCGAAGCGTGTAAACTGGGCTTATCCCTTAAACCTACCGGAGGTGAAGATTCCATGGCATTAACCGTCAAGGCCTTACGCGATATTCCTTCCCTGGCGAGCACCCAGGTCTTAGCGGGGGCCGCCGGGCTGGCGAACCCCATCGAAAATATCGTGTTGGCCACGTCCCAGATGAGTCTTCAGCGGCTCCCGGTTCACGAAGTCCTGACGATTTCCCTGACGAACCTGTACCAGCTGATGACCACGTCGTTCGACCACCTCATTGAAAAGCTGGTCCAAAAACGTTGCAGCGCCCTGTTGGTCCACCGCGACCAGTTCACCGCGGTCCTGCCCGACCCTTTGCTGGCGGCCTGTGATCAGCAGGCCCTGCCCCTGATCGACCTGCCCGCCGCCGCGGATGAACGCGACATCTTCGTCGACATCACCCAGGCCCTCTACGTGGAAAAGAAGCGGCAATTAGACTACTACAACCAGATCAACCGGCACTTCGCCAGCCTGACCCAGAGTAACTCGCGACAATCACTGATCGACACTCTGGCCGGGCTGATTCACAATCCCGTCTTCCTCTGTCAGTTAACGGAACACCAGATTCGGACCACCTTACATAGTGCCACGGCCCCGGTCAGCACGCTTGATCTCGACTGGGCTCAGCGCACCTCGTTGAGCCTGCCGGGCGTCAACGGTCAGGGGTATTCCTGGTCGCCCACCGATGAACGCGGCGCGGCGGTGATTGCCTTGCCGGTCTTCGAGCCAGCCACCTCGACCCTGTACCTGGCCATTCAGGCCCAGAATCAAGCGCTCCAGGAAAGTGACTTTCCCACTATTGAAAGCGCTATCAATTTCCTGCAGCTGATCATTTCCCAGCAGGCCGCGTCCCACCAGAACCGTCAGGCCTACACCAACGACCTGATCGACGACCTCCTGAATGGCCAGCTGACCACCCCGGACCGCTACCACAACACGCTGCGTCAGCTGAAGTTGGACTCGGACTCCGCGTACCGGGTTTTGCTCATTCAAGCACAATCAAACGGCCACGCGCTCGCCGATTACTTCAGCGAACGGCCGACCATTTCCCGCCAGCTGATTCACCTCCTAAAGTCCCACTGGCCGGACCTGCGTTACCGGATTCGGTCCGACCACCTGACCTTCATCTTCCGGGACCAGGCACCGGCCCAGGCCGACCTCAAGGAGGCCTTGGCCCAACTGCCCGTCGAAGCCGAAACGATTTACTACCACGCCGGCGTCGGGACCGCCCAGCTGCCGAATCGGCTCAAGCAATCCGCCAGCGAGGCGCTCAAGACCATTCAGCTAATGGAACGGCTGGTCCCGCACGCCGCCCTGCGAACCTTTACCGGGCTCGGGTTCTACCGGTGCCTGCCCACCCCCGACCATCCCCGGGACCTCCAGAGTCTGGTCCCCGAAAACCTGTGGTCGTTAAACCAGCGTCACCCCGAGCTCTACCAGACGCTAGTGGCCTACATCCAGCACAACCTGAGCGTCAAGCAGGGGGCCGCCGCCCTCTTCATCCACCCGAAGACCATGAGTTACCGGCTCCGCAAGCTCCGGGAGCTGCTCCAGACGGACTTCACGGATGCCGAAGAGCTCTTCACCTTTAACGTGGGCATCCACGTCCTCCGGCTGCTCGATCAGCCGGCCCCCGTCATCCCCCTCGATTCACTCTAAACTTCTGCAGAACCAGGTGGTGCTCAGAACGCCCCGTTCAGTCCATTCATCCCTCTAAAAGGAGTCCTTCTCATGAAAAACATTCTGGTTGCCGATCACTTAGAACTCATCTGTACCGGCCTGACCTACCTCATCAATCACCAGCAAAAATCCCTGTTCCGGGTGGTCGCTACCACCCATAACGGAACCGACACCTTCATGGCCGTGGAACAGCACGACATCGACGTCGTCATCATGGAACTTGACATGCCCGGCGAGACCGGCCTGTTGACGCTCCAGCGCCTTCACGACTTTTTCCCCGCCGTTCCCGTGATCGTCCTGTCGACCCACGAAGACCACCAGTGCATCGCCCAGTGCTTCCGCAACGGGGCCGCGGCCTACGTGCTAAAGCAGTCGGCTAACACCGAGATTCTCACGGCCCTGCAGCACACCCTGGCCAACGAGACCTACCTTGACGAAAACATCTCCATTTGTCCGGAAAAACTCCGCGAACTTTACAACGAATGTACCTGTGGCTGTACGCGAATGGGACAGTCCCGTACGCGGTATCAAGAACTGACCCACCGCGAACAGGAGGTCCTCCCGCTGGTCACCCTGGGCTACGCCAACCGCGAGATCGCGCAGCGGCTGTGCATCTCCACCAAGACGGTCGAGGCCCATAAGGCCAGCATCATGCGCAAGCTCTCCCTCAACCACCACGTCGACCTGGTCCACTACGCCGTCCATCACCATCTGGTGAATATCTAAGGTTGGCTAGTAGCGGCTGTCGATTGCGTGCCGTGACGCCCGTGGGCCCGCAACCACTTACATATCCAGCGTCAAAGGGCCCTCACCGGAATCGAATGCGATTCTAGTGAGGGTCCTTTTTGATTGATCAAGCTTTACAGATACCGCTACTAACGTGGCCAGTTCACCCACCACGACCGGCTTGCTCGCCGGCGGGTAGCGCCCTATCGCCTATCAGCCATGTAGGCCTCAGTGCGCCTCACTCTTGGTGGCCAGCTTATCGCGTACCTGATTCCGCAAGGCGGCGATCTTCAGCACCACCACCTCATTGTGGTTGATCCGGGCGAAGGCCAGGGCCTCCTCCAACAGGTTTTCCACCGCCTCGTACGGCCGGTGTTCCGCCAGCGCGTTTTGCGCCGCCAGAAACTTCAACCGCGGCAGGTAGTAGGTCACGTGGTGGTCCGAGCACAGCACCAGTCCGGTCTTGATCAGCCGGTTACTGATGCGGTAGTTCTGCTGACTGGCGTAGAACTCCGCCGTGAAGTAGATCAGCATCAGGATACGCAGATTGTAGTTGGCGTCCGGGTGGTCGACCTTGGCGTAGTCCAGGTTCTCGACGTAGTGCCGCACCCGCTGGAAGTAGAAGGTCGCCGCCTCCAGCTCCTGCCGGCGGGCGTACAGGATTCCGGAGCCCACAAACGCCAGCTGGGTCATCACCGTCTGGTGTTTCTCGTCCAGGTCGTCCAAGATGCGGGCGAAGTCGAACAGCACGTGGTCCGGTTCCCGGTTCACCAGCGTGTTCACGATGCCGCGCAGGTAATAGAACTGCATCTTCAGCTCCAGCGCGTCCACCTCCTGCACGTCGATGTGCGACAAGCCCTGTAGGACCCGCCGGTAATCCTCCGTCATCAGCTGATTCTCGACCAGGTCCAGCGCGCTGGCCAGCTCGGCCGAGCGGTTCTTCTGGCTCTGGTAGAGGTTATCGACCGTGATGCCCAACCGCGCGCACAGCTGATTCAGAATGGCCAACGACGGGACCCGGTTATTATTTTCAAATTTACTGAGGGTCGCCTGCGTGCAGATTCCCGCACACAACTTGACCTGGGATAACTTTAATTCCTTGCGTCGCGCGATAAAGACATCAATGTCCACAATTTCACCTCATTTTTTAGTCGTGTAAACCCAACGCTACCTTGGCGTAGCGGCTCATGCGGTCAATGTCCCAGGCCGGTTCCCAGACCAGGTCGATGTCGCACTGGTGCACGCCGTCCACGCCCAACACCGTCTCGCGAATCGTGTCGGCCAACAGGTTGCCGATGGGGCAGCCCATCGTGGTCAGGGTCATCGATAGGGTACAGACCCCCTCATCCGAGACGTCGATGCCGTAGATTAGGCCCAGGTTCACGATGTCGATCTGCAATTCCGGGTCGATCACCGTGCCCAACTGCTCGATCACCTGGTCCTCCAGGGCGTTCTTGGTTGCAATTCCTACCTGTGATGCCATCGTCAGTTCCTCCTTTGACTACCCGATCGAGCCTTCCATTTCGAAGCTGATCAGGCGGTTCAGCTCAACGGCGTATTCCATTGGCAGCTGCTTGGTAAAGGGCTCCACGAACCCCATGATGATCATTTCCGTGGCCTTGGCCTCCGAGATACCCCGACTCATCAGGTAGTACAGCTGTTCCTCGGAGATCTTCGAGACCTTGGCCTCGTGTTCCATGGCCACGTTTGAGTTATAGATTTCGTTGTACGGAATCGTGTCGGACGAGGACTGGTCGTCCATGATGATGGTGTCGCACTCGACGTGGGCCTTCGAGCCGTCCGAGTGCTCCCCGAACCGCACCGTCCCGCGGTAGTCCGTCGAGCCCCCGGTCTTGGAGATCGACTTCGACACGATCGAACTCGAGGTGTTCTTGGCGTTATGGATCATCCGCGCGCCCGAATCCTGCTTGATTCCGTTGCTGGCAACGGCGATCGACAGCATGGTCCCGCGGGCGCCCTCACCGTTGAGGTACACGCTGGGGTACTTCATGGTGACCTTGGACCCCAGGTTGCCGTCGACCCACTCCATCGTCGCGTTCTCGGCCGCCGCGGCCCGTTTGGTCTCCAGACTATAAACGTTATCCGACCAGTTCTGGATAGTGGTGTAGCGGCAGTAAGCGTCCTTCTCGACGTTGACCTCCACCACGGCCGCGTGCAGACTGTCCGACGAGTAGTTCGGCGCGGTACAGCCCTCCACGTAGTCGACGCGGGCGCCCTCGTCCACGATGATCAGGGTCCGCTCGAACTGCCCCGAATTCTCCGAGTTCAGCCGGAAGTACGACTGGATTGGCGTCTTGGTCTGCACCCCCTTGGGCACGTAGATAAACGAGCCCCCGGACCATACGGCCGCGTTTAAGGCCGCAAACTTGTTGTCCGTGGGTTGGACCAGCTTGCCGAACCACTTCTTGAACAGCTCGGGGTATTCCTTGAGCGCCGTGTCCGTGTCGGTGAAGATGATGCCCAACTTTGCGAAGTCGTCGCGCATGTTGTGGTAGACCACCTCGGACTCGTACTGCGCCGAAGACCCCGCGAGGTACTTGCGTTCCGCCTCGGGGACCCCCAAGCGGTCAAAGGTCTTCTTGAGGTCGTCCGGCACGTCCTGCCAGTCACGGTACTTCTTGTCCGTCATCTTCTGGTAGTACAGCATGTCCTTCAAGTCCAGCTGCGACAGGTCCGGGCCGTACTGGGGCATCGGCAATCGCTTGTAGATTTCGTACGCGTGGAGCCGGTAATCCAGCATCCACTGGGGTTCGTGCTTGGCGGCCGAAATCTCGCGGACCGTCTCCTCGGTCAGTCCCCGTCCCGTTGAAAAGGCCGGTTGGACGTCGTCGTGGAACCCAAATTCATAATCTTGATCTTGCGTGACAACATCAGGTACCTCTACCATCGTCTATTCCTCCTTATCGCCGTCGCGCAATAGCGCGCGCTGTAACGCCCACCACGCCAACGTGGCACACTTGATGCGGGCCGGGAAACTCATGATGCTGGATAAAATCGCCGCATCTCCCAGCTGATCTAGGTCGGCCTGGGGGTGTTCGTGACCCATGACCATGTCTGAGAAGGTCTTGGCCATCTTCAGGGCGTCCTCGCGGGACTTGCCCAGGACCGCGTCGGTCATCATGCTGGCCGACGACTGGCTGATGGTGCAGCCCTCACCCGTAAACCCGATGTCGGTGATCAGACCAGCGGCGTTGACCTGCACGTCCAGGTCGATTACGTCACCACAGGTCGGGTTTTTCAGGGTGATCGTGTTGGTGGCGTCCGTCAGGGCGTGTTTATGATGCGGGTGGTCCGAATGATCCAGGATCACCTCTCGATACAAACTATTTAGCTGTGCCAGACCCATGATTGAAGAACTCCTTTGTTTCCTGGATGGCGGTCAGTAAGCGGTCCGCATCATCCAGCGTATTGTACAGGTAAAAACTCGCGCGCGCCGTGGCGACCTGGTGCAGGTAGGCCATCAGCGGCTGGGCGCAGTGGTGGCCCGCCCGGACGGCGATACCCTCCATGTCCAGGGCCGTGGCCACGTCGTGGGGGTGGATGCCGTCGAGATTAAAGGCGATCACCCCGGTGTGTTTGGCTGGGTCGTGGGGTCCGAAGACCGTCACGCCCGGTAGCGCCAGGAGCTTAGGCAGAAGGTAATCGACCAACTGCTGCTCGTGGGCCGCGACCCGGTCCATCCCGTAATCCGTGAGGTAGTCGATGGCCGCGCCCAACCCGATGGCCCCGGCGATGTTCTGCGTGCCGGCCTCGAACTTCCACGGCAACTGGGTCCAGGTGCTGTCCTGCTGGTGAACGAAGTCGATCATCTCGCCCCCGTACTGGTAGGGGTCGGTCGCGTCCAGCAAGGCGCGTTTGCCGTACAGGACCCCGATACCCGTCGGCCCCATCATCTTGTGGCCCGATAAGGCGTAGAAGTCACAGTCGAGGTCCTGAACGTCGACCGCGATGTGCGGCGCCGCCTGAGCCCCGTCGCCCACCAGGATGGCCCCGTTTTGATGGGCCAAGTGAGCCAGTTCCTTTAACGGGTTGATGACGCCCAGGACGTTACTGGCGTGGGCAATCGCCACGATCTTGGTCCGCGGGGTGATCTTTGCGCGGGCGTCGGCCATGTCGAGCTCCCCGTCGGCCGTCAGTCTGATGTACTTCAGCGTGGCGTGCTTGCGCAACGCCAGCTGTTGCCAGGGAATCAGGTTACTGTGGTGCTCCATGATGGAGATGACGATCTCGTCGCCCGCCTGCACGTGCTGTTCCCCGTAGGTGCTGGCCACCAAGTTCAGGCCGTCCGTGGTGCCCTTGGTGAAGATGACCTCGGCCGGTTCCGCGGCGTGGATGAAACGCTGCGCCTTCTGCCGGGCCGCCTCGTAGTCGCTGGTCGCCCGTTCCGCTAAGGTGTGGACGCCCCGGTGTACGTTGGCGTTGTCGTGTTCATAGAAGTGGGTCAAAGCCGCCACCACGGCGGTCGGTTTCTGCGCGGTCGCCGCGTTGTCCAGGTAGACCAGGGGCTCGTCGTTGACCCGTTGCTTTAAGATGGGAAAATCAGTGGTTGTTTCACGTGTCGGTTCAATCATTTTGCAAGTTCCTTTCAATCGTCTGGGCCAACTGCTGGCGCACGTTGACCGCCGGAATCGCACTCAGAACCGCGCTGAGGAAGCCCCGAATAACTAAGCGTTCGGCGGTCGGCTTGTCCAGGCCCCGGCTCATCAGGTAATAGAGCTCCTGCTGGTCGACCTGGCCCACACTCGCGGCGTGGCCCGCCAAGACGTCATTTTCATCGATTAAGAGAATCGGGTTCGCGTCGCCGTGGGTCCCCGGATCCATCATCAGGATGCGGTTCTCCTGTTCGGCCTCCGCCCCGGAAGCGCCGTGGATGATGTCGCCGATCCCGTTAAAAATCAGCTCGGATTGGCCCTTCAACACGCCCCGTTGTAGGATGTTGCCGGTCGTGTGCTTGCCGTGGTTGGTGACTTTAGTGTTGATGCCCACCCGTTGTTGGCGGCTGGTGATGGCGATCACCTTGGCGTCGCTCTGCGCACCGTCGCCGATCAGGTCGGTGTCGCACTGGCCCACCGTGTTGCCCTGGTTCATCAGGCCAATCGCCCAGTCGACCCGGGCGTTGCGGCCCACGGCGGCGCGGCGTTGGTAGGACGCCTGGATCTGGGGTCCCAGCTCGTCCACGGACGCAAACTTGACCTGGCTGCCGTCCTGAGCGACGACTTCCACCACCTGGTTGACCGTCGCCGGCTGGTCGCCCTGCGACGTGAGGTGCTGGGTCACCGCGACCTGGCTATTCGCGGCGGCGACCACCAAGACGTGGACCTGGAGCGGTTCGCCCGTCGTCGCGTCTTGGATGAACTGAACCGTCACAGGGTCCTCGATCCGAACGTTTTCCGGCACGTACAGGAACAGACCGGCGTTCAGGTACGCCTGATGGTAGCTCGCGAGCCGGTTCTCGCTGGCCCGGACCACCTGCATCAGGTGGGGCCGTACCAGGTCGGGGTACTCGCGGGCGGCCGTCAGGATGTCGGTCAAAACGACGCCCTGAGCCCGCAGCTCAGCCGGTAAACTGGCCTGCAACCGCGTGGTCCCCCGTTGCACGAAGCGGGGACTGCCCGTCTCGGCCGGGTCAGCCGGGGCTTCCGCCCAACTCAGCGTGGGGGTCGCAAACAGGTCCCAGTCCCGGTAGTTAAACCGTTGAACTCGCAGGAAGCCCGCGTAGGACTGTTCCTGCAGGGCCGCGGCCCGCTGTTCGATCAGCCAATCCGGTTCCTGGCGCCGCTGCGCTTCCGCCACGACGGTCGCCGTCAGGGCCTCCGTATCTTTTACAATCGTCATGCTGCCGCCTCCTTAATTCTCATCAACCAGTTGCACGTCGAGGTCCAGGTCGTCGCGTAAGCCGGCGTACCCTTCCTTTTCCAACAATTTGGCCAAGGAAGCGTCCCCCGTCTTCACGATGCGGCCGCCCATCATCACGTGGACCACGTCGGGCACGATGTAGTTCAGTAAGCGTTGGTAGTGGGTGATGATCAGCGACCCGAAGTCGGCGCCGCGCATCGAGTTGACCCCCTTGGAGACCACCTTCAGGGCATCAATATCCAGCCCCGAGTCGATTTCATCTAATAAGGCAAACTTCGGCTGGATCATCAGCAGCTGTAGGATTTCGTTGCGTTTCTTTTCCCCCCCGGAGAAGCCTTCGTTCAGGTAGCGTTCCGTCATCGATTCGCTCATGTCCAGCAACGCCAGGTTTTTATCCAGCTCTTTCAGGAAACTCATGACCGAGATCTGGTCATCGGCGGGGCGCCGGGCGTTGATGGCGGCCCGGAGGAATTCGGCGTTGGTCACGCCCTGAATCTCGGCCGGGTACTGCATGGCCAGGAATAATCCGCGGCGGGCCCGTTCATCGACCGGCATGTCCAGGATGCTCTGGCCGTCCAGCAGGATGTCCCCCTGGGTCACGTGGTAGGCCGCGGCGCCCATGATGGTCTGGGACAGCGTCGACTTCCCCGTCCCGTTCGGGCCCATGATGGCGTGGATCTCCCCCGTCGCCATGGTCAAATTAACGCCCTTGAGGATCTCCTTGGCCGTTTGGTTCTCTTCATCTTCCACTTCAACGTGTAAATCCCGAATCTCTAGTGTCGCCATGTTAAGCCCTCCATATTCGCCAAGGTCGTCGCGGTGTTGGCACCAACGACCCTGAATTCCGTCTTTTTGTGTTCAAATGAGCATTTAAAATGGGCGGTATATACCGCGTCAATTATCACAAAAGTATCTTTTATCAAGCATGCTTTTATTGTAGTCCCGAATATTATTCCTAGAATATTAGGCATTTCCCTAATATTGCAAGCGCTATCACAATGGTAATCTGAGGACAGATAATGACCGGGGACTCCCCGCTCAAATGAAAGGCGCTGAGTTAAATGCAATTATTTTCACAAGATATCATGGTCCATCAGCTCACGACTCACTCGTTCCAGCAGTTGGACCCCCTCACCGTTCGGCGCTTGGAGCGCCTGGGGATTCGACCGGGCAGCCAGCTGACCGTGATTCGGCAATACCCCTTCCACGGCCCGGTCATCCTGCAGGTCGACCAACAACAGATTGCCCTGCGCTATCCGGTCTTTCAGGCCCTCATAGGGGGCGCATGACATGGCGACGATTGCCCTGCTCGGAAATCCTAATACCGGAAAAACGACGCTCTTTAATGAATTGACCGATAAGTACGCCTACGTTGGCAACTGGACGGGCGTCACGGTCGAGAAAAAGATGGGGCAGCTGACCGACTCCGAGACCATGGTGGTCGACCTGCCCGGAATCTACTCCCTGAATCCGCTCACGAAGGACGAGGCCGTGGCCACCGACTACCTCTTGACCGGCCACCCCGACCTGATCCTGAACGTGACCAACGCTGGCCAGCTCAAACGCAACCTGCTCCTGACCATCGAGCTCCTGGAGTCCGGCATCCCCGTGGTTCTGGCCCTGAACATGCTCGACGACCTGCAACAGTCGCCGTTTCTCTTCGACCTGCCCACGCTGGCCGAATGGCTGCACTGCCAGGTCAAGGGCACCAACGCGCGCAGCAAGCAGGGCATTGCGGCCCTGCACGCCAACCTCCTGCAATCGCTGGACCACTCGGCGGTCTCGCCGGCCCTGACGTTGCCGTATCCGGAGCCGGTCGCGCACGCCATCGACGCCACGACGCAGGCGCTGCAGGCGACGCATCCCGAGCTGCCGCGCGACTTTACGCGCTGGCTGATCATCCAGTACATGGCGCAGAACCAGACGATTCGGGACTACGCGCAGCGCCAGCAGCTCACGGCGCTCACGCACCAGACGGCTGCCTTCGACCAGCAGAACTTCGAAGACCATATCTTCCAGACCCGCCTGACCTTCATCGAACAGACGCTTCAGGCTGCGCGCCGGCCGAATCCCGCCATGCAGCCCAACCAGCTGACCCAACGGATCGACCGGTGGGTCACTCACCCGCTGCTGGGAATCCCCATCTTCATCGGCATCTTCTGGCTGATGTTCAAGCTGTCCTTCGACTGGATTGGGACCCCGGCCTCGAACCTGCTCAACGCATGGCTGAGCGGACCGGTCACGGCCACCGCGAATCACCTGCTGAGCAGCTGGGGTACGTTGCCGTTCCTGCAATCGCTGCTGGTCAACGGCATCCTGGACGGGGTGGGCGGCGTGCTGACCTTCGTCCCCCAGATTTTCGTGCTCTTCGCGTGCATCTCCGCGCTCGAGGACTCCGGCTACATGGCCCGGGCCGCCCTGGTGACCGACCGGCTGATGCAGATGATCGGGTTAAACGGCAAGTCCTTTATCCCCCTGATCATCGGCTTCGGCTGCAACGTCACGGGGGTCATGGCCACCCGAACCATCGAGCAACCCAAGGAGCGGTTAGTGACCATCCTGATCTCCCCGTTCATGAGTTGTTCCGCCCGGTTGCCTATTTACAGCCTCTTCGTGGCCGCGTTTTTCAGCCGACACCAAGCCGTCATCGTGCTGTCGCTGTACTTTCTGGGCATCGTCGTGGCGCTGGTCATGGCCAAGATCTACCAGCTGGCCTTTCGCCTGAAACGGTCATCGACCTTCATGATCGAGCTGCCGAAGTACCACGTTCCCCGGCTGGACATCATCCTGCAGGGAACCTGGGACAAGGGCAAGGGCTTCGTGAAAAAGGCCGGGACCGTGATTTTCGCCGGCACCGTGCTGATCTGGCTGCTCTCCAACCTAAGCTGGCACGGACCGGTGACCGACATCGACCAGAGCCTGGCGGCAACGCTGGGGAAGCTGTTACTCCCCCTGTTCATCCCACTGGGCGTCCGGTCCTGGGAGGTCGTGAGCGCCCTCTTAACGGGGGTCATGGCCAAGGAGATCATCACGGCCAGCATGATTGTCTTGTTCCACCTGACGGGGCGGACCGCCCTGGTCGCCACCTTCAGCGGGTTGTTCACGCCCCTGTCGGCGTACTGTTTACTGGTCTTCATCCTGCTCTATATTCCCTGCTTCTCGACGTTGGCCACCATCAAGGCCGAGACGGGGTCCACGAAATGGATGGTGTATTCCGCTGGCTCCAGCTTTGTGATTGCGTACGGCCTGGCCGTTCTGATCTACCAAGTGGGGTCGCTGTTCCTCTGAAAGAAGGGTGTTCACATGTCAATTATTGTCAGTATTTTAGTCCTCATTGCAATTCTCATCGGTGCCGCCTGCCAGATTCGGCGCATCTTCCAGTTCAGCAAGCACGGCGGGTGCGCCGCCTGCGAATACAACTGCGCGACCAAGCAACGGCTCAAGGCCCTGGAGAAGCAACGGCGTTAAATCAGCGGTCGCTGTCGCAGAGTGGCGGTTACGTTTTTCCACGGTGTCACTAACGTTTTGGATTGGGTGATAATCCGCCAGACGGTACCCGTCGACAGAATCGATCACGTTCAATCAATTAGTTGAACGCGAAGTGGTCCAATCAATCACTTATGGAGCCCGGAACGACCGTTCTCGGCTCCTTTTTAGTCCCGCCGTTTGCCCACACAAAAAAATCCGACCAGCCAATCAGCTGGTCGAATTTTTTTGGGTTTTTGGGTTAATAAGTTAGCGTACTGCTTGGTTGCGGAATGCGCCGTTTCTAATGGGTCAAACGAACGGATTCGATATCAACGTCTTCAATCTTGCCTTCCCGACCCGGCTTCATTTCAATCTTGCCGGTCGAGATGGCGCCCACTGGGCATACCAGGTTACATAACTGACACCCGACACACTTGCTGTAGTCGACGGATGGCCGCCGCGTCTTCTCGTCCCAGGTGATGGCTTGGTGCGCACCATCGAAGCAGGAAACGAAGCACCGGCCACAACCGATACACTTGTCCCAGTCGATCTTCGGGTAAACCTTGTAGTCCCGGTCGAGGTCTTCGGCGGGCAGGATGTTCTTGTTGGCCAAGCCAACCAGGTCGGACAGGTGGTCGACCCCTTGTTCGTCCATGTAGTGCATCAGCCCGTTCTTCATGTCTTCCACGATTCGGTACCCGTACTGCATCACGGCCGTGGTGACCTGTAACGTGGTGGAGCCCAACAGGATGAACTCAACGGCGTCTTCCCAGGTTTCGATGCCCCCGATACCGGAGATTGGCAGTTGTTCCAGGCCAGCGGCGACCCGCAGTTGTTGGATGAACCGCAGGGCGATCGGCTTCACGGCCTTCCCGGAGAACCCGGAGATGGAGGACTTACCGTTGACGATTGGCAAGGCGACCTTCTTGTCGAGGTCCAGATTCGAAATGGACTTCACGGTGTTGATCGTCGCAATCCCGTCGGCACCGCCGGCCATGGCCGCTTTGGCAGCGGGTACCATGTCGGTGATGTTCGGCGTCATTTTGGCCATCATTGGCAGGTCGGACCCGCGTTTAACGGCTTCACAGTACTTCTTGACTAATTCGGGGTTGGTCCCGACGTCGGACCCCATCTCGTGGGAGGTCATCTGTGGGCAGGACAGGTTCATTTCGATCATGTCGGCCCCGGCGTCGGTGACTAACTTGGCCAGTTCCACCCAGTCTTCTTCGTTGGTCCCCATGATGGAGGCAATCACGATCTTGGTTGGGTAGTCGCGCTTTAAGTGGGCCAGGTCGTCCAGGTTTTCCTGTAAACTGTGTTCCGCAATTTGTTCCATGTTCTTGAACCCCACGAAAGGCGTGCCTTCCTTGGTCAGTTCGTCGAACCGGGGAGAAACTTCGTCAACCTTGAAGTGTTCCGGGCCAATCGTCTTGAAGACGACCCCGCCCCAGCCTTCATCAAAGGCCTTGGCACACATCTCGTAACAGTTCCCAACGGGTGAGGATGAAAGACAGAATGGGTTTTCAAAGTGGACACCCAAAAAATCAATTCCTAAATCCTTCTTAATCATTTGCGGTTACCTCCCATTAAAGCGTTGTCGATTTCTTCAGCAACTTCTTTCCCTTTCCGTACGGCCCAGACAACGGTCTTGTCGCCGTGCGCGATATCGCCGGTCACGTAAACCTTCGGGTCGTCCGTCCGGTAACCGATGAAGGACACTTCGCCGTGTTCCGTGGTAATGCCCAACTTGTCGGTGTTGACCTGTTGACCAATGGCCAGGATGATTTTGTCGGCCTTGATCGTCATTTCGGCGTCGATGTTCCGGTGCTTGAAGGTCACTTCGTTGCCGTCAATGGCCGTTGGCACGTAGCCGTCCACCAGCGTCACGCCGGCTTCACGGGTGCCCGCCAATTCCTTCTTGGAGGCGCGGAATTCATCGAATTCTTCGTAGGCCATGTCGGTCACGTTCTTGGTGCCTAACCGCTTCAGGGTCGTGGCCACGTCCATGGCAACGTCCCCACCACCGATAACGACGGCGTTTTCGGGAACATCGCTGATCTGGCCTTGGGCGTCCTTGACGCGGGCCAGGAAGTCCACGGCGGATTCGGTGTAGGCGTTACCGTCAAACATTGGCAACATCTTGGCTTCGCTGGCCCCGACGGCCAAGATCACGGAGTCATAGTCGGCCTTCAACTGGTCCATGGTGATGTCTTCACCAATGGCCGTGTTCAGGTGCAGGTTGGCCCCCAGGTTCGTGATCCGCTTGATTTCGTAGTCCACGATGTCTTGTGGCAAGCGGTATTCTGGAATCCCGTAGGTCAGGTAACCACCGGGCTTGGTGTTCTTTTCGAAGATGTCCACGGCGTAGCCTTTTTCGAGTAAGGTCGTGGCGGACTGCAAGCCGGCCGGGCCACTCCCGACGATGGCGATCTTCAAGCCGTTCGCTGGGCCCTTTTCGAGGATGTCCATCTTGGCTTGTTGTTCGAAATCGGTGACGTAGCGTTGAATCCCACCGATGTCGATCGGGGTATCGATCCCACTCCGGGAGCAGGCCAGTTCACAGTACTTTTCGGTCGGGCAGACCCGCGCACAGATGGCTCCCAAGGCGTTGTTGGTCCGGATGGTGTCCGCGGCGCCCTTGATGTTCCGGAACCGCACGCTGCGGATGAACTTGGCTGGGTCGGTGTTGGCCGGGCAGGCCTTGGAACACGGGGCGTCGTGGCACAGTAAGCACCGGGCGGCTTCTTCGGCGACCGTGGTCATCGTGTAGCCTGATTTTTCATGGGTATAATTGTTCGTCATAATAATGCTCCTCACTTTAAAAGAGATTAGAGAAATGCTCCAGAAACTAATCATGTATAAACGTGAGATAGAAACTGGTTTTAGGTTGGCTCTTGGCTAGTAGGAATAATTGCTTGTTTGGTTTTTCACACGTTTTACAAGAGAAAGCATAGCATGCCCACCTGCCCGGAGCAACGCGAAGACCGACCTCACGGCGTTTAGCGCCCTTTTTGACCAGCGCCTACACGGTAAAATGCGGAAGTCGCTTATCTAGGATTGGCATATTTTAGGACGATTTTTATATACGATCGGGAATATTTAGGGAGGAATTAAGGGCCTTCCCTTAGAGATTTTTGCCCGGTGCGACCGGTGATGACCGCAATATTCCCGCTTTTCGGGGGCAATTGAAACTTTTTATCTCTTTTTGGCATAAAATATTCGGCATATTTTTGGCCAATTAATCACGCATTCTGCTAATTGGTCGGAAAACGGTGATAAGTATCAGCTTGTCGTGCTGCCGACTGATGTTTTCCGGACTAAACATGAGCGAAAGCAATCGACAGCTTCCACTGATTACAAAAAACGCGCCACCGTCAGAGCTCCTGACGATGACGCGTTCGTTTATCTGGTTACTTGGATGGTGTATCGGTGATCAGTTCTCGCCGCGGAACCGCCACGAGTTCCCCAACCGACAAGAGGTACAGGTACTGTTCCAGCACGGGTTGCTGGGTCATCTGGTGTAACGCCGTAGCGTACAGGTTGAGTTGCCCCCCGTACTTGTTCACCAGTTTCTCCTGACTGGCCGCCAACCGGTCGGTATTCACGTGATCGGTCTTGTAATCGAAGAGAAGAATCCCGTCGGCCGTGGTCAGGTACCCGTCGATGATCCCGTGGACCAGGACCTGCGAGTCTTGTTCGCGGAAGTCCTGGAACAGGCTTTTCGCCGGCATCAGGAGCGAGAACGGTACTTCCCGATGTAACTGCTCTGGGTGCGCCAGGATGCGCTGCCCCAACTTTCCGGCAAAGAACCGCAGAATCGTCGGCACCTGAATCCGGGCCGCCACCTCGGCCGTCAGCACCTTGTCGGCCACGAGCCGGTCGATCAGGGTCTGCACGCTGTCCTCGCTAGGAGCGGTGCTGACGTCTAACTGTTGTAAGACCAGGTGGGTCGCCGTTCCGATCTCCGTCGGTAAGGGTTCCCGCACCGTCTGCAGGAATTCCGGCCGGGCGAAGTCGTGGGTCACGAACCGGCGACCGCGCTGTTGGCCGGCCGCGGTCGGCTGACTCTCCCCAATGCGCGCGTTGTCCGGGTCTTCGAACAAACGCTTGGCCTCGGAGACGGATTGGTAGGCCGTGGTGACCGTGGCCGCCTGGTGGGGATACTGAAAGTCCATGATGGTCTTCAACTGATCCCCCGCGACCGCCGTTTCGGTCACCTGCTGGGCGGCCTCACTGGTCTGGTGCAGCCAATCGGCGGCCGCCTGGGTCACCGGCGTGGTCGGCGCCAGGTCACTGGCCGTGGCGAAACTGACCCGAAAGTCGGCCGCATCCCCGGCCAACGCCCCCAGGGCCGGCTGGTCTTCCCGCAAGTCCTGCGCCTGGGGCGTCCGCATCAGGCACATGCCAATCCAGTCCAGGTAATTGGCCTGGGTCGACTTCTCCCGGGAGGTCGCGTTCAGCACCAGGTTCGGGCTTTGAAAGGCCTGTTGCCAGCTTTTGAGCGCCTCTTCTTGAGTCTTGTGCGACCCCACGATGAATAGCCGTGATTCGGCCCGCGTCAACGCGACGTACAGCTTCCGCATCTCCTCGGCCAGGCTGGCCCGGCTAATCGCCCGGGCCGTGACCAGCTTTTGCAGCGTCGGCACCTGGATGCGGCTCTGCGTGTCCAGGTAGTCGATGCCGATGCCGTCCTTGGCGCTCAGCACGTAGGTCCCTTGTTGGTCCTGCCGGTTGAACTGCCGTGAGGCGTCCATCAGGAAGACCACGGGAAACTCCAGCCCCTTGCTCCCGTGAATCGTCATGACCGACACCGCGTTATCCGCCGTCTGAACGGCCGCGCTCGCCAGGTCGTCGTCCCGTTCCTGCAGCCGTTCGACGAAGCGCACGAACTGGAAGAGTCCCTTGAAGCTACTGTGTTCATAGCTCTGGGCCCGCTCGTACAACGCGTGCAGGTTGGCCTGCCGCTGCTCACCCGCCGGCATCCCGCCGACGTAGTCCAGGAAGCCGGTCTCCTGGTAGATGCGCCAAATCAGCGTGACCAGCTCGTTCTGTTGGGCCACGTTACGGAAGTCGCGGAGTTGCTCCAAGAAGTGTGCGACCTTCTGGTGGACCCGCTGTTGAAAGTCGCTGGCGGCATCGTCACTGTAGGTCTGCTCGAAGTGCAGGACCGCCTGATAGTAGTCGCCGGTCCGCTGGTTGATCCGCAACAACGCCAACTCGTTTTCGTTGAGGCCCACGATGGGCGAGCGCAACACGGCCACCAGTGGAATGTCCTGGTACGGGTTGTCGATGATGCGCAGGAGGGCCATCATAATCTGGATTTCGGTGGTCTTGAAGTAGTTCTGCGCGTCGTTGACCACGACCGGAATCCCCAGGTGTTTCAGCTCATCGGTGATGATCAGGTTGTTCGACCGGGTGGGCGTCAACAACGTGATGTCGCGATAGTCGATGGGCCGCGTCGTCTTCAGGTCGCGGTCGTAGATGGGTGTCTGCTCGGCGATGAGTTCCTGAATCTTCTTACCAACCATCAGGACCTCACCCTGGTGCTTATCGTCCACCTGGAAGGTCTCGTCCATGGCTTCGCCGTCATCGGTGGTCGCCTGCTGGTCCGTTAAATAGACCAGCAATTCCGCCGGGCTCTTCAGGTCGTCCGGGTAATAGGTCGCCCCATACTTCAGGAGCGCCGGGCCCTGGTAGTCGATCTCCCCCAACTTACGGTCCATCAGTTGCTTAAAGATCAAGTTGGTGAAGTCGTCCACGTTACGCATCGACCGGAAGTTCTCGGCCAGCGTAATGACGTCGCCCGCCTGCCCCGTGGCATAACGGTCGGCCTTGGCCATGAACAGCGTTGGGTCGGCCTGCCGGAAGCGGTAGATCGACTGCTTGACGTCACCCACCATGAACCGGTTCCCATGGGGTTCCGGCTGGGCGATGGCCGACAGGATGGCCTCCTGCAGGCTGTTGGTGTCTTGGTATTCATCGACCATGATCTCGCTGTACTGGTGCTGTAACTGTTGCCGCACGTGCTGCGAATCGGCCGTGTCCTGGGTTAAGATTTGAAGCGCCGCGTGTTCAACGTCGGCGAAGTCCAGGACGTGCCGCCGCTGCTTTTCCGCCAAGTAGGCGTGCCGAAAGGCCGTCACGACCCGGGCCAGCTCCGTGACCAGTTTCCCGGATTCCCGAATCGTGGCCATCGCGTCCCCCTCACTCTGTAAGAAGTAGGTCTTCACCAACGACTCCTGTTGTTTCTTGGCCGAGTCCCGGTAGGCCTTCAATTCCACGTAGGTCGGGTGGTCCTCGCTCTTGCTGGGAATCGACGGCAAGCGGCCCCAGTTATACGCCAAGACGGCCGCACGTAGGTCGTTCCAACTCCCCGTCTGCACCAGGTCCCGCAGGTTCTGGGCCTGGTCCAACTGGGTGTTCAGGTAGGTGATCTGCTTCTCCAACCCGGCATTCTCGGCCAGTTCTAAGGCACTGGTCAGATCCGCGTGGAGCTGCCCCACCTGGTCAACTAAGAGCGGCTGGAGTCGGTCCCGGTAGAAGGTCGTGTCCGGCAAATGGTCCGCGTCCAGCGTGTAGGCCGCCGCCAACTGGGTCAACCAGGCGTCCGGGTCGGGCGCCGCGTCCGCAAACGTGTAGACCCGTTGAACCAGGTCCGTCAGCCCTTGGTCGTTCCGGTCGCCCGAGAAGTTCTCGGTGACCCGGGCAAACTGACCGTCGGTGTCGTCGGCGTAGAGCTGCTCACGCAGGTCCGTCCAGACCTCATCGCGCAGCAGCTCACTTTCCGTGGTGTCCGCCAACAACCGAAAGACCGGATCGTAATCAATAATGTAGTAATAGTGTTGGAGCAGCTGGAGACAAAAGGCGTCCAGCGTGCTGATGTCCGCCACCGGCAAGAGGTTCAGCTGGCGCAGGTAGAACTGTTGCTGCTCGCTATCCCCCCGATTGGCCGCCAGCTCCTGCCGCAGGGCCGTCTGAATCCGGTCCCGCATCTCCGCCGCCGCGGCCTTGGTAAAGGTCACAATCAGGATGTGGTCGATCCCGGTGCCGGCCTTCAGGTGTTCAATCACCCGTTGGACCAGGACCCGGGTCTTCCCCGACCCGGCCGAGGCGGACACTAACAGGTCGGTCCCGCGTTGAAAGATTGCCTTTTCCTGGCTGGGGGTGTACTTAAATTTATCGCTCATCATGGGCCTCCCGTTCCGCACGCTTGATGGCCGCCATCTCGGCCGCCGCGTTCTGCGTCTTCTCTTCCTCAATCAAGGCCATCACGTCGGCCTTCTTGAGACTGGTTAAATCGTGATAGTTGTTTTCCGGTAACAGTGGGTCAAACTGCATGATCGACTTGTACGGCGAGAACTGCAACGCCGTGCGGTTCTGTTCCCGCACGGGGGCCAGGTCCAGCTGCCCGTCGAGGATCTCACTGGCGGCCCGCTTGATCAGGTGTTCCGTGTGGGCCAGCAGGTTATCCAATTCCGCCGGTGTGACCAGCTTATCCGACGAGTAGCCCTTGGCCGTCTTGCGCAGGCCCCGGAAGAGTTGCGAATACTTGCCGCCCTTCAGCCACTCTTCGATGTGGTCCAAAAAGTCGAGGTCGTTGAGCAGGAGCCCCTGGTACTGTTCCGCCTTCAATAACGCGGCCAGCGGGTCCTGTCCCAGCACATCCCCCGCCTTTAAGATCGGGTTCTGCAGGTGCAGGTACACGGCTCCAGCCAGTTCCGTCGATGGTGCTTCGTGCTGGTCGACCAGCGCGGTCAGGTTCTGCTTGACCGCATCCAGGTAGGTCAGCATCTGCATGGCCTGCCCGTAGTAGGCGTTTTGGTAGTTAAACTGGTGCTCCGAACTCTTGTAGTCCACGATGCCCAGGAAGGTCTTGTCAGCCAGCTTCAAGGCATCCAACCGGTCGATGCGGCCCCGGACCATGACCTCCCGGTGCGGCACCTGGTCGTCTTGCGGCCGATCGGCATCTAGGTCGAACAACAGCGGTTGCAGGCCGTGCTGGTCTCCCAAGCCAAACTGCAGCTCGGTTCGCCGTGGCCGCATCCGGGTCCGCTTGCTTTGCTCGTGCAGGGTCCGGCCCATCTGATGCATGGTCTTGATCAGCTGGTGGCGAATGTAGGTCATCCGTTCCGAACTCTCCAGGATGGCAAACTGCGGGTTCTCCGTGGTATCGAGCACCTTCGCCGTGACCTCGTCGATCATCTCGGCCATCTGTTGGTCATCCAGGTCGGCCAGGTTCAGCTCCTGCTGGTTGATCAGTTTGATCAACCCGTCCAACGTGGCGTGGAAGAACTCCCCGGTGCTGGCCGGGGACAGCTCAAAGACGTCCCGTTCTTGGAGTCGCAGACCGTACTTCAGGAAGTAGGCGTACGGGTTCGCGTAATACTCCTCCAGCTTGGAGATCGAGGTGCTGATCCGGTTGCCGTACAGCTGGGTCACGATGTCCGGCGTCAGTTGTTGGGGCACGTTCCGGTAGGTCAGACTTCCCAGAAGCTTGGTGGTCAGGTCCCCGTAGTTCGGGTCCTGCCGCAACAGACGTAAGACGTACAGCCACGCCGGCGACAGGGGCACCTCGCGGACCTGGCTATCGTGACTAGCCTGCACCAGGTGGCGCAAGGTGGTCCGGCGGGTCCCCACGAACGGTAAAATGGCCGTCGCATCGGCCGCCGGCGTGGCGGGTAACGTCTCCGTCGGCAGGTGGAAGTGTTCCTGAATCCGTGCCACGTAGGGCGAAATCTCCAGGCCGCTACTCTCGTCGCTGGCCGCCGGATAGCTGAAGACCAGCGTCTCACTGCCGCTCAGAAAGGCCAGGTAGTTCAGGTAGGGTTCCCCCGCCAGCTGGGTCGCCGCGTCGTCCCGCAAGTAGGCGTTACTGTCCGTGGTTTGCAGCTGTTCGCCCAGGTCCTGCCGGTCGCTGTCGGCTAACAGGGTATTCGGGACCTGGTTATCCGGCATGGTATCCGCGGTGGCCCCCATCAAGAAGGTCACCTTCCGGTTGTTCGCCTGGACCAGCCCGCTTTCGGACACGGACACCTGGTCCAGGGTCGAGGGAATCTGGTTGAATTTAGCGCCGGCAAACCCGGTCTGTAAGAGTGCCTGGAAGTCTGTCTGGTCAAACGGCAAGGGTCCCAGGATGGTATGGCATTCATCCAACATCTGGCAGAACGTGGTCCAGGTCTGCTCGGGTTGGCCGGCCCGCATCAGGTCACCATCGTCAATCGCCTGGTCCCGCCAGGCCATCAGCCGGCTTGTGACGCCGTGGTTGGCCAAGAATTGGTACAAAACGGCGGCCGCATCCGTGTAAGTCTTTGCCCCCTTAAGTTGGGCAAAGAACGGCGGCAGGGTCTGCTTCACAAAGTGCCGGATCTGATTGATCTGCGCCGTCAACTGGTCGTCGCGGGTGGTCTGCACACTGTCGTCCCCCGCGGAGAAGCGGGTGTACTGCCAGTCCTCGTCCTGGCCCCAGCGACGCTTGCCTTGATACCCGTTCTTCAGCACCAGGTTCTCGGTCAACGCGACCGCCTGGCGGTAGGCCTCAATCGGCATCGGCTCCCCCTGGTCGTCCTGGGGCAGCAGCAATTCGGATTTCAAGACCCGAAAGACGTCCGCATACCGGTAATTGCGCCGGTCCACGTCGAAGAGCGCGTTGATCAGCTCCACGAAGGGGTGGTCGGCCATCTGCACGTCCGCATCGTCGAAGTAGGGGATCGCCTGCGCGTTAAAAATCGGCGCCAACACTGTCTGGTAGGCGTCCAGGTGCCGGGTCGTCACCAAGAAGTCGCGGTAGCGGTACTTCCCGCTGGCGACCAACTGGCGAATCGTGGTCGCGATGTGGGCCACCTCCGCGTAGCGACTGGTGGCCTGGACCACGCGAATATTGGTCGGCGGCGTGGTCACCTCTTGCGGGCGTTGATCGACCGCGGTGCTGGCCTGCCAGTACTGGTCCAACGCTAACAGGTCGGCCGACACCCGGGGCGTCTGGGCCCGTTGGTCGACCATCACCGGGACCCGGTTCGCC
Organism: Levilactobacillus spicheri DSM 15429; assembly: GCF_001435095.1. Classification (GTDB taxonomy): domain Bacteria; phylum Bacillota; class Bacilli; order Lactobacillales; family Lactobacillaceae; genus Levilactobacillus; species Levilactobacillus spicheri. Next base: position 35,031 of record NZ_AZFC01000001.1, read on the forward strand.
CGGGCGCTGGCGTATAGCTGCTGGTATAACTTGGCCGACTGAAAGAACAGGGCCGTGGGGTCCGGGAGCGTCTGGGGCGCGGCCTTGTCCAGGTTCAGCGCCACGGTCACGCTGGCGGCTCGCTGGATCAGCACCGTCACCAGTTGCCGTTCCTGCGCACTCAGCTGCGAAAAGCCTTCCAGGTAGAAGTGGGCGTGGCTCAAATCGACCTGTGTCGTCAAAAAGTCCGCTAACTGGTTCAATAGGTCCGTATTGGCCACGTACTTCCCCGCCATCTGGGTCTCGAACGCCTCATAGATGATCAGCAGGTCGTGCAGCTTGGCTTGCAGATCGGCGTTGCTGGGGGCCAACTGGTCGATGGCCGTGGTCAGGTCGGCCGCGGTCACCTGACCCACCCGAAACTCCGATAGCTGGGCGGTCAGTTGGCTAATGAAGCCCGGCCGGGTGACCTCTCCCCGAAAGATGGTCAGCTCATCGGCGTGGCTTTGGATGATCTGGTAGATCAGCATGTTGAGCCCGGCCGGCGAGATCCGGGGCAGCTGATAGATCGGTTCATTCTTCATGAAGAACCAGGCCAGCCGCGTAAACGAAAAGACCTGGACCTGCGTCTGGGCAAATAACGGCTGGTCCGCCGCTAACTGGGCCTTCAGCGCCGCCAAAACGTCCACTTCAGTTTCAAACTTAATATGGTTGGGAACCAGGTAATACCCCTGGTCATCCGGGTGCTGCTGGACCTGTTGCGCCAACGCGTCAACCAGTGGTCGCCGGTGATCCATTCCCGCGCTCCCCAAGACAAACTGTAAACTCATAAGCCGACCCTCCGTTATTTTTTCTCGTTGCGTTCATTTTAGCATAGTTCTTTCTCGAAACGAACGTACGTTCACGCAAGATTGGAAATTCGCTATGAAAAACGTTATTGTCCGCTTTCCCCACCCCGGCTCGCGTGCTACACTGAGGATACACGAGATTAAAAAATGATGAGAAAGCGGGCTTGCACCTATGCAATCTAGCGAACAACTTCAAATCCTACAACACTTAGTCAGTCTCAACTCGGTCAATGGCAACGAAGCCGCCGTGGCCGACTACATCAAAAAGCTCTTTGCCAACCACGGCATCGAGAGTCGCCTCATCCCCTACGCACCCGGCCGGAGCAATCTGGTCGCCGAAATTGGCGACACCACAAGCGACAAGGTCTTAGCGTTATCCGGCCACCTAGACACCGTGGCAACCGGCGACCCGGCCAACTGGCAGTTCCCGCCGTTTGACGCCCACGTGGAAAATAACGTGCTCTACGGGCGGGGCGCGGCCGACATGAAGAGTGGTCTGGCCGGAATGGTCATCACCTTCATCAACCTGGCCGACGCCCACACGCCGCTCAAGGGACGCCTACGGTTCATCGGGACCGTGGGGGAAGAAAACGGGGCCATGGGCTCCCGGATACTGACCGAGCAAGGCCTGGCCGACGATTTAAGCGGCCTGGTCATCGGGGAACCCACCGGCGGCAACCTAGTCTACGCCCACAACGGGTCGCTCAATTACCACGTCTTTTGTCAGGGGAAGGGCGCCCATAGCTCCATGCCGGAAAAGGGCATCAACGCCATCACCAACCTGATCAAATTCGTCACGGCCGAAAAGACGGCCTTCGACAACGCCCCGGTCAGTCCCGAATTGGGGCCCCTAGTCCACAACGTGACCGTCTTCAAGGGCGGCGAACAGGTCAACAGTATTCCGGCCAACGCCGAACTGCAAGGGAACATTCGGCCGATCCCCGAATTCGACAACGCCGCCGTGATTCAGCGGCTCCACGAGGTCGTCGACCAACTGAACCAGGAACCCGACGTGCACCTGACGCTCCACGTGGACTACAGTTTCAAGCCCATCATCAGCGACATCCACGCACTCTTACTGGAGCTGGTCAAAACCATCGCCGACGACGAGTTTGGCCACCCCATCCAGCGGCAGGTGATTCACGGTGCGACCGACGCCTCCGAGTTCACCAAGTCGGCGCACCACTTCCCGGTCGCCGTTTACGGGGCCGGCGAATGGAGTGCCGCCCACTCGACCAACGAATCGGTCGACCTGGACCTCTTCGCCCACGTCCAACACGTTTACCAAAAGCTCGCCGAACAATTTTTAGCGTAACGACTGACTTACAAATTTCTAAGCAACGACCAAAAGCGCCTGAGACGGCCAATCACCGTCCCAGGCGCTTTTTCGATTGCTCTTTTAACTTCCGGCCACCCGGTGATCGCCCCGTTCAAAATATTCCAATCCCGGTAACGTATTTTGACCGAGCAGCTGGCCTACCGTCACGAACCGGTACCCCTTGGCCGTCAATTGCTTGATGATCGCCGGCACCGCGGCAACCGACTGGGCGTGGATGTCGTGCATCAGCACGATGCCCCCACTCTGCGCGGCATGGACCACCGACTGGACGTCCTTCTGGCGGTTCAGGTACGCCCAATCCCGCGAGTCGATCGACCAGCGAATAATTGGTTGGGCGATGGCCCGTCCCTCGGCCCGGGTAATGGCGCCGTACGGTGGGCGCACGTAGGTCGGCAGCTGACCGGTCGCGTGGTAAATGGCGGCGTTGGTCCGGGCGACTTGGCGCACCGCCTGCCGCGTCCCCACCGCCGCAAAGTTCGGGTGGTCCCACGAATGGTTCCCCAGCTCGTGTCCCGCGGCTAGGACTGCCCGGCTGAGCTGCGGGTACTTGACCACGCTCTTGCCGACCTGAAAGAAGGTTGCGTGGACGTGCGCCTGCTTCAGGATTTTCAAGAGTTTCGGCGTCAGCTTCGGGTCGGGCCCGTCGTCAAACGTGAGCGCGATGACCTTCCCGGCGACCGGTGTGGCGCGCTGGGCGGCCGGTAAGTAGCGATTCTGAATCTTCCCCGTCAATCGCCGGTACGGAATCACCAGTTCCCGTACCCCGCGGATTGCCGGTGTCAGGGGTACCCGAACCCCCTGCTGGGTCAGGCTGGCCGTGACGGTCGGTTGTGTCGGCACCCCGACGTGTTCGACCGCCGCCACCGCCGCGTGCGTCTGGGTCAGCAACTGCTGGCGGGCCGCCTGCTGGACCGCGGCGAAACGGTTCCGATCATGCCCCGTCAGCTGGCCCAGCGTCACCACCCGTTCGCTGCGTTTCGCCGCCTCAATCGCGACCTGTTTTGCGGGTAGGTTGCCCCCGACCGTGGGCGCCGTGCCCAGTAGGCTGGCCGCAACCAAGGTCACCAGCCCCATAACGATTCGTGTTCCCCTCATTTTCAAATATCCCCCTTGTTCGCTCCCCGATTTCTGATAATTTTTAGTTTAGCAGGTTTCCGAATAAATAGACAGGTCAGATCACGAATTAATCCGGGTATTAATTATTTTATAAAAGAACGTCCCTGACGCCAACAAAAAGCGGACCGCCGGTGACGATCCGTTTACTTGCTGATTTTCATGAGTGGTTACCGTCCGGCGACCCGGTAATCCCCGGCACCAAAGTACTGGAGACCTGGCAACGCCTGATTATTGTAAAGCTGGCTGACCGTGACGAAGTGGTAACCCTTGGCCTTCAGCTTATGAATAATCGTCGGCACCGCGGCGACCGAGGGCGCGTGGATGTCGTGCATCAACACGATTGACCCGTTGCGCGTGGCCCGCATGACCGAATTAATATCCTTCTGCTTGTTAAGGTACGACCAGTCGCGGGAATCGACCGACCAGCGAATGATTGGCTGCTCGATGGCCCGTCCTTCCGCGGCCGTGATGTTGCCGTATGGTGGCCGGACGTACTGCGGTAGTTGCCCGGTCGCGGCGTAGATGTCCCGGTTGGTCCGCATAACCTGGTTGACCGTCTTGGCCGTTCCGATGCTGTTGAAGTCGGGGTGGTTCCACGAGTGGTTGCCCAACTCGTTGCCGCCCGCCAGCACGGCCCGACTGATCTTCGGGTACCGGCTGACGCTCTGCCCCACCTCAAAGAAGGTCGCGTGGACGTGATTTTTCTTCAAGATTTTCAACAGCTTCGGCGTCAAGGTCGGGTCCGGCCCGTCATCAAAGGTCAGCGCCACGACTTTGCCCTTCACGGCCTTGGTCCGGTCCGCCTTGGGAATGTAGCGGTTCAGGATCTTCCCCCGTAATTGGGTGTACGGAATCGTGATCGATTTGACCTTGAAACTGTTGGCCAAGAGGTTCATCTTCACCCCGTTCGCCGTCAACGTGGCTTTCTTCGTCATGTGGTGCGGGAGCTTGACCTGGTACACGGCCGCCACGCGCCGGCTCTTCGCGTGCGTCTGGGTCAGGATCTGTTGCCGGGCCGCCTGCCGAATCGCCGCCAAGCGGTGCGTATTATGGTTGGTCAGCTGACCAAACGTGACCGTCTTGGCCGTGCTCTTGGCCTGCGCAACCGTCCCGAATCCACCGAACAGCCCCACGACGGCCGCCGCGGCGACCAAGCCTTGCCAAAAATCGTGTCTCTTCATGATGACCCCTCCTCAAAAGGTTTCCCCTAAAGTATCTTTAGTTTAGCAGGTTTTCGGTGGGATGGGGTCAATAAGGGTGTTTCATTTTTAGAAGAAAAAAGGCCGTAAAAGTGTCCCATGATAGCCGCTAATCTTCGCTTCACGCCGGCGAGCAAGATGGTCGTGGTGGGCACGACTTCGAAGCCCTGAAACCCACAGGTCTCCGAAGCTCGGCCTTGATGTAGGCCGGGTAAAAACCCCGACCAACATCAATTTCACCACGACCATCAAGTCGCCTCTGTTCCGCTAAATGCAGTGGTTCATGTCGTCCAAACGACTAGGAAATTAGCACCATCATAAAAATGACCCCTTAGTAGCCCTATTTCAGACTATCGAAAGGATCATTCTTAGCATAATTTATAGGTTTGCTTTGTGCTTAATCGGCGTCTTGGCAGTTGCTGCTTCCATTAATTTTGCATTAAGCGTCGTAAAGTTCTTTTGGGCTAAATCTGCCTGAGTTGCATTACTTGCTGTCAGATAAGCGGCCAAATCCGTTGAGTTTGTGATACTCTTGGCCTTTTGATCCGAAGCATTCAGATTAGCTTGCAGTTCTTGATTCGTCGTTGCTTGAGCTGGCCGGACGTACTTCTTCACAAATTCATTGTAGTACGGATCGACCAGTACCTTCGTCTGCTTATACGTCCAAGCTGCCGACTGACTGTCATAATGATCCGTCCCAATCTTGTATTGCGCCGGTGTATCCGTAATCGTCGTATAGAACGGTACATACACACTGGTATCTGGTGATGCTAGTGCAATCCATTGAATTCCAGAAATAGCGGCTGGAACATTCTGCCGAAATTGAATAATGTGGGATTCCATATTTGTCGGCACGTTGATTGGCCGATACTCTTTAGTCCATTTGCCAGTCGAGTTGTACTTAGTCCCGTTAAAATGTAAGCCGAGAACTTGGCCCACTTTTTGCCGACTAATTTTTTTATCCGGCTTCATAAACATCGCAAAATGCTTTTGTTGAGGCGTCTGTTTCTTGCTAGGCGTTAAAATTCGTTGTCCATCCCAGACCCGTGGTCGATTATACTGAGCGTCACTCTTACTGTTGGTTCCAAACGCTGCTGAGAAATTAACTTGTTTATTCCTGTATGACTTAAGTTGATGTTTTTTAACAAATCCCTGTAAATTCGGTGATGATAAGTAGTTTTTAGTATCTTTCAAGTTAAGCTTACCAATCATCATCTGGTTAGGAATCACGGCGTATTGGTTATCTGGGACCCGAACGGCTGCCCATTCATGGCCAGAACCAATTTCCATGTACCAAATCTCATTTTTGTCGGAGAAAATGATGCCGTCAGATTCAGCAGCTCCCTTTGTTTCAACAATTTGTCCTAAGCGTAATACCCCGTCTTTTGCAGAATCAATAAACGGAAGCACGACATCTAACATCGAGTCTTCACTAATCCCGTTCTTCACATACGGATCTGCCTTAGCAGCTTTCTGGTTATTCTCAGAGGATTCCGTACCACTCATTGCGACATTGTTTTGATTAATCCCGTCTTCGCCATAGGTTCCGTCCTCAGACGTCCAATCCGGCGTGGCAGTGTAGCGTTGTTGTGTTTTCGGGAGGGTCATTGTAAAGTCATTCCCTACCGACCGATATGTTGTCGCGCCATTATTCGTCTGCGGATGAACCACGAACCGCTTCGTCCAGGCCGTATGCGCATCCTCATCCCGAGCAATCATGGTCGACCCATCCGTCGAGGCACTCTTCCCCACTAATACGGTAGTACAACCTAAAGCTGGATCCGTCATCATCCATAGCGCTGCCATCGATGAAACCATAGTCACCATTGCAATATGTAATTTCTTCATAATGTTACCCTCCTTCACTAAATAAAGAATACCATGAATAGTTATTCACAATCTATATTTATTAGATAGCGGTTACATTCCTATTAGAACAGTGCTCATCGTATCAAATCTGATTTGCTATTATCGTTAATTGCTCCGAATCATGGCATATCTTCGACTTTAAAAATTGCAAAAAAAAGCAGCCCACCATCCCTGGCAGCTGCGATTTAGTCGTCATCTTCACCGGTATTCTCGGCTTGGTGATTTTCTTTTAAGACGGCGTTCGTATACTTTTCCAAATCGGCTAGGACCTCGGCGTTATCCTGCTGTTGGGCCGCCATATTCTCGGCGACCGCCCAGCGAGCCAACGTATCGGTAATCGGAACAATGTCCTGGATGATCGCCATCTGAGCGTCACCCTGGTGCTGTTCCTGAATCGTCCGGAAGCTGTCGATGTCGGTGATCAACCGCAACACCTTGCCGGATGCCTTTTCAATCGACTGAAAAATCACAAAGTGGGCGCGCTGGTTAGCTTCCCCAATCCGCTCGCGAACCACCTCAAGTTGCTGGTCACTAATATTCAAGGCCATTTCATTCACCCCCGCACAGTTTATTCTAACAAAGAAGTCCCGCCGATGACCGCAATTTCATCGGATTCGCGTAAACTTAATGAATTGACTGGCAAATCGCCAGTGACTGGTAATCGTGGCCCCCGTGGATCAACAGGTCGGCCGCGACCCCAGCTACTGTTTCACGTGAAACAGTTCCCGCCGGTACCGGCTGGCCCTCGTCGATCAGCGTCGGCGTCTGGGCCGGCTCATCCGTCAACGTCACGGGCCGCAGAATCGTGTACGGAAATTCCGCCTCATCGACCTGTTTGGCCGCGTACCGCTGCTGGTTCAGGTATTCCTTCACGTCGGAAATCCCCGGATAGGTCAGCTCACCGGTGACCTCGTCGTCGACCCCGGCGGTGCTCAGCATGATGAAGCGGGTCAGCGGCAATTGCTGGTGGTACTGCGCGTCGAAGAGCTCCTCGAACGCCCAGTCTACGTCGACCCCGGTCAACGCCGAGAAAACGCTGGGCCGGTCCTGCAAGGCCGGTACGTAGGTCGCTGCCTGATGCAGGTCCCCCGCAATCTCCGTGACTTGGGCGGCTAAATCGGCCGGTAAGGACTGATCGGCGGCGTGCACCACCCGCACCGTGGCCGCCGGATCCGTGAGCACCTGGCGGGCGACCGTTTGGGCAATGGCGTTTGCCCCGATGATTAAATAGGTTGTCATATCATTTACTCCTTGTCTTTAAGGTCCAGTGTACCAGAAAGCACGGGGGCCGCGGCAGGTATTCGTGAAAAAATCCAACGAATGTTTTCCCCGCTTTCGAGAATCTGGTATGATGAACGTAGATTTGTATCCGGTTTCATATTATAGGAGGGATTTCGATGTCACACGAAATGGTCACAATTGGTAAATCCGACGTTCAAGCCACTGCCTTAGGTCTCGGGACCAACGCGGTCGGCGGGTACAACCTCTTCCCCAACTTGAAGGATGAGGACGGGCTCCAGCTGGTCACGGCGGGGCTCAACCACGGCATCAAGTTGCTCGATACCGCCTACGTTTACGGGCTGGGGCACTCCGAAGAGCTGGTGGGTCAAGCCATGCACGCCTTCGACCGGCACAGCTTCGCCCTGGCCACCAAGGGCGCGCAGGACTTCTCCTCCGGCGAGCAGGTCATCAACAACACCCCTGACTTTCTCACCGCCCAGGTCGAGGCCAGCTTAAAACGCCTGAACACCGATTACCTGGACATTTACTACATCCACTTCCCCGACAAGCAAACGCCAAAGGCCGAAGCGGTCGGCGCGCTGCAACGTCTGCGGGAACAGGGAAAGATTCGGGCCATCGGGGTCTCGAACTTCAGCCTCGAACAGGTCAAGGAAGCCAACGCCGACGGGTACGTGGACGTGGTCGAAGACGAGTTCAGCCTGCTGCACCGGGACCACGAGGCCGACCTGATGCCGTACCTGAAGGACCATCAGATCAGCTTCGTGCCGTACTTCCCACTGGCTTCCGGCCTGTTGACCGGCAAGTACGACCAAGCGGTCAACTTCCCGGCCGACGATATCCGCAGCCAGATCAGCGACTTCCAGGAACCCCGGTACAGCGCCGCGCTCAAGGCCATCGACCAGGTTCGGCCAATTGCGCAGGCCCACGACGCCACCGTCGCCCAGACCGTCTTAGCCTGGTACATGCAGGATCCACTGGTCAGCGTGGTCATCCCCGGTGCCAAGCGCGCCAGCCAGGTCGAGGCCAACGCCCAGGCGCTGGACGTGACCCTGACGGCGGCCGAGTATCAGACCATCGACCAGGCCTTCAGCGGCTTCAAGTCCACCACTAGTGGCAAGTCTCTGGCCGATCCCGATTAACCCTTAATAAAGACCCATCCCGGCTCGGGGAACGATGCAGAAAACGCACCGTTCCCCGAGCCTTTTTCGACTGCATTTAATCAGTTTGCGTTTAATAACGAACTTTATTATTTTAAAATTAATATAAATTCGTGATTGTTATCTTTTTGTGGCTATGCTATACTCTATAAGTATTGATTAAGGGATAAAATCCGAACGATTAACCAGAATGTTCGGTTTCTACTAATTGCTTTAAGGAGTGCATTCATATGCAACGCATCGCAGACTTTTTCCATTTCCAAGAGAACGGCACAAACTTCAAGACTGAAATATTGGCCGGCTTAACCACCTTCGTTTCCATGGCCTACATCCTGTTCGTCAACCCCCAAGTCTTAGGGGCTTCCGGCATCAGCCAGGGCGCCGTCTTCACGGCGACGGCCTTCGCTTCCGCCTTCGGGTGTTTCCTGATGGGTATCCTGGCCAACTACCCCATCGCCATCTCGGCAAGCCTGGGGATCAACGCCTTCTTCGCCTACTCCGTGGTCATCGGCATGAAGGTGCCGTGGCAGACGGCGCTGGCCGGCGTCTTCGTGGCCTCCATCCTGTTCATGATTTTGACGGCCTTCAAGCTGCGGGAAATGGTGGTCGACGCCATCCCACGGGACCTCAAGATGGCCATCAGTGCCGGGATTGGGTTGTTTATCGCCTTCATCGGGCTCAGTGAAGGGGGCCTGGTCCAAGCGGATAAATCGACCTTCCTGACGCTGGGTTCCTTACACGTCGGCAGCACCTGGTTGACCATCTTCGGGCTGCTGGTGACCCTGATCCTGATGAGCGCCCGGATTCCCGGGGCCATCTTTATCGGGATGATTGCTAACTCCGTCTTGGGCTTGGCAACCGGTCTGATTCCGATGCCTAAACAGATCATCTCCGGAGTGCCCAGCATCAGCTCAACCTTCATGGTGGGGCTGACCCACGTCGGCAGCATCAACACGCTTCAACTGGCCGTGGTCGTGCTGACCTTCTTACTGGTCACCTTCTTCGATACCACCGGGACGCTGGTCGGCTTGGCCGAACAAGCCGGGTTAGTTAAAAACAACAAGCTGCCCCGGATCGGAAAGGCCTTGATGGCCGATTCCAGTACCATGGTCGTGGGGTCCTTACTGGGGACCTCGCCAATGGGCGCCTTCGTGGAATCCTCCGCGGGGATCGCCGTGGGTGGTCGGACCGGCTTTACCGCCATCGTGACCGGGATTCTCTTCATCTTCGGGGCCTTCTTCTCTCCACTGCTGGCCGTGGTGACCAGCCAAGTGACGGCACCCGCCCTGATCATCGTCGGGGTCTTGATGGCCCAATCCCTTAAGAACATCCACTGGGAAAAGTTCGAAGTCGCAGCGCCCGCCTTCTTGATCGTGCTGGGCATGCCACTGACCTACAGTATCTCTGACGGGATTGCACTGGGATTCATCACCTACCCACTGACCATGATCGCCGCTAAGCGCGGTAAGGAAGTCGGCCCGATGATGTACGGTCTGGCCGTGGTCTTCGTCGGGTTCCTCTGGATCCTCAACGCCCACTAACCTTTACGAACATGCCAAAAGGCGTCTGACCCATCATGCGGTCAGACGCCTTTTTCATGCTGTTTTACTTGTCACTCCACTGATAACCTTCGCGCCACGCCGGCGAGCAAGCTGGCCGAGGTGGGCACGACTTCGAAGCCCCGCAAAAATCGCGGGTCTCCGAAGCTCGGCCTTGATGTAAGCTGGCTAAGAACGCCAGCTAACATCAATTTCACCACGGCCATCAAGTCGCCTCTGTTTTGCTGACACAGTGGCATAACCATGACATACGATTCCACTATCCTTTTTTCAGGCTATAATGCCCCCCCAACACGACTCAAGTACTGGGGTACCGTGCCCCAGTAGAATGTTCAGTAATCCTAACACCGTGCTGACCAGCAACAGCGGTGGCCGGCACGCTATCAAAAAAGCAGGTTGCCGCTGCTCGGGGCCTTAACGACCTTTGCAGTGACAGCCTGCTTCAGACTTTTTCATGCTGTTTTACTGGTCATCCCACCGATAACCTTAGCGATCACTCATGTTAACCAACACGATGCGTCGTGCCTAGTTCTTTAAACTACCCGATTCCGAAGAAACCGTGCATGAACCAAGCGGCACAAGCGGCGCCAACGAAGGGCGCGATGCCGGGTACGATGATGCCGTATTGCCAGTCGCTGTCCGCCTTATTGGGCAGTGGCAGTAGGGCGTGGGCGATCCGTGGGCCCATGTCCCGGGCGAGGTTCATGGCGAATCCAGTCGGACCCCCGAGCCCCATCCCGATGGCCCAGACCAACAGACCGACACCGATTGGCACGATGCCGGGCGTCTTGACTTCGGAAATAGCCAGGATCCCCGAGATAAAGATGAACGTGTCGAAGAATTCGACGAAGAAGTTCCGGGGCAGGTTCCGCACAGCGGGCGCCGTACAGAAGAGGTTCCGAATCGTAATCGGCGAGATTTCGTCGGCCGAGACCTTAAAGTGGTCGGCGTACATGATGTACACGATGAAGGACCCGATGACCCCACCCAAGACTTCCGCCACGGAGTATGGGATGAAGGCGTTCCACTTGAGATTGCCTAATAAGCATTGTGCCAAGACCATGGCGGGGTTGATGCAGACGTTGCCGAAGATGAACAAGGCAATGCTGATCCCGAATCCCCAAGTCGTGATGGCAAAAATATGGCCAGAGCCCCGGTACTTGGTCCCCTTCAGAACCGAACTACAGTGAACGCCGACACCAAAAATGATCATGAGCGCCGTACCCATGAATTCTGCGATTAAATTATGTAACAAGACTCAAATCCTCCTAATTTTTCCTATGCCTGCTGCCGCCGAAAAGCGCGCATTTAATTATTATACTAGAGGTTTCGCCTTATGTCTGTTACATTTTTATAAACGGGGCTAACCAATTGGTTGATGTCGTCCCCCGAACTTTGCTATGATGAAGGTAGTCGCCCGGATGGAACCGCTTAACCACACGGACCCGGTTTCCCGGACAAAAATTGATGGAGATGAGCAGTATGATGAATCCAAACGAGGTCATCCACCGTGGCTGGAACCGCCGCGTCGTGACTGGCAAGACCCTGGCTGAATGTGACGACCGCCTGGCCAAGTACTTAAACGAACAAGATTATGGCTCCGGTGAATTCGTGGTCCTCCACGAAAACGACGGATCAAACACCAACACCGGCTACGACCTACCGGAAGGCGAGAACTGCTACATCAGCTTTTTGATCTACAACAGCCGGCTCTAAGCACCCGGATGCTAAAAAAATAGGCAGACAAATCGCGGCGAACGATGCGCGATTTGTCTGCCTATTTTTGTCTAGTTTCCGTTAATCGTGAAACAGCAAGGCCAGGCCCAGGCTTTCCGTCGCGACGATCACGAACGCGGCACCGCTGCTCACCAGCAGGCCGATCCAGTAGCTGTGGTACCGGCGTAACCAGCACAGCTGCAGGTAATCGGCTAACCCGAAGAACGTGAGCCCAATCAGGCCGTACCCCCAGGTCGTCAGCCGCAAGCCGACCAGTCCGGCGCCCAGCAACAAAAGGACCACCAGCCCTCCGCCCCACTGCCGTAACCGGCGCGTGGGGGTCTGTTGGGCCCTCTCCCGAAATTGCTGGGTTCCCCGCATCCAAGGGGCCATCAAGGTTTTCCACATCGTCATTCCCCCTACGTCCGTAGCTTAGCATCCATCACCCACTTAACGGTAGGTGTCCTAAGCGCGAGAACGATTCTGCCAGCGGTCGACCAGAAAGTAGGCGGCGTAAATCAGGAGCCAAAACGGCAAGAGTCCGGTTACCCACCAGAGCCACTGCCAGGCACCGGTCAACGCCGTGGGCAGGTCCCAAATGCTCAACGGAAATAGGAGAATCAACAGTTCCAGGTAAGGATGATCCCGGTCCTGCCAGGCTCCTCGGACCCGCCAGCAAAAGACACTCAGGAGCCCCAACGCCAGTAGGATCACCCCACGACCCCACCATGGAATTTCCAGGCCCAGGGGAAAGCCCACTAAAGCCACCAACCACAATCCCAGGCCACCCCACCGGAGCAGCCTTCGTCTCGTCAGTTTCATGCGAACACCCCCAAGAATCGGCCACCCAGCGGCACCATCCAATCGGTTAATTTCCCGGGAAATAATGGCCCCAGCTCACCAGCCGCGGCCTCCATTCTCTCTTTACACAAACGTCCCGCCTCCTCATAACACCCCTCTAGCATACCAGACACCCCCGGCGCTCAACAACCCGGGTGATTTTCAGAAATTTCCTGGGTTATGACCGCTGATTTCCCGGCAAACACTCTTCAAAAAACGCGTGACCAGCAACAATCACGCGTCTTTTTCGTCTTCAATTTGCGTCACGATGGCGGTGATGGCCGCCGTGAGGCCCCGCACATCGTCCGTTAGCGCCAGGCTGGGCACCCCGGGACGAGCACTGACCTGACTGGGCAAAAAGGGAATGTGCATGAACCCCGCCCGCAACCGCGGAAACTCGTGGGCCCGCTGGTACTGGACCTGGTACATCAGGTGGTTGCAGACGAAGGTCCCCGCCGTGGTCGACAGGTAGCCGGGCAGCCCCGCCGCACGAATCGCCGCCACCATGGCCTTGACCGGCAACTGGGTGAAGTAGGCCGCCGCGCCGTCCGCCTGAATCGGCTGATCAACCGGCTGGTTTCCCTGATTATCGGCGATACCGGCATCATTGAGGTTAATGGCCACCCGTTCCGGGGTCAACCCGGAGCGCCCACCGGCCTGGCCGATGTCGAGCACCACGTCGGGCTGCTCCCGCACGATGGCGGCGTGGACCACACTGGCGGCCTGATCAAAGACCGTTGGCACCTGCAGCGTCACAATCTGGGCGCCCGCGATGGTCGCGGGTAACCGACGAACCGCCTCCCAGGCCGGGTTAATGGTCTCCTTGCCAAACGGGTCAAACCCCGTTACTAAAATTTTCATCACAACCGCCTCCTCGTTTTATTAAATTAATTATACCCAGGCGCCCACCGCAAACAAGAGCGGATAGGCCAAGAAAAAGAGGGACGCGCTCTTGACCGTGGTCATGAACGTGCGCTGCTTGTCCTGAACGGCAAAGAACGGCCGCATTCCCCGCCACATCACGGGCAGCAGGATCACCGCCAGCCCGGTGATGCCCGGGGCAATGCCGAGCCACAGGTTGACCAACGGCCACAGACTACCCAGCACCAGCAAGCCCTGAATCACGCGGACCGCCCCGCGTTTTCCCAGATAATAGGCCAACGTGAAGCGGCGATTGGCGATGTCCTCGTCCCGGTCGGCCGTATCGTTGGCCAACTGCAGGGTGAAAAAGATCAGGGTCAACGGCAGGCACAGCAGGAAGGTCGTGCCCACGATCGACCAGGTCAGCGGTTGCCGCCCATAAATCGACACGTAGACGCAGGTCAGCTGAATCAGGTACGCAATCGCCAACGCGACCACCGTCTCGCTCACCGGCGTGGCGTTGATGGGATGGGGCCCCGCCGTGTAGAAGATGCCCACGACGTATCCCACCGCCCCCAATGCCAGGACCGGCCAGCCGGTGCGAGCGACCAGCCACAGGCCCGGCACCGCAGACAACGCATACAGGCCCCCGGCCAAGCGCCCCACGCCCGCGACGGGCAGGTGCAAGCGCCCGATGGGGTTGGTCTGCTCGCGATAGGCGCGGTCACGGGCGTGGCGGTAATCGTAATAGTTATCCGCGACGTTGACCGCCAAATCAAAAATGAACACGTCGACCAGGCAGAGGGCCACGTTGCCCCAATCGACCGTTCCCACGTGGTACTGCGCGATGGCCGCTCCCAGAACGAACCACAAGACGTTTAACGGTGCCGTGTAGATTTCCGTTAATTCATAAAAAACGGGCCAAGTTAACCACTGTTTCACGTGAAACTCCCCCTCCAAAATCATTCTTCTTTAGTGTAGCAAACAACGCGGACTATCCGGTCAATAACGCCTGCTCACCAGCCGCTCACCGGCTTGACCCGGTACTTCCGTGATGGTTGGTTTCCAAAAAGGCCGTTCCCCTCATCGGGCGAACGGCCAGTCATCTTAGTGCTTATGCTTACGTTTAGTCGGGCGGTGGAACCAGGTCCAGCCGCTCCCCAGCAGCAGGAACAGGAGGCCGACCCCCGTCATCGCCGTGCCCAGTTTCAAGCCCGGCGTCTGATAGGTTAACACGATCTGGTGCTTGCCGGCCCCAATCTGGGCCCCGACGAAGCCGTCGTTGACCACGGTCGTTGGCGTGGTCCGCCCGTCCACCGTCAGCCGCCAGCCCGTCGAATACGGAATCGACGTGGTCAGCACGCTGGCCTGGTTGGTGGTCAACTGACCGCTGACCCGGTTATCGCGGACCTGCGCGTTCTGCAGGCCCCGCTTCTGGGCCGCGTGGACCCGCCGATTGTAGCGCTGGTTGAACGGCATCGCCACCAGCTTGACCGACTTGAAGGTAATCTGTCGGGTCGTACTAAAGGTGATGTCGACCGTTTCCCGTTTCTTCTGACTGTACCCCAGGTTCAACAGGACCTGGTGCTTGGGCTCGTAGTCCGACAGGTTGTCGATTCCCAGCTGGGTAAAGCTCTTGGTCTGGTTGCGCGTCTGCGCCTTGACCCAGTAGTCGCCCAGGTCGGGGCTGTTGACCGCGTCCCGCCAGTCGTTCAGCTTGGTCAGGTCCGACCGCGGCGTCGCACCCAGCACGCTGGTGTTGTCCTCGGCGCGCAGTTGGTCCTGCGTGGTCAGCCGTTGGGCCTCAATACCGCTCAGGTCCAGGTACAGCTCGGTCCCCTGGGCCAGCTTCGGCCGTTTGATGGTCAGGGTGTAGCTGATGGGCGTCCCCTGCGCGTCGCTGGTCAGTTGCTTCAGCCCGTTGGCATTGGCCTCGTTGGTCCGGGCCACGATCTCCTGGTTCTGCGTCAGCACCCGGTCAACGGCCTCACGGTTCTGGTCGAGCTGGACCATGGGCCCGTACTGGGCTTCCTCTTGCTTGGTCATCAGCCCGTTCTCGTCGAGGGTCAGCTTCGGCATCTTCAGCGTCTGCCCGAAGTTGGCCGACTGCTTGTTATTCAGGTTGTTCTTCTGGCCGGCAAACGCCTTCTTCAAGCGGTACTGGATCAGCTTGTTGGTGCTGTCGACCACCGGAATCGTGTTGGCGGTCACCGTGTAATCCAGGGTTTTGCCCGGGGAGTGGTAGGTCGTGCGTTGGCTGGCCTTGGGGTGGTCGACCAGCGCCGCCTGCGTCAGGCTGCGCTCGCGGTCGTACCCGCTGAGGGAGCGCCACTGGGCGGCACTCAACGCCTTGGGCTGACTGTAAACCAACGGGAAGTTCAGGTTGGTGGTCAGCAGTTGGGTGCCGGTACCGTTGGACAGCGCGTAGACCGGTTTTTCGGCAAAGATTTTCTTGGTCACGTGGTACCCGTACGGCAACGCCATCTGGTCTTCGATCTGGTCCTGCCGGGCGAAAATCGTCTTGACCCCCAGCAGGTGGTTCATCCCCGTCCGGTTATCGATCTGGGTAATCGGCGAGTTCATTTGATATTGCGAATTTTGCAGGTCCTGGCTGAACTGCCCCACGTAGCCGTTCTCCACGGAGAAGTACGACATGATACCGTGAAGGTCGTGCAGCATGGCGTAGTTGTTTCCGGCCGTCCGGAAGACGTTGAAGCTCGGCAACTGGTTGACCCGGGTAAAGGTCTTGGACGCCTGGGGCACGACCTGCGCCCCGTCGTAGTAGTCGGTCAGGTACTTGGTCGCGTCCCCGCGCCGTAGCTGCTGGGTCGCCTGCTGGCTGGCGTTGGGGTCGTAATAGCCCCACGCGTTGTTGACCAGGTTGAGACCCACCAGCGCGCAGACCACCGGTACCACCAGTTTAGCCGGCTGCTGACCACTGCCGACTAACGCGGCGGTCAGGGCCAGGAAAAGGCCGTAGGTGATCAGATTACGTCCCGGGTTATTAAAGACCAGGCCGTTGCTCAGGTACACGCAGAGTAGGAGCCCCGCGGCCGCCCCGCCGATCCAGCGGCGGTCGACCACCGACAGCTCGGTCAGGTGGTCGGCCAAGACCATCGTGGCCAGGGTAAACGGCACCACCGCCAGCAGCAGCCAGCGGTTGGACGGCGTCGACAGCACGTTAAAGAACGCGGCGACCGCCGGAAAGCCCAGCCCCACCACGATGGCCAGCAGGGTCCCCGCCAGGAAGCGGTGCTGCTTCCAGTGCACCAGCACGTAGACGCACCCCAAAAAGGTCAGCCCACTCATGCCGAGCACGGCCCAATAGCTCAGCCCGTTCCCCGTGGTCAGCACGGCGTTACTGAGTTTCAGATAATAGCTGGCCGGGTAAAGCCACAGACCGTTGGCAAAGGTCGCCGCGGCCCGGGTCGAATGCAGCATCATCAACAGGGACGGGACCAGGAAGATTCCCGCCAACAGAACCCCGCTCAGCGCCGCGGTCACGAAGCGCCGCAATGCTTGCCAACCGCTGACCAATAGGCTGCGATCGGTCTTGCGGTGCCAGAAGCGAATCCCGGCGTACAGCAGGCTTCCCAGCCCCAAGATATAGGCGAAGTAGAAGTTGCTGAGAATGGCCAGGCCGGTCACCAGACCCAGGACGCCCCAGTTTTTCCCCCGCAGGATGCGTTCGATGCCCACAAACAGCAGGGGCATCCAGATCATCGGCATCAAAAAGAACGGGTGGTGCACCCCAATCATCAGGGAGTAGCCGGTGAACGCATAGGTCAAGGACCCCAATAGTTGACTAAGTGGCTTAAACCGGTACGTTTTCGCTAACGGCAAAAACGCCAGCCCGGTCGCGTACAACCGGGCCACCACGAACCAGCCGTAGCCGCTCTCCAGTAGCCGCGTGGGCAGGAGGGCCAGGAGGTAGGCGAACGGGTCGCCCAGCACGTAGTAGGACAGCGTCGTGAGCTTATCGGCTCCCAGGCCAAAGGTCCACGACCAGCCCGCCAGTCCGCCCAGGCCGTGCTGGACCAGTAGGCGGTGTAATTCAATAATCATCGGATAATGCTGGGTAATGCCGTCGAGGTACCAGATCAGGGTCCGGTTACTCAGGGCGAAGATGCCAAAACTCAGCGCCGCAATCACCGCAAAGGCCACGGTATACAGGACCGTGATCGGCCAGCGGTGGTGTGCAATTTTCATGATACGAGGTCCTCCTTCAAGTTATCTGTGAAAAGTCGTTACTCCCAATGTACAAATCTGGTGGCCCGGTGTCAATCGCGGGCGGCCAAGTTTAGCCAAACGGTAATATTTCAGCCCCGTCACCATCCCACTCAAAAAACGTGCCCTTCCCGGTTTTAGCGGTCAGGACACGTTCGTTTTAAGAAATCATTACTCGTTTGAAGCGCCGGTCTCCCCCAGGCGCCCACATGGATTTCGTGAGTCCCTATCACTTAGAAATGGCCGGTATGGGGCCCGAAACCCTGAAGATAGGTAGACCACTGTGATCATCATCGTTGGGCGGCCGAAAATACTGAGGGGAAATCGCCCCATGAGTGAAACAGAGGCGACTTGCTGGCGTGGAGCGGCTGCGGACGCCTGATTAGAACGCGCCCCCACCGGAACCACCGCCGAAACCGCCGGAACTACCGCCCGAGAAGCCCCCCGAACTACCGGAGCTGGAACTGGCATTGCCCGACGCGTCCAACGCACCGGACAGCCCCGTATTCAAGGCATCCCCCAGCGACAGGTTAAGGCCGTTGTTGTCAATGTATAGCGGGTAGAACAGCATGAACTGGGTCTGGAGCGCCGTCGAATCGAAGTCGACCGCCAGTTTCGCCGCCACCTGCTTGGCCAACCCAAACGCCGCGGCGTACGGGAGAATCTCCTCCCAGAGGATCAAATCTCCGATCTGTGCGGTGTTGAAGTGGCCGATGTCCTTGAGCATCCGCCGAAACCCACCAACATTATTCGCCAACTCCTGCCCCGCTTGGTTGTACCGGTCGATGCGGCGCCGTTGCCGCGTCACGACGATCCACATCAGCACCATCATGACCAGGGCCACCGGCCACCCGCCCCAGGTGGGACTGACCAGCCAGCCCAGGACCGCACACAGGACGAAGAGGCCCGTCAACCCCGCGCGAATCCAGGCCAGCCGGTCGCGTAAGGCGACGTTTTCGCCGTCCTGGTAGGCTTCCACGTCCCGGTTGATGTCGTCTTGCCAGTGCTGGAACCATTTGCCCAGCCGGCCCTTCTTATCGCGTTTGCCGTACTTCTTGAGGTCGCGCAGGGTAAACGAGGTGTCGTCCTGGGCCACCCGGTCGAAGCAGTGCCGCAGAAAGCTGTTCTGCACGTCGCCGACCTTGGTCAGCCGCATGGTCGCGTGCCGGCCGTCCTGAACCGGTTCCAGGGTGATCTCACGGCGCGTGACCGCCATCAGGATCTCCCCCGCCAGCGCATCGGTCGTCGGCGACTGATAGTCCAGCAGTGACTCCGCCACCGCGGGCGAGACGCTGGGAACGTCAAACGCGTGGGGAATCGGGATCGGATGGACGTACGCGTGGGCGGGATGGCGCCGGACCCAGACGCCCGCAACCACGACGGCCACCAGCGTCAACAGCCAGATACCACCTAAGCCGCCCCACAGCAGGTGCTGGCGCCGGGACCGCTTCGCGTTGGCCGCGGCCACCAGCTGCGCCTCTTGCTTCTGAGCGGCCGCTTTGCGCTGGCGGTCAACGACCCGGGCGCCGGGCGTCACCGTCGTGGGAAACAACAGGTGACTTTCCACGAAGCTCTCGGCCGGATTCTGGCCGACCGTCATCGTCACCCGACCAACCTGCCGGTCCACGGTCGTATGCCCGTCTAAGGGGCCGTGCGTCCAGGCCTGGAGTTTCGCAATCTGCTTGGCCGGCAGCTGAATCGTGATACGCACGTGGTTGAGCGGTTCCGACCATCCGGTCCCAATCACCTTCCAGTTCAGCTCGGCGGTATCGCGGTAGTTGGTGACCACGCCGCGCAGGTGCCAGCGGTAGGTCACCTTCAACTGATCACTGTCCGTGACCGGGCGATACAGCTTGACCTTGACCCGGTCCGCCGTCTTCGTCAGCCGGTAGGTGTTGGTGGCACCCTGGTCCCCCGCCCGGGCGGTGACGGGCGCCTGGTGATTCAGCTGGGTGGTCACGCCCGTCAGGCGGCCGCCCTGAATGCCCCGCAGGTCCTGGACGTTGAAGACGCCGTGATAGTCGTCGTCAAAGTCGTAGGTCATGGTCTGCGTGACCGTTGCGTTGCCGTCCTTGGTGACCTGTACGGCCATCCGGTACGGCTCAATCGTGTAGTCGGCGTGGGCCTGCACGACGCCGGTCCAGCCGATGATCAACCCGATGATGAGCAGCCACCACCGGTTTTGCCAAAATTTCATGCCTCTTCCTCCCCAGGAGTCTTTCCTCTAGTGTACCAAATTCCCCACGCAAAACGATGTCTGACAGATAGATAGCTTCTAAATTTAAAGATTGTACGAGCCAGTCGCTCCACGCCGGCGAGCAAGCTGGTCGAGGTGGGCACGATTCCGAAGCCCCGAAGTGCACGGGTCTCCGGAACTCGGCCTTGATGTAACCTGGCAAAGAACGCCAGGTAACATCAATTTCACCACGACCAGCAAGTCGCCTCTGTTGCGCTCACGTTGCTGGATATGACCATCCAACGGACGATATCATCAGCATTAAGCCGTTATCCGGACCATCAGCCGCCGATGTCGTTATGTGCTTACCTGACGCATGAGGTGCACCATCGCCGACAGAATCAGCTCAGTTCATCAGGCACGGAGGAAACCTCCGTAGTGGTTCATTAAAGGCACCGTCCCCCTCAGCCCGAAATAACGCGCTACCGTGACAATCTTCGAAATTTTCGCTGAAATGTGCTGAAAAGTTTCGCCAATGTTGACCATCCCCATCGCCCCTGCGGCAAGTTGCCACCACATCAGCGGACCGGAGCCGACTTGATGACCCGTAGTGAAATTGTTCTTAGTCGGGGGAACTTTCCCGGCTTAGAACAAGGTCGAGTTCCGAAGACTCGTGGGTTGCGAGGCTTCGGAATCGTGCCCACTACGGGTCATCTTGCTCGGCGGAGGGAAGCGACTGACTAGGACGATGGTGACCAGCTTGCTCGCCGGCGCGGAGCGGCAGTCAACGACCCTTGTAGCCTCATTTTCAGTCGCAAAAAGGGCTCGTACCGCATGATACGAGCCCTTCTTACACATATTCATATTCTGCTGTTAACGGTTGCGACCACCGGAAAAGTTCCGGCCTCAATCCGGCCGTGACCGTCGTCCGTCAGCACCCTTAGAGTACACCCCCGGTTCCCGGAAGCCAAGCGATTTGACCCGCTAAAGAATCGGTGAGAGTAAGCGTGACGCCGTTTGCTTGAATTTCAAATACCACGATTGTTGGTTGAACTTCTCCGGCGTGATCAGCTCGCTATGGCGCATGTCCGCCTCGAAGATGTCCTCCAACTGCGTCGCAATGTCCGCGTCGTACAGGAAGGCGTTGATTTCGAAGTTCAACTTGAAGCTCCGGTAGTCCATGTTCGCCGACCCCACGGAGGCGATCTTGCCGTCGACCACCATGGTCTTGGCGTGGATGAAGCCGTTATGGTAGTAGTAGATCTTCACCCCGTCGTCGGCCAGCTGGCGCGCATAGTACTGCGTCGCCCGGTAGACGAAGGCGTGGTCCGGCTTGTCCGGAATCATGATCCGCACGTCGATGCCGGCCATGGCCGCGATCCGCAGGGAGTCCAGGACACTGTCGTCGGGAATCAGGTACGGGGTCTGAATCCATAACCGTTTCTCGGCGGTCTGAATCAGGCGCATGTAGCCCATCTTGATCTGCTGCAGGTCGGAGTCCGGCCCACTGGAGACGATCTGCATGCTGGTCTCCCCCTTGACCTGGGTCAGCGGGAAGTAGCGGTGGTCGATCTGGTAGTCGTTGAACGGGTGGTCCTTATCGGTGGCGTTCCAGTCCAGCATGAAGCGCGCCTGCAGGGAAAAGACCCCGGACCCCACGATGCGCAGGTGCGTGTCGCGCCAGTAACCGAACTTTTCCTTGCGGCCCAGGTACTGGTCGCCGATGTTAAACCCACCCACGTAGCCGATGCGGCCGTCGATGGTCACGATCTTCCGGTGATCCCGGAAGTTCAACCGAAAGTCGATGATGGCCGACCGAGTGCCCAGGAAGGGTTCCACGTGGCCGCCGGCGTCCATCAGGGGTTTGAAGAACCGTTTCCAGGTCCCCATCGAGCCCCAGGGGTCGTAGATGACCCGCACTTCGACCCCAGCTTGGGCCTTCTTCACCAGCAGGTCGAGAATCTCGTTGCCGATTTGGTCGTTATAAAAGGTATAGAATTCGATGTGAATGCTCGACGTGGCCTTCTCGATATCCTCCAACATCACGTGGAAAAGGTCGTGGCCGTCGGTGATCACCCGCACCCGGTTCTTCCGGGCTAAAAATGAGTGGTCGGTCGACATGAACATGTTGACCATGTTGATCACGGAGTGGCTGATTTGGTCGGCCGGCATAATCTGGCTACCGATCTGTTCGCGTTGCTGCGCGAGGCGCTCATCGAGTTGCATGGCGACCTGTTTTTGCAGTTGGAACATCCGGCCCTTGGGCAGTTTACGCCCGATAAAGGCGTAGGCAATAAAACCGACCACCGGCAGCAAGACCAGCACCAGCATCCAGGCCCAGGTCGCGGCGATATCCCGTTTTTCCCGGAAGACCGTTAGAAAAGCGAGGACCGCGTTGATGATGATAATAATTTCCATTACCGTGCTAAATGTCATGGGTAACCTCCTTCATCCCTTGCCTTTTTATCATACGCCAAAACAAACAAATGTCTTTACTTTTTCCTAAATTTCAGCCTACAATGGCGATAAATTTAGGAGGGGGAAATCGACCGTGTCTGCACTCTTTATGTCTCTAATTGGCGGGTTGCACGGGACCAGCCCATTTCGGATCTTTCACTGGCTATTCCGGGAGAATCCGGGCGTCGGCATCATCTTTCTGGCCGGCATCGTCCTGTACGGCCTTTACCGGTACAATAACCGGCGTTAGCGCATCATTCGTCAAAAAAAGCGTTTCGCGTGCGGTGTCTGCCGGTTGCGAAACGCTTTATTTCGTTGTGGGGCCGGTCACTAAAAGGCGGCCGCCGCATCCCCCATCTGACTGTAGCCCGTGCTGTAATTGATTTTGACGCCACTTTGAATGTTAAAGATGTAGACGTTGTATGCAATGTCCTTGGTCTCGATCGACTTGGCCTGCATGTGCACGCCCCGGGCGACCAGCTCGTTGCCCCGGAAGACCGGTTGGACCTGGTAGCGCACGTGGTCGCTGGGGTGACTCCGCAGGTAGTTGGCCACCGGATTCTCGTAGGCCGTCATGCCCGGATCGTTAAGCGACCGGGTCCCGGTCATCAGGTTCTTCCAGTTGTTGTTCTGCCCGGTCATCTGGTAGCCGATCAGGTGGCAGCGATTATACAGGTAGCCCCGCTTGCCATTAATGGTGTACGGCTTATTGTGCCACCCGGTCGGCGTCACGTTCAGCGGCTGGCGTTTGGCCGTGGGCATCAGGCTCTTGCTCAGCATCGCGTTGGCCGTGGTGACCCGGTTCAGGCTGTCGAGGTTGCCGTAGCTCTGCCAGGCCCCCTTCTTCAAGGACAGCTCACTGGCCGTAAAGGTCGGCCGGTTGTGGTTGACCGCCACGATCTGGGTGCCGGTGTACTTTTCCTGCGCCAGTTGCTTGGTGGCGACCGACTGTTGCGGCGTCTGGGTGCTGCTGGTCCCACTGGTTGAGGAGCCGGTCACCCGGCTGATGACGCTCGACGCCTCGTTGGTGATGCGTTGGGCGGTCGAATTGCCCTGTCCGCTCAGGAAGCCCAGGACCCCCAACACAATCAAAATCAACGCCCCGTAAACCGTAATGGGGCTCCGCCGCGATCCGCGACGATATCGCTTTCCCATGATTCAAAACTCCCCTCTCAAATGCCTAACGCCTGCCCGTCTAACTGGCTGATGGTGCCAGCCGCTTCACGACCAGCAAGTCGCCTCTGTTGCGCTCACCCGGATGAGGATTGCCCAAGGTAGACGTTTCCCCGCTGACCACCGAGCAGTATCGTCAATTTAGGGGTCCGGAAGCCCGCGACTCACCAAAATCAGCTTTGGTCGACAGACATGCGTCGGAACTGGTCTTTATTTTACCAGAAAAAGGCGAACGGGTGTGCGCTTTTTTGGCCAGGAATTGTCAACGGAACTTAATCTTTTTTTAACGTCCCCGTTGTCAGTTTTCCGGGCCGGCATGCTATACTTACGGGGGTTGGCTAATGGCTCATCGTTGTTAGCCTTAAAAATGTGCGTGTATTTAATTGAAGGGGTGAAACGAAGATCATGAAAAAATCTCGTGTATTGGCCACCGTCTTTAGTCTCATCGCGGTCATGGCCATCGGTTTAGCCGGCTGTAGCAACAGCAGTAAATCGGGGAACAACCAACAAGCGAGCTTTAAGAACCAAACGACTAAGAAGGCCGACGTGAAATCGACGTTGACCGGGACCAAACAACTCTGGTACGTTGCCGGCAACGTCAACGCCAAGAGTAATTCCGGCCTGGAAGCCTACCGTTTCGACGGGAACCAGGCAACCGTCTACAACATCGACAAGCTCTACAAGTCGTATAGTGCCGCCAAGAAGGCCGACGCCTTACACAAGGCCGGTACGCTGAAAGCGACCTTCACGACCAAGGGCAGCCAGACCATCGTCCACTTTAAGGGCAAATTGTCCGGGATTCCGATGACTCAAACCTTTACGGTCAAGAAGACGCTGACCGGAACCAACAAGAGCACCAAGCTCAAGGTCGCCGGTTACCATATCAACCGGGACGTTGACGACGACGTGACGCACGCCGTTCTAATGAAGGTTACGAAAAACTAAGCTGTTTTTTTCTGGTCCGGGGCAACCCGGACTTTTTTTGTGGCAACGTTGTGACCTGACAGGCGTCACCGGGTGCGGTATGATGGGGCCAAAGGAGTGTGATCTTATGACGAAACCAACATCGTTCACCACCCTGACCCCCACAGCCTTGGCGGCACACGGGGCCGCTTGGCGCACCCTGATTCACGATAATCCGTGGCTGATCCCGGCCACGGTCGCGCTTGAGATTCTCCCAGCGACCGCGATGATCCACGGTTTCTGGAAGAACCGCCAGCTCAAGAAGCAACTCCAGATTGAACGCGAACGCACCAAACAGCTGCGGATCAATCAGTACCGGCCCGGGGTCCCACGGCCACTGACCCAGTTGACCCACGGCCGCCATTCGCACGACTAACACTGCCTGTTCAGAAAAAGTAACGAGCCTGAGACTTGGTCCCCGGCTCGTTTTTTGAACGATTTGCTTGCTCACTTCTTATCAAAATTTTATTGAAATGTAACATAGTATTTTAAGAATGATAATGATTAGTTTTCGATAAACAATCTTGTCGTAGGTCAATTTAGGCCGCCTATTTAAGCAAAAATCGTCAGTTATTGATAAGATAAATATAATCCAACCACTGGAGCACCCTTATTTTCAAGGTATTTACCATTTGCTTATTGTTTTCATCATTATACTGTTAATTTTCTTCACAATTTCTTCACATTTAGCGGTTATGCTACAACCATACCAAAAACCTATTAACCAACCTTTTTCGTTTTATTCACCAAATAAAATGAAAAAACTCGCCCTAACCAAGCGAGTTGCGCCGTCCCCTAACCACGGACGGTCTTTTTTTACCCTTTTTTCAGTTTTGCGTCGCAGCCGCGCGCTGAGCGGCCACTTCCCGGTCTTTTCGCCGGTAGTAGTCGCGCGCGAAATCGATGAGCGGGCGCATGGCCTGGACCGCCACCGTGCCCCCGGCAATCGGGACCGACCGGACGGCGGTTGGGTGGGCCGCCTGGTAACGGGCGCCCAACTCATTGAAGTCGTCGTAGGGGTCTAACTCAACGTCCTGATAGCTGACCCATTCCGTTCGCCCGTCCTTTAAGATGGGCGCCCATTCCGCGTGGGTCGGGCGGTCGATCGTCGAATCCGCCAGGTGGAGGGCCGTACAAGATTCATAGTCGGTGCCCAGCTGGACGATCTTGGCATCCAGGTCGTAGAGCTTCTGTAGCGGGCCCTGCTTGCCAAACGGCAGGTCGAAGGTCGGGGTGGCCACGATGCGGGCACTGTCCCGTCCCCAGGCACACATCGAGCACAGCGGATGATTGCTGCGTCGCGTACCCGGTAACGTCCGGAAGTACTCCGGCGTCTTGCCAATGAAGTGGACCGGCGTCGTGTCCCGGTCGAACGGCGGCATGCTGGCCCGGATTTGCGCCGCGGCGGCCGCATCGGCCGGGGGAAATTCCCAGGTCGTTGGGTCCGACCAGTCAGCGGTCTGGGCCGCCATCACGATGTTGCCTTGTGGGACCAGGGCCTTTAAGACCCGTACCACGGACGCCTCACCGCCCGGCAGAAAGCCAAAGTGACTCAATGCGGTGTGCACGATGAGGCTATCGTCCGGCTGAATGCCGAGCTGTGCCAGCGTGGTCTGGAGTGCTGCTGGGGTCATGACCCGGGTAATCGGGTGGTCTGTCCATGACATGTTACTTCCTCCTCTATATGTAAAAAGTCTGGGACAAAAGTCTCAGACTTTTTTAAGTTCTTCGAATATTTACGTGTGCCAAAAGGAAGTTAACCACCCTTTATCGCACGCTTTTTGAAGCCATCACTTAAGCCAATGAATCCCACGGTGCTAACGGTTGTGGCGTCTGGGCCAACAACGCTTGTTGGTCGGCACTTAGGAAGCTCTTCTTGACCACGACTTCGTAGACGAAATCATTCATCCAGTCGTCGGTCATCACGAAGTAGCCCTTGGCACCGTTCTTTTCGCCCCAGCTGTTCTCGACCTTCCAACGCGTCGGCTTGCCGGCCACTAAGTCAACCCCGGTCAGCGTCATGGCGTGGGAGACTTCCGCCTCGTGGTACGCCAAGCGTTGGCCCTTGGTCAGGCTCAGGTCGATGCCGAACAAGTCAGCAGTCTTGTACAGGTTGCTGTCGAGGAAGCCGCGTTCGCGACTCATCTGTTGCAGCACGTCGTTACCGAACCAGACGGCATCGCCCGCCTGCAGTTGGTCGATGGCCGCCTGCTTCAGGTCCGCCATCGGCAGGTTCAAGAAGGTGATGTGCTTGCCACCCACGATGTTGTCCTGGCTAGGCAGTGCGTAGACCTGGTCATAGGCCTTTTCTGGTGAGTTCGCCAGGACCACGTAATCGTCGAGGTCATCGGCGAAGTACTTGTGGTAGAAGTCGACTGGCGTCAGGCCGGCGTCGCGGTGGTACTGCTTCTGGTCGTCCTTGTATTCCAGGTCAAAGGTGGTTGGCGGTTCGCCGAAGGAGTAGGCCGCCATGCGGTAAACTTCCTGCAGCGCCTGCTTGCGAGCCGTGGCGATTTCGGCGTCACTGGCCCCGTTGGCGACCAGCCCCCGTAAGGTCACGGCGTCCTTGCGTAACTTCAGGTTCAGAGTCGCGCCAAAACCGGTCGTGTCCTCGGTGTTAAAGGATTCTGGCATGGCACTCTTGGGTAAGACCCCGTACTTTTGGACCAGCGCCGCGCCCATGGCCCACTGACCACCGTCGCCGCCGGGATTTCCCAGGTAATAACTGACCAAGCGGCTGTCGGCGGGTTGGTCGGCCGTGGCTAAGATCCGGTCGTAGAAGATGTTGGCCCGTTCGACCTTGTCCCAGAAGAACAGATAGCTTTGAGAAAGTTCAAAGTCCTTCACGTGGTACTTCGCGGCAAATTGATGGCGAATCGTGTTTAAAGTCGAGAATAACCAGCACCGGCCGGAGTGTTTCTGGTTCGAAACGGTGCCCGTATCCAGCTCCACGGAGAAGGTCCGGTTCAAGCGAACCGCCGCTTGAGGATCCTCGGAGGCCGCTAAGACCCCGTTCTTGATGACTGCCCGGCTAATCACTTCATGGGCGGGTTGTTGGACTAAGTCCGCGTGTAAGTCGGCTAAATCATCCGGACTTAACGCAGTGTTGATTTTGGTGTTATCCATACTCGACGTTCCCTCTTTCTCTGGTTAATTATGAGAGTTCTCATAGTAATCTCATAATCTCGAATAAGCCCATTCTAGCCCTTTCTGGCAGCCAACGCAATCTTTCTCGTCAAAAAAGGAAGGTCACCGCCGTTGGCCTTCCCGAAGTGCTGTTTTCAAATGAGTGACCACTCACTTAACGGCTCTTTAAAAGCGGGTTCCCCCCTAGGGCGACCCGCTTCAACAGCTTCTATTCTGTGGCGTTCGGATTCTCGTTGGCCACGGCCCGTAAGGCCAATTGCCGCACCTGGGCGACCAGGGCGTCGTGGTCGGCGGCCGGCGTGTCCACTAACAGGGCATCGGCGACCGCTTGGCGAATCTTGACGATTTCGGGGTAAATGCGTTCGCCCCGCTTGGTTAAGGAGAGTTCGTAGACCCGTTTGTCGGTCTTCGACTGGCGTTTGCGCACGTAGCCCAGGTTGACCAGTTGGTTCACGGCCCGGGTCACGTTACTGGGGTTCAGGTACGTCAGACTGATCAGCTTATCTTGGGTCATCCGCGGTTGCTCGTGCAGCCGCAGAATGTAGTAGTACATACTGGCGTTGAGGCGGTACGGCTGCAGTTGGCGGTCCAGGGCGATCCGGGTGTAGCGGTTCGCGATGGACAACCACTTTAAGATGTCTGAATCCTTTGCTGGCGTGACCATGGGCCATCTCCCTTTCCTTAAAATTACATGCGCAAGCATATACTATTTTTTTTGAAAAATCAACTTTTTTCATCGCTGAACCTGACCTAAATCCGCTTCGTTAAGCGCTGACCACGAAAAAAACGAATCAGTCGTCAGACCGATTCGCTTTCCTTTTAGTACGATAGTGAGTTGACGTTGTGCCGCTTAGTCTTGTTGGACGTCCAGAATGGTACCTTAACGACCCCGAGGACCTTCTTCTGGTCCACGAAGCCCCAGTACCGGCTGTCGTTCGAGACGCTCCGGTGATCCCCTAAGACAAAGTACTTGCCCTTCGGCACGACCGTGACCTTCTTGCCCTTGCCCCAACCGTTCTGTTGAGCCAGGGTAGTCAGCGTCCAGTTCCCCGTTCCCGAGGTCCGTTCCGTCTGACTGATGAAGCTTTGCTTGATCTTCTTATTGTTTACGTAAATGTAGCCGTTCTTGCTGGCAACCTTGTCACCCGGCAGGCCAATGACCCGCTTGACGTAGTTGGTGTGCGTCTTGGCCGACGGGTCTTCCCCGTAAGCGTCGAACACGATGACGCTCAGGTGCTTGACTTTAGCAGGTTTGAACGCTAAAACCCGTTCCGCGTCCATCAGGTTCGGCTCCATGGACGGTCCGTCGACCCGCACGCGGGTGAACACGAACGCCTTGATGGCCAGCGCAATGGCCAACCCAATCAGGACCGGTAAGATCCAACTCATAATTTCTTTTGTCTTTTGCATCGATGGCACTCCTTACACAACCACAATTAACAGGTTTAAGTTAGGCGGGTTCCGGCTGGCGAGTCGGCCCGCGTCTCTCCTAATGAGAGAAATCGTCTCTATAGAACTGCTATTAATCTTACCATTTACGGGCCCAAAACCCTACAAATTCGGTCAAAATTAATTTATTTGTGATAATTTCCGTGGTAACTTCCCGAACCATCCTTGCAAATTCGGCAGAATCCGGCAATAATAGGGAACGTGCTTCATTTTGATGGGCGGGTCGCGTTGCAGAATCAACGCTATTTCCGTCCAAAATTGACCGTGACGTTAACCTGGACCGCCATTCTGCCCCGCAGAGTCGCGGTCCAGTGGTTTACCACGCACTATTAATATAATTATGAAAGGGCTGACCATCTTGAACGCAACACTCTCTCGCCGCCGGCAAATCTGGCTCACCCTCCTACTGGGAACCGTGAGCGCGACCGGACCGCTGGCCATCGATCTCTACCTGCCGGCCCTCCCCCAGATGAAGGCCCAATTCATGACCAGTGCCTCGCTGATGCAGCTCAGCATCACCAGTTGCCTGGTCGGTCTGGCCCTGGGGCAACTCATCGCCGGGCCCCTCTCCGATCAGCACGGCCGCAAGAAGCCGCTGATCATCGGCTTCATCGTCTTTGGGCTGGTCTCCCTCGCCATCGCCTTCGTCCACTCGATTGCCCTGCTGATTGCCCTGCGGTTCCTGCAAGGTATTGCCGGAGCGACCGGACAGGTCCTCGCGCGGGCCGTGGCCCGGGACCTCTTTACCGGCAAAAAACTCACACGCTTTTACGCCATGCTCAACACGGTGAACGGGGTCTTCCCGATCATCGCCCCAATCATCGGGGGCTTCATGATTCGTTACGTGGACTGGCAGGCCGTCTTCATTCTACTGGCCGTCATCGGGCTGGCCATCGCCTTGGCCGTGACCTGGGGCCTGCGCGAATCGCTTCCGGTCGATCAACGCCAGTCCGGCGGCTACTCGGTCGCCTTCGTGGCCATGGGCAAGTTGATCGTTCAACCCGCCTTCTGGCCGCTGATCCTCGCGACCGGGCTGGTCTACGGGGCGCTCTTCAGTTACATATCCGCGTCGACCTTCGTCTTCCAGACCGGCTTCGGCCTGCCGCCGCAGACGTTTAGCCTGCTCTACGCCTTCAACGGTCTGGGCATCGTGGTCGGCAGCAACCTGCCGGGTCGGCTGGCAAAACGCTACACCAACCGCCAACAACTGACCGGCCTGCTGATTGGCGCCATGGCCGTCAGCGCGATTCTACTGGTCTCCTTGCTCTTCCCGGCCAACGTCTGGCTGGTCATCGGCTTGGTCCTGCTCCTGGTCATCCTGATTGGGGCCCTCCTGACCCTGACCGTGACCGTCATCATGGACCGGGCCACGCAAAACGCCGGGGGCGCCTCCGCCGTGATTGGCCTGGCGCAAAACGCCTGCGGGGGTATCGCTTCTCCGCTAGCCGGCATGTCCGGCAGCTCTTACGCGGCCATGGCCAGCATGCTCTTCGTTTGCAGCACCGGCGCGTACGCCCTGGTGCGCTACCAAGGGCATCACATGGATTGAATCCATTATGGCGCTTCAAGCCGGCGGGCCAGTCGCCTCTGTTGTGCTCGCCTAAGCGTTACTGATTACCATATTGATCCAATACAAATGGACGCCTCCCCAGCTTTCGGGAGGCGCCCATTTTTCATTTCATTTATTTTTTCTAGGCCTCTAACCGCAACTGCCCGTCCATCAACTGGTAGGTGTGGTCCGCGAACTCGCGGAGCCGCAGGTCGTGGGTCACGACCACCACGGCCTTGTGGCGTTCCTGCGCCAAGCGTTTCAGGAGCTGGCCCACCACCTTGACCCGTTGGCTATCCAGGGCCGCCGTGGGTTCGTCGGCCAAGATGATGGCCGGATCCTGGTACAGCGCCCGGGCGATGGCCACCCGCTGGCTTTGGCCGCCCGACAGTTCGCTGGGATACTGGTTCACAATCTGGTCGATCCCCAGGTCCTGCAGCAGCGCCGTCAGTTGTTGGGCGTTCAGGTTGCCCTGCGGCTTAACCCGGTCGACCAGGGCGAACTGGTCCTTGACCGTCAGGTACGGCACCAGGTTATGCGCCTGTAGGATAAAGCCAATCTGGTGCAGTCGCAACTTGTCCCGGTCCGCCGCACTCAGCGACGCCAGCGTTTTGCCGTCGACCGTGACGCGGCCGTCCGTGGGGGTCTGGATGCCCCCGGCAATCGTCAGGAACGTACTCTTCCCGGACCCCGATGGCCCCAGGATCAGGCTTAGTTCGCCCGCCTGCGTTTGGAAATTGACGTCCTTGAGCACCTCGACCCGGCTGGTCTGGTGGCCAAAGACCTTGTTCACGTGTGATAACTCTAAAGTTGGCATGTTTTTATCCCCCAATCACGGTCACTGGATCGACCTTCAAAATCAACTTGACGGGAATCAGCGCGCCCAGCACCCCGGTCAACAGGATGCCGCCGGTCACGCCCGCCAGTAGCGGCAGGTTAAAGCTGATCGGCACACCCAGCGGCAAGGCCCGCATGGTCGCCAGCGTCAGCAGCGCCCCCAGCGCCAACCCGCTGACCACCAGCACGACGGCCTGACCCAGCGTCGTCGAGACCAGAAAGCGCGCCGGAATCCCCTGCGCCCGCAAGACCGCGTAGTTAGGCAGTTTTTGCATGGTTAAAATGTAGAGGAAGACCGCGATGACCACCACCGCAATGATCATCAGGAAGCCGATCATGAAGGTAAAGGTCGTGTTCTGCGCGGAGTAGCCCGGCAGGTTGTTCACGAACGTCGCCACGCTGTAGGTCTTCAACGGGCTGACCACCGACTGGTCGGCCTTCTGCGAAACGATGGCGCTGGCCTTCATCGCCGGCGTGACGCCCCGCAGCGTCCGCCAGGTGGTCAGCGTCCCATAGACCACCGGCGCCACGTTGAGCTTGGCATTCTTCGTGAAGCCGACGATGGTGTACTTGCCGGCCGCCGAGTTCAGCGTGACCCGGTCGCCCAGTCGATACCCCTTCTGTTGAAAGGCGGTGTCGACGACGACTTGCCGGTCGGACTGCGGCTTGTGCCCCGCGGTCAGCTTGAGGTCACGGTAGATGAACTGCCGGCGGTTCAGTCCCAAGAACTGGGCGGACAGGTTGGTCTTGCCGGTGGCCTTCGCCACGATGCCGGCCTGACCCAGGTAGGCCTGCGACCGGTTCAGGGTCAGCTTGTCCGCCGTTTGCGTGGTGATCAACGACTGGGACAGACTCACGTTCGAATCCCGGTCGAGTGCGATGCTCTGCGCCTGCCAGGAGTCCACGGCCTGAGTATTTTGCTGGGCCAACCCGTAGGCCAACCCGCTCAGGACGTAGACCAGGTAACTGATCAGTAAAATCATGCCGATAATCAAGCCGTACCGCAGCTTCTCATGGCGAATCTCTTTCAAGGCTAAAAACATGTGGCTCCCCCTCTTCTACGCACTAGGCCAGGGCCTGCAGGGCCGTGTGAAACCGGTCCAGATCGGCGGTGCGCTGTTCCGGATGCAACAGAATCTCTTTAATGGTGGCGTGGCTCAGGACCATCGCCGCCCATACCGGGGCTGGTAACGGCGTTGTCGGCATTGGTTCGGCCGGTAACTGCCCCTCGTTTTGGGTGAAATGGCGCTGAATCAACGCGTAGTACGGGCTGTTGGCGGCCTGATCCACGAACGACGCAACGGCCTGATAGGTCGCCGCGACGTCCAGCGGGGTCCCCGCCATGGGCACGTCCCGGTGAATCGACTGCAACGCCACCTGGTAAAGGTACTGGTAGGCGTCGGTCAGGTCATCAAAATACTTGTAAAAGGCACCGCGGGCGATTGTGGCCTCCTTGACGATGCGCGCCACCTGGGCGTCCGCCAGGGAATGGTGGGAAAATTCGGTCAGGAGTGCCGCGGTGATGCGTTGGCGCTTCTGGTCATCTAAATGTTGAAAGGTCGCAGTTGGCATGCGACCACCTCCTTCAGTCAATTGGTGACATCATGTCACCTTAATGGATGACCCCAGCTTAACAGGGTGGTGACACGATGTCAACTCTTGGATCAAAAGATTTATTTCTTCGCCACACCCCGCCAATGATAAATTCCTGTCATCACCACGACTGCCGTGACCGATTAAACAAAAATTTACCGTTTTTCTCCCATCAGGCTGTGGTACGCTGGTAGCAACGTTACCAACGGGGAGGAGACGGAAACATGTTGACCACTATTATCACGGGGATCGTGGCCTACGCGTCGACCAGTGTCGATTGCCTGATCCTACTGACCCTACTCTTCAGTATTCACGGGCGCGCCGCCCGGGGACCTATCTACCTGGGCGATTGCCTGGGGACAACCCTCCTCTTACTGATCAGCGGCCTGTGTGCCTACCCCCTGCGAAGCCTGCCGCAAGCCACCATCATGGGCATCTTGGGAATCTTCCCCATCTTGATTGGCCTCAAAACGGCCTTCAGCCGCCCCGCCACCACGACCGTCGACCAGCATCCCCGCCGTGGGTTGTCCCTCACGATTGCCTTGCTGATCGTTTCCACCGGAGCCGATAACATCAGCGTTTACATTCCCCTGTTCACCCAGGCCAGCGGGCCCCAGATTGGCGTCATCATCGTGACCCTCTTCGCCATGCTGACGGTCTTCTACCTAGCCGCGCAGGTACTGGCACGGCTCCCATACCGCTACTGGCTCCAGCGCAACGGCCATTACGTGACCGCCGTGCTGTACCTATTCATTGGGTGCTCGCTCTTGGCCAAGGCCTATTTCTAGAATGTTTCATGTGAAACAAAACGGAGAGTGGGCCAAAAGGCGGTTAGCTGGCACACGTTTCGACACCAGATACGCAAAGAACGCAAAAGGGCGCCTGGGACATTTTGTCTCAGACGCCTTTCGTTTGCGTTAGTGATACATCCGAATGCAGTGTTCTACCAAATCGAAGAAGCCGTCATTATCGATGCCCTTGCCGACCTTGGCGTTCGGGGCCTGCTTCAGCACGTTGTGTTCGTCGCAGACGGTGCGCCCATAGCTTGGGCCCCGGTTGATGTCGACCTGAACGAACATGTCCTGCAGGTCAAACAGGCTCGGGTCGATCAGGTACCCAATCGTGGTCGCATCGTGAATCGGACCGGCAGCCAGCCCAAAGGCCTCATACTGGGTCTTGAGCGTGAAGCGCAACATGTCGCCGAACAACTTTCCCGCCCGGTTGCCCACGGCCTCCATCCGCTCGATGATGTCCGGGGTGCAGACCGTTTGGTTCGTCAGGTCTAAGCCCATCATGACCAGCGAAACGCCCGCGGTAAAGACCACTCGAGCCGCCTCGGGATCGGCCAGGATGTTGAATTCGGCGGACGGCGTGAAGTTCCCGGTACCGTACGCGCCTCCCATCAGGACGATTTCCTTGATCTTAGGCAGGATGCGCGGTTCCATTCGCATGGCCACGGCGATGTTGGTCAGCGGACCGGTGGGCACCAACGTAATGTCCCCGTCGCTCGCCAAAAGGGTGTCGATGATGAAGCGTACCGCCGGCGTGGATTCGGCTTGCCGGTGCAGGGGGCCGAACGTGGGCCCGTCTAAGCCCGTCGAGCCGTGAACGTTGCCGGCGACCAATTGTTGGCGCACCAGGGGCTGCGGCATCCCCGCGTAGATGGGCACGTCCATGTCGAGCAACTGCGCCACGTTCAGTCCGTTGCGAACCGTATTTTCCAGCGTCTGATTGCCCGCAACAATGGTGATGCCCAGCAGGTCAATGGCCGGATGAGCGTAGGCCATCAGCATCGCCACGGCATCGTCGTGTCCCGGGTCGCAATCTAAAATAATTTTCCGTTTTGTCATGATAAATTCCTCCTCATTTCGTTCAACCGCCTGCTCAATCTCGTTCTCTAAAACGAGTATACTGGGGCTAACGATTCACCGATATGAGAAATCTCACACTAGGAGGCCTTTGTATGCGTCTGATTCAAAACGACTCGTTGAAGCAGCGGTTCAGCGCCGAATCCCACTTTGAAGAGCAATTTTCTTTTCCCGTGCTGGCCAACACCCGGTTGGTCTTCTTTCCGGCCAACAGCACCCTCATCCACGAAAACGCCGCTTCGCCCGACCTGTTCTACCTGGTGCGCGGCCGGACCAAGCTGTCCCACACGCTCGCCAACGGCAAAACGTTGATCACCGGGTTCTTCACGCCGCCCTGCTTCTTAGGCGAGATGGAGCTGATCGACCCCACCTCCCCGGCCTTTGCGGTGCAGGCCATCGAAGACTGCTGGTGTCTGGCCCTGACCAAGGCCCCCATCGCGACCCAACTCCTCAACGACCCCGTTTTCCTGCGGCACATCTGCATCTACCTCACCCACAAGGACGTTTCCAACCTGACGCAGGCCGCCCGGAATCAGGGATTCACCGCCGCGCAACGACTTGCGGCCTTCATCTTGCTGACGGAGAATCACGGTCAATATCACGAGCAACACACCCAGGTCGCCCAATACCTCGGCATCTCCTACCGGCACCTGCTGTATGTCATCGCCGACTTCCTGCGCCAAGGGTACCTGGTGAAGACCCCGACCGGCTACCGGATTCACGACCGGGCCGCCCTACACCGGCTGGCCCACGACCTCGCCGACTAAAAAAGTTCCCCGTTCGCCCACCCCACAGGTGGCGAAACGGGGAACTTTTGCGTTCAAAATCCAGGCAGCTAGGCAGCTTCAACCAACGGATAGAGCTTGGTCAGCTTGCCCGTCAGGTACACCCCGGCACTCAAGAGGACCAGTAGCAGGAGCGTCGTCCCGCCGATAAAGTCGAGTCGCTGGAGCCACGAATACCCCAGCACCCCGACCAGCCACCAGGCAAAGTTCCAGCCCAGGGCCAGCCGCTGCTTCAGGCCAAACACGCTGACCGCGAGAATGGCGAACAAGGGGGTAAAGACCGCCCCAATCGCGTACAGGAAGTTCTGGTAATAACTCATCGAGACGCCCAGGGCGATGGCCAGCCCCACCAGCGTCACCCCGACGCCCCAGAGGTTGACGTGCCCGCGGTGAAACAGGTTGTTCAGGTTCGTGGCCGCCGAGTACGCGTCCATGAAGGTCGTCGTCACGGTCGAAAAGACGATCACCAACAGGGCCAGGCTGCCGATTTTGGACTCGGCCAGCACCGCCGTGAAGTCGGCATTGCCGGTCAGCACGACCGTCAGGAGCCCAATCGTGAACATCGCGATACTTCCCAGGAAGTACCCGCTGACGCTGACCAGACTGGCGCGCCATGGCTGTTGCGTTTCGCCGCGGGTGTAGTCCCCAATCAGCGGCAACCAGGACAGGGCCATGGTCACGTTCAACTCCACGGCGCTCCCAAAGCTCAGGGAGACCCCGCTGACGGCGTGCACGCTGCCGCTGGCCACGATGGTGCCCATCATCACCAGCATTCCCACGGCCAGCAGCACGACCACGACGTTATTGATGCGGAACAACCAGTCGTGGTTCATCAGCAACCAGATGATGATCAGCACCGCCACGATGCTGGCCATGACCGCCGCCGACTGGAAGTGAAACAGGTGCCGCGAGATGCCGTTCATCGCCAGCTGGGCGTTGACGATCATCACCGCGGTCCAGCCCAGCAGTTGCAATGCGTTCAGGAGAGAGAACAGGCGCACGCCCCACGGACCGAAAACGGTCTGGGTCACGGCAATCGCCGTCTGGTGTTGCCGCGCCGACAGGTAGGCCGCCGGTAATAGGAACAGGCCGCACCCGATTACGTGCCCCAACAGGATGGCCAGCAGCCCGAGCCGCCAACCCAGCGGCGCCAACAGCGTCCCGGTGACGATCTCCGCAATCGAGATGGCCGCCCCCAACCACAACAGAAACTGACTTCGATATCGAATAGCCATAAAGAAATTCCCTTCTAATTATGTATTAAAAAGACGACCCCGTTGCGTGTAACCGCGCGAAAGTCGTCTTAACCGAACACTTTCCTTCGCAAGTTCTAACTTAACAGGTTCAAAGGGATCGGACCTACGTCCATCTCAGCCACAGCGGCACCCCTAGTGTCTTTTCATTTAATTGCCTTCATGATACCGTGAAACCGCGCCAAACTCAACCAGCCGCCGCAAGCCCACCACATCGGTCGCCGTGGGCCGCTGTGTCTGGGGGATTAGGGCTGCGTGAATGTCCGGTAACGACACGCCGCAGAGGCGGCAGGCCTTGACCACCCGCAGGCGCGCCAAGCTGGTGGCCGTCAACGCCCACTCACCATTCGCCTGTTCTGTCGCCTCGGGCACGAGATCGTGGGCACAATAACGCTTCACCGCGGCCGGAGTCATCCCCACTTGGTCGGCCGCCTGTTGACTGGTATATCGTTGCAAGTTCGATTTCCCCTTCCTTCGACGGATAGCCGTCGCTACGTGGTCTGACAAAATAGCGAATCATCGGTTATTTTGTTATTAATCATTAAATCTATCTTTTAATAATTAATCGTCAACATGTCATACTCATAGCATAACTGGAACCCGCACCAGCTGACAACCCCCTTTACCAAAACAATGCGTAATCTTTACAGTACCAGTCACTTTAACGAATTAATTATAATGGAGTTCACAAAAAATCCGAGCCAGCTAACCGCCGACTCGGATTATTAATAATTAATTATTCAGGCCGTGGGACCCGCAATTTCAACGGTGAAGTCGTGGTCCGTTTCGGCCGAGACGTGGTACGCGTCCTCGACGTCGGCGCCCCAGCTGTCGATGCCGCCGACACCCCGAACGGCGCCGAAGAGCGTCAAGACGGTCCGCCGGGCGAGTGGTAACTCCTCGATGTGCGTGGCGTTTTCCAGTTCGGCCGCGGTATACGGCAGGCAGCTGAAGGCAAACGGCTGGTCACCGTGTTGCCGCACCGTCAACTGGAACGGGTCACGGTCCGGATCGGCGTTGTTGAGCGTCGTCTCGCGGGTGATCTTGACCCAGTGGGTCGCCATGTGCATCCCGTTTTCCTGCGGCACCATGTAGGGCGTCACCGGCAGGCCCGTGACCTGGTAAGTCCCCGGACGCCCTCCCGCCATGCGGTCGGGATAGGTCTCGCCCGACAACCCCTGGTAGGTGAACTCGGTGGCGACGGTCGGGGCGATCAGCCGCAACCCAAACGCGGGCAGTTCCGGCAGCCCCGGTTGCCCCGTGTAGTGGGTCGTGACTGCGATGGTCCCGGTGCCGTCCACCGTATACGCCACGGTCACCATGGTCGCGGGAACCGTCGCCGTAGCGTAGGTGTAGGTCACCGTGACCGTTTGGGCCGTTTCGTTGTCCGAGTACCGGTTGTTCTCCGGTGCGATGGGCAACGTGATGGGCTGCCCGTTGACCGCCACGGCCACGGACCGGCAGGGACTGAAGAGGTCCGCGCCCAGCCACATGGCCGAGGTCTCGGAGAAGTGATTGCCCCGGTCGTTGTCGGTCGTTGCCCGCCAGAAGGCCGGTTTCGGCGTGCGGTACAGCCACTCCTTACCGAACTGCTTAAGCGACTCCAGGCCGCCGCGCTCGTAGCTGAAAATGTACTGAAAATGCTCACCGGCCAGGCCTAAGGTCCCGTCGCCGTAAATCACGCGTAACTCAGTCGTCGTACTTGCCATAGTAGTGGCTCACCTCCTGAAGTGCGGGCTTCGGCGTCCGGTCGGCAAAGAGCAGGCCGTCGCCCGAAAACTCATAGTCTGAATGACGGTCGTCAAAGTCCCCGCCATAACGCAAGACGGGCTTACCCGTGACCTCATCGGTGACCCACAGGGCCTGATCGATGTAGTCCCAGATGAAGCCACCTTGATACATCGGAAACTCGTCGAGCAGATCCGTATAGCTGTTCATGCCGCCCAGGGAATTCCCCATGTCGTGCATGTATTCGCAGTTGATAAACGGCTTCTGCGGGTCGTGCTCCAGATAATCGCGGATGGCCATCGGCGGATCGTACATCATGCTCTCCATATCGGAGATGCGGTCCTGGTAGACCCGGTTGCGGCAGACCCCTTCATAGTGGGTCAGCCGGGTATCGTCGTGCTCTTTATAGAACTGGTTCATCGCGGCCAGGTTATCGCCCGCATAGGATTCATTTCCCAGTGACCAAAACAAGATGGCTGGGTGATTCTTAAAGGTCTCATAGTTGCTGCGGGCCCGGTCAAGCACCACCTCACGCCACTGGGGCAGTGAGCCGGGGACGTTGTCGGACGGCTCCACGGCGCCCATCTTCTGCCAGGTACCGTGCGTTTCCAGGTTGTTCTCGGCCATCATGTAGATGCCGTTCTGGTCACACAGGTCGTACCAGGCATCCTGGTCGGGATAGTGGCAGGTCCGCACCGCGTTGATGTGGTGGTCCTTAAAGATCGCGATGTCGGCCTGCATGTCGGCCAACGAAATGACCCGGCCGGACCGGGCGTCCCACTCGTGGCGGTTGACGCCGTTTAGAATCAGGCGTTTTCCGTTGAGCAGCATCACCTTGTCCTTGAGCTCGACGCGCCGGAAGCCGACAGCGACTGGCACCACCTCGACCACGGTCCCCTGAGCGTCCAACAACCGGATGGTCAGGCGATAGAGGTACGGGGTGTGGTGGGCCCAGAGGTGCACCTGCGGCACCGGCAAGTGGCTGAGTCGCAGGTCGCCCTTTGCCCCCACGGTCTGGGTCAGGATCGTCTGCCCCGCGGCATCCGCCAGGGTCACCTGAGCCTGAGCCCCGGTCGTTGCCTGTAAACTCTGCAGCCGCAGCCGCAAATTCAGGTCACCGGTCTGCAGGTCCGGCGTCACGTTGGCGCGAACCGTCAAGTCGGCGAGGTGAATCGCCGGCTGTGCCAGCAAGCGCACGCTGCGGAAGATGCCGGAGAACCGGAAGAAGTCCTGGTCCTCCAGGAAGGCCGCGGTACTGCGTTTGAAGACCTCAACGGCGATCAGGTTCTCCCCGTCCTGCAGGTAGGGCGTCAGGTCGAACTCGGACCGCGTGAAGCTGTCCTCGGCATACCCCACGAAGTGCCCGTTCAGCCAGAGGTACATGGCCTCCTCAACCCCGTCGAACTGGACGGTGACCGTGTGATGGCGCAGACCGGGCGCCAGGGTAAAGGTCCGAACGTAGGCGCCGACCGTGTTATCGGCCCCCTGACTGAACATCCCCGGCATCCCGGTCTGATCCCCCAGGGTGTACGCGGGCCGCCGGTACTGCTTGCCCTCCCAGGGATACAGCGTGTTGGTGTAGTGAAGCTGACCGTAGCCGGCGAGCTCGATGTGGCCCGGCACCTGAATCGTGTCGAACCCGCTGCGATCGAAGTCCGGCCGATAAAAGCCCTGCGGCCGGTCCTGCGGTGTCGCCGCAAAGGCAAACTGCCAGGTCCCGTCCAGGCTCTGTTCTAACTGGTTGTCGCCGCTCTTCGCGTCGGCGTCCGTGGCGTAGTAGTGGTGGTCACTGTGCGCCGGTAGCTGGTTCACGCGAAACGTCTGCGGGTCATCCAACCATTTCAATTCTGCTTGCAAGCCCAAACCCTCCTTAGGTTTCAGTGATAATAAACCGCTTACATATTGGTATATGGTCATTGTACTACAGGTTTCATGGTTTTAGTAAAAGTTACGGCAACTTTTTCTGCTGTTACCGGCAGCCACCCTTGCAAAATGTTTCATGTGGAACATCACCCCCGCACCTTCTCCCCCGTTTCCTGCTATACTTCTGTTAAGGAGGAGAAAACATGTTAAAAAAAATCAGTTTGTTACTGGCCATCGGGGTAATCGGGGTCCTCGGTCTCAGCACCCCGGCAGCCGCGAAGACGCGCTATACCATGGTCGATCATTCGACCTACGTGCAACCGCAAAACTACCATAACCGGGACACCCGGACGCACTACCTGTGGAACTGGAACCACGGTGCCAAGTTACATAACCTGCGAAACTATCCCCACACGACCTGGAAGGTCACCCAAACAGCCCTGCTCAAGCACGGTCGGAAAGCCGCCCGCTACTACTACGTGGTCAGTGCCAACGGCCGAACCAGTGGCTGGGTCTGGCACGGTTTCGTCACGGCCGGCACCGCCCGGAAACGGGCCGCTGCCAGCGTTGACGGCGTCTACTTCACCAGCAAGTCCTACTACGCCGGGACTGGCCGCTATTCGAACGCGCAACTTGAAGGTGTCGTGACCCAACGAATTCACGATGACGGCTTTGCCGTTAATAACGATCTCGCCATGGTGAACGACTACAACTGGTCGAATCAGCTCAGTCCCACGCCGTCCCAGCTTGCGCAATCGATTCAAGCCTTGCACCGCAAGCGGTTGACACCGGCTAACGTGGGTGTGGTCACTGCGACGCCGGCCGATTTGGCGCACTGGATCGACCCGCAGCACGGCAACGAGCAGCTGGAAGTCACGGGGCAAGGCCAACTTGCCAGTCACCTGGTAAGCTGGGTCGAACAGCAATTAACGGCCCATCACGCGACCCAATATTCCCTGTACGACGGCTTCTCCGGTGAGATCTCGCAAAACACGCTCCACGTGCAGCTCATTCTGTATTATCTCAAGTAACCGACCAAAAGGATTTGAAACATAACTTTTAAAAAAAACAGAAGGGAAATTCAAACCGAGAATTTCCCTTCTGTTTTTTCTGAGTATCCAACTAGTTCCGTTCACTTTCCACGGCGTTTCCCGCGCCGCAACGTCCGCACGAACTGGACGATGCCCACGACCAGGAGAATTCCCGTTCCCCCTATAATCAGGTAAAGCAACGTGTCGCCAACGTATAACCACTGCAAAGTCACGATCAGCTTCACCTCCCCACGCCCAGTGTAACAAGGCCCGCGGGGGTTAAACAATCGCGTGGCGACCCACTGACCCGCAAAAAAGTTTCCCCAGGCTCTTGACCTCGAGTAGCCTCTAACTTCTATACTCATCACCGTTGAATCAATTCACACGATAAGGAGTGTTCTATTCATGAAAACCATCACTTGGGGCAACACCCACGTTCAAACCTCAGCTGTGGCGCTGGGCATCATGCGGCTCTTGCGGCTCGACGTCTCCCAGGCGGCCGACCTCTTAACGGCCGCTCACGACCAAGGCGTGACCCACATCGACTCCGCCGACATCTATGGCGTTGGCCAGTCCGAGACCATCTTTGGGGACGCCCTCAAACGTTCCGGCTTACGGCGCGAGGACCTGTTCATCCAATCTAAGGGTGGCATCGTTCCCGACCCCGCGAAGAGTTCCGGCGAAGTGGTCCTGGGCCAACGCTACGACTTCTCCAAGCAACACCTGATCGACGCCGTGGACGGCATTCTCCAACGGATGCAGCTGGACTACCTGGACGCCTTTTTGCTGCACCGGCCAGACCCACTGATGGACCCCGCCGAAATTGCCGCGGCCTTCGATCAGCTGCAACAGAGCGGTAAGGTCCGCTACTTCGGGGTCTCCAACTTCAACCCGCAACAGGTCGCCCTGGTCCAGTCCGCCGTCTCCCAGAAGCTGATGGCTAACCAGCTCCAGTTCGGCGTGGGCCACACCGGTCCCATCGACTTCGGCCTGCACACCAACATGACCGACGACGCCAGCATCAACCACGATGGCGGCATTATCGAGTACTCGCGGCTGCACCAGATGACGATTCAAGCCTGGTCCCCGTTCCAGTACGGCCTGTTCGCCGGCACCTTCATCGATAACCCGGCCTTTCCGGACTTAAACGCGGCGCTACAAACGCTGGCGGACCGCTACCAGACGAATAAGAGCGCCATCGCCACCGCCTGGATTCTCCGGCACCCGGCCAACATGCAGGTCATTCTGGGCTCGATGAACCCCGTCCACCTCAAGGAAAGCCTGGCCGGCAGCGACATCACTTTGACCCGGCAGGAGTGGTACGACGTCTACCTGGCCGCGGGCAACAGCTTGCCATAAGCGGACCGCATCCCTATTATCTACACACAACCCCCAAAAACGCCTAGGACGGCCGTCCTAGGCGTTTCTTTCACGTTCTTCAGTTGGCACTTATCCCGGTTACTTGTGCGCGGGTTTCACCCGCAACGCGTCGTCGATGTAGATGGGCATGTCCGGCAAATCGCAATCGCCGGTGACCGCCGCCTCGGTCCCCGCTTCGCAGCAAGCCTCGAAGTAGCGGACCTTGTAATCGACCTTACGCCGGTAAGCCTGCAGCTGGGCGATCTGCTGGTCGACCTGGTCGCGCTGTTTGCGGAAGAGCGCCAACCGCTCGTTCAGCGTCCGGTCCCCCTCCATCGCGATTTCGACGAAGTGGCGAATGTCCTTCAGGGTCATCCCGGTCGCCTTCAGACAGGTGATCAGGTCGACCATGTCCAGGTCGTGCTCGGAGAACTCCCGCCGGCCCGCGGGGTTCCGCTGGACGAACGGCATCAGCCCCTCGTGATCGTAATAGCGTAACGTGTACGCACTGAGACCGGTTTTTTCGGCGACCTGCCCAATTGAATATGCCATTAGTTTCCCTCCTAATCGAATCATAGTATCGTCCCATCATACCGCCATCGCCGGCGAAACG
Organism: Levilactobacillus spicheri DSM 15429; assembly: GCF_001435095.1. Taxonomy (GTDB): domain Bacteria; phylum Bacillota; class Bacilli; order Lactobacillales; family Lactobacillaceae; genus Levilactobacillus; species Levilactobacillus spicheri. The sequence goes on from NZ_AZFC01000001.1 coordinate 78,827, forward strand.
CAATTTGCTTGCAGTGACTGAGAAACTTGCGTATCCTATAAGTAACCGTTTACATAATTTAGGAGGGATATCGATGGATTTCACAGGAAAAGTTGTTATCGTCACCGGTGCGGCGCAGGGAATGGGTGCCAGTCACGCGAAGGCCTTCATCGACCACGGTGCCACGGTCGTGCTGACCGACGTAAACGCGGATGAGGGGCAGGCCACCGCCGCTAAGCTCGGCGACCACGCCCACTTCATGCCCCACGACGTGACCAGCGAAGACGACTGGCACCGCGTCATCGATCAGACCGTCAAGCAGTTTGGCCACCTAGACGTGTTGGTCAACAACGCCGGCATCACCTACTCGAAGTCGCTGTTCGACGTCAGCACCGCTGATTACCTGAAGATCTTCAAGATCAACCAACTGAGCGTCTTCTTGGGCACCAAGCTGGCCGCGGCGGCCATGCAGCCGCAACACAGCGGCAGCATCGTCAATGTCTCCTCCATCAATGGCCTGGTGGGGGGTGCCGTGGGGTACACGGACACCAAGTTCGCGGTCCGGGGCTTCACCAAGGCCGCGGCCCTGGAACTGGCCCACTCCGGCATCCGGGTCAACTCGGTCCACCCCGGCGTCATCGACACGCCGATGATCCATCAGGGCGATACCGACGAAGCCGTGAAGCAGTTCGCCAAGCTGATTCCGCTCCAGCGGGTCGCCCAACCGGAAGAGATCTCCAAGGCGGTCCTCTTCCTGGCCTCCGACGATTCCAGCTACGCGACCGGCGCCGAATTCGTCTTCGACGGTGGCCTGACCGCTCAATAATCATCACTATCAACTCACGACGCCCGCTGAACCATTCAGCGGGCGTTTTTTATGCGCCAAATGTATACTTCAACGACCAGTTTGGTCACTTTTTGACCAAACCACCCGTTCCCGAACAAAATAAATATCGTTCAGGTTTCACGTTTTACATTCCGCTTTTTTAGGATTGAGCGTTTTATAATTATTTTAATAACGAAATTTATCAGAACTTATCGTTGCAAAAGTTCGGTCATTTGCTAGAATGAAAAAGAATCATCGCAACAAAATTACATAACTGAGGAGTGAGTGACATGCATTTGCGAGGTAAGGCAAAACTACTCGTACTCGGTCTGGCTCTATTAGCGCTTCCGATCACCCTGTTCGGTTGTGGAAAGGCCACGAGTTCAACCAGTTCCGCAACGTCTGCCGGCTATACGCCGAAGAAGTTGTCCGTTGAATTCGTGCCCTCTTCCAACGCCGGCACCATCGAAGCCAAGGCTAAACCATTGGAAGGCCTGTTGAAGAAACAACTGGGCATTCCCGTTACAGTGAGTGTTTCCACGGACTACAACACCATCGTTGAAGCGATGGGGTCCAAGAAAGTTGACGTTGGGTTCCTGCCGCCTGACGCCTACGTCCTCGCACACAAGCAGTACCACGACAAGGCCATCCTCCAAGCCGAACGTTACGGCGTGAAGGAACCGAACGACCAAGCCACCAAAGGGTTGGTCAACTACTACCGGTCCCAAATCTTGGTTCGCAAGGATAGCGGCATCAAGTCCATCAAGGACCTGAAGGGCAAGAAGATTGCCGTCCAAGACACCACGTCCACGGCCGGCTGGATCTTCCCCGCCGTTGAATTGTTGGAACACGGCATCAACGTCAACAAGGACGGCATCAAGACCGTGCAGGTCAAGGGTCACGACCAAGGGGTGCTCTCCGTCTACAACAAGAACACCGACGCCGCCTTTGTCTTCCAAGGCGCCCGGAACCTGGTCAAGAAGGACGTGCCGAACATCATGAGCCAAGTGGTCCCTATCTACACCACGGGCAAGATCCCGAACGACACCATCACGGTCCGGGGCGACATGACCGCTAAGTGGCAAAAGAAGATTGCCGAAGCGTTCAAGGCCATCGCCAAGACCAAGAAGGGCCACGAGATCATCTCGACCGTTTACTCACACGAAGGCTACGCCGATTCTAAGGACAGTAACTTCAACATTATTCGCGAATACGACAAGAAGGCCGAAGCACTGAACAAGTAACCGGTGCTGACGTCACCAGAAGTAGCAAAGGGATGTGAACCGCCTTTGCTGCTTTTTTATGGGGGGGAAATAAGATGCAAGCAACTGCGACCCAAACCAATCCAATCATTTCGTTTAAGCACGTTAACAAGATCTACGACAACGGCACGGTCGGCCTGAAGGATATCAACTTTGACATCCCCCGGGGGCAATTTCTGGTCGTCGTCGGCCTATCCGGGGCCGGGAAGAGCACCCTGCTCCGGACCATCAACCGGATGCACGAGATTACCTCCGGCGAGGTCCTGGTCGACAACGAATCGGTCAGCGACTACAAGGGCAAGGCCCTGCGCCACCTGCGCCGCCAGATCGGCATGATCTTTCAAAATTTCAACCTAGTCAAGCGGGCGACCGTGGAGAAGAACGTCCTCTCCGGTCTGGTCGGCTACTACCCGACCTGGCGCTGTGTGCTGGGCCTGTTCACGCCCCACGACCGCAAGCGCGCCTTTCAAGCCCTCGACCGGGTCAGTCTGACCAAGAAGCTGTTCTCCCGGGCCGATGAGCTGTCCGGGGGGCAACAGCAGCGGGTGGCCATCGCCCGCGCGCTGATGCAAGATCCCAAGATCATGTTGGCCGACGAACCCATCGCCTCGCTGGATCCCCGGACTACCAAGGCCGTGATGGACACCCTGAAGCGTCTGAACCGGGAGGACGGCATCACCGTCATCGTCAACCTGCACTCCGTCGAGCTGGCCCGCGAATACGCCGACCGTATCGTGGGGCTACGCAGCGGCGAACTGGTCTACGACGAACCCATCGATCAGGTGACCGAAGCGGGATTGAACCAGATCTATCAAACGAAACCGGAGGCGTAAAATGAGTACTCCTGAAATTCCCCAACGCCCGTGGCGGCAACGTTACCACGTCAGTGCCATCGCCTGGACGGTGACCATCGTGGTCTTACTGATTCTCTCCTCCATGGCGACCGGGGCCAACTTTGGCATGTTCCTCGCCAACATCAATCAATTCACGGTCCTGCTGGTGCAGATGTCCCATCCCGCGTGGGCCTACCTGTCGGTCATCATCCAGCCCCTCTACGAGACCATCCAGATGGCCATCCTGGGGACCACGATTGGGGCCGCCTTCGCGATTCCCTTCTCCCTGTTGGCCGCCAGCAACCTGGTCGGTAACCAGGTCTTACGTAACCTGATTCGGCTCTTCTTGGACCTGGTCCGGACCCTGCCCGACCTGTTGCTGGCCGCCATCTTCGTCGCGGTCTTCGGCATCGGCTCCACGGCCGGGGTCATCACCCTGGCCATCTTCTCGTTCGGGATGGTCTCCAAGCTGTTCTACGAGGTCATCGAGACCATCGACATGGGCCCGCTGGAAGCCATGAAGTCGGTTGGGGCCAGCAAGGTGACCATCATCTGGTACGCCGTGTTGCCCCAGATCCTGAACCAGTTCGTCAGCTACTTCCTCTACACCCTGGAAATCAACGTCCGGGCCTCCACCGTCCTGGGGTACCTGGGAGCCGGCGGGATTGGGGTCTACCTCCAACGGTCCCTCGACCAATTCAACTATAGCGCCACCGCCGTGATCATCTTAGCCACGCTGGTCGTGGTCATGGTCATTGACGGCGTCAGCAACCATCTAAGGAGGGTGCTGCTCTAATGCAAACGACTTTATCCAAAGAATTCGCGCCACGCTCACTCTGGCAACGCTGGTGCTGGCTGATCTGGGTGGCCATCATCATCGCCATCTACGCCTGGGCCATCGGCGGCCTGCAATTCAGCGGGCTGCAATCGTCCGCCAAGACCGTCTCCGATTCCATCGTCAAGGGCCTGCTTCACCCGGACTGGGCCTACGTCTACAACGGCAGCGGTGAGGACCTGTCCTCTCTGACGATTCAAACGCTGGCCATCGCCTTTCTGGGGACCATCGTTTCGGCCGTCATCAGCGTGCCCTTCGCCTTCTGGGCCGCTCGTACCGCCCACGAGCGGTTCTACCTGCGTTCCGGGAGCGGCAAGGTCATCCTGACGCTGATTCGGACGTTCCCCGAAATCGTCCTAGCCATCATGTTCATCAAGGCGGTGGGCCCCGGGTCTTACGCCGGGGTGCTCGCCATCAGCATCCACTCCATCGGGATGCTGGGCAAGCTCTTCAGTGAGTCGCTGGAAAACATGGACCGGGGGGCCGAAGAGGCCATCACCAGTGCCGGCGGGAACGCCCCGCAGGTGTTCGTCCTGGCCACGATTCCGACGATCATGCCAGAATTCATCTCCTACACCCTTTACCGGTTCGAAATCGCCGTGCGGTCCGCTTCCATTTTAGGGATGGTCGGCGCCGGCGGGATCGGGACGCCGATGATCTTCGCCATCCAGACCCGGAACTGGCCACGGGTCGGCATCATCCTGCTGGGCATCATCGTGATGGTCCTGCTGATCGATACCCTCTCGGAACAATTACGAAAGAGGTTGATCTAATGCGCCGACTCAAGTTACTTTCCACCAGTGACGTCCACGGGTACCTGTTTCCCACCAACTACAGCGCCCGCGACGACACCCAACCCTACGGCTGGTTGCGCGCCGCGGCCCTGATTCAGGAGCAGCAAGCCCTGGCCGGCCCGGACGACATCGTCCTGACCATCGACAACGGGGACTGGATCGAAGGGTCCTCACTGGCCAGCTACCTGGCGACCGCCGCACCCCAGCAGGCGGCCCTGTTCTCCAAGCTCGCCCAACGGCTACACGTCGATGCCGGCATCCTGGGGAACCACGAGTTCAACTACGGGCTCAACTATCTGCGCGCCTGCGAGGAAGACCGCAACTATCCGCTGCTGGGCGCCAACATCGACGGCGGCCACGCTCAGGGGATCATCGACGCACCCTACCAGATTTTTGAGAAACGCGGGGTGAAGATCGCCGTTCTGGGGCTGACCACCGCCTACATCCCCGTCTGGGAACCGGCGACCCACCTGACCGGCCTGACCTTCCAGTCAGCCCTGGCCACCGCCCAACACTGGGTCCCCAAGCTCCGCCAACGCGCGGACGTCGTGGTGGTCGCCTATCACGGCGGTTTCGAGGCCGACCCGGCCACGGGACACCCGACCGAACGCCTGACCGGTGAAAATGAGGGGTACCAACTCCTGACCCAGGTGCCCGGCATCGACGCGCTGATCACGGGCCACCAGCACCGGCAGATTGCCGGCGTGTACCACGGCATCCCCACGACCCAACCCGGGGACAAGGCCGTGGCCGTCGGGGAGATCGACCTGACCCTCGACGACGACCTGGCCATCGTTGACCGCCAGGCCCGGTTACTGAAGACGGCCACGGTCGCGCCAGCCCCCGCACTGGCCCACCAACTGGCGCCGTTACAGGCCACCGTGGAGGATTGGCTGGACCAACCCCTGGGACACCTGACCGGGGCCAGCCTCGAGGTGACCGACCACCTGGCGGCACGCCTGCACGGCCACGCCTACCTGAACTTCGTCAACCAGGTGGAAGCCGCTGCCGGGCAGGTCGACATTGCCGCGACCGCCCTCTTTAACGACGACGTTCAGGGCTTTGCGCCGAACGTCACCCGGCGGCAGCTGCTGAACAGCTACCCCTATCCCAACACCCTGGTGGTCGAACGGATCACCGGAGCGGACCTGAAGGCGGCCCTGGAGCGCTGCGCCAGCTTCTTCACCTGCGACGACCAGGGTCACATCGGCGTGTCCCCCGCCTTCACGACGCCCAAGGTCGAGCTCTACAACTACGACGTCTACCGCGGCATCGACTACACCTTCGACCTGCGGCAACCGGTGGGGCAGCGTGTCACCCGGCTGACCTACCACGATGCCCCCGTCACGGCGGACCAGTCCCTCGACGTGGTCATGAACCAGTACCGGGGCAACGGCGGCGGGGACTACCCGATGTTTAACGCCCGCAAGGTCATTCGCGAGATCAACACCAGCGTGGTCGACCTGATTCAAACCTACTTAGAACACCACCCGACAACCACGGGGGTTACGCCGCACAACCTCCACGTCATTTCTCAGGAGCCGTGACCCATGACCCAAAAATTCTTCCACGTCATTGATTTTCTCCTCTGGGCCGCTGCGCTGGCCTATGGCCTCCTCTGGTTGAGTGGGCGCTAAAAAGGGAAGTTGGCCAAACCGCCAACTTCCCTTTTTAACACTCTTTAATGCGCGGTGAACGCCTATTCCATGTGCCGTTGTTGCAGGTGCTCGATCTCCTTGAGCCCCGCGTTCATCAGGACAAACACGATGATCCAAGCGATTACGATCAGAAAAATCAGTTTCAGGTACGGGTCGATCAAGCCGATGTCCCAGTCCCAGGCGGCGTGGAGCAGGATCGCCAGGACGAAGAAGACCAGAAAACGGGTGTCCAGCAGGTTGCTGGCCTTAAACGGCTTCGTCCGCTTGACCACCATGATGGCCCCACCGGCGATGGCCGCCCAGACTAGGTGACCCCCGATGGCCGACCAGCCCCGCAGAATAGCGACCTCGACCAGCTGGTTACCGGCGCCGTAGATGTAGCCGGCCGTTTCGAAGGCCGCGAAACCCGCACCGACCGCAGCCCCGATCAGCAGGCCGTCCAGGATGTGCTGGACGTTGAGCCGGTCGATGAAGTACGCCGTGATCAGCAGCTTGCCGAGTTCCTCGACCACCCCGATCGACAACGAATCGCCCAGCGTCAACATGCCCGTCATCTGACTGGTCTGGCTGAAGCTGACGAGCTGGTAGAGAAACAGCGTCGCAATCAGGGCGAAGATGCCCCCGATGAAGAAGATCTTAACGACCTCAAAGAGGCTGATGTCCTTGAAGGCGTTGGCCTCAAAGAAGAAGACCAGGCCCGAGAACGGCACCGCGAAGGCCCCGACCAGGATCAACCCCGGGATGGCGTTACCGTTTTGCATCCCCACCAGCATGAAGAGCAGCGCAATGAACGCCAACAAGAAGCCCAGCAGGATCCGGGAGAAGAGCCAGGGTTTGGCCCAGTCGCCGGAAATCTGGTCCAGCGACGGCGTGGTCGTGTCCGTCCCGGCGATGAAGATCGATTCGGCCTCCGACTTGCTGTGGTGCTTGGGGACCTCCGAGAACAGTGCGGACAGGTTGACCTTCACGGCCCCGTTCTCCCCGGTATAATGATTCAACTTCGCGGTGGCGTTGTCGTAGAGCGACTCGCGACGCCGCGGGGACGCCTGGCCCTGCGCGGACGTCGTCTGATTATTCGCCGTTTGGCGGTGGTCCTGGGCCCGGTCGCCAGCTGGTTGGGCGGCTTGGGCCTGACTAGCGGGCAGCGCGTGGCCACAGGCCGGACAGAACTTTGCGGTCGGCGCGATGGGATGACCACAGTGTGGACAGAATTTCATGATTATGTAGACTCCTTTGTGACCCCGAAGTGGTTTCGGAGCGTTGACTTGACGGGGATTTCCCCAGTTATTAATTATAGCAGTCCCCGCCCGAAAACGCCGGTAGAACCCTCGTCACTGTTTCATGTGAAACATAGCGATCTCCTGGGCGATCACAAAAAATTTTTCACCCCACCGTGATTTAGGGGCTCAAGGCATCCCGCGGTTTCCCCACTTCGGTTTTTCCGTTGCCCGGTTGACACCCTTTTTCCCCAGCGGTACACTAGCCTCAATTCAAAAATCGTCCGAAACAAACCATTGAAGTGGAGATCAAGCTTATTGTGCCCGTCAAGAGAGCCGTCGTTGCTGAGAGTACGGCCGAACGCAGGTAAGTAAATGGACCACCGAGGGCTTCCCCGAAAACTGTTGAGTACGGGAAGACGTGTGACATACGTCAGTTGTCAGGGAGATGTTGGTCTCCTGTGAGGTGGGGCGCGGGATCTATTTTGAGGTCCGCTCCCAATTAAGGTGGTACCGCGGTTAATTAACCGTCCTTAACGCATTGGCTGTTAAGGGCGGTTTTTGTTTGCATTTAACCGAGGAGGCACTAACATGATTAAACGATGGCAAAGCTCAAAGTCGCTGCTAACTGAACTGACAACCCTATTTGGAGGCAAAGATTATGAGCATGATCAACAAGAAAACCACAATCGCCGCAATCTGCGGCATCGTTTTAATCGGCGGCGCGTTCGCCATTAAGGCCCATTCGGACGCCACGAAGGCGGCCACGGCCCAGGACATCGACCTTTACGAGACGTCCCCCATCACCAGCCTGGACACCGCGAAGGTCACCGACAGCGTCTCGGCCAACCAACTGAGCCAGGTCGGCGAGGGCCTGTACCGGCTCAACGCCGACAGTCAACCCGTAAACGCCCTGGCCAAAAAGACCACCATTTCTCAGGATGGCAAGCACTACACCATCGACCTGCACCGGAACGGCAAGTGGAGCAACGGCCACGCAGTGACGGCGCAGGACTTCGTGTACTCCTGGAGACGGACGCTGAACCCGCAATCCAAATCTGAGTTTACCTACCAGTTCGCCAACATCCAAAACGCGACCGCCATTGCGGCGGGCAAGCTCAGTCCCACTAAGTTGGGCGTCCGGGCGTCTGGCAAGTACCAGCTGAAGATCACCCTGAGCAAGCCGGCCAGCTACTTCAAGCGCATGATGGCCAGCACCACCTACTACCCGCTCGACCCCACCGCCGTGCAAAAGTACGGCAAGAAGTACGGGACGTCGGCCAAGACCACCGTTTACAACGGACCGTACACCATGACCAAGTGGAACGGGACCAGCGAGACCTGGACGCTCGCCAAGAACCCCGACTACCGCGACAAGCGCGCCATCAAGCTCCAACACCTGAACTACCAGGTCATCAAGTCCACGTCGACGGCCTACAACCTGTACCAGGCTAAGAAGCTCGCGGCCGTGACCTTAAGCGGTGAGCAGACGCGGCAGAACAAGCACAATCCCGACCTGAAGACCGTCGCCTCCGGGCGCATCGGCTTCATTCAATACAACGAGAAGAACCCGTTGACCGCTAATAAGAACCTGCGGACCGCGATCTCGCTGTCCGTGAACCGGGAACAACTGGCCAAGCACGTGCTGCAAAACGGCTCCACGCCGGCCACGACCTTTGCCGTCAAGCACATGGCGAAGAACCCGCGGACCGGCGCGGACTTCACCAAGGACGCCACGGTCGCCGGCACGGCCGACTACCAGCCCGCCAAGGCCCGGGCGCTCTTCAAGCAGGCCCAAAAGCAGCTGGGCAAGTCCAAGATCGCCATCACCCTGATCTGTGGGGACGATGACGCCACCAAGCCCATCGCTGAATACCTGCAGACGACCGTCAGCAAGAACCTGAAGGGCCTGACCATCAACGTCAAGTCCGTTCCGTTCCCATCCATGCTGAGCGCCGTTTCCAAGGGGAACTTCGAGGCCAACCTGACCAGCTGGAGCATGGACTTCGCCGACCCGATCCAGTCACTACAGATCCTGGAATCGACCAACAACTCCAACATGGGCCACTACAAGAGTGCCGCCTATGACCAGGCGTTGAACACGGCCGAAGGCGCCGACGCCCTGACCACAGCGGCCCGGTACCACGACCTGGTCACGGCGGCCCGGACGGCCATGACCGACCAAGCCGTCACGCCCCTCTACGACGCGCGGACCAGCGAACTGGTCAACCCAAAGATCAAAGGCGTCGTGTACAACAAGTTTAATGGCCAAGCCGATTACCGGACGGCCTACGTCAAGTAATGACCACCTTATCATAGAAGAAACACCCTGCCAAGCATTGACTGGCAGGGTGTTTTTGATCAACTGGTTAATTGCAAAAACAATTCGTCAGGTGTTGATTTTTCTCGATTCGCTTCGCATACTAGAAGAGTCACTAAAGGAGGAATTGGAGATGTCTAAATTAACCACCAGCCTCGCCGTCACCACGGGTGTCGCGGCCCTACTCTTACTGGGGGGCCGACCAGCGGACCGCACACGCGACGACCTGGCATGCCGGGGTTCCCAGCGCGCTACGCGGCACCTGGCAACGCACGGCCTACGCGGGCACTGGCAAGAATCGTTTTTCTTTTAAAACGGGAATCTATTTGACGCGCCGCCACTTCACGGCCTTCGGGTTGGGGGATCCGTTCGTGTTGAACCACCTGAAGTACCACAAAGTGCGGCACAACGTTTACGCGGTCAAGGGCGTCGAGTACCTCTACTCGCACAAGGTCAACCACATTCAGCTCGTCAAAATGGGCCACCGCCTCAAGTACAAGATCACCCTGCCCAAGGCCTACCGTAGCAGGTACTCCCCGGCCTATCCCAAGTACTGACCCCACAAAAAAACTGGAGGAGAAGTTACATGAAAAAATGGTTTCTAAGCCTCACCGTCATCGCACTGGGCACGGCGGGTCTCTTCGCGCCGACGTCCGCAAGCGCCAAGACGACCTACCTGCCCCGCACGATTCGTCACCACACGTTCTACCGCCTGACCGACGGCGCCCAGGGCGGGCTCCACGACAAGACCACCTTCACCGGCAACCGGATGCGGGTCGGCCACTGGACCTGGCGCCTCACCCACGTGCGCAAGCAGAATGCCAAGACCTACTTCGCCACGCTCCACTACACGAAGAAGCGCGCCGAACCCATCAAGATCAAGGTCTTCAGCGCCAAGCATTTCGACTTCGTACCCAAACACATCCTGCACCTCAAGGGAGCTTACACGGGCAACGAACAGTACGGTGCCACAATCTTTAAGCGCTAAAATAGCTATCAGAAAAGGCCGCTTTCCCGTCACAGGAAAACGACCTTTTCGCTATCTATTAACTTTAATCTAATCCTTGGAAGTGCCGGCTGTAGGCGTCCACACCCTTCATGGCCTGGGCCACGTCATCGGGACTCACCGTAAACGGCATCTGCTTCATGGTGTCTTCTGGTGAAGTGGCCTGTTGCCCGACCTTTAAGAGGTCTTCATCGGAGACGTCCGCCAAGTGCAGGTCCTTGAAGGTCGTTGGCAGACCTAGTTGCAGGTCAAAGGTCAGGTACTTCTCGAAACGTTCCTTGTCGGCGCCCTCCAAGAAGAGCTGGGTCAACGTCCCGAAGGCCACCTTTTCCCCGTGAGTCATGTCGTGCACCGGCCCATGTAAGGCGGTCAGGCCATCGTGGATGGCGTGGGCGGCGGCTAAGCCCCCACTTTCAAAGCCCAACCCACTCATCAGCGTGTTGGCTTCCACGATCTTATCCAGCGCCTTGGTCACCGCGTGGCTCTTGACCGACGTCAGGGCCTCCAATCCATACTTGAACAGGGTCTCTTCACACTTGGTGGCGATGGCGTTGCCCACCAACGTCTGTTGGGCGCCCAGCATAGTCTGGTTGTGTCCCTGAGCGACCGCTTGGGCTTCCACGTTGGTCGCCAAGGCGTCAGCGATCCCCGAGGCCAGCAAGCGTGCCGGCGCCCCGGCGACCACGGCCGTGTCGACCAGAACCAGGTCCGGGTTCTTAGCGTAGAACCGGTACTTTTCGAAGGCCCCGTCGTCCGTGTAGAGCACGGATAACCGGGAACATGGCGCGTCGGTGGAGGCCAACGTCGGCAGGATCGCCACGCTGATGTGCAGGTCGTCGGCAATTGCCTTGGCACTGTCGAGCGTCTTCCCCCCGCCCAACGCGATGATCAGGTCGGCACCGAAGTCCTTGCCAATCTCGTCGACCCGGTTGATTTCATTCTCGGAGGCTTCCCCGCGGAACTGGACCTTCTTAACGGCTAACCCATTTTTGGTGAGGTAGTCGATGTAATCGTTTCCAACAATCTTCAACACAACGGTATCCGCCAATACCAAGGCCTTGCTTCCCAGCCGTTCGATGTACTGGTAACTATCCTGGAGCGCGTGAATCCCTTGAACGTATGTCGCTGGACTTCCGAAAATACTTGTCATGGTCAAAAACTCCTTTAGGTTTAGTCTCCGTGAAATTGAAACGCTTTCGCCTTACGAAACCTATTATAGTTTCGTTCGATAGATAATTCAATAGTGAACAAGAAAAAAAGGTCCCCCAATTCGGGGAACCCGTTACTTGATTTCAAACCAACTGCAACGTCGTTTGGGCCCGTAAGTCGCGGGCCACGGCGTCCGACAGGGAGTCGTCGGTGATCACCCGGTCGACTTCGTTCAGGGCAAACTGATGCATCAGACTGGCGCCCTGAAACTTGCTGCTGTCCGTGAGCACGGTCACCGTTTCCGCCCGGCGCGCCATGGCCTGCGCCACTTCATTGCGCATGATGTCCCGACTGGAAAAGCCATTGGCGTGATCGTACCCGTCCGTCCCCACAAACAACTGGGCCACGTGGAAGGCCGTCAGCATCTGCTGGGTCAGCGGCCCGACCACCACCTGTGCGGTCCCCTGATAACGGCCCCCCAACACGAACACAGCGAGCGTCGGGTAATTAGCCACGTAATCCGCGATGTAGTATGAATTGGTCACGATGGTCACGTGCTTGCCCTGCTCACCCAGGGTGGCCGCCAGCAACGCGCAGGCCGACCCCGACTCGATCATGATGGTCGCCCCGTCCGCCACCAGGTCGGCCGCGGCCCGGGCGATGCGGCTCTTCGCCTCGTAATGCTGCGCCAACCGGTAGTTCAGATTATCGGGATTGTTGACTACGGCGAACCCGTGTTGCCGCCGCAGGAGTCCCTGGTCCTCCAGGGTGGTCAGGTCCTTGCGCACCGTGACCACTGAGACCCGTAACTGCCGGGCCAGCTCGGTCACCGCGACCTTGCGTTGCCGATTGACCACCTTTAAAATTTCCTCGAGCCGTGAATTGAGCATGGCGGGTTCCTCGCTTTCGTCCGTAAAAGATTTTTCTTCGTTCGGTATCAGATTGATTTTAGTGTACACCGCTCCCCCGCTAACGGCAACGTCCCCGTGCCCGACTAATTAGCGGCAACAACCTTGTTTGGTGAAAATTATTTTGCCACAACCATCAGTAGACGTCAGCCCCGAGATATAGGGGAATTTCACCCGCTTAGGGCCCTGAATGCTCCTTTGAAAGCGCTTGCAATTAAATCAAACTGTGTGATAATAATCACGTAATCTACATATTCTAAAACGAGGTGTGTCTCTCATGAAAATTAAAGCTGCAGTGGTTGAAAAACAGAATGCTGATTTTGAAATTCGGGACGACGTGGAATTGGCCGAACTCGGGGCGGACGACTTACAGGTCCACATGGTCGCGAGCGGGATCTGTCACTCCGACGAAGCACTCCGAATCGGGGACGCCGTCATTGACTACCCCATCGTTTTAGGCCATGAAGGTGCTGGCATCGTCGAAAAGGTCGGCCCCGAAGTCACCCAATTTCAACCCGGGGACCACGTGGTCTTGAGCTTCTACGCCTGCGGGAACTGCAAGAGCTGTCTCGAAGGCATGCCGACGCAGTGTGAAAACTACGCGGCCAACAACCTTTCCGGGACCCGGCCCGACGGCAGTGCCCACTTCACCGAAAACGGCCACAAGGTCGCCGACATGTTCGACCAAAGCTCCTTCACCACGACCACGGTGGTCCGGGAACGGAACGCCGTGAAGGTCGACAAGGACCTCGACTTACGAAAGCTCGGCCCGCTGGGGTGCGGCTACGTGACCGGTTCCGGCACCGTCCTGAACACCCTGCAACCCCGTCCCGGTGAGACCATCGCCGTCTTCGGGACCGGGGCCGTGGGCTTAGCCGCCATGATGGCCGGCAAGATCTCCGGCTGCACCAAGGTCATCGGGATCGACATCGTCGACGACCGCTTAGCACTGGCGAAGGAACTCGGCGCGACCGACGTCATCAATAGCCAGAACACCGACGTTGTCAAAGCCGTCCAAGACCTGACCGGTGGCCGGGGCGTCGACTACGCGGTCGACACCACCGGGGTCACCAAGGTCATGGAAGACTCCATCAAGGTCCTGGCCCAGGGTGGTACCACGGCCACGATTGCCGTAACGCCCAACCACACCGACGTCGACACCTGGAACGACCTGTGTGTCAACGACAAGAAGATTGTCGGCGTCAACATGGGCGACTCGATCCCGCAAGTCGACATTCCCCGGTTGATCGACTTCTACAAGGCCGGCCAATTCGACTTTGACAAGACCGAAAAGTTCTACAAGTTCAGCGACATCAACCAGGCCAACGCCGACTCCCGTTCCGGGAAGACCATCAAGCCGGTTCTGATCATCGATGACACGTATCAACCCGGGAAATAATTCCCTTTACGAATCCCAGCTTATCTGCTCAAAAAGTCTCCCCCGTGGGAGGCTTTTTTTGATTGGCTGAACCATCCACCACGTGAAGAATTTGGTATAATCAAGCTAACAAGACGGAGGAAAGAAGGCTGAACGCCATGCGGAAGGGATTCGTCTGGCGCATCATTGGCGGCATCTTATTCGGATTAAGCAGTTTGACCGGCGCAGCGGCGGCCCCGGTCGTCCACGACGGGGCGCACCTGCTGACGCCGCAACAGCGCACGACCATCGAAACGACCAATCAGAACTGGACGACCACGCGGCAACGACCGCAACTCTGGGTCTACACCTACGCGCGCCTATCGGACAGCGCTCTGAGCGGCTTTGATTACGACCAGCCCTTCTATACGCCGGGAAACGATCTGGTCGATCGGCTCTTCACCCGGATTGCCGAAGAGGAATCCGGCGTGACCGACCCTAGTGACTGGGCCGTGACCAGCCGGGTCAATCGCCTGCACCACCGCGTTTCCGTGATCATGGTCTTCCCCGACCACGGCTGGCACACGGTGATCACCCCCTCCGACGACCTGCTCGGCAGCATGTCGGACCTGGAACAGTGGTGGATCACCCAGCGGCTCCCCAACCAACAGGGGACCGGCCGTTCGGCGATGACCTTCTTCAACCGGTATTCCCGCTTCGTCGGGCACCACGTGGCGAACGCCAAGACCATTAAACCGGGCATGAGCGCCGACCTCTTGTCGTTTTTGATTCTCCTGCCGTTCATGCTGTGGGGCCTCATCCACTTCATCCGCAACTTCCATAACATCACCTTCTCGTCCGGACCCTACGACGATTACGGTGCCTGGAACGCCTACTGGTTCGGCCGGTGGATGGGCGGCGACCACAGCCATCACGGGGGCCCGTGGTCCTAATTGAAACGCCGTTTTCCCACGACAAGAGGAACGGATCTCGGGTAGATTGACGGTCGAGATTCGGTCCTTTTTATATTTCCCAGGAAATTAAAAATACCCCTTGCTCGTCACGCGGCGTCATCAGGTATACCTAGACTCAGGAGGTGAAGTCATCCATGTCAACCTATTCAACGGGGGAACTGGCCAAGCTGGCCCACGTGTCGATCCGCACGCTGCAATACTACGATCAACGTGGGCTTCTCAAACCGGCGACCCTCACCGCGGCGGGGCGCCGGCAATACGACGAAGCCGACTACGACCGCTTGCAGCTGATTCTCCTACTTAAGGAGATGGGCCTCTCTCTGGCGGCGATTCACCAAATCATCACCAGTGACCACGGTAACCAGACGTTGGCGCTGTTGCTCGACCAACAGGCGGCGCAATTGACCGCCGAGCAGGCCACGACCGCTGACCGATTGGACCGCATCGCGGCCATTCGCCACCGGCTGCCCAGCGCAACCACCCACCCGTTAACTTCTAAAACGGACATGGATCAGCTCATGTTAGCTAAAACTGCTTTGACTCGGGTCCACCAACGCTTACTGGTCTTCGGTATCCTCATCGACGCCATCGAACTCAGCGCCTTCATTTACGGGATTTTTTCCGGCCACTGGTGGCCGTTCGCCGGCGCTATTCTGGTCGCCATCGTGCTCGCCTTGGGCGCCGTTCACTGGTACCTGCAAGCCGTCAACTACGTATGCCCAAACTGTCAGGCCGAATTCAAGCCCACCTACTGGGTAGCCTTCTGGTCCCGGCACACGCCCAAGGCCCGCAAGCTGACCTGTCCCCACTGCCACCAAACGAACTTCTGCGTGGAAGTCTACGATCAGCATTAAGCTAAAAACGACGACTCGTCTGGTTTCATTCAGACGGGTCGTCATTTTTCGGTGGAAATACAACCCGGGTTATTCCCGGTAACCTAGTCCCCCAATCGATTGACTCAAAATTCAATTGATCATCCAAACAACCACCCCACTTGTCCATTTACCACCCCTCGCCATTTCCCCATCGTCCTCCCAGACAACCGTCCCCGTCCGCGGTATACTTAACCTAATCGTTTAGGGGCAACACGATAGATCGTTATTTTGGGAGGAAACAATACATATGGACACACAAACGCAACACGGCTGGTGGTATCGCCAGCTTTTCACCAATTGGAAACGGTTTGAAGTCATCTACGTCACCATCTTGGTCCTGATTCAACTCGGGGTCTACCTGATTGCGCCGGATAGCTGGGTCGGCATGCTCTCCGGGGTCGCCGGGACGCTGTGCCTGGTGTACGGCATGAAGGGTCGCAAGATTTCCTTCATCTTCGGGATCGTGCAATGCGTCGCCATGACCTACGTCGCCTGGATCAGTCACGCCTACGGGTCGTTCGCGATGGACATCTTCTACGTCATCTCGCAACCCATCGGCTGGTTCATGTGGGGGCACGACGAGGCCACCCACACCTTCTCGACCAACACCCGGCGCTGGATCTTTGCCGGGGCGTTCGTCGCCTGGCTGATTGGCTGGTGGGTCCTGGCGATGCTCCACGGCCAACTACCGTACTTCGACTCGATCAACTTCGTGGTCAGCATCATCGCGCAGGTTCTCTACATCTGCAAGTACCAGGAAAACTGGTCGCTGTGGATCGTGGTCAACACCGCCAACATCATCTATTGGGGGACGTTGACCGTGCAGATCCTGATTGGGGCCACGACCATCGGCACCCTGGGCGCCAACCTGTCCCAGGTCGCCCTCCAAGCCGCCTTACTGTTCAACTCCGTTTACGCTACGAAGGTCTGGGCCAGTGGCGAGGCCGACAATGAAGGTGGGCTGAAATAACCCATCCCTATCAAGCGTCGTGACCCACCCCAGTCACGGCGCTTTTTGGTTTCCGTTCCCCGCGTTGCCCGATATAGGGTATACTGGAAGCATTGAATCTTTCGTTAAGGAGGTCGTCACCGTGAAACATTCCCTCATCCGTTGGGGCCTGGCGCTTCTGGGCGTCGGCCTAGTCCTCGGCGGCCGCACCCCGGTCGCCCACGCGCAGACGGAGCAACCCGGCGCACTGGTCAAGGTGGGTCACTACACCGCCAGCACGGACCTGTTAAACCTCAGTCAATACTACCAAACGACCCGTCAGACCCGCGTCGCGGTGGCCTACGTACCGACCACCCATTTCGGTAAACGGGTCATGCGGACCCTGACGCTCCCCAAGGGCACCGTCGTCGCTGGCTACCTGACGCAACAGAAGCACGGCAGTCGCCTGACGCCCGCACTCCTGCTGTACGCGTCGCGGCTGAGCCATTATCGGCTGGCCACGGCCCAACCGGCCGGCTACACGGTCGATCCCACGGCAGACACCGATGCGACGCCGACCGTGATCACCGGGACGAAGCAGCTCTCGGCCTTTAAACGCGTCCCGTGCCCCAAGTACATGCCCGCCTACAGTCACGGCGACCTCTACTTGGGCGGGGCGACCGCGGCCCTGAGCCCCGAGGAACCCCACCAGACCAGTCTGCGGATCACCCCGGACGGCTACGTGGAGCTCCTCACCTACGCCACCAACGTACGGACCGGGCTGGGCTTCTACCAGCAACCGACCAGCCAGGCCAAGATCTACCAGACGCGCTTTAACGACCCCTACCGCAAGCTCTACGTGCGGCACGCCTTACCGGGCCTGCACCTCACCCACGTGAAAAACAGCGGGCTGCGCCAGTATTGCCTGACGCTGAAAAACCTGCACCGCCCCCAGCACATCGCCGGGGATCCGCTCAAGGGCGTGGCCGGGACCTTCGACAGTCTGTACCTGGTCGGCGGCACCCCGTACTACACCTTCATTGGCTTCGACGGGGCCAGCAACTAAATATTCTAAAAAATCAGGCAGAAAGTTCTCATTTTGAGAATTTTCTGCCTGTTTTGGGTATCCTTTTCGTTTCGCGGCCGTTAAGAATGGGCCGAACTGGCCACCTGGACCTCGTAGATTTGGCCGTTCTTGATGACCATCTGACCATCGCGGTAGGTCTTGTCCGGCGAATAGGTCGTCAGCTGATCCGTATGAGCGATGTTTTTCGAGCGTTTGACCAGTGTGACGTCTTGGGCGGGCTTAGCCGCCGTATCCTGGCGTTGATCTCCGAGCCACATGAATCCCAACATGCACACCAAAATCAAGCCGTACTTCAATCCCGTCTGTAATCGTTGCATCGGTCTTTCACTCCTTCACTAACAAACTGTTAAGGGCCAGTTTAACGGTTTACTCACCCGGATACAATTGATTCTATAAACAATTTAAAATAACATTTAACATGACGCTGAATTTTAGTCAGACATTACCAAATTTAGCCAACCTGAACCGCTTGTAATCAGCCTTGTTAGCGATTGCAACTATTACACCTTACGAAATTTAACACCTTTTATCAAAATGAGAAGTCTTCTCATAAATTACCCTGTGACCCCACAATCGTTAAAGCGGATAAATTGCGTCCCACCGGGGTTACGTGGCCCCGCCAATCCCGCAACGCGCATTCTGACTCGATTCCCCCGGCAGCCCCTTAACTGCCGCCAAGCATGCTATAATCAAGTTGTAAGCGGTTTACGGTGGGGGCCAACCCTTTCTGGCCCCCACCTCATCACATGGTAGAAAGGATCGTTCATCATGGAACTCAAAGACGTTAAAATCATTGGTAACCTGGGGGCCGGCACCATGGGGCACGCCACGACCCTGCAGTTCGCCCTGCACGGTTACCACGTAAAACTATACGATCAAAGTCAAGCGGCCCTCGACCGCAGCATCGTCATGATTCAGCACGACCTGGCCACCTTCCAGCGGGCGGGCCTATTGACGCAGTCGACCGAGGAGGTCATGGCCCACATTCACCCGACGACCGACCAGCAGTTTGCCTTCGAACGGGCCGACTTCATCATCGAATCCATTTCCGAGGACCTGGCCGTGAAACAGCAGGCCTGGCAAACGGTCGAGCAGATCGCCCCGGAGCGTGCCATCATGGCCACCAACACCTCGGGGCTGGACCCGACTCAGCTGCAAAGCGGCCTGCAACATCCCGAGCGCTTCGTCGTGGCCCACTTCTGGAATCCCGCTCACCTGATGCCCCTGGTCGAGGTCGTGCCCGGTGAGCAGACCGCGGCCAGCACGGTCGACTTCACGGTGGCCCTGATGAACCACATCGGCAAGCACGCGGTCCCGCTCAAGAAGGCGTCGCTGGGCTTCGTCGGAAACCGGATCCAGCTGGCCGTCATGCGTGAGGCCCTGCACATCGTCGACGAGGGCATCGCCACCCCCGAAGCCGTGGACGACATCATCAAGTACAGTCTGGGCCGGCGGTGGAGCCTGGTCGGGCCCATCGCCAGTGCCGACTTGGGCGGGCTAGACGTCTTCAAGAATATCAGTTCCTACCTCTACGCGGACCTGTCGGCCGAACAGGGCACCGACCCCGCGCTGGCCCACAAGGTCGCGGACGGCGACCTGGGCCTCAAGACCGGCCGCGGCTTCTACAGTTGGACCGGTGCCGCGGGCAAGCAAGTGGTCGCCAAACGGGACGCTGGCCTCCTGAAGCTCCTCAAGGATGACCAAACACCGGACGATTAGTCATCATCTAGACGACAAAACGCTCCCCATCAGTTTCAACTGGTGGGGAGCATTTTGTTCTTAGCGTGGCGGGGGAACCTCGGGTCAGTCCCCGCCTTTCATCCCATTCGCGAAGGCTATTTGTCACCGGTGCCCATTTAGATCAAGCACTTAACCAGTTGGTCACTCGATACGTTAATTCGGTGGACCCGCAGCCGTTGGTGGGGCTCGCTTAAGCGGCTATTTTATAAATCTATTCATATCAGAAGTCGTTACGGGTATAGACGATTGGTTTCCGAAGGTGCTATGATGGGGCCGAATCAAGCGAATGCCTGCTTCAACTCTGCAATACCTTGCGGCGCGCGCGTGGCTAACCAGGCGGCTCACGCAGCGTTAGCCACGCCCCAATTTCTATCACCCCGGCCGCCGAGTTGCCGCAAACCAACGACGCGGCCCCCTTCATCCTGGTCAAGCCGCCGGGGACTTCTCCTCCCCAGCATGGACGGCCGGTCCTCTCTTCGCCGGTCGCCCCGATCAGGACTCCTTCAGCGCAACACCGAAAATCCCACTGGACGCTCCCCCAACGTCCGGTGGGATTTTTGGCGGGTGAGCCACTTAACCCCATCTAAAAAGGCGCCTTGGACAGGCATCGTCCCAGGCGCCGCCTAACTTTCTAGGCTACTTTTCCGGTTGGTCCGCCGAAACGGAGAGGTCGTGCAGCCGCTTGAAAGCCGCCAAGTTCTTGGTGTACTTCTCAATGGCCGTATCGGTGGCGTACTGCCCCAGCGGCAGACGCAGCGGCAGGTCGGCCGCGTGATTGGTCACTTGATCGTAGATGATTGCCGCGGCCTTGTCAGGGTCACCGGCCTCGTGGTGGGCTTCCTTGGCATTGCCCTCAATCCGAGCAGCAAATTGTTGGTACGCGTCAATTTGCGGCAGCGTCTTCTGCGACGAACGGCCCGCCCAGTCGGTCCGGAACCCACTCGGTTCGATCAGCATGACCTTGATGCCCTGGTCGGCCACTTCCTGGGCCAGCGACTCGCTCAAGCCCTCGACCGCGTACTTGGTCCCATTGTAGAAGGACAGCGTGGTGAACGACGCCAGCCCCGCGATGGAGGAAAAGTTGACGATGATGCCGGACTTTTGGGCCCGCATGGTCGGCAACACGGCCCGGGTCATGTCGACCAGGCCCCAGACGTTGACGTTGAACATGTACTCGACGGCGTCCCGGTCACTTTCCTCAAAGGTCCCAAAGTAGCCGAGCCCGGCGTTGTTGATCAACACGTCGATCCGCCCAAACTTTTCCTTCGTATCCTGAACCGCCGCTGCGATCTCGGTCCGGTTCGTGACGTCCAGGGTCAGCTTCAAAATCTGACCGTGGTCGTAGGGGTCCAGGTAGCTCAATTGGTCCGTGTGCCGCGCCGTGGCAACCAGGTTCACGTCCGGTTTCTGCGCCAGAAACGTCGCGAGCGACTTGCCAAACCCCGTCGAAGTTCCCGTAATCAACCATGTTTTTGTCATATGCGAATTCCTCCTCAACTTGATTATCTCTAGCTTACAACCTCGAGTCCCCTCGAGGTCAAGTTAGTCGGTTCCGTTGACTCGCTGTTGCCGCGCAACGGTTGGGCCCGTCTTTAGCAAAACGTCGCAGCCCCTTAACGGTTCGGTCACGATTTATTCACAATTACCGCCTATACTCCTAGGTAAACATCAAAGGAGCATTTATCTTATGAAGCGACTCGTTCCCATTGTGGTCACCGCCGTCATTGCTGGGTTTGTGACGCTCGATAGCTACCGCACCTTTACCCAGAACCGGCTGACCAATCAGACCCATCAGGCTACCGAAAACGTCGCCACCAGCCGGGCCAAATCCGAGAAAGTGGTTGTCCGCAATTCGACCCCGACGACCACGCCCGTCACGACCTCTCACCGGTAAGGACCAAATGCACAAATTTTCGAGCCTAAGACACCTGTGTCTAAGGCTTTTTTGCGTTTACCATTGTTTCACATGAAACAGTCATCCCGATATCTGGTCAGAAACGGCAAACTAGCGTACAGTAGGAGCAGTAAGACTTTTAGGGAGGAACCACACTTGATTACAATCAAATCACCACGAGAAATTGAAAAAATGAACGAGGCCGGCACCCTGCTGGCCAACATTCACCTGGGCTTGCGCAACATCATCAAGCCGGGCATCGACAGCTGGGAAATCGAAAAATTCACCAACGAATACTGTGCCGACCACGGCGCCATCCCCTCCGAAAAGGACGTCGACGGCTACCACTACGCGACCTGCATCAGCATCAACGATGAAGTCGCCCACATGGCTCCCCAAAAGGGCCGGCTGTTAAAGAACGGCGACCTGGTCAAGGTCGACATGACCGTCTCCTTGGACGGTTACCAGGCCGACTCCTGCTGGGCCTACGCCGTGGGGGACGTCAGCGACGACGTCAAGCGGATCATGGACGTGACCCGAAAGGCCCTGTACTTGGGCATCGACCAGTCCGTCATCGGCAACCGCATCGGGGACATCGGCCACGTGATCCAGGACTACGTGGAGACGCAGAACCACATGGGCGACGTTCGCGACCTGATTGGCCACGGCATCGGTACCGAAATGCACGAGGAACCCGACGTGCCCGCTTACGGTGAGGCCGGTCACGGCATCCGGTTACGCGAGGGCATGGTCATCACCATCGAACCAATGGTCAACCTGGGGACCTTCGAGCTGACCGACAAGCTCGACAAGGACAACTGGGAATACTACGTCTCCGCCGACGGGTCCCTGTCCTGCCAATACGAGCACACCCTGGCCATCACCAAGGACGGTCCCAAGATCTTAACGTCGCAGGACCCCGACATCGACGCCAAGTACCTGCTCTAGTGAAATAATCCGCTGGTCGATAACCTCGCTTCACACCGGCGAGCAAGCTGGCCGTGGTGGGCACGACTTCGCTGAACACCATCAAAACCGAATTCACCGTCCCATCATCTCGGCATGCTACCGGCACCCAAGACTCACCTGCTTCCTAAAAAACCACAATCGCTCGTCCGGACTCAGCGCCGGGCACAGCGGTTGTGGTTTTTCAGGTTTTCCGGGGTCAATCACTTAAGGTCTTTTTTACGCGAACGGCCTATCCTCCCAAAAAGGTGGCGGGTTGATTGCACTTTAGGGCCAATCCCAGTACCTTAAAGATGGAAACGGAGGGGTCATGATGCACAACAAGATAGCTGGATTCGCAACGTTCTGTGGTTGGTTGTCGGACGGCCTATTCGTCCTGCTCACGGCCCTCGTTCCCACCGCTGATGCCACCGTTGCGGGGCACCTGACCGGGCGACCGCTGGCCCTCCTCTTCTTCCTGGGAGCCGCGGCTGCCTCCACTTGGGCGCTGTGCACGTCCGTTCAGGCCTTGGGGCGTTGGACGCTGGCTAACGGGTTGAGCCTGATGCTCATCATTCTGGGAATCCTGTTGAACCCCTTAACCGCGCCAGCGCGCGCCTATCTCTGGTTGCTGGTCCTCACCAGCTGCCTGGAGGTGGGGCTGGTCGGTCGCCTCTGGGATCAGCCCACGAATCCCGCATGATTCGCGGTCTAGTTACTCCCCCCAAACACCAAAACGATGTCCGCCCCCTGGTCAAGCGACCGGGACGGACATCGTTTTTTTAGCGTCTCCGCATCAACACACCTTAGGCTACCAGAGGTAATCGACGGGATTCTTCAGATATTGATCATAAACGTCTTGGACGATGGCCATCTGGTCGGCGGTCAGCGGTGCCACGTCGGCCGCACTGGTGTTCCGCTCGATCTGCGTCGGGTTGCTGGCGCCCGGAATCACGGCGGAGACCGCATCATACATCAGAATGTAGCGCAACGCGGTGGCAGCCAGGTTATCCGTGCCCAGGCGATCCTTCAGTTCGGCCGCGGCCTTGACCCCGGTCAGGTAGTCGACACCGGAGAAGGTCTCCCCCTTGTCGAACAACTGCCCGTCTCGGTTGTTGTTCCGGTGGTCGTCCGGCGCAAAGGTCGTGTCGGCGGTAAACTTCCCGGTCAGTAGCCCACTAGCCAGCGGGACCCGGGCCAGAATTCCGACGTTGCGTTTCTTCGCCAGGTCAAAGAACAGCTTGGCCGGCCGCAACCGGAACATGTTGAAGATGATCTCCACGGCCGAGATGTCGTAGTCCAACGCCTTGATGGCCTGCTCGACCTTTTCCACGCTGACCCCGTAGTGCTGGATCTTGCCAGCTTGCTTCAGCTTATCCAGCTCGAAGAAGGTCTCCGGCGTGTAGTAGATGTCGGTCGGTGGGCAGTGGAGCAGGACCATGTCCAGCGAATCCACGCCCATGTTAGCCAACGACTCATCGATGTACCGGTCGACGTGCTGCGGGTCGAAGTGCGCCAGTGACAGCGGCTCTTCCTTGCGACCCAGCTTGGTGGTGAAGTGCACGTCCGGGTGGGTCTTGATGAACTGCCCCACGGCCCGTTCGCTCAGGCCCCCCTGATACCCGTCGGCGGTGTCGAAGAAGTTGACGCCGCGGTCGTAGGCTTCGGCGAGGGTGTCGAGCGCGTCCTTTTCGCTGAACGGTGCGCCCCACTTGCCCCCGAGTTGCCAGGTTCCCAGCGAGACCTCGCTGATCTTGTAACCGGTATTCCCAAATTGACGATATTCCATGTTCACTTGCTCCTTTAGTCGCCCGGGCTCACGGAACCCGCCCGGCGCGTTTTTTTGTCAGTTTTCACACTCATTGATCCTAGTGTAGTCCTTAGAGGTACCTCTAAGACAAGCGCAATCGTTAATCGACGGACTGCAAGGCGTCCAACATGTTGACGTGCTTGAGTTTCTGATGCATCAACGCCATGACGCCCAGGCTGAAGACCAGCGTCAAGAGCGCAGCGTACAGGTAGCTGACCCAGTGGATTCCCGGCGAAAACATCAGTGCGTTGGTCTCCGCCGTTTGCAGGATGTAGGCGTGCAGCCAGTTCCCCAAGAAGCACCCCACCAGGATGCCCAACCCCGTCAGGATCAGGTTCTCCCGGAAGATGTACAGCGTGACCTCGCCGTCGTAGAAACCCAGGACCTTGATGGTCGACAACTCGCGAATCCGCTCGGACACGTTGATGTTGGTCAGGTTGTAGAGCACCACCAGCGCCAGCGCCCCGGCCGAGATCACGAAGATTAGGACCACCAGGTTCATGCTGTCGAACGTCTTAAAGTTGGTCTGCCGCTCGGTCCGCATCAGCGTCACGTTCAGGAAGCCGTTGTGGCGCAACAGCGTATCGGCGTAGGCGTTCCCGGCCCGCTCGCTGTCGTGGGTGAACTGGACCAGGTCGCCATTATAGGTCGGGCGCTGACCGAAGACCTGCCGGTAATAGGTCGGGCTCAGGTAGACAAAGTGGTTGACGTAGTTCTCGGCGATGGCCGCGATCGTCACCCTGTGGGTCCCCTGGCCCGCCAGTTTTAGCGGCAATTGGTCGCCCATCTTAACGTGGTAGAGCTTGGCCAGCTTCTCGTCGATGATGGCACCGCGCCGCGTCAGGTGGTAGGCCCGGTGCGTCTGCCGGTTCCGCAGGGTCACGAAGCGGTTCAAGCGCTCGGGATGCTCCGGGACGCCCAGGGTCGCGGTCTGCTCGGCCACGCCAGCGCCCTGGATCGTGACCTGCGCCGACTTCAGCGTCAGGCTGTCCCGGTAAACGGCGGGCCGCGTCAGCGTTTGCCGCTGGGCGCGAGTCGGGTTGCCCGTCCGGGTCACGATGGCGTCGTAGTGCCAGAGGTCGTTGAACTGCTTGGTGCTGATGTCGCCGATCGAATCCTTCAACCCAAACCCGGTGATCATCATCGCCATGCACCCGGCGATCCCCAGGACCGTCATCAGCAGGCGCTGCTTGTAGCGCAAGAGGTTCCGGAGGGTGATCTTGTGGTTAAAACTCAGCCGGCGCCACAGTCCGGTCCAGCGTTCCAGTAACAGCGTCTTCCCGGCCTTGGGGGCCTTCGGTTGCAGGAGCTGGGCCGGTAAGCTGCGCAGGTCGACGCGCAAGACGATGGCCGCGATCCCCAGGGTGCAGGCCAGCGCGATGGCCAATGCCGCCCAGATGTCGGGCCAGAGGTACTGCACGCTGATGGCCGGCAGGTTATACATACTGCCATAGGCCTGCGCGATAAACTGCGGGAAGAAGTTCACGCCGAAGACCACGCCCAGCGCGGTCCCCAGCAACGCGGCCAGCCCGCCGTAGAGCATGAACTCGCTGCCGACCGCGGCGTTGCCGTAACCCAGGGCTTTCAGCGTACCCATCTGCAACCGCAGCTCCTCGACCATCCGGGTCATGGTCGTCAGACAGATCAAAGCGGCGATGGCGATGAAGAACAGCGGGAAGACCGTGGACAACGCCACGACCCGCTGGGTGTTCTCGTGGTACTCGGTGTACCCCGGGTTGTCCGCCCGGTCGGTGTAGAGGTAGGTCGCCGGACGAATGGCCGCGACCTGCGCCTGGGCGGCTCGCAAGCGTTGCTGCAGCGCGACCAGGGCGGGCGTCTTCGCCGGCACCTGGGCTTGTAGTTGACTGACCTGCCGTTGCAGGGGGGCCAGCTGAGCGCGGGCCTGTCGCTGGAGCTGCCGTTGACGTTTTTGTGCGTTGGGCCGCAACCAGGCCTTTAATTGCCGGGTGTTGGCCCGGTTCAAGCGGCGATAGGTCGCGGAGTACGGCGTGACGTGCCGCAGGTTCTTGAACTGCACGTCCAAGCGACTTGCCACGTTGCCGGTCAGCGTCCGTGGTCGGACGTAGGCCAGGTAGTCCAGCGTCCCCTTACCCACGGTGGTCACTCCGCGACTCACGTTTTCTAGGTACCGGGGTGAGTTAACGAAGCCGACGATCTTAAACGTCCGCCGGGTGAACTGCCGGTTCAACCGCGCGGTGCTGGCGATGCGGTAGGTCCCGCCCACCTTCAGCCGCGGTTGGAGGCGCTTGGCCTGGGCGTCCAGCACCACTTCGTTGGCCTGGCGCGGCAGGCGGCCCTGAACCACCCGCAAGCGGTCCACCCGTTGCTGACGAGGCAGCTCGGTCACCCGGACCACCCGGTTATTGTTCCGTTGGGTCACGTCCAGGTAGCGGGTGGTCTGATACGTCAGCTGGTCGGTGTGCCGGTCGAGGACCCGGGTGTCCGCGGCCGTCAGCCCCAGCGTCGACTGGACGCTGTTGGTCGCGAGCCGTTGGGTGGCGAAGTAGCGGTCGGCGGCCTGCAGCATGTCCGGCCCGGTCGCCCGAATGCCGGTGTAGAAGGCCACGCCGAGGAAGATGATCAGGAGGATGGACAGAAAACGGGCTTTGGAGCGCCAGATTTCTCGTAGGATGACGCGTAAATAAGCGGTTGTCATGTCATCACCTACCACTCAATGTCGGCCAGCGGCGTCGGGTGGGCGTTGTGGTGGACCGACTGAATCTGCGCGTCGTTGATCCGGATGACCTGGTCTCCCATCTGGGCGATGGCGCTGTTATGGGTCACGATGATCACCGTGGTGCCGGTCTGCTTAGCGGCATCCTGGATCACCTGCAGGACTTGCTTACCGGTCTGATAGTCCAAAGCACCGGTGGGCTCGTCGCACAGTAACAGTTTGGGGTTCTTGGCGACCGCCCGGGCGATGGCCACCCGCTGCTGTTCCCCGCCGGACAGCTGGGCCGGGAAGTTGCGGGCCCGGTCGCTCAGCCCCACCAACGCCAACGTCTGGTCGACGTCACGGGCGTCCTGGGTGATCTGCGAGGCCAGCTCGACGTTTTCCCGGGCGGTCAGGTTGGGAATCAGGTTATAGAATTGAAAGACGAACCCGACGGCCTGGCGCCGGTAAGTGGTCAGCTGCTTGGGGGTGAAGCGGCTGATGTCGACCCCGTCGATTTTGACCTGGCCGCTGGTCGGCGAGTCCATCCCCCCGAGAATGTTCAGGAGCGTCGACTTGCCCGCCCCACTGGGTCCCAGGATGGTGACCACGGCTCCCCGTTCGACCGTAAAGGTCAGGTCGCGATTGGCCACGGTCAGCTGGTCCCCGTTACGAAACGACCGGGTCTCGTGTGTTACTTCAATGTAGGCCATACAAAAACCTCCTCTTATGTATCCGATTACATAGCTTTATTTTAGCATGTTCGCGGCGGGGACGCCCGTTCCGACCTGGTTTCATTCAGGATTTCCGCGAACGCGGTCGTCAAAAAAGGCGGGTCTCAGACAGAAGTCTTCGGCTCGCCTTTCTTTGACTTGGGATTGCGTTAGCCCACCACTAGCGGCGACTAATCGCCACGCGAGTTCCCGCCGCCTATTAGTGCCCGCATAGTCGCCGTCTGGAAGGTCCCAATCAGGTCGTGAATCGTGGTCAAGGGCTCGCGTTGCCCGTCCAGCAGCCATTCGCGCCAGATAGCGTAGACGCCCGCACTCATGAAGCGGGTCCAGTAGGTTCGTTGGGCGGACGTCAACGCTGTCTGCGCGAGGGTCACCTGGTAAAAGGCCGTCATGTTTTGATCGAAGGCCGTTCGAATGATGTGTTCGAAGCCCCGCTCGGTCGCCAGCCGCAACATTGGGGCGAACTCGGTGAAGAAGGCCCCGATGGTCGCCAATTTCTGGTCGGCGGGCACGTGGTCGCTGACGTCCCTAAACCGCGCGGCGATGGCCGGTTCAAAGTACGCCCGCAGAAGGTCGTCGAGTGTCGTGAAGTTCCGGTAGAACGCCATTCGGCTGACCCCCGCACGCTTGACCACCTGCGTCACCGTGATGCGCTTTAAGTCGGTCGTCTCTAGCAGTTGAAACAACGCCGTGGTCAAGTAGGTTTGTGAGTCCCGCTTGATGACCTGGGCGTGATGCGTCGCTGCCATAACATTTCCTCCAATCCGTCACAGATGCCGCCGTGACCCTTGTCTTTTCGTTGTTCCCATTGTAGGATACTTCCACAGACGTTACAAGTGTCACCTAATCAAAAATCACATTCTGGAGGTTTTATCCATGCACACCCAACACCCCTTAGTCGTCGTCACCGGCGGCAGCGGCTTTATCGCCATCCACATCATTCGCCAACTTCTACAACAAGGTTACGCGGTCCGCACCACGGTCCGCTCGCTGGCCAAGACGGCCGTCATCCATGAAATGCTGACGAACGGCGGCATCACCGACTTTCAGCACCTCGATATCGTGACCGCCGACCTCAGTGCCGACCGTCACTGGGACCAGGTCATGGCCGGCGCCACCTACGCCATCGACGTGGCTTCCCCCACCCCCAAGTTGGACTTCAAACACAAGGAAGAGATGATTCGCCCGGCCGTCGACGGGGTCCGCCGGGTCTTGACCGCCGCCCAGGACGCCGGCGTCTCCCGGGTCGTCCTGACCTCGGCTTACGGGGCCGTCTTCGCCGGTCACCCTCACCGCACCACGCCGTACACCGAGGAGGACTGGTCGGACCTGAACTGGTCCCACATCCACCCCTACCAGGAATCTAAGACCCGTGCCGAATTGGCCGCCTGGGACTTCATCCGAAACGAGGGCCACGGACTGGAACTGGCGACCGTCAACCCGGTAGGCGTCATGGGCCCCGTCCTGTCCGCCAAGTACTCCCACTCAAACGTCCAGACGCAACAGATGCTCGCCGGCCAGGTCAAGGCCGTACCGAACGTCGACTCCGGTTACGTGGACGTCCGCGATGTGGCCAGCCTGCACCTCCTGGCCATGACGCACCCCGCCGCCAACGGTCAGCGTTTCCTGGCCACGACCGGAGAGACCCTGTCGATGCTGGACGTCGCCAACGTCTTACGGGCGGCCTTCCCCGCCTTTGCGCCCCGTCTCCCCACCCGGACGATCCCAAACGTCCTGGTCAAGGCAGCGGCCCTGACCCACCCGAACCTACGGATGGTCGCCTCCCTCCTCGGCCTGTACGCCGGCACCAGTAACGCCAAGGCCCAGCGCCTGCTGGACTGGCATCCCCGCTCCGCCAAGGAGGCCATCATCGCCACCGCCCAGTCCATGATCGACCTGGGCATCGTCACCGCACCAGCAGAATAGAGTGGGGACCACCTCACGAGGTCGCGACAGCTGTCACGGCCTCTTTTTCGACGGTGGTTTCTGACCCCCCTTCACAGTTGTGAGACGCCTCAGTACCCATCTTTTCTGAAAAGCCGTATATTTGAACCAAACACGTTGTCATTTTGGGAGGGAGTTTCTATGCATCGTTGGTATCACTGGCTACTCATGGGCCTGCTGGTCACCGGCCTGGGGTGGGGACCGAGTCTGCCCGCGCAGGCCGCCAGTCACCAGACCAAGGGCCTGATCCTCGACGCCGCACGCCAGTACTACTCCGTGGCGTCACTGAAGCGGCTCATCACCACCGTGCACCGGGGCGGCGGGACCTTTTTACAGCTACACCTGACCGACGACAGTCGCTTCGGCGTGGAGAACGCCCGCCTGGGGCAGACCGTGGCCGCCGCGCGTAAACGCGGGGACGTCTACTATAACCGCCGGACCGGTCTGGCTTTCCTCAGTAAGCACCAGCTCCGCAGCCTGGTGGTGTACGGTCACCAGCGCAAGGTCGAGGTCATCCCCGAGATCGATACCCCGGGGCACACCCGCGCACTGATCAAGCTGATGAAGACCTCGAGTGCCGCCAACCGTCAGCTGGCGGCAACCATCACGCATCAAAACGAGCTGACCCTGCACGCGAAGCAGACCCTGCCCTTCGTCAAGTCCCTGCTGGGGGAGTACACCGGTCTGCTCTACCGGGGGCAACACCTGGCCATCGGGGGCGACGAGTACAGCGCCAGTACCCAGGCGACCCAGCCGACCACGGTCAGCTACACCAACGGCCTGAACCGGTATCTGCGGGGCAAGGGCCTCAAGACCACCATGTGGAATGACGGCCTGATGAAGGCCGACCTGCGGCGCATCGACCACAATATTCGGGTCGTCTACTGGAGCTACGACGGCGAGACCGGCAACTCCCAAACGGCGAAGGCGCACCGGCAGATTCGCGCGACCCTGCCCGAGCTGAACCGGGCCGGGTTCCAGACCCTCAACGCCAACTTCTGGTACCTGTACGTCATCACCCGGCCGGCGACCTTCAAGGCGGCCAACGTCCGCTACTGGCAAAACGACCTCAAACGGCACTGGACCCCCACCGTTTGGGATAAGACCAGCCACCAAAACCTGGCCACCAGCAAGCGCAACCTGGGGTCGGCCATCTCCATCTGGGGCGACGGTAAAAAGACCTATTCCCAGCAACAGGTGCTGGCGAAGACGAAGCCGTTTTTGGACACTTATTTTAAACAATAAGGATTGATCTCTCGGTTGCCCAATCCCCCGATTCGTCGTTAGCTTTTTCAGTGTATTTGCACCATTATTTCACCAGTGCTATACTACCGAAAAAGGCCGTCACGGCCACCGTTAATCAGGAGGTTTTGCCATGATCCATTATCAAGCTAAGCGCTTTGACCAACTCACCACCCACGAACTCTGGGCCCTTTACCACCTGCGAACGGCTGTCTTCGTGGTCGAACAAGCCTGTTACTACCAAGAAGTCGATGAAGCCGACCTGACCGCCGTGCACCTCCTCGGCACCGACGAAGCCGGACACCTCGTCGCCTACGCCCGGTTGATTCCCGAGCACGATCACGTTCGGATCGGCCGGGTCGTCGTGGCGCCGGCCGCCCGGGGCAAGGGTGCTGGACAGCAACTGGTCCACGAGGCCATCGCCGCCGTGAAGACCCAGTTTCCCCACGCCGTCCAGATTGACATCCAAGCCCAGGCCTACCTGCAAAAATTCTACACGGGTTACGGCTTCCAGCCCGTCAGCGACGTTTACCTGGAGACCGGGATTCCACACCTCGACATGATTTTGCCACTCACCGCTTAAGCCTTGCCAACCGCAAGGCGCTTAATAGCAGCTATCACTGTTGACTGGGACTGCTTATAACTATTATGCTGATTACCCAGGGAGGTGGCGTCATTGACGAAGAATAGTCGTTTATTGGCAAGTGCCTGTTTCTTTTTGTTTGCCATCTGTATGCTCTTATTTACCATGGGATTCATGCCGCAATATCGGTTTCTCTTCTTTATTGGGGCCGGCATTTTAATCGTGGCGGCCTTGGTTATTTGTGCAGACGGCTTTAAAAATAACCGAAAAAAATAACGCCAAGCCCGCATTGAGTCCGCGCTAGACGTAGGCCAACGGTACCGTTCTGGCCTTAAAACAACTGGCGCCGCAAGTCGAAAGTCACTTGCGGCGCCAGTTTGCGTTCAATCATTCAATTCATCCCACTAGTCGGATCGAAGCCGGTCCGGTCGGCGGACGTAATCTGCCGGAGCACCCGACACGGGTTACCGGCCGCGATGACCCCGCTCGGGATTGCATGGGTCACCACGCTGCCGGCGCCAATGATGGTGTGGGCCCCGATGGTCATTCCGGGCATCACACTGACGTTGGCCGCCAACCAGCAGTCATCGCCAATCGTGATGGGTTTGGCAACACAGCCCCCTCGCCGGCGTTCCGCGGCATCGAAGAGGTGGTTACTGGTGTACAGGCCGACCTTGGGCCCGAACAGCACGTGGTTGCCGATGGTCACCGGCGCGCCATCCAGGATCACACAGTCGTAGTTGGCGTAGAAGTCGTCGCCCACCGTGATGTTGCGGCCGAACTCGCAGCGAAAGTTGGGGTTCACGAACGGCCGCGCGCCCACGTGCCCCGCTAATTCACGAAACAATCGTTCCTTTTCGGCAGTGCTCCCCGCTTGATTAAGCGCTTCCGTTTTCTGGGTCGCCTGGTCTCGCAGGCGTTCCAAGCGGGGATCCAGGTCATTGTAGGGGTGCCCGCTCGCCATGTAGGCAAACTTTTCATCTAAACTCAGGGTCATCGAATCGCTCCTTTCAATCTATCCGCTTTCAGCATACCACGCCCACCGGTTGGCCGGCTCCCCCCATTTAGTGGCCATTTCTCACCTGAACCGCGCAGCGCGCAAAAAAAGCGTCCAGGACCCACGTCCCAGACGCCCAACGCTACTCGTCTAGTTTGGCGGCCGCGGCGGACCACTTGGTTAGCTGTTCCGCGGTGAAGTAGAGCTGTTGCTCAATGCCGACACGCACGAGATACCGGTTCGTCACTTGATCGTAGTAGATCACGGTGCCCACCACGCCCCGATATGGTCGGGGGAGCAGCACCTGATCGCTCACGTTAAAAGCTGTCATTCTTCTCGCTCCTTACCCTGACTCTCTTAACCCGCCTGGAAACCAGCGCCGGGCCAATCGACCAGTCGTGGGTCGTCTGCTGGTGAATTGGTTCAGCCCCGTCGCCATTTCGCCATTAGAATACCCTATTTCATCAGTTAATGATACTTTGAGGCCCTTTACAAATCAATTAATAATTGAACGGCTTCCGGCATTGACGTTTGCGTCACTGGTGCGCGTTTCATCTGACAAAAAACAGGCAGGTAATTCTCAAGAATCGAGAATTACCTGCCTGTTGCGTCTCACCGCATGGCCGACGTCGCCGCGTCCGCTTAACGGTCATTCATTAATCGTAGTTCAGGTGTTCGTCGCGGTCCAAGCCGTTAATGGTTTGAATCTCGTCGGCGGTCAAGTGGAACCCGGAGATCTCAAAGTTTTCCTTGACCCGGGCCGGCTTCGAGGACTTCGGGAAGACCACGAAGCCGGTATCGATCTGCCAGCGTAAGACAATCTGGGCTGGCGTCTTGCCGTACTTCTGAGCCAATTGCGTGATGACCGGGTCCTCCAAGATCAGGTGACCGTGGCCGATTGGGGAGTACCCCTCGTTCACGATGCCGTTATCGGTGTCGAACTTCCCTAGGTCGGCCTGGACCTTGTACGGGTGCCGTTCGATCTGGTTGACCATCGGCTTGACCGTGGCCATCTCAAAGACCTGTTTCAGTTGGTCTTGCGAGAAGTTCGAGACCCCGATGGCCCGGACCTTCTTTTGTTGGTACAGGGTCTCGAGGGCGCGCCAGGTGTCCAGCGTCAGGTCGAAGTTCTTCTCGTTCGGCCAGTGGATCAGGTACAGGTCCAGGTAGTCCAGCTGCAGGTCCTTGAGCGTCTGGTCGTAAGCGGCCAGCGTCTTGTCGTAGCCCTGGTCGGCGTTCCAGACCTTGGACGTCACGAACAGGTCGTCGCGGGCGATGCCGGAAGCCTTGATAGCGGCCCCGACAGCCGGTTCGTTGCGATAAATGTGGGCGCAGTCCAGGTGCCGGTACCCGGCATCGAATGCGGTCTGAATGGCCGCGGGGACGTCCTGACTATCGATCAAATAGGTGCCGAATCCTAACATGGGGATGGTGACGCCGTTGCTTAACTGTGTCGTTTCCATGAAATTACCTCGCTCTTCCGTCAAATTGTCATGCATACAATCATGATACACCACCGGGTAAGCCGTTTCATGCATTTTGACCCAACGCACGCCCAAAACGGGGCCCCGCCAGTATCTTGGCGAGGCCCCGTGAACAGGCTGATTTTAGGCGGCTTGACGCCGGGCTGGCTGGTGGTGCCGCACCAGTAAGACGCTGATCAGGACCACGATGATGGCTACCAGCCCCAGCGCCGTCACCATGATGTTGTGCATCCCCGCGAACAGGATGGCCCGCATCTGTGGCAATAACTGGTCCGGCAGGTGCCCGGCGGTCTGCGAGTTGGTCAGCTGGTTGAGCATGCCCATGGTGATGGCGGGGTGCGTCCGGACCCCGGCGGACAGCGCCTGGTTCAGGATGACCCCGTAGATGGAGGACATGAACGTCTGACTCAGGATCCGGACCAGGTAGGCGAACGAGGTCGCGATCGGCACGTCGACCATCGCCACGTCGCTCTGGACGGCGACCTGCAGGGTCGTGAAGCAGACCCCGATACCGAAGCCGTTAAAGGCCCCCATCACCAGTAAAAAGGTGTAGCTGGCGTCGGACCCGACCAGGCCCATGCCGACAAACGTGACCAGAAAGGTCAGCGTACCGATCGCCAGGACCCCGTAACGGCCGATACGCGGCTGCACGGCCGGTGCCATTTCGGACCCGATGAAGTTGGCGATGGACCCCGGGATCTGGGTCATCCCCCCGATCAACGCGCTGAAGCCCATGATACCCTGGGCCCACATCGGCGCGTAGATGTTGAAGGCGACGAACGCGCCCCAGAGGACCGCGAAGATCACCAGGTCGATGACCAATTTTTCATTTTTAAACAGCCGGTTGGGCACGATCGGGTCGCTGACCCGGTCCTC
The DNA here is from genome assembly GCF_001435095.1 of Levilactobacillus spicheri DSM 15429. GTDB lineage: Bacteria > Bacillota > Bacilli > Lactobacillales > Lactobacillaceae > Levilactobacillus > Levilactobacillus spicheri. The sequence continues at coordinate 113,758 of NZ_AZFC01000001.1, forward strand.
GACGCGGTGCATCCGCAGCAGCAGGGCCAGCCCCACCACCACGAAGGCGACCGTGACCCAGAGGGCCGTGGTCCCTAGCAACTGGATGCCGACCAAGATGGCGACCAGTCCTAGGACCATCAGGACGGCCCCCTGGTAATCGACCGGTTGCTGGTTGAGCGCGCGGCTCCCCTTGAAGAACAGGGCCACGATGGCAATCGACACGGCCGCTAAGGGCAGGTTCACGTAGAAGACCCAGTGCCAGCTGAAGGTGTCGACGATCCAGCCCCCGAACAGCGGCCCCACGATGGACGCGGTGCTGAAGCTGGCCGAGGTGATGCCGATGACCTGGGCCCGGCGTTTCAGATTGGTGAACAGGTGGGCGTAGATGATGAAGGGAATCGTGCTCATCCCCCCGGCGCCCAGGCCCATGATGCCCCGGGCGATGATGAACCAGGTGATGTTCGGCGCCATCCCCTGAAGCAGGGCCCCCAGGGCGAAGATCGAGGTGGTGACGATGTAGGCGGTCTTGTTGCCCCGCTTCTCCCCGAACTTACTCCAGAGGGGCGTGGCCACCGCCATCCCCAACAGGAAGATGGCGACGATCCAGCCCATGTATTGAATCCCGTGCAGGTCACTGACGATGGCGGGCAGGGCGGTGTTGATGATGGTCCCGTCCAGCCCGGCCATCGCGTTAGAGAGCAGCAGGGCAAAGGTGATGATGATTTTCCGGTTTCGACTCACGACTAGGCGCTTCCTTCCGCTCAAATGATTTTCTATAATAATGGCTAAATCTCACGACAAGTAAAATCTTATGACGGGGCGGGACCCTTTGTCAATGCCGGCGATGCGCGGCTGGGGGATTAAAGCGGATACATTCGTGACCACTCTAAAAAACGAGTCCGGGACAGACGTCTCAGACTCGTTTTTAGCTGATTTTCAGCTGGTTGTACCAGACTGTCCGCGTCTTCAGTGTTCCGTCACGTGGTGCTTGGTCAACTCATAGATTTCGACGATGTGTTGGTCCGTCAGGCGGTAATGGATCTCCTTGCCCTGCCGGACGCCCTCGACCAGGGCCAGCTGGCGCAGGGTCTGTAGTTGATGGGAGACCGCCGACTGGCTGATGGCCAGGCGGTTCGCGATTTCATTGACGCTAAACGGTTGCTTGGCGATCAGCAGGACGATCTTCATCCGCGTGGGGTCGCTGATGGCCTTGAAGATGGCTAAGATGGGCGCCAACTCCCGGTCATTCGGCAACTTGACCGCCGCGGCCGCTAATAAATGTTCTTGTGACACAGTGTTTCCCTCCCGAGTGCTGGTCTACTTCGCCAACAGGAGCCGTAACCCGTTCAAGATGACTAACAGGGTACTCCCCTCGTGGAGGACGACCCCCCAGGTAATGTTCGCGATGCCCATAAAGTTCAATACGACTAAGAGTACCACAACGGCCATCGCAAAGATAATGTTTTCCCAGACCACCCGGCTCAGCTTCCGGGAGACCCGGTGCGCGTCGGCCAGCTTCGACAGGTCGTTTTGCATCAAGACCACGTCGGCCACGTCGATGGCCACGTCGGTCCCCTCGCCCATGGCGACCCCGATGTCGGCGGTCACCAGCGCGGGCGCGTCGTTGACCCCGTCTCCGACCATGGCGGTCACGGGATAGGTCTGCTGTTGCTGCTGGATGATGGCCGCCTTGTTCTCCGGCAGGACGTTGGCAGCGACCTGGTCGATCCCCAGCTGCCGGGCCACGGCCTCCCCGGTCAATTTGGCGTCCCCGGTGATCATGGTCGTGTGGACCCGCTGTTGCTGGAAGTAGCGGATCGCCTGGGCGGCGGCCTGGTTCGGCAGGTCCATCAGGGCTAAGAGACCCCGGGGCTGGTCGTCGACGGCCACGACCACCACGGTCTTGCCGGCCTGGGCCAGGTCGTCGATGCGCGCCTGCAGGTCGGCGGGCAGCTGGGCGAAGCTGGTCGGCTTGGCCACGGCGACTTTGTGCCCCGCGATATCGCTGTAGATGCCCTTGCCCAGCTCGTTGGTCACGGTGACCGGGACGGTCGGCACGTCTTTGAAATGCGCCACGATGGCGGTCGCCAGCGGGTGATTACTCTGGGCCTCCATCGACTTGACCTGCTGGATCAGGGTGGCCTGGTCAACGGTCGGTTCGAAGTAAACGTCGGTCACGGCGGGGCGACCCACCGTCAACGTCCCGGTCTTATCGAAGGCCACGGCCTGAAGCTCGGCCAGCTGGGTCAGGTAGGCGCCCCCCTTGAAGAGCACGCCGCGCTTGGCCAGGTTGGAAAGCCCGGACAGGGTCGCCGGCACCGCCGCGGCCGCCAAGGCACACGGCGAAGCGCCGATCAGGAAAACCACGGTCCGGTAGAAGGTCAGCGACCAGCTCCACTGGAAGATAAACGGGCCGGCGAGGATCACCAGCGGGATCAGCGCCAGGACGGTCCGGACGTAGATCGGTTCGAACTTCTGAATCTTGGTCGCGGTCTTTCCCAGGGAGTTCTGCGACTGTTCGACCATGGCCAGGATCTGGGCGAAGACCGTGTCGCGGCTGTCCTTGGTGACGACCATCTCGAAGGTCGAGTCGCCGTTGATGGTGCTGCCGAAGACCCCGTCGCCGGGACCCTTCTCGCGGGGCATGCTTTCCCCGTTAATGGAGGCTTCGTTGATGTTGGCGGTCCCGGTGAGGATCTCGCCGTCGGTCGGGACCTGGTCACCGTTCAAGACCTGCACCCGGTCGCCGATCTTCAGCTGGTCGACCGGAACGATCTCGATCTCGTCCCCCGCGCCGAACCGCCGGGCCTCTACCGGGTTCAACTTCAGCAGCGCGGTGATCTCGCGCTTGCTCTTGCCCTCGGCATAGTTCTCCAGGAAGTGGGCGCCGGCGAAGATCAGAATCAACAGGGCCGCTTCCTCGAAGCTGCCGATGATGATCGAGCCGACCGCCGCCAGGGACATCAGCAGGTGCACGTTCGGGACGAACTTGTGTTGGATTTTCGATTCAGTGATGGTGTGGGTGAAGCCTTCCGCGACGATGTGGTAGCCGGCGAGGACCGTCGCCGCCAGGAACCCGATGGTCTGGGGCCACGACGGCAGGAAGAAACTGACGATGAACAGGATCAGACCCACTAGGTACCAGGTCTGGGGTGCTTTTAGACGATGCATGATGGCCGCCTCACTTTCATATTGATGTATGCTCATATGTTAAATTAAACATATCACGATTACTGGGCGCTGTCAAGGAACCGTTTTCCGGCAAGTCAGTCACCGAAAAAACACGACCGTTACGGCTACTTCCCGGTTGAGTTCTTCCTATAATGAACCTAAAGGGAGATGAGACGATGTGTAACGGTTGGATCTTCTTGGGGATGCCTTGGATGGGCTTCGCGGGCCTACTGGGTCTGGTCCTGATTGCTTTAGGGATTGGTGGCGCCTACTGGTTAGGCCGGCAACGGCATTGATGCCAATCAACAGGAAAACAATTAAAACGGGAGGGAAATTCTCAATTGGGAGAGTTTCCTTCCCGTTTTGTCGAGTCGATGTACCCACTTTGGTCACCACGCTCACCATATTTACGCGGTACTTAAACGGTTTACCCAATCGACCACTTTGCTAATCTCCCGGTTAGGCGTTTCGCCATTGGTCTAGTCACCTAGACCGATTCCGTAACAGGGGCAATAAATAACCTCAGCAAACAATCCGCCAGACCCCTGGGAATCCCATTTTCTAGGCCATAAGACCATTTTTACGCAAACATTATTAATTACCTATACATTTAACTTGATATTTTTTTATAATCGGATACAATAAGGGTGTAGTTAGTTATCCACATTATAGATTTTGGATAAACAATTTTAGTGTTTGTACTCAGATAATCGGCAGAAATCGCCAGTCAGTCGCATTTATCAGCCAACATAACGGTTCAGTCAATTAGTTTATACCCGTTTCACGTTTTTCGAGGAGGATATCATCATGAAACAATCATACATCGGCGAAACCAAGGAACATTACAAGAGCTACAAAGCCGGCAAGCGGTGGCTCTACGCCAGCATCACCGTTTTAACGTTAGGGTTAGGCACGTTGGGCTTAGATGTAAGCGCTCACGCGGACACCGTAGATGGTGACGCGGGGAATACCCCGGCGGCCACCCAAACGGATCCGGACGTGACAGCGGAACCCGCTAAACAGGTAACGTTAAGTCAGCCTGAACAAAACGACCCGTCCGTCCCGGACACCGATACCAACACCCCAACCGTCACTGAAAATTCGGACAACGGCGAAAAATCGGACGCCCCCGTAACCACTGAAAATCAGGATAACGGCGAAGAATCTAACACCCCGGCCGGCACCAATTCTGAGACGCCAGCAGCCACGGGCCAAGAGACGCCAGCACCAAGTAACTCAGCACCGGCGGAACAAGGACAACCCGCGGCGGATCCACAAGCGACCGATCCCGCAGCGACGGACCCACAGCCCGAAGCCACGCCAGCTGGTAACTCAGACGAGGTCTTAGACAGCTTGCCGACACCGGAAGCCGCACCAGCAGCCAAGGCCGCTCAGACGACCAAGAGCATCGCCGACATCTTTAACAAGGACGCCTCGGAATGGATGCCCGATGCCAGTCTGCGGGATTTGGTGGAACACTCGATTCGTTATACCTTCACCTCCGCCGGTAAGGACGTCAACGATGCGAACCTGTATCAGTTCGCTGGCAACGCAGCTTACCCACTCCAGGTCGTCTGGGACGCCTCGTACCGGCCAGCCGGCGTCATCAAGAGTCTCCAGGGGCTGGAATACTTCACCAACCTGACCGCGCTCACCCTGGACTCGTCATTCTTCGATTCGTCGGCGATGACCGACCTGTCCTTCGCGAAGAACCTGAACGACTTTGAATTGACCAATAATGATACCGTTCCGGTCAACTGGAACCAAACCGGTGATGAGTTCATGCAAAACTACCTGAGCACCAATACCGGTTTAACGATGCTCAAAATCCAAGGTCAAAACTTAACCGGTACCGCGCCAGATTTATCCAACTACAAGAAATTAGAAACGGCCTTCTTGTCGTATAACCAATTCACGGGCGCCATTCCCGATTACAGCAGCCTGACCAACTTGGTCACGATGGACCTGTCTCAAAACAAGCTAACCAGCGGTGCTAACGAATTACTGTCGCAATCCGGTCTGAGAATGGTGAACCTGGAACTCAACCAATTTACGGGTCCTATCACCGGTTTCGCTGACACCTTAAGATCCGTCTACCTGGACCTGAACCAGTTCTCCGGAAGCTTGCCAACCATTCCGGATAGCCTCGTGGAACTGTGGATTTACAACAACCAGTTCACGGGAGACTTACCCAACCTGAACAACTTGACTAGCTTTATTTACAGCAACAACCACTTCACGACGGGGGTTCAGAATACGACCATGCCTGGGAAGGGCCAACAACTGACCGGGCCGACCGTGACGTTGACCAACGATAACGACACGTTCAACCCAATGGTCAACACCATCAATGGGCTCCAGGATCCAACCACTCATGCCACTAACGAGACGACCTTCAATTTAGCCGAATTCAAGAATGGCGAAACGATGACCAAAATTGCTCGGGTGACGGACGAAAATGGTCAGAGCGTGAAGGATGAAGACGCAACGGCCAGCTTCGAAGTGACCCAAGATGCTGAAGGCACCTTCCACTTCAAGGCTAATAAAGACACCAAGAGTGGCACTTACCTGATTTACGTCACGCCAAAGGATGGTTCCACCTACTCCTCTTGGATCTACTTCACCGTTAAGAACGACATGACCGATCCGGATAAGCCAGTCGACCCAGACAAACCTGTCGATCCGGATAAGCCAGTTGATCCGGGTACCCCGGTCGATCCTGGTACGCCAGTCGACCCAGGCACCCCAGTTGAACCGGAAACGCCGGTCGACCCAGAAACGCCAACCACGCCAGAAACACCAATTACCGGTGGTGACGGCGACACGGTTGCGCCGGACCAAGGAGGCCAGGCCGACCAGGCTACCAAGCCGGGTAAGACCGACACCCTGAAGACCAACGGCCAAGCCGCGAAGGTTCAGGCCGCCACGACCAAGGCGACGCAGACCGCGACGCCAACTAAACTCGCGACCAAGACGGGCACCCAGTCCGCGACGACCCACGCCACGACGCCAGCCGCAACCACGGCCAAGGCCAGTGACCAGACGTTGCCGCAAACCAACGAAAAGTCGAGCGTCAGCCCAATCGTTGCCGGCATCGTCCTCTTACTTGCCGCCCTCGGGGTCGCCGACTTCCGAAAGCGCGACTAATCGGCTTCACCTAATTCAATGGTATCAAGCAACGGCCAGCACCCTACTCCTCGGATGCTGGCCGTTTTAAGGTGGCTTGCCCTTTAGAAAAAAAGCCCAGCAATGGTGTATCCGGTTTCACAGGCATGATACACTGGAGGCAAACCACGGGAGGGACAGACATGTTTAAGGAGAATAAATGGCTTCGCGCCAACCAAACTCAAGCCACGACCGCCGACCTCTCCATCTTCGAAGTCGGCTACGAAGACGTCCATCCCCGGGCGCCCTACCAGTACGAACAACTCGACTACTACCTGATTCACTTCATCGTCCAGGGAGAGGGGCTCTTCTTCATCAACGACGAACTCCACCAGCTTTCCTGCGGCGACGGCTTCATGATCCCCCCTCACACGGATAATAATTACTATCCACTGGTCGGCAATCCCTGGAGCTACCGTTGGATCGGCGTCCGTGGTTCGGCCGCGGGACGCGTCCTTCAGGCGGCCGGGCTGGGAGGCAGCACGTTCACCTACCACCACGATGACGTGGCCCAACTCGACCAGCTCTTTGCCGGCGTTTACCAAGACTTCGCCAACGACCATTTCTTCGGGGCCCTCGGCCAATTCTACGAAATCATCAACCTGCTGCAAATCGACCACGAGCAAAACAGCCGCCTAGAGGTCAGCCTGCACCAGCAGTACGTGCTGGACGCCACGGGGCTGATTGAGGACCGCTTCCAGGAACCGGACCTGCGCATCGGCGACATCGCCACCGCGGTCCAGATTGAGCGGACCTACCTCTACAAGCTCTTCATGCATTACCTGGGCATCTCGCCCAAGGATTACCTGGTCCAATACCGCCTCAACCACGCGACCCAGCTTCTGCGCCGCTCCCAGCTCACCATCGCACAGGTGGCCGTCCAGTCCGGCTTCACCGACTATTCCCAATTTTCGAAGACCTTCTCCAAGTATCGGCACCAATCTCCGTCCGAGTTTCGGCGACGGTCGGCGCGGACGACACTGGCCCCTAATCAGGACTGGCTTCGACCATGATATAGATATACCAAAGAGACGCAGCGAACTTTCCTCGCTGTGTCTCTTTTTTAGTGTCTTTCTTAGTTGGATAAGTCCTATTTTGCCAAAACGTGGGCCTTATTGCCCGTGATGTAACTGCCATCCGTCAGCACTAACCGCGTCGTCAGATTGTGTCGCACGATTTTTTGGATGCGGACGACCTGGCCCCGCTTGAGGTGCTTGACCCGCTGCTTCAGCGCCTTATCCCGGTAGGCGTTAACGGCCGTCAAGAGCTTGACCCGCCGCGGTGCGTGTTGGTAGTACGTCTGCACCGTAAAACCGGTCTTGGCCGTCACGTAGCCCGTCTGACCCTTATATAGACTGCTTGGCGTGACGTCCTGCACCCGATAGCGTAACCGGCCCGCCTGTGAGTAAGCGATCCCCGTCACGACCAATTGTGGCCGCCGGGTCCGGGCTTGCTTGGTGTAGTAAAACTTCCGGGACTGTTGGGTAAAGGTGGGCGTCCGGTAGAGGGCCAGCTTCTTGACCACGGTCCGCGCCTGCCGCTGAACCGTGGTGGGCTGGTCCGGCTCATCAGTATCAGTTGCCGGTGGCGTGATTGGGGTCGTTGGCGGGGTGACTGGGATTCCCCCAGTGCCGCCGCCCGTATTGCCACCCGTGGTCCCGCCGCCGGAGGAGCCATCCCCAGAGGAGTCCGGTGGCGTCGGTTGACCGACCGGTTGCCAGACATAGGTGGCGCTCGGTTGTCCCGCCGTTCCGTACCGCTGGGTCAGTTCCTGACTGGTATAGGCGGTGCCGCCACTCGTGGCTTGCCACTTACCCGTGTACTTTTCGGGATCGGCGGTGATCTCCGTGAGCTGTGGGTCCTGGTCCGTCGCAAACTGTACTTGGGAGCCCAGGCCCAAGCGTTCAAGGCCTATTACACCCGATAACATTGCCGTGGTATCCGCTTGACGCGTATCAAAATTCGATAGGTTCACTTCGGTCAAGGCCTCATCACCGTCAAAGAGATGACTCATATCCGTCACTTGAGACGTGTTGAAGCCACTGACATCTATGTCAGTAAGCTCAGGGTTCCCGGCGAACATGTTGGCCATCGTCGTCACCTGATCCGTCTTAAAATGGCCAACATCCACCTTGGTTGAGTAACCATTAGCGAACATGTCCTTCATATTGGTGACCTTACGCGTGTCGAAGTTCGACAGGTCCTGGTCGCTCACATTGGCTTGACGGAACATCCCTTCCATGTTGGTGACCTGACTGGTATTTAGATGAGTGAGATTTCCCTCCTGCAAACCAGCTTGTGCAAACATTTCCTTCATATTAGTGACCTTATCCGTCTTAAGGTTTGAAATGTCGGTTCCCTCGTTATCGAGTGCAAAGGCCTTAAACATACCTTCCATGTTCGTCACGTTTTCCGTATTAAAATTCTCCAAGTGGACAGTATTCGGGTCCGATACCGAATCCCAAAACATGTAGGACATGTCCGTTGCACTGTCGGTGTTGAAGGAACGCATATCCGGAAAGTCAAACGTATTATATTCACGGGCAAATAGATACGACATGTTCTTCGTCTCACTGGTATCCAGATTCTCCATGCCATCAATGCCTTCTAAATGTCGAAAGCCCCCCAATAATCCCCGCGCGTCCTTCCCCGCTTTGACCGGTCCAGCAAAGATGATTCGTGGGAACGAACTCCCCACGGATTCAATGCACAGTCCCGTCTGATCCGCGATGGCAGCCAGAATCGGGCTAGCCGGAATATCAAAGTAAGTATTCCACTCCCCTTGGTATTCGGGTAACGTCCCACCACTTAGAATTAGATTAGACTGACTGTCCCGTTCCCAGTGACAGCCATCTCCAATGATCCCAGAATCGACGCTATCCGCCTGGGCCACGACGACGTTCCCGCCCGGCGGCGTATCGATGAGCCCCCCTACCGGAATTAATAGACCCAGCGTCACACCCAAGGTTCCCAGTAACGTTCCTTTCAACGACATTAAAATCCCCTCCTAAATCGACTAAGTAAGCGTTTTCATTCATTGAGCAATATAGCATACATTCCCCCTAACTGTCATTATTATTGAGTGTTTTACTTCGCAATTAATTTTAGGTGCATTTTTTCATCTAAAAGATGGTTAATAAACGCATATAAATAGCGTTTTATCGGGCTTGTTTAGCAGTCGTTAATCACCCGTTTCAACACCCGTCGTTCAGAAATACCAAAAAGGTCGTGATATTTATCACGGCCTTTTCTCGGCTTACTCTTCCAGCGACGTGGTGGCCTTCGCCGCCTTTTCTTTCTTCTCATACCGCGCCCAGAAGACCCAGGCGATTCCCATGAAGAGGACGACCCCGAGCACGTTGTAGAGCAACGTCCCAATCGGGCTAGCCTCCCCCTTCGGCAGATTGCCTGCTAATTCTTGGGCAATCAGGTGCGGGTCAGGCACCGTGGACATGAAGAAGACGAAGATGAACAGGCACAGCAGGAGAATCCCCGCGGTCAATCCGAAGGCCCGGTTCCCGAACCGGAAAGTCCGTTCCATGTCGTCCTTCTTCCACCGCAAGGCGATGTAGGCGATCAGGATGAAGAGGACCGGCAACAGGGAGGTCGCCGCCGTCATGTTGATCAGCGTTTGTAGGAAACTGTTCAGGTCGCCAATCCCCACGGCCGGGATGATCATCAGGAACGTCACGATGACTCCCTGGACGATCAACGCATTCGTCGGGTTCCCTTCGTGGTTGGTCTTCACGATCCACTTTCCAAAGACCCCTTCTGGAATCTCCGAGAAGAAGACCTTGACCGGTGCGGCCGTCCACAGGGCCAAGGAGCCCAGGCTCCCCAGGAAGAGGATCAGGCCGACTAACCGGACCATCACACCCCCGGGGATGTTGAAGAAGTTCCCCAGAATCTTGAAGATGTCGAAGATCCCATTGGAGAAGTTGCCGCTCAGCACGGATTGAGGTACCACGAAACCGACCGCGATGGCTCCTAAGACGTACATCAGGCCCACGAAGAGGGTCGAAATAATCATGGTCCGCACGAAGGTCTTGTTACCGCCCTTGGTGTCCTTGATGTAGACCCCGATACTTTCACCGCCCCCCACGGCCTGTAAGATCCACGCCATGGTCATAAAGAACGTCCAGTTGAACTTCGGCGTCACCGTCTCAAACGTGAAGTCTTGTGCGGGTTTTTCGCCCATCCCAAAGACCACGATGAACGCCAATACCACGAAGATGATGCCCATGAAGATCCGGGCCGTCCCGGCGAGGTTGGTCACCGTTGAGATCCACGCGACCCCCTTGATGCAGACCCAGGTCATGAGCCAAAAGAGCAGGATGGAGATCACCGAGATGATGCGCGTCCCCGAGTCCCCTTCGAAGACGTTTTTGCCCAAGAAGGTGTAGGACCCGTAGATCAGGGTGTTGGGTAACAACGACACGAAGAAGAACAGGTTCACGAAGAAGTAGGCCCAGGCGCCCAGGAAGGCAAACTTACTGCCCAGGACGCTTTCCAGCCAACTGTGCACCCCGGATTCCTTATCGGAGTTCGCCGATGCAAATTCGGCGACCATCAGGATGAACGGGAGAAAGTAGAAGATACTCCCGAAGATGTACCCCGGAATCGTGGCCAATCCAATGGTGATACTGTTATTGACGATGCTTGGAAAGGCAAACACCGCTGAGAACGTCATCAGCATGAGGGCGTTGGCCCCTAAACGCTGACGCGAGGTTTTTTCTGCCAAGATGTGTCACTCCTTTTCGTCGGTTACCCGCGATCCCGTACGTTAAAGTTGAAGCCAAAGTGGAAATCGTCGAACTTGCACCGGTACTTCTGTAGTTGGTTCTGTCCGCACGAGTTGGTCCCCAGCCCGTTTTGCTTGAAGTCCAGGTACAGGCTGACGGTGTCATCCGGCCGTAAGTCCACGGTGTGCTTGGCCGCTTCCAGCGTCGCGTCCGCATAATTGGCGACGCTGAAGTTCAGCGGCGTGGTCATCTGCACGTCGATCTGGTGCTGCCCGTCTTGCAGCGTCACACGATCCGTATCCATGTGGTTTCCGTTTTCCTGCGGCTTCACGTAGTCCACGAACAGGTCGTCGACCGTCGTCTCAAAGACGCCCAGGTAGGCCGCCTGATGTGAGTCCACGTAGTTTTCGGTCGGGCCCAGTCCGCGGTACGTGACCCGCTGGTAAGGCTGTGGCAGGGCCAGGGCGACCCCGATGCGTGGCAGCATCGCCGGTGCACAATCGCGCTTCCCCGACGCCGTCCCGTCAACCGCAAAGTCGAAACTGCCGTCCTCGTGGATCGTGTAGGTCTGGGTGATGGCGTAGTACCACCCGCTGTTGGTGGTGCCGACTAGCTTCTCGACCGTCACCCGGTAGTCACCATGCTCTTCGGCCGTCAGGGTCGTATCCAGGGCGCTTTCGTGCCATAAGTTCATGAAGTACTTGTGGTAGTAGTCGTCCAGGATCTCCATGTCGTTATCGATGGGAGCCCGCCAGAAGTTCATCCGCAGACCGTCTTGAATCACCGGTTGTCCCGCATGGGTCAGGGTCAGGCTGCCCTGCACCTTATCGAAGCGGTACTGGTTCGCGCCCGCCGTCAGGGTCAGCGTCACCGCATCCTCCTGCACCGTAATGGCCTGCTGCCGCGCATGGTGCAACCGTACGACCGGCCGCTGTAGCGTCAGGGACGTCTGACTGACCACCGCGCCCTGGTCGGCCCAAGGCGTCGCCGTCGTCTGCTTGGTCCGTAGATGCAAGGTGTACAGGTGGTCGGCCGTCAATTCCGGTAGGTCGGCCGTTAATTTGATCACGGCCGCTTCCCGCGGTGCAATCGTCGGGACCGTCACCGGTCCGTGCGCCACGACCTGGCCGTTGTCTTCCAGGACGTAGTCGAATGTGTAATCGTCGCTGGTCAGGAAGTCCAGCCGGTTAATCACCCTGATTTGCCGGGTCGCCCGGTCTACCAGGGTCATCTGGAAGGGTTCAAACGTCTTCTTCACCTCGGTCAACGCGGTCGATGGCCGGCCATCCGGTCGAATCAACCCGTCGATACAGAAGTTGGCGTTGTTCGGTTCATCACCGAAGTCGCCACCGTACCGGTAGTAGGTCTGGTCGCCCGCCTGGGTCGCGATACCCTGGTCGAACCATTCCCAGATGAAGCCGCCTTGCAGCTCATCGTGACCGTAAAAGAGGTCTTGGTATTCCTTCAGGTTACCGGGCCCGTTCCCCATCGAGTGCGCATATTCACACAGGATGTGCGGTTTCTGCGTCTTTTCGAGGATCTGATTCATGGTCAGTTTGGTCTCGTGCTCCAACCACGTGTACATGGTGGAGTAGACGTCGCTGACCTCGGCCTCAAAGTCGCCTTCGTAGTGGACTAAACGCGTTGGGTCCACCGTCTTGCAGTAGGCGGCCATTGCCCGGAAGTTGTCGCCGAACGCGGATTCGTTTCCTAACGACCACATGATGATCGACGGGTGGTTCTTATCCCGCTGAACGGTCCGTTTCATCCGATCGACGTAGGCCAGCTGCCACTTCGGGTCGTCACTGATCCAGTCGTAGCGGTTCGTCAGTTCAAACCCATGACATTCCAGATCGGTCTCATCGATCACGTACATCCCCAACTCGTCACACAGATCGTAGAAGAACGGCGCCTTCGGGTAGTGAGCCGTCCGAATCGCGTTGATGTTGTGCCGCTTCATCAGGAGGATGTTCTGGCGGAAGTCCGCGCGGGTCATGACCCGCCCAGCCGTCGGACTGTAGTCGTGCATGTTGACCCCCTTGAGCTTGATGGCCTGACCGTTCACCCGGAAGGTCTTGCCCACGACCTCAATCTGCCGGAAGCCCACCTTTTGGTGCACCACCTCGAGGGGCTGACCCGCCACGTGGACCGTGAGTTGCAAGTCATAGAGTTGTGGCCGTTCCGCCGACCACGGGACGATGTCCGCGACCGTCTCGTCGAGGCTCTGGTCGCCCGTCAGCGTTTTTTCAAACAAGGTCGTCTTCCCGTCCGTCAGCCGGTAGGTCACGCTGCGGTCCGCGGCGCCGGTAAAGGTCGGCGTCACCACGAGCTCGGCCGTGTGCGGCGTCGGTTGCAGGTAGGTCCGGACCTGAAGATCGTATAGCCCCAATTTTGGCCGGGAGAAGAAGTGCACGTCGCGGAACAGCCCACTGAGCCACCACATGTCCTGATCTTCCAGGTAGGTCCCGTCAGACCACTGCACCACCAGTAAGGCCACCGTGTTGGTCCCCGCCTGCAGGTAAGGGGTCACGTCGAATTCACTGGTCAGGCGAGCGCCCTTGCTATAGCCGACCTCGTGCCCGTTCATGAAGAGCTGGAAGGCCGAATCAACACCGTCAAAATTCAATAAGTACTGTTCGTTGGGATCGATACGAGCCACTTCGAAGGTCCGCCGGTACAGGCCCGTGGGGTTCTCCGAGGGAACGTGGGGTGGGATGATGGGGAAGTTGTACCACAAGTCGGAGTAGTGCATCTTGCCATATCCCTGGAGCTGCCAGTTACTGGGAACCGGAATGGCCGCCCACCCCTGGTCATCGAAATCAGGTGCCGCAAAGTCCTGCGGAGCGTACTCGGGTGCCGCCAAAAACTTAAACTGCCAGGTACCGTTCAGTAATTGTCCGTTGCGCAGGTGCTCCGGATCATCGACAAAGTGTGTGTCGAAATGACTCCGGGGTGCCAACCGATTCTGACCCACTAGTTGATAATTTTCCCAAAGCTTGAGTTTGCTCATGTTCACTGCCCCTAACTGCTGGAATTAGCTTATTTATTGTTGTATGCGCTTTCATTTTAGCAAGTTTTATCCCCCAGATAAGGGGCTTTTGTTGCGAAAATATGGCGATTTGTTGGGTGATTTAGCCGAAGGGCACGCCTTAATTTCCGACAATTGGACTGACCGCCCTGGTTTAATACGGTCTTGGAGCTGAAAGGGTGTTTTCAGGTTGTCGCAACATTTCGCCATGGTTTGTTCGCGAATGTTTTCATGGCTTTTCATTTAAACCGACACTCGTTCGCCCGTTTGCGGCTCCCCAAGCCGCCTCGCTACCATTTCCCCGCCGCGCCGGGTACACTATGGCCAGAGACACTTTAGGAGGGAAACCATCATGGATCTACATTTAACGCACAAAACCGCCTTGATCACCGGGTCAACGAAGGGCATCGGGAAGGCCATCGCCACCGAACTCGCCCGTGAAGGCGCCGACGTCGTCATCAACGGCCGCAAGCAGGCCGACGTGGACCAAGTCGTCGCCGAGCTGCAGGCCGCCTTCCCCGCGACGCAGCCCCGGGGCGTGGCCGTCGACATCGCCCAACCGGACCAACAGCAGCGGCTCTTCGACCAGATCCCGCAAATCGACATCCTGGTCAACAACATGGGCATCTTCGGCCCCATGGACTACTGGGACATCGACGACGCGACCTGGAAGAAGTTCTTCGACGTCAACGTGCTGGCCGGTAACGCGCTGGCCAAGTTCTACCTGCCGCACATGCTGGAACAGGACTTCGGCCGCATCATCTTCATCGCCAGCGAAGAGGCCGTGATGCCGTCCGGCGAGATGCCGCAGTACAGCATGACCAAGACCATGAACCTGTCGCTGGCCAAGAGCCTGTCCAAGCTGACCGTGGCGACCCACGTGACGGTCAACACCATCATGCCGGGCTCGACTTTGACCGAGGGTGTCCAGACCATGCTTAATCAAATGTACGCTGACAGCGACCTGCCCAAAGACCAGTGGGAAGCCGATTTCATGAAGCACCACCGCTCCCGTTCTCAGATTCTACGGCTGATTCGTCCCGAGGAAGTCGGTCGCTTCACGGCCTTCGTGGCCAGCCCCGACGCCTCTTCGTTCTCCGGTGAGGCCCTGCGCCTCGATGGGGGCCTGGTACCGACGATTATGTAGCCCTAATAGACCAAAAACAGGCAGAAAACTCGCAATGAAGTGAACCCCATAAGTTGGAGTGAATTTCTACGCCACTAACTGGCTGGTAT
>NZ_AZFC01000019.1 GCF_001435095.1 Levilactobacillus spicheri DSM 15429
TGATTACCCGGATTGGTACGAAGAAGCGCTCCAGGAGCTCCAGAGACAGCACGACGAAAGGAAGAGCAACGGATGAAGGATTCAAGCGAATTGATTGCAGATTTGAAAGCGGAACGGGCCGAGATCTCCGACCGGTCATGGAAGCTAGCGAAGTTCCTCGACAGCCACGCAATTGAGATCTCAGGCGACCAGCAGAGTGCCATGCGTCGACAGTGGGTGGCCATGAACGCCTACACGACGGCATTGGACGAACGAGTCAAGGATTTGGAGGTAGAAATCGATGATTGACATGCGAATCGAGCAGTACCACATCACATCGGACCAGCGAAACTTTATCGTGGCCATTGCCAAGATGGACGGCGACGAACCGGCCTACGAGGTGAGTTACAAGGGCAAGAAGGTGTACATCGAGCGGAATCTTGGCTACTACCGCAATCTTGCGCAGGCGTTCCAGGCAATCGCCCGGGACATGCTGCAGAACGGTGCGGGCCCCATCATGACGGTTGACGACTACGCTGAACGAGCCGAGACAATTGAGACCACGCTGGCAGCCGCGGCACGTGAGTACGGTCAGAAGCTACGGGAGGCAGGCAATGAAGCACGGCGATAATGTGTGCTACCACCGACGTCACCACGTTAAGTAGCCAGCCACATGGCTATGCTGGATCAAGCGTAGTGATAGGCGGTTGGCAATAATGAAAGTTAAAGGCGACCACAGGCATATTGAGGTGGCACCGAGTGATGTTGAGATTGGGAGGAAAGATGAAATTCACCAGTGAAAAAGTAAATGAATTGTTAGGCGTAGATGAAGCATTTAAAGTTCCGGATAAATTGATGTTAATCATGATGAACCGTGAAAAACGTGAGCAAACATTTAAAAAATTTTTAGAAGTTGAGCGTGATACATCGTTTGATTGGTTTCATGAATACTTTGAGAGTGAACAAGCGGAGCGTAAGACGAAAAAACAAGATTTTACACCAGATAGCGTTTCGGATATTATGGCAGGCATTGTTGGCAATGCTGATACGTATTTTGAATCAGCAGCTGGCACAGGTGGCATTGCTATTCGGCATTGGCGGCACGATTTAATTGAAAACCACAACCCTTTTTCCTACGAGCCGTCAGATGATTTTATGGTTCTGGAAGAAAAGTCAGAACGTGCGTTACCATTTCTGCTATTTAATCTATCAATTAGAGGCATTAACGCAATCGTTATTCATGGCGATAGTTTGAGCCGTGAAGTCAACAATGTTTATTATCTGTTGAATGATAAAAATGATTTCTTAGCGTTTAGCACAGTGAACGTTATGCCACAGAATAGAACCACGATGGCAGAGTTTAATGTTAGCCGATATATTGATAGTCCCATAGATCACATTGAAGCAGACATCAACATGTGGCGTGACAACGTCGGTAATAAATATGACTTTGCAGCTAAATTTATTGAAAAGTATTCAAAATTGAAAGGGATTAGTCATTATGACACACGAACAGATTGAGTATCGCAATTACGTGCTGCAAGGCATGGCAAGCTATAGTGGTGATGTGGCACAGGCGTTAGTGTGGTGCAGCAATCACTTTACCAAGCTGAGCAACAGCCAGCGCAACGCGATTAACAAGCTGTCAGCGAAGGAACGCAACCAGGTTATCCATGAGCTGACGATGGGATAGGGAGCAAAAATATGACACATGAATTAAAGATTCAACCGGACTATTTCAAAGCGGTATTCATGGGAACCAAAACGTTTGAAATTAGGAAGAATGATCGTGGCTATAAGGTCGGTGACATGCTGATCTTAAAAGAGTGGGTACCAGAAAACAAAAGATACACGGGTAAGATAGTGGCACGCAAGGTGACTTATATAACCGACTATCAGCAGAAGCCAGGCTATATAGTCATGGCGATTAAATAAAATTCTTATTTTATGTAGGAGGACGTATGGATAAAACACGAGACGAAATGAACGGTAACCAACGTATGCTACTTAGCTATCTGGAATCATTGGTGCCAGAAGACGATGTATTGATGGGGCTGGCTGAGTTTCAATCCAGATTAAGCGAGCACAGCGTGCCTAAGGAAGTTTACATTGCTTTGGGTATGCTGAGCAATGCGGAGATTACTAACGTGCTACATGAGCTGACACGGCCATTTTAGGAGGAATGATCATGATTGATATGCGTATCGGTGAGTATCACATCACAAGCGAACCAAGAAACTATATTGTGGCGTTCGCTAAATTATTTGACGATGGAACGCCGAAAACTATCACAACTAAGACTGGAAAGGCTTTTAATGAGCGCATTTTGGGCTACTACAACTCTATGCCACTAGCTTTGCAGGCAGCTGCTAAGGAAATGATGAAACGCGGTGATGAACGTGTCACAAGCGTTGAGCAGTACGTACAAAAGGCAAAGTCAGTAGATGTGGCACTCAACCATGCAGTTTATGAGTATGGGCTAGAGCCGGAAGGAAAGGTGTGGGATTAACCATGAAAAAGTATTTGTTAGTGAACAAATTTTATCTTCCTGGAAAGGCTGAAAAGGCATTTACTGAAGTACAAATTGTCGAAGCAGAGAGCCCCGATGGCGCCCTAGCCTCACTTAGTTACGAAGAGTATGTCTCAAGTAGAAAGTTGATCAAAGCTGTGAAGAAGGGAACACTAGAGGAAGACACAGTTGCCATCTACGAATTGGCTTCTAAGCATAATTTTTTGGAAGATGTCGTGACCAGTAATCGAAATAGCTAACTGCATAAAAAAGGGCTGACACAACAGCCCTTACCCAATTTGTTCTTACTCAATGGTCAACAAATTAATTATACCATTGATAGGGGCTGAAAGGGTTGGCTGAATTGGATTTTGACAATGTGAATATGGGAAGTCTCTTCCCGGAAGTAGATGCTGGAGCAACTTTGCAAAACGTGACACACTTTTTATCCGTAGTATTGCCTAAGATGGTTCGTATCAGTGGACAATCAATGAGCGACTTGAAGTCACCTAGCTATGATGGAATGCCAAAATATCAGCCATCGGGTAACGCGACAGAGCCAAGAATTTTACGGCGGCTATATGCCGGAGAAGTCGTCAAACGGACAATCCAAGCAATTAAACACTGTGATAAAGATTGCCAGAATATCTTAGATGAACTATATCTACAAGAACTATCAGATACCATGTGCTTTATGGACTTAGGATTTTCTGAGTCCAGCTATTTCCACGTTTGGAAGCCAAAAGCACTATTACAGTTTGCCGATTGCTACATGCTGGATGATCTCCATATTTTTAAAAAAAGCAGTTTTGATGCAGTTTGAGTGCAGTTTTTGTGCAGTCGGACAGCAGGCACCATCCAATTTTTGGGTGTAAATTGGTAACATAAGCGATTGATGAAATGGACGTGCATAGCTCAACGGAAGAGCAAAGAAGATACGGGTTCGACTCCCGTTGCACGTATTGGTCAGCAACCACGGTATTGCGCAACCCCAAAATGCGAGTTCTATACGCTAAGCTTAAAAGCGTAAGTCGACGGGTGATTGAAACGTGCCTAAAAATAAAAGGTCCACGTCAGGAGGTTCATAACCGCGTGTGGTTCGATTCCACGCCAATCACATATTGGACGTTCAAACTAAAATTTTAATCGTTTGAAACTACAGCGTCCAAAATCAAATTCAAAGAGAAAGAAGGCAAAACTTCTCTCGAATTGAAGGTTAAG
>NZ_AZFC01000020.1:0-45513 GCF_001435095.1 Levilactobacillus spicheri DSM 15429
CATACCAGCCAGTTAGTGGCGTAGAAATTCACTCCAACTTATGGGGTTCACTTCATCTTCCCGATTCGCTGCTTTTTTAATTAACCCCATCAGCAACCCAAACAGGGTGGCCAGTCCGCGGAAGTTTCCGCGGTCTGACCACCCTGTTTAGTTTGCTAAATAGCTGTTTCATGCCTAACGCGACACCGGCACTTCAGCGGTCGCGGCGAGGGGCGCCGTATCGCCGAACTCCAGGTCGAACTGCCGCACGGCCCCGATCAGGTTCGCCTCGTTGCGGAACTGGCAAGGCTGCACGTCCACCTCGATGGGCGCCCCGTGCTGGTACATCAATTGCTGAATCTGGGCGCGCAGTTGGGCGACGAATCCCGGCCGGGCCGAGATACCGCCCCCAATCAGCAGGCGCTGGGGGTTCACGCTGACATAGCTGTTGAAGGCCCCCACGCTCAGCCAGCCCATCATCGCCGTAATGCACTGCTGGGCCACCGCATCACCGGCCGCCGCGGCGTCGTAGACCTCTTGGGCCGATACCGCCGTCAGGAGGTCGGCCTGGCGGCTGTAGCGCCGCGCCATCCGAACCGGACTGGCCAGCTCGCTGAGGGTCTCGCCCCGCTCGTTCATGACCATGTAGCCGAATTCGCCGGTGAAGTGCTGCCGGCCGGTCACCAACTGGTGATCCACCAGCATGGCGCCCCCGACCCCGGTGCCGATGATCATGAAGAGCGCGTCGGCCACGTCCCGGGCGTTGCCCCGCCAGCTTTCGGCCAACGCCGCACAGTTGGCGTCGTTTTGAATGCTGACGGGGACCCCCATCGCCGCACGCAAGGCGGCCTTAATGGGGAACCCGTTCAGGTACTCGACGGCACTGGTCCCCGAGATCTTCCCGGCGACCGTATCGACACTCCCGGGAAGACTGATGGCGACCCCGGCGAAGTCCTGCGGGTAGCGTCGCTGAACCCGCAGCAGTTCGTTCAGCAGGTCCGGCCACTGCTGGGGCGTGTCGAACCGCCCCGTTTGTCCCAGCTGCTGGTGGGCCCACACACCGTATTTAACGGTGGTCCCGCCAATATCAATCACCAGTAACGGTTCAGTTGGTCGTGCCATGGGCCGCACCTCCCGTAGACGCCAGGTCCGCCCCGTTCGTGGCGATGACGTGCTGGTACCAGTAGAAGGAGTCCTTCTTGTAGCGCGCCAGGCTCCCGCTCCCGTCGTCGTTACGGTCCACGTAGATGAACCCGTAGCGCTTCGAGAGTTGACCGGTGCTGGCGGAGACGATGTCGATGGCGCTCCACGGCGTGTATCCCATGACCGGCACCCCGTCTTCCTGCATGGCCAGCTCCATCTGTTCGATGTGGTCGCGCAGGTAGGTGATGCGGTAGTCGTCGTGCACCTGGTGGTCCGGCGTCAGTTCGTCGATGGCCCCGATCCCATTTTCCACGATAAAGAGTGGCAGGTGGTAGCGGTCATTCAACCAATTCAGCGAGTATCGCAGCCCCTCGGGGTCGACCTGCCAGCCCCAGTCGGACTGGGGCACGTACTGGTTGGTGACCAGGTCGGTGGACTCGTTGTAGGAGAACTGCGGATCTTCGTGGTCGCTGGCCGCCGTGGCGAAGGACATGTAGTAACTGAAGCCCAGGTAGTCGACCTTGCCGCGCTTCAAGTTCGCCAGGTCGGCCGGGGTGATGTCCAGGTCGTAGCCCTTGGCAGCGAAGTAGCGGGTCAGCCAGGTCGGGTAGGCCCCTTCGACCTGCACGTCGGAGAACCAGAAGCGAGCTTGCATGGCCCGTTGCGCCTTTAAGATGTCCGCCGGTTTGTCGGTCGCCGGGTAGACAGGTGACATGGCGATCATGGCCCCGATTTGGAAATCGGGATTGATCTGGTGGCCCAGTTGGACGGCCAGTGAACTGGCGACGACCTCGTAATGGCCGGCCTGGTACATCACGGCCTCGGCGTTCTCCCCGGGCTTGATCTTGATCCCGGAGTTGGTGAACAGCGTGAAGGCTCGGTCGTAGTTGCTTTGGTTGTTAATTTCGTTAAACGTCAGCCAGTACTTGACCTTGTCCTGGTAGCGTTCGAAGACGGCTTGGGCGAACCGGGTAAAGAACGTGACCACCTTGCGGCTGCGGAAGCCCCCGTACTCGGTGACCAGGTGGTACGGCATCTCAAAGTGCGAGAGCGTGACCACCGGTTCGATGTGGTACTTCAGGCATTCATCGAACAGCCGGTCGTAGAACTTCAGCCCCTCTTCGTTGGGTTCGAGTTCGTCGCCCTGGGGGAAGATCCGGGACCAGGCGATCGAGGTCCGGAAGCACTTAAAGCCCATTTCGGCAAATAGTTTCACGTCGGCGGGGTATTGGTGGTAGAAGTCGATGCCCACGTGGTTCGGGTAGAATTCCCCGTCCTGGACGCCCTGGGTGATGGTCCGTTCGTCGCGGTTCCCGGCGGCGGTCATCACGTCGGCCACGCTCAGGCCCTTACCGCCCACGTTATAGGCCCCTTCGAGTTGGTGGGCCGCCACGGCGCCACCCCATAAAAAGTTCTTTGGTAAGCTGATTTTCGTCAAATCAATTTCCTCCTATACAAAATGTCGTTTTATTGGTTAAATGCTTCAATTGGTCGTTGGCAGGCGCTCCACGCCGGCGAGCAAGCTGGTCGAGGTGGGCACGACTCCGAAGCCTCGAAACCCACGAGTCTCCAGAGCTCGGCCTTGATGTAACCGGGCAAAGAACACCCGGTAACATCAATTTCACCACGACCAGCAAGTCGCCTCTGTTACGCTCACATCATGAAAAACCATCATAAACGGAACATACTGGCGACCACCCCCGATGATGGCGGCGGCTGAAAACTGGACCAGCGCAGTAATCCCTAAGACCCCAACGGACATGGCTTAGCATCCACATCAGCTGGAGGGGTTGAGTTCACCCATGCTCATCCCATACGTATCTATACTTTGCAATCCGTAACTGATGAGTACCTGGAAATATGATGTTCAGCTCAGAGTTGCCAGTTTCCGCAACGTGAGCCAGAAGCGCTGAGTTCATCCACCTGACCCACAAAAAAAATGTGATGCCGACCAGCTTCGTCAGCCACCGGACATCACATTTTTAGTTTGGCCACCCGTTAATGGTGGAAGATCAACCGCGTCTTCGGCATGTGCAAGACCTGGTGAATCGCCAGGGAAGCACCGCCCAGCAACGTGGCGTAACGCACGTCCTTCGACATGACTAACGGGGGAACCAACGGCATAAAGCCGAGTTTCATTTGAATATTCTTGAGAATCTCTGGAATCTGATCCACTAAGGGTGAATCGAAGAAAATCATCTGCGGATCGTAGGCCGCAATCAGGTCGCTGGTCACGATGGCCAGTTGGTAACAGAACTCCTCCAACAACTCGGCAATCGCCGGGTCGCCGGCATTGTAGTCCCGGATCAGCTGGGCCAACTCGTAATCGGCCTGACCCTTCAGGTGCCCCGCCTTCGCGAGGAGCGCCGTTTCCGACCATTCGGTGTCGAACGTGGGCAGCGTCGCCAAGCGGCGTTGGGGATGGTCGCCATCTTGAATCATGATGCGGCCGATTTCCCCGGCCTGCCCGTAGTTGCCGCGATACAGCTGGGTGTTCAGGATGATCCCGGCCCCCAAGCCCTCGTGGATACTGATCGACACGATGTTCTGGAGCTCCTGCTTACTGAAGTCCTGCTCGAAGATGGCGGAAAGGTTGGCCTCGTTTTCCATAATCACTTCAACGTGGTAGCGTTGCTTGAAGTGGGCCACGAGGTCAAAGTCCTCGAAATCAACGAACGGCGACGTCATGATGGTGTTTTGGTAGACCACCCCGAAGATGGCGATGGAGATGGCGACCAGGCCATTTTCCACCGGGAACTTCGGCAATTGGCCGATCATCTTTTCCATCTCGGCCACGATTTCCTTCACGGACTGATGATTAAGCGGCTTGGTGCTGTACTCGAGCGCCCGCCCATCCAGCTGGGCAACCAGCATTTCGATGGCGGAGCCCGAGAGACTGAAATTGATCACGTAACCGTAAGCGGCGTTATAGGCCACCAGTTCCGGGCGGCGTCCGCTCGAACTGGCCGTTTTATCTTCACCAACGCTCAGTACCAACTTCCGTTTGAGCAACGTGCCGACAATGTCGGACACCGTCACCTTGTTCAGTCCCAGCAGTTTCGAGACATCGTTCCGCGAAATCGGGCCATGGTTCACAATCGCCTGTAAGACTGAGTGTTCGTTATGATCACGCATAACGTCCTTATTAATAATCATTCAATCAACTCATTTCACTGTTTAGTCTTCGTCTTCAGCGTTTTCCTTAGCGTGCTTAACCGCTAAGTCACTTTGCATCTGCTTTTCAATTCCATCTACATGATAGAACATCAGCGCGATACCTGAAAGCGCGAATCCCAACAATGGTACCCAAATGTAGTTCAATTCGATTCCGTGTAACGCGGAAGCGCTTTGGGCGTGGTTTGCGACGTAACCAGTGGAGGTCAGTAACCAACCAGTGATCACACCACCAATCCCCATCCCTAACTTCGCAGAGAAGCTGGAGAAGGAGGTAACGATTCCTTCGGCCCGGACACCGTTCTTCCATTCACCGTAGTCCACGGCATCGGCTAACATCACGGCGATCAAACCAGAAACGTAACCGGTTCCTAAGTAACCCACGATGGTGGCAAAGATGATCATTGGAACGCTCAAGCTGCCGGCACCAACACTCAAGAGTAATTGGCCCACAACGGCTAAGATCATACCCATTAACATGGTGTTCCGCTTACCGATCCGCTTGGAGGTCCATGGCGTCACGACCACGGCAACCAAAGCAACGATTTGTAAACTCAGAACGAAGGACGCCAGACCGGCATCGTGCATGTTGTACTTGAAGAAGTAAACCGTGACTTGTGAACGGGTCTGCATCCCCAACCAGTAAATGAAGTTGATGAAGATGATGATGGCCCATGGCCAGTTCCGACGAAGCGCTTTCAAAGATTCCTTGATTGGAATCGACTTCCGGGAGCTCTTGGTCTGAACCCGTTCGTGCGTGTTCTTGAAGACAAAACCGAAGATGATCACCACAATGATCCCGACGATCAAGGCCCAGATGAACCAGCCGTGAGCGCTCGTGGTGGAACCGTTACCGAAGAAGGCAACCATTCCCAAGGTAATCCCGGTGATCAACGTAGCACCGGCGGTTCCCATGAATTGACGAATCGTGGATAACGTTACCCGTTCTTGTGGGTTGCTGGTTAATGATGGCAAGATTGACGTAATTGGAATGTTAACTGCGGAATAAAGAACATCAACCCCAATATAGGTAACGTAGGCCCAAATCAGCTTCCCCGTTAAGCTCAGGTTTGGCGTGGTAAAGACCAGAACACAGAAGACGGCAAATGGAATCGAGAACCATAACCAGTACGGTCGACTCTTCCCATACTTGGTGTGGGTGTGGTCGATCATAATTCCCCAGAATGGCCCATCAAAAGCATCGACAATCCGGGCAGCCAAGAACAGGGTCCCAACTGCGGCAGCACTGATCCCAAAGGTATCAGTGTAGAAAATCATTAAGTACGTCCCAACCATCTGAAAAGATAGGTTGCAGGCAAAGTCACTCAAACTATAGGCGAATCGTTCCTTCCAAGGGACCATGTTCTTGGTGGCCACCTCGGCGTGTGGAGCATTTTCACTCATATCAAACACCTCTTAGCATAAAAGTTTTGACGCTATTAACAAACTCAACTTTCAATGACTAGGATACTGTAACCGTTTTCAGTTGTCAATATCAATTTACATATTTTTTAAGGTAAAACGCTTGATATCAGTAGATGTAACCAGCTTATTTTGATTAAAATCGTTGATAGACCGGGCCACGGTCAGCAAATGTTTGGCAACGATTAAGAAATTCAACTTTCAAAAAGAACTTGCGCCACCCTTTCCCACCCAAAAAGGCAGGCCCTCCCCCACTGGAGAAGGTCCTGCCTATTTTAAGGATCACTGCTTTGATGTTCTGGGGCTGGCTACGGCAACGGACGGACCAGGTACACCTCGCGGCAGAAGCCCTTCATGCCGTTGAAGACGCGCTGGGCCCGGGACTGCTTGCCACACAGGCCGAACACCGTGGGCCCGGTGCCGCTCATCTGCGCCGCGTCGGCCCCGAACTTGATCATCTGCTGCTTCAGCTGCGTGATCTCCGGGTAACGCTGGGCCGTCAGGGGCTCCAAGGCGTTGCCCATCACCGCACACATCGCGGCGATGTCCTGCTCCCGGACCGCCCGCAAGAGGGCCTCGATATCCGGGTGCTCCAGGTCGTCGTAGCGGATGCGCTGCAGGATGCTGGGCGTCGAGACGCTGACCTTGGGCTTGGCCAGGACCACCCACGCCGTCGGGAGTTTCGACAGCGGCGTGATGCGCTCCCCGCGCCCGCGTACGTGCGCCGTCCGGCCATACACGCAGTACGGCACGTCCGAGTCAATCTGCAGGCCCAACTTGGCCAATTCTTGCCAGGACAGCCCCAAGTTCCAGAGCTGATTGAGGCCACGTAAGACCGCCGCGGCGTCCGAGGAACCGCCCCCTAGGCCGGCTGCCACCGGGATGTTCTTCTTGATCCGAATATTGACCCCTTCGTTGATGTGAAAGGTCGTCTGTAATAAGTGGGCCGCTTGAAAGGCGAGATTCCGTTGGTCGTTGGGTAAAAAGCCGCTGTCCGAGGCCACCCGAATCCGTTTATGCTTGGTCAGCGTCTGAATGTCGACGTAATCGGCCAGGTCGACCGAGGTCATGACCATGTTCCACTCCTCCGCCCCATCTTGGTGATGGTAAGGCGTATCGAGCCCGAGGTTTATCTTGGCTGGTGCCTTTTCAATCAGTTGCATGCGCTCACCTTAATTCCGGGTAGGACCGGCCTACCGTACTCGTGAATCTAATTAAGCCCATTATACTATGGAAAAAAGCCAAATTGAACTCCATCGCGATAAAATCCTGGTCCCGCCCCCGGTTCCCCGCATTTTGGGCAAAATAAAAAGGCCTCGTAGGCCCAATTATTTATTCATCAAAGTCGACTTCGATGTTTTTGGTTAAAATATCGGTGTAACTGTAAGAAACCCGTTCAAAGGAGTTTTCGTTTTGATCGAGATCAACCACGAAAACTGCGGGATAGGTTTCCCGAAGAATTCCATGCCGTTCGGTCGTCTTCTTACGCCCGGCTTGGGCAATTACCATTAACTTTTCACCAATGCGACTATCAAGTTTATTCTTGATATTTGCTAAACTAGTTGGCATGCACTTCACCTCTGTGAAACATGATACCATAGTTTCACAAGAAATGCAAATTATACCACACTAGCCTCAAAATCGCAATAATCAGCGATTGGTAAGGGTTACATTAGCCCTTCGTCATGAAAAGCATTCACTAATTCAATAAAATTAATCAGCGTCAGCCGTTCGGGCCGCAATTGTTGCGAAATATCGACCCGTTGCAGGACCGTCTGGATGCGTTCGCGGACCTCGGGTTGTTTCCCAAAGATCCCCTGCAGGTTGTTCCACAACGACTTGCGCCGGTGGGCAAAACAGCCCTTGACGAAGCCAAAGAGGGCCTTGTCGTCGTACGGCATCACCGGCAGCGGCTCCCGCGGCGTCAGCCGAATGATCGCCGAATCCACGTTGGGCTGGGGAATGAACGCCGAGCGCGGCACGTCGAAGGCAACCTCCACGTGGGCGCGGTACTGCATCACCAGCGACAGGGAGCCGTACGCCTTGGTGCCCGGAACGGCCACCAGCCGGTCGGCGACCTCGGCCTGCATCATCACCACAATCTGGTCGAAGGACACGTTGCTCTGCAACACGCCCATCAGGATCGGCGTCGTAATGTAGTACGGCAGGTTGGCCACCAGCTTGACCGGGTGCCCCGGCTCAAACTCGTCACGGATGACCTCGGGCAGGTTGGCCTTCAAGATGTCCTGGTTGATGATTTTCACGTTGTCGTAGTCCATCAGGGTATCGTCCAGGACCGGCAACAGGTTGGCGTCGATCTCGAAGGCCACGACCTTGCGGGCCTTGCGCGCCAACTGTTCGGTCAGCGCCCCGATTCCGGGACCAATCTCGATGACGTTGTCGTCGGCCGTCACGTCGGCGGCCGTCACGATGTTCCGTAGGATGTTCAGATCGGACAGAAAGTTCTGCCCCAGGCTCTTCTTGGCCACTAACCGGTAGCGGTTCAGGATGGCCTTGGTGCGGGCTGGCGAGCCAATCTCAGGTACATTGTTATTCACGTAAATCCCCCTTATTCCGCGGGTAGCTGGGCGACAGCGGCCTGAAAGTCGGCCGGCTGAATCCCAAACATCCGCAACCGTTTCTCAAGTTGCTTACCGTTCACGTAGCCAATCTGCAACAGTTCGCCGAGTTGTTCCCGGCGCCGCTTGGCCCCCGCCCCACCGATCAGGCCGGCGGCGACCAGCTCGGCGTGGCTGATCAGTTCGGGCGCGGCGTCCGTCTCGGTGTAAACGTGGTCCAGTGCCGCACGAATGGCGTCCGGCGTCGCGTGTTCCACGCCCAGTGAGCCCCCGGCCTTGTCCGGGCGCCCTTCCTTTTTCGGCAGGAAGGCGTGCTTGGCGTTCGGCACGGCCTCGGCCACGATTTTGCGAATCTTCTCCCCGGAAAAGTCGGGGTCGGTGAAGATGATCACGCCGCGTTGGTCGGCGAGCTTTTCAATCAGGGCCAGGGTGTCGTCGTCGATGGCGGACCCCCTCGTCTCGATGGTGTCGGCGTTGACCGCCCGGTTGATGGCCTTGGTGTCGTCCTTGCCCTCGACCACCAGGACTTCTTTAATCTTCTTCAATTTGGTAAAACTCCTCTGCGTTGTGGTAGGTCGCGGCCGCAATGGTCTCTGGCGTGGTAGCCCGTTCCTTGGCGATGGCCTCGACGGTGTAGCGGGTAAAGCCCGGTTCGTTCTGCTCGCCTCTGTGCGGCTCCGGCGTCAGGTACGGCGCGTCGGTCTCGACCATCATCACGTCCAGTGGCGTGGCCCGCACGGAATCGTGGACCTCGTGGGCGTTCTTGAAGCTGGCCACCCCGGAGTACGAGATGTGCATCCCCAAGTCGAGGAACTTCTTCAACCATTCGGGGTCGCCGTTAAAGCTGTGCATGACCCCGCCGATGTCCTGAATGCCGGCTTCCTTGATGATCCGGTAGGTGTCTTCGAAGGCGTCGCGGTTGTGGACCACGATGGGCTTGCCGACCTCCTTGGCGATGGCGATTTGCCGGGCAAAGACCTTGCGCTGGGTATCCTGCGGGGAGGTGTCCCAGTGGTAGTCCAGGCCAATCTCACCCAGGGCACGGACCTGGTCGTCCTGCAACTGCTCTTCCAGCAGCTGCTCGGCGGCCGGCGTGTAGTTTTTCGAGTCCTCGGGATGCCAGCCGACCACGGCGATCATCTGCGGGTACTGGTGCGCCAGCTTGATGGCGTCGGCGTTCAGCTGGGTGTTCGACCCGACGTTGGCGATCCGGGTCACACCCAGGTCGGCGGCGCGCTTCACGAACGTCGGCACGTCGTGGATGAATTCTTCGCTGTTTAAATGCGTGTGTGAGTCAAAAATTTTCATACAATTGTCTCCTTATCAGAAACGGTGACCACTCTGCTAGGGGCGGCCGTTGCGACCAGCCGCCCCTAGCGCGATTCTCCTATTAAATCATCATTGGCCCGTCAGCGTCAAGCCGCAGCGGCCAACTGGTCGTCACAAAAAACGCGGGCCGACGACTAAGTCATCGCCGCCCGCGTTTGCTTGACGTTATTCGACTGAGGACCCGTTGACCAGGTCTTGTGGCACGATGGCCAGCTTGACCTCACCGTCATATTCCGCTGATAACAGCATCCCTTGACTGATCTGGCCCCGCATCTTCCGTGGCTTCAAGTTGGCCACGATGATGACCTTCTTGCCCACGAGGGATGCTGGTTCTGGGTACCATTGGGCGATGCCGGAGAGGATCTGGCGTAAGCCCTTGTCCCCGGCGTCCAACTGGAACCGTAACAGCTTGTCGGCCCCTTCAACGTGGTCGACCGCCTTGATTTCGGCGACCCGCAGTTCGATCTTTTCGAACTTGTCGAACCGAATTTCGGATTTATTTAAAGTGAGTTCCGTTTCTTCTGGATCCACAGCAGCCTCCTGCTTCTGAGCCTTCGCCGCCATCGCAGCCCGACCCTTGGTCTTTTCCGACTTCGTCATCTGTCCTTGGATGAAGTCCACTTCTTCCTCGGTGTCCAACCGGGGGAAAATCGGCGTTCCCTTGGCCACGACCTGCTCACCGGCGGGTAAGTCGGCGAATTGCAGGCCCTTCAAGGCCAACGTGGCCGGGTCCAAGCCCAACTGCGTGAAAATTTCCTTCGGCGCGTGGGTCATGACCGGACTGATCAGCGTGGCGATGACCCGCAGGCTGGCCGCCAAGTGGGCCATCACGGCGGACAATTGGTCGCTCGCCGCGTCGTCCTTGGCTAACTTCCAAGGTTCCGTCTCGTCGATGTACTTGTTGGTCCGGGCCACCAGCTTCCAAATCTCCGCCAGCGCGTCGGCGAAGTGCATCTGGTCCATCAGGTCTTCGTAGTTCCGGATGACGTCGGCCGCGGTCTGTTCCAGGTCGGCGTCGAATTCGGTCACACCGCTCTTCAAGACTGGCAACTTGCCATCTTCGTACTTGTTGATCATGGCGACGGTCCGGTTCAGCAGGTTCCCCAGGTCGTTGGCCAGGTCGTAGTTCAAGCGGTTGACGAAGTCTTCCGGCGTGAAGTTCCCGTCGTTACCATACGGCATCGCGCGCATCAGGTAGTACCGTACGGCGTCGAGGCCGTAGCGGTCGACCAGCGTTTCGGGGTAGATCACGTTCCCGGTCGACTTGGACATCTTGCTGTCCTTCATCAACAACCAGCCGTGGGCGAACAATTCCTTCGGCATTTCTAGCCCCAGAGCGTGTAGCACGATTGGCCAGTAAATGGAGTGGAACCGGACGATTTCCTTCCCGACCATCTGAACGTCGGCCGGCCAGAACTTCTTGAACAGCCCCTCGTCGTCACTGGTGTAGCCCAACGCGGTGATATAGTTCAGCAGCGCGTCGATCCACACGTAGACCACGTGCTTCGGGTCGCTTTCGACCGGGACCCCCCAGGTGAAGGTGGTCCGGGAAACGGCCAGGTCTTCCAGGCCAGGCTTGATGAAGTTGTTGATCATTTCGGTCATCCGGGATTCCGGTTGGATGAAGTGCGGATGGCTGTGGTAGAAGTCCAGCAGCCAGTCGGCGTACTTGCTCATCTTGAAGAAGTAGGACTGTTCCTTGACCAGCGAGACCTCGTGGCCGGACGGTGCCTTCCCGCCGATGACCTTGCCGTTATCGTCGTGGTAGACTTCGGCCAGCTGGGTCTCGGTGAAGTACTCTTCGTCGTCCTCGGAGTACCAGCCCTCGTATTCACCCAGGTAGATGTCGCCCTGCTTCAGCAGACGCTCGAAAATCTTTTGCACGGCCGCCACGTGTTCGGCATCCGTGGTCCGAATGAACTTGTCGTTGGAAATCTCCAGCGTCTTCCAGAGTTGCTTGATCTGGGTCGCCATGCCATCGACGTATTCCTGCGGCGTCTTGCCCTGGGATTGGGCCTTGTCCTCGATCTTCAGACCGTGTTCGTCGGTCCCGGTCAGGAAAAAGACGTCGTACCCGTTGCTGCGCTTGTAGCGCGCCACCGTGTCACAGGCAATCGTGGTGTAGGAGTTTCCGATGTGTAACCGACCCGATGGATAATAGATCGGCGTGGTGATGTAAAAAGTAGGTTTGGTATCTGCCATAAACTAAAGCCTTCCTTGCTCAAAAGATTTCCGTAAATTTTAGGGTTAAATTTCACGTTAAATTCTCATTTAGTATAGCATAATCCCCGGTCCAGCCATAGCACCCGACCGGGGATTTTGTCAGCTAAATGGTTCTGTCGGCCAACCACTGCCCGCCGCTTAGAACAGATCCAACTGTTGCGGGGCCAAATTGGTCCACTGCAGGCCCAGGATCTCCTGCAGGCGCAACGCGTTCGGGGCGGCATCGCGGCCGGAATTGTTGTTAAAGATGACGCACACGTCGCGGGCCTGCATGGCGACCTGCCGGACCAGCGTCGCAATCGTCTGCAGCTCGTCTTCACTGTACTTGTACAGCGTCCGGGTCTTGCGCCAGTTGGCTCCCTGGTTGAACCAGCCCTGGGCGTTGCGGCCGTGCAGCCGAATCATTGCCAGGTCGGGCGTGGTCACCGTGGCGACCAGCGGGATGCCGTCATTTAAGTTGTGCGGCTCGTCGGTCGTGACGTTGGTCATCCGCAGCGACTGCAGGTAGGCCAGCACGTCGGTGGTCATCCCCGGGGTTGCAAACCAGCTGGGACTCCGAAATTCCACGGCGATGGGCAGTCGCCCCATCCAGGTCCGAATCTCGCGGAGGTACTGGATATTCTCCGTAGTGCGGTTGAAGTACGGCGGAAATTGAAACAGGATCGTCCGTAATTGGTGGCGCCGCACCAACGGGGCCACCAATTCGGCGTAATCGGCGAAGACCTTGGCCCGTTCCTCGAAGGTCACCGGATGCTGCCGCTGTCCGTGGGTGGTCATGACCTGGTTGGCCTTCAGGATAAATTGAAAGCCCTCCGGTACCGTGGCCTGCCAATTGGCGATAGTACTGGCCCGTGGAAGGCCGTAGAACGGCGTATCGAGCTCCACCACCGGCAGATGACCGGCGTACTCGGTGAGGGTCACGGGGCGGTCGACGCCCCCAATCAGGGCGGGATGTTCCGTCCAGGTAGTTAACCCAATGGTGATCATGCGTGTCCCTCCCTACTTAAAGCGTTCAAACTGCTTGATCAGGTCCGCTTCCGGCGTAGTCAGGTGGCCGCTGAGTTGGCTGATCAGCCGCCGCCCGGCCAGCCGGTCGTTATACCGGATCCCGGTGACGCAAAGGTCGATCAACGCAAACAGGATGGTCACCATCCCCGCCCGCTCCCGGGAGAAGCCGGTGTTGAACAGCATCACGACCTCCTGATTAAAGGCCAGCTGTAAGATGCCGTAGATCACCAGCGTGTCGGGAATCAGTTGCAGCGCGTTTAGCCAGCGCATCCGGCGAACCAGCCGCCGGAGCCGGTCAATAATCTCTTGATGGCTCATCGGTTCTATCACCCTCAGACCTGAAGTTCTTCAAAGAATTGTGTGGCGTCCGCCTGGACCATCTCAATCGGGACGCCCAAATCGAGCTTTTCTTGGTTGATCACCACGACCGGGGCCTGGTCGTTGCGGTAATCGAGCAGGCCGGCGAACGGGTAGACCCGCATCGAGGTCCCGACGATGACCACCAGGTCGGCCTGGGTCATGGCCGCGACCGCCCGTTGGATGTTCAGCTGCTTCAGCCCCTCCTCGTACAAGACGACGTCCGGCCGCAACCAGCCGCCATCCGCGTCATGGTGCGGGTCCTTGAGGTACTGGTGCCAGTCGACGTGGGCACCACAGACCTGGCAGTAGACGTTGTAGAGGTTGCCGTGGAACTCGACCAGGTGGGCACAGTTCGCGACGTTGTACAGGTTATCGATATTCTGGGTAATCACCGTCGCGCGGTTCTCCCGGGTCAGCGCCGCCTGCTTGGTGTGGATCACGTTGGGCTGCGCGTCCGGGTAATAGAGGTTCTGCTTGACGTAGTCGTAAAAGGTCGCGGGCTCACGCACCAGGCAGGTGTGGCTCAGGTAATACTCGGCGTTGCGGTGGCCGGTGTACAGGCCATTCTTCGAGCGATAATCTGGAATCCCGGACGGGGTCGAAACGCCGGCACCCGTGAGAAAAACGATGTGTTTTGCTTGATCAAACTGTTCTTGTAATCGTGCTTCCATTCGTTACTACCCCCTCACAAATCATCCAGCAAACATCTGTTTCCATTATAGCATGCCCCCGAGGAGGTCGTTAATATCCACCATCTCACCGGAAAGTTGTGATTAGAAATTTTATACGCGAACGACCCGCTTTTATCTCGCTAATCGCACCATAAAAAAGCAGGCCAACGTTCAGTCGTTGGCCCGCTTCAGGGTGGTTACCGCAAAATGTAAGGCATCTTCAGTTGTTTGAAGAGGTCCTCAACGGTCATGTTATAGATGTTCGTGTAGTAATCCGGCGTGTCTTCCTTCGGCTTAGGTGCGGGCAACACGAAGGCGTTCTGGTTGTCCGCCCGGTTGAAGCCGACGTACCCGCGCCGTTGCGTGGTCTTCTCGTGCATGTCGGAATGGTACAGCTCGAAGATCTGCCGCACCTGCAGACTCAGCTGGCGCTTGGACAGCACGCTGGACAACGTGGTGAATTCCGTGTTGTGCAGCGCCGGCAAGTTCCAGGCTTCCAGCTGGGCGTCGAAGGCCTTGAACAGCTTGACCACGTTCCGGCGGAGGCTAAATGGCGACGTGACCGGTTTGGCAGTAATTGTTTGGTAGAGCTTCCGGGCCGCCGCGAAGCTTTCCGGGTAGTCCTTGGTGAACTGGTCGTTGATGGCCTGGTTATCGGGGCCAAAGAAGACCAGCGCGTCCAATAACGTCAGCGTCCGCAGGGTCATCTCGTCATCGCGCTCGGCCGGTTCCGGCTTCAGCGTGTAGTCGACCCCTTTCAGGTACAGGTCGTTGATCTCGGGCGTGATCAGGCCGTGCTTCCGCTGTTCGCTGACCACGACCTCGTGGCTCACGATATCGTACAGCTCGGTACCCATGATCATCAGCTGTTGATCCAGGTCGGGGTTCCCGGTGGTCAGGGAGAAGAAGACCTGCGGGAAGCCGGATAAAATCATCAGCAGGTGCAGCAGTTCGTGCGACGCCGTGTAATTCGGCGCCGTCAAGTCGGCCACTTGAATGTCGATGTCCTTGCCCATCTGCATCTGTTGGGCCTGGTCGTGCCGCACAAAGCCCGCCTGTAGTTGGCCGATAAAGTGGACCTCAACCTTCCCCGGGTAAAGGTTATTGACTTGGTTGAGCAGGTCTTGGACCTGGTCATTCAGTTGTACATCTTTTGCTTCCATGTGCTTGTCTCATCCTTTGTTGGTTAGATTGGCCTGACGGACGGCCCGTAACGCCGCCTGGGCTTGTGCAGTGGTCGGTTGTCGTTCCTGCAGCCGGGCCACCACTGCGGGGACCTCGGCCGGGGTGGCGCCCACGGAGAGCGCCAACGATTTGAGTTGCAGGTGCATGTGGCCCCGCTGGATGCCCTCGGTGACCAAAGCGCGCAACGCCGCCACGTTCTGGGCCAAGCCCAGCGCGGCGGTCACCCGCATCAGCTCGCGGGCACTGGTGACCTGGGCAATCTGTTGGTTCACGGCGACCAGCGGGAAGACCCGCGTGGCGCCGCCCACGAAGCCCAGTGCTAGCGGCAGGGTCAGCTCACCGTGGAGGATCGCCCCGTCCAGCCACCAGCGGCTCAAGCCGCGGTACTGGCCGTGACGGCTCGCATAGGCGTGCGCACCGCTCTCCACGGCCCGCCAGTCGTTGCCCATCGCCAGGACCACGGCGTCGATGCCGTTCATGATGCCCTTGTTGTGGGTAGCCGCCCGGTACGGGTCGACCTGGGCAAAGTCGCTGGCCGCGCAGATGCGCTCGGCGACGGTGGCCCCCGCCAGCGTGGCCGTTTTCAGTGGGTCCACCGGCACGGCACACCGCGCCGTGACCAGGCTGTGGGTCGCGTAGTTGCTGAGGATGCTCATCAGGACCTCGCCGTCGATCTGGGGACGCAGGTAATCGGCGACCGCCTCGGTCAACGTGTTGACCAGGTTGGCCCCCATCGCCTCGCCCACGTCGATGAACAGGTCGATGGAGACCCAGTCATCGGGGAGCACGCGCACCCGGATCGACCGGGCCCCGCCCCCGTGCGTCAGTAACGTCGGGTGCGCCGCGTCGGCGACCTTGAGGATCGCCGCTTGGTGGGCCTGCACCCAGGCCTTGAGGACCGCGGGTTGACGGACGTGCTGGCAGACAATCTGCCCCATCAGCTCCCGCCGCGCCACCGTGGTGGTGATGCCGCGGTCGCTGGTCAACAGCCGCCCGCCGTTGCTGGCAGCCGCGATGACCGAGGGCTCCTCGGTGACCATCGGGACGGCCACGGAGCGCCCATCGACGCGCAGGTTCACGGCCACGCCCTCGGGCAAGCCGTAGGTCGTCAGGTAGTTTTCAATCAGTTCTTCGTCCGCCGATTGCCGCTGCCGGGCCACGATGGCCAGCTGTGCGCCGGTCAAGTGCCGCGTCGTGGCCAGGCGGTCACGGCGTTGCTCGTACGGCAACCGGTAAAAGGGTGTCGTCATCCTGTCCACCTCCTTAACGCTGACTGAGGTACTCGGAAATGATGCCTTCGCGCACGCCGCTCTCGGAGAACACGACCCGGTCGGAATCCAGCATCTGCAGCAGCGTCACCAGGGGCAACATGCCGCCTAAGATGATGTCGGCCCGTTCCGTTTCCAGTCCCGAGATGCGCTTGCGCTCGCGCAACGGCACCGCCAACAACCGCTGAAAGGTCCGCATGACCTGGTCGGTCGTCAGCCGGTAACCGTGGATGTTCTCGACGTGCAGGATCTTTTGCTGCTGCCGGTTCATCCGGGCCAGCGTCCGGTTGGCGCCCCCTAAGAGGACCAGGGGAAGGTGCTTGGCGTCGTTGAGCCACCAGATGTCCCGCAAACGTTCCCGGAGGAAGACCTGGGCCGAGAAGAGGTCCACGGCCGCCACCCGGTCGTCCAGGTGGAACTGCTCCGAGAGGTTGACGGCCCCAAACGGCACGCTGATCAGGTTCGCATCCCGGCCGTCCTTGACGTGGACCAGCTCACAGCTGGCGCCACCGGTGTCCAGTAACAGGCAGTCCTTGACCTTCAGGCGGTTGACCGCGCCCAGGTAGTCGTAGTAGGCCTCCTGGTCGCCGGTCAGCACCTCGAGGTCGATGTTGGTCGCGCGCTTGACCTGCGCCAAGAACTCGTCGCGGTTGCGGGCTTGCCGGACCGCGGCCGTCGCGATGCCCCGGACGATCAGCTGGGGTAACTGCTCATAGTACGGCCGAAACGACCGTAAAGCGGCGATCGTCCGCTCCATCGCTTTGGGTTGAAGAATCTTCTCCGGCCCCATGCCTTCCGACAGCCGGCTGTCGGCCTTGACCCGGTTAACTTCCCGGTAGGTGCCGTCGTCGCGTAGTTCGTTCACGGCCAGGCGCACTGAATTGGAGCCGAGATCCACAATGGCTAAATTTTGCATGGTCATCCCCCCGTTTCGACTTAACCGAAGTAGTCGATACCAACCGCGTGACGCACTTCACGCAACGTTTGGGCGGCCACTTGGTTGGCCTTCTCGCTCCCCTGCTTGAGGATTGCGTAGACCCCGTCCGGGTCGGCCGCAAACTGTTCGCGGCGTTCGCGAATTGGCTTTAATTCGGCTTGTAAGACGTCGTTTAGATACCGTTTAATCTTAACATCTCCTAAGCCGCCATGCTGGTATTGCGCCTTCAGATCGGCCACTTTGGCCTTGTCTTCGGCGAAGATGTCCAGGTAGGTGAAGACCGTGTTGCCCTCGATGTGGCCCGGGTCCTCCACGTGGATGTGCTCGGGGTCGGTGTACATCGACATGACCTTCTTCTGGATCGTGTCGGCGTCGTCGCCCAGGTAGATGGCGTTGTTCAGGGACTTGCTCATCTTGGCGTTGCCGTCGAGACCGGGGATCCGCCCGAGGCCCTTGGCTGGGAAGTAGCCTTCGGGTTCGACCAGAATCTCCTGACCGTAAATGTTGTTGAAACTCCGCACGATTTCACGGGTCTGTTCCAGCATCGGTTCTTGGTCGTCACCCACCGGCACCGTGTCAGCTTTAAACGCCGTGATGTCGGCCGCTTGACTGACCGGGTAGATGAAGAAGCCGGCCGGGACGCTTTCACCAAAGGCCTTTTGCTTGATTTCCGTCTTGACCGTTGGGTTGCGGTTCAGGCGCGAAACGGAGACCAGGTTCAGGTAGGTCATGGTCAACTCGCTCAACGCGGGGATCTGGGACTGCACCAGAATGGTCGACTTGGCGGGGTCGATGCCCACGGCCAGGTAGTCTAAGGCCACCTGGAGCAGGCTGTGGCGAATCTTCTCGGGGTCCCGGGCGTTGTCGGTCAGGGCCTGCGTGTCGGCGATCATGATAAAGGTGTCGTAGTCGCCGGTATTTTGCAGCATGACCCGGTTCTTCAGGGAGCCGACGTAATGGCCAATGTGGAGCTTACCAGTGGGCCGATCGCCCGTTAAAATCACGTGTTTTTTTGTCATCAGAATCTTCCTTTCTAAAAAAGCGCCCCATTGACGATTGTCAATAGGACGCGACTGCGCGGTACCACCTAACTTGTGACCAGTGCTGGTCACCACTTTCGGCCGTTAACGGAGCCACCGCGACGTTCATCGTTTATTCAGGGAACAACCGTTGTGACCCACTTCGCCCGTGGGACCGTTTCAGCCGACCGGTCCCTCTCTGAGATTGGGCTACTCCATCACAACTCATGCCTACAGTTTAGTGGATTTACCGGCGAATGTAAACCGCCATTCACGGGGTCTTGCGGAAGAATCCGCCATTCGGCGTTTTCGCGGCGGTCTTTGATTGACAGCGCCCCGAAATGTGACTAGAATTGTTAAGCAATTTAGCCAATTCTATGAAGGAGGCGGTCCTTTGACCACCAACGAACAAGCCAACGAGCAACGCCGGGTGGACGACGTGGTCCACCAGATTGGGAACCGGATCGACCGCACCACGGCCGAGTACAACGACGCCCACCAAGAGTTGCGCAACGTGTTAAAGAACTATAGCGAAAACACGTCCGTGAACTGGTTCGAAGTCGATGACCGAATCGAAACCAGTGCCGAACTGCAGCAACAACGGGCCCTGGTCTCCCGGTTAACCGAAAATCAGAACATCATCGAGAATCAATTGCACACCTTCCAAGAACTTCAAAAATCGCCCTACTTCGGGCGCATCGACATTCAAGACCCCGACGAGGCGGCCCCCGAGTCGCTGTACATCGGGACGGCCTCGTTCGTGGACGACGATGAGAACTTTCTGGTCTACGACTGGCGCGCACCAATCTCCAGTATCTACTATAACGGGGTCCTGGGCAAAGTCGCCTACAGCACCCCAGCCGGTACCCAGCAGACCGACCTCTTGAAGAAACGCCAATTTTTGATTCAAGACGGTCAGATCAAAAGCATGTTCGACACCAACGAGACCGTGGGCGACGAGATGTTGCAACACGTACTGGGCGAGCAGAACGACGCCACCATGCAGAACATCGTGGCGACCATCCAACGGGAACAAAACGACATCATCCGCGACGTCCACAGCGACCTGCTGGTGGTCCAGGGGGTCGCCGGCTCCGGCAAGACCTCCGCGATTCTCCAGCGGATCGCCTTCCTGCTGTACCACAGCCGCCGCGACCTCGAGGCCGATCAGATTGTGCTGTTCTCGCCCAACCGCCTGTTCAGCCACTACATCAGTGACGTGCTCCCCAGTCTCGGGGAACGCAACATGCGCCAGGTCACGCTGGCCGAGTTCCTCACGCAACGCTTCCAGGGGCTCAACGTCCAGACCCAATTTGCCCGCTACGAAAGCGACCAGCAGCACCCGGTCAACCTGGCCGTCCGGCGCTTCCAGGAGAGCGCGGCCATGATGGACGCCGTCGCGGACTACTGTCAGCAGTGTCCGGCCGACCAGATGCAGTTCACCGACATCCGCTTCAAGGGCCGGGTCTTCTTCGACCACGACGAGATTCGGGCCATCTACGCCCGCTATCCGGCCACGGTGCCCCCGGCCGAGCGGTTCCTGAAGACCAAGAACGTGCTCGAGAAACGCCTGAAGCACCGCATCGCCGAGGAGGCCCAGGCCGACTGGGTCCGTGACACCATCGACCAGCTGAGCGACGAAGATTACCACAACCTGTTAGGGGCCAAACACCTGGGGCAGTTCGAACAGTTGGACGATGAGATCGACTTTATCGCCCGCGAGATTGTGCGCCGGCGCTTCCGCCAGGTCGACGACGCCATCTACAACGGGTACTTCCTGGACGTTTACAGCCAGTACACCGCCTTTCTGCAGCAGTGCCCGTTGCCGCAGGATGTGTCGGCGGCCGACTGGCAGGCCATCGTTGACCGCTACAACCACGACATCGAGTTCCATAAGCTGGCGCTGACCGACGCGGCGCCCCTGCTGTACCTGCGGGACCTGCTGACCGGTGGCGGCCTGAACCACCAGATGCAGCACCTCTTCGTGGATGAGATGCAGGACTATTCGATTGCCCAGTTAATTTACCTGCAGCACGCCTTCCCGCGGGCCAAGCTCACGCTTCTGGGCGATAGCGAGCAGGCCCTCTTCAAGGCCGTTGAGTCGCCGGAATCCATCCTGAAAAAGTTGGGCGCGGCGCTGCACGCCAAGCACGCGCGACTGATCACGTTGCGGCGGTCGTACCGCTCGACGCTGCCAATCACCACGTTCGCCAAGGCGCTGTTGCCGGACGGGGACCAGATCGAGGCGTTCAACCGCCCCGGCGACCTGCCCAAGGTGGTCATCCGCTACGACGCCCCGGCGGCGTTCAAGGCGTTGGCCCACGAGCTGACGGCCGAGCTGGCGGACAACCAGACGGTCGCGATTCTGACCAAGAACACGGCCGAGGCCAAGTACGTGTACCAGGAACTCCACGCCGACTTCGACCTGACGCGCCTGACGGATACCGACCGCTCGCTGCCCCAGGGCGTAGTCGTCCTGCCGATTTACCTGGCGAAGGGGCTGGAGTTCGATAGTGTCATCGCCTACAACGTGTCGGCGGAGAACTACCCCACCGACCAGTTCACGGGGACGCTCTACACGATTGCCTCGCGGGCGATGCACCACCTGACCCTCCTGAGCATCGGGCCGGTCTCACCGCTGATCGCCTCGGAGCGCATCCCGCAGAGTGATCTGCAGATCGAACATGAGTTGAGTAATTAGAGATCATCGTCAAAACGCATTGCTGGTTTCCTTGGGGGAATCGGCAATGCGTTTTTTGTGCTGGTATCACCACAAGCTTACTGCCAGTCGACAAACTGCTTGTTTGCTGTGATGTAAGTGCCATCGCTTAGTTGATACCGGTTAACGCCATCCTGTCGCCGAATCAAGCGCCGAATGGTCACCACCTGTCCGCGGTGGAAGTGATGCCGCCGGTCGCTCTGTCGGAAGTGGGCATGCCGATAAGCGTAAATGCCGTGCAGTAACTTGAGTTTGCCCGTCAACGGAAACATCTGGTAATACAGGTGTGCTGTGTACCCGGCGGTAGCGGTGATGTAACTCCCGTCGCGTAACCGATAGAAGCGCGTGCCTTGTGGCCCGTTAAAGACCGCGACCACCGTGAAGACGGCCGCCTGAGTGCGGGGACGGGATGGATAGAAACGAATCCGGTTATCTGGGGAGAAGGTCAAGCTTCGATAGCGCCATAGTGCTTGCGTCAGGTAGACCTTAAAAGGAACCTGGGTGCTTTCTGCAAACTGGCTGCTTGTCGTCGACGTCGGCGCAACCACTTGGTCCGCACTTTCCGTAACCACCACGTCACGAGCAGCCTGGTCTCGGGCGGCTTGTTGCAGTTGTTGCAACTGCGCTACCGTCGTCAGTTGGCTCACTCGCGCTAGTAATTGGTGCTTTTGCGCGGTAGTCAGGCTGTCGAGTTGTTGAATGGCCTGGGTCGTTGCAGTCTGCGTCGTCACTAAATTCTGTCGATCCTGCCGTTGGGCAGCCGCCACCTGATCCGGCAAGCCCTGCGTTGGCGTGACCAGTAGCAGCGCTTGCTGACTCACCTGTTCCTCATCATCCAGATTCGGCAACGCTTGGGCGTCTTGAATGGCCTGATTGACTTGTTGAAGATGAGTTTGCGCTTCTGCTTGGGCTTTCCGATAGTCACTATCTGCCTGGGCGACCGTCGTTCCCTGCTGAATTTTGTGCTGGATGGTTGCCTTTTCGCTCGTTGATAAGGCGCCTAATTGGTTCGTCTGTCGGATTGCCTGTCCTTGTGCCTTAGCCACCGCAGCATTTTGGTCTTGTTGCGCCTGCTTCCAAATCGTGGTCAACGATCCAGCATTCTCTGACGTAGCCGTTTTGACCCCATTGGTAAGGGCTCGTCGGTCAGCCTCTGACAAATCTGGTAGTCGTTTCAGGTTGGTCAATACCCGGTCCTGTTGATTTTCCCACTGTGCTTGCTTCGCTAATTGATTCAAATCAGACTGGGAAGCTGTCTGCATGGCCGTTTTGAGGTTTTGGCGGTCCGTTCCTGATAAGTCCGGCAACTGACCCAATTGTTGAATC
The DNA here is from genome assembly GCF_001435095.1 of Levilactobacillus spicheri DSM 15429. GTDB lineage: Bacteria > Bacillota > Bacilli > Lactobacillales > Lactobacillaceae > Levilactobacillus > Levilactobacillus spicheri. Next base: position 22,343 of record NZ_AZFC01000020.1, read on the forward strand.
GCATTATTCCGATTCAACTCCAGCTGATTGAGATTCTGCGCTTTCTGTAGCGTTTTTTGAACATCTGCGGGCGTTTTATCACCATCCAATCGCTGGACACTATCGGCCTTTTCCTTGGCCGTTAGCGCTGGCAGGGCTTGGATACCATCTTGTAATGCTACCAAGTCCGTCTTATTTTGGTCTATTGCATTTTCTCGGGCCTTCTCCGCTTCCGAAACGTTCGTTGCTTGCTGAATAGTCGATTCGGCTATCTTTCGGTGACTAGCCGACAAATCGGCCAACTGGTCGACCGCTACTTTTAAGCTAGTCTGAGCATCTGCTAAATTCTGTTGCTCCCCCTTTTTCTCTAACTTGTTTAACGCAGAAATTTCTTTGATTTGTTGAATCTCGTCTTTTAGAGTCTGTTGCTCATCCGCTGTTAAATATTTCAGCGTGGGTAACTCCTTTAAGAGGTTATTTTGTTTGTTTTGGGTTTCGTTATTTTCACTAGTTGCTTGTGTTAGCGCTTCTTTAATCGATTGAATAGTCGCTGACTGATCATCAATAGTTTTTTTAACCGCTGTCCTTTGCTCGTCCGTGAGGTCCGTTAGCGACTGGAGATTTGTTGTGCTATTGGACCTACAAGTCGTTAGCGCTTCATTATCCGCTTTCTTGGCATCTGCCACCGTTTTGTTAATGGTATCAAGCTGATTATCATTCGCCTTATTCTGCTTGACGACAGATCGAATCTTCTGAATATCCTTACTGGTATCAATGTTCTTTAATTGACTAAGCTGTTCTATGGCCCCGTTAGCAGCATCTTGCAATTGGGCCTGTGCCTGCACGTGCTTTATGGTCGTCTGTTTCGTTTGGTAATCCTGTAAACTGTCTTTTGCAAGTGAGTCGGTTGGCAATGACGTATTTTTTGACAGTTCCGTAATATAGCCTTTTTGGCTTTGCTCCCCTGCAGCATCCAAATGGCTTAGCTTTTTAATAGCTGCTTCCGCCTGCTTTTCTTGGGTAGCTAGCTGCTGATTTAGATAGTTTTGCCAGGTTGTCCATGCCTGCTCAACCGTCCCTACCCTTTTCAGGCCATTCAGCCACTGAGAATCCGGAGAGGGCTTTACCTGAGCTGCGTCAGCACTAATCTGCTGTTTCACTTGCGCGAGCTGTATCTGTTGGTCAATTTTTTGCAGGTCCTGTTCATTTTTAGCATTCTTGATACTTTCGGTAATTGTCCCCTTATCGTCCAATTTACCAAGGGCCGTTTGCTCCGTACTTTTCCCATCTGTTAAGTTATCCTGTTGGGCAGCTGCAACCTGACTTAGGATTTTCTTTCCATCCGTAGAACCCTGGATGACTGATTGATACTTTTTCTGGTGGTCTGGGCTTAAATGTGTCAACTTCTGAACTTTAGCTTGAACGTCTCGTTTAATTGGTTCCACGTCAGCCATTTTCTCCTGATGGATAATATTATTAACGGTTTCTAAATCTCCTTTGGTTATATTATCCTTAATTTTTTGCTTATCTGCAGGTGATTGATTTGTCGCTTTTTCAACTAATTCCAAACCTTGTGCACGTTCTTCGTCTAAAGATAATGCTTCCCGCCAGATATTCGCAATCCGAATATCTCTGCCATCCGGACCATCCTTAGCCGTACGCGATTGGTCGAGATCATTAGGACTGAGGCTATTGTCTGGATGTACAACTGGGTTGATCTTATCAATTTTATTTTTAAAGTTTGTCTTATCAGCAGCTGTTAAATTCTGGAAATCGCCAATGGCGTCTTCAAAAAATAATTTACTCTGCTTAATGCCCACGGTCTCCTGTTCCAGATTGATCCAGGTCATGATAGTCTTCCTATCTCGGGCAGAACTAATGCTAGTATCCGCTCCGCTCAAACTCAGGCTATTCCCTGGAACATTTTCCAGTGCATCTACCACCGTTTTGGCCTTGGCACGTTCCTCAATAATTTTATTATTTTTAATATCCTGATCAACAACTACCTGTAGATCAGCATTCACCTCATCAACTGATGTATCCGTGTCAATCCTACTAATAAGTTCTTCTCTATCAGAGTCACCTGCAGTAGGATTCAACGTATGAAACGATTGCATACTTCTAATCTGATTTTCAGCCCTCGTTCTAGCATCCGTTAGCGTTTCTTGTGGTTCAACATCAGTTACCGGTTTAGAGACCGTCCCTACTACTTTCACCGCTTGTTGGTTGGATACTCGGGGTACTTGTTTCTGATTAACGGGCCCACTTTGCGGCTTGATCTCTAACTTACCCGCTGGCTGAACGCGACTTCCGGTTTCTACCGCTGCATCTTTCTTCGGAGAAGCTACGACTTCAGCATTTCGTGTTACCGTCCGTCCGGCGGGCGCCAGTTGCTTCACAGTTGCCGATGATTGCGGACTTTCCGAACTGAGAGGTAAATCCGCTGCCCGAACCCTTTGTGGTTGTGCTTCACTCATCCCCAGTAAAATTCCCGCCGAAAATAACACGATGCCTAAACGTGACCATGTTGATTGTTCCATGACTACCTGACTCCCTTTTGTATTTACCATCCTTACTCGCCGATGGTTAAAAAGCCAATCAGTTTTACCCCTAACTGAAGTATAGAAGGAAACCATTCATGAAGATACAAAACTAGTCGCTATATAACGATATAAATATTAAATCGGTTATACTAAAGAACTGCCCATTGCAAATTTCATAAAATTCACAATTCATTCTGCCTCAAACTGCCGAAAGCCAGACTTCCATAACCAATCTTTACATTCACTTGTTCCTTAAATACACGGCCGTTTTAGGAAGCAAGCTCAGATTGACTAAGACAATTTGCTTAATGGTTTCAACAGTCCTATTGGCCACTTGCCTCGGCTGAACACAGTTCAATTCAAATAATCGCTTAACGCCACCGTTGCCTGAGTATTCAGTCACGGTGGCGCTTTTTATCAACATTATTTTAAGGGATTGGTCACGTTGCCTATGATCTTTACACAACCAACATTAACTCATTACATTACCTTGCTATCCTAGCACTGTACCAAAACAAGAGGAGGAGACACATTTATGAACAAACGCGTTAGCACCTTATTATCCGCCCTGCTGTTGGCAACCACGTTAGGGTGGCAACAACCTTTGGTCAACGTTGCAGCCGCAACGCACGCCCAAACGACGCAAAAGGCTAAGACCGCTAAGTCCGGCAAGCACGCCAAGGCCAAGAAGAGTTCCAAGGCGAAGACTTCTAAGGCCAAGACCGTTAAGCAACCCGCATCCGCTTCCAAGCACATCAAGCTTGCGGGCGCTTCTAACGCCCGGGACCTGGGTGGTTACGTCAACAAGAACGGTCAAAAGATCAAGGCTCACCGCTTGATTCGTTCCAACACGCTCTCCAAGTTAACCAAAGCTGACACTAAAAAGCTGGTCAAAACCTACCACGTCAAGACCGACGTTGATTTACGGACGCTGGTTGAACAAAAAAAGAGTCCTGACGTGAAGATCAAGGGCGTCAAGCTGGTCAAGGCCAACGTCTTCAAGAATTTCGGCGCCGCTCCTGACTTCTCCAAGAAGAACGCCGGCGTTAAGATGATGGAAAAGTCCTACCACGACGCAGTTACCACGGCGCAGGGCCGGAAAGCCTACAAGATGCTGTTCCACGAACTCCTGAAGAACCCGAAGAACAAGTCCGTCTTATGGCACTGCAGCGCCGGTAAGGACCGCGCCGGCATGGGCACGGTCTTAGTGCTCTCCGCCTTGAACTTCGACAAGAAGACCATTGCGAACGACTACCTCAAGTCCAACAAGTACTTAGTTCAGACCAACAAAGAAAACCTGGCTACCCAAGAAGCTGGCTGGACCAAGGGCGGCAAGACCTTAACGCCTATCGTGGTTTCCAACTTCAAGGCCCAAAACGGGGTGCAAATGGCTTACTTAAACACCTTCTACAAGGCCATCGACAAGAACTACGGCAGCATGAACGGCTTCCTGCACAAGGGTCTGGGCTTATCCAACACCCAATTAAAGCAACTCCAAGCCAACTACCTGACGCCCGCTAAGAAGTAGCGCCCGGCGTTCTCTTCAAACTAACTAAAAACACTTGATTACCAGGAACGGACCACAATCTCCCCGACGACGTTGTGGTCCGTTTTTGTGCTTCGTTCGGTCAGTAACGCATCTTTCCCGCCGCATTCCCGCATTGTTCTGTTTCTTTACGTCTTCCACACCTTTTCGTTACATCCCCTTTCTATACTGACGGTGTTTCCAACAAAGGAGGAACTCAAAATCATGCATCAATCCATGGGAACACTCTTATCGACCGTTTTGTTAGCCACCAGTCTGGGTGGGCTGGTGGCCCCACCCGTTGCCGCGCAAGCCATACGCCGGCCTACGCCGATTGCGCAGTCGGCCACCGCGGGGCGGGAGATTCGCCTGAAAAGCGCACCAAACGTTCGCGACCTCGGCGGTTACGTCAACCAACGGGGCCAACGGATCAAGCCCCATCGCCTGATTCGCTCGGCCTCCCTCTCCAACCTGTCCCCCGCGGACGGTCGCAAACTCGCGAAGGTTTATCACCTGAAGACCGACGTTGACCTGCGGACCCTCAGCGAACAAACGACCGCCCCGGACGCCAAAATCGCCGGCGTGCGCCACGTTTCCGACCCCGTTTTCCTCAAATGGGGCAAGGCTTCCGGCAACCTTAGCGACCGCGTCAAGGGCAACGGCGTCAAGAATATGGAGACCTTCTACCGCAACGCCGTCCTTAGCCGGCAGGGGCGGCACGCCTACCGGACCCTCTTTCTGATCCTGCTGAAGACGCCGCGCAAGGACGCCGTGCTCTGGCACTGCAGCGCCGGTAAGGACCGCGCTGGCATGGGAACCATGCTGATCCTCAGCGCCCTCGACGTCAGCCGGCGAACCATCAACCGCGACTACCTGCTCTCCAACCGGTACCTGGCCGCCAAGAATGCCGTCACGCTCGCCCAAGATCGGCGCAACGGTGATACAGCGACCCAGCTCGCCAACGCCAAGGCTCAGGCCGGTGTCCGGATGGCCTTCCTGAACGCAGCCTACCGCGCCATCGACCACCATTACGGGTCCGTCCAGCGCTACTTACACCGCGGACTGGGCCTGACGTCCGCTCAGCTGACCCGCCTGCAAAAGGCCTACCTGACGCCCGCTAAGCACTAAAATTTCCTCCCCCGAGGTCCAAAAAACCGCCCATCGTGATTGATGAGCGGTCTTTTGGATTATGCTTCGGTCGGTTGGACCGTCAAGCGTTTTAACGTTGGTTTCAAGAACAGCGGCGCCAACACGGTCGCCAGGATGATGACCAGGATCATCGCCGAGTAGCTGGCGTTGCCCATCAGGCCCGCCTGGTGACCAATCTGGGCGGTGATCAGCCCCATCTCGCCCCGGGCGATCATCCCCGTACCAATCACGGTGCTGCTGGTCCAGTCGAAGCCGCTGATCCGTGCCCCCAGGCCACAGCCGACCAACTTCGTCAGACAGGCCAGCACCGTCAGCACAATAATCAGCCAGAGGTTGTCCCCCAGGTGCGCCAACGTCATGTTCAAGCCCACACTCACGAAAAAGACCGGGATAAAAATGGCGTTGCCCAGCGGCTCTACGTGGTCGGCCAGCGTTTCCCGGTACGGCGTGTGCGCCACCGCGATCCCCGCGAAGAAGGCACCAATCGCCCCACTCAGGCCCACGATGTCGGCCAGCCAGGCCATCCCCAGGCAGATGACCATCGACATGATGGTCACACTGGACGCCATGACCAACCGTTCGCTCAGGTGCATCAGGTACGGTGCCACCCATTTGACCAGCAGGTAGGTCCCGCCGAAGAAAGCCACCTGTTCCAGCAGCACCAATCCCAGCGCCGGGTGACTGCCGGCCGTTTCGATGCCCTGGCTTGCCAGCAGACTGATCATCAGCGACAAGAGCACCACGCCGATGATGTCGTCCGCCACGGCGGCGCCCAGAATCGTGGCGCCCTCGCGCGTGCCGAGCGCCCGGTACTCCTTCAGCACGGCCACCGAAATCGAGACCGAGGTGGCCGAGAAGATCACGCCGATGAACAGGGCCTCCAGGGGGGTAAAGCCCCACCACCAAGACACGGCCCCCATGACCACGACCGGAAAAATCACCCCGGACGTCGCCACGATGATGGCCGGGCGGAGATACTTCATCAATAATTGCAGGTTACTCTCCAAACCGCCCAGAAACATCAACACGACCACGCCGATATCGGCGAACAGACTGACCAAGCTATTCAACTGGACCCAGTTCAACACGGCCGGGCCAATCAGGATACCAATCACCAGCTCCCCGATCACCGCGGGGACCCCCAGTCGGTTGGCAAAATTTCCCGCCAGCGTCGTCAGTACCAAAATCAAACACAACGTTCCTAAAAAGGCCACGGGCCTCTCCACCCTTCTTATGGTTTTAGCATCCATGATACGCCACTTGCCCGGTCCACAACAAGACCGCAAAATCGCGTGGATGGTTACCACCGATTGACCGCCGACTGGCACCGGCCCCCGCTTCATCGCCGTTTGATCAGCGCCCCGCAAAAAAACAGGCGGAAAATTCATTGCGCGAATTTTCCGCCTGCTTGGCTGGTGTGGCCGGGTCAGTCCCCGGCCCCGCCTGAGGGACCGTTTTAAGGTTGATAAGTCGCCGACTGGGCCAGCCGGTCGACGGTCGCAAAGAACGCCGCCTTGTCCGCCCGGGTGACCAACGTCAGGGGCTGCCCCGCCGGTTGACGGAAGGTCCGCCCGGCCGCCGGACCCGTGGTCAGCACGTCCCCCTCGATGGCCTGCGTCGTCACCAGCTCCGGATACTGGCTCGCCATGGCCGTCAAGACATCCCACAGGTAATACGTCGAGTTCGCTTCATAGGAGAGCACCAGCGCGTATCCCTGCCCAATCAGGTCCACGGCCGGGTAACCGACCATCTGGTTCCAGTGTTGGCGCAGCTCGTCCGTCAGTGGCAACTCGTCGGTGCTTTCCAGTCCAATCATCTGCAACGGCACACCGGCGTGAAAGACCGTGTGGACGGCCTGGGGATCCCAGTAGGCGTTCCATTCGGCCGTGCCGTCACGCCCCGGTTCGTTGACGTTACCCTGGTTGTTCATGGTACCGCCCATCCAGAAGACCCGTTCGATCTTAGCCGCGATATCCGGCGCCACTGTGAGCGCTCGCGCCAGGTCGGTCAACGGGCCGGTCATGACCACCGTGGTGGGACCATCGGCCTGCCGAATCTTGGCGACCATGTCCTGGTGCGCCGAGACCGGGGCCAGCGGCGTGGTCAGAGTCGCCCGCCGGTTCAGTAGGGGCATCGCGTTAAATGAATACGAGATCAACCGCCATTCCTTGGGAAATTGGTTGACCGGCCGCGAATCCGACGCCGCAACACTCAGGTCCTGGTGGTGGGTGTTGAAGTGATCAATGATCTTGCGGGAAGCGGCGACGGCAGGTTCCTGATACCCGTCGGCATCGACCACCCCGACCCCCAGCAGGCGAATGTCCGGCACCTGCAGCAGCAAGAGCAGCGACACCAAGTCATCGACGTTCCCATCGTGGTCAAAGTACACATTTTTCAAAATAACGGCCTCCAGTGATTTCTTTCTAGTTTACGGAACGGCTCCCGCCTTGTAAAGGTGAATATCCGGTTATTTTTATATAAATGGTTTTACCTCATCATTTTTTATTATTTAAGTAAACAAAAAGCGAACATCTCGTAAAGGTGTTCGCTTTTAAATCGGTTTATCCCACCGCCCCACGGCAGCAAAAAAGGCCCCGCCGTGCATCCATCACGACGGGACCCTTGGGCTGTTTAGTTAATGGAAATAAGTCAGATCAGACGCGAGCGTTGGGTACGCCATAATTGTCTGGTTGATGGCCACTGCATCGAGGTGTTGTTGGATGACGAAGTCCAGGTAATTAATCACCTGTTCCGCCTCCATGCTCAATACAGCCGCACCCACGATACGTCCACTGCCTTTCTCCAGGACGACCTTGATCCGGGCATGGGGATCCTGCACCCGCTGATAGCTGTACCAGTGCGTCAAGTCCAGGTCACTGACCCGGTACTCGTCCGGCTGGTCCGCCGCTTGGGCCGGCGTCACGCCCAGCTGAGCCAACTGGGTCTTGCCGTAGACCACCGACGGAATCACGGGGTAGCTGATGGCCGGCGCATCCGGCGTCGTCAGCGCCGTCGTCAGGTATTGGCCTTCAAACCCGGCTACCGGCGTCAATTTCGGCTGGGGCCGATCCACCACGTCGCCCACCGCGAAGACGTGCGGATTGGTCGTCTGCAAGTGATCGTTCACGGTGATGCCGTGGGCGGTCGTCGCGACGTGGACCCGGTCCAGGTGCAGGTCGGCCACGACCGGTACCCGCCCGGCCGTCGCGAAGACCATCCCCGTGATCCAGGACTCGCCATCCCGCGTGGTGACCCGGTACTGGTCACCGGCGGGGGCGACCTGCACGATGTCCGTCCCTAGCCGCACATCGATGCCGTCCCGGGTCAGTAACGCCAACAGGTCCGTGACCAGGTCGCCGTCAAATGCCCGCAACGGCCGGTCGCTGTGGTGCACCAGATGCACCCGGCTGCCCGCCGCGTTGGCGATGGCCGCCAGCTCCACCCCGACGTAGCCGGCCCCCATCAGGGTCACGTCGTTCGGCAGCGTGTCCAGGTCCAGGAAGTCGTTACTGGTGCGGAGCCATTCCTGGCCCGCTATCTGGGGCAAGCGAGGCGCCTGACCGGTCGCAACGATCACGTTGGTCGCGTTCAGCTGCTGGTCCCCCACCTGCAGGGTACCGTCGGCGTTAAAGCTGGCCTTCCCGTGCAGATTGGCGATGCCCGCCGCCTGCAGACCGCCCTGGGTCCCACTCGGAATCCCTTGGGTGTAAGCGCGCTTGGCCGCCATTAAGGCCGCCCAGTCGATCCGGGGAACCCCCGTCAGACCGTGACCCTGCAGGGCCGCACTGCGTCCCTGCGCTTCGACCGCCGCCATCAGGATCTTCTTGGGATCGCACCCGCGGTTCGGACAGGTGCCGCCCCACAGGTCCTTTTCGACGACCGCCACGTTTTGGCCCTTGGCGTGTAAACCGTACGCCGCAGCGAGCCCCCCGGGTCCACCGCCGAGGATTACCGTATCAAACTGTTGCATGCCCCATCACCCTTTCAAAAGTCTGTCCACTTCTGATTCTAGCACGCCACCCCGTTTTTTCTAAGCATTTGCCTCGCCGGACGGTTGCGGCGCCACGACCTGGTGCACGATCTTCCGGTTACGGTACCAGAAGAAGCCGACCAGCCCGATCAGGACCAGGCCCACGGCGATAAACAACGGACCGCCGAGCAGCCGCTGGAACAGCCAGCTGAAGAGCAGGGTCCCCACCGGCATCGCCAGCGTGTTCAGGGTCGTCAGGGTCACGCTGACCCGGCCCAGCAGGTGCGTCGGGACCGTGGTCTGCAGGTAAACACTGATGGGCGTGTTGATCCAGGCCAAAAAGAGCCCCATGGCCATGCTCAGCAGGACCAGGCCCCCCGTCACCAGGTTCGCGGCCAGCGGGTGGACCAGCCAGGCCCCCATCAGGGCGAAGACCGACCCAAAGCCCAGCGTTAACAGCAACACCGTGCGGATCAGGTGCTGAAAGCTCGGCAGCCGCATCAGCAGCAGGTTGCCGGCCAGCATCCCCAACGCACAGGCGCTGGAGACCCAGCCCAGCCGGGTGTTGCCCAATTTTAGCGTCTGGACCATCACGTAGGCCAGCCCCACGTCGACCGAGCTGAACAGCAGGTTCAACCACACGGCGATCTGGACCACGAACCACAAGACGGCGTGGTCGTGGATGTAGCGCAGGCCGACCTTGAAGGCGGCCCACTGCCCCGCCGTCTGCTGGGTCGGAGCGGCCTGCGGCAACGGGTGAAAGTGCATGCTCAGGGTGATCAGGATGACTACGAACTCGGCGATGGCCTCCAGCCATAACACCCCGCGAAAGCCGATCAGGCCGTACAACAGCGCGGCTAGTAACGGGGAGGCCAACTGGACCCCCGAGGTCGCGGCTTGCTCGATGGTGGTCAGGGGCTTGATGTGCCGTTCGTTGACCAACTCATGGACCGAGGCCGTGTAGCCCGTCCCGGAGATGCGGTCGTTGATGGCGTAGACCGCCACGATGACGATGGAGGCCGCCAAACGGTCATGGAGCCGAAAGATCACCGCGCTGTAGATCAGCAGGGCCACCAGCGTCACGAGCTTGCTGACCAGGATGGTCGTCTTGTGGTCGTGGGTATCGACGAAGTTACCGATGGGCACCACCAGCAAGAGCCCCACGATGGGGTACACGATGGATTCCAAGCCAAAACTGATGGCCGAATGGGTCGTGTGGAGTAACATAAGGGCTAACGAAAAGCTGAAAATGCCCCCGCTCAGGATGCCAATAATGTCACTGCTGGCGGCCCGAATAATTTGAATCACGGATTGACGGTTGGAAATCATATCTGCTACCATAATCCTAGCTTCCCTTCTCATATGCTTTTAATCTTCTAACTTGGTTATCATTGTACCGGGTCCCGAACCCGGTGGCCGCCCCAATTTGGGGCAAATTTGCCCCATTCAGGGGCTTGAAAGGAGGGCGTTGCCATGCTTAGTCTGGGAGCCACTCTAAAAAAACTGCGTCTCGCCCGGGGGATGACCCAGGCCGACCTATACGGCGGCATCGTTTCCCGGTCGTTTGCGGGCCGCCTCGAACGCGGGGAACACGACGTGACCGTCGAGACCTTCTGGGCCATCCTGGACCGCCTCGCCGTGAGCGCCGACGAATTCCGCTTCCTCCAGCAAGAAGACCACCCCAGTGACGCCCTGCGCCTGGAGGGGCAGATTGGCACGGCCTACAGTCAGCAGAACTTCCCCTGGCTCCGCCACCTGGTCCAGCGCTATCAGACCAGCACCGACCCGCAGGAACGGGAGCTCGCCACGGTGGCCGACCTCGCCCTGCGGTCCTTCGGGTCGGCCAGCTGGACCCCCACGCCGGCCATGCTGGCGCTCTGGCAGCACTTTAACCAGCTGACGACCTGGGGGCTGCACGAGTTGCGCCTCGGGACGGCCTGGCTGGAGATCGCCCAGGGGCAGCACCAGCCCGCGGTCCTCTGGGCGGGAATCCAGAAGATGCACGCGAGTTGTGCGCGCTACGTCTCGCCGACCGCCGATCCGTTTCACGTCACCGACCTGCGCGCCTCATTTGACTTGGTCGCCATGCAAATCCTACTATTAGGACAGGTCCAGTTCAGGCCCTATCGCACCTACGCCCAAACGCTCTACCGGGCGCTCAAGGCGTACGACCGCTGGCACCTCTCGACCGACGCGGCCCTGTCGCGCGAGATCTGCTTGTGCCTGTGGGACTGGTACGACGGCGACGTAGCGGCCGCGGATCGCCGGGCCGCCACGCTCGAAAACCTGCCGCCGCTGAGCGCCTCGCTCAACACACACGCCATCCTGACCAGTCACCGGCGCCACGCGCTGCGCCAACGCCAGAAACGGGGGGATTCCCATGCCTGAATTCGGCAGTACCTTAAAGCACCTCCGCCAGCTGCGCGGGCTGACCCAGGCCGCCCTCTACGACGGCATCATCTCGCGGTCGTTCGCCGGTCGGCTGGAACGGAACCAGCACAGCCTCACCGCCGATAAACTGGCGCAGATCCTCGACCGGCTGGCGGTCAGCCCCAGTGAATTTCAATTCATCCTGCAGGACCACCACTACCCCAGCGACACCGCGTTGCTCAACCACATCCTGGTGGCGTACGACCAGCGCAACTTCCCCCGACTGCGGCACCTCGAGCAGGCCTATCGCACCAGCGACCGCCCCACGGAGCGGGACCTGGCGACCCTGGCCCAGCTGCTGATTCGGATCACCGATCAGCTCCACTGGTCGCTGACCCCCGAGATGACGGCGCTGTGGCACCGGCTCAACGCGGCGACGACCTGGACGCTGAGCGACTTTTTATGGGCCCAGGTCTGGCTGATGATCGCCGCGGTCCAGCGGGACATCCCGCAGCTGCTCGCCGGCATCGCCAAGATGCACGCCAGCTGCGACCGCTACGTCACGGCCGACGGGGACGCCTTCCATGTCCTGGCCTACCGCAGCAGCTTCGACCTGCTGGCCTTTCAGATTCTCCTGACCCTGCACCGCGACCAGGCCGCCCGTGATTTTCGCCCGGCCTTCACCCCGCCGCACCAGGAGTACCTGACCGACAGCCAGCTCCTGATCTACCGCGCCTGCGACGCCATCTGGGAGTGGTACTTCGGCGACGTGGCGGCCGGCACGGCCCTGGCCCAGCCGATCCTCGCCCTGAGCCCCCTGGGCATCGCCACCGATATCGGGGAGGTTCTGACCCTCTACCGGCGCAAGGCCCGCACCTACCGCCAATCACAGCAGAAAGGAGTTTGACATGACCTTTTATACTTACGGCTACCTCACGACCAAGCACGCCACCTGGCAATACGCCCGGCTGGTCCTGATCATCGCGTTGCTCGCCATCTTCATCGGCCTCTTCATCTATTACCTCAAGCACCGCTGGAACATCAAGTACAAGGACCTCAGCATCATCACCGGGACCCTTATCCTGCTGGTGCTGGGCTTTCAGGTCAACGGTCTGGTCACCCTGCACACCAATAGCGTCCAGACGGGGACCATCACCGCGACCGTCAAGACCGTGGCCAAACAGCTGAACGTGGCCCCCGCCAAGGTCGCGGTGAACGCTACCACGACCACCAACGGCCTGTTGTTCAAGACGCCGAAGGGCTATTACCGCGCGGACTACAATTCCGACGGTTCGGCCTACGTGCTGGAAAAAGTCGCCCTGCATCACCCTAAAGTCACCCTACAAAAGGAGTCATAGCGCCCATGTTTACTTATTCAGATGTCGTCATGAAGCTGCTCATCGGCTTTGTTTTCATGACCCTCTTAATCAACTTCACCGGCAAGGGCAACCTTGCCCCCACGTCGGCCATCGACCAGGTCCAGAACTACGTCTTAGGGGGCATCATCGGGGGCGTCATCTACAACGCCTCGATCACCCTGATTCAGTTCGTCATCGTGCTCCTGATCTGGTCGCTCTTAATCCTAATCATGCGGTATCTTAAAATTCACGTCCGGGCCGTTGGTAAATTCATCGACGGCGGTCCCATCACCATCGTGCGCAACGGGCACCTGCTGGTCCACAACTGTCTCAAGGCCAACCTGTCGGCCAAGGAAGTCGACTTCAAGCTGCGGTCGGCCGGCGTCTACCAGTTGGCCGAGGTCAAGCGCGCCATCGTCGAGCAGAACGGGAGTCTGACTATCCTGCGGCAGGGCGACGGCTCGATCCGCTACCCCCTGATCGTCGATGGTCAGGTCGACCTCGACGTCCTGGAACTGACCAACCACGACGAGGCCTGGCTCGACGACCAGCTGGCCAAGCACGGCGTCACCAACATTCGCGACGTGTACATGGCCAAGTACGAGAATCACGAGTTCAAGGTCACCCGTTACGACCATGATTAAGCCCCACACCCATTAAAGGAGGTCCTTATCGTGCCCGCCGATCAACTTCACGAACACTGGGACGTGTATAACCGTCAGCTGCAGCGTCTGGGCGACCAGCTGCGCGCCGACCCGGTCACGCCGGGCCACTACCACCTGGTGGTCAACGCCTTTCTCTTCAACCGTCACCACCAGGTTCTGCTCCAGCAACGGGCCGAGAACAAGCTCAACTTCCCCGGCTACTGGGACACCTCGAGTGGTGGGGCCGTACGGGCTGGCGAGACCATCGAGACGGCCATCCAGCGTGAGATGGCCGAGGAACTGGGCTTCCACCATCCGGTCACCCCCGCCGACAACTACCGGGTCACGCCCCACAGCCACTGGATCAGCGCCTGGTTCGTCTTCCAGACGGACTGGGCGGCTAGCGACTTCACGGTGCAGACCGCCGAGCTCCAGCGGGTCCGCTACTACGACCTGCCGGACGCGTTCACCCGGCTCCACCAGGTTGGCTTCGACGATTACCACGTCGAGCTGCAAGCCGCGTGGGACCACCTGCAGCACGGCAAAAAGCCCACCGCATAACGATAGCGGTGGGCTTTTTTGACGTCTTTATCAGTGGTTATTTTTTAAACGTTAAGTAGTTCAGGCGAATCGCGCGTTCCTGCGCGGGGGTAATCTTCAGGCCCTTGTGCACGTAGTTTTCCACCGACCCGTATTGCTTGGTCACGTCAGTGAAGAATTGGTTCAGCAGGGCGGGCTTGGCCCAGGTCACGCCCAGTTGGGTGTTGGACAGGAGGTAGTCCCGTTGGATGTCCTTGCGGCTCACACCCAAGATGGAGTAGATGATGGCCGCCGAGGTCCCCGTCCGGTCCATCCCGTGGGAACAGTGGAAGAGCACGGCGCCCTTCTTTTGCTTGGCAATCTGGGTCAACAAGCGGTGATAGCTGCGCTTGGCGGCTGGCTTGAAGGCCATGTCCTTGTACATCCCCTCGTCGTCATTGTCGTAGTTGGAGCGGGTGCCCAGGACGGAAGCCTGCAGGTAGTTGACGCCTTCGATCAGCGTGTCGGGCTTCTTCTTGATCTGGTCACTGGTCCGCAAGTCCACGATTTGTTGGACGTTCCAGTCTTGCGTTAACCGGATGGTGTCCAACGTGGTTAATTTGTCCAGTGAGTCGCTCCGGAGCAGGCGGCCGCGCTTCACGTACAGGCCGTGCTTGCCCTTGTAGCCCCCCATGTCGCGCGCATTTTCGGCCCCATCCAGATGAATCGGTGCGTTGACCTTGGTGGAAACGGCGGGTTGTAAGTCCTTGTCGCTGGTGGTGGCGGCCATCACGGGAGCAGCGGTTCCTCCGAATAAAGCCAGTGCACACCCAAAACTAATCATTAATCGCTGTAGACGCATGTGTTGTTTAACCCCTTTCTGAATAGTCTTAGAATACCAGGGGCGTGTAAAGAAACGTCAAACAGGATGTATTGATTACGTAAAATATTTCACAATTAATTCAATATCCGATTACCATTATTTTCATAGCAAACAGGGACGTCCTTCCGCGGAGGGCGTCCCTGTCACTATTCGCTCTTAGAAATCAAACTCATCCGGATCCGGTCCCACCCGTACGTCCGCGTTCAGGGCGTCGATGGCCGCCATGTCGGCTTCACTCAGGGTGAAGTCAAAGATATCGGCGTTGGCCGCGATACGGGCCGGCTTGGTCGACTTGGTGATGACCAGCACGTCGCGTTGTACGTCCCACTTGAGGATCACTTGCGCCACGGACTTACCGTACTTCTGCGCCAGATCTTCCATGACCGGGTTGCCAAATAGCTTCCCCTGAGCCAACGGTGACCAGGCCTGCAGGCGCATGTCGTGGGCCGCCGCAAACCGCCGCATCGGTTCCTGGGTCAACAACGGGTGCAGCTCGATCTGGTTGATGACGGGCGTTACCCGTGCCGTCTGTAACAGGTCGTCAAAGTGGTGTTCAGCGAAGTTGCTGACGCCGATGGCCTTGATTTTGCCCGCTAAGTACAGGTCTTCGAGGGCCCGCCAACTTTCCAGGTAGGCGTGATCGCCGGGCCAGTGGATCAGGTACAGGTCCAGGTAGTCCAGGCCTAACGCCGCCAGGCTCTGGTTGTAGGCATCGATGGTCTGTTCGTAGCTCAGGTGCTCGTTCCAGACCTTCGAGGTGACGAACAGGTCACTGCGGTGCAGGCCCGCTTGCTTCAGACCTGCGCGGATGCCCTCACCGGTCCCCTTCTCATTGCCGTAGATCTGGGCGGTATCGATCAACCGGTACCCCTGTTGAATGGCGCTGGCCACCGCGGCCGCCGTCTGATCGTTGGGAATCTGGAAGACGCCCAGGCCGAAGCCCGGCATCTGGACCCCGTTATTTAACGTGACCGTTTCTTGTAAGCTCTTAATCATGAGTGCTCGTCTCCTTTAACGTTTTGAATGGTCTTAGTATACGAGCTTTAGACCTCATTTGCCTAGAACGAACCTCAAAGTGCCTCAGGTACCAAACGGTCAGCTTTGCGGCGGGGCGGCCACCAGCCACGCTGACTGGTTACGACCGCCGACGCCACCACCAGCCCAACACGGCCAGAAGCCCACTCAAACCGAGAATTCGACCGCCATTCGCCGCCTCACTGGTTTGAGGCAGCGCGGCCGTGGTCGGCAACGCTGGGGCGACCTGATTGGCCAGGGCCATCCCCGAGGCCGTTTCCGGTAACGATGATGACCCGGTCGGGGCCGCCGGCAGGGCACTCAACGGCGGTAACGGCTGCTCCACCATATCGGGGAGGGTTCCCGTACTTCCCGCCGGAGTGGTTGTAGGGGTCGTTTCGGTCGTGGTTTGGGCCGCTGATTGATCCGTTTCCGCAGGCTGGCTAGTCTGGTCGGCTGATCCGCCCGCTTCCGTGTTGGAGCTGGCGGACTGACCAGACGTGGTACTCTGACTGGACTGACTGGTTTCCGAACCCGTCACCGGCTCCGAACTGCTGCCAGCACTTGAGTCCTGGCTGGAAGCGGTCTCGGCGCTACTGGTTGAACTCGACGAGCTAGCATGACTGCCGCTGCCCCCAGATGGTTCTCCTGCCTGATCACTAGGTCCCGGGTTTGGGTTTGGGTTTGGGTTTGGGTTTGGGTTTGGGTTTGGGTTTGGGTTTGGGTTTGGCAGCGCCGCCTCCTCGCCCGTACCGTACACGAAGGTCACCGTCTGGGGCGCGGTGGTGAAGGTCCCGGCGGTCGCCCCATCGATCCGTTCCAGTTGGTACCCCGCAAACACCCGGCCGCTCGTCACCCAGGGCGCCGCCAACTTCCCCGTCAGCGTCTTCTCGGCCAACAGCTTGCCCACCGTCGTCACGTGCCGCACGTGCACGCTCCCCGCCTGCTCAGGCGCGACCTGCGCGTTAATGTGATACGTTCCCGAGAAGTGGGGGTGGAGGTACAACAGCAAGTAGCCGGGGATCTGGTGCTCATCGTCATACCGTTCCACCGTCTCATAGAGATTGTCGATACCCTGTTCCGACAGCGTCACCAGGTAGCTCCCCGGTTCGGTCGGCTCCCCCGCATCGAAGACCAGGTCGCCTGCTTGGAGCTGATACTTGAGGCCCCCCGGCAACTCGACGTGGTACTTCTGCAGGTCGAGCGTTCCCGGCTGCCCATCGTACGGCTTCTCATCCTCCCCGATCAGCTTTACCGCTGCTCGGCGCGGAACGAAGGCCCGAATCTTTTGGGGCACGTGGTCGCCCTGGTAGAGCGCCTGAATCTCAGTGGCCGAGCGCACCTTGTCGTGCATGAAGGCAGCTTCGCTGAAGAGGTCGTTGACCATGCTCAGGTCCTGCCACGCGTGATCCCAGCCCCACGACTGCGGAAAGGCCACGGTCCCCTGCGCCGCCCGGAACCGCACGTTGGGGCCCAGGACGATCACCGACAGGTTGGGGTAACCATTGCTCAGCGTTTCCACGGGCCTCATGTCCATAAAGTCGCGACAGTCCGTGACCTGGCGCATGTCCCAGCCACTGATATCAAGCAGCGTGATGCTGGTCGCGTCCTGAAAGGTCCCGACCATCGAGGTTACCCGGCTGACGTCCCAATGACGCACCCCCAGGTCCCCCTCCGTACTCGCGTTCCGGAAGGTCCGGTTCATCGACGTCACCCGGCTGACATCCCAATCCTCCAGGCCATCAATGACAATGTGGTCGCCGTCGAACGTCTGGTCCAGGGTCGTGACCTGCTGGGTCTGCCAACCACCGACCGAGACCTCGATATCTTCTCCCCGAGCGAACATCCGGGACATATCGGTCACCTGACTGACGTCCAGGTTCTCCAGGTCCAGCCGCGCCTCCGTCAGGTCCGCGAACATCTCGGTCACGTCGCCCGTGACCACGGCACCCTCAGCCACCTGGACGTAGTCGATGCGGTCCCGGTACTGGTACCACCACCAGCCGGCGCCCTTCTCGAGGTGCCCCGCCCCGATCTCAAGCTGGCCATCCTTTAGGGTCAGCTGCGCGGTGCCCTGTCGACCGCTTAAGACCTCGTCATCGCGGTCATCTTTGCTGTCCGCCCGGGTACCGGTCCGCGCATGTGCTGGCGGATTCGTGGGTAACAGCGTGGTCGGCAAGTCTGCGGCCATCGCCGAATCGGCCATCCCCCCGAGACCGCACATCATCAGGAGGGCACCGGTCCATCGCCAGGACCGCTTGGTTAAAAGTTGTTGCATGGTGTTCACCTCATTCTTTGTTTGACCGTAGGAGTATATCAAAGACTCACCCCCTCACACATCCCTAAAATGGTATCGGTTTCAAAAAAGATTTTAGTTAAACACCCGGCCTTAACGCGGCAAATCCCTCGAATACCGGTCTTCTCCGCTGGTCAGCAACCACGGCCACAGCCCCGCCACGTGTCCGTTGCCAACGCATTTTTCATCAGTTTGCCAGGGAAAAACGCCCACTGTCTTGTGCACAACTCATTATTTAATCCCCTTGATTTTTACTCACCTCCGATAATTTGCCCCACCCAACAACTCCTTTCTGGCGTATAATAAATTAATAATTAGTTAAGTTAACGAAACGAGGCGACGGTCATGCATCCCAAACATTTTCAACCCAGCTTCTGGTCCGAACATCGACGCTCCCTACTCATCGTCGGGCTGGTGGTCTTAGTCGGCCTAGGGGGCACCTGGGAGTTCCAGAACCGCCAAGCCCTCTCCGCGAAGACCCCGGCGACCGCTACCCGGCCGACCGTGACTCCCCGGCAGATCACGACCCGCCAGCAGAAGATCAAGCACCAGCTTCAGACCTACGCCGACCACGTCACGGCCGACAAGACCACCAGCATCAGCTTCTATAACCTGAGTCCCCTGCCCGGGAGCGCCGCCGCCAAGCACGCGACTACGCGGCGATTCTACCACCAGGGCGACCTGGCCGTGAACGCCAACGCCCACACGCCGGAGGTCTCCGCCAGCACCTACAAGCTGTTCATGGCCGCCTACGTGCTGAACCTGCACCACCAGGGACTACTGCCCTGGACGCCCGAGAACCAGACGGGCTTCGAGCAGATGATCGTCCACAGCGAAAATGACTTCGCGGAGGATCTGCTCGACCGGCAGGGGCTCCCGGCCGTCAACGCCTTCATCGGGGCGCAACACTGGTACGCTCCGGTCTTCACCGCCGGCATCCCCTCCCAGACCACGGCCTACAGTCTGAACCTGGCACTCCAGGACCTAGCCCTGCAAAAGGCCCCGTTCGCCCACCAGGCCGACCGCAAGTGGCTCTTGAACCTGATGGGGAAGCAGGTCTACCGCACGGGGATTCCCGCCGGGGCGGCCCAGGCGAAGGCCGGTACCACGGTGGCCGACAAGGTGGGCTGGTACGCCGACACCAACAACGACGCCGGCATCGTCACCCTGCCCAACGGCCAACGCTACATCCTTGTGGTCATGACCCACGGCCACATGCAGTCCGGCTTTAGCGGCTTCCCCCGCATCGCCAAGATCACGACCCACATCCAAAAGGTGGTCTACGACCCCCAGATCGACCGGCAACTGAATCCTTCATAAACTGAAAAAAGAAGAAACTTCTCAAAATCGAGAGGTTTCTTCTTTTTTTGACGTTCAATGATAATTTTCCGTCATTTTTTCTGCGTCAGTTGGCGTTGCAGGTCGGTGATGGCTTGCCGCAACTCACGGTTCTGCTGCTCGATCCGGTCTAGCTGGTGGGCCAACTGGTCGTTCTTCGAGGTCGTGCGGCGCTGGGAGAAGTAGGCGGTGATGGTACTGGTCAGTGCCCCGATGAAGCCGATGCCGACCAGCATCAGGATCGTCGCCGCCCACTTACCGACGGCGGTCTGGGGCGCCACGTCGCCGTAGCCCACCGTGGTGGTCGTGGTGATGGCCCACCAGAGGGCCTCCCCCCACGAGACGTTCTCGGCGTACGCGTACAGCGAGGCTGCCAGGATCAGGATGCTCAGGCTGGTGACCACCAGGTAGCCGAAGCCGTTGGTCTCGAAGAACGTTCGCAGCTGGCCCCGCAGTTTCCCGATGAACCCGATCAACCGGACCAGGCGAAAGACCTGAGCCAACCGAAAGAGCCGCGTCAGCCGGGCCAGACGGAAGAAGCTAAAGAGGGCGTTGAACGGGATGATGGCCAACAGGTCGAAAAAGTTGTGCCAGAAGAAGGCGCGTTTGTCGCGGGCCCGCCAGAAGCGCACGCCGTAGTCGACGGTGAAGAAGGCCAGGATGGCGTCGTCGACCCACATCCAGGGCCCCCGGTCCAAGTTCACGGCCCCCGCCAGTTGGAGCACCACCAAAATAATTGAAACTAATGCCAGAATGATGACACTCCAGCGGTACACTTGTCGCCAGGTTGCTTGCATGACCCGCCCCACCCTTTCGTTGTCTGTTCCCATTATACGACGAAAGGGCGGATGACCCGGCAAAATATGGGAATGCTCCGAATTTTCTCACGGGCCAGTAACGCCCCGCGGCCACCCTTGAAGCTCAAAAAATGACGGCCATTGCTGGCCGCCACGGGTTTCCTTAACGCTTAATCAAATTCCTCGTACTCGTTCGGGTCCTGCCCGTCAATCCGTCCATCTGGCTTGCTTAAGGCGTTGATGGCGGCAATTTCGTCTGCGGTCAGGCTGAAGTCGAAGAGGTCGAGGTTCGACCGCTGGTGCTTCAGGTTGCGCGCCTTGGGAATCGGCACGATGCCCCGTTGGGTGTGCCAGCGCAGGATCACCTGGCCGATGTTCTTCTGGTACTTTCCGGCCAAGTCGCGAATCACCGGTTCCTGCAGGGCGGCACTGCCCCGCCCCAGGGGACTCCAGGCCTCAGTCACGATACCGCGCTGAAAGTTGGCGGTCCGCAGCGCTTCTTGAACCCAATACGGGTGGACCTCAATCTGGTTGACCGCCGGCGTGACACCAGTCTCGGTGATCAACCGGTCTAGGTGTTCCGGCTCGAAGTTGGAGACCCCAATCGAGCGAATCAGGCCACGGATCCGCGCGTCGATCATCGCCTGCCAGGCCTCGACGTAGTGGTCGCGCTTGGGCAGCGGCCAGTGAATCAAGAAGAGGTCGAAGTAGTCGAGCCCCATGCGGTACAGCGATTCTTGAATCGCCATGGTCGCATCGGCATACCGGTGATACTTACCGGGCAGCTTCGAGGTCACGAAGAAGGCCGACCGGGGCAGACCGGAGCGGCGAATCGCCTCGCCGACGGCCCCCTCGTTGTCGTAGTTGGTCGCCGTATCGAGGCTGCGGTAGCCGTCCCGGATGGCGGCGAGGATCTGGTTGACTCCCTGGCCCCCGCGGATCTGGTAGGTTCCCAGCCCGATTGCCGGCATTTGATACCCGTCATTTAGCGTCAGTTCTGGTACGTTCATCCAATCATCCTTTCGCTTCAGCAGATACCTCCAGCCTACGCCAAACGGCCCGCGATGTGAACTAGTTTGCCGTTGCGGCTTGGCGAATCGCACGGTTCAAGACCACGGACAGCACCAAGGACACGGCGGCGAACCCGGCAGCCCCCCAGCTGATATGCTGTAGCCCGACCACGCCGAGCATCCCCGAGGCCGTCGCCGACCCCAGGGAGATCCCGAAGTTAAAGAAAATCGAGTTCAGCGACGACGCCAACACGGTCGACTGTGGGTACTCACGCTCGGCGATGTTTAAGAAGTGAATCTGAATCGGTGAGTTGATGAGGGTCACGATCAGGGTCAACACCAGCAAAATCGCCATGCCGCCCAGCTTGCTGCTCATGCCCCACGGCAGGATCAGCAGGAGTGCAATGTCGGCCACGTAGAACTTGGGCATCTGCTTGAGCCCGTCGCGTTCGGCCAGCATCCCCGAGAACCGGTTACACAGGATGTTCATGACCCCAATCAAGAAGAGCAGCCAGTTCAGGCTAGCGGTGCTGAAGCCCAGCCCGGTGGTCAGGATCGGCCGAATGTAGGTGTAGTACGCGTACATGGTCGCGGCGGTGAATAGCACCAGCGCGATGCCGATGTAGATCCGTTTGTCCGCCAGCAAGACCAGCTGGTTCTTGATGCTGCCCTGCACCTGCTCGACCTGCTTGGGCAAGAGCCAGCCCAGAAGGCCGCAGGTAATCAGGCTGATCACGGTAATCAGGTAAAAGGCGTCGTGCCAGCTGTAACTGGTACTGATGGCGGTCCCAATCGGCACCCCGAAGACCGAGGCGATACTGAAGCCCGCGAAGATCCAGGAGACCAGGTTGGCCCGTTTCTCCCGGGGC
Organism: Levilactobacillus spicheri DSM 15429; assembly: GCF_001435095.1. Lineage (GTDB taxonomy): Bacteria > Bacillota > Bacilli > Lactobacillales > Lactobacillaceae > Levilactobacillus > Levilactobacillus spicheri. The sequence continues at coordinate 44,607 of NZ_AZFC01000020.1, forward strand.
GCGATGGCGCTCGCGAAGGTCATGATCAGGGAGATGATGGCCCCGGCGACCACGGCCGTAATGACCCGCGAGATCAGCAGGACGGTGAAGCTGTTGGCCAGGCCGCTCAGGGTATTCCCAATCAGGAAGATGACCATCAGCGTCATCAGCGTTTTATACCGGCTAAAGCGGTTGGTCAGAATGGTGATAAAGGGCGTGCTGATCGCGTAGACCGTGGCGAAGATGGTCACCAGGTACCCGACCGTCGCGACGGACACGTGTAGTTCGCGCGCGATGTCGGACAGGACCCCGACCACGATAAACTCGTTGCACCCCAACATGAAGGCCACCAGCACGAAGACGATGGCCTGCCAACGGTACTTATTCATAATGGCAAATCCTCCAAAAATGTTGTTCTTCCCCTAGCGTACACGATTCCCCCAAAAATAACAGAAGAAAATCGTTTTCATCTTCAAATTTATGTGCTCCTACCTCCCCTACCGGTTGGTCACCCAGATTAGTATGTATTGTCGCTTCACGCCGGCGAGCAAGATGGTCGTGGTGGGCACGATTCTGAAGCCCTGTGAAACCCACACAGGTCTCCAGAACTCGGCCTTGATGTAACCGGGTAAAAAACACCCGGTAACATCAATTTCACCACGACCATCAAGTCGCCTCTGTTACGCTTACCTAGCGACATCCCCGCAACATCCTCGACTGAGAAATACTGGAGGTCCAATCTGCATCTGATTACCTAGTCAGATCATCCTGTCGTCCTTCATGACGAATTACCAGTCGATTGCTTCGGAACGATTAGTGAATGACTTGTCATGCCTAGTCCTTCTTTTTGAGCAGAAATGGTTGGCGACAATCTCAGCCGAGAGGGAGGTCAGAATGGGGCTCAGTAGCCTCGTTTCTGTTATCCGGG
>NZ_AZFC01000020.1:45523-51142 GCF_001435095.1 Levilactobacillus spicheri DSM 15429
ATTGCCCGGATTACAGAAAGGCCGATCTTTGAGATCGTCGCGGTTCTTGCGAGGAGCTCAAAGTCGTGCCGGCTACGTTCCAGCCCCAGGCTGACCGACCGGTAGGCGCTGGTCTCGGCAACGTACCTGCGACCATCTTGCTCGTCGGCGTGGAGCGACTGCTTTCCACTTGGTCAACAACATTTCCCCAGCAAAAAAGGAGCTGGCCAAAGCCAACTCCTTGCAAGACACGTCACATTAAGCTGTTTGGGCCCGGTGCTGGGCAATCGACCGGTTGAGCCATAACGACACGCCCAACGAGATGACGGCGAAGACCACCGCTCCCCAGCCCAGGCTGGTCAAGCCGGCCGTGCTGAGAATGCCGGAAGCCGTCGCCGACCCCAGCGAGATACCGACGTTGAAGAAGATGGCGTTTAACGCCGACGCCAGCGCCGTGGCCTGCGGATAGCTCTCCTCCGCCACGTCCAGGAAGTGAATCTGAATCGGCGACCCGCCGATCGTCACCAACAGCGTCAGCACCATCAGCAAGGCGAAGCCGGTCCAGGCGTTCATCATCGCCACCGGGAACAGCGCCAGCAGCACGATGTCCACCACGTAGAACCGCGGCAGCCACCGCAAGCCGTCGTGTTCCGCCAGGGTCCCCGACAACCGGTTACTGATGATGCTCATGATTCCGATGGCCACCAGCAACCAGTTCAGCATGGTGGTGTTGAAGCCCAGGGTGGTCGTGATCAACGGCCGCACGTAAGTATAGTAGGCGTATGAGGCCGCGGCGGTAAAGAGAATCAGCGCCGCGCCTAAGTAGATGCGTTTATCGGTCAACAACACCAGCTGGTCCTTGATGCCCCCGGGCACCTGCTTGAGGTCCTTAGGCAATAACCACCCCAGGATCAGGCAGGTCACCAGGCTCAACAGGGAGATCACGTGAAAGGCGTTTTGCCACCCGAAATTGGTACTGATGGCGGTCCCAATCGGCACCCCGACGACCGAGGCGATGCTGAACCCGGCGGCCAGCCAGGAGATCAGGATGGCCCGCTTCTCCCGCGGGGCGATCACGTTCGCGATGGCGATACTCAGTGATTCGATGGTCCCGGCAACCACGGCGGTGATCATCCGCGCGGCCACCAGAATGGGAAAACTGGTCGCAAAGCCGGTCAGCGTGTTGCCAATCAGGAAAATCACCATCAGGGCCATGAACGTATGGTAGCGGTTGAAACGGTTGGTCAGCACGGTGATCAGCGGCGTGCTGATGGCGTAGACCGTGGCGAACACGGTCACCAGGTAGCCCACGGTGGCCACGCTCACGTTGAGCGAATGTGAAATGTCGGAGATGATGCCGACCACGATGAATTCGTTACACCCCAGCATGAAGGACACCAGGACGAATGAGGCCGCCTGCAATTGATATTTGGTCACAAACAGGGCTCCTTCCTATTGAAAAGTCTCTTAATACTCACTCTACCGCAATTAAGCGCGAAAGAAAACGCCCCATTCTCACGAATTTGATGCCCGAAAACGCACAAAACCGGGCGGCCCCAGCCGGGAGGGATTGGCCAGCCTGACGCTCGCCACGCCGGCACCCCTCGCCCTTGGGCCGCCCGGTTCGGAATATTCGCAGGGCTTAGTAGACCATCGAGCCCGCGTCCCGGGTGGCGGGATCACTGATGCCGATGGTTTCACGGACGTACAGCGTCGGGTCCGCGACGATCTTCAGAATCACGTCGGCCATGCTCTGGCGCGACCCGGAGCCCCCGGCGAACGGTTCACTTTCCCGGTTGACCACGTAGTCGCGGTTGTCCCGGTCATTCAGCCAGGCGAAGCGGGTCGTGGTGTAGTCCAGATCCGAGGCCCGCAACAGTTGGTCGGCGGCGTGCATCCCCGCCAACGACGGGCCAATCATCTGCTGGTTCCAGTCGATGAACGCCTGGTTCGGCCCCTCGTGGTTGATGCCAATCGAGCTCGACGCGATCAGCCGGCTCACCCCGGCGGCATGCATGGCGGCGATGACCGTGTGAGTCACCGCGTTGCCCGGCCGGCTGTCGACCGTGGCCAGAAAGACCAAGTCCGCTCCCTGCAGAGCCGTGGTCAGCGCTGCTTGATCCGTGATGTCTCCGTCGACCACCGTGACCCGGGGGTTCTGCTCCAGCTGGGCCAACCGGTGCGCGTTCCGCAAGAACAGCGTCAACGTGACGTTCCGAAAGGCCGGCTCCGCCAAGATTCGGTCCGTGACCAGGCGGGCGATCCGCCCATGAGCGCCCAAAATAACGAGTTTCATCATAAGTCCTCCCAATTCGTTTAAGTTGTCTTCATTTTAGGGGGTCGCGCCCCCACCCGTCAACGAATTGGGCCGAACATGGTATACTGAAAATAACTTACCCACTGGAGGCTTTTCCATGATCAAACCAATCGTCCACGACCCGTTACAACTCAGTACCCCAGCCGCCCCCGCCACGCCCCTTGACGCTGGCATCGTCACCGACCTGCTGGACACCCTGCGCGCCCACGAAGACAACTGCGTCGGCATGGCCGCCAACATGATTGGCCAGAACAAGCGTATCATCGTGGTCCTGATGGGCGTGCTGCCCGTCGCCATGATCAACCCGCAGCTGCGGCAGAAGTCCCAGCCGTTTCAGACGCAGGAGGGCTGCCTGTCGCTGACCGGTGAACGCCCGACCACCCGGTACCAGACCATCACCGTGGACTACTTAAACCAACAATTTCAGCCCCAACACCAACAGTTCAGTGGCTTCGTCGCCCAAATCATCCAGCACGAACTCGACCACTGCAACGGCATCGTCATTTAACCCGAAAGGAGTCTTGTTCCATGTCAGAAATCACTAAAATGTTAGCGGGCCAGCTCTACGACCCGACCGATCCCGAATTAGCCGGCCAACGCTTAGCGGCGCACCGCTTGTGTCAACAGTTCAACCAAACCTTTGAGGAGCAGACCGCCGACCGCCAGGCCCTGGTCGATCAGCTCCTGCCCGACCACCGTCCCGGGGTCTTTTTACAGGGCCCCATCTTCTTCGATTACGGCATCCACACCCACATCGGCCAGAACGTCTACGCCAACGCTAACCTGACCGTCCTGGACACCTGCGACGTCACGATCGGCGACAACGTGATGCTGGGGCCCAACGTGACCCTGGCCACGCCCCTGCACCCGTTGCGCTACCAACAACGTAACCTGCGGACCCGCGCGGACGGCAGCCAGTACGACCTGGAATACGGCAAACCGCTGACCATCGGAGCCAACTGCTGGCTCGCCAGCAACGTGACCGTGGCCGGGGGCGTCACGATTGGCGCCGGCAGTGTCATCGGGGCCGGCAGCGTGGTCACCCGCGACATCCCCGCCAACTCGCTGGCGGTGGGGAATCCCTGCCGGGTCCTTCGACCGATTACGGCCGCCGACACCCTCCCGGAGGACGAGCCGACCGACGCCTAAGCCGTTGCCAGGCTCGTCGTCATCCTTTAGAATGAAGGGATGTGTATCACCAAATCTGGCGAGCCCCCGTGGGTCGCAAAAGGAAGTCTCATCGTGAAAAAAATCGTCGCCATCTTCGGGTGCGCGTTCGTGGGGAGCGGGCTGCGCTACCTCCTGACGCTCCCGGGCACCCCGCACCACCTGACCACCCTGCTCATCATTAACCTCGTGGGGTGCCTGCTCCTCCCCCTCATCACCGGCGCCCTGCCGTTACTCGTCCCGGTCTCACCGGCCGTCGTGACTGGCTTGAGCGTGGGCCTCGTCGGCAGCTTCACCACCTTTTCCACCTTCTCGCTGGACAGCCTGCACCTGCTACAGGCCCAGGCTTACGGCCCCCTCGTCCTGTACGTGGGCGGCAGTCTGCTGGGCGGGTGGCTCGCGGCCAGCGCCGGTATCTGGCTGACCCAACACTGGGTCAAGGAGGAACGTGCCTGATGATTCTCTTAATCACCGTCTGTTTCGCCGGCAGCCTCGGGGCCCTGTGCCGTTACGGCCTGACCGCTCTGGGCAACCAGCTCTTCTTCGACACCTACTTACCCCTGCCGACGTTGGTGATCAACGTCCTGGCGTCGTTTCTATTGGGCATCGGAGCCGGCCTCTTCCCGGCCACCACGGTCGCCTTCCAGTTGACCAGCGGGTTTCTGGGCGGCTTTTCGACCTACTCGACCTTTACCAACGAATTCACCAACCTGTTCCACCGCTTCCCCCGGGTGGCGGCCAGCTACATCGCTTTGTCGGTGGTGCTGGGCGTCGGCGGGGCCGGCTTAGGATTTTGGCTCGTTCACTAAAAAAAGTGGACCCGGATTTTGACGATCCCGGTCCACTTTTAGTTTGCTGATAATTTCTGTAAAATGGTTCACTCGGCCGCAGGCGTCACCTTTTCCGGCAGTGCCTGCAGGAGCGTGGTGGCGATGATACACAGGCCGCCCACGATTTCCGCGCCGGTGATGGGCGTTCCCAGCAGAGTCACGGCCAGGACGGTGGCGGTCAGGGGCTCGAAGGCGCTCAGCATCCCGGTGGTGCTGGGGGTGAGGCTCTCGAGGCTCTTGAGGTAGAGCAGGTAGGCCAGCATGGTCCCGCCGATCACGATAAAGGCGATGCCGCCGATCACGGTCCCGTTTATCTGCGGCAAGCGGGTCGTGACCAGAATTCCCCCGAACGGCAGGCTGCCCACCAGCATGGCCCACCCCACGACCAGCCGTGCGTCAAAGGCAGCCAGGAGCCGACGGGGCAATAAGGTGTAACTCGCGGAGCTGACCCCGGCTAAGAGCCCCCAGAACAGGGCGCGTGGGGCCAGCGCCAACGACGTCAGGTGCCCGTTGGTGACCAGCAGGTAGGTTCCCAAGAGCGCGATGCCGATCGACAACAGGTCGATGCGCCGCGGCCAGGTGCGGTGGGCGAGGGCCAGGTAGATAATGATGAACAGCGGCCCCAGGAATTGCAGGACGGTCGCCGTGGGGGCGTTGCCGTACGCAATGGCCAAAAAGTAGGTCAGCTGCGACGGCACCATGCCCAGTAAGCTGAACAGAAGCAATTGGCCGACCATCTTGGGCTGCCGCCACAGTGCCCACACGGCCCGACCGTGCCCCGCGGCGTACCAGAGGAGCAGCAGGAGGCCGGCAAGCAATAGCCGCACGCCGGTCAGCCAGAGTGTCGGCACCTGGTAACGACTGAAGACCGCCTGGGCAAACGTCCCCGACGCTCCCCATAAGATTCCCCCACTGATGACTTCCGTTAAGCCTAACCGTCGACTCCGTTGCACGTTGCTCCGCTTCCTTTCTCCGTATCACTAAAAAACGCCGTCCCCGTGAGACGACGACGCGGTAAGCCACTTATTGGATTTGAACCAACGACCTCTTCCTTACCATGGAAACGCTCTACCTCCTGAGCTAAAGTGGCATAGGTCTATTATCACCGAAAAGGCGTGCCCTGACAATAGTTGACGCTGAAAAACTGGGTGGATTACCGGCGACTTGCTCAAGGGGCTGGCGGGTCGGATAGCCAGCAAGGCCGTCGGTAGCGACACCCTTAGTGCCCCGTCCCCGGGCCACACAGGGACAGCGATCCCCTCGAAAAACGGCATAAAAAAAGGAACTCATCGCTGAGTTCCTTGCGTTTGCGTGGCAACGTCCTAC
>NZ_AZFC01000021.1 GCF_001435095.1 Levilactobacillus spicheri DSM 15429
ACTTTAAACTCTTTGGAATTCAGGGGTTAGAAAATCATTCAAAGAAGACATTTTACGACTATTCCTTTAAAATCAAGGTTATCAAATGGCGACAAGAACATCGTGCTTCATACCCAACAACCGCAGCCCATTTCAAATTAAAACATCCAGTGATGATCTGGGATTGGGAGCGAAAGTTGATTGAGGGACGTCTTAAGCCATTCAAAGGACGGTCTTTAAAAATGACGGATAAATCCAAGCAATCTAAAACTTTGAAGCAGCTTCAGGAAGAAAATGAACTCTTGCGGATACGGGTAGCCTACTTGGAAAAACTCGAAGCCTTGGCACAGAAAAAATCTCAAACCAAGAAAAAGCCCAGCTAATTACTGAGTTAAGGCGCAAATTCGATGTTAAATTAGTTGTGGTTTTAAAGGCGGCAAGAATGTCGAGTAGCAGTTATCATGATGCTCGTCATCGCAAATATCAAGCGAACTCATCAACGTTAGTTGATGAGATTAGAAGTATTCGTTTAAATAATCCAGATTATGGATATCGAACAGTCACTCTGGCTCTTAAAAATAAAGGAATCCAAGCTAATCACAAAGCCGTACTTCGTATCATGCGTGAAAATAACTTACTATGTCAGGCGTTTAATCGGCGTACCAAGAAATACAACTCTTATAAGGGAAATGTTGGTAAAATTGCCCATAACCGCTTACGACGTCGTTTTAAGACAGATCGAGCATTCCAAAAGGTCGTTACCGACGTGACTGAGGTTCGTTGGGGCGAGCAAACTGTTAACGAGCGTGCGTACTTTACAGCTTATATTGACCTCTACAACGGAGAAATTATTGAATGGGCCATTGATCGTAAACCAACGGTCGACTTCGTAACACGCCCGCTTAAACGACTACTAGCAAAACGGCCAGATTTACCGTATCGAATGACAATTCATTCAGACCAAGGCTTTCAATATCAAAATCATAGATACGTGAACATTCTTCAACGAGCCCATATTTTCCAAAGCATGAGCCGTAAGGCCACATGCCTAGATAACGCAGTAGCAGAAAGCATTTTTCACATTCTTAAAGTTGGCACGGTTCATAATCACCGATATAAGAATTACAAAGAGTTAGAATCCGGCATTACTAACTACATTGACTATTACAATCATCGTCGGATAAAAGCAAAACTGGCTGGTATGTCCCCGGTAAAATACCGGGAACATACCAGCCAGTTAGTGGCGTAGAAATTCACTCCAACTTATGGGGTTCACTTCA
>NZ_AZFC01000022.1 GCF_001435095.1 Levilactobacillus spicheri DSM 15429
ATCTTTAATAATTAAAGGAAAATAATTGATAATATCTAGTTTTCAAAGAACAAGTTATCTTGATGCTCTCGCACCAATGGAGAATAGCGGGATCGAACCGCTGACCCCCTGCTTGCAAAGCAGGTGCTCTCCCATCTGAGCTAATTCCCCATATCGACCTTACGGTCAATGGGCATAAATGGACTCGAACCATCGACCTCACGCTTATCAGGCGTGCGCTCTAAACCAGCTGAGCTATACGCCCAAAACAGCACATAAGGCTTTGAGGGTAGACCCCTCAAAACTGACCATTGTTTCGACAAAGTATGTGTAGCCTC
>NZ_AZFC01000023.1 GCF_001435095.1 Levilactobacillus spicheri DSM 15429
GCGTCCTTAGCACTGTATAGGCGATTCAAATCGTCGTCGGTGACTTGGTACCCCGGCTCGTCAATCGCTTCGATAGCGGATTGCAAGTCGTTCACCAGGTCGCTGTAGGTCTCCATGCTTGGCTTGGTGACTTGTGCCACCAGGATGATGGGTTCAGCGACCGCTTGTTTGCGCATCACATCCATGTGATCACCTCCGCGTCCTTGTAGTTTTCCAGGATACCGGCGAGATTGTCGTAGTCCCAGTCGATTGGTTTCCCGTAGTCTTCTGCCTGATCGTCCAGGTAGCGGTGCATGGAATTTGGATTGGCTGGGACGTACTGCCCTTCAGCCTCCCAGTACAGCTCACCGAGAATCATTGGCATGCCGTCAGTATCACAGACGGTCTCGTCGCTGCGCGTGTCCGCCTGTTCGGCCCGTTCAAGGTACCGAACAAAATCAAATGTTGCTGCGTCTGGTGCTAGAGCCATTG
>NZ_AZFC01000024.1 GCF_001435095.1 Levilactobacillus spicheri DSM 15429
GTAGGACGTTGCCACGCAAACGCAAGGAACTCAGCGATGAGTTCCTTTTTTTATGCTGTTTTTTCGGTCTCACCGATGAGGTGGGACTAGGAGAGTGGTCGATTGTCGTGTCCGCCATTTAAAATTAAGAACCAGAGTCTGGGACAAAAATCCCAGGATTTTTCGAATATCTGATGGCGAAACGTGCGCCCCAAGTCAGATGGGAATGCATCCTGCTCGTTGAAATCAGTGGAAGCTGGGCCGTGGCGACCGTGGGCACGACTTCAAGCCTTGAGGTAAGTCAGCTGAGAACGCTAACCTACCTCAATCTCACAATCTTGGTACGGCTTCGCTCCAGCAATCTTAACGATGGCGGTCATCCTGCCACTTCGTCGTAACTGCCGGTATCGTAGAGTGGTGTCGGCTTTCTTCGCGTGTTTAGTACGGGAAACATCAGTCGCCAGTACGATGAGTTGAATTCTTATCCGTTTTTCGACCAACTAACAGGATGTGTAGCCGGTTCCGCTTAACCCCGTCAGTCAAATCATCCAAGTTCGGGATTATCCACCTGACGCACTGTCGTTCATGTTCACCAACTAACTGTCGTTTGTTTCACTCTCATTTTTTGTTAGTTATCGGGATTAGCTGGTAGAAACTTCCTTTGTCGGCACGGTCTTAGAAGAGGATACTGGGAAGTAGTTGAAAAAAAGGAAGGGATGCTGCATGACATATACGTTACGGGATTTTCGTCAGGATCAACAAGCAACCATTGCCTTGGCGAATGTGCTGGCTGATTTTCAGGTGCAACAGGGGGCCCAACCAGCGGACTCATCTGGCACCTGGGATGCGAGCAACCGACGGCACCATCTAACGCGGCAATTGGAAGAAGTGTCATTTGCGTTGTCAATTCATGGGAAGCAGTTGGCACTTAGCCAGAGAAGACTTACGTATCTAAAACAGTTCGATCAGCAAGCGGCTAGTCAACGGCAAATCGTCACCGCGGACAATCCAACCGGGATGTTTGACGCGTCCCGGGAATGGTTGGCGGTGTCCCTGGAGGGCTTTCAGTCACTTTATCGGGAAGAACGGGTGACGGAGATGTTTTTGACCGGAACAGTGCGCCATGAGCAGGCGCAGCGAAAAGCTATTCAGACAGAACTGGCACGGGAAACCCGTGGCCGGAAGCGTTAAGCGGGTGCGGTGTCCGGCTTCGTCCTAGTTAGCCATTTTGCGATGGTGCGGTTGGTTTAGAGTCAGTTAACTAAACGTGGGAGTTGGGTGAGCATCGTGGTTGGTAACCAGGGGTGAGAAATGCGATTTAAATATTGCCGATGAGAGGTTCCGTGTATCAAAGTGTGTTAAAACGTCTGCTTGGCAAGTAAAGTCCCCAGTAATTGGCTGGTTGACCTAGCCATTCGTAAGGGTGGGGCCAATTGCGGAATAAGCTGAACGTCATTATTCAGCGGGAGTGGGCTGGGGCGCATGCGAGGCTTTGTTCCGGAAACGGTCAGAATGAACCGATTAATCATCTTTAGCGAGCGTGGTGCGCAAGTGGTTAACAGGGATGTTTTCGGGTTAGGAAGAGTGAAATAGAGGAGAGCTCCCTTTAGTAAAAAAGGAAAGGGGGATTAGTTAGTGCTGGACTGGAGAGTAGGAAGCGCTAAAACGGTCGTTTCAAGTTTGCTAGGCGAGTGGGGGGACTGAAAGGATATGTGAGGAATATAACGGGTGAACGAAGCGCGGAAACACTGGCTGACTGGTTAGTGATGCTTATCGATAAAGGGGGAAGCAGGTGGCACTTGATCAAGAGAATAGAAATGATTCATTGGAAAAGGCCCCTTTGATGAGCGAAAAATGGCGGGGAATTGTGGGATATAAGCTTTTCTAAAGGCCTGATGAATGAATCGCAATCACCAGCAAGGCAGTGTAGACTGAGAATTCATCTGGTTAGGGCCAATGCTGATGGTGGTGTTTGTTACTGTTTTTAATTAATGATGGGTGGAAGTTTTTCGGTTGGGGACGGGCCCAACGGCGATGATCAGTTGGCGCGAAGCTTATCAGGAACACAGTCACTGGGGGATTCTTAGACCAGTGGGAGTTGGTGAGTGCACGGCCTGATTTCAGCTAAGAAGAACTGGCAAAAGCAATTTTTTTAAATTTATAGTTGACGGCAGCCGCTGAGATTGGTAAAGTTATATACGTTGTCATCGCAACGGGTCAGCTAGACCAATTCAGTTAATTGAAAGTGATGGTTGACAGTAACGATGACAACATGGTATAGTATTAAAGTTGTCGCTAAGCGATGACGGCTCGATAAGAAACGTTGTTAAATCAAACTTCTTGTTGACAGCATATCAGTTAAATGGTATGATAGTTAAGCTGTCTGTGAGAGCAGATAACTGGTAGACCTTTGAAAACTGAACATTGTTTCGACAAACCAAAT
>NZ_AZFC01000025.1 GCF_001435095.1 Levilactobacillus spicheri DSM 15429
CCGCATGGCGCAACATGCACGGGAACACCAAGCAGAAGCGAAGGAGGCACTTAGAGATGGCAAGTAATCCATTGATGGTGGCGGGAGTTCACCGCTTAGAAAATCAGTTCGGCCCCGCCAAAAACTGGCCTGATGAAGAGGTGGAGAAAATCCACAAGGTGGCCAACCGGTCAGCCGACAAGTTCACCTCACACACCTACAGTGTCGACCGGGTGCGGGACATGATCGAACGCGGGTTCCTGACGCAGTACGTGGTCGATGAATCGGGTCGCGACAAGCAGTGGGTGCGAGACCTGGTGCAGTTCATGATGGCATCGCCTGGTTTCGAGTACCGGGCCACCCATGACGATCTGGTGCAGCTGAGGTACGTGCGTGACCACATCTCCAGCAAACACTACAGCCAAATCGCACGGAGCATGGACCGGCACGTTGATTGGGCCCGCCACTTCATGCCAGCGGCGCGGAGATTGAAACTTGATTGATTACCCGGATTGGTACGAAGAAGCGCTCCAGGAGCTCCAGAGACAGCACGACG
>NZ_AZFC01000026.1 GCF_001435095.1 Levilactobacillus spicheri DSM 15429
GCCCTACACATATTTGGTTTGTCGAAACAATGTTCAGTTTTCAAAGGTCTACCAGTCGTCCGCTCTCACAGACAACTCGAATATCATATCATGTTATCGGCAAGCTTGTCAACAACTAATTTCGAACGCTTGATTCGAATCAGCCGCTAACGCCCTCATCAACGTATATAACTATACTAACGATTCCCGTTCACGTCAACTAAAATACTAAAATAAAAGCTATCTTTTTTCAAAGGCATATCTTATAGTCGCTGCCGGCAGAAACGTTGCGAATTGGCCGTGCGTTTCCTCCCGCTTCCGCCGATTCTGTTCGCTTTTATTTTTTGGCCGCCCACCGTGTTGTGCGCCTCCCCCCGGCCCCAGCAAAAAAGCAGGTCGGAAATTCTCAGAAAAATCGAGAATTTCCGACCTGCTGTTGGCCATTTTTTAAGTGTCCCGCGTAACCGCTAAACGGCCCGCAATTCTTAAAATGCTTAGTCGCTTACCCGGGCTAAGAAGTAACGCTTCTTCCCCCGCCGAACGATGACGAACTTACCATCGAAGGCGCTGCTTGGGTCAATCTCGGCAGCCGTATCGGTCACCTTTTCCCCGTTGATCCGGATGGCGCCGTTGGTGACGTCTTCCCGTGCCTGCCGCCGGGAAGATTCGATCTTGGTGGTGTCGACCAGCCATTCCACGATTCCCTGCTTGGCACTCGTAACCGTCACGGACGGCATGTTCTTGAAGCCTTGTTCGATTTCATTGGCCGTCAATTCCGCCACGTCCCCGGAGAACAGGGCCTTGGTGATGTGTTGGGCTTCCACCACGGCCGCCTTACCGTGCACGAAGGCCGTGACTTCTTCCGCCAACCGCGTCTGCGCTTCCCGCTTCTCGGGATGTTCCGCCACGGCGTCCGCCAACTTTTGAATCTCGTCTTGGTCCAGGAAGGTGAAGTACTTCAAGAACTTGACCACGTCCCGGTCGTCGGTGTTGATCCAGAATTGGTAGAAGTCGTACGGGGACGTCTTCTCTGGGTCCAACCAGACGTTGCCGCCTTCGGACTTCCCGAACTTGGTCCCGTCAGCCTTCAGCAACAACGGAATCGTCAGCCCGTAAACCTTGGCGTCGGACCCTTCCTGCCGGTGAATTAGGTCGATTCCGGACGTGATGTTCCCCCATTGGTCGGCCCCACCGATCTGCAATTGCACGTCTTCATCCTTGTACAAGTGTAAGAAATCGATGGATTGCAGGATCTGGTAGGTGAATTCCGTGTAGGAGATGCCGACTTCCAACCGGGACGCCACGATTTCCTTGTTCAGCATGGTGTTCACGTTGAACAGCTTCCCGTAATCGCGCAGGAAGTCCAGCAAGGACAGCTTGGACAGCCAGTCGTAGTTGTTCACGATCTTGAAGCTGCCGTCTTGACCAAAGAGGTGTTCCATCTGCTTGGTCAGGCAGTCCTGGTTGTGGCGCACCTGGTCCATCGTTTGTAATTTCCGTTCCGCCTTTTTCCCGGACGGGTCACCGATGGAGCCGGTCGCCCCACCGATCACGATGTATGGCCGGTGTCCTGCCAGCTGGAACCGTTTCAGAATCATGAAGGGAATCAGGTGCCCAATGTGCATCGAGTCCCCGGTTGGGTCGATCCCAGCGTACAGGCCGACCGCCTTTTTGTTGACCAGTTCGGCCAAACCCGCTTCATCCGTTTGTTGGTTAATGGCGCCCCGCCACTTGAGTTCATCAATAATCGACATCTGCTATTCCTCCTAGTTTATCTCAACAAAAAAGTCCCCAACGGCCAATTGGCCATCAGGGACGAATTAAAAAATCCGCGTTACCACCCAAGTTGTTGTCAAAGACAACCTCTCGTCATCGTTAACGGAATGACCCGCCGAAAATCTTCGGCCGCTCCCCAGCGTAATTCGTGTTATCGGACGTTCTAACTCGCAGCACCGTTAGATCTCTTGACCGGAGCCGAGCACACTACTCAACTGATTCATCGCTTATGCCTATGATGATACCGGCGTTGCGGCGAAAAGTCAATGCACAGTTCGTTCAGGAACCGATCCCCCTAAAAGAGGTCGGTCAGGCTGGTCCACACGATCTGACAGTTCAGCACCGTCAGGACGATCGAGCTGACCCACGCCAGCACCGTCACCCAGGTTTTATTGGCGTACTCGCCCATGATCTTCTTGGACGACGTGAAAATCGTCAGCGGAATCATTGAGAACGGCAGGGCGATCGACAGGAAGACCTGCGAGTTCACCAGCAAACGGTCCAGCGCCTGCTCGCTCCCCCCGTAAAGGATCGTACAAATGATCACCGGTGCCACCGACAGCAGCCGGGTCACCATTCGCCGGACCCACATCGGAATCTTCAGGTTGATGAACCCTTCCATGATGACTTGCCCGGTCAGCGTCCCGGTAATCGTCGAGTTTTGCCCGGAGGCCAGTAAGGCGACCGCGAACAGCGTCGATAGGAACGGTGAGGCCACCGCCCCAGCCAGGTGGTGATCCTGCAGGGCGTTGTACAGGTTGCCAAAGGTTCCCAACTGGTCGACGTCCTTACCGAAGAACAGCGCCGCCCCCAAGAGCAGCAGCAGGCAGTTGATCACGAAGGCCCCAATCAGCTGGATGTTGGAGTCCCAGGTCGTGTAGGTCACGGCCCGCTTCAGTTCGGCCGGGTCGCTCCGGTCGAACTTCCGCGTCTGGGCAATCGACGAATGCAGGTACAGGTTATGCGGCATGACCGTCGCCCCCACGATCCCCAGCGCCATGGTCAGCTGACCCGGCCGCAGAATCTCCGGTTGCGGCACGAAGTTCGCGACCGCCTGGCCCATGTTCGGCTGGGCGATGATCACCTCGTAGGCGAAGACCACCAGGATCACCGTAATCAGGCAGATGACGATGGCCTCGATCTTCCGAAAGCCCAATTTGGTCAATAATAATAGTAGTAACACGTCAAAAACGGTCAAGGCGACCCCGATGATCAGCGGGATGCCGAACAGCAGTTGCAGGGCAATCGCGCCCCCAATCACCTCGGCGATGTCCGTCGCCATGATGGCCAGCTCGGTCATGACCCAGAGCACAAAACCAATGCGTTTCGTCGTGTGGGCCCGCGTCGCCTGCGCCAGGTCCATCTGCGTCACAATACCCAGTTTAGCCGCCATGTACTGCAACAACATCGCAATCAAACTGGAGATCAGGATCACCGACATCAAGAGGTACCCGTACTGCGCGCCCCCGCCGATCGACGTCACCCAGTTCCCCGGATCCATGTACCCCACGGCGACCAGCGCCCCGGGACCCGAAAAGGCCATCAGGTTGCGCCAGAAGCCCTTCCCCTTGGGAATACTGACGGTCCCGTTGATTTCTTCCAGCGACGGCCCGTTGGCGTATCCCGCCAGGCCCTTCGCCGGTTCCCCCACTTGCTTGGTTGACACGTTATCTGTCATCGTTAAACACTCCCCTAATTTTCTTGTGTTTCCCTATTATACGGGGGGTGCGATGCCTGTAAACCCGTTTTCCGGTGGCGCCAGGGGGGCTTTCGCTTCACCCCTTAAACCACTTGACGGTCAAATCCCGGCCCGGTCGGCCTGGCCGCGCTTTTTCCATTATTACATTACTAATATCAAATTATTAGGCAACTCATATTGCGATGAAATCCCGATGATTTCGGCTTGGCGGCGGCCACGGCCGCCCCGGGCCAACTCAAAAAAGGCCTCCCCCGTGCTGCAATGGGAGAAGCCTCTCGTTTTGATTCATTTATTAGGATGGATTTACCCCTGGGCCGCCCGTTCGAGTCGGGCCAGTGCCTGATGTAAGATGGTCGGCAACTGGCGCCGAATGATCAGCAACTGCGCCTGCCCCCGCGCGGTCAACGCGAGATAGCGTCGCCGGCGGTCATCCGGGGCCACGTGCTGGTCCAGGTACCCCCGACGGCACAGGCTGACGACCAGGTTCGACGTCCGGGTGGCCGAAAAACCGAGCTTCTGGGCGACCTGCGCGACCGACAGATGTTCCACGGCCACGTAGCCAATCACCTGACATTGCGGCAGGTTCAGGTCCAGATCCGCTAGCGGCTGATTATAACAGTGCGTCACCAACCCGTAAATCGCCATCACCTTGTTCAAATCATCTTGCTCCGCCATGGTCCCCACTCCCCACGTTTTGATTCAGCTCATTTTTTGTATGCGCTTACAATCATTATACTACGCCACACGCATGACGTAGCCGGAATCTGTCCTTCCGGCCCAGATTTTTGGTGAGTGGGTGCCAGCCGTTAGTCGGAATGCTGAAAATCCAGGGCGAACAGTGACAGTTCGTGGTGCCGCAAGGTCTTGATCAACCGGTCGAGGTTTTCCCCGTACTCCAGTTCCTTGATCCAGTGGAAAGTTTCCAGATGATGTTCCTGCGCGTACTGGTACGCCAGGTCGTCGACGCCGTAGATCACCAGGTAGTTGTCCCGGTGTCGGGGGTCGATGACCATCTGGTCGCACAAAATCTGCAGGTGCACCACGCCACCCAGCAGGCGGTTGAAGACGTCGGTCGTGACCCCGACCATGTCGTAGGAGACCAGGATCTCCACCTTGGCCGCGGTCAGGTTCAGTCCGTTGGTGTACTTGCTCAGGTAACTTTGGACCAGCCGCAGGTCACTACTGGTGACCAGTTGCGGGTACAGGCGCGCCATGCTGTTGGCAATCGCCGCGGCCGCCGCCGAGGACGTCTCGGTCGCCCGGTACAGCGTGGTGATTTCCGGCCGTAAGAGCGGGTCGACCCGGAAGAGCAGCATGAACTGGCACAGCGAGAACAGCCAGTTGGCAAACCAGTTCTTCCCCTCGGCGTAGTCGGTCAGTTCGACCACCCCGGGTGCCAGGTCATAGTCGCTGACCCGTTGCTTCAGGCCCCGGTACAGGCGTTTCAGACTATCCGGCCGCAACGCCCGCACGAAGTACGGTGAACTGGTCAGCAGGTAGTCTAAGGTCGCCAGCTCGGTCAGCACCTTCTTCGGCGTGTCCCCCAGCTGCCGCTGGAAGTTCCGCGCCAAGGCCCGTAAGTCGGTCAGGTGAGCCAACGGCAACCGCAATGGCAGGTACCGGTGCCCCTGCGCCAAGCGAATCAGCGCGACCCGGATCAGGATATCCCGGTGCTGGGCCAGGCCCGGTGAATCACAGTACAGCTGACTTTCGGTGTAAGTGTCCCGAATCGCCGTGGCCAGGGGCCGGTAGTCCTGGGGCACGACCGGTAGCTCGCTCAGCTTGGTCATGGTCGTGGTGAACAGCGTCAGGTACAGCAGCTGAATCAGCGCCTCGTTCCCCGTGATTTGCAGGGGATTCGTGTTCAACTCCAACTGGTACTGGGCCAGCTGTTCACGCATCGGCCGCATCCGCCGGTTGAACGTCGACAGGCTGATGTTGTGCGCGTCACACACGTCCTGGGCCCGCTTCTCCGGGGCCATCAACGTGGTCAGAATCGCCTGGTACGGGATACTGTTCACGTACAGCCAGTGCCGGTAGGTATCCGGACTGACGGACGTGACCAACTCATCCTTGGTCAACTTGGTCGCGGGGGCCAACTTGACTAAGTCACTTCGTAAATTTAACAGGACGTGGTAGGCCTGCGAATAACTCTCGGCGGTATCGGTCGCAAAATCGGCGAGATTAAACCGGCCCCCTTGATCATTAATGAATGTTAATAACCGAATCTTGCGCGTCGCCTTAGGCGTTAACATCGCAAAATCAATTTTCACATTGCTCACTCCCCCATCTCGGACGGTCCGGCGTTTCGCTAGAGCCGTCCCTTTTTTAAAGTCTCCTGACTGCCCACGCGACCGGCCGCAACCCCGTCACGTGAGTGGGTCCCCGCTGATGATAATCAGACAGCCCCCGGCCAAAGTGGTCAGGGGCTGACACGCGGTTCCCGTCTATTCGACATCGGTAACGGTGGCGTGCTGCACGTCCAAAGCCGTGAGCGTCTCCTTCAGGATGATCCGCGGATCATCGTACCGAATTGCCGGTAATACGCTACTCAGGTAATTGCCCGTTAGCTGGCCGGCCACGATCTCGGGTTCGATGTGGACCTTTCGCCCGTCAGCCAACACCAGCGTGACGTGCTTCCCAGCTACCAGCCGGTCAACTAATGGTAACGTTTGAACTTTTTGAACCATTCAATCACCCTCCTATGCGCTTTTCTACATATATATTCTACCACGCCGTCCCCGGTTTCGTTGGCTCGGCCACTTGCCAACGTACCCACCCGAAAAATGATTCAAATGCAAAAGTTTACGTTTTCCTTATGATTTTTGCGGAACGTATTTTGGCGAGCGCTTTCCATGCTATGCTCTATGCCAGACTGGTTGATGTTATCGACAATTTACAACGGGGAGAGAGAACATACCATGTGGCTAAGCAACCTTAATACTTTTTTTGTCATCGGCTACCCCATATTCGTGTCCGTTATCTGGATTACGGGGAGCCTCTTTTTTGGCCTTTTTCGCCGGCACCAGCGACTTCGACGGGACCATCTGGTTGCCGCCACAGCGCCGTTCGTGTCCATCTTAGTCCCGGCGCATAACGAAGTCGCCACCCTCGAATCGGCGGTGCACTCGTTGGCCAACCTGGACTATCCGCACTACGAGGTCGTCCTGATCGACGACTGCAGTACCGACGAGACCCTGGCGATGATGTACCGGCTCAAACAGCAATGGGCCTCACGGTTAGCGCTCAATATCGTGGCATTGCCGGTCAATCAGGGAAAAGCCAACGCCTTAAATCAGGGGTTTAAGGTCGCCCAAGGGGACTACTTAGTGGCCATCGACGCCGATTCCTTACTGGCACCGGACGCCGTCGCCCAACTGATCACCACGCTCCAAGAAAATCCCAACTACGGTGCCGTGACCGGTAAACCGGTCGTGCGGAACCGGACCAGCCTCCTGGGCCGGCTACAATTGTTGGAATACGTGGCCGTGATCGATCTGATCAAGAAAGCACAATCGTACTTAACGGGGAGTATCACCACGGTCTCCGGGGTCCTGGTGGCCTTTCGCCGCGAAGCCCTTACGGCCGTGGGCGGCTGGAATCCGGCCGTGATGACCGAGGACATCGACATCACCTGGCGGATGTACCGTCACCACTGGCAGGTCGCCTACGAACCGCAGGCCATCTGCTGGATCCTGGTGCCCGAGCGGTTCCACGGCCTGCTCAAGCAGCGTCAACGCTGGGCGCGGGGGGGCCTGGAAGTCCTGCTGACCAACTGGCGGGGGCTGTTCAGCGCCCCACTGGGCCAGCGGTGGCTCCTGCTGGAGTCGATTGTCAGCAACGTCTGGGCCGTTTTGACGGCCTTCGGGATGCTGGTCTACGTCTTCCAGCTGGCCTTCTTGCATTCCTTATCACTGGACGGCAACCTGCTGGTCCTGATGTTCTCGTTGAACGGCATCCAATTCACCCTGGGCTTTTTGGCCTCCCAGGGCACCGCCCAGTTAGCGGGACCGGAATTACTGTTAGTGCCAATTTACGTACTGTATTACTGGCTCATCAACCTGGCGAGCTGTCTGATGGCCATCGGGTCTTACCTGGTCAATCCGCAGCGCTCCGGGACTTGGCGGAGTCCAGATCGGGGGTTATAACCGTGGAAAAACGGGGAAATTTTTCACCAATCATTCGCCGGCACACCAGCTGGCATAGTCGGAGTTTTCGGGGAATCATCTTAGTGCTTTTATGGGGCTTCATCGCGCTGGTCGTCCTGGCCAACCTGGGCTTTAGCCTGGGCTGGTACAACGACTCACTGGTCAGCCTCTACTTACTCTTTAATCTCAAGATTCACGGCGATAATCAGCTGCTGCTCTTCATCGCCGTCCTGATCGTGCTGACGCCCATCTACTGTGGGTGGCGCTGGCACCGTCTCAGTCACCACACGGGAGGTCGCCGATGAGTCAACGTCTTCGGCGCGGCCTCCTGACGCTCATCCTACTCGCCGTCGTGCTCGGCGTCGGGTGGACGATCCGTAAACAGGCCGTCGCGCAACACACCATGCAGGAAAGCTACGCCCTGCCGCAACAGTATCAAAAGATGGACCACGGCATCATGGTGCTGTGTTACCACCGGATCCTGGGTAATAACTGGTCCACGCAGGTCATTCGGGACCTGTCGCCGAACTCCCAGCTGCACGAATTCAACGTGCCGGCTGACAAGTTCGCTGAACAGATGAAGTACCTGCACGACCACCACGTCAAGGTCATCTCGGCCGATACCATGGCCCGGATGGTCGAACGACACCAACCAATTCGCGGCAAGTACGCCGTCTTAAGTTTTGACGACATCGACCGGACCGTGCTGGACCACGCCGTGCCGGTCATGAACCGCTACAAGTTCCCCTTCACAGCCTTCATCATCACGGGGAACACCGGCGAATACCGGGAAGGGACGCAACTGGCGACCTGGAAACAGATTCAGGCCGCCCAACGAACGACCGCGGGCCGGATGACGCTGGGGCTGCACACGCACGACATGCACCACTTGAACGCGCACATGCAGCCGGTCTTCATGCAGCCGCACTACGCCGGCAAGTTCCAGAAGGACTTCGCCATCTCCAAACGGGAGCTGGCCGCCCACACTGGGACCCACGCCAATTCGTTCGCCTTTCCGTACGGGTCGGGCACGGCGCAGATCGACCGTTTCCTGGCCCAGCAGAAGCTGGCCTGGGTCGCCACGCTGGACACCGGCCTGGTCACGGACGACACCGACCTGAACGCCACACCCCGGGTCATCGTCAACAGCGACAGCTGGCCGTCCATCGCCAAGTGGTTCAATCATCAATAACATGCAAAAGCCCCGGCAACGCCATCGAATTGGCGTTGTCGGGGCTTTTGCATGTTCATCAAATTAATCGCTCCATGCCGGCGAGCAAGATGGTCGCTGGCATGCGCCTACCGGTCGATCAGCCTGGGGCTGGAACGTCCCCTACACGACCACGAGCTCCTCGCAAAACCCGCGACGATCTCAAAGCTCGGTCTTTCTATAATCCAGGCAGCCCACCCGGATAACAGAAACGAGGCTACTGAGCCCCATTCTGACCTCCCTCTCGGCTGAGGTTGGTGACACCAATTTCTAACAAGAGAACGTATCTAACGTCAACCATTGTTCATTCATGACACATTTCAACAGCTATGCCACGGCAATGGGTGGGCAGCTACCATTACGGTTGATCCGCCCGAATAATCAGACGCAACTGCAACTTGCGCATCCTGCTAGCTAATCAGAAAACGGCGGTGGCCTCGAATGGCCGTTCTGTTGGCTGATGTTTCCCATTGCTAACCACGCGGAATAAGCACCGACACCACTCTAAGACGAAATAGTTGGATAACCGCTATCGACGTACCCAGGTTGAGCGGAAGCAATCGGCAACTGCCGCTGATTTTAACGAGCACACCGCGCAGCCGAAACTTCCGAAATTTACCAGTTGGGGATGTTGCGGCGATGTCACTAGGTCAGCGCAACAGAGGCGACTTGATGGTCGTGGTGAAATTGATGTTGGTCGGGGTCCTTTCCCGGCCTACATCAAGGCCGAGCTCCGGAGACTCGTGGGTTTCGAGGCTCTGGAGTCGTGCCCACCTCGACCATCTTGCTCGCCGGCGTGGAGCGAAAATCCCCACTATTATCCCTTTGTCCGCACGCACAAAAACACCACCTGCCCACCGGGCGCAAGGGAGCGCCGGCGGAGGCAGGTGGTGTCATTGTTAGTGTCCGTGAGCCGTCACCGGTGTTGCCACCGGTCCTTTAGTTTGACGGTCAAACGATGTTGGTTACTCTTGTGTAGCGGCCGCCTGCGGTTGCGTCAAGCGCATCCCCAGGTAGTAGATGACCGCCGTGATGGCCATGGCGATGAACGTCGCCCCGACCGTGGTCGCAATGAGGGCGACCTGCTTCAGGCCCCAGTAGGCCACGACCCCGAGGATCCAGCTCGCCACCGCGACCCAGTTGACCCCGTGGTGGTACCAGTAGGCGCCCCGGACCTTGGTGAACTCGGCGAAGCGATAGTGCTTCCCCTTCAAGAAGAAGTAGTCCACCAGGAAGATGGCGATTTCCGGGCCCAGGAACATTCCAATACCGTCCAAGAAGGCCTCGAACACGTCGAGGAAGCTGGCTAGGTAGACCGGAATAAAGGTCACTGCCGTCGCCGCCAGCGTCACAATCCAGAGGCTGACGTTCAAGGACAGCTTGTGAACCATGTTGGTCAGCGCCGACCCGGCCGACATCAGGTTGACCGCGTTAGCCGTGGTACTGGTCAGCACGATGACCAGCAGCGCCAAGACGCCCAGACCCAACTTCGCCGCCACGGTGCTGGGGTCGGAATTGTTCGGGTCAAAGTGGTTCAGCGTGACCGCCGTGCCGATCGTAGCGAACAGCCCGATGAAGGCGAACCAGAAGAGTCCCAGGTTAGCCCCCAGGAAGGATGCCGTGGTCGCCGCCGACTTTTTCGCTGTGAAACGACTGAAGTCGGACGCCGCCGTGACCCAGGCCAGGTTAAAGGCCGCCAACGTGTCGGCCGCCACCCCAGAGGTCATCCGCAGATTGTGCGGCGGCTGCCAGGTCGCAATGTCGTGGAAGGAGACCATCCGGAAAACCACCACGGATTCCCAGAGAACGAAGATGACGACCAGGATGATGCCGATCCGTTCGATCAAGCGGACCGACCGTTCCCCCAAAGAAATACTCAATAAATGCAAGACACTCATGATGAGGATGCCGACGATCAGGCCGAAGGTGCCCCCGGGCTTGCCGTAGACCGGCCACCCGAACAGCTCACTAAAAATGTAGCTAATCGACGTGGCCGCGATGAACGTGTTGACCGCGGCCCAACCGATGAACTGGACCACGTTGATGATCGACGGAATGAAGCTCCCCCGCAGGCCAAACGACGCCCGGGTCAACGCCATGGCGGGCAAGCCGGTCTGGTACCCCATGTAACTGGCCACCGCCAGCAAGACGTAAGAGATGAGTCCCACGACGATCAGGGTCGTGGAGGCCGTCGCTAACCCGCAGGCGGCAATGACGCCCCCGATGTACCAGGTCCCGTTGTTGGCGTTGGCGCCAATCCAGGTCGCGAATAAGTCCCAGTTCGACATCCGCCGATTGGCCCGGGGAATCGATTCCACGTGGCCGAACGTAGCGGCATGTTTCGTTGCCGCCGGTGCTTTGATCTCTTGTGCCATTCCTCATTCACCTTTCTTGTCTTAATTGAACTTACAGAATCTCGCCCACAAACTCGCCCTGTGGCAGGGTGTTGAAGTCGTACGTCGCAAAGTCAGCAACCTGCTTGGTGTAGTAGTGCAGGCTTTCCGTGACCATCAGGTTGACGCCCTCTTCCTTTTCCTGTAAGGCCAGGATCGGCAGCTGCCGCATCGTGGCGACCCCCAGTTCGTAGGCCGTGCCGGAATCGATGTTTTGCGCCTCAAAGTCCAGGACCGTGACGATCACGTCGGCCGCGGCGATCTGTTCCATGTCCCGGTGGAAGATCTCGGTGGCCCATTCCTTGGTGAACTGTTCCGCTTGGGCGTCTTGGTGCAGGCGCGGCGAGTAGAAGTCCTTCACCGTCGGGTTGGCCGTGAGCGCTTGTTCTAACCGGGTGACCCGGTCGACCTGCTCAGGATTAAAGAACGGACTTGCAACGTAGATTTGTGCCATGAAATAACTCCTCCAACATCTTTTTTCAACCACGTAGCCACGAAAAAAGCGGCCGAATTCCGCAAGAATGTCGGCCGCTAGCCGCCTGCATGCCTGCAGACTTCTACCGCACCTTTGCCAGCCTCACGGGACTAACTTAAAAGGACTATTTGGTTGTTAGAACGTATTATACGGGCTCCCTTTCCGTTCGTCAATCGTCATTTATTTGGTACCGGTTTCGTCAAACGGTTAACTTCCCAACTAACCGGAATTTCGCTTTTTTTCTGAAATCGTTTCAACCCCTAAGTTGTCAAGCCGCTGGGAGCTTGCTACACTTAACCTACAGAGAGGAGTCCCTACTTATGCAAACCACTACGCAATCCCTACCACCCCGGATCAAACGGATCTGGGGGTACAGCGCCCTCGGCAGTTTTCTGGCCCTGTTGGTCATCACCGGGCTGCTCTGGTTAGCGCACACTTACTGGCACTGGACCGTCTGGCTGGCCGTCTTCGGCGGGATCCTGACGGTCATCGAACCGACCATCGAGGCCGCCCTGATTCCCTACCGCTACCGGTTCTCCCGGTACCAGATCACGTCGCTCGCCGTCGAGATCCAGTCCGGCTGGTTGTTCAAGAAACGCGTCGCCATCCCGATCGCCCGGGTACAAAACGTCACCCTGAACGCCGGTCCGCTACTTCAGTGGCAACACCTGACCCAGGTCACCGTCGCCACGGCCGCCACCAGCCACACCATCGAGGGCCTCGAACTCGACGTGGCCGCCCAACTGCGCGAACAGATCATGCGGTTGGCTCAGGAGGCACGCCATGACCCAGCCTAAGCACACCCACCCGTTGGGCTACGTCCAGCACACCGCAAAACAACTGAAAGATTACTGGTTTCTCATCCTCCTGGCTGTCTGGCAGTGGGACCACCTGACCACGACCTGGCGGGTGGTCGCGGTGCTCGCCATGGTGACCTGGCTCCTGATCTGGCCGTTACTCAAGTGGCTGACGCTGACCTATCAGCTGACCGCCACGGCCATCGTGGTCAACTCGGGGATCTTCGTGCGCCACCACCGGCACATCCCCTATTCCCGGCTGCAAACGGTCCAACGCAAGCAGTGGTTCTACCTGCGGCCGTTTCACCTGGAGACCCTGCAGATTGAGACCGCCAGCCACCAGGACGGCGAGCCCGAGGTCCAACTGCCGGCGGTGCCCCTCACGGTGGCCGATACCCTGGAACGCTACCGGCGCGCCAGCTACCACCCGTTGTCGCCGGACGCCCCCGCCCCTCAACCAGCAACGACCACGCCGGCATCCAATAACGGCCTCGGCGCCGTGCAGCAGCGCTACGTGACGAACCGCCACACCCTGCTCCTCTTCGCGCTGACCAGCACCGGGATCATCCCGCTCCTGTTGGTTTTGCTGGCCATCTACGGCAAGCTGCCCCACAAGTGGGTCGACCTGCTGGTGGCCGACGCCCAGCACTTCGCGTTGCCCCTGCTCATCGGCGGCGCGGTGGCCCTGCTGATCATCGCCTGGCTGGGCGCGTTGATCTGGGTCCTGATCCGCTACTACCGGTTCACCCTGACCCGGACGCCCGACCAGCTGCAGATTGCCAAGGGCCTCTTCCAGCGCAACACCATCACCGCCCCGCTGAACCGGGTCCAGGCCGTCCGCACCAAGCAAAATATCCTGCGTCAGTGGCTGCACCTGCAAACGGTTCAGGTCCTGCTGGCCTCCAAGGCCGCGACCGACGATGACGACCACGACCTGGTCATCCTGCCGGCCATCGCACAGCAGCAGTTGTACAGCACCCTGCACCCGTTCATCGACTGGGTGCCCGGGGTGGTCCCCCAACTTGAGCACCTCATCGTGCCCCAGCACGCCCGCTGGCTGCTCAGCCGCAACGCGGTGCTGGTGGTGGCCCTGCCGGTCGTCTTACTAGGGTGGCTGGTTCGTCCCTGGGGGTGGCTGGGGCTCCTACTGATCCCGTTTGCCATCCTACAGGGCCAGTTCGCCGCCCACAACACCGGGGGCAGCCTGCTGACCCACCAGCTGCTGGTCCTGCAAACGGGGCACTTCTGGACCCGCGAGACCTTCTTCGTGCCGCGCGAGCAGATCCAGTCGCTCCAGCTGAACTGGTCGGTCTGGATGGTCAAGCGCCAGCTGGCCCACCTGACGGTCAACGTCCGCCACGGCAATCACAACCAGGCCATCGAGTTGCGCTACATCAGCGCTAAGCAGGCGCAAAACATCTACGACTGGTACCAGGGGCAGTGAATCTGCGCTGCACGCTTTCAAAAAAACATCAAAAAACGGACGGTTCCGACGCTAAGTCGTGACCGTCCGTTTTGCTGTCCCGACGACGTCTGCCGCCGGGACTCCCCTTGACAGGTCCGCTAATCCCCATTGGCGAGCCCATCACTTATTCAAATATCCTACTCTCTGACCAGTTTACATTCAGACTAGACACCGAGCCCCGTGCGGCTCGGCGGGGCCAGCACGCGTTCGCGCTGACCCTTAGTTAAGATAGTAGCACCATTTCCGCACGGCGTTGTTAAAGAAATGGTTAAACCGCCACCCCCGTGAACCATCAGTCCGCGTCCGACCGGTGACGCAGCCGACTGAAGCGCGGACGCCACAGCCACCAGTACCCGAAGAGCGCGCTGATGATAAAGGCGGTCATCCCGGGAGCTAATTCCCCGGCGTTCACCGAGAACAGGAACGTCACGTACAGGACGAAGACGATGTAGACCGGCACCTTTAAGCCCGGGAACATCAGGTATTCCCCGTTGTGCTCCAGCGATAGCCGGGCATAGAGGACGCTCCCCCAGATAAACAGGATCAGTGCCGCCACCACCCAGCCGAGGGCCGAGAACCACTCCGACTGGACCGGCGTCATCTTGATCCACTCGGACCAGACATTGGCCCAGCCCACGACTGACAGGGTAAAACCGCTGACCGTGACGATCAGGGCCCCGGTCTGGCCAACGATCAGGGCCGCGAACCAGAAGATGGCGAACATCCCCACGGCGTTTGCGAGACCGATGCCCCACGACGCCAGCATGCCCGGCCAGGCCAGGTTAAACGTGACGCCCGCCGGGACCTTGAGCCAGTACACCAGGTATTGGACGCCCGTAGTCATCACGGTGATGCCCAGCAAGACGCCCAGGCCAAGTAGCAACTTGGCCCAGTAAATCGTTTGCCGGCGGTACCCGCTGGTAAAGAGAAATTGGTTGAAGTGATCCTTGAGATCCTGGTTCATCAACAGGAAACCGCCGACCCAAAAGACGAATAAGAGCCAAAACGAAAACAGGGAAACGGTCCCGCGATTGCTGAACTGATAGAGCATCCACTGGTTGACCTGATCACTCAACAGACGCTGGCCGGGCTTGACCACCCAGGTCCCGGCGTCCGCCAGGGAAATGCCGATGATCACCAGCAGGGAGATGGCCCCCAGTGCGATCAGGCGCTTACGGTAGTGCCGCCAAAGTAACTGAAATAATTGTTTGTTCATCGTGCATCCCCCTACTTCATCATCTGATAACCGGTATCCTGTGACAGGTTCGCCCGGAATAGGTCTTCCAACGTCAACGGCAGCTCTTCCATCAGCACTGGCTGGAGTGCTTGAAGTTGCGCGGCCAGCTCTGGGGTGTACGCGGGGAAGACCACCACGAGAACCCGACCGGAAACGCGGATCAGCTTGCTGTGCTGCTTCAGCAAGTCCGGAATCTGTTTATCTTTAAAGACCAGCTGGATCTTGCGAGCCTTCTCTCGGACGTCCTCCAGGTTGTAGTCGTGAGCCAACCGGCTGTCCTTGAGCAACAGAACCCGGTCACTCAGACCGTCCAACTCGTTCAGATCGTGTGACGAGATTAGGAAGCCCTTCTGCTGATCGGCCACCTCGTCGATGACCATGGTCGAGATGTTCTCCCGGACGATGACGTCCAGCCCATCGAACGGTTCATCCAAGATAATGTACGGGGCGTTGGACGTCAGTGCCAAGATGACGTTGACCAGCGCGCGCATCCCCTTGGACAGTTGCCGGTACTGGTCGCCGGCGTGCAGGTTGAACCGCTGCAAGAGCTCCCGGTAGCGTGCCTGGTCGAAGTCCCGGTAGACCAGCCGGTAGAAGTCCGGCAACTCGTTCAAGCGGTAGTTCGCCAGAAAATTGTACTGGGTATCGATGAAGAAGAGTTGCCGCTGGTAGGCCGGTTCGGCCAACAGATCGTGGTCGTCGATGGCGACCGTTCCCTGGTCGGCGACGTACTGGTGCGTCATGGTCCGAAACAGGGTGGTCTTCCCGACCCCGTTTCGCCCGACCAGCCCGACGATCTCGCCCGGTCGCCAGTCAAAACTAATGTCGTTGATGATATCGTGATGCTCGATGGTCTTTCTTAACTTGCTGACGCGTAACATCTAATCAGCCTCCTCATATGCCGTTTTAATCCACCCAATGACCTGGTTGGCCGGAACGCCTAAGTAGCGAATCTCGGTCAGCAGCGTCAGCAGGCGTTGCCGACTGGCCACAATCTGGGCGGCGTTGTCGGCCGGTTCGCCGGCCTCCCGCACGTAGGTGCCTTTGCCGTGAACCGTCACGATGACCTGTTGGGCTTCCAACTGCTTGTAAGCCTTGCTCACCGTGTTGGGGTTCAACTGTTCCTGCCGCGCCATGTCCCGCACGGACGGCAACCGGTCCCCCGGCTGGAGAATCCCCTGGACGATCTGCTGCTTGACGCGTAAGACGAGTTGTTCGTAATAGGGCAGGCCTGACGTATCCTTGACTTGCATGCCATTCATCCCCTTTAAGTTTGCCTGGGTGTTCTAGGTGTTCTGTGTGTACTATTATACACAGTACACTCGAAAAGACAACCACCTAAAAATGATTCATCCCCCACACCGTGGTCGATTCCTGCCAACTGGCAGAATTCCCCTATTCACGGGACGAGTCTCACCAATAAACGCCGCCCGTAAACCAAGTCACTAGACAATTTAGCCGCTCAGTCGGTGTAGGTGTTGCAGAATCGCGCAAAAAGGCCTTTAATGGAAGCTTAGGAGGCGTTTCGAATGTCAAAGCAACAAGCACCCATCGGCGTGTTCGATTCCGGCGTCGGTGGCATCAGCACCCTGCGGACCCTGGCCCAGGCCCTACCGAACGAGGACTTCATCTTCTATGGGGATTCCGCAAACGCCCCATACGGGGAAAAGCCGTCCGACCAGGTCTGCCAGCTGGCCACGCAGGTCCTCGACCAACTCAAGCAGCACCAGGCCAAGGCCGTGGTCATCGCCTGCAACACGGCGACCAGTGCGGCCAAGCAACAGCTCATGGCCGCCAATCCGACCCTGCCCATCCTGGGCATCGAGCCGGCCCTGAAACAGGCGGTCGATGCGGGGAAACAGCACATCCTGGTCATGGCGACACCGCTGACCATCAGTCTGCCCAAGTATCAAGCCCAGGTCACCCGGTTTGAGGCCACGACCCAGATCTACTCACTTCCCTGCCCCGGCTTGGCCGACAGCATCGAAAAGGGGCACGCCGGACTGGCCCAGACGCAGGCCCTGGTCGCCCGGTTGATGGCGGACGTGACAGCGGCGCCCATCGACGGCGTGGTCCTGGGATGCACCCACTACCCGTTCATCGCCGACATGATTCGCCGTGAGTTCGACCACCCGGTCACCGTCTACACGGGGTACGAGGGCCTGGCCAAGAACCTGACCAAGCACCTCACGGACCAGGGACTCTTGCGAACCCACAACGACCACCGTCAGATCCACTTCTACAGCAGTCGCGATACCCCGGCCGAACTGGCCCTGTACCAACACTTATTCGAACACGGTATCACCGAATAACCCTCGACCCCTTCGCCAATGACGCGGAGGGGCTTTTTGGTTGCCAAATTATTTATCGCTAATAAAAAACGGCGACGGAAAAATTTCCATCGTCGTTTTACGGAACTAACCTTATCAGCCGCCCAACCTGCGGGCAAGCTTATTGGCGGGCCGAAATCACCAGGCCACCGATCGTCAGGAGAATTCCCACGAGGACCAGTGGTGTAATGGGCTCGTGCAGAATCAGCCAGGCCGTGATCACTGTGACCACCGGTACCAGGTAGATGTAGATACTGGTCTTGACCGTCCCCAGCTTCTTCACCGCGTACGCCCAGCTCAAGAAGCACAGGGCCGAGGCGCCCAATCCCAGGAATAGGAGGTTGACCAGGTTATCCGGCTGCAGGATCACCGCCAGCCGAATCCGGCCGTGCGTCGCCCAGAAGACCGGCAGGATGAACAGAATCCCGTAGATGAACGTCCGGCGGGTCACCTGGACCGGGTTGTGTCCCAGCGTGTTCAGGTAGCTGACCACGTAGGAATACAACGCCCAGATCAGGGCCGCCAGGAGCGCCAACAGGTCCCCGGTGAAGTTGATGTGTACCCCGCTGCCGTTCAACGAGATCAGCGAGATCCCCAGCATCGAAGCGATAAAGCCGCACAAAAATTGCTTGGTCAACCGCTGGCGTCCCAGGGCCGCGGCGATCAGCGCGATAAACAGCGGCGACGTCGAGACGATGACCCCGATGTTCGAGGCGTAGGTAAAGGTCAGCGCGATATTTTCAAAGAGGTAGTACAGGCAGATGCCCAAGAGGCCGGCCGCGGCCAGCGCCCCCTCCTCCTTCCAGCTGGTGAACCCGAAGAACTTGGGGTACACCAGGAACAGCCCCACCAGGCCGATGACGAAGCGAATCAGGAGGATCTCCAGCGGCGCGAAGTCGGTCAGCAGGACCTTGGTCGAGATGTAGGTGATGCCCCACAAAAAAATCGTCAGCAGGGCCACGAGATGTCCCCTTAAAGAATGTTCTGGTTGTCGCATAAGTGTGCCAAATCCCTTCTCCATCAAATTCTCTTGGCCCCAGCACCGACTATGCCGGGTCGGTGCTGGGGGTCGTGCGAGATGAAAGGTGGGGCAAGACACCACGTGCGTGCCTTGTCCCACTCGTCTTAACTAATTGAAACGTGATCGTCCTCATCCGAATCATCGGGATGGAACGGCTCATGGTTGCCGGCCTTTTTAACCAACAATTGGTTGTAAAATTTCGCCTTGGCCGTGTAGAAGTACGGCATGACGAACAGGTCCGGGATGTTCATGAAGAGCGCGCTCAGGATGAACCAACCGATGTAGCTCAGGTCCATGATGAACAGGAAGCCCTTACTGCCGTCCATCAACTGCCGGGACTGGGTAATGGCCTCCAGCGCCGAGATGGGCTGGCCCTTATCCAGGGCGTCACGGTAGATGTAAAACGCTTGCGAATAGGCATAAGCCTTCACGATACCGGGAATCACCAGTAGCAGCGTCCAGAGAAAGACCATGATGAAGGTCAGGATGCTGATCCACAGCCAGCCCCAGAAGTACTGGCTCTTCTCGAACAATTTAAACGTGCGTTGCATGGGGTTATCCAGCGTCGCGGTCCCCCGGTCGATATCGATCATGGTCAGTTGCGACCCACTCTGCAGCATCGATGCCACGATACCAAACACCCCGGCCAAGGCACTGCCCCCCGTCGTAACGTTGACCTGATGGCCCGAGGCTATGGACTGCATAACCGACACGCTATTTTGATTACTGATCATGTTCCCGATCCAGGTCAGTGCGATCCAAAGAATCGTCAAGAGTATGTAGAAAGAAAAATGTGTCCAAACTTGATTCTTCGCACCGGCCTTAATATTCAGTCGATCTTCTGTTGTCATCCTGTAATCCCCTTTTCCCGCGGTTCGTTCCGCGTTATCCGATTCCCTCTAGTATACCGTGTTTCCCCGCCCAGTAGGAACCCTTTTTTCGGCCACAAACCACGGTAGACCACCGTTAAACGGGTGGCGCGGGCCTTGGAAGCGGTTGTCACTCCCCAGGAAAATTGCTAGAATGTAGCGAGTATCTAAATAATTCGAGTGTAGACTATCTTAGGGAGTGCTCTTATGACTAAAAAATTCTGGCGCATCGCCGGTGCGGTGGTCGTCGTCCTGCTAATTGTGGGCGGCGCCACGGCCTACCACGAACGCCACCTGATTCGCCGTTACCTGTTGGTCCACCAATCGTACGCCCAAAAAGACGTGCTGCGGACCGGGCAGATCAAGTTGAACCTGCGGCCGGCCCTGTCGACCAAAAACACCACGGCGACCAACAAACTGACCGCCAGCTACCAAAAGACGCTCAAGGCCCTGCCGACCGGGAAAAGCCATGCCAAGGTCGTGGTCAACCCGTACAAGACCTCGCCCCTCTCCGGCTTGATCCTGGTCAAGACCGCCCAACCGACCCAGGTCAAG
Source organism: Levilactobacillus spicheri DSM 15429 (assembly GCF_001435095.1). GTDB lineage: Bacteria > Bacillota > Bacilli > Lactobacillales > Lactobacillaceae > Levilactobacillus > Levilactobacillus spicheri. The sequence continues at coordinate 19,955 of NZ_AZFC01000026.1, forward strand.
CTGACCGTCCACGGTGACCGGCCGGCGACCACGATCCACCAGACGCTCAAGGGGTACCAGACCCGCCACAGCGTGGGGGTCCTGGGGCTCTACGCCAACCGGACCAACCGGGTGACGCTGCGGTTCACCACTAAGGCGGGGACCGTGACCCGGCAGACCTACCGGCTGACCACCGGCAAGGCGCCCCACGGCATCGGGACCAACACCCTCAAGACCAGCAAGCCCAAGCAGATGGTCCTGGGGAACGGCCACACCAAGTTGACCTTTGCCGTCAGCAGTCAGGGGTACACCTACGGGCTGGACGCGCGGGGGAAGATCCGCTGGTACGGCTCCCAGAAGATCTCCCACGTCTTCAAGGAACTGGCTAACCACCACCTCCTGATTCTGACCAAGATCGACGCGAACCAGCACAAGTACAACGCGCTGCGGGAGACCGACTTCTACGGCCGCGTTTACCGGCAGTACAACTTTAGCGGCCTCTTCCCGTCCCGGCAGGATCCCCAAAAGCTGGCGACCAACACGGTGATCCACCACGATGCCATCGAGCTGCCGAACCACAATCTCCTGCTCACGGTCGATGACGGGAGCAAGAAGTTCGTCGAGGATACCATGATCGAGATTGACCGCCAGACCGGGAAGATCCAGAAGGTCATCGACCTCAAACGCATCCTGCCGAAGTCGGCCTACCAGCAGTACACCGGGACGCACCGGCCGGACGGCAAGATCGACTGGTTCCACCAGAACTCGATGACCTACGACAAGAAGCGCAATGAGCTGGTCGTCTCCGGCCGTAACCAGGACATGGTCTTCGCCATCAACTACAAGACCACCAAGCTCAAGTGGATCTTGGCGGCACCGGAAAAGCTGCCTAAGCGTTACCAGCAGTACCTCTTAAAGCCGACCACCAAGCACTACCGCTACAACGGCGGTCAGCACGCGGTCACCCTGATCCACCAAAACCAGCATCAGGGCGATTCGGTCGAGCTGGAATTCTACGACAACAACGTGCCGGTCACCCGGGGCAAGACCGCTCAATCCAAGAAGTGGTCGGCCGGGGAGATTGTGACGATCAACCAGCTCAAACGGACCGTCACCAAGACCTGGGAGTTTGGCCAACAACTCGGCCAACGCAACTTCACCAACATCGTCGGCAGCAGCTACGCCGTCGGTAAGGGCAACACCCTGATTGGCTTCGGGTACGCCGACTGGGGCAAGCGCAGCGAGTTCGTCGAGGTCAACCGCAAGACCAACCGCGTGGTCTTCGACGTCGACCGGACTCACTTCGCACACGGCGATTGGAGCTACCGGGCTCAGCGGATGTCGCTGTATCCGGGGAACCAGGCGTTCACCCTGCAAACAATCAAGTAGCCACGCCAAACAGGCCGTCTCCGTAAAATTGGGAGACGGCCTGTTTTTAGCGTGATCTGCTGAAAAAGCGGTCGTGTCGTGCGTCGCTCAGGTCACGGACTCACGAATCGGCCGTTCATTAAATGTTCGTTAATTGCTACTACTGCTCTGACTCGGCATGCCGCTCGGTTTACCACTGGGACGCTTGCCACTCATGCCCTTGGGGCCGTTTTTCATCTGCTGGCTCTGGGTCGTCTTGGCCTGTTGTTGTCCCAGCATGTATCCCGTTCCGCCACCGCCGGCGAACAGGATGATGCCGGCGGCTAGCATGGCCAGCCAGCGTTTCGGTCCTTGCTTGGGTTGTCGTTGCATCTCGTCGCTTCCTTTCCAATACCGTGATTAAAACCCAGTATACCGGGCTTGGCTTAAGACTGGCTAAAATCCGGGAACACTTGACTTGCTTTTTAACGACCAGCTGGGTAATATAAGAACTATCAAAGAGAGTTACCAATATAACGTTCGTTATAAGAGGAGAGAATTCACTGATGCGTAATGTGTACTTTAACCACGACGGCAGCGTCGATGACCTGGTATCCCTGTTACTGTTACTGCAAATGCCCGACGTGCACCTGACCGGGGTCGGCGTGGTCGGCGCCGATTCCTACCTGGAGCCCGCCCTGTCCGCCAGTCGGAAGATCATCGACCGGTTCGGCAAGGGTGCCCAACTGAACGTGGCCGCCTCGAACTCCCGGGGCGTGCACCCCTTCCCCAAGGAATGGCGGATGGACGCCTTCAGTCTCGACGCCCTGCCCATCTTAAACGAGAGCGGGACGGTCATCACGCCGGTGGCCTCTAAGCCGGCACACCTGGACCTGATCGACAAGGTGCAGGAGACGCCCGGTAAGACCACCCTGGTCATGACCGGTCCCCTGACCGACCTGGCCCGGGCCCTCGAGACCGATCCCTCGATCACCGCGAAGATCGACAAACTCTACTGGATGGGCGGCACCTTCGACGGCCGCGGCAACGTCGCCGAGCCCGAGCAGGACGGCACCACCGAGTGGAACGCCTACTGGGATCCTCAAGCGGTCAAGACCGTCTGGGACAGCGACCTAGCCATTCAAATGGTCGGCCTCGAAAGTACCCGGCAGGTGCCTTTGACGCCCGCCATTCGCCAGCACTGGGCCACGTTACGCCAACACCCGGCCATCGACTTCATCGGCCAAGGGTACGCGCTGGTGCCACCGCTGGAACACTTCGAGACCAACTCGACCTACTTCCTGTGGGACGTGCTGACCACCGTGGCCAGTGACACCCCCTCCATCGTGACCACCAAGGAAGTCACCAGCGACGTTCTGACGACGGGGCCCGGCCAAGGCCGGACCTTCGAGGTCGCCGATGGTCGGCCCCTGACGCTGGTCACCACCGTAGACCACGACGGCTTCTTCCGGCGCATCGACGAACTCGCCAGCCGCGCCGACTAATTTAACCTGCTTCCCAAGTCACTCCAACCCTGGAGCCGTGATTGCACCCCGATCACGGCTTTTTTTGCTGGAACCCGCTTTTGAAAAAATCGTTATCTTTTTCACAAATTAGTGGCGTTTCCCGCCGGAGTGCGGTACACTTCTTTTTGTGAATAAAATAACAAAAAGATATTCGGGACATCATAGGAGGCCAACAAGATGAGTCATCGATTAGACGGTAAGGTTGCAATTGTAACGGGTGGAACGCTGGGGATTGGCTTGGCCATCGCCAACAAGTTCGTCGAAGAAGGTGCCAAGGTCATGATCACCGGCCGGCACGCCGACGTGGGTGCAGCCGCCGCTCAGGGCATCGGCGGACCCGACGTCATCCAGTTCTTCCAGCACGACGCTTCCGACGAAGCCGGCTGGGTCGACCTCTTCGACGCGACCGAACACGCCTTTGGCCCGGTCACCACGGTGGTCAACAACGCGGGTCTGGCCGTGAACAAGAGCATCGAAAACACCACGACCGAGGAGTGGCACAAGCAACTCTCCGTCAACCTGGACGGGGTCTTCTTCGGTACCCGGCTGGGGATTCAACGGATGAAGAACAAGCACCTGGGCGCCTCCATCATCAACATGTCTTCCATTGAAGGCTTCATTGGTGACCCGAACCTCGGCGCCTACAACGCCTCGAAGGGGGCCGTCCGCATCATGTCCAAGTCCGCCGCGCTGGACTGCGCCTTAAAGGACTACGACGTGCGGGTCAACACCGTGCACCCCGGCTACATCAAGACGCCCCTGGTCGAGAACCTGCCCGGCGCCGAAGAAGCCATGTCGGCCCGGACCAAAACACCGATGGGCCACATCGGGGAACCCAACGACATCGCCTACATCTGTGTCTACCTGGCGTCCAACGAATCCAAGTTCGCCACGGGATCCGAGTTCGTCGTCGACGGTGGGTACACCGCGCAATAACGCGCTGATGCATCATTTGCGGCGGCTGCCGACAAAACGCCCCCTCACTGCCACCACGACTGATTAACCTGCGTCACGCGTCTATTTTGATAAAAGCCCCGCGAATGCACGAGACGTTCGCGGGGCTTTTTGGCGGTCGGTTCGACCAATTCGCACTTATTTTTGCATACCGGTTGTATTTTTGAATAAAATGGGGTACAATTCTTTTGTGAAGTTCATAACAAGCGATTGCTAAATGGGCCCAACGGTGTTCAGTTGCGTGACACCGGCTCAAGCGCTCACCGCTTGTCACCACCTCGCCGCTCGTTTTCCTGACGACGGTTCGGGTCTCTCACCGAGGCTCCCATTAGCGTTTTCACTAAACCACAAAACCACCCAGGGTCAGTCGATCCTGGGTGGTTTGTTTACTTGGCCGGCCCGCAAACTTGCATTCTGCCCGCCGCCCAACGACAATGGAGAAAATCACGTCACTGGAGGTCTTTTCATGAATCCCGCCACATTGCTGCAACCCTACCTGGACAAGTACCACCTGACCCTCGACCACCCGGCTCACGGGCGGGTGGTCCTGACCTCACCGGATTGGCCGACCCATCCCGACCTGCAAACCACCGTGCAGCACGCCCTCGCGCGCCTCGCCGGCGTCAGTCAGGTGACCAGCGACGGACCGGGGCACCTGACCGTGCGGTACGATTCCACCGTCCTGCGCCGGCTGAATCCGCTGACCCTCCTGGCCGTGGAACGGCGGATCAGCCAAGCCTACCGCCGCGCCGGGGTATAACCAAACAGGGGCCTGGGAACAAACTCCCAGACCCCTGTTTTGGTTACTTGGGCTCCCCACCGTCTGGGAAGCCCCTTTTTTGCGTTACTTCGTGGCGTACAACGCCTGGACCTGGGCTTGCGCCTCAACGTGGGCCAGGTAGTCGTCGTAGGTGGTGTCGGCCCGGTCAACGATGCCGTTCGGTCCAACTTCGATGATCCGGTCGGCAATCGTTTGGATAAACTCGTGGTCATGCGAGGTAAACAGCATGCTGCCCTTGAAGTCCACCAGGCTGTCGTTTAGCGCCGTGATGGATTCCAAGTCCAAGTGGTTGGTCGGGTCGTCCAGCAACAGGACGTTGGCCTTGCTCAGCATCATCTTGGAGAGCATCGCCCGGACCTTTTCGCCCCCGGACAGCACGTCGACCTTCCGCAGCACGTCTTCCCCCGAGAAAAGCATCTTCCCTAAGAAACCGCGCAGGAAGGTGTTGTCGCTTTCTTCCTTCGGCGCGTACTGGCGCAACCAGTCGACCAGCGGCATGTCGTTGCCCTCGAAGAACTCGTTGACGTTCTTCGGCAGGTAGGTCGTGCTGGTGGTCTGGCCCCAGGTCACCGTGCCGGCGTCCGGTTCCAGGTTGCCACTTAAGATCTGCATCAGGGTGGTCGTGGTCAGGTCATTGCGGCTGATAAACGCCGTCTTTTCCCCCGGCCGTAACGTGAAGCTCACGTCGTCAAACAGCGTCACGCCATCGACGGCGTGGCTCAGGTGTTCGACGCGCACCAGGTCGTTCCCCAGTTCGCGTTCCGGTGTGAAGTGGATGTACGGGTACTTCCGCGACGAAGGCCGGATGTCGTCCAACGTGATCTTCTCCAGTTGCTTCTTCCGGGACGTGGCCTGCTTGGACTTCGAGGCGTTGGCACTGAACCGCGCCACGAATTCCTGCAGCTGCTTGATCTGTTCGGCCTTCTTCGCGTTGGCGTTGGCCTTCAGTTGGGCCGCCAATTGACTGGATTCCAGCCAGAAGTCGTAGTTGCCGACGAACACGTTGATTTGGTTGAAGTCCACGTCACAGATGTGCGTGCAGACCTGGTTCAGGAAGTGCCGGTCATGGGAGACCACGATCACGGTGTTCTCATAGTCCGCCAGGAAGTTTTCCAACCAGCTGATGGACTGGACGTCCAGCCCGTTGGTCGGTTCGTCCAGGATCAGGACGTCGGGGTGGCCGAACAGGGCCTGCCCCAAGAGGACCTTCACCTTTTGCGGTTCCGTCAGGTCACTCATCAGGCTGCCGTGCAGCTCCTCGCCGATGCCCAGGCCTTGAAGCAACTGGCTGGCTTCGGACTCGGCTTCCCAACCGCCCATTTCCCCGAACTCGCCTTCCAGTTCAGCGGCGCGAATCCCATCTTCGTCGCTGAAATCGGGCTTCAGGTAAATAGCGTTCTTTTCGGTCATGATGTCGTGTAATTGTTGGTGTCCACGGATGACCGTGTCCAGGACCACGTCGTTTTCAAAGGCAAAGTGATCTTGGTTCAGACTCGAGAGCCGTTCGTTCGGCCCCAGCGAGACGGAACCGGTCGTGGGTTGTAGCCGCCCTTCAATGATCTTGAGCAGCGTGGACTTACCGGCGCCGTTTGCGCCAATCACCCCGTAACAGTTACCGGGCGTAAACTTGAGATTAACGTCACTGTAGAGCTTCCGACCGGAAAACTGCATACTGACATTCGAAACGGTTAGCATAGAACGATCCCTCCGTGGACTTGATTTTAGGTGTCTTCTTCACAGAAAAAACCAACGCGACGTTTGCGCGTCCACGCTGGCTGTGTGCTTCGCTGTGGTAATGTTGCGTTAGTTTACCATAAAAACCGCCGATAAGCAACGACCTACGACCAGACCTGGCGGGCGGCGTAGCGCTCCCGGTAGGTCTTGGGCGTCATCTGGTAGTGCTGCTTGAAGGTCACGAAGAAGTTTTTCTCCGTGCGAAAGCCCGTCTTGCGGGCAATCTCCTGGATCGATTCCTGGGTGGTCAGCAACTGCTCGGCGGCCCGTTCCAGCCGAATCTGGCCCAGATAGGCCTTGGGTGACACCCCTAGATAGGACTTGAAGTACCGCGAGAAGTACACGCTGGAGTAGTTCAGCTCCGCCGCTAAATCGGCAATCGCCACCGGCTCGGCGTAGTTGTCCTGCAGCTCACTGACCGCCTGGCGCAGCGGGTGTGGCAGGGGCAACTGGTCGGTGACCAGCTGGCCGCGGACCGTCAGGTGTTTGACCAGCTCCCCGACCAGCTGATACTCGGCGCCCAGGTTGATCAGGTAGGTCGCCCGGTCGTTATCCGGCGCCACCGCGTGCGCCACCAACGTCTTGACCGCCCGGTGCAGTGGCTGGTAGACCGATTCTTCGAGGTCCAGGTCGATGGGCCCCCAGACCGGCAGCGTTTCCTGGTCGACCACCGTGCGCAGCCACACGCCCGGCAGCAGCAAGGTGACGACCTGGTCGGCTTCGTCTAGGATGGTCTCAAAGCTGTGGACCACCTCGGAGTTGACCACGTACAGGTGGTGCTCCTGCAGCTGAAAGGTCGAGCTGCCGATGTGGGCGGTCCCCGGGGTCCCCCGGTAGACGTAGGTCAGCTCCACGGCCTGGTGCCAGTGCGGCAAGGCGGACTTAGGGCCCCGGGTCCCGTGGGAGATGATCTGGAGGGGCAGTTCCCGTCCGAAGTTTAAGCGTTCATGGTATGGCTGTGGCATCGTGGTTCCCTCATTTCTATAGTGGCGCTCCGCAATTGTTGTGACCAGTATACCGCGTCCCCCCGCCGAGAGGTTAATTTTAGTAATGAGATAAGTAAATTATGGGATTATATAAATGTTACCGGTTTGTTACACTGTATCACAGATAGAGGTTAGCGCATCACGAACTAGCTAGGCACCTATCTGAAGTGGGGTCCCTGTACTGGGGAGTGCCTGGAACCTCACTTCCGGTCACGCGGATCGTCCACCTATCTCGACGACCCGGCGACCACCCGCCATTCACAGGGCTTATCGACGATACAACCGCTGTTGTGGGGAACAACGCGCGTGGATAACCCGGTTACCACGATATCCGGTCGCTTGCCTCGTGGCGGTTCTTGGGGGAGAATCGCGGAGCACGACAAGTCGTCCGTCAGCAGAATAGCAATGGTCATCGGAAGTTTCAGGTCCACTAGGATGCATGACTAGTGGATTTTTTGTAACCAATTTTTTGAGCTGTTGGTTTGTTTATATGATGTTAATTAACTATACTATCTTGTGGAAGGGATTACATAATTTATAATATAGCGGATTAACTTCCCTTCTAGAAAGAGGTAGAAAATATGAACAACTGGTTGAAAGCGTTCGGCACCACCCTAATTGTTGCCACTGGTATCTGGACCGTTGGGAGCCTGCCCACCACCGCCCACGCCGCAACCACAGACGTCCCCACCACCGCACCAGTCGAAACCCCCGACTACGGTGTCGATGCCGACGCCGCCTATACGGTTTACGCAAAGCTTCCTAGCTCATCCACCATCGCTCTTGCAGGACCGGCGGGGTTCGTTTATTACCTTTTCGATACCCAGGGCAAGAAACTCACGCCAGGACTCGCCGGGGACAGCCCTTGGGAGACCGACCGGGTGCTGATCAACTTACTACCTAAAAACGCCGCTAACGAGCAAGACATTAAAACCGCTGGCGTCTATTACCATATCCTCAATACCGACCTGGTCACTAACGGCTACGTAAAGCAAAGCACCGGCGTGGCCCTCAACGACGGCACCGATGTTGGCACTGCTGACACCGTCTTGCACCTTCAATTCCACGACGAGAATGGCCAAGCCCTCACTACGGATCAGCAAATCCAAGACACGGCCATCACCCTGCCCAAAGAACTAGACGATGCCACCGCGACCAATCTCAAGACCGCGCTGACAACCGTCCAACTTCCCGTGAAGGGCTACACGTTGAAATCCGCTAAGTGGGGAACCACGGACGACACGGCCAACACACTGACCTACACTTATCAAAGGGATCAGCAACCCACGCCGACCCCTGACCCAGAACCAACCCCGAATCCCCAGCCAAAGCCAGAACCCACCCCTGAACCGGAAACGCCAACGGAGCCCACGGAACCAACGACTCCCAGCATCCCTGGTTCAGACTCCTCACACGTTGCCGTGAAGGGCGAGGCCATCTACGCCTTGAAGAAGGTGGGCCTTTATCGCCACGTCACCTTTACGGCCAAGAATCGGCAGGTTTGGTACCCGAAGCAATCTCGGCATAACCGCCCTCAGTTTGTCGTGACCGGCTACGCCCACACCAAAACGGGGGTGCTCCGTTACCACGTCCGTGACATCAACCATCACAGCAAAACCGCAGGGTTAACGGGCTACCTCACTGCTCGGTCGGCCTACGTGGCGCCCCTGTATTACCAGCAACGTCCCCGGACCATCCGGGTGCTTAATCCTAAGGGCATTAACGCCTATCAGCATGTCAACTTAACGGGACGCGTTCGGCACTACAAACGCGGAACGACCTTGAAAATCAAAGGTATTCAATCCTACCATCTCACCACGCGCTTAATCCTCACGAACGGGCATTACATCACCGGGAATAAGACCCTGGTCATTCAACAGTAACCGTCAAAGAACCGGCCACCACGGACGGTTCTTTTTTTGTGAGACGAAAAAAGGGCCGCCCCACGGCCGCCCTTCAATACGTCTTCTATTCTGCTGTTTGCATTTGGTCGGGGCGTTTCAAGAGGAACGCCATGACGTAGGATAAAATCAGGAAAACCGCCACGACCAGGTACGGGTAGTGGGTGTTCATGTCCAGCAACATCCCGGACATGATGGGCCCCACGATGTTGCCGATACTGGTCAGCGACATGTTCAGCCCGTTGATCAGTCCCTGGTTGGCCGTGCTGGCCTTGGTCAGCAACGTGGTGATGGCCGGCCGCAACAGGTCGAACGCCGTGAAGATCACCAACGTGGCGATGATCACCTCGACCTTGCTGTGCGCCTGCGTGATCCAGATCGTGCAGATGGCCGCCAGGAAGAAGCAGGCCCGGATCAACCGCCGCTCCCCGAAGACCCGCACCATCTTATCGAACAGTGCGACCTGGAAGAACAGGGAGATCAACCCGTTTAGCGTCAGCACCAGCGCGATGTTACTCAGACTGAAGTTGAAGACCTCGTTGACGTAGATACTGTAGATGCTTTCGAAGCCCTGCAGCCCAAAGGACGATACCAGAATCATGGTGAACAGGATGATGATGGGCACCGTCCAAAACGCCCGGGTCATCGGGTGACTGGTGGGTTCCGCCACGACCGGGGCATCCGGCGCCTCATCGTGTTCGGCGTCGTTGGGCAACAACGTGATCAGGACGATGGCGCTCAGAAGCCCCAGGGCCCCGGCCACCCAGAACGGCGTCTTATAGCTGACCCCGGCCAGGATACCGCCAATGCCGGGCCCCAGGATCAGGCCCCCACTGAAGGCGGCCGACAACCAGCCGATCACCCGCGCCCGCTGTTGCCGGGTGGTGATGTCGGCGGCCAGCGCCATGGCGGTCGGAACGACCATCGCGGCGGACAATCCCCCAATCAGTCGGGAGATGTTGAAGACCCACAGGTGGTTCGTCAGCGCAAACAGCACCTCGGAGACCATGTAGAGGAACAGGCCGACCGTCAAGACCGGCTTACGACCGATTCGGTCCGAGACCCGCCCGATGATGGGGGATGCCACGAACTGGGCGAACGCGAACAACGCGTTCATGATTCCCATGTCGGTGGCCGACAGGTGCAGCTCGTTCTTGATGAACGGCATCACCGGAATGACCAGGCTGATTCCCAAACACACTAAAAATTCACTAAAGATTAAGATAAAAATGGCCCGTTTCGTTTTTTTCGTCACGTGGCACCACCCCTTTTCGTTATTTTCCGGAACGTCACCGCCCCGGAACGCTTTTTTACAGCAATAGTCTCATATTACAGGGTTTATTATTAAAAGTCTAATAATACGCTTAAGCCCCTGAACGAGTTTGCCGCAGGGTGGTGGCGAGGGCCTCGTAATCCGCGGCGAAGAAGCTGTCGCGCAGGTAAACCAGGTCCAGGTCGTGCTCGACGTTGCCCGCCGCCAAGGGCAGCAGCTTGATCTGACCGGCCGCCAACTCGCGGGCGACCACCGAGCGGTACACGAAGCTGACCCCGACGTCGGCCAGGACCAGCTGGCGAATCGCCGCCGGGTGGTTGACCGTCACGACCTGTGGGAAGTCCGCCAAGGTCACGTTGGCCGCCTGTGCCAGGTGCAGTAAGATGTCGCGGCTCCCCGACCCCAGCTCGCGCACGATCAGCGGGTAGCGCGCCAGGTCGGGCCAGGTGACCTGGGTGCGCCGGGCCAACGGGTGGTCCGCCGCCACGATGCCGACGAAGGGCTCGTGCCGGATCACCTGGTAGCCAAAGGCGCGCTTATCGAAGTTCCCTTCAATCAGCGCAAAGTCGCTTTTACCGGTCTGAAGCGCCCGCAACGCCGCCTGGGTGTTGGTGATTCGGCAATTGATGGTCCGATACTGGGCCTGGTCTTGCAGGACCCGGACCAGCTGTGGCGCCAGAAACTCGCTCAGGGACAGCGTGGTGCTAAAGCTGATCTGCCGCTGCTCCGCGGGTTGGCGCAGGTCGGCCAGCAGCTTGGTCGACTGGGCCTGGGTCCGCTGGATAAAGGCGGCCAGCTGCTGCCCGGCCGGGGTGATGGTCAGGTAGGGCCGCCGGTAGTGCACCAGGGGCACGCCGATTTCGTCTTCGAGACTGTGAATCTGCTGGGACACGGCCGGCTGGGTGATGAACAGCTGCTCGGCCGTGCGGGTATAGGACTGGGTTGCGACTAGGACCAGGAAGGTTTGGTACCGTTGATCAAACATTTGGAAACACCTCATCATAAGCTAGATTTATGGAAACATCACGGATAACAATTTTATTTTATGATACCACTCCGGTAGACTAAGGCTATTCATTTGAGAAGGAGAAATTGCCATTATGTTAGAAATTCGTTCCACGTTAGCCTCCCGGCCGTTCTGGGGCGCTGCCGTCATCACGTTGATCTGCGCGGTCGCCGGCAGCGAACTGGCGCAGCTGCCCTACCTGAACCTGGTCGGCGCCCTGGTCATCGCCCTGTTATTGGGGATGGCCTGCCAGGTCCGGCCCCAAATCGTGACCCCCAACCTCGCCGGTATCGGCTTCATCTCCAACAAGTTCCTGCGGTTGGGCATCATCTTGCTCGGGTTCAAGCTGAACCTGATTCAGCTGGCCAGCGCCGGCGTCAAGACCATTTCTTTGGCCGCCGTCATCGTGACCGGCATGGTCTTACTGACCTACAACCTGAGCCGGAAGATGGGGGTCGACAAGGACCTGGCCATCTTGACGGCCACCGGGACCAGCATCTGTGGGGCCGCCGCCGTCATGGGCGTGTCACCACAGATCAAGGTACCCGCCGAAAAAGCGGAACAACAACGGGAAAATGAGGTCCTGGCCGTGGCCATCGTGGCCATCCTCGGGACGGTCTTCACCCTGATTGAAATCGGTCTGAAGCCGCTGCTCCACCTGACCGCCGTGCAGTTCGGGGTCCTGACCGGTGGGTCGCTCCACGAAATCGCCCACGCGGTCGCCGCCGGGAGTGCCGGCGGGCCGGTCAGCCTGGACACCGCCATCATCACCAAGCTCTCGCGGGTTCTCCTGTTGGCCCCCGCCGCCGTCATCATCGGCCTGTGGTACCAGAAAAGCACGCCACAAGCCAACACGGACGCCAACGCCAAGTTGCCGATTCCCTGGTTCATGGCCGGCTTCATCCTGACCAGCCTGATTGGAACCTTCATCCCGCTGGGCGACGCGGCCATCGCGGCGCTGGTCAAGTTGGCCTACATCTTCTTGGGCATGGCCATGGCTGCCCTGGGGATGAGCGTGAACTTCCGGGTCATCGCCCACCGCGGTGGCAAGCCATTCCTGGCCGCCAGCATCGCCTCCGTCATCCTGATGGGTGGCGTGACGCTGGCCAGCAAGCTGTTCTTCTAACCTTCGGCGCGCAGGGATTCCCACTGTTCACCTATATATAGCTGCCCAAAAAGGCCCCGACTGCGTAACATCGTCGGGGCCTTTAGCGTCTTTAATCGCTTTACACGGGTGGATGCATTTTCGCTTCTAGGGTGCCAATCAGCGGGGGTTAAGGCCGGGCGTACTGGTTACCGCGCGTGGCCCGTGTCGCCCCGCTGGCCTTCGCCGCTGACTCACTTTCGTAGGTGTAATTAGCGGGGTTCGTCACCTGAGAATAGTACTTATGGCTGTCAGAGACGTAGACCTTGCCGGCCGCGGCCGTGGTCCACTGTCCCGATTTGGTCCCCGCTTGGGTGGTCGAATGGCTGCTGGCCCCTGCTTGCTGGCTCGCACTGCCGGACCCACTACCGCGACGGGTGTTTGTGGACTGGCTGCCGGTCGTTGTAATGGGCTTGGCGTTGTTACCGCCGGTGCTGTAGTTGATCTTGATGCCTTCGGCCGAGTTGATCACCGCGATGGCCGTGTTGATCTGGCCATCCGAGGACTTGATGTCCACGATGGAGCCGCGGGGGATGGTTTCCTGCCGGTAGTAGAGCGGCGTGGTTTCGTACTTGATGGTGGCGCGGGTGTGTGGGTTGGCTTGCCAGTACCCCTCCGCCGTTTCTTCGGCATACCGCATGCCGCCGTCTTGGTCCGCGCCGACGTTTTGTGGCCGGGTCCCCGTGGTGAAGTTGTCCGCCGACGTGTAGGATTTGGCCCCTAACAGGCTATCACCGATGGAGTGGCTACGGTTGTAGAGGTAGCCGTGGTAGGTGCGCCCGGTGAAGACGTAGCTGATGGCGACCTTGGGATTGCTCGTTGGCCAGCCAGTCGGTTCCAGGGGGTCCCCCTGACGCGACCCCCGTGAGGCCGCGTATTCGCCGTAAGTCAACACCGCGCGGGCGGTGCCGGCGCGGCCCTGCGAGTCACTCGCAAAATGGTAGTCGCCGGCCTTCAGGTTCTTGAAACCGGTGGTGTGGGACTTGCCTAACTTCCAATAATAGTTCTGGGTCGGGCCAGCCGATTCCTGGTTGGTATAGCTGACCAGCTTCTTGAGCACCTGCCCGTTCCGGGACGTGGTCTCCTGGGCGGTCGTGGTGGTCTTGTGCTGCGCGGCGGGCTTTTTAGCGGTCTTCTGGGAAGTCGCCCGCTTGGTGGCTGTGACGGAAGAAGCGCTGGACGAGCTGGCCTTATCCGAGCTGGTCTTGGTCGTCGACTCTCCGCTGCCCCCTATCCCGATGAAAATGAAGGCGACGACTAATGCGATGAGTGCGTTGCGTCCCTGGTGGTGCGTGTCGCGCCGCCCGATTTTATGGACGACCCAGAGAACGCCTAAAACAACGGCGATGAGCAGACTGAGTGCGCCAATGAATGATGCCATGAAATACTCCTCCTCAAAAATCTATGTAGTTGCAAAACGTCATGCTGGAAAGAGGCCTTATTTAGTGGCTCTTCTAACACTATTAAGCATACCAAAAATTCGGCGTCACCAGGGATCCGATATGACTTTTGATCGTCAAAGACCGCCATTAATGAGTTGCCAACTCTTGGCAACAGCCGCTCACCCAAAAAATCCGCACGACAACGGCCCATTCTGGTCACTGCCGTACGGATTTTTTCGTTATCAGTCATCGCCTACGACCGGTGCCGGGGGGCCGTCAGTCGCACCCAGGCTTCCGCCAAAAACGCGGCCGCCATGCCCAGAATCGTCGCCACCAGGGTGTTCTCCCAGTAACCCATGAGGTACTTACCGATGCTTTTTTGCCATATGTATGACCTCCGTGTCGTTAGGCCATGACGTGCAACCGCTGCTTGAGCGTCTGGTACCGGTCGATGCCCGTGATTCCGCCCAGCACTCCCCAAAACGGCTCCGCAACCGGCCAGCCTATCGCAATCAGTAACAGCCCCATGCACACCCCGTACCAGAATCCCTGTCGGCGGGCGCGCCGCAGCTGCTGGGGTAATTCACTCGCCGGGATATCCCGGCGGTTCAGATCACGGCGCCGGACCACCCGTTTCACCCACCGGTCAGCGATCACAACCAGCAGTAGGTTGGCCAGCAGCAAAATCGTCAGGCTCGTGGACGCCGCGACCCACCGACTCAGCACCGAAACAATGAGGTCCAGGGCCAGAAACGTCGTCAGGAGAAAGACCGCTACCTGATTTCCTAAGTGGTTCACCTGCTGCCGCCGGTACTCATCCAGGTCGCCGTCCACGTCGTAGATGATTTGACACAGCCATCTAAAAACAGTTGATGCCATCAATACCTCCCCCCTCTCACACACGTTTCAGCCGTGCCCGGAGGTTCGTGTACCGCCCCCAGGCAAACACCACGCAATTAATTCCAGCTAACAGCAGGTGCTCGGATTCCCACAGATGCGGCCACAGGTTTCCCCCGGTATGGGCCCAACTCTGCAGCCCCCACACGCCCCAGGTCAGCAGTCCCATCTCCAGTCCCCGACCGGCGGACTTCCACCGGAAGCTAATGAGCTTACGCAGATAATCGCTGGTCGGAACCTCGATCACGTCCAACCGCAACCGGGTGACCTGCTGCTGATTATACATCACCAACCCCAGCACAACGATCACCGACAGCCAGGCGAGCGCGCTCGTTATTCGGGACGCTTCCGGCCGTAGTAAAGTAATCACCCAAATCATGAAAACCAGTAACAAATAGTGCAGTAGAACGATGAACGCGTGACTCGCAATCCGGTTCAATTGGCCCCGCATCCGTTCGTCGATGTCCCCTTCGATATCAAAGGTCTGCCGCAACCACCAGTCCCAGCGCGCCTCTTTGTTAGTCATTTTATGACTCCTCCTCCTTATTTTTAGCCGGCATCACCGAATGACCTTGACCCGTAACCGCCACACGCCGTACATCCAGACGCCAAAGATCAGGCCGGCCAGCCCCGCGGTCCGGTATGTGCTCAGTGTCGCCAGGCTGGTCGCGAAGCTGACGCCATCGACCCACCAGTTCATCCCCAGCGTCATCAGAAACATCCAAAGCGCAAAGTACCCGCCCACGAACAGCGCGCGCCAGCGTAGCCGTTTCAAACGCGGGCCCAGGTCCGCCGGCGCCACCTCGATGTCGTCTAACCGCAGCTTCCGCAGCATCCAGCTGACGTAGACCATGACTCCCATGATGCTCAACGGTAGTCCCAGCAAGAGCGCGACCAACACGTCCGTGCTCGGATACGTCGCGGCCGCGAAGATGGCCACCAGGTCGAGCAAAAACAGGCCACCCGTCAGCAGGATAAAAGCATTGTTCCCAATGCGATTAATCTCGTGCCGCTTATACTCGTCGAGGACCCCGTCAATGCCATACAGGTGCTTCAAGCAACGCACCGCTAAACTTGTCTTCTCCGTCATGTTCATTCCTCCCAGAATAACGTGTTCAAGTCCGTTCCCAAGGCCTTGGCGATGCCGATACACAGCTTGAGCGACGGATTGTACTTCCCATTTTCAATCAAATTGATGGTCTGGCGGGCCACCCCCACGGCCGTCGCCAACTTGAGCTGGGACCAGCCCCGCTGCAGCCGGTAGTCCTTGACACGGTTCACCACGATTCCCCCATTTCATATGTCACTTATAATTGACATCTTTAGAATACCGAACTGTGCAATAGAAGTCAACTATATATGACACAACTAACCATGGGCCGGCTCCCCGACGGCAGTTTTGATCAAATTTATTTTCAGATTTGCCGGTTATCCCCGAATTTACCCCCGTTTTATTGACTTATTCATAATTGCGTAAAGGTTCCGTCGTGAGTTTGTACAGGAATCGTAAAGTCGCCCAAATCGGCCGGCACTTCCCTTAGAATAAAACAAGTGCTTCACTTGTCGAAGCCTGGTTGTCGCGCGACCAACCGTTGAAGACCCATACCAGAGAGGAATTGATGAACCCGTGTTAACCCGTCAGAAACGCCGCCTGGGTGCTACCCTGGCTACCGCCCTCGTTTTATGCCCCCTCATGACGCCCCTGACCCAAGCGAAGGCCAGCACCGTCGATACGCTGATTGCCCCGCACCAGGCCAAGTACGGCTACTACGTCGACCACTACAAGGAGAACCGCAAGGAAAACGACCAACCAACCACGAACCCGGGGCTGGGCCTGCTGTCGAACTTCTTTCAACTCTGGTCGCCCACGGGAGAAAAGCGCAATCCCGCCATCCTGAACCAAAGCATGAACATCGTGGCCAAGGCCACCCAGAACCGGACCAAGGCCGAGGTCGAACGCTCCTTCTTCACCGACCAACGAACCCTACCGTACGGCATGCTCTCCGGCTTGGGACCTTACGAGAAGGCCTTCAAGCACAACGCTAATAGCCAGACCTGGTACCCCAAGATGCCGACCAAGCCGATCCCCGGCGACACGCCGTGGAGTACCGCGCAATGGGGCGATCCCCAATCCAAGCTGGGCCCCGTGGTCGACCTGATCAGCCAGGTACGTCAAGGCCCCTACTGTGACACCGGGGTCGTCAAGCAGATCTTCAAGTACGTCCGGCCCTACCGCCAAAGTCCTAACACGGTCAAACCGAACCCTTACTTAGTGAACGTGATGGCGACCGCGCCGCAAAACGACTACGACTTCCCGAGTGGTCACGGAACGGCGGCCTTCGAGGTCGGGTCGGCCCTGGCCTACGCCTTCCCCGAACGGTACCAACAATTAATGACCCGTTCC
Organism: Levilactobacillus spicheri DSM 15429; assembly: GCF_001435095.1. Lineage (GTDB taxonomy): Bacteria > Bacillota > Bacilli > Lactobacillales > Lactobacillaceae > Levilactobacillus > Levilactobacillus spicheri. The sequence goes on from NZ_AZFC01000026.1 coordinate 37,269, forward strand.
TCGGAAATGGGCTACGACCGGTTACTGGCCGGCCGGCACACGCCGCTGGCCGTCATGGGCAGTCGGATGATTGGGTCCGCGGTGGCCGCCAGTGTCTTGAACGACCCGGCTAACCGCGCCCTGAAGCAACGGGCTTACCAGAACGCCCACTCCAAGTACCTGCAAAAGAGCTCGTTGGTCGACCACCACGACGACTTTGCCAACTACCAGAAGAACCAAAAGGACTACCGTTACCGAATGACCTACGGCTTGCCACAAATCGGCAAGAAGGGCCAAGCCATGCGGGTACCCAAGGGTGCCGAAGTCCTCTTAGAAACGCGGTTACCGTACCTGAGCGCCAAGCAACGGCGCGTCGTCTTGGCCACGACCGGCTTTGACTCCGGGTACCCCGTGATGGACGACGCCGAGGGTTGGGGCCGCTTAGACCTCTTCTCCGCCGCCAACGGTTACGGCAAGCTGCTCGAGAAGACGACCGTGAAGATGAACGCGGCCAAGGGCGGCTTCAACGCCCGCGACACTTGGCGCAACGCCATCTCCGGCCGCGGTCAGTTGGTCAAGACCGGCTCCGGGGCCCTCACGCTGGCCGGAAAGAACCGCTTCACCGGCGGTATCGCCCTCAAGGGGGGTCAGCTGACCTTAGCCGCACCGCAAGCCGCCGGAACCGGTAAGTTGGCCGTGCAGGCCGGCACGGTCCGGACCACGACGCCAATCAAGTTGGCTCACGGGTTCCAACAAGCCAAGCGCGGCACGCTGGCCTTAAAGGTCACGAAGGCCACGGCCGTGAAGATCCACGGGCGCGCCCAACTGGCCGGTACCCTGAAGCTGAGCGGCGTCAAGGGCGTCAAGAACCACCAGAAGCTCATCACCTTTACCAAGCACCAAGGCACCTTCGCCCACGTGAAGGGTCTGCCGAAGGGCTGGCACGTCAAGTACCACCAACACAGCCTCGAACTGGTCCACTAATCACCCAACAGGGTCCCGGCAGCGGGGCCCTGTTTTTGCATAAGCGGATGACAGTCTGGACTGAGTCGACAGAAACACAAAAATCGCGCCAGAAACCGATAAGGGTTTTGGTGCGATTTTTTCAACCATTTAGCCATCACTTGAACAGGTAGACCTTACTCTCATACGGGCGTAAAGTTTGGCCTTGATCGTCATCGTAGTTACTGATCAACAACTCGTTCGCCGTAGCCTGTTGGTAGTCCCGCTGAACGGTCTGATCCGTAAAGTTCGTCATCACTAATAACGTCTGGCCTTGATAATGCCGGCGGAAGGTAAAGACTTCATCGTCATCTGGGTCGACTTCTTCATAGGTTCCGTAACGAATGACCGCCGTCTCATGCCGTAACTTAATCAATTTTTGGTAGTAGTAAAAGACAGAACTTTGGTCGGCCAACGCCGCTTTAGCATTGATTTGCGTGTAGTTAGGATTCAAGTCAAACCATGGCGTCCCAGCGGTAAAACCAGCATTGGGCGTTGCATCCCACTGCATCGGTGTCCGCGCGTTGTCCCGCGACATATGGGCCAGATACTTCAACATGGTCGGCCCATCAACCAACTTCTTCTGTTCGACCAATTCATGATAGAAGTTAATTGATTCGAGGTCCTCGTACTGGCTCAACTTGGTGTAATGCACGTTCGTCATCCCCAGCTCTTCACCTTCGTACACGTACGGCGTCCCTTGCAACATGTGTAACGTGGTACCCAGTGCCTTCGCCGAACGAACGCGGAACTCTGGCCGGTCATCGCCAAAGCGAGAAACGGCTCGTGGTTGGTCATGATTGTTCCAATAAAGACTGTTCCATCCCTTGCCATCCAGCGCTTTTTGCCACCGTCCCAAGGCTTGCTTGAGGTCCGTTAGCTTAACGGGTTGGTCATTCCACTTGGCCAGCCGTTTATCCGGATTAGGACTTAAGGTCACGTGTTGGAACTGGAAAACCATATTCAATTCGTGACTGTTCAATCCCGTGTATTGAATCGCATCTTCCGGTGTGGAACTTGGCATTTCCCCAACCGTCATGACATCATAATGGGATAAGACTTGATCGTTCATTTCATGTAAATAATCGTTTAGCTTAGGGCCATCAGCGACCATCTTTTCGACCGTCGCGTAGTTGGCGGGCGCCGGCGCATCGGGTAATCCGGCAGGCTTTGAGATCAAATTGATAACGTCCATCCGGAACCCGTTGACTCCCTTATCCAACCAAAAACGCATGATATCCCAAACAGCATTCCGGACATCGGGATTTTCCCAATTAAGATCGGGCTGACCAGGCGCAAACAGGTGCAAATAGTACTGTCCCCGTGCCGGGACAAACGTCCAGGCGGACCCGCCAAAGGCCGCTCCCCAGTTATTCGGCTCGTGGCCATCGACAGGGTCCCGCCAAATGTAATAGTCTGCGTAGGGGTTGTCTTTAGACGACTTACTTTCCTGGAACCAAGCATTTTGATCAGACGTATGGTTCACCACCAGGTCCATCAAAAGCTTCATCCCGTGTCGATGGGTCTCCGCCAATAACTGATCGAAATCGGCCATGGTCCCGTATTGTGGGTTAATCGCCTTATAATCGGCAATATCATACCCATTATCCTTCAACGGTGACCGATAGATCGGGTTCAACCACAGAACATCCACTCCCAACTTTTGCAGGTAATCCAGCCGTTGGGTGATACCCGCTAAATCACCGATTCCGTCACCATTACTGTCTTGAAAACTTTGTGGATAAATTTGATAAACAACAGAATCCTGAAACCACTTTGAACGAGCCAATTATATAACCTCCCAAAAAATCAACGATTCATCTAACTCAGGCTTTGGCCTGACCATCAAACTTCGAGTGAATCAACCGGACACTCAGGGCCGCTAAGACCAGCGAACCACCACCGACTAAGAACATCGCTGGCATGGAGTGACCAACCCACGGGAAAATCCAGAAACTGGCAATTGAGGCACAAATTTGGGGTAGGCAGATACTGCAGTTGAACAATCCGAGATAAGACCCTTCATTTTGCCCGTCCAGTGCTTCCGTCAGCAACGTAAACGGCTGGGTGTTCATGGTCAAGTAAGTAATGCCAATCAAGATAAACGGAATAATCAGCAACCACTTGTTGTGAACGAAGAAGATGGAAATAAAGCCAACGGCACCCGCTAACAACCCAATCTGATACCACAACTTACGATGGCTGGGTTTGGTATGTGCTTGGACCAATAATCCCCAAAGGACAGCGGCAATGGATTGAATGCAGGTCAGCACCCCATACCAATTACCAGCCGCTTGATACCCCGCCGAAGCAGAATTACTGGTATTCCAAACGTTCAACGAGATGGCACCCGTTGCGTAGGTCCAGGAATACAGAATAGCGAACCAGGTAAAGAATTGAACAACGGAGATTTCCCAGAAAACCTTGGGCGCCGTCTTTAATAACTCCCACAGACTAGGTTGCTTAACCTTCTTAGTCGTGTCCAGGTTGTGGTAATCGGCGTAAGTATCGGGATCATACTCATGAACTTTGATAATCGTGATAATCGACGTTAAGAGCAATACAATCGCCGCTAAGTAAAAGGCAATCTTCACGGTCATCGGAACTTCACCCTTCGGTGCCACGTTGGCGATTCCAAACGCCGCTAAAACGAACGGAACCATCGTCGCCACGACACCCCCGAGGTTGGAGAAAGATTGTTGCCATGACCAGGCCAAGTCCTTCTGGTCTTCGTTCACCATGTCCCCGATCACCATCTTGAACGGTTGCATGCAAACGTTCGACGTCAGATCCATAAACAGCGTTGCAATAGCGGCAAACCAAAGGGCAGCCGCTGAGCCGTAACCGAATCCAAAGGACCCCGCATTCGGCAAAAGAATCAAGACAATGGCGGCAGCCGGTGCCCCAATCAACAAGTAGGGCATTCGCCGACCAAAGCGATTCCAAGTCTTATCGGAATACTTCCCAATCAATGGCTGAATCACCATCCCAGCTAACGGCGGCAAAATGAAGAAGAATCCAAGCTTATTAGGGTCCGTCCCAATCGTTTGAAAAATCCGTCCAAGCTGTGATTGTTGCAGAGAAAATGCCATGTTAACGCCGAAGAAACCAAAAGTCATCGCAAAAATCGTACTTAATCGTAATGATGGCAAATGGTGCTTTGCTTTTGGTTCTTCGGGTGTCGCAACAGCATCCGTTTGAGCGATGCTACTAGCCTTCATAATGTTCCCTCCCAAGGTTTCATAAATAACGATCGATTTGTAAGCGCTTACTACATTGGTTATCCTATCACGTAGCACAAACGTTTGCAATAGCTTAGATACAGCAACCCAAACGTTTGTGTAAATCATCAACAGGCTCTTATTTTCGTCCCACTTACGCGCTCAAGGCTCCCCGCTTGGAACCCATTCATCATAAAAAAATGATGGTTTTCAAAAATGGCCACAAAAAAACCTCCAAGAATTTAAGACCGAACAGTCTTATTTTCTGGAGGAATTTAACGTTGATCAGGGAATCCGCTTCATGACACTATCGCGCTCAATCACTTGAATGGGCGTGTAGGTCTGTACTGTGGGCGTGTCTTTCGCCAACAGATGCTGAACCCCTGCGACGCCCATATCGTAAAAGCTTTGGGTCAAACTGGTTATCTGCGGTTGTACAATATCACAAAGTTCCGTGCCATCAATGCTCATCACCGACAAATCACTCGGAACCGTCAAACCCAGCATGCGGGCTTGATTCATGACCCCAATTGCCGCCATGTCACTGCCGGCTAAGACCGCTGAGACTTCCGGCTGTCGGCCATAGGACTGCATCGCCGCCTGTCCAGCGGCATAGCTGTAGTCCCCCGGATGAATCCAGTGGGGGCTGGAGGCCACTCCTGCTTCCCGCAACGCCTGCTGATAACCCGCTACCCGGAGCTTGCCGGTAATTGACGTCTGAGTATCTACAGCTGCTAGTCCAATTTGCCGGTGCCCCTGTGCTAATAGGTACTTAGTCGCCTGATAGCCTACTTGCCAATCGTCTGAGGTAATAAACGGCGACTGCGGCCCTTGAAAAGAAATTGATAGAAAACAATAGGGAATTTGTGTGGACTGTAATAGCGTCAAATTTTCTGGGTCCAATTCTAGTGATAACAGCAAGATCCCGCGTACAGACCGCTCAATCACCGTGTTTAAAGCCCGACGTTGTTGCTCAGAGTTCGTATCCCCTGCATATAGCATAATGACATTCAACCCGGCAGGGAACGCGGTCTCCTGAATGCCCTCGATAATATGATTCGCAAAATTGGTTTTAGTTGTGTTCACGATAACGGCTAAATCATGGCTTTGCCGGGTCACTAGTTCCGCCGCAGCCGTATTCTTACGATACCCCAATTCTTGGGCCACCGAACGGACCTTCCGCGCGGTCTTGGCGCTAAAAAATTCCGCCTTATTCGCTAGAACTCGCGAGACCGTCCCTGGTGAAACGCCCGCAGCCTTGGCAATATCCTTGATTGTCACACTCAATCTCGTCACCTTCCTTGATTTTGCGGGTGGTTATCTTTATTCTACCGTTTTAAAGGCGTTACTGACAATGCATTTCCACGCCTGCATTAAATCGTCGCTTTTCTCACGACATCCCCGGTAAGCGGAGCGAAAACTTTACGCCGCGGCACCGAGCGCTTAAAATAGAGAGGTCGAAACTCGTGAGGGACCCCACCATCGGGTCACCCACCACCGTCTCAGAAAGGAGTCGCTAACCATGCCCGAAGTTTCCGCCGATTCGCTTCAGTTCATCCCGGAGCAAGCGCTCAAGACCTCGCAAACCATTTTTAAGCTTCTCAGCAACGCCACGCGGATGCAGCTGCTCTACCTCTTAGAGCAACGTGAGCTCAACGTGGGGGACCTCAGCCAGCTGCTGGGCGTCGAACAGTCCGTGGTCTCCCACCAATTAGCCCTCCTCAAAAAGGATCAGCTGGTCGCCGTGCGCCGGGTCGGCAAGCAAAGCTACTACCGCCTCGACGATCCCCACATCCTGGATATCGTCAACGAAGGGCTCGCCCATGCCAACCACGTGATGCGCGGGGAACGCCATCACGATTGAACCGCAACCTAAAAATCGCTAATCGCCATAGCTGGCCGGTTAGCGATTTTTTAAAATGTTTTGAAGATTCAAACCTAGGTATCTTGAAGAATTTAGCTTCTGGCCGAACACAGTCATTGACCCAATTATTAGTGATGATAAGCTTTGGTAATCAGAATGATTCCTCCAGCAATCACGTACACTCCGACCATTAAAAAGATAATGACCTCAAGGGCTGTTCCAAAGACATTACTGGGTGCCAGGATATCTAGCATCACGACGACCCCTACAAGCGTTGAAAATAGTTAAACCATTTCGGAAATCCTTCGTATTTTTGTTGTGCTTTCATAAGTACAATCATCCCCCACAATCTCTTTAGTTCTCAATCTTCTGATTATCCCTGTTAGACAATCTAAGCCCTATTTTTCATTATGCACCAGATCAGGTCTCCTCTGAAACATTTAATTATGTACTATTTAATGGTATCTCTAGATGACAGAAAAAAGCTACCTAACGTAAATAACTAGGTAGCTTTTGTAATGGCTAAATTTCAGACAATAGATTAGCCAAGTCTTGTTTTCGGGAATTCAGTTCTTGTTGTCTTTCAGCTATTAATTGGTGGGCTTCTTCATAGTCCTTGTAATATGTTATGTAACCCTCTGCCACTTTAGCGAGAGTTACTCTCGCCTGTTCCAAGTCTTCCTTAGCCCGTTTATACGCGTCGCTATCTTTCTGGTCATTAAGTCCGTCAAGCCGAACTTCTTTTTCTCGTAATTGCTCTTCATACCAGGTCATGTCTCCAAAATAATTTTGTTGATATTTAATCAGTTCTTCCAAAGCCTCATTTGCCTTCTGAAGATTCATCTCAGCGTCAGCAATTTTATCCTTGGCCCACCGAATTAAAATCTTTTTAGTCTTCTGATCGACCGGTTTTGAACCTGAGGGTGCGGTGACTAATTGTTGCCCATTATTAGGATGAGAAGTCGGCTTCTCCACCTCTGGAGCCACAGGATTTGTAACGACTGGTTTCTGCGGTAGTTTATATTTATGTACCGTTGTTCGCGAAACATACCCCTTTTTCGTAACTTTAAATTTAAACGTCGCTTTTTTCAAGTTTTTACGGACTTTAATCGTAAAGGCCCCCTTAGATGTGGCCTCCCCCTGACCCAAGATTCGATTTTTCGTCGTCAGAACCACGACTTTCGCACCTTTTGTCGTTTTCCCTTGAACCTTCTTCGCTGTAACCCGAACTTGAGTAACTCGAGCAACTTGTTTTTTCTTAGCATGACCATGCACTGCCGGACTTCCAACAACTCCCACAATCATTCCTATTGCGACAGCCATTAGAATTTTGTAACGTGATTCCATCTCTATTTCCCCCAAATACCATTTATTTAATTTAAACTACCCCTTGGTCGCCAAGCCCTTCAACTTCTGCTGCAATCCCTTAATCGTCTGAACCAGCTGGTTACGTTGTTGTTGCAGGGACTGGAGCCGCTTGGCGCTGTCGCCATCCCGGCGAATACGGGCGACCAGCTCGACTTCCAGCCAGTGAACCTCGTCGCGGGCGTCCAGGGCCGCCACGGTGGTCTGGCCATCGAAGGCCGCGGCCCGGCGCTTGGCACTTGCCAGGTCCTCCCGTACGTCCGTGAGTTCGGCCGCCACGATCTGCCGGTGCGCCCGTTCCTGGGTCAACTGCTGTTCCGTCGTGGCCAGCTGCCCCTTGAGGGTGGCCACCCGGCGTTGGGCCCAAGTGATCCAGGCCGTCGAGGTGTTGCCAGTCGGGGCCGGACTCGCCACCGGCGTCGACGTTGTGGTCGTCCCCGTCGTCGGGCTCGCGACCATCGTCGGGTGCCCGGTCCCGGTCGTGGCACTACTCCCCGTTACCGTTGGTTTTGCCGGCTGGGACGTCCAGTGGTAGCCCGCCGTGCGTGGCAGGTAGCCCTTCTTGGTCACCTTCAGCTTGAAGGGCACCCGTTGGACACTTCGGTGGACCCGCACCTTGAACCGTCCTTGCTGGTTCGCCTTAGCGTGTCCCAGGACCCGGTTGGCGTGGGTCAGCACCGTCACCCGGGCGCCCTTCGTCGTCCGGCCCTGGACCATCGTCGCCGTGACCCGCACCTGACTGAGCGGCTTCACCTGACGCTGCTTGGCATTCGCCGTTCCCGCCGACCCCATGAGACCGATGGTGACCCCCGCTGCGACGATCAGTAATGCCCGTTGATATTCCTGCATAATGTCCTCCCCGAAAGCTAATCTCTGTTACGGGAAAAGCATATCACCCAGATCGATTGTGCACCATTTATCGGCCCCAGAATCGCTTCGCCCAGTCTCACCAGTTATAAGCCTATTAATACAGAGCCCCCGGTGCTTCACCCCGTCAGCTGAGCGCTTCCATTCGCGTGACAATTGGTCTAAACCGGTTAGACCAGTTTCGCAATTCCGCCGTGATCAGCGGCCCCCACCGCAAAGGCTGCCACTTCCGGACATGGTCCCAACCCTTGGCGCCCAAGGGTTGCCCCCATCACGGCGGCCCAACGCAGTTTTAATAATTATTTTGATGAAAGCTGACGTCTCCGCCCACACGTGAAACGGGCCACGAACGCGTAATCGTCCGTGACCCGTTTCAAATCATGCTAAGTCTTCCGGCCCACGCAACGCATTGCGGTAGAGCCACTGACAGAAAGTCTCGGTGGCGTCGGGCTTGCGGTAGAAGTTGGCCGCCGACCACTGGTACTCGGCCAGCTGATCCGGCGTCAGCAACAAGAGGCCCGCGCCGCGCTTCAACAGGAGTTGGTTGGCCACCAACCAGGCCGTGGCGGTGTTGCCGTCCCGGTACAACTGGTGACGCAAGATGTAGGCCAACGCGTGCACCGCCCGGTCGGTGTAGTCCGTGTGCTGTAAGCGCAGATCGACCAGGTCACGCTGAACCTGGTCGGCCTGGGGCACCGGCCACTGGACCGATTGCTGGCCGACGTCGGCCAACGGGAGGGTCCGCAGCTCCCCGCCGTTGAGGCCAATCCCCTCGGTCGCGAGGTCGTTGATGTGGCCGAACGTCAGGAGGTCGAACCCCTGGGGTGAGCTGGTGATGAAGGCCACGGCAGTCCGCAGGTTCAGGAGCTGTTGGGTGACCCGGGACGTCAGCGTCGCGTTGACCAGGCGCCCTGTCAGGAGTCGATTGACCTGGTTAAAGTCCGGGGTCGCCCCCTCCAGCTGGGCCAGCATGGCCACCAAGGGCACCTGGTTGCGGATGACCAGCTGGCGTTGGGCCAACGGGCTTAAGTGGTACCGACTGTGGGGGTAGCGCGCTTGTTCATCCATCTTTACATTTCTCCTCTCGGTGAACGCACGTCCTTTCCAAGTCCACACAACGGTGGGACTCATTGAAAAAGAGAGGGGGCGCTCAATAGGGACAAAACGGGGACGTGGCAACCGTCACGTCCCCGTCCCCTAAGCATCACATATCCATGCCCATCTTTTCGTACGAGCTCATGCCCGCCAGATGGAGGTCCTTGACGTCGATGCCGCGTTCGGCCGCGACGGCGTTCATCAGGGTGTCCATGTCCATTAATTGATACTTTTTATTCGGTTCCTGGGGATCGTAGGCCTGAATCTGGGCCATCATCCCGCCATCCTCGTGCTCAATGATGTGGCAGTGGTACATGAAGATGCCCGGCTTATCGAACCAGACCTTCAAGCGGACCGTTTCACCCGGATTGACCCCGACGGTATCCTTGAAGCCGTGTTCGTTCGGGTACGGCGCGTGGCCGTTCCGCGACACGACCAGGAATTGCGTCCCATGCATGTGGTACGGGTGGACCATGCCGCCATCCATGTCATTGGTGTTGGTGACGTCCCAGAGTTCTACGTTGCCCACCTGCTGCTTCGCGTCGATCCGTTGCATGGCGAACTTCTTGCCATCGATCATGACCTGTTCGTCCATCCCCGACATGACGACCTTGCGTACCGGCATGCCCGGCGTCACGGCTGGGTCCGGAATATCGACCAGGTGGTCCGGCAACTGCACGTCCTCACGCTGGTAATCGTGGATGCGGAAACGCACGATGGGCACATCGTCGCTGTACAGCGTGACGGTCTCACCGGGCTGAACGCTACCGAAATCGACGATAATCTCCGCCCGTTCGGCACAGGTCAGCATCAGGTGCGTGAAGCGCACGGGTTCGGGCAGGACCCCGCCATCGGACGCTACCTGGGTAAATGGCAGGTCATGGCTAAAGTGTAGCCGCCATTCGCGCCGGTTGGCCCCGTCTAAGATCCGCAAGCGAATCCGTTGGGTGGTCACGTCGAAGTACGGATTGATGGTCCCGTTGATCATCGGCGTGGGCCCCTGGACCCCATCGGGATCGTAGTCGGCGTTGTAGTCCCACTGGTTGTCGTCATGGAAACGCCGGTCCTGTAAGACCAACGGAATGTCGTCGACCCCGTAGTTGCGTGGGAACGGCAACTTGGCCTCCGTCTGGTCGGTGACCAGCACCATGCCGGCCAGGCCGTGCCAGACCTGTTCGGCCGTGGAAGGACACGGGTGGGCGTGCAGCCACAGCGTTGCGGCCGGTTGGTCGACCGTAAAGTCGATGTGCCGGGTCTCTCCCGGGTAAACGGGTGCATGGCAGCCACCATCGGTGTACGGCCCCGGAACGTTTAACCCGTGCCAGTGGAAGGTGGTCAGCTCGGGCAGGCTGTTCTTCAGGTCGATGTGCATCCGCTTGCCCTTCGCGAAGACCAGGGTCTGCCCCAGTAGCGTGGTGTTGTAGCCCCAGGTCTGCGTCTTCTTGCCCGGCAACAGCTGGGTCTCGCCGGCCTGCGCCTCGACCGTGTAGTAGGTGTCGGTGGCGGTCTCCTTGTCCGGCTTCAGCAGGGGCGGGATTCGCAGCGGTTGTTGTGGCGTCTGGGGTTCCTCGAGCGGAACGTAGCCACCATCGTGCGTGTTGAACGCGGGCTCGTCAAAGAAATAATCAGTGTAAGTTGGTTTTGTCATGCGTATGAGACTCCCCTTCTACAAACTAAATGATTTCGATTCCATCTCCATCATACCGCAGTTTATTGGTCGGGGCACGTCCCGAAAAAAGTCGTCATTAATTGCCTTGTGAAACCGCCTCGTCACCACGCAAAAAGCTCACCGGTCGCCCCGTTACTGAACGGGAGACCGGTGAGCGCTGTTATTTTTGGATAAAACGGGGGTGCTTAGAAGAACCGCCGTCCGGCTGCGAGGGCCAACATACTGGTCAACAAGCCCAGTCCGGCCACGCGCGCCCAGGAACGGGCTTCGTTGGTTTGAGGCAATTTACCGGTGTGATTGCGCCGGTTGGACTGCGAAATAGCTTGCGCACGTCCAGCGGGTTGACTCGCCTTGGCCGTCGTATTGGTCTTGGTGTCATCCGTAGGCGTCTGCTTATCGTTAGTAGCTGCCTCTTGGCCAGACTCTTCACCAGTCTCTTCACCAGTCTCTTCTCCATCCGTTCCGTTTTCATCGACATCCGGATCTGGCTTAGGTTCCGGGTTCGGTGTCGGTTTTGGATCCGGCGTTGGTTCTGGATTTGGTGTCGGCTCCGGATTTGGTGTCGGCTCTGGGTTCGGCGTTGGTTCCGGTTCTGGTTCCGGATTTGGTGTCGGCTCTGGATCCGGTTCGTCAATATCGGTTCCATTGTTGTTTCCACTTCCGGACCCTGTATTTTTACCCGTGGTAGATACCTTACCATTGGCGACTTCTTTGTTTGAGCCGCCCGAGGTGCCACCACCCCAGGTCATCTCGGCTTCGTTTCGGAAAACGTACCCATCATGAATAACGGATGGATCATCAATCGTTGTGTAATAATCAATCGCAATCATACTATCGATTGTGCCGTTGAATGCCATGTCAAACCCTTTATCGGTGTAGGTCACGGTGTATTTCTGACCTTCCGTTAACGTTTCGTCTCGCTTGTAACTATTCTGCCCCGTCCAGTGAGCCGTTGAGACCGTCACGTCTTTGATCATGGTCTGATTATCACCGATGATATCCGTGACCTTGACGTTCTCCATCGTCAATGCTTGGCGGTTGACCAAGACCGTCCACTTAACGGTATTATCATCTTGCAGGGTCCCCTTTTTGGAAAGGTTCGCCTCATTGGGGATGATATTAATTTCATCGTCGTGGTTATTGGGAAAGTTCACGTCCTGCTCACCATACTCATCGCCGTTATACTTGGTGGCCAGGTTCAATTCAAGGTTCTTGTTGCTCATGCCCTCAGCCTTATCGTTAAGGGTCACTTCGACAGTTTGCCCCCCCTTGGACACCTGTGCTGTGCCAATAACCGTTTTACCATCAGGGGTGTAGATGTTAAACGTATCCGTCTTAGCGGATTTTAAGTTATCTGGTAATGGAATCGTAATCACATCACCGCTATGTAAAGGTGTGTCCCCGAATTCTAAAACATAATTGACATCAATGGTATCTCCCGGCTTAAAGTCTGGGCCGTTGGTCACTTTGGCCGACGTCACGTATGAGCTACCGTCGATCGATGCCGCCTGAGCAGTCAACGTTCGTTGTCCGACGAACATTACCACGAGTGCACCAACCATCAGGATCAGCCATTTTAATACTTGACGATTTTTCTTCATAATGGTCTCCTCCTTAAACAACTTTCACACTTGAGTATACGCGCCATTTCGCCGTGATACCACCTGTTCTCGGGATTTGACACAGAAAAAGGGCTCCCGCAAGCGGGAGCCCGGGTGGGGAGCGATGTGCTTAGCAGATGCGCGTACCCAGCGTCTGCATTTCCTTCTTCAAGTCAAGCTTGGACTTTTCCTCGGCGGTATAGGTGATCAGACCCACGGCGCTGTCGATGATCCCACTATCGTCGCGTAAGGCGAGCTGGTTGTGGACCCGGTCCAGTGACAGGCCGTTGCCCAGGTAGATGGCGTCGGTCTGACTGGTCCAGAGTTGGTAACCCGCGTTGTTGTCCACGGGGATCTCGTAAGCCGGGTCCTTTTCGGTCAGGGCGACCAGTTGGAACTTGTCGCCGATGGCACATGACCCGCCAATGGTCGAATAGCGATTAGAGCCATCGTCCGTCGTGAGTAACAAAACGCTCCCGGCAGCAACGTTTTCGGCTAAGTAATCCTTAGCAGCATCTTTAATCTTCATTTCCATTCTCAATGCCCTCTTTTCTTCTATCCTGTTAGCAATTAAATTGCGCACAACTATTTTATACACCTCTCCCAATCCACTGTAAAGTCATTAGCTCATCGACACGCGATAAATTTGGGGAAATTACACTCTAAAAAAGCATCTGTGCTTTATTTATGTTGAAATCTGAACCCAAATCAATCATTTTAAATTTCCGTGCGCCCATATTTATTCAGTTCTTTCCGAAATTTCAAGCTAAATACTGGTATTGAAGCTATTAACATAATGATGCCTAATACAATTACTATTTCTGATATACTAGCAACTCGAACTAAAGGTGCACTCATCAACGCAGCCACTGGATTAGCAATTGAAAAAATCGTTAGTACTGATCCAACTATTAAACCAATATTCTTAGAGTTAGCAGAAATCTGGATAATTGAAAAATAGATTACGGACGAGATGCTGTTCAATACGCCATAACCGATCCATATCACAGCAATATATATAACGTTTACAAGCTCATGCGGCAATATGGCATTAACGCCTAACAAAATTAGCATGATTGCTTGACCAGCTAATAAGTATGGATAGATTCTGGGTGAATTCCAATATTTATGTTGTTTAGAAAAGACTAAAGCACCGATGATACCACCTACAGTGAATGAGATGTCAATCACGTTATATACAATTTTGAATCTTCCAAACAAGTCAATACTATATTTTGGCATTAATAGCCAAATTGACCAAAAGCAAAAATTTGTAATTAATGCTACCGGTATCATAAAACTAATCAACCTGTTCTGAATAACTAACTTCAATCCCGCTATGAAGTCATAAAACACCTTATTTACATTCATTTTAAGCTTATTTATAGGTGCTACATCTGCATGTAGATGATAGAGCAAAATTAGTGAAAGACTCAGTGAAACAGCAACAATGATAAATGCAGATACAGGTTTTTTTAAAATTACCATGACAACCGAAACTGCCGAGGAACCGACTGTAGCAATTTAATTTGCAACTGAAACCCAAGAATTCACCGTAAAAAGCTCTTTTTTGTTCGTAACCAAAACTGGTGGAAAAGTTTCTACGAGCGGAGCATATACAATTCCGATTAATGCATTCAGTACAACAACTAAAAAAATAACTTTGTTGGGTCTACATACTAAAAATAAGAGAAGCCCTACTACAATAATTAACAATCGTAACATACCAATTACACGCAATGCCTCCACTTTACTATATTGATCAGCAATATAGCCACCGATGAATGATAACAAAGTAGCAGCCATTGTAAGAGCTCCTAAGCTAGCAACGATTGTTTGATTTCTTGTGCAGTAGTATAGATACCAATATGCATAAGTGGTAACGGATCCCATTGCTAAAGTTCCTAGAAAATCACTAAAGACAACCCTTTTTATACGTTTCATAATTAATCGCCCTCTAAAAGAAAGGAGATACGCCCCGAGTAACCGGATTTTGGGTCCGCAATAATAGTCTAAGCACAAACGGCGTTAAGCTAACTAATATTTCTGGTTGTAGTGTCGTACTAAACACCTTAACAGTATAGCCCAATGTCGGCTTCAGACGCTTCTATTGTAATTCGCTGAGGGATGAGTTTGTATAACCAAATTGTTATCCACCCGCAAAGTAGATGGGGGTTGTTTCACACGCTTTAGCGTGCTCAACCGGGCCTAAAGACAACTACAAAAAAGGCCGGGAGTATCTCCCGACCTGAGCTGTGATGAACTTACGACGTGTAGGAGCGTTTGATCAAAGCAATGACCTCGTCTTCGGACAGGTTCAGCTTCTTCGCCTCGTCGGTGAAACGGCTCACGTAGCGTTCGTAGAACTCCGCGCGGCGCTTCTCCCGGATCATCTCCTCGGCGGTCGGGGTCACGAACATCCCCACGCCCCGCCGTTTCTCAATCATCCCCGCGGCCACCAAGCGGTTCATCCCCTTGAGAACGGTCGCCGGATTGATGTGAAATTCCTTGGAGACTTCCGTGGTCGACGGCACCTGTTCGCCGGCCTGATAGACCCCCGTGAAGATGGCTTCTTCGACCTGCTCGGCCACTTGTAAATAGATGGGTTCTGGACTATCAAAGTTAAATCTCATGGCGTTATCTCACATTCTTTTTGAACTCGGCTTAGTCCTGGCGGGTCTCACTTGGCATGACCAGGTTCAGGTACAGCCCCAAGGTGATCAGGTAATAGATCACGTACAGGCCGATAAAGATCAAGAACGTGGTCCCGATGCCCAGGTACGGGCTCATCGGTGCTGCCATCAGTGGTTTAAACATCTGTAACCCAAACAGAACGTCTACGATTCCCATGATACCAGGAATTGCGAATAAAATCCCGATTTCTTTTGCCAGATTGCCGCGCATCAGGCCGCGCCGGACCCCGACCTTGTTCAGCATCGCGTACCGCCGCAGGTCGCCCGGGGCCCCGGACAGGATCTTGAACATCAGGCACGACGCCAGCATGGCCAGAAAGGCGATGCCCAGGAAGTACCCGATGAACTCGAGGCCGCCGAAGATACCGTTCATCAGTTGATAAGACTGATAAGTGCCGACCGTGAGCGCCCCGCCATCCGCCGCGGGAAATCGCTTCTGCTCACTCCGGTCGAGCTGTGCCAGCACCTTCAAGTCGTCTTGCATGTGCTTGATGCGCACCGTGGTCACCCGGTACGTCTGGCCCTTCAATTGCCGGAAGGCCCGGGCGCTGAGAATTTTCGGTGTCGTAAAGTCACCTAACTTACGCGGGTTCAGCACCATGAAATCGATCCGGGTGGCGCCGTCCTTTTTAAAGGTCTTCAACGACTGCGTGTAGAACTTGGCCCGGCCCCCGGTGGACTGAATCGGCTTGGCCAGCTCGAACGGCTGGGCTTGCAGCTCCGTGGCGTTGTAGTAGGTAGTCTTGCCCACGACCTTTTGGGTGTAGGTGGCCTGGTGCGCCACGTGGAGTTGCTTGATCAACGCCCGTTGGTGAGCGTTGACGTCATGCACGGCCACGGTGTAGGACCCCAGCGAGTCGGCGGTCATCGGCATTTGCCGGTGGTAGCCGGACCCCACGGTGATGGCCCCCAGCGCCATGGCGAACAGCAAGGACACGATGGTCAGCATCCGCGTGTAGTCGTGCACCCGGAAGTTCAGTTGGCCCAACAGGAAGCCGTTTAAATGCCGGTGCGCCCAGCCGGTCCTGCGCAGGCCCCGAATCACGGCCAGCACCGTGGCGTGGAAGATCAAGTAGGTCCCGATGGTGATGGTCACCAGTGCCAAGGGGATTGCGGTCAGCTGCAGGCTTTCGATTGAGGCCATCGCCCAGTAACCCGCGGCGACCAGCAGGATGCCGACCACTCCCGCGATAAATTGCCGCACGGGCCGGACTTTCGGTTGGTTGGCCTGTTGGTCGGCGTGCAGGAGCTGCTGGACCGTGGTCCGCATCAGCCGCGTCAGGTTGAACAGCGAGGCCAGGATGAACAGGCCGATGTACAGCACGGCCGTGAATCCGATGGCCGGCAGGTAGAACGACGTCAGGTGGCTCAGGTGCAGGCCCAGCTGGTCGAGGAGAAAGCCGACCAGAAACTTGCTGGCCAGGATTCCCAAGCCGATGCCGACCGCCGTGGCGACGGTCCCTAAGATCAGCGTTTCCAAGAAGACCAATTCCCCGACGCGCTTGCGCTTGGCCCCCAGCATCATGAACAGGCCGTAGTCGTGCTGGCGCATGCTCAGGAGAAATGAGTTGGCGTACATAATGTAGACCACGGTGATCAGGGCCAGTAAGACCGCCCCGAACCCGAAGACCACGCTGGCGGACTTGACCACCGCGTTGGCCTTGATGAAGGCCTGGTTGGTCGCCAGGTTGGCGAACATGTAGAAGATGGCCGCCGACATGGTCAGCCCGGCCAATAACACCAGGTAGTCCCGGCGCCGGTTCTTCACGCCGGCTAAAGCTAATTTCGTTAACATTCCTGGCTCCCCCTTATTCGCTAAACGTTCCTAATTCGGTCAAAATCTGTTGGTAAAAGTCCTTTCGGTCCTGGTCGCCCCGCTTCAATTCGGACCCAATCTGGCCGTCCTTGATGAACAGGATGCGCTGGCAGAAGCTGGCGGAGAACGGATCGTGGGTCACCAGCAGCACGGACATGTGTTGTTCGCGGTTAATGGTGGTCAGCAGGTCCAGCAGCTCCCGGGCGCTGGTCGAGTCCAACGCCCCGGTGGGTTCGTCCCCCATCAGGATGGCGGGTTCGTGGACGATGGCCCGGGCAGCGGCGACCCGTTGCTTCTGGCCCCCGGAGAGTTGGGCCGGGTACTTCTTTAACAGGTCGGTGATCGACAGCGTCGCGGCGACCTTCTGGATGGCTTGGTCCATCACCTTGGACGCGGTCCCCTTCAGGGCCAGCGGCAGGCCGATGTTTTCCTCGGCGGTCAAGCTCTCGAGCAGGTTAAAGTCCTGGAAGATGAAGCCGACTTCTTGGGCCCGAAAATCGGCCAACTGGTTGCCCCGCATCTTGGTGACGTCGTGACCGTTCACCAGCACGTCCCCCTGGGTCGGCGTGTCCAGCGTGGACAGCATGTTCAACAGCGTGGTCTTCCCCGACCCGGACGCTCCCATGATGCCGACGAATTCGCCGGCCGCCACGGAAAAGTTCAGGCCCTTTAAGGCGGTGTAGGGCCGTTCGCCGGCCTTGCCATAGGTTTTTTCTAAGTTATGCACATCAACGACTGCATTGGTCATGAGTTAATCCCCCGTTTGTTAGTTCATTGGTTAGTTACTTGTGTAATTAACTATAACGGCTTTTGTGGAAAAGTCAACCGCTAATCTGAATTTAGTGGAAAACTTCCCGTCCAGAAACCATTATCATAGATAAAATCATCCGCTCCATGCCGGCGAGCAAGATGGTCGTGGTGGGCACGATTCTGAAGCCCTGTGAAACCCCCACAGGTCTCCAGAACTCGGCCTTGATGTAGGCTGGGAAAGAACCCCAGCCAACATCAATTTCACCACGACCATCAAGTCGCCTCTGTTGCGCTCACACAGGGTGGCCCTGGCCACGAACGGGACGAATTAGCAACTAATCTCGTCATAGCAGTGACTGATAATCGCTGAACAGCCCAAGGTATCGTGATTGTATGTTTCTCACGTTTAACCGTTTCGATTCCCCTAGAATGGTGGGCTAATCGTGACCAATCCCAGTTGAGGGAAATTAATTGGCAGCCGCTTCTGATTGAAGTTAACTAGCGTGACGTGTGCACTTTCTAACCAAGTCCGCCGATGTGAGCCGGGAGGGAGGTCGGAATCGGGCTCAGTAGCCTCGTTTCTGTTGTCCGGGTGGGGTTCCCGGGCTACAGAAAGACCAAGCTTTGAGATCGTCGCGATCTTTGCGAGGAGCTCAAAGTTGTGTCGGCTACGTTCCAGCCCAATTCTGACCGACCGGGAGGCGCTGACCTTCGCCGGCGTGAAGCGACTGTCATCCTCATTCAATTAAATCTACGCCCGGTCACCCATCACCCGCTTCACCGTGTTCCCCTTTAAGTTACCCACCGTCCACAACGAGCCGATTATTCGCGACTCACCGGCTTTAGGGGTAAACTTTAAACTGTGTAAGACAAAACTATTAGAAAGAAGGATTTTTGGCATGAAACAACTCAACTTAGGCGGCACCAACTGGCAAGCCTCCGCTGTAGCCCTGGGCATCATGCGGATGGCGGACCTGTCCGTTGCCGATGCTGCCAAGGCCCTGGAGGCCGCCCATGACGCTGGCATTACCTACATTGACTCTGCCGATATTTACGGTGACGGGGCGTCCGAACGTAAATTCAAGGACGCACTGGCCGCATCAAGCCTGTCCCGCGACGACTTCTACATCCAATCCAAGGGGGGCATCGTCTTAGACCCCGCTCGGAGCCACGATGGTCTGGTCTTCGGGAAGCGCTACGACTTCTCTAAGCAACACCTGCTGGACGCCGTCGATGGCATCCTGTCCCGGATGGGGCTGGATTACCTGGACGCCTTCTTACTGCACCGGCCGGATCCCCTGATGGAACCGGAAGAGGTCGCCGACGCCTTTAACACCCTGCAACGTGAGGGCAAGGTTCGGCACTTCGGGGTCTCCAACTTCGGCGTGCAACAGTATCTGATGGTCCAAGCCGCCGTTGACCAGAAGCTGATGTTCAACCAGCTGCAATTCAGCGCCGCCCACACCGGGATGATCGACGCCGGCATGCACGTCAACATGGACGACAAGTGGTCCGTCGACCACGACAGCGGCATCCTCGAATTCTCACGGCGCAACCACGTGACCATCCAAGCCTGGTCACCGTTCCAATACGGGATGTTCGAAGGCATGTTCATCAACGACCCGAAGTTCAAGGACTTGAACGCCGAACTACAAAAGTTGGCCGACAAGTACGGCGTCTCCAAGAACGGCATCGCCGTCGCCTGGATCTTACGCCACCCCGCGAACATCCAAGTGCTCTTAGGAACCATGAATCCCAAGCACATCGCGGACAGTGCCGCCGGAGCCGACGTGCAGCTGACCAAGCAGGAATGGTACGACATCTACTTCTCAGCCGGCAACGTCTTACCTTAAATTCTCAAATCATTTCACGCATGCGGCGTCGTGGCCCTGGTCACGGCGCCTTTTTTGCGGCCGTCATCCGGACAAGATCTACCCCCAAAACTTTTTTCAAAAGCCCCTTGTGCTTTTTCCGTTTGGTGGTATTATGAAGGTGTTCGTAGGGCGAGTGATTACTCGCTCGACAAAGAAAGGGGATTTTCGGAATGTTCACGACGACTTTTTGGATCTTAGCTATTTGGCTGATTGTTAACGGCGTTTGGACCTGCTTTGCCACGCATAACCAAGCATTGATGAAGTGGTTTGGTTGGATCAACGTGATCGCCATTATCTGGGGCTTCTGGGCGTTCTACGGGGCCGCCAGTGTCGCCGCCCTCTCCGGGTGGTTCACCACCGTAAACTGGGTCAACGTCGTCTTAGCGATCATCCAATTCTACCTGGCTTACCGCAGCACGCACGCCACCGCACAGCAACACTAGTGCTGCACCACCACACTGATCGATTCTCAAAAACGGGTAACGCCATTTGACGTTACCCGTTTTTGAGAATATCAGCTAAAATAGGGATAGTGTCATCTACAAAGGAGTCTTCCCCATGCCCAACAAAAAAATTCTCGATGCGTTTCCCGCGGCGATCAACGCCACCAAGGAACTCACCCAAAAACAAAAGGACGTGCTGATCACCAGCATCCGCCTCTTCGCCGAACAAGGCTACGCCAACACCAGCACCCACCAAATCGCCGTGGCCGCCCACCAGTCTGAGGGCACCATGTTCAAGCACTTCAAGTCTAAGGCTAATATCCTGCGTATCGCTTTGGAACCCATCATCAAGCAGATCATCCCCGACGTTCTGACCGAACTGCAACGGGAGACGCTCAAGCAGCCCATGACCAACCTGCACGACTTTCTCGACTTCTTCGTGCGCAACCGCATGGCCTTCGCCGACGAGAACCAGGACGCCATCAAGGTCTTTCTCAGCGAACTGCTCTACAACGCCGACCTGCGCCAGGAGTTCCTGGCCGGGGCCCCCGCCTCGTTCGTCGACACCTTCAAGGTCGTCATCCACGACTTCCAGCGCCGCGGGCTGGTGGTCGATTGGCCGTTCGCCATCATCTTCCGCCACATCATGTCGATTCTCGGCGGCTACGTGATGGACCGCTACATCCTCTTCCCCGAGCGCGACTGGGACGACGAGGAACAGGCTCACTACCTGGTCGCCGAACTCGAGAAGGTCCTGGCACCTTAACGGCATGATGAACGATGATCACCGCTTCATGCCGACAAAACGACAAGTCGAGGCTACCACCGTTTCTTGCTCAACTAGTAGCACGGCTCGTTTCATTGAAAAAGGAGTTACCATCACACCTGGCACCCATTTGTCCCGTTTAGTGAGTGTTTCCCGCCGTATCAGCGTAACAGAGGCGACTTGCTGGTCGTGGTGAAATTGATGTTAGCTGGCGTCCTTGGCCGGCTTACATCAAGGCCGAGTTCTGGAGACCTGTGCGCCTTTCACAGGGCTTCAGAATCGTGCCCACTACGACCAGCTTGCTCGCCGGCGTGAAGCGCCCATTTTAAGCAATCGTGACCCCTTCATCCAATCTCAGAACCGGTCACGCTCAAATTACTCACGAAAAAACCTCAAGGAGGCCCAACCATGCCCACAAAAACTTACCATATTGGCGTCGAAGCCACGATGGACGTCATCGGCGGCAAGTGGAAGACCGTGATTCTTTGCCACCTGCGCCACCACACCATGCGCACCGGGGAACTGTCCCGGGCGATCCCCCAGATTTCCCAGAAGATGCTGACCCAGCAGCTGCGCGAACTAGAGGCCGACCATATCATCGTGCGCCAGGTCTACAAGGAAGTGCCCCCGCGCGTGGAGTACCACCTGTCGGCCTACGGGGAAACACTGGTCCAGATTCTCCACGAACTCTGCGTCTGGGGGGAAGACAACGTCGACCGCCGGCGAGATGCGGGCGAAGACGTCCGGATTCTGACCCGCGACGACGTGCCCGATTAGGTCCAATTTATCTGGTGATTAATAAGATTTGTTTAGAATGATTCTTATCAATTGACTCCCCCTCCCCGATTCTGTACGCTAGATACAGAACATTTAGGAGGGGATTTTCATGTCAATCGATCCAAGTCGCGCTCAAGATGTCTGGAAGGATGCTGGGGAGCATGTTCAATTCACCGTTCTGAAATTAAATCGTCAGGATCCCGCGCACGAACGCGAGGTCTTCCAAGAATTTTGTGACCGCTCACAGGCCATCGTTCGGTCGTTACGCATCCGCGATGCCAAGCCGGAAACGGGCTCACAACTCAAGGTCTCCATCGGGATCAGCAACGCCGCCTGGGACTACCTGTTCCCGGACGCACCGAAGCCCGCAGAACTGGAAACTTACACGACCTTAAAGGGGCCGAAGTACAGCATGCCCGCCACGGAAGGCGACCTGTTCTTCCACATTCGGGCCAGCAACGAAGCCATCGTCTACGAGTGCCAGACGCAATTCCGGCGGGCCATCGATAGCATCACCAGCGTGCTCGACGAAACGCAAGGCTTCCGCTACTTCGAAGGCCGGGCCATCATCGGCTTCATCGACGGCACCGAGGCGCCCGCCATTGAAGACGCCGCCGACTACGCCTTGGTCGGTGACGAAGATCCAACCTTTGAGAACGGCTCCTACGCCTTCGCGCAGAAGTGGCTCCACGACATGCCCGTCTGGAACCACCTGACGACCGAAGACCAGGAAAAGGCCGTGGGTCGGGAAAAGTTCAGTGATTACGAACTGGACGACGCCGACAAGTTCAAGAACGCCCACAACGTCGCTTCGAAGTTTACCGAAAACGGCGTGGAACAGAAGATCGTGCGGATGAACGTCCCTTACTCCGCACCGGCTTCCGGCAAGACCGGGACCTACTTCATCGGCTACGCTCGGCACTGGAAGGTCACCAAGGGCATGTTGAAGAACATGCTGGAACAGGGCGACTACCTGCTGAGCTTCTCCCAGATTCTCAGCGGCCAGATGTTCTTCATCCCATCCCGTGACCTGTTAGCCAAGATGGCGGAAGACGAATTCCACTAACCTTTACAACATGGCCTCAAAATACCCCCACCCGCGACCGGCGGATGGGGGTATTTTTTCATCTACTGTAGAATTTTAAACACTATACGGACGATGTATCTCCTCACCCGTTTTTCTCTCAAATAATTTGGCGAACCGCCTAGTTTTCTGAAACCCGTCCGGCGGTCTGGCCCCAGCGCGAAAGTGGCCTGTCTCGCTTCCAAAGGTCCCCGGCCCCTTCCGGTAAAACACAAAAAGGGCTTGAGACGTTTCGTCCCAAACCCACGCGATCTTTCATTTTCTATAGCGTTTCCCGTTGCTTCTCGCGCGTCCAGATCTCGGTGATCAGGTCGGCCAACTTGATCTGGGCCATCTGATTCTCCGCGGCACGCTGGACCTGTTGGTAGGCCCCGCGCAACGTCTCCTGGATGTTGCCCCCCACGATGCACTGGGGGTTGGTCTTGTCGTCGACGTGCAGCAGGTTGTCGTTGTCCTCGACGGCCCGGTAAATGTCCAGCAGGGAGATCACGGCCGGCTCCCGGGTCAGCCGCGGCTGGGCGGTCCCCTGTTGCGTGGTCAGCAGGTCGGCCCGCCGCAGCGCGCTCATCAACCGCCGAATCAGCGCCGGATTGGACTCCACGCTGGCGGCGATGGCCCCGCTGGACAGGTCGCTGTCATGATAGATCTCCACGTACGCCAAAATGTGTACGGCGTCGCTGAGTTTATGCGAATACCGCATGGTCATCCCTCGTTTCTAGTGTTTAGCGCCATTATCCCCCGCGGCCAGCTGTGCCGTCAAGAAGTCCGGCAACGACTGGGCGGGCCGGCCCATGATCCGACGGAAGTCAGCGGTCACCGTGGCCAACAGTCCCTGGGCCCCGCCGGCGTACATCGAAGCCAGCATGTGCCCCTCGTTGCCTTCATTGTAAAGGTCGGCGAACTGCTGCAGCGTCACCGGCGCGTACCCGATGGGCGCCTGCGCGACCTGGCTTAAGACCCGCGCCAGTGCCGGCATGGTGTAGGAGCGCTCCTGGGTCAGCGTGTAGCTGAGGTGGGTCCAGAGTTGCGGCGTGACCGCGACCTTGGCGAAGGCCGCGGCGCTCTCGGCCAGACTGATGAAGCTCAACGACGCGTCCCCCATGGGGTAGATCACGTTGCCCCGCGCAATCAGCTCGGGCAGGTACGGCACCAGCGGGTCGGCGTACAGGGCGTTGCGCAGGATGGTGTAGGACAAGTCCGTCTCAGCCAGGCGCCGGGGCACGTAGCCGTAAAAGGCCGACAGGTCGAAGGGGTTGGTCGCCTGGTCGGCAATGAACCCCATGACCAGAAAGTGTCCCACGCGAGCGGCCTCAGCCGCGGTCACCACGTTTTCGAACTCCTGGACCCGGCTGAAGCTGGTGTGGCTCTTGCTGGGGATGTAGATGGCCACGTCGGCGCCGGTCAGGACGGCCCGCACGCTGGTCGGATCCTGGTAGTCGAGCGGCTGGACCGCCATTCCCAGTGCCGCCAGGTCGGCGGCCTTGGCCGGGGTGTGCACGCCTAGCGTGATGGTGGTCGGGGCGGTCAATTGCATCAGTTGGGCCACGACCTGCCGGCCTAAATGCCCGGTCGCACCGGTGACAACGTACTTCATCAGCAAAACTTCCTTTCCTTTTACGGGAGGTGCTTACCTGTTACTTTTACAATCACATTAAGTGTTACTCATATTGTTACACCATTTCTCCCACTTGTCAAGTCCATCCGTTTTTCCCCTGCAAATTCGGCGCCGCTTGGGCGGAAAAAAGGTATAATAAGGGTGAATTTATTAAGGGAGTGATTTATATGGGGCAATTAACCGATAAAGTCGCCATCGTCACGGGCGCTGGGTCCGGCATGGGCCGGTCCATGGCCGAGCTGTTCGCCAAGGAAGGCGCCAAGGTCGTCGCGGCCGACGTCAACCAGGACCGACTGAACGAGACGGTCAAGGCCGTGACCGACGCGGGCAACACCGCCGTGGCCGTTCCGACTGACGTCACCAACGAGGCCCAGGTGACCGCTATGGTCCAGGCCGCCGTGGACCACTACGGCCACCTCGACATCCTGGTCAACAACGCCGGGATTATGGACAACATGTCACCCGTCGGCACCCTGACCACCGAGCTGTGGGACAAGGTCATGACGGTCAATACCACCAGCGTGATGCTGGCGACCCGTGAGGCGCTGCGGCTATTCACCAAGCAAAAGCACGGGGTCATCTTAAACATCGCGTCGGTCGGCGGAATTGCCGGTGGCCGGGCCGGGGCCGCCTACACTGCTTCCAAGCACGCCGTGGTCGGCCTGACCAAGAACACGGCTTACATGTACGAGAACCAGGGCATCCGGACCAACGCCATCGCGCCGGGGGGCATCAAGACCAACATCGCCGACTCGATGGGCGACATCAACCACGAGGGCTTGTCGCGCCAGAGCATCGGTATGCCACTCTCTCCCCAACCGGGGTCCGGTGACGAGATCGCCCAAACGGCGCTCTTCCTGGTCTCCGACGCCGCCAGCTACGTGAACGGCGTCATCGTTCCGGTCGACGGGGGCTGGACGAGCTACTAAAACTGACCATTTTAAATCACCATGCAAAAACGCCTGAGAGATTAATCGTCCCTCAGACGTTTTTTTAGCTTGCGCCTCAATCCAAAGCAGGAGAAATTTTTCTCATTGCCAAGATGATAAGCGCCAGGCCCAAATAGGAAATACCGGCAACTAAGCTGAACATCCGAATCCCCAAGAGGTTAATGAGCATTGGGATGCCCAATAATCCAATTGGCTGCGTTAAATTGATCAGTGAGAAGTAACTATTAGAAACAGTTGCTAATCTTGATTCTGGAATGACACGTTGCAAGACCGTCTTAGATGAAATGTTAAAAAAGGGCAACGCAGCTCCCAAAAGTAGCAATCCAACAAGAGTTGCAACAATATTTTGGGATTCCCCAAATAATAAAAATGAGGCAGGAACTTGAACAATTGCAATTTGGAGAAAGGTATGAATTCTTACTCTCTCATAACTAAGTCTGTAAATAATAGATCCCATCAAAAAGCCGACTGAGAAAAACGAGTCCATGACTCCCATTAGCTTTACATTCTGAAAAACTTCGCCTGACATTTGGGAAAAGTAAACACTATTGGGCGCTAACAGAACATTGAAGAGGAGTGCCGTCACTAATACGGGCGTCAACGGGGGAAAATCGTGCAGTAATTGTTTAACAAATCCGAAGCTGTTCCAAAGATTGCTTTTGTACTCTCCCCCAGCGTTTCCCATGAAGGGACGCGTTGCTGTCTTTGGCTCAGATAATCTTAGTAGAATCAAGCCAACAACGACATAAGAAAGAAAATCGAATAGGAACAAATATTCAATCGGCATAAAACTGGTCAGACCGGTTACCAGGACTCCGGAAAAAAGTCCGGCACTAGTTCGTGCGGTACTGATGGCCGCATTAATCTTGTTATATTCATCTTTTTCAAAAAGTTGTACCGTTAGCTTTACGACTATTGGATCGAAAAATTCTGAAAAGACATCGTAAACAACCGCACAAATCACTAAAAGTACGAAGCTTTTTAAATTAATATATACGCACAGAAAAATGGCAATCACAGAAGCTGCGGCGGCTACACAACTTTGTATCAGTAGCCACTTTAAATGTGACTTCTGATCAACAAAATAGCCAATGGGCGCCGCCAATAGAATTTCAGGGACAAAGATACTAAACGTTAGAATGCCGACATAAATTGGATTACGGAACCAATCTGTTGTCAGAATAATTAGCGCAATTCGCGAAAATCCACTGCCAAATTCGTTTATGAACTGACCAAATAGGATAATATTCTTATTATTCACAGCTCCCCCTCCTTTATTGCCTATAATAATAGCAGGCATAAAATGAGTGTTTTATAATGATGCCATATAGGACAATTGGGGGTGCTTTCATGAAAACAATTGGCGAAACACTACGACAAATCAGAGAGAGCAAAGGGTTAAAATTAAAAGACCTGGCAAACAACGACGTGTCAGCGACCTTTATCTCAAAGGTTGAAAGAAACGAATCTAATATCGGGCTTAATAAATTTGAAGCACTTCTTAAAGGGTTACATGTGTCCTATGACGAGTTTAAGTATCTGGCAGATTGTAAAATTTAAGTTGAACATTTAAGTGGACAGAAAAAACCATCAAGG
>NZ_AZFC01000002.1 GCF_001435095.1 Levilactobacillus spicheri DSM 15429
CCGTTCAAGGTACCGAACAAAATCAAATGTTGCTGCGTCTGGTGCTAGAGCCATTGACAACGCCCCTTTTTCAGTGTAGAATTCATACTGAAAATGCTTGATTCATGTAATCTTTCGGTGAGTTCTGACGGCCAAGTCAGGACTCTTTTTTTATGCCATAGTTTCATCGATCGACGACCTCCAATCCGCTTGTGAACATTTCAAATGGCTCATGACCACGCCTCTTAATGACAGCAATTTGTTTATTCGACTTACCGTAAACGTCCGGCTTGAGCTCTACCACTTTGCCAACGCCAGCCGATACCATCTTGACGCCTGCGGCATACGTATCTTCGTAGCTAACCTTGTCGCCAACGCTAATTTTCATGCTGATCCTCCAATCCGAAGAAGTTTTTCCAAAATGGTGCCCATCCGCCGGCACGTACCACTGACTTACGTAGCTGATAACCAGCTGAGGCAATCAACACAATTACTGTTAGCCAGAAGGCTAGAAAGCCAACTAGCAGGTAAACTTCATTCATGTGGATCATTCCTTTCCGTGTATACGTTCTTAACCCTATTGATTTACCAAGATTCTAAAGCTATTGATTCCTCCTTAGTATTCTTCGTTCCAAACTTGATACCGGATGGCAAATTCTTTAACAATTGCTGTGTAAATCTCAATCAGTTTCTTGTCATGAGCAATCACATCAACCTTTGTTGTATTCTTGCGCTGAGTTTTTGAAGTCCCTTCCTCAGCCATTCGACGTCTCAAGTTGGTTAACCGTGTCTTAAGTGATACCCCACCTCGCCGATCTACTTCGTCGTAGATGTCGTTGCGAGTCATCTTGTATGATTCACCTGTGTTACCTTGCTGACGTGCAATCTTACTAATGAGGTGTGATGTCTCATTCCGCCAGTCCATGGTAGACGTGGCAACAATCTCACTAACACCATCAATTTTGTTTTCGAGGCGGTGTTGGGTACGTTCGCTAGCTGCTAGCTTATCCACAACGCCTTGCATGAATTGAAGTTCCGGTGACAATCGTGTCGTATCTAATTGGGATCGCATGTCGAAGTAGTTATCAACTAATTGGTCATAAATCTCCCACGCCTTATCATCTTCAAGGATTTTGAGCAGTTTGCTGTAACCCCGTTCGGATAAGAGATAAGCATTTACTAACCGATTCCAAGCATTTTGAGTGAATCCAAATTCGTTATGGCTCAGACCCATAACGGTTTTTAAGTCGATAATGTCAACGCCATCTTTAAATCGCTTGCGGTTGTCGTTAATTCTTCGATTGATCTCACCAAGTGGTTGGTCATGGATATTCGCAATATCTTTAACCAGCATGGCCTTCTTGTCTTTACCGAAGCCACCTTCAATTCCAGTGAACTCGTACTGGCCGATGTGTTCGCGACCGATTACTTTTAGCTGATTCATAATTAGTCCTCCTTAATGTCAAATTCACTAATCATGCTAATGATTAATGCAGTAGCCTTTGGACCTTTTGCTTTTCCGCTAACAACTTGTTGAATCCATTGCGGAGTTTTGCCAAACAGTATTCCGGCCATACGATAAGTAATACTTTTTTCTGTCATATAATTCTTAACTGCCTTACGTCCCGGCTCAGTATCTAACAATAAAAACATCTCCTTTTATAAAGTAATTTATCAAGCAATGTTGACTTATTTTTAGACTTAGTCTAAAATGAGTGCATACGAAATAAGCAATATAAAACCTACTACCACCGCAATCCCTCGCCAAAGTTATTGTTTTGGTAGGTGTGTTTTTTGTTGCTTGATTACTTGATGAATTAATAATAAGCCTTAGTCTAAAAATAGTCAACTTTTATTTAGCCTAAGTCTAATTAATTTGTCATTGATTGGGAGAAATTACCGATATGACAACGTTAGATAGAATTAAAAAAATTTCAAAAAAACGCGGTTTTAGCTTAGTTCAAGTTAATGATAAAGCTGGTTTGGGAAAAAACACTATATATTCTTGGAAAACTAAAGAACCAAGTATTAATAACCTGAAGGCAGTTGCCCACGTTCTAAACGTATCTGTTGAATATTTACTAGGTAATACTACAGACGAGTCAATCCCAAGTGAGCCCAAACGGGTAGACCTCGCAGATGATGATTACATCATGACCTATCAAGGCAAGCCTATTCCCGAGGAGGATATGGAGTATATCAAACGTATCCTAAATGGTGGAAAGGACTGATCGTCTTTGAACATTTACATCAAGAGATTAATGCAGTATGCATGGGATAATGGCATTTCTTGTGTTTTAACAGATAAGATGAACGAACACACCCCATCATCCGCTCAGCCCAAAAACAAAATAATTCTCATTAATCTTAACTGGTACAATCAATCGGAAATTATTTTTCAAATGGCTCATGAAATTGGTCACGTAATCAATAATGATGAGGGCGTCTTGTACTATTCAAGTTTCAGTAATAAATCAAGTTATGAACGAAACGCTAATCTTAAAGCACTAGATATCCTTATACCAATTTATTTAGATATTATTGGTGATTACAATAGCGATAGCGTTTTCCCGTTTATGGAAGCCTTCTGCATCCCAAATCGTTTAGAGAACGATGTGTTAAATGCCTTTCGAAATAGTATTTCAAAACAAGCAAATTAAATCTACGCCCAACAATCTGATTGGCGTTAAAAGCTGTACATATCTAGGGAGGATATATTTATGAAAAAGATTGGATTAGTTTTGGGATTAGTCATTCCAATTATGATTGCACTTCCGGTTGATGCGAAAAACGCAAGGCGTATTTCAGTAAAGACCGCATCTTCCATTCCTACGAGTACACACAGTCTAAGCGGTAGAGCAACAAAAAAGTCACATATTAAGTTGGTAGTTGGAAAACATGTGCTGGGGAAAACTAACGCTAACAGTCTTGGAAAATTTAAGATTAAGTTGAAACATCGTCTGAGCTTAAATAAGAAATACTATCTAATTGCTTCCAAAAAAGGCTATAAACAAAGCAAAGTTCTGATTTCTTTATATAAAGTCGAAAAAAACAAAAATGTAAAAAACGCCACTTCAAATATTAAAATTCCTTCGCCAACTACTTCCAGTTCAAACGGCGCATCAAAACCAAACACGCCAAAATATGTTACTAGTCCTGGGGGGAAAGTAACTGAATCGGCATCCGCACCATTTGAAAATGGTTTGCCACATAGTGATGGTGATGTTTGGTATGTTACATCTGGGAGTACAGTTACAGCTATGTACAAGTATTCTAATGGATCGTGGAATCTAATACTTTCTGATTCTACTTCGGCACCAACTACTGCTGATTCCGGTTCTAGTAAACCCATTATTAATAAAAATCAAAGCAAAATAGACGATATTAATACTAAGATTTTAAATATAAAACAGCAAATTAATTCCATGTCCCCCAATGTTCAGGCACTTACATTCAATACGGGCAACTCTATTGATAGCTTAAAAGAAGATGACTATTCTCTTGTTTCTGAAATAGCCGAGTACAGGAGATCACAGGATCGTGATGCCTTTATGATAGTTAACCATGATACTTCCCTGCTTCAGAGAAATAGAAGAACTATATCCGATTATGAAGATGCAGTGTCTGCCGCTAATGGTGACGTGCAGGGATACATTGCAAAGTATCATCAGCTGGAAGCCAATTTAAGCATACTAAATAATCAGCTTTTGGCTTTAAAATAACAAAAAAGCGCACCCCGTCTCCGCCAAGATAATGGGTGCGCTAAACATATATCGAGTAAAGCCCTAAGACTTTTACTCGTTCATTTTAACTGAGAAAGGAACGATGTTCAATGGCAAGCATTAGTAAACGTGGGAAAATGTGGCAAGTCAGAGTTAGTTTTAAAGATGCCAATGGTACTTTTAGAACAAAGAATAAAAGCGGATTTAAGACAAAACGTGAAGCCGAAGCCTATGCAAATCAAGCAGAAGTTGATCGCGACTCTGGCACATTAGTTGTTGAAAAATTTTCCGATTTTCCTGATTATTTTTGGAAATGGTTTGAAACCTATAAGCAAGGAACTGTACGTGAAAGAACTGAGCTCACTTATATACAGGCCCACAACATATTGAAAGAATTTTTTTCTGGCGTCTCTATTTCTGACATTGACCGTGAAAAGTACCAGCTTTTTATTAAAAAATACGGTAAAAATCACGCAAAGTCTACTGTATCAAAAATGAACTCACTATTTCATGCCTGTGTAAAAGACGCACTTTATGATGGCGCAATAAAAAGAGATTTTATCACAAATATTGCGATCAACTACAACAAAGATAAGACTCGCAAGGTTCAGTATCTCAGCGTAACCCAACTAGAACGACTTCTGAATTACTTATTTAAAACTCGTAATCCACACTTTACCTCTAAATACATGATTATAACCGCCCTAGTAACCGGGCTACGTCCGGGCGAGATTCAAGGATTGAGGTGGCAAGACATTAATGCTAACTTCAATACGATTACTGTTACCCAATCATGGAATGAGACGAACAAGGACTTTCAAGAGCTTAAAAATGAGTCATCCCACCGAACAATCAGAGTTAACAATTGGCTTTTAGACCTACTAGATGAGTTGCCAAAAAACGATAAGCTAAATAGAATATTTGTTAACCAATACAAAACTATTCCCACCTCATCAGCTATAAACAAAACCTTGCGAGACTCACTTAAAGCGAATGAAATTGACTTAGCCGGATTCCATTTTCACTCTTGCCGACACACTCACGTTGCTTATCTTCTATCCGAGGGAAACGATCTGTATGCCATATCTAAACGTCTAGGCCACAGCGACATTACCATTACAGCGAAAGTTTACGCTTATTTAATCGATGAGTATAAGGCAAAAACGGATAATCAAATTGTTACCTCTTTAGATTCACTGCTCAATAATCCCCAGCCCAATAGCAGTGAAGCCAATTCGTAGCCGTGCAAATGTGTGCAAAATATGTGCAAAATGCTTTTATTTTCTCCTACTTTTTAACGAGTTATAAAAAATAGGAACCTCGCTAAATGTTGATTTAACGGGATTCCTATTTTTTATTATACTTCTTACGCGGTTTAAAAAGGAGAGTACAGGATTTGAACCTGCGCGCCGGTATTAGCCGGTTCGCCGGATTTCGAGTCCGGTGCATTACCACTCTGCCAACTCTCCAAGTGATTACTTAATCTATTCTACCAATAATGGCTATAAATGCAAGCCCCAATTGTCTTAGATATGACGTTGGGACAAGGCTAAGGGGTCAAACGGATCGATCCACTGCGGGTCCGCGCTAATCAATGCCAGGGGCACGATGTTAGCGGCATCCAACTTGGCCGCCAACAACTGCTTATCGTAACGAATCGCCGTGGCAATTTCCCAATCGACCCATTCGGACTGCCAGGTATCCCGACTGATGACGATCAGGATCTGGCGCGCCTGTTTGATCAGGCGCTGCGCCTGCCGCTTCTGCTCGCGTTGCTTCCGCCCCGTGGCCGGTAAGTCGGTTAATTGCTCGTGAAATTCAACGGCCGGATAATCCCAGTTGTCCGCGCTACGCCGTTGTAGCTGAAGTTGAAAGGCCTTGGCTAATGGATCGTGAGGCTGGTAACTTATCAGTAGTTTTCCCATGACGCAGCTTCCCTTCTTAATCGATTACCCTCTCAGTATACCAGTTCCAAACGACAATTGGATGACAGCCACATTCATTTCTTATTAATATTATACGACTAAATTGATTTAGGCCACCGACAATCCTGTTTACCGCCTGATTCAAAAAGCTCGCGACTATTCTCCATCGTGTTAAGCATAATCCACGGTAAAGATTATGATGAAAAGTAAATTCCTAGCGTATTAGTTGTTACACTGAATTAAAGGACGAACGGTCGGGACAGTCCCGCCCTCCGGCACCCATGGTATACTCACGGTGGCTTGAGGGTAAGGCAATTTACCACGGCCATTCTGCTGCTAATGGCTGCTTACGACGTGCATCGTGAGCAGTTTTTTTGGCGTCTTAAAAGCGGGCCTGGAGAAATTTCCAGACCCGCCCGTATTAATCTAGTAGCGCTTAGCGCGGAAACGGCCAAGCGATTGCGAGGCTTAGTAAGAAAATCCCCACAATGGCCACCGCGTGCCAGCGCTTGTTCTTCACAAAGATCGCGATGTATTCCCGTAAAACGGCGTTGGGCAAGAAGAAACCGGCCGTTCGCGAGCCCACGCCGTCCATCTTCAGCCCCACCTGGCGGGCGATCATCCCCGCCCGCAACGTATGGTAATTATTGGTCACGAAGATGGCTCGTGGGGCCGTCGCGCCCGTCGCCGCCATCAACGCCCGACTGAATTTCAGATTCTCAAAGGTGGTCCGGGACTGGGTCTCCGCCAATCCGTCGGCCACCGGCAGGCCCTGGCTCAGGGCATACTCCAACATGGCCTGCCCTTCCGGCTTCGTCTCGTCGGGGCCCTGCCCGCCGGAAAAGATCATCTTCGCCGGATGACCGGTCTTGGCCAGCTGCCGGTGATAGAACTTGAGCCCCCGGTTGATCCGCTGCTGTAACAGGGGGGAAACCTCATCACCATTTAACAGCCCCGCTCCCAGCACAATGATGTAGTCCTGGCGCCACTTCGGGTGGTTAAACTGGTAGACCACCAGCATGGTCAGATAATTGTAAAACCAAAAGCCCACGTACAGGATGAACAGGTTGGTGAAGGCCACCAAAAACGTGTCGACCGGTTGGGGCAAAAACCGCCCCGCCAGATGGTTCACCACGGGCAAGAACAAAATCCCCAGCCCTAGAAGCAACGTCAGCATGTTGGCCAACGTGTGCTGCTCCCGCCGCCAAACAATCCAGGCGTTCCACAGCAGGAGGAAGGCCTGCAACGCAAAGACCACCCCGATCAGCACGAGCACCCCCACGAAGGCGACCAGGCTCACGCCAATCAAAAGGCCATTATTGGTGCCCAGAATCGTCACGGCTAGGGCTGCCAACAACGAATAGAACATGGCCGAGAACCACAGGCCGTTACTCAAGCGACACTTGTCCCGCCAATAGCGCCAGGCAAACACCCCACCAAAAAAGAGGGGCGCCGCCCAGACCCAATACATCACCGTGGGAATGACGATGCCGTCATTTTCCATACTTTTCTCCTCCCGTCACTCACGAAATCCGTTACTTTGAGCATAGCACACTTCTACCTCCTGATGATGGTGAAGGCCCGCAAATAATTGGCCACAAAAAAAGGCCGCCCGACCTGAACCGAGCGACCTGAGGGATTCGCGTTTTAGTAGTTCATCAGACTGAAGACATCGTAGCCCTTCAGTTGATCACGACCGTGTAAGGCGTCTAATTCGATCAGGAAGGCGGTCCCGACGACGACCCCACCCAAGTCTTCAACCAACTTGATGGTGGCGCCAATGGTCCCCCCCGTTGCTAACAGGTCATCGGTGACCAAGACCCGTTGGCCGGGCTTAATGGCGTCCTTGTGCAGGTACAACGACGACGTCCCGTATTCCAGGTCATAGCTGGCCTTGACCGTTGCCCGGGGCAACTTGCCTTCCTTTCGGGCTGGGGCAAAGCCCACCCCGAGTTCATAAGCGACCGGGCAACCCACGATGAAGCCCCGCGCTTCGGGACCCACGATCATTTCGACGCCCTTGTCCTTGGCGTATTGGACGATCTGGTCGGTGGCGGCGTGGAACGCCTCACCGTCGGCCATTAATGGCGAGATATCCCGAAAGATGACCCCCTTTTCTGGGTAGTCCGGAACGCTCGCGATATATTTGGTAAAATCAATTGCCATAACTTTTAATTAGCTCCTTTATTTTCGATCCATGAGTCCCTGGAGACGCTGAGTTAAGGCTGCCGGTGGACAGGTCAACAGGTCCTCTTCGGTCTGCATCTGCTGCTGGCGGAGCTGGTAACTCGGCGCGGCCGTTAGATCCTTATGGTCCGGCTGGGTGACCCCGTCCATGATGCCGTGGGCAATCGACACAAACCCACACTCAAAGAATACCTGAATCATGAAGATCAATTGTGTCCGCGGAATTTGGATAAACGTACTTAATTGCGTCAATTGGTGACCCACGTCGACGTGTTGGTGTGTTGCAACGAACTTAAACAGTTTAGCATATTGTGACCGAGTTGGCAGCCCTAAACGTGAAAGACTTTCTTTTTGGTACAGATAAGCCGTGATTCGGGCGGGTTGCAGCTGCGTGACCACGGTCGTCAGATCGGCGGTCAGGTCGGGACAATCGACTAAGTAGACCGGGCTATCAGCGGCCAGCGGCGTCAGTGGTTGCCCGCTATAGAGCAGTGCCGTCGCCGTATCCGGCAAGTGGTCCGCCAACTGCCGGTAGACGTTCTCGTGGAAGAACACGTAGGTCCCCGGCTGGGTGAACATGGCCTGGTGCAGGCGATTGGTGCGTTCAACGACCACGGTCGGCGCCTGCGCACTCAGGTCCTTGACCATCACCTGCAACGAGTGCCGGCCCTGCCACACGTTATCCTCGAGGGTGCCCAGGACCGCCACGTGGTCGGCCTGGGTCAGCTCGTCAGCCTGCTTGCCCGCGCCAAACGCGATGGCGTTCAGCCGCGTGGTACCGGTCTGGAGCTGAAACTTAAGGTGATCGCCCGTTTTGCCGATGGCCTTGACTCCCGTGACCTGCTCGGGCGCAAAGGCGAACAGCGGCTGGGCGTTATCCGTGCCGAACGGTGCCAATTGGGCCAACTCGTGGTACAGGTTCATCGTGGCCGCGGGCACCGCCAACGTGGCCGCCACGGTCAGTTCACTGGGCCCTTGGTCGGCCAGGTGCTGGTTTGCTGCCTCCTGGTCGAGAGCGTCGGCCAGCGCCGTCAGGTTCTCTGCCGGCACCGTGAGCCCCACGGCCATGTGGTGCCCCCCGAAGGCCGTCATCAGGTCCCGGTGACCGTCCAGGGCTTCAAAGAGGTTGAACGCCTCCACGCTACGACCGGAGCCCTTGGCCCGGCCCTCCGCGTTGACGTTGACCACCAGCGTCGGTTTCCCGGTTTGTTCGACCACCTTACTAGCCACGATGCCAAGCACGCCTTCGTGCCAGTCGTGGCCACTAATAATCAGGGCCAAGCGGTCCCGGTGATCGGCATCTTCGGCCTGCGCCAACGCCGCCGTACTGATCTGGGCGACCAGGTCCTGCCGGCGCCGGTTCTCCTGTTCGGTCTGGTGCGCCAGCGTCTGGGCCTGGGATTCGTCGAGGGTGGTTAACAACTCAACGGCCGGACTGGCATCCCCCAAGCGTCC
Organism: Levilactobacillus spicheri DSM 15429; assembly: GCF_001435095.1. GTDB lineage: Bacteria > Bacillota > Bacilli > Lactobacillales > Lactobacillaceae > Levilactobacillus > Levilactobacillus spicheri. The sequence goes on from NZ_AZFC01000002.1 coordinate 9,269, forward strand.
CAGGGCGTTCAACCGCGGGGCGAGGCCGAACCCAATCGACTGTTCCGTGATCTCTTCAGGATGGATCCCCGCTTCCTTGATCAACGCCTGCAGGCCGGGACGTTCGTCCTGTTGCAGGAGCTTCAGGCCGAAGTACACCAGGACCCGGTTTTCGTCCACCAGGGGCACCAGGTCCGCGACCGTCCCAATGGCCGCCAGGTCGAGCAGGTCTTGCGGAATCTCCTCACGCAGGGCCTGGGCCACCTTAAAGGCCACTCCCGCCCCGGAGAGCCCACCGAACGGGTACTCCGCTCCGGGGAACCGGGGATGGATGATGGCGTACGCAGCGGGCAACTCTTGGGGCAATTCGTGGTGATCGGTCACGACCACGTCGACGCCCGCTTCGTTCGCCGCCGCGATGGCTTCGTTCCCGGCGACCCCGTTATCCACGGTCACGAACAACTGGGTCCCGGCGGCAATCAACTTCTTAAAGGCCGCCACGTTGGGCCCATAGCCGTCCGTAAACCGGTTCGGGATATAGTAGTTGACCTGCGCCCCCAGCATCGTCAGCGTCTCGTACATGATAGCCGTGCTGGTGACCCCATCCGCATCGTAGTCACCGTAAATCGTGATCTGTTGTTCCGCCGCAATGGCGTCCTCGATGCGTGTAATCCCCTTTTGCATATCGTGCAGCAAGAGCGCATCGTGCAACTGCTCTGGACCGGGTTGTAAGAAGGCCTGGACCGCATCCGGTGTCGTCTTGCCCCGGTTGATGAGAATCTGGGCCACAATCGGTGAGATCTGGCTGGCCTGGGCCAGCGCCTGGGCCTCGGCCGATGGCTGGTCGACGTGGTGGTTATTCCAACGGTATTGTGCCGCAATCATCAACTTTTCACCCCTTCTAAAATGGTTAAAGAGTGATGTCAGCGGCACCACTCTTTAAGGTTCGTTTCACTATTTAGCTGCCAGTTGCCGCTTCAATTCGGCGTTTTCTTGTTCCAACGCCTGAAGTTGCTTTTCCTGTTGTCCCACCACTTGCTTCCCGTGGGAATTCTGCAGGCGCTTCTTCAACTGGTCATTTTCGGTCGTCAAGGCGGTCAGCTGCGCCTGCGTACTTTGTTCTAATTCTTTGTACGCCCGGTTATGCTGAACGTTGGTGATCGTTGAGAACAGGATCACCAGCACCGCACCAATCAGGATGGACACCAAGAGGATCAGGATCAACGGCCAGCGCACCGTGGTGAAGCCAAACGATACCGGCACCGATTCAACGTTCAGGATGGCAAAAACCGCCACCACGATGACCAACAAAATCGTTAAAATAATCCGCCACTGATTCTTCATACGTGCGTCGCCTCCGTGACCTTCCGAAATACAACGGGAACCTCATCAAAATCCTTCATGACCCGGGTGTTCTTAAAGACCTCCCGCGCCTGATGCTGCAGCTCGTTCGCCAGCTTACCCGTGTACCGGGCCGAGATGTGGTTCAGTAAGAGCTGCTTGACATGCGCCCGCTTGGCCAACTCGGCCGCTTGGATGTTCGTCGAGTGATAGTAGGCCCGGGCCAGCTTGCCCTCACCCTTCGCAAAGGTGCTTTCGTGGACCAGGACGTCGGCATCCTGTGCCAAGGCCACCTCGTTAGCCGTCTGGCGCGTGTCACCTAAGATGGCAACGATCCGGCCGGGCTGACTCGGTCCCAAGAAGTCCTGACCGTTCAACGTACGGCCGTCCGGTAACGTGACCGTTTGACCGGCCTTCAACTGCCCGTAAACGGGTCCCGAGGGCACTTGTTGTTCGCGAAGCTTCTCCACCATCAGCTCACCCGGATGGGCCTTCTCCTCGACCCGATACCCAAAGCAGGTGATCTTATGGTCCAGGTGACGGGCGTACACCTTAAACTTCGGGTCTTCAAAGACCAACCCGTCGTCCGTAATCTCTTGGTAGTGAATTTTATAGGAGAGTCGGGTCTGGGAGACGCGCATGCTGACCTCCACGAAGTCCCGAATCCCCTTGGGTCCATAAATCGTCAGGGGACCCTCGCCCCCCTGAAACGACCGGCTACTCAGCAAGCCGGGCAGCCCAAAAATATGGTCCCCGTGCAGGTGGGTAATAAATATCTTATCAATCTTCCGCGGCTTCAACGTGGTGCGCAGAATCTGATGTTGCGTGGCTTCCCCAACGTCGAACAACCACACGGAATTACGCTCGTCTAACAAACGTAACGCCGTGCTGGTCACGTTCCGAAACTTTCCTGGTGAACCCGCGCCCGTTCCTAAAAATTCAATTTCCATATTTTTTTCGTTCCAATCTATCGATTTAAAGTCCGTCCACTATTTTAGGGGATTTTCGCCGAAATCGCAACTTTTGGCTTTGCGGCACCCCCCGAACCAATTTTGTTGGGGTTCCGTCCGAAAATTCGGTATAATTAACTTAGCCATATTGGCCAATCTGGTGTTCTGGGAGGTGGCACAATGCGTTTGATCGACTTTAACCGGTCAACGATCGACCTCGATCCGCAGCTCCAACTGTTCTGGGAAACGACGCCGACTAAGCGCCCCCTGACGGATCTGCAGGTCGTCGATCAACAGTTGCGCTTTTTAAGCACCGGCGGTCGGCCACTGACCCTGGACCAATTCCGTGCCCGGGTCCAGCGCGTCGCCCCGACCACGCCCCTCTTCACGGCGGGACCCCCGCCTCAGCGGCTTTACGGGTACCGACTCGTCGCCCATCAGATTCTCCTCGGCTGACCTTGAAAGGAGTCATTATCATGCGAATTCAGCGTTCACTCGTCTTAGCGGGGCTAGGGCTGCTGGCCTTGGGCTTGGCCGGTTGCCAAAGTACCGCTAAGCACAGCAGTGCCAGCTTTAAAGATAGTCAGTCTTCGACCAAGACCTACCACGCGGCCAAACCCGACGCGGCGGTCACGGCCTCCTCATCATCAAAGATTGCCCAGACCTATCAACCGCGGGCCGCACAGACGCAGGCCAAGGGGTACGTCAAATCCGGAAAGCTCCAACAAAAGGGGCAGTACACCTTCGATAAGGTCGGCACCAAGCTCACCTTGACGCGGGTGCACGCCCTGAACCAGACCATCAAAAGCGGCCAGCTCACGTACCGGGTCACCAGCGTCCGGCTGATCAAAAACGTGGCCGAAAATGACCAGGCTAAGCGCATGGCCGCCCAGGCGCTCAACCTCGCCGAGATCAAGAGTCCCTACTACACGTTACAGGTCAAGTTTACCATCCTGAATCGCGGTAAGCGGGCGGTGACCACCGACGGCATCAAGGCCATTCAACTGGGGAATCATCAGCGGCTGACGGCGGCGAACCAGCTCAGTGACGCCAGTGCCGGAAAAACCATCCCGGCCCACCGGCAACTGGCGACCTTCGCGACCGGGCTTGCCGGACAGGAGACACAGCCGACCTTCACCCACGTCAAGCTTGCGTTTGCGGGTGGCTACGACCAACGCCAACACCAACTGGTCAAGCCCAGCGGCTGGCTGATTGTGGACCTTTCGTAAACCGGCTCGCCACGCGATTCTGTCAAGAGTCGCTATCAATCACCTAAAACGCGTCACAAAGGGGGTTGTGGATTCGTCCACAACCCCCTTTTTACGGCTTGCTTAAGCCATGTATTCGAACGAGAAGTCGTCGATCTGAACGGTATCACCGTTCTGTGCACCCTTTTCACGCAGCGCGTTGTCGACGCCCATCCCCCGCATTTGCCGGGCAAACCGCAACAGACTTTCGTCGTGGTTGATATCGGTCATCTTGAACAACGTCTCCAACTTGTCGCCACTCAGGATCCAGACACCATCGGTATCCCGTGTGATGGTAAAGTCTGGCTTCTGCTGGAAGTCGTACTCGGCCGTCTTGACGGTCTCGGCTTCCTTGACCGGGAACTTCGGCGTCTGGGCCAGCACTTCGGCCGTGCGTTGCAGCAACGGCGTCAGGCCCTGGTGCGTCAGCGTCGAAATCGCAAAGATCTCGGGCTTCTCCGCCAACAGCTCGTCTTGGTCCAGGTCCGCCTTGAACTGCTTCAGGTTTTCTTCGGCGTCCGGCATGTCCATCTTGTTGGCCACCACGATTTGCGGCCGCTTCAGGATGTCCGGGTCGTAGGCCTGTAACTCGTGGTTGATCTTCTCAAAGTCATCGTACGGATCACGGCCTTCAACGCCGCTCATGTCGATCACGTGCAGGATGACCCGGGTCCGCTCAACGTGCCGCAAGAACTGGAAGCCCAGTCCGATTCCCTTAGCCGCCCCTTCGATCAGACCGGGTAAATCGGCCATCACAAAGTCCTGACCATCGGGTAAGCGCACCATCCCCAGGTTCGGGACCAGCGTCGTAAAGTGGTATTCGGCGATTTTCGGCTTGGCACTGGTGACCGTCGACAACAACGTCGACTTCCCCACGGATGGGAACCCGACCAGCCCGACGTCGGCCAAGACCTTTAACTCCAAACGAACTTCCATTTCTTGTCCGGGTTCCCCGTTTTCGGCGATTTCGGGAGCCGGGTTCTTCGGCGAAGCAAAGTGGGTATTGCCGCGGCCACCCCGGCCACCGTGCGCCACGATGACGGAGTCGTCCGGGGCGACCAAGTCACCCACGACGGCCCCGGTCTCATTATTGATGACCGTGGTGCCTTGCGGGACTTGCACGATTAAATCATCGGCCCCGCGACCCGTCATCGATTTGATGGCGCCGTTGCCACCATTCTTGGCCTTGAACTTCCGTTGGTACCGGAAGTCCATCAGCGTCCGGAGCCCTTCGTCGACGACGAACACGACGTTACCGCCGCGACCACCGTCGCCACCGGCCGGACCACCGTTCGGCACAAATTTTTCTCGCCGGAAGGCAACCATTCCGTTACCACCGTTTCCGGCCTTAACATTAATTTTTACTTGATCTACAAAAGCCATCGTTATTTCCTCATTTTCTAGCGGCCTGCCCACGGGGCGACCACTGTGTCTCTTACCCTGACGCCCAACGACACGGCCATTGCTGGCACCGGTCGCGGAACGTCTCGCTTAGCCAGTATACCGGCAAACGCGACGGGCGTCAAAGATTAGTCGGCGTCCGGGGATTCTTGACCTCGGCCGTGACCTCCGCCTGCAGCGTCACGTGGATGGTCGACGCCACGGTCTTACTGATCCCCAACTTCTGCAAGTCCTCGACCGCCGCTTCGCTGATTCGCTTGGTCGACCCGAACTTGCGCAACAGCTTGTTGCGCGTCTTCGGCCCCACCCCGGGGATCTGATCCAGCCGGGAACTCAGCGAGTGCTTGGTGTGGACCTGCCGGTGGAAGGTAATCGCGAACCGGTGCACCTCGTCTTGAATCCGCTGGACCAGGTAAAAGCCCTGGCTCTTCGGATCAAGGTGAATGTGGTGGTCGTCGCCCCCGTACAGGAGGTCCGCCGTCTTATGGTGGTCGTTTTTGACCATCCCCGCCACGGGAATGTGCAGATCTAGCTCGTTTTCCAGCACGTCCTTGACGGCGTTCATCTGGATGTCGCCCCCGTCCATCAGGATCAGGTCGGGCATGGCGGCATGTTCCTTGAGCAGACGGGTATAGCGCCGCCGAATGACCTCCATCGTGCTCGCCGTTTCATCGGCGTGGTCCACCGTCCGCAGCTTATACTTCCGATACAATTTCTTATTAGGTTGCCCATCGACGAAGACCACCATGGCCGAGACCAGGTCGGCCCCCTGAATGTGCGAGTGGTCGAAGGCCTCGATCTTGTGGCCCGGGGCGATTCCCAGGGCATCGGTGATCTCTTTCATGGCCCCGGTCGTCTTGCTTTCGTCTAACTCCAACAACCGGAACTTTTCTTCCAACACCAGCCGGGCATTCTTCCCCGCCATCTCCAGCAGGTCGCGCTTCGTTCCCCGTTGCGGGGTCCGAACGGGCACGTGCAGCAGGGCCTCGATCATCTCGCCATCCAGACTCTTGGGCACCAGAATCTCCCGCGGCAGCACCGTATTCTTGCGTTGATAAAACTGTACGATGAAGCTGGCCAACTCTTCTTCGGCCGTGCTGACCACGGGGAAGAGCCGTTTTTCGCGCTTCATCAGCCGGGCCTGGCGAATGAAGAAGACCTGAATCGACAACCAGCCCTTATCCAGGTAAAAGTTGAAGATGTCCCGGGGCGTGTTGTCGTTCGAAATGATCTTCTGCTTTTCCACCGTTGCGTCGATGTAGCGAATCTGGTCGCGCAAGTCCGCCGCCCGCTCGTATTCCAGGTCGGCCGCTGCGGCCTCCATGCGCTTATGGAGCGCCTTTTCGGCGTGCCCGGTGTTCCCGTTCAGAAACGACTTGATCTGCCGAATCTGCCGCTCATAATCGGCCTCTGGGACCTCTTTGAAGCAGGCCCCCAAGCATTGACCCATGTGGTAGTACAGACACGGCCGGCCCTGATACCCGGTGCACCGGCGGAGCGGGTAGACCTTTTGTAAGAAGTGAATGGTCTCCTCGGCCGCGTAAACGTTCGGGTAGGGCCCGAAGTAGTAGCCCCCGTCCTTCTTGATCTCACTGACCAGGAGGAGCTGCGGGTCCCGCTCGTGCGTGATCTTAATGTACGGGTACCCGGTCCCCCGCTTCAGCTTGATGTTGAAGTAGGGCTGATGCTTCTGAATCAGCGTGATTTCTAACAGAAAGGCTTCCTTGTCGGTCGAGGTGATAATGGTCTCGAAGTCCCGAATCTCACTGACCAGCTGGGCCGTTTTTCCCGTATGACTGCTCTTAAAGTAAGAACGTACCCGGTTCTTTAGATTTTTGGCCTTCCCCACGTAGATGATCTGACTGTTCAGGTTCTTCATCAGATAGCACCCCGGCATGTCGGGTAACAAAGCCAACTTATGTTCCAAATATTCCGTCGCCACCGTGCGTCCCTCCAATTCTGAATGACCGAACGGTGGTCACCTCGCGACCGCCTTTCGGTTAAATTTGCGTTCCCTGAATCCGCCGCGAACGGGGGAAACCTCCCCGTCCGGCGCATAATTAGCCTATAAAGTATAAGCCGAATACCTGTTTGGTGCAAGCAATCACCCCGCCGACTAACGGCGATAAATGACAAACGGGCTGAGTTCTGCTATGATAACTGAAAAAGGTAGGGAGGTGGCTGCATGGCTCTCAAAGTAAAACGTCAAGATGACTTGGACTCCATGTTTGGCAAGTTCGCCCAAATGGATCCTAAGGACGCCAAGCGGGACAAGTTCCTGAAGCGCGCCGACGAACACAAAAATGACAAACGGCCGAAGGATCTCATCAAGGCTGACCAAGACAAGCACGACGAACAGAAGTAACTGAATAACCAAAAAGCGTTCCTCACCGGTAGCTGGTGGGGGACGCTTTTTGTCTTACGCTTGCTTATGGTAGCCGTTGGGGTAACGGTCATTCAGCCGCTGAATGTTTTGTTGGGCGACCTCATCAAAGTCGATATCCGCCCACTGCGCGACCTGACTCAGGTACCAGAGGACGTCCCCCATTTCCTTGACCAGGGCATCGTGGTCGAGGTCCTGGCCGTGGAAGGTATACCGCTTGACCAGTTCAACGACTTGTCCCGTCTCACCGGCCAACCCTAAGGCACAGTTGGTCAAGACCTGTTCGTTGCCGTAAAGCGTGCGGTTCGCTGCTTTTTGATACTCGTTGAATTCCACGTTTATTCCTCCCCAAAGGCTTGTTGTTCGATCCACTGCCATACCGCATCCTTGCCGTCCTTCTTGGGTGCGGAGAACAGCACGATGTTATCGGTATTGGGCAGGCCTAACGTTTTCTTGATCTGACTGATGGTCTGGTTCCACTTGCCCCGCGCCACCTTGTCACTCTTGGTCGCCACGATCAAGGTCGGCAGCTGGTAATAGGCCAACCATTGATACATCTGTACGTCGTCGGCGGTCGGCGCGTGCCGGGCATCGATCAGCGACACGACTCCTTTAAGTTGGTCGCGTTGCGTCAGATAGGTCTCAATCATCTGGCCCCACTTTTCCCGTTCGGTCTTCGAGACCTTGGCGTACCCGTAACCGGGAACGTCCACAAAGTAAAGTTGATCCTCCACATTGTAGAAGTTCAGGGTCTGGGTCTTACCGGGCTGACTGGATGTGCGGGCGTATGAGCGCCGGTTGATCAACACGTTGGTCAATGACGATTTCCCAACGTTTGAGCGGCCGACCAGGGCGATCTCGGGATAACCGGTCGTCGGGTACTGGCTCGGCTGAACCGCGCTCATAACGAGTTCTACGTGATGTACTTCCATTCCTGTGTGCCATCCTCTCCAAAATATCTTTCATCATTCTAACACAGAACCCGGCTGCATACGGCCATCAGTTTAGCCGCCGACCACAAGAATCCGGTTTAAACCGCGTCAGTCCGGGCTCAAAATTTTCCATAAAAAAGACGGCCAGTCCTTCAACTGGTCGTCTAATAAGCGTCTTAATGATTTATGAAGCCTTCTGATCCTTTAAAACCAGTTCTGGTTCGGCATGATCCGTCACCGTTTCCGCGGTAATGATGACCTTGGCCACGTCATGCCGACTTGGCAAGTCGAACATAATATCGCGCATCACGGCTTCGATGATCGACCGCAGCCCCCGGGCACCGGTGTTCCGGGCGATGGCTAACTTCGCCATTTCCCGTAACGCTGCCGGCTGGAACTCCAGTTGAACGTCATCTAAGGACAGCAGCTTTTCGTACTGCTTGACCAACGCGTTCTTGGGTTCCGTCAGGATGCGAACCAGGTCGTTCTCGTCCAGCTTTTCCAGGGCCGTCAGGATTGGCAGCCGCCCGATGAATTCGGGAATCAACCCGAACTCCAAGAGGTCTTCCGGAATCACGTGTTGCATCAGGCTGTCACCCGAAGACAAGACTTGCTTTTCTTCGGTGTCGGCGCCAAACCCAATCGTCTGGTCACCTAACCGGCGCTTAACGATGTCTTCAATGCCGTCAAAGGCCCCACCCACGATGAACAGGATGTTCGTGGTATCGATCTGAATGAACTCCTGTTGGGGATGCTTCCGGCCACCCTGAGGCGGCACGTTGGCAATGGTGCCTTCCAAAATCTTCAAGAGGGCTTGTTGAACCCCTTCACCGGAGACGTCCCGCGTAATCGAGACGTTTTCGGCCTTCTTAGCGATCTTATCGATTTCATCGATGTAGATGATTCCCTTTTCCGCCCGGTCAACGTCGTAATCGGCGTTTTGCAGCAGCTTCAACAGGATGTTCTCCACGTCTTCCCCCACGTACCCGGCTTCCGTCAGGGTCGTGGCGTCCGCGATAGCAAACGGTACGTTCAAGATCTTAGCCAGGCTTTGCGCCAGGTAAGTCTTCCCCGAACCGGTAGGCCCGATGACCGCAATGTTACTCTTCTGCAGTTCCGGACCGCCATCGTCCTTCGCCATCTCATTGACCCGCTTGTAGTGGTTGTACACCGCTACCGACAGGGTCCGCTTGGCTTCCGTTTGGCCAATCACGTAGTCGTTCAACGTCTTGACGATGTCCGCCGGCGTTGGCACCTCTAAGGTTTCTTGTGCGGCGCTTTGGCTAAATTCTTCATCGATAATTTCTTTACAGAGATCGATGCATTCGTTACAGATGTAAACACCTGGCCCCGCGACGATCTTCCGTACTTGATCTTGGGTCTTCCCGCAAAAAGAGCAGGTCACTGGGCCATTCGTTTCGGTGTTTTCAAACAATAAACTCACCCTTTCTCTCCGGGCTATCGCCCCAGTATAATTCCTTGGTCAGTTTGCCTGTTCAGTGAACCAGGCACTCCCATCATTGATGTACTATACCACAGTTCCGACCGTTAGAGAATTAATCCGCCTTCAGGCCACGCCTGAAGGCCGCCAAAGAAAAACCGGGATAACTAGTGTCATCCCGGTCAAAAACGCTTGCTAGGCTCAATCGGCTTAGTCTTCAGCGTCCTTCTTCTTGTCTTGCTTTGCAGAGTCGGCAATCAAGTCAACGGCGGCCTTGATGGCGATATCATGCTTCAGCATGTCATCGGATAAGGCGCTCCGGACGGCACTTTCTTCCATCCCGTATTGACCAGCTAAGTCCTTGACTTCGGCCTTCACTTGGTCTTCCGTTGGTTCGATCTTCTCGGCTTCAACAACGGCTTCCAGAACCAAGTTCGTCTTGACCCGCTTTTCGGCACCGTCAGCGAATTGCTTCCGCAAGTCGTCTTCCGTGGTCCCAGTCAGCTGGAAGTACATCTTTGGTTGGATCCCTTGTTGTTGCATGTTGGCCAGGTATTGGTCCATTTGACGATCGATGTCGTCCTTGATCATGGCTTCTGGAACGTCAGCGATTTCGGCGTTGTCAACAGCTTCGCTGATGGCTTCGTCTTCGATGGCGTCGTGAGCGGCCGTGGTCTTTTGTTCCTTCAGACGATCCTTGGTCTTGGCTTGTAATTCTTCAAGGCTGTCCACGTCTTCGTCGACGTCCTTAGCGAATTCATCGTCCAATTCTGGTAATTGCTTTTCCTTAACTTCGTGAATCGTCACCTTGAAAGTGGCTTCCTTGTCACGTAAGTCTTCGGCTTGGTAATCCTTCGGGAAGGTCACCTTAACGTCCACGTCGTCGCCAGCCTTGTGACCGATCAATTGGTCTTCGAAGCCAGGGATGAAGGAGTTAGAGCCTAATTCCAAGGAGTAGTTGTCGGCCTTACCGCCGTCGAACTGCTTGCCATCAACGTAACCGTCGAAGTCAATCACGACCGTGTCACCCTTAGCGGCTGGTTCGTCTTCCTTCAGGACCAATTCAGCTTGTTGTTGACGTTGCTTTTCTAATTCAGCGTCAATGTCCTTTTGGTAAACCCGCGTGTTTTGCTTGGTAACACTCAAGCCCTTGTAGTCGCCTAACTTAACGTCGGGCTTAACCGTCACAACGGCCTTCAAGACCCAGGCCTTACCCTTGTCCATGGATTCAACATCCACTTGGGGTTGGTCAACGGGTTCGATTTCAGTTTCCTTGATAGCTTGTTCGTAAGCATCTGGTAACACGATGTTTAAAGCATCTTGGTATAAGGCTTCTTCACCGTACATTTGGTCAAAGATTTGACGTGGCACACGACCCTTACGGAAACCAGGGACAGCCAGGTTCTTCTTAGTACGTTGGAAAGCTTTGTCCAAGCCTTCTTTAATCTTATCAGGCGCAATTTCAAAGGTTAATTCCCCTTTAGTTGCTTCCTTTTTTTCCCACTTTGCAGCCATTGTATTCCCTCCGAAATGAAAGATATTACTATTTACAATTCTAGCAATTGCATACTGTCTTAGTGTACCTTAACCGTTGCCAATTGTAAAATAGTTTTTGCTGAAAAGCCGTGGTGCACGGGCACTTTCCCGCTGAATCTCTTGAAATTTCACAAGAGCTCCCCCACGGTTTCAAGCAAAGAAAAAGGGACCGAAAAGCATCGCTTTTCAGGCCCCTTTTTGTGGTACGTCTAATTAACCGAGGTTAAATTAGTCGTCAATTTCCGTAACGGTACCGGCACCAACGGTGTGGCCACCTTCACGAACAGTGAACTTCGTACCCTTTTCAATGGCAGCTGGTTGGATCAGTTCAACAGTGAACGTCACGTTATCACCAGGCATAACCATTTCTACACCATCAGGCAATTCGATAACACCAGTGATATCAGTGGTGTGGAAGTAGAATTGTGGACGGTAGTTGGAGAAGAATGGCGTATGACGGCCACCTTCTTCTTTGCTCAAGATGTAGACTTCACCCTTGAACTTTTCGTGCGTTTGGATCGAACCTGGCTTAGCCAGAACTTGACCACGAACGACTTGTTCACGGTTGATCCCACGAAGTAAGGCACCAACGTTATCCCCGGCTTCACCAAGGTCCAACGTCTTCCGGAACATTTCCAAACCAGTAACGGTCGTCTTCAATACGTCGTCGTGTAAACCAACGATTTCGACTTCGTCACCAATCTTAACAGTCCCACGGTCGATACGACCGGAAGCGACAGTCCCACGACCAGTGATCGTGAAGACGTCTTCAACAGGCATTAAGAATGGCTTTTCGTTGTCACGTTCTGGCGTTGGGATGTAGTCGTCAACGATGTCCATTAAGTGCAAGATAACCTTTTCTTGTTCTGGGTCGCCTTCAAGAGCCTTCAAAGCGGAACCACGAACAACAGGAATATCATCACCAGGGTAATCGTATTCGGACAGCAACTCACGAACTTCCATTTCAACTAAGTCAACCAATTCGTCATCGTCAACTAAGTCGGTCTTGTTTAAGAAGACAACGATGTAGTTAACACCAACTTGGCGAGCCAGCAAAATGTGTTCACGCGTTTGTGGCATAGGACCATCGGTTGCGGCAACAACCAAGATAGCACCATCCATTTGAGCGGCACCAGTGATCATGTTCTTGATGTAGTCAGCATGTCCTGGGGCATCGATATGCGCGTAGTGACGCTTTTCCGTTTCGTATTCAACGTGGGCGGTGTTGATCGTGATACCACGTTCACGTTCTTCTGGAGCAGCATCGATATCTGCGTAATCTTCGGCCTTAGCTAAACCTTTGTCAGCCAATACCTTAGTGATTGCAGCAGTTAAAGTCGTCTTCCCATGGTCAATATGGCCAATAGTACCAATATTTACATGGGGTTTAGTTCTTTCATAATGTTCTTTTTCAGCCATTAATGAAACCCTCCTGTATTTTATCGTAAGAATGTTTAACTTTCAGACGAAAATTAATCACTCTTTGCGTAAAATTATACTACTTCTTCCCTGAAAGGGAAAGCTGGAACCCTTCCAAAAAAGAATCCTTGACTAGTATATCTGCTCGCGATTTATTTGTAAACTAAAAAATCATTAATTTTCGGACTTTTCCCCATTTGCAGCGGCAAATAGCGTTTCCAAATGCTTAGCCAAGCGACTTTGCCAAGTTTTAATTTGGTTGACCGCCGATTCTGGAAGTGACTGATCAAGGGGTCGACCCGCGAGCCAATCGACCCAAGCCCGGGGATGGGTTACAATTTTATCGGCAAAAGGATACAACATCATCAGTTGTAAGTTGAGCGTTTGCCGAACGTTTGCGGCCAATCCCGGATTATTTTGAGCAATCTGCTCCTGGAGATACGTCAGAGCTTGCTGGGCAGCTGAACCGGCAAACACCCCTTCCAATTGCGCGGTCGAGACGGTGTGTTGTTGCTCATCCAGCCAATGCACCTGCACAGTCATTTTAACACGTAATCGGAAAAGTTCCTCTAATAACGTCGCCCGCAGCAACGGATGTAAAAACGGATCGACCAGCAGGTACTGCGTCCCCTTGAGAAAATCCGCCAGGGGCAATTGGTGCGCCCGGAGTAGCCGCCGTTGCTGCTCGCGCAACGGAACGTCACCCAGGTGATAAAATTGCTTGGCAATCACCCGCTGCGTCGCGGCCAACGCCGTTTGCGCCCGTTCCTCGGCCGTCACGATGCGTGGCAATTCCTGGGCTTGCCAGGACGCGGCCTGTGGAAGCGCGCATAACTCGCGGGCAAAGATAAATTGCTGATTCTGTAACGCGATGGTGATGCGCCAGGTGAACCACTCGGCGCTCACCAAATAAGCCCCGTCATTTTCAGCGGCAATCTGCTCAGCGGCTAAGAATTGTTGGTCGTGGTAGAGACTGACCGCCAGATACCGGTTCAATTCGGGACGTTGATCCGCCTGGTACAGCGTCGTAAAGGCCGCACTCGCCTGAGACCACTTTTCGGCGTTAAAGGCCGCCAGGGCCGTTTCAAAGGTCGGAGTCACCCGACCGCCTCCTTTCAGGGTGCGAAAATGGACCGGCCTTCATACGAAGGTCAGTCCACTTGCTAAAACCGTTCATTCATTAAGCTTGTTGGTCCGTGTTCGCCGTGGCGTGCTTGGCAGAACTGTGCCGCCGCCGACGGTGATTCCGGGACTTGTGCGCGGGCTGGTTCGCCGCGTTGGCGTCTTTGGGCGCCTTCTTCTGTCCCTTCGTCTGGTGGGTCTGCTTACTTGCTGGTTGCGCGGGCTGGCTGGCCTTCGTCGCCGTCTTGCTCTTCCCTGAGCGCCGGTGATGTTGGTTGACCTCCATGATGACGGGCAAGATCACGGGCCGGCGATGGGTCTGCTCGAACAGGTAGTGGCTGAGATGTTCCCGGACGTCCTGCTTCAAGTGTCCCCAATCGAATTCCTTATTGTCCAGATTATTCTGCACCGTCTTGCAGATGATCTCGGCGCTCTCGTGCATCAAGTCCTTATTGGCCTTGACGTACACGAAGCCCCGCGACGTGATCTTGGGTTCCGCCACGATCTGTTTCTTCTTCCGGTCAATCGTCACAACGGCGATAAAGATCCCATCGTCGGCCAAGACCTTCCGATCCCGCAGTACGATGTTCCCAATATCACCGACCCCGATACCGTCGATCATGGTGTCGCTCACGTCGATGCCTTCACCCAGGCCCATCTCGCCGTTCGCATACGTCAGCACGTCACCCTTGGCCAGGATAAAGATGTTTTCGGGCTTCATCCCCAGTTCCAGGGCCGCCTGTGCGTGGGCGTTCAACAGCCGGTATTCCCCCTGAATTGGGATCAGATACTTCGGCTTCATCAGGTTCAACATCAGCTGCAGGTCCCGCTTGTAGGCGTGACCCGAGGAATTCAGTTCATCGGAGATGGCCTTGACTTCGCCCCCCGCCCGGTAGATCATGTCCCGGGTCTGCGCCACGGTCGTGTCCATCGCGTGGGATGGCGTGGTCACGATGTAAACCAAGTCACCCGGTTGGATATTCAATTGTTTTTCCTGCTTGTTGGCCATTCGTTGGATCGCCTTGATGGGCTCGCCCATCTTCCCGGTCTGTAAAATCACGGTCTCACCGGGCGCCAACGCGTCCAATTGGTCTGGGGTGACCAGCAGGTCGTCGTCAAAGGACAGCTTCCCCAGTTGCATGGCCGTATTCACGATCTTTTCCAGATCCTTACCGGTCAAGCAGACCTTACGACCGGTCTTAACGGCCGCGTCAAAGACCTGTTGGATACGCAGGATGTTCGACGCCACGCAGGCCACGATGATGCGCCCGTCGCGGTAGTGGAACGTCTCCTCGATCGATTCGGCTAACGTCTGTTCGGAAGCGTTCATGCTAGGGTTCTCGGCGTTGGCGGAGTCACTCAGGAGTGCCAGGACTCCCGACTGCCCAATCGCCCCGAGACGCGCGTAGTCGGTCTGATAACCGGGCTTCGCCGTCTGGTCGAACTTGAAGTCCCCGGTGTAAACGATGCGGCCTTCGTCGGTCTTCAGAACGATCCCCAGGGATTCTGGGATTGAGTGGGTCGTCGCGAAGAAGGAAACCACCACGTCGCCAAAGTCGATTTCCGTCTTTTCATCGATAACGTGAAAATCGTCGTAGTTCTTGACGTTGGGTTCGGCGGCCACGTTGATCTTCGCCAGCGCGATCGTCATCTCGGACCCGAAGACGGGCACGTTAAACTCACTCAAGAAGTACGGTAACGCGCCGATGGCATCGGCATGGCCGTGGGTCAGGAAGACGCCCACGATGCGGTCCTTGTTTTCCCGGAGATACGACCAGTCCGGAATGACCACGTCGATCCCCAATAATTCATTTTCCGGGTACTTTAACCCACAGTCTAAAATGTAAATACTGCCGTTAACGTCGACCGCATACATGTTCTTACCGTTCTCGCGGACACCGCCGAACGGGATAATCTTAATTTTTGCACTCATAAGTTCACCTCAAATAACTCTTTCATTCATGTTTGATACCGGAGATTCTCCAGTTATTGCTTCGCGGGTAACGTCCACCGCGATTCGTCCGTAATTAAACTTACCTTAGTCTATCATTATTCGTGCTTTTAGGAAACCCATTAGTGTCGTCGGTGCCGTGATTCCGGTCTTTTTAGCCAATAATGTCAGGTATAAAAAAAGCCCATTCCCCAACAGGGAACGGACTTTGTCGGCGGTTCGTCGGATTAACGACGAAGACCCAAGCTCTTGATCAATTCACGGTAACGTTGAACATCCGTCTTCCGTAAGTAAGCCAACAGGTTACGACGGTGACCGATCTTCTTCATCAAACCACGTTGGGAATGGAAGTCCTTACGGTGGTTTTGCATGTGCACGTTGATTTCGTTGATATCAGCGGTCAATACGGCAACTTGAACCTCCGTTGAACCCGTATCGCCTTCGTGACGTGCGTATTGCTTGATGATTTCGTTCTTCTTTGCTTGACTAATAGCCATGGTAAATTACCACCCTTTCATATAAGTGCCCCAAACTGAGTAAGTCGTCGGTGGCCGCCGAACAAACTAAGTTAAGGGTTTGTGCTTTTAGCACAGTTCCTTATATTACTGGAATTGCCGCTAAATAGCAAGTTTTGTTGTTGAATCACCTATCAAGTAGAATTACTTTACAATTATCTGGACAGGGTATTGCATTCATCTGGTGGCTTCTGTATAATAGCATACGTTGAAATTAAGATTTCCGGTACCAGGATTTCTCACTCGGAGGTGAAACATTTATGCCAATTATCAAATCTGCTATCGAACGTGCCAAGACGAACGTTAAGGCCAACGAACGGAACTCAGCCCAATTAAGTACTATGCGGACTGCCGTTAAGCGTTTCGAACAAGCTAAGACTGCCGGTGCTGACAACGCGGAAGAATTATTCCGTTTAGCAAGCGCTGCTGTTGACAAGGCCGCTTCTAAGGGCCTGATCAAGCGGAACAAGGCTTCCCGTGACAAGTCACGGATGGCTGCCCGTTTAGCTAAGTAGTCAATTAATCTATCGCGATTAGATGATAAAAAAAGACTCGACCTTCGTTGGTCGGGTCTTTTTTTGTGGTCAATTGCCTTAAACGGTCACCCGCTGGCCGGCAAACTGCGTCATGAAGAGCGAGAAGAGCAGTTCCGGATCAAGCGTGCTGGACTTCATCTGCCGTTCGACCCGAAAGAGACCCAAGTAGGCCCGATTCAGGTCGGCTAATTGGAAGCGTCGCTGCGTCTGCAACGCCAACTTCACACGGTACGGGTGAACCTTCAGGGTACTGGCCAGCTTGCCCTGGCTATACCCCTGCTTCGCCAACACCTTGGTCTGAATCAACAGACGGAATTGCCCCTGTAAGATGGCGTTGATGCGCAAAGGCTCCTCCTTGGCTTGCAGAAGTTCCCGGTACAGCGTCACCGCCCCGGCCGTGTTCTTGGCCAGTACCCGGTTGACCAGGTCAAAGACGTTTTGGGTCAACGTCTGCCGGACCAGCCCCGTCACCGCATCCAACTGAATCGTCTTTTCCGGATGGGTAAAGAGTTCGAGCTTATCCTTTTCGTTCATCATCAGGGTCAGGTCCGCGTCGGTGCGCTGAACCAGCTGATTCAACGCCGCCGGGGCCATCGTAAACCCGTCTTGGGTCAACTGAGCCTCGAAGAATTGGCGCACGTCCCGCTCCGAAAAGTCGTTCAACTCGATGGTCGTCGCGGCTTTTTTGAGTTGCTTCACGATTTTTTTGCGGCCGTCTAACTTGGCGTACGGCGCAAAGAAGACCAAGATCGTGCTGTCCATGGGCGCCGCCAAATATTTTTCCAAACTGTCCAGGTCGTGGGTCACCTTCGACTTTTTGGTCTCCCCGGTCAAGAAGACCGGATCGTCCAAACACACGACCCGCCGTTCCCCGAAGAACGGGGCGGCCATGGCGTCGTCTAAACCGACCGCCAGCGGCACCGTCTCTAAATCGTAGCTCGCGTAATTCATCGCCTGTTCCTCGACGGGTACCAGCTGCTTAAAGGCCGTCTTTAACCGGCGTTGGAAATAGTCCATTTGCCCCATGATGAGGTAGAGGTGATCCAGCGATTGACCCGTTTTGAGCGCTTTTAATAATTGTGTAATGGTCACGTCGATGACGCCTCCCGTAAATGTAGTTTTGTGGACCAGCTTCCCCGCTGGCCCCAGTAAGTATACCGAATCATGCCGTTTTCCTGGGTCGACCAATACGGCACGTGCTGTTGACGCAGCGTGGCCAGTGTCTCCTGGTCCGGATGTCCGTAACGGTTGTGTCGACCGGCCGAAATAATGGCCAACCGGGGCCGCAACTGTCGCACGAACGCGGGGGCCGTGGCCGTTTTACTGCCGTGGTGCCCCACCTTTAAGACGTCGGCGTGGATGGGCAGCCCGGTGGCCAGGATCTGCCGCTCACCGGCCTGATCGAGATCCCCCATGAACCAGAAGTTCAGACCCCCATACCGCCCCTGCAACGCCAACGAACCGCCGTTATCGGCCACGCCCGGACGAAAGGGGTGCCATACGCGCAATCCGGCAGCCATCCCCACCTGTAACGGTTGAATGGTGACCCGCGGAGCGCCACGCAGCAGTCGTTGCCAGCCGGGCTCACGCTCCATGCCGGCGGGGACCAATAACCGGCGGACCCGCAGATTTTGTAAGATTGCCGGCAAGTCCCCGATATGGTCGGCATCGTGGTGTGTCAGGTACACGTCGTCGACATGGTCGATCCCCAGACTTTTTAAGTAGTTAATGGAGGTATGGGTCGCCCCGTATTGGACGGCCTGTGGCGGTGCCCAGTGCGGTTGGGGAAAGGCTAGGCGGCCACCCACGTCGATCAGCGTCACGTGACGATTCAGGGGTTCGCGGATGAGGATACTGTCCCCCTGCCCCACGTCAAAGTAGGTCACCTCGCCGGTCAGGGGCAGGTGAATCACCCCGAAGACGACCACGTAACTCGCCACCAGCCACTTTACTCCCCGGCGTCGCTCCCGGGACGGTCGGCTCAGAAGCCACCAGGTCCCCGCCAACCACGCCCAGGCAATCCACCAAGCGGGACGACCAAAAAGCACGTTGCCTGGCAAGCTCGCCAGCCCCGTAAGGCCCGCATCGAACGTCCCCAGGA
Source organism: Levilactobacillus spicheri DSM 15429 (assembly GCF_001435095.1). Classification (GTDB taxonomy): domain Bacteria; phylum Bacillota; class Bacilli; order Lactobacillales; family Lactobacillaceae; genus Levilactobacillus; species Levilactobacillus spicheri. The sequence continues at coordinate 28,123 of NZ_AZFC01000002.1, forward strand.
CCGCTGCACAAGCGCGGGCGATGCCCGGAAACACCGGTCCCACGGTCGTGCCCACGACCGTGACTGGAAGAATCACTAGGGGAAACAGCGGGACCACCACCGCATTGGCCAGAATGGTCAACCCGTGCCACTGAAAGATGCCCGTTAATAGGCTGGGTAAGCTCAGCAACGTTAAACTCAGCTGCCGCCACCCGGCAGACAACGGGGGCAGCAAAATCAGCCCCAGCGACAGGCCGTAACTCAACTGGCTGCCCAGCTCAAATAAGAGGCCGGGATTTTGCCATAATCCGACTCCCAACGCCACGGACCAGGCCGTCAAGCCATCCACCGAATGACCCGTCCGGCGGGCCCCCAACTGGACAGCCCGCATCCAACAGGCCCGTAAGACCCCACTGCCACCGCCCGCCAAGACGGCGTAACCCGGCAGGAGGAGTAACAGGCCCCACTCCCACCACTCACGTGACAGGTGAAGGTGGACGGCACTCCACTCCAGGACCGTTAACAATAGCGCCACGTGCAGGCCCGAGATGGCGAACAAGTGGATCAGCCCTAGCCGTTGCATGCCGGCCAGCTCTTGGGCCGCTTCGGTCGCCCGGCTTCCCGGAAACAATCCCAGGGCGTAGACCTTAAGGGCGCCCGGCAACCGCTGGCACCGCTGAATCAGCCGGCTCCGCCATCCATGCCAGTAATCGCCCCACCAGTGACGGGCGTCACTCGCCACCGGTCGCAGGTGCAACGGGCCGGTCACCCGTAACGTGTTCACGACGCCCCGGTGTTCCCAGTACCGTGCGGCATCAAATTGATGCTGGTTGGGGGCGGGGAGAAGGCCCTGCGCCGCACCCGTCACCACCCACTCGGTGGGGACCGTCAGGTGTTGGAGGGTCCGCAGTTCCGCCACCGACCGTAGCTGACCGTGCACCAATAATCGTTCCCCATCGGCTCGGTGGCCAACTAAGTGGTAGCCGGTCCCCCGAATGCTCACGCTATCGGGAGCCACGCGAAGCCGTACCGTTTGCGGGGTGACCTGCGTCACGCTCAAGCGACGGTTGGTCAAGCGGCGTTGCCGACTCACCAGCCACCCGCCAAAGCCGAGGGCTAAGATCAGCCCCAGCACCACGATCCGCCAGTGACGCAACGCCACCAGCCGGCCGAGCGTCACGCCTAACAGGACACTGCCACCCCAGAAGTGGCCCCCCAGCATCACACTGACGGCCGCCAGGGGTAAGACCACAAAAAAGCTGTACCGCCGCATCTAGTGGGGCGTCTCCTGATCGAAGATGGGCAGCTGCTTCACTAACGCCGGGTCGACCGTGACCTGATTGACCGTCACGTTTTTTAACTTTAAGAGCTTCTGCGCGTACGGATCATTGTGGTAGTTCCGCAGATAGGTGATCTTGGTGATGCCCGCTTGCAAGAGCATCTTGGTGCACTGCAGGCACGGGAAGTCGGTCACGTAGATCTCCGCGTTCGCCGTGGGCTCACCAAACTTGGCGCACTGTAAAACGGCGTTCATCTCAGCGTGAATCGTTCGCAGGCAGTGCCCGTCAACCAGGTAGCAACCCTCGTCTAAACAGTGGTCATCGCCCGATACGGAGCCGTTATAGCCTCCCGCAATGATGCGCCGGTCACGCACGATGATGGCGCCGACCGACAAGCGATTGCAGGTACTCCGCGTCGAAATCACCAGTGCTTGTAACATGAAATATTGGTCCCAAGGAATCCGTTCTTTTCTCACGTTCATGCCCCATTTCTGCCTAATATCTGTCTAGTATACCACGTCAGCCCACCGTCAGTTGGGGCTCTAAGCGGGCGACCGTCTTCTCGCCAAAGCCCGCTACCTGAGTCAGATCACGCACCGTCTTGAAGTCGCCGTGTTCCGTTCGGTAGTCAATAATTTTCTGGGCTTTTTTGGCCCCGATCCCCGTTAGCTGTTGCAGGTCCGTCAGGGTGGCCGTATTCAGGTTGATGGGCGTCCCCGCACTGGCCGCAGCGCTGCTCGCTCCCCGGGAACTCCCTGCGCTGGCTGGCGACGTGGGCGCCGGCGCCGATTTCTTCTCACCCTTCGCCGGGATGACCAACTGTTGCTGATCCGTCAACTGCGCCGCTAGGTTGACCTGCCGGCGGTCCGCCCGGGACAAGAGCCCGCCGGCGACCCGTAAGGCATCCGCCACCCGCATCCCCGGTTGAAACGCATAGAGCCCCGGTTGATGCACCGCCCCCTGAACGTCCACGTAAATCTTGGTCTTCGTCGCGGCCTGATGCGCGGCCTTGGTTGAAGTCGCTGTCGACGCATGGGCCCCCTGACTGACCGGGGGCGGCGTCGCGGGCGGCAGGGCCGTTGGCTGGGGCCGCAACCACCAGCCGCCTAACAACAGAATACCGGCGCCGATCAGTACCCCCACCAGTTGCATTTTTCGCGTTAATCCTTGCCACCAATCACCAATCCTATCCATGAGCGTTCCTCCCTTTCCCTGTAGGTTCCGGCAAACGCCTCCCAGTCTTTCAAAAATGCCCTCAAATTTTTCTCAAAAAGTTTTTCTGGCACGTTACCCCCACTCACCTGACGAACACCCCGCCAACGCAAAAATGGCTTCCTCGGGTCATACCCCCTCAGGAAGTCACTAACTATGACGGATGCGTCTTGAGATACTGGACCGCATCATTGAACGTTTTTACGGGGACAACTTTCATATCCGGAGCGTACCGCTTCGCCGTCGCCTTCGCCAACTGGTAATTAGTCTGGTGATGCTCCTCATACTTCAGGAGCAGCTTCGTCGGCTTCACGTAAGGCGCAAAGAAGACCGTGGCCCCCGCGCGCTTGGCCGCGATGATCTTCTTATCGATGCCGCCGATTTCGCCTACGTTACCGTTGCCGTCGACCGTTCCGGTCCCGGCGATCTTCCGCCCGTGGCGCAGATTCTGCCCGGTCAGTTGCGTATAGATCTGCAGACTAAACATCAGGCCGCCGGACGGGCCGCCAATGTTACCGGGATCGACCGTCACTTTGGTCTTCGGCTGAACCTTGACGTTATCGGTCAACGTGATGCCAATCCCCGCCTTCTTGGTGGGAAGCCGCATCAGCTTCGCCGTGGCCGTCTTGGTCCGACCGTTGTGCTGGTAGGTGATGGTGGCGCGAGCGCCGACCGGTTGTTTTTGAATATAGCTCTGGTACCCCACCATGGTATTAAAATGGTGGCCGTTGACCTTGGTGACCGTATCGCCCACCTTCAACCATTTCTTAAAGGGTGACTGGCTATCCACGCTCAACACGTAGATGCCCAGGTACCGCCGGGTCACCGGCTGCTTGGCCGCCCGGTAAGCCGTATAGATGGACTCGTTGATGGCACTTTGCATGTAGAAGTCCTGGACCTTGGTATAGGTCGCGTTACTCTCGCCGCCCGTCACGGCTTCCGGTTTCTCAATAGAGTAGTACGGGTTCAACTTGGCGTAGAGGTAACTCACCGGTCGGGCCTGGGCCAGTGCGACCGACGTGATCATGAATTTTCCACTGCGCTGGTCCGGATGACCGGGCATCTTCACGAAGGTCTTCAGATCATCGGCTTCCCCCGGCCCTTCAATGTAGCGGGGCAAGGGCAGCATAAAGAAGGCCACGATGGCCAGGACCGCCACGGCCGTCCAGAGGACCTGCCACCACTGGCGCTTGGAAATTCGTCGTAATCGCTGCATCTAGTCATCACTTCCTAATCGCTGGTGAAGGGCTTGGGCCACCACCGGCGGGACCAGGCGCTCGAGGTTCCCGTCGAACTTGGCCACCTCCCGCAGCAGGCTGGAGGAGACAAACTGGTACTGCGCATCCGCCATCAGGCACACGGTCTCAATCTGGGGATCCAGGTGCCGGTTCATGCCCGCGATTCCCTGTTCGTACTCGAAATCGGCACTGTTCCGCAATCCGCGGACCAACACGGTCGCCCCAATCGACTGCATGAACGCCACCGTGAGGCCGCTCTCGATGCGCACCGTCACGTTTGGCAGGTCGGTCAGACTCTGTTGAATGAAGGCGACCCGTTCAGTCGGCGTAAAAACGCCCTTTTTCGACGTATTCTGCCCGACCACGACCACCAACTGGTCAAATAACCGGCTGGCGCGTTGAATCAGGTCCAGATGACCGTTCGTTAACGGGTCAAAACTTCCTGGAAAGACCGCAATCGTCATCGTCACTCACGCTCCCAACGCATAAATCGTTAATACAGTAATGCCATAATTTCGTTGCTCGATAAAGTCAAACCCCGGGACCGCCTCGGGCAGGTCCGCCTGTTGATCCGTTTCACACACGATGCGGGCGTCCGGGGCCAATAGACCCAGCTCCCGCAGCTGGGTCATCTGCTGCACGATCTTCTGTTGGGCGTACGGCGGGTCAAAAAAGACCAGGTTGAACTGGTCTCCCCGCTGGGCCAACTCGGTGACGGCCCGGCGTGCATCACGCTTGAGAATCTCAAAACGGTCGGCCGCCTTGGTCACGGTCACGTTGTCCTTGATAGTCTTGATGGCCGCATACTGCCGATCGATCAAAACGGCGTGCTCGATGCCGCGAGACACGGCCTCAATGCTCAGCCCGCCAGAACCCGCAAATAGGTCCAGGCTCCGGCCCCCATCGAAGTACGGTCCGATAATGTTAAACATGGCCTCTTTGACCTTATCCGTGGTGGGCCGAGTCGCCATTCCTGGGACCGCCTTTAACCGCCGGCCCCCAAAGTCTCCCGCTACAATTCTCATGCGTCATCATCCTTTGTCTCTGTCGAAGTCGTGAGTTTGTCACCAAACCCGTTAAACGTTTCATTGATGGCGGGTCGCATCGACGGGACGACCCGTTTAACGAACCGCAGTTGCTTTAACTGTTCCGTGAGTTGCTCCACGTCACCTTGATTGACGTACAGAACCACGTAGCGCATCTTCTTGGATACGTACATGACGGTCCCGTAGCGCTTGAGCTGCCGCGTCTGTTTGAGACTATACGTATACACGATCAGACTCTGTCGTGGTTGAATCGTTAACGCCATGCTGTCCATCTCCTTATTCCGTTTCTTCCTGCGCGACCGCGGCCGGACGGTACCCCTTCTGACGTGCGCTGATGTTCAGGACCACGCCCAAGACCAGCGCCAGGGTCAACGTACTGGATCCCCCGTAACTAATGAACGGGAAGGTGACCCCGGTAATCGGGACCAATCCCAGCACCCCGCCGATGTTAAAGAACGACTGAACGGCTAAGTAAGCCGCCGCCCCGTAACAGATCAGGCCGTAGTACGCGGTCGTACAGTTCTTACCAATGTACACAATTCGAATAATGATGACGTATAGTAATACCAGGACCGCCACCGCCGTGACCAACCCCAGCTCTTCCGCCAGAATGGCCATGATAAAGTCAGTGTTGGGTTCCGGCAGATACCCGGTCTTTTGAATACTATTGCCCCAGCCGACCCCCAGGATGCCCCCGTTACTCAGGGCATAGTAGGAGTTGACCAGCTGTTGGCCGACCCCCTGGGAATGTTCAAAGGGGTTCATAAAGGCCACGATTCGTTTTAACTTATAAGAGTCCTTCGCAAACCCCATCTGCGACAACTTGTCTAACAGGGGCAGGCCGATACAGATGATCGCCGCGAGGGCGCCCGTGAAGTACACCGCCGCGCGCTTATAGTTAAAGCCGCTGGCCAGCAGCATCACCCCAACGATGGTCGCACTGATCGCCGCCCCCCCTAAGTCGGGTTGAGCCAGCACCAGCAGGATCAGGGCCGCGCTGACCGCGATGGGCTGCCAGAAGACACTCCACCAGCCATAGCCGGCCTCCAGCTCCTCCTGGCGTCCGGCCACGGCATGGGCCACGTAGATGATCAAAAAGAACTTCACGAATTCCGCCGGTTGAATGCTGATGGGCCCTACCCGGAACCAACCGGCCGCCCCGTTAATCGTCTGTCCGAATAACAGGAGCCCTAACATGGCCGCCACAAAGAGTCCGAAAACAACTGCCTGTAGCTCCATCGAGCGTAATTTCTTGAGGTTCAACGCCACCATGACCCCGAGTAACAGGAGTCCTAAGACCACGAAGACCGTCTGCTTGACCAGATAGCCAAACGGACTTCCCCCATTCTGTGAGCCGATGTCCGCACTGGCAGAATACACCATCACAATTCCCAAAACACTCAAGATGAGATAAGGGACCATTATCCAATAGTCCAAGTATTTTAACTTCCGCATCGTTCATTCGCTCCAAGTCTGCTATTCTGTCGCACTGCAATGTTTTCATTATAGCATAGCTCATACCCGTTTTTTGCGCAAAAAAACCGGAAGCCGTACGGGGCGAACCCCGCTGACTTCCGGTAAAAGTTTCATTAAGTTTTAATTACTTGTTGTTGCCGTGACGCATCTTCTTGGCAGCCTTTTCCCGTTCACTCGTGTTCAAGATTTGCTTCCGCAAACGCACGTGTTCTGGGGTGATTTCACAGAATTCGTCTTCGTTGATGAATTCCAGTGATTCTTCCAAGGACATCACTAATGGCGTCTTAACCTTCGCGATATCTTCGGAACCGGCAGCCCGGACGTTGGTTTGGTTCCGGCCACGCGTGATGTTGACAGAAATGTCATTTTCACGACTGTTTTGGCCGATGATCATCCCTTCGTACACTTCCGTTCCGGCTGGGGTAAAGATGATCCCCCGGTCTTGAACGGCCATGATGGCGTAAGTCGTCACCTTACCAGAGTTGATGGAAACCAGCGTCCCGTTACGACGGCCTGGGTTCCAGTTCTTGATGACTGGCATGTACTTGGAGAAGGTATGGTTCATGATCCCGTAACCACGAGTCATGGACAGGAAGTCCGTGGAGTACCCAATCAACCCACGCGTTGGGGCCAAGAAGGTCAACCGCGTTTGACCGTTCCCAACGGCTTCCATGTTCTTCATTTCACCCTTCCGCTTGGAAAGAGAGTCGATGATCGAACCGGTGTATTCGTCAGGCGTATCGATTTGAACGGATTCGAATGGTTCGCAACGCACGTTGTCGATCGTCTTGTAGATAACTTCTGGACGGGAAGCTTGCAATTCGTAGCCTTCACGCCGCATGGTTTCAATCAAGATGGACAAGTGCAATTCACCACGACCGGAAACGACCCAGGCACCTGGGTTATCCGTGTCGTCGACCCGCAACGAAACGTCGGTGTGCAGCTCACGCTTCAACCGTTCTTCGATTTGACGGGACGTCACGAACTTCCCTTCACGACCAGCAAATGGCGAGTCGTTGGTCCGGAAAGTCATCTTCAGGGTCGGTTCGTCGATCCGCAGTAATGGAAGTGGCTCCAAGTGAGCTGGGTCAACCACCGTTTCACCAACGTTGATTTCTTCCATCCCGGAAACGGCGATTAAGTCACCGGCCTTGGCTTCGTTGATTTCCAAACGCTTCAGACCAAAGTAACCGAACAACTTGGTAACCCGGAAGTTTTGCTTCGAGCCATCCAACTTCATAACCGTGACGTTGTCACCGACTTTGATCTTCCCACGGAAAATCCGGCCGATACCAACCCGGCCCACGAAGTCGTTGTAATCCAACATGGCAACTTGGAACTGTAAAGGTTCGTCTTCGTTGTCGATTGGTGCTGGAATGTACTTCACGATGGTGTCAAAGATTGGCTTCATGGTGTGTTCTTGGGTATCCAAGTCAGGATCGTAGCTGGACGTCCCGTTCATGGCAGACGCGTAAACCACTGGGAAGTCCAGTTGGTCTTCGTCGGCACCTAATTCGATGAACAGGTCCAACACTTCGTCCACCACTTCAGAAGGACGGGCGCCGGGACGGTCGACCTTGTTGATGACCACGATTGGGGTCAAGTGTTGTTCCAAGGCCTTCTTCAGAACGAACCGCGTTTGGGGCATCGTTCCTTCGTAAGCGTCAACGACCAACAGCACACCGTCAACCATGCGCATGATTCGTTCAACTTCACCACCAAAGTCGGCGTGTCCTGGGGTGTCCAAGATGTTGATTTGTTTGTCACCGTAACGCACGGCAGTGTTCTTGGACAGGATCGTGATCCCACGTTCCCGTTCAATTGCATTGGAGTCCAAAGCCCGGTCCTCGATGGAGGCGTGCGAGTCCAACGTATCGGACTGTTTCAGCATTTCGTTGACAAGGGTCGTTTTCCCGTGGTCAACGTGGGCAATGATGGCAATGTTACGGATATCATCTCTGGTTTTCAAGAATATTTCTTCCTTTCGTGCTTGTTGAATTAGATGGATCACGGCATGTTTACAAGGTAAGCACGCTTTATTGTAGCGTCATTAATAGGTAAAAGTCCATCCATACCGTCCGGCCGCATAAAAAAACTGTGACCGTGTCACAGTGAGACGTCATCTTCTTCAATTCGGAGAATATCACGTTGCGCTTGTTCCGTCGCTACTAGTACAAGGTTAGATGATAGCATATCGAGCGGTTGTCCGTCAATAGTTGAGACCCGAACTCCCAGCGTGTTCAGCAAAATTTGTCCGGCCGCGATGTCCCACGGCTTCAGCTGTGAGATGTACCCCAACGTCTTGCCTAATAAAACGTGAATAATTTCGATGCCGGCACTGCCGTAGACCCGCATCCCCGAACTGGCTTCCACGATGGCCTGCGTATGGGCCACGTCATGCAGGGCTAACGGCGCACTCATGCCCATCAAGCCGTCCGCCAAGGCCAAGTTGGCCGGTGCATTGAGCTGACGGTCATTGGCCCAGACGCCGCCGACCGCCGGACCCCCGGCGTAGACCACGTCGTTCATGACATCGTAAATAAAGCCCAACTGCCCCACGCCATCCTGATAAATGCCGATCATCATGGCAAAGTGGTCCCGTTGTTTGACAAAATTCATGGTCCCGTCGATGGGGTCCACGATCCAGACGCGACCAGTCAGGCTGGTCACCGTATCCCCAAAGCCCTCTTCACCCAAGACTTGGGCGTCCGGGTCCAACGCGCGAATGCCGCCAATCAAAAATTGCTCGTTGCCCTTATCAACGTTGGTGACCAGGTCCTTCCGACTGGTTTTTTCGTCGACCGTCAGCGTTTGGTGCATCTTGGCCAGCACCTGACGCCGCCCCTCCTTGAGCAAAGAGATCACGTCCGTGCTGAGCTGTTGCCAATCCGGTTGTGCCATGCTTACCGTCATCCTTTCATTTTGACCTTGCCCGTGGTTTCACGGGCCTGCTTGATTGTCCGATAAATGCTGTATCCCGACGCTTGTTCAAATTCGCGACCCAGCTGTTTTTCCTCAAACTTCTGGGGCACAATCGTCTGAAACGCCCGGTAGGCCGCTAGGAGTGTCTGTGCCGGGACCCCACCCGGTTGTTCGTAGGCCGCCTCGACCTGTTGATACAACGTGGTGACCGTAATAATGTCCGCGGTCGACCAGTCGGGCTGCAGGGGGTACGCGTAATTCGCATCCGTCTTCATCCTTTTCCCTCCATTCTGTGTTCTTCCAATTGGGTCATCGTGGTTTGCAGGGCCGTCACCTGCTCCCCATAGGCCCGTTGTTCATCTTCCGAAAGGGCCAGCTTGGTGATGGGCTGCGTCCCTTGCGGTGTCATCAGCACCGGGGTCGCCATGGCCAACGTCGGTTGATCCCCCTGCAGGTGACTCACGGAAATAATCGGTGCTTGTTGGACCAGCAGCCGTGCTAACAGCCGAATCAAGGCCATGCGCCGCAGGGTCGCCTGCGAGGCCTGCGATTCCCGTTGCAACCAGGAGGCCATCTTACCCAGGTCGTCGGCCCCAAACTTGGCATCGGCATTCGCCAGGTACATCAGGAGTGGTGTCGGGCCCACGTAGGTGCGGCTCCACGCAACCACGGGCGCCAACGCCTGGCCCACGACGGTCGTCTGGATCATGTCGACGCCCACCCCGAGCCGTTCCGCCAACCGGTGCGTCAGCAGCTGGTTCAGCGGGTAGGTGCCGAGCCCCCACAACTTGTTCAGGGCCGCTCCGGAGAATTTCCAGGCAAAGGTCGTCAGAATCGCGTCATGCTGACCGGCAAAGATCATCTGACCCTGAAAGCCGCTCTCCAGTATCTGGCTGGTCAACCGCCGCAGGGCCGTCACCTGGTCCGGTAAGGGTAACGGGTCGTCCGCGTCCACTAAAACCAGCCACGTTGCGGTGCGGTAATCGGCCGTGGTGCCGATGCGCACGGTCAGCTGCCGACACAGGGCACTGGCGGTCACGATGGCCTGATAGCCGGGCGCTTCTTCGGGCGTCTGCGGCACCACGACACACTCGACCGCCAAGTCGGCAATCAAGAGCTGCTGGACCAACGCTTGAACTTGTTGAAAACCGCCCCGGATCATTATTTTGGGGTTCATGGGCTTCCCCTCCTTCACAGTCTCGTGTCACACATACTTTCATTATAAGTGAACCCTTCCGGATAGCAAGCCCGAAAAGTCCCCCCCTCAACCGACCAAAAAAGCCCGAAGGCTAAGCCTTCGAGCTTTCTGGTAACTTTTAGCAGAAACTTTAGATATGCGTTGGGAAGCCCAATGCGATGTCGGCAGTTTCTTGGATTGGTTCGTTCAACGTTGGGTGTGGGTGAATGGTCAACGCAACGTCTTCAACGTTCAAGCCGTCGTTAACGATGATCGATAATTCACCAGCCATGGTGCTGACTTCAGGCCCAACCGCTTGGGCACCCACGATGTTCTTGTTGTCGTCGTCCGTGTAGACGAAGCGAACAAAGCCATCTGGTGCGTCCAGTGAAACGGCCCGAGCATTCCCAGCAAATGGGAATTGCGCCGTCTTAACCTTGATACCCTTATCCGTCGCTTGGCTCTTAGAGTAACCAACCGTCGTGATTTCAGGATCAGAGAAGCAAACCGCTGGCACGCCAACCCAATCGTTAGCCGTCTTCTTGCCCGCAATGGCACCGGCAGCCGTCTTGGCTTCAGCAAAGGCCTTGTGTGCCAATGCTGGACCAGGAACACAGTCACCAATTGCCCAAATGTGTTCAGAAGCGGTGCGACCTTGGTTGTCGACTTCGATTTGGCCGTGGTCATTCATCTTAACCTTGGTGTATTCCAAGCCCAGGTTGTCGGTGTTTGGCTTCCGACCAACGGTGACCATGCAGTAGTCCGCCTTAACAGTGGATTCCTTGCCGTCGACCGCGTAAGTTACTTCAACACCCTTGTCGTCTTGCTTGGAGCCCTTCGCCATCGCGTTCGTGATGACGTCGACGCCCTTCTTCTTCAACTTCTTCAGGACAACGGAAACGAGGTCCTTGTCGAAGCCAGCCAGAATGGACTTGGTTCCTTCAATGATCGTGACGTGAGCCCCTAAGCTGGCGTAAGCACCGGCTAATTCGGTTCCAACGTAACCACCACCGATGACAACGAATTCCTTTGGGATTTCTGGCAGATTTAAGCCACCGGTAGAATCCACAACACGGCCTTCGAACTTGAAGCCTGGAATTTCGATTGGGTGTGAGCCGGACGCAATAATGATGTTATTGTATTCGTACGTCGCACCGGTATCGACGGACATAAATTGCTTTTCACCGGTTGGAATGACCCGTAATTGGGTGTCACTCAGGAAGACCGCTTCCCCGTTGACCACGTCAACGTGGTGCTTCTTCATCAGCATCTTAACGCCGCTGGTCATCCGATCAACGACCTTCTTTTGCTTCCATTCCTGAGTCTTCTTGAAGTCAATCGTTGCGTTATCCGTTGAGATCCCGTAGGTTGACCCATCCTTGGCTTGTTCCAGACGGTGACCCGCTTGAATCAAGGCCTTAGAAGGCACACAACCGACGTTCAAGCAGACACCACCAAGGGTATCGGACTTTTCAACTAAAGTGACCTTTTGGCCTAATTCAGAAGCCCGAATGGCGGCAACGTACCCGCCAGGTCCGGCACCGATGATGACGGTGTCCTTTTTTTCAACATCTGCCATATTATTCCTACCCTTCCATTAACAGCATTTCTGGGTCGTGTAACAACTTCTTCATGTAGTTCAAAGCGTTTTGAGCTAAGGCGCCATCAATCAGACGGTGGTCGTAACTCAGGGAAAGCTTCAACATGTTGCCCACGACAATGTCGCCATCTTCGTTGACGTAAGGTGCCTTTTCAATCCGGCCAACCCCTAAGATTGCTACTTCAGGTTGGTTGATCACTGGCGTGAACCAGCCACCACCGATTGAACCGACGTTTGAAATGGTGATGGAACCACCGGCCATGGAAGCTGGGCTCAACTTGTTGTCGTAAGCAGCTTGCGTGTTTTCAGTGATTTCCTTAGCAATTTCAAACATACCCTTGGAATCAGCGGCCTTGATGTTTGGAACGTACAGACCGTCATCCGTGTTCGTCGCAATTCCGATGTTGTAGTAGTGCTTGTAGACGATTTCTTGCGTGGTATCATCGATCGAAGCGTTCAATTCAGGGAACTTCTTGATCGTGGCAACCAGCGCCTTGACCATGTAAGGTAAGAACGTCAAGTGAATGTCTTGATCAGCAGCAACCTGCTTGTACTTCTTCCGGTTAGCCATCAGCTTAGTGACGTCAACTTCATCAAATGAGGTAACGTGTGGGGCAATGTCCTTGGAAGTCCGCATGCTCTTGGCAATGATCTTCCGCATTGGTGACATTGGTTCACGAGTTTCCAGATCTGGTTGGTCAGACTTCCAAGGCTTGATAGCTTGGCCAGCAGCGGCCTTGCCTGCGGCTGGGGCAGCTGGAGCGGCTGCAGCTGCAGGAGCAGCGGCACCGTTAAAGTTGTCGATATCAGCCTTCAAGACTTGTCCGTGGTTCCCGGTTGGGGCAACCAAAGTGATGTCCACACCCTTGTCCCGTGCGTATTGACGGACGGATGGCATTGCCATGACCAGCTTGTTTGGATCAGAAGCGGCTGGCACACCCGTTGGGGCAGCGGCAGGAGCAGGCGCAGCGGCCTTTTCAGGGGCTGGTGCAGCTGGTGCTTCTTCCTTTGGTGCTTCTTCGGCAGCGTCGTCACCGCCAGCCTTCGTCAGGTCTGGGGCAGCAGCGGAACCATCGTCAATGACGATCAGTGGGTCGCCAATTTCAACGGTGTCACCTTCTTGGGCAACAATTTGTGAGACCTTCCCGGCAACCGGTGAAGGTAACTCCGAAACAGACTTATCGTTTTGGATTTCGACTAACGTGTCGTCTTCCTTAACCTCGTCTCCTTCTTTAACTAGCCATGAAGAAATTTCGCCTTCGGCCATTCCTTCACCCAGTTCTGGGAGTTTGAACGTATAAGCCATGGGAAAACTTCCTTTCTTATCGTTTAATGCAGGATGTCTCCCACATCGATTTTTATCGTTTAATTTTTAAAATTTAGTAGTTGGCGATTTCGCGAGCCTTGGCTTCGATATCGTCCGCATTAGGAATCCAGTCGCCTTCAGCTTGGGCAAATGGGTAAACGCTGTCTGGGGCAGCTACCCGGCCAATTGGGGCGTCCAGAGACATGATCTTTTCTTCGGCAATGTCGGAAGCCACAATGGCACCAACACCGGCCATCCGCTGTGCTTCTTGAATCACAACGACCTTGTGAGTCTTGTCAATGGAAGCAAAGATCGTGTCCGTGTCGATTGGAGACAAGGAACGCAGGTCAATGACTTCAGCAGAGATGTTGTCCTTTGCCAAAGCATCTGCGGCTTGGAGTGCTTCGTTGACTTCGGCACTGTAAGCAACCAACGTAATGTCAGAACCTTCACGAACAACCTTAGCGGAGTCCAAAGGAACCGTGTACTTGTCGTCAGGAACTTCATCCTTCATTGAACGGTAAAGTTTCAAGTTTTCCATGAAGAGAACTGGGTCATCGCTTTCAACAGCGGAGATGATCAAGCCCTTAGCATCGTATGGGTTAGCAGGCGTTACGACCCGCAGACCTGGGGTGCTAACAAAGTAGTTTTCCAAGTTATCGGAGTGCATTTCGGCGGTATGAGTCCCACCACCAAATGGCGTCCGGATGGTAACAGGGAAGTTCTTCTGGCCACCGAAACGGTAGTGGTCACGTGCTAATTGACCAACAATCCCGTCCATGGCTTCGAACGTGAATCCCATGAATTGAATTTCAGGAATTGGACGCCAGCCGGTCAATGACAGACCAATGGCTAAGCCCAAGATCCCAGATTCAGCTAATGGCGTATCGAAGACCCGGTCTTCACCGTACTTGTCTTGCAAGCCGACAGTCGTCCGGAACACACCACCGTTTTTACCAACATCTTCACCGAAGATCAGAGTCTTTGGATCGTCGTTTAAGACTTGATCTAGTCCAGAAGTGATCGCTTTAATGTACGTCATTTTAGCCATGATTACTTCGACTCCTTTGCTTCAAATTCTGCAATTTGCTTCTTAACTGCTGGAGTAGGAACGTTGTAAGTCCACTTCAAGAAGTCGGAAACCTTTTGTGCTGGTGCAGCTTCTGCTTCCTTCATGGCGTTCTTGAACTCGTCCTTGTATTCTTCAACCAACTTGTCTTCTTGGTCTTGAGACCAAAGCTTCTTGTCGGTCAGAACTTTACGCATCCGGATGAGTGGATCGGCATCGAACCAAGGCTTTTCTTCTTCCTTAGTCCGGTAACGCGAAGGATCATCACCGGCTGAGGAGTGAGCACCGTAACGGTAAGTTAACGTTTCGATGACCACTGGCCCATTGCCGGCAGCAGCAAATTCACGTGCTTCCTTAGCAACTTCGTGGACGGCCACGATATCCATCCCATCAACTTGGACGGAAGGAACACCCATGGCAACGGCCTTTTGTGCTAAGGTTTCAGCGGCAGTTTGCTTACGACGTGGCACAGAAATTGCCCAGCCGTTGTTTTGAACAAAGAAGACAGCAGGTGCTTGGTAAGCGGAAGTGAAGTTAATCCCTTCGTACCAGTCACCCTGTGACGTCCCACCATCACCGGTGTAAACAAAGGCAACGCGGTCTTTGTCGCCGTTCTTTTGAATCCCCAGGGCAACCCCGGCAGTTTCAACGTATTGGGCACCGATAATGATTTGTGGGAAGATCATATTCGGGTTATCGTATTGATTCCCTTCAATGTGACCCTTGGACCATAAGAAACCTTTAGCAACGCTTGCGCCGTGTTGAATCATTTGTGGTAAGTCACGGTAAGCAGGTAACAGGAAGTCTTGTTCCTTAAAGGCGGTAACACTTCCCATTTCACTAGCTTCCTCACCGGCAGTTGGAGCATAGAACCCCAGACGACCTTGACGAGAGAAGTTCATGGTTTGTTCGTGTAATGTCCGTTCCCAAACCATCTTCTTCATGAAGTCAACAAGTTGATCATCTGAATATTCTGCCAAAATATCAGGGTTGACAACCTTCCCTTCCCGATCAATGACTTGAACCGGGTGCTTGTATGGGTCGGCCATCGTAGCTTTGATTTTGGCAAAGTCTACAAATTGTTTGCTTCCATTAGCCATAAGTAACACTTTCCTTTCACTTTATATGAAATGTTAACTAGAGTGAGTCAACGTTGCGTTTCCTGACTACGTTTATAAAGTACCATTTTTTCATAGTTCTTGCAAGCCCTTTCATTAAGATTAAATCAACGATTGGGCCTAATCCCTACAGTCATCGGCAGTTTCCTATTTTCGGTTTTTTTTGAAAACCGAAACCGTTTTCTTTTCATTTCATTTTTCAGTTAAACTATGCTAAAATAATATGTAACTACGATTAATTTTGCGGAGGTAATTGCTCTTGTTCTTAATGAAAGATATCGTCCGTGACGGCGATCCCGTCCTGCGGCAAGAAGCCGCAGACGTCCAGTTCCCGTTATCTGCGGAGGATCAACAACTCGCCAAGGACCTCATGGAATACCTAGTGGTTTCCCAAGATCCAGAACAATGTAAGAAATACGGCTTACGCGCCGGCGTCGGCCTGGCCGCACCCCAGGTGGGCGTTTCCAAGAAAATGGCCTCGGTCCTGGTGCCCCCAATGGAAGAGGATGGCAAGTCGCCCTTCACCGACGTGATCATTAACCCGGTCATCGTCTCCGAGTCCGTCCAAGCGGGCGCCTTAACGGAGGGCGAAGGGTGCCTTTCCGTCGATAAAGACGTGCCCGGCTTCGTTCCCCGCCACGACCGGATCACCCTGCGTTACTACGACGTTAATGGTGAGAAACATCAGATTCGCTTGAAGAACTACCCCGCCATCGTGTGCCAACACGAGATTGACCACCTCCACGGGATTCTCTTCTACGACCACATCAACCAAGACGATCCCTTCACCCGGGACGACGACATG
The DNA here is from genome assembly GCF_001435095.1 of Levilactobacillus spicheri DSM 15429. GTDB lineage: Bacteria > Bacillota > Bacilli > Lactobacillales > Lactobacillaceae > Levilactobacillus > Levilactobacillus spicheri. Next base: position 44,351 of record NZ_AZFC01000002.1, read on the forward strand.
GTCATGATCGACTAACCAGTCGACTAAAAAAGCGTCATTCATCATTTTTACGTGATGAATGACGCTTTTCTACTATAGTATGTGTGATTTATTGCACAGCAGGATCATTCAGTTTCTTCAGGTCCTTCAGGTATTCAACCGTCGATTCGTTCATCAGGTAGGCCACGTCTAGGTGCAACTGGTCATCGTAGACCCAGATATCGCTGACCACGAAGGCTGACCCCGCCACACAGGCTTGGACCTGGTGATCCGCACTGTAGCTGGCCAAAGCCGCGTTCATCGCCGCTTCCAGTTGGGGCAAGCGCCGTTCGGCCGCCATCCCCACCTGCAGCGTGTATTCGAAGGCCATGACGCCCCGGCCCCAAACATCCGCGACCGTCACCGAGGCGGGCAAGGTCCCCTCGTCCTCGGTCAGGACGTCCTGGTTGACCAGGCGCTGCACCGCGGCCTTGACGGCGACGTCGGTCTCTGCTTGGGCCGAGTGCCGCACGATCCGGGTCGCCCGTTGAACCACCATCCGGTGAATCAACACATAGATCGCCCAGGCAATAATAATCCCAATGATGATCTCCACGATAAGTGCCATGGCGTTTCCTCCGTTCGTTTTCCACTTGATGACCTTGATTATTTCATAGTTTTTAGGAAATGACGCGTCATTTCACGGACAGTTTAGGGATTCTTAACAAAGCCGTGACCCACGAGATGTCCGTCATGATTATCATAGCATGATTCCGCGGCTAGGGGTAATTCTATACAATCCGCGCAATCTATGCTAAAATTATGCTAATTGTTGTGTAAGCAACCCGCAGTTCGGCAAGAACAAATTATCTAATTCGTCGCTTAAGTTAGGACGAATTAACTACCATGAAAAGGAGTCTTGTTAGTGATTTACAAAGTGTATTACCAAGAAGACAAAAAACGGAATCCTAAGCGCGAGGATACCCACTCTCTCTATTTGGAGGCGGCCACTGAAGTTGAAGCCCGCGCCCAAGTCGAAGAGCACACGGACCACAATATTGAGTTCATCGAAGCCATCGAAGGCAACACCCTGGCTTATGAACAACAAAATCCAAACTACAAATTAACGGAGTTCAATGAATGAACAAGTTAAACGTCAAAAATAACGAGACCGCTATCTTTGGCGTGGGTGGATTAGGTGAAATCGGGAAAAACACGTACGGGATCCAATTTCAAGATGAAATCATCTTAATTGATGCCGGCATCAAGTTCCCCGAAGACGAGTTATTGGGAATCGATTACGTCATTCCCGACTACCAATACCTGGTTGAGAACCAATCCAAAATCAAGGCGCTAGTGATTACCCACGGCCACGAAGACCATATTGGCGGTATTCCTTATTTATTGCAATCCATTAACGTGCCGGTCTACGCCGGTCCGTTAGCTTTAGCTCTGATCAAGAACAAGCTTGAAGAACACGGATTACTCAAATCAACTGAATTACACGCAATTGATGATGATACGGTGCTTAAGTTCCGTAAAATGAGCGTTTCCTTCTTCCGAACGACCCACTCGATCCCCGATACGCTGGGAATCGCGGTCCACACGCCGGTCGGAACCATCGTGGAAACCGGGGACTATAAGTTCGACTTAACCCCCGTGACCAACCAGCCGCCTGATCTGCAAAAGATGGCCAAGCTGGGCGCTGACGGCGTGCTCTGTCTGATGTCTGACAGTACCAACGCCGAACGGCCGATTTGGACCAAGTCCGAAAAATGGGTCGGCAAGTCGATTCGCCGCATCTTCGACCAGGTCCAAGGCCGGGTCATCTTCGCGACCTTCGCCTCCAACATCTCACGGATTGAAACGGCCTGTGAGACGGCGCTGGCCCACGGTCGTAAGATTGCCGTCTTTGGCCGGTCCATGGAAGCCGCCATCGTCAATGGTCGGGAGTTGGGCTACCTCAACATCCCTGACGAGGCCTTGGTCGACGCCAACGCGATTCGTTCCCTCCCTGCCGATAAGGTCATGATCTTATGTACCGGTTCGCAGGGTGAACCCATGGCGGCCCTTTCCCGGATTGCGAACGGTACTCACCGGCAGATTTCTATCCAACCTGGTGACACGGTCGTCTTCTCCAGTAACCCAATTCCTGGGAACACGATCTCCGTTAACCGGGTGATCAACGAATTGGAAGAAGCGGGCGCGACCGTTATCCACGGGAAGGTCAACAACATCCATACCTCGGGTCACGGTGGTCAGGAAGAACAGAAGCTGATGCTCCGGCTGATGCAACCGAAGTTCTTCATGCCAATTCACGGGGAATACCGGATGCTGAAGATCCACACCGAGTTAGCCGAACAATGTGGGGTTCCGCTGGATCACAGCTTTATCCTGCAAAACGGCGATGTCTTGGCCCTGACCAAGGATTCCGCTCGGGTGGCGGGTCACTTCGCTGCCGGCGACGTCTACATTGACGGTTCCGGCATCGGCGATATCGGCAACGTGGTCCTGCGGGACCGCCAGCTGTTATCCGAAGAAGGTCTTGTCGTGGTTGTCGCAACGATCGACCTCAAAAACCAAGAGATCAAGGCCGGCCCCGACCTGCTCTCACGAGGATTCGTGTACATGCGTGAATCCGGTGAGTTGTTAAATGAGGGTCGCCGCCGGGTCTTCCAGACCATTCGGCGGGCCATGCGCAATCCGAAGGCGACCGAAGCCTCGATTCGCAACGCGGTCATCGATGATCTGCAAAACTTCCTGTTTGAAAAGACGGAACGTCACCCAATGATTTTACCGATGTTCATTATGACGAAGTAAAATGATGGATTAAAGGGATGCCTACTCGCATCCCTTTTCTTATGAGCTCTTAAAGTTCTCGGAGAATGACTAGGCACACTGCGAGAAGTTCGTTATAATAAGAGAGAAAAAATTGAGAGGAGCAGTATGGTGAGTGTCCAGTACTATATCATCTTAAACGAGCATGCGGGGAGTGGTCGCGCCGGTAACCTGTGGCCTGAAATCCGCCAACGATTGGATGCGGCTCAGGTCCGTTACCAGGTCGCCACCTCCGATTATGCCAACCATGCCATCCTTCTAAGCGAGCAATTTGCCAAGCAGCTACCGGATGACGGACAGCAGAACTGGGTCGTCCTCGCGGTTGGCGGCGATGGCACCCTGCACGAGACGTTAAACGGTTTAACCCGCCAGCCGCGGCAGCATCCGATCCCGGTGGCCTACCTCCCCGTCGGCTCCGGCAACGACTTTGCCCGGGGCATTGGCATGTCCCTGAACTGGGAGACCGCCCTCAAGCAGGTCATCGACTGCACCCAGGCCACGGACTATGACCTGGGCACCTATGACGAGACCATCAAGCAGGAGCGCGGGGTCTTCACCAACAACCTGGGGATCGGCTTTGACGCCGGGATCATCGCCCAGGCGAATCAGTCCAAGGCCAAGATCTGGTTGAACAAGCACCACTTGGGCTCCCTGTCCTACTTGGCATCGGCCCTCAACGTCTACTACAACCAAACGGGCTTCACCTTAACCGTCCACGTGGGGAACCAACGGGACATTTACCCCAACGCCTTTCTGGTCACCACCACGAACCACCCCTACTTCGGGGGCGGCGTGCCCATCGTGCCCACGGCGACGTTGACCGACCACCAGCTTCATCTGGTGGTCATCGAGAAGCCCAACTTCTTTAAGCTCATCTGGCTGGCGTTGCGGCTGATATTCAAGCGTCATTTGACGTCTAAGGCCGTTCACTACTATGCCGCATCAACTATCCATCTGACCGTTCCGGCCATCGAATACGGCCAATTAGACGGTGAAGAGATGGGTGGTCGCTTCTTTGACGTCTATACCGGTTTACGTCAGTACCCCTTCTGGATCGACGTGACCCTTTAATCAGCACCTTATCCTGAGCTCACGCCCTATCGGTTGAGCTCTTTTTTTTGCGCCAAAAAAGCCCGAGGTCACGTCGTTGATGACGACGCCCTCGGGCTTTTCAGCGACCACTCGGGCCGTTCATTTATTTTTATGATTAGTCTTCCGAAGCATCCATTGCTTCCAGAATCATATCAAGCTGAGCGCACTTATTGGTCAGATAGGTCATCTCGTTACCATACCGTGGCTCGATGGTCACCGTCTCCGTTCCCGCTTGAACGCCGACCGACTCCTGATGCTTGAGCGTCGCCAATTGCGAATGCGCCTGACGTGACTCCGCAAGAATCTCCATTCGATTACTCATAACCTTCAACAACTCCTTTAACAAGATTTCGTGATGATTTTTAGGTTCCAAATGACTACTGGAAGATAATACCACGCGTTTTTGGATTTGTTAACGATTATCTTAATTTTTTTCGGCGAATAACCGAATTTGGACAGAAAGGCGGTTACATTCTTCGGGTTTTACTTCAACGTTCCGGCAAAGGACGGCATGAAGTACTTACTGATCGACTGAACCGAAACGTTTTGCCCCGGTTGCGGTGCCGCAACGAATTGATTGTTGCCTAAGTAGATCGCATCGTGGTAGGTCGATCCGTGGCTGCCCCAGAACAGGATGTCGCCTGGCTTGGCAGATCCCACGGAATGCGTGGTGACCATGGCCTCTTGGGCCGTCGTGCTATGTGGCAGACTAACGCCCAGCGCATGCTGGTACACGTAGGCTACCAGCCCAGAACAGTCCATGCCGCTCAGAGAAGAGCCGCCCCAGACGTACGGGATGTCGGCCGACGCCAATTTGAGTGCCAACCCGGTGACGGAACCGCTGGTCAAGCCGGCCGTTGACTTCTTGGTCTGCTTAGAACTGCTGCTTGTCGTGACCTTAGCAGCCGACGAGGCACTGGCACTGGTCGTGGCCGTCGATGAGGTGCTCGTAGCACTGCTACTCGTGGCCGTGGTCGAACTGGTGCTCGATTGGGCCGTCGTGGTGGCGGCACTAGTCTGGGTGCTGGTCTGGTTCGCTGAGCTGGCGACCGTTGCGCTGTAGGTCGTTGGTGTCTGAACCTTCTTCACAGCCTTCTTCTTGGTCACGGGCTTAGCGGTTACCTGACGCGTGCTGGTCGCACTGGTCGTCGCCGTTGCCTGGCTGGTCGTCGTCTTTGCTGCGCTAGCCTTTGACGACGTTACAGCCGTAGCTACCTTGGGCGTGGCCTGAACGGTCCGCTTAGTCGCTGACGGCGTTGAACTGCTCGTGGCCGCCGCGACCGAGGCCTGCGTTTGGGCGGATGAGGTGCTCGTAGCAGCTACCGTACTCGTGGATTGCGTCGCTGAACTGTTGCTCGTCGACTGGCTCGCCGACGTTGCTGCGCGACTGGTACTGGTCGACGCACTGGTTGATTGTGCCTTGGAGACCGGTGTCGTGCTGGTCGTCGCGTGCTTTAACGTTGGCGTGGACGACTGGCTGGCACTCGCGACCGCGCTGGTTGCTGAACTGGCCGTCGCGGTGCTGGACTCAGAAGTGGTCGATGAACTCTGCCGTTGCTGTTGTTGGCTCGCCGCGGCCTGTTGCTGGGCTAGGATCTGCGCCTGAAAGGCACTCGCCTTTTGGGTGACCTGGTGTGTGACCGACGGCGTCGTGGTCGTCGTGGCTTCCGTCCCCGTGGCATCCGCCTTAGCGGCACTCGCCGTTTGTGGAATGACCAGCTTTTGGCCGACGCTCAGCATGTCTCCCGTTAAGTGGTTAGCCGTTTGGAGCTTGGCCACCGTGGTGTGGTAATGCTGCGCCAGATCCCACAGCGTATCCCCAGACTTGACCGTATACGTTAAATTCTGTGCTTTGTTCGTATTAACTTGCAACCGTTGCCCCACAAAAATCAGGTCGGTCTTGGTGTCTAGTGAGTTTTGCTCTTCCAGGGTCTCGATTGACACACCGTACTTTTGAGACAATCCCCAAACGGTGTCCCCCGCCTGGACTTGAACGCTGTTCGCGCTCGCGGTCACGCCGGCAGCCAAGGCCCCGAGCGCGCCAACCACGCCAACCGCAACTTTAGTTTTTCGTTGACCTGTACTCATTCACACACACGTCCTTTATCCCGTAATTTTTCTGATGATGCAGCCCATGACGCCTTAAATCGTTTTCAGGCAGTCATGGTGGTTCACAGTGAATACGAATCACAAACTTATCTTACCACACGTTTTGCGCGTTTCTTGTGAATTATTAAGGATTTCTTAATGGATTTTAGTGCTGAAACGTTTGTTCGAGGAAAACGGTTTCTATTTTAAGGAACCGGCTGAAAGCCCATTATAGCAAGGACCCCGTTTCGGTTAAAAGCAAACACCGGTTCGTTTCGAAATACCAAGCATTTTTCCCAGAATGGGGATTCTGCTACACTCAGGCTTCTCAACCGTTTACTTGTATGATACACGTTTACCATGAACCCCCATTTTGTATCCTACAGTTAGCCGTTGACCCGGTGCATTTGTGAAATGCTATTTTAGCCCACAAAAAAACGGAGGATCGTCCTCCGTTAGTTCGTTCATCACCTTTTCTGCTTACCCGAAGAGCCCCTTGAAGAAGCTCACGATCTTATCCCAGATCTGGGCGATAAAGTTCTCCGCCTTCTGAGCATCGGCACTATTCGCAAAATCCTTCACGCTGGCCATCTTGTTCCCAATACTGTTCGCCAGGTTATTGGCCACCTTGGTGACGTTGGTCACGTAGCTCTTACTCGTTGAGACCGGTGCTTGCTGCACCTTACTCAGGGCAACGGAAATGTTGTTGATCTGCGTTTGCGTCGTTTGGCTCGAGATGCCCTGCTTAGCTAACGCCTTCTCCAGCATCGCGGCAATGTCGTCCTTGGTGGCTAAGTCACTGCCGTTCTGCCGTTGTTTGGCCAGGTCGGATGAGACCGACCCCACCGCCGACATCAACTTGCCGGGATACTTCTTATCATCACTGTTCGAATTGATAGCTGGCTGAGTGGCGTCCAGCACACCGTTCGCCGCCTGCGTGTTCTGCGCGTTCAGGGTCAATCCGTCCGTGGCCAAGGCCTTATAGACCCCCGTGAGGGCCGACTCGCCGGAAACCGACTTGTCCGCCGTCACCGTGATGATCACGTCCTTGACCCCGGCCATCGTTGCCACCATCGCGTACTGTTGCGAGGTGACCTGGGTAATATTATTGCTTCCATTATAATCAGCGATGTTGACCTTCACACCCGTCCCGGGATCCGCGGGGGCCAGCGAGACCGAACTGATCATGCTGGCATCGGTGGTGCCCGCCGAGTTCAGGTACTGGGCGTAGTCACTCCCCGTGGCGGTCAACGCCGTGTAGTTCGACTTGACCCCCAGTGCGGTGGCCACCGTATCTTTATCTTCACTGGCCAGGCCGGCGCCGTAAACCACGTAGGCCTTCGAGAGTGCCTTGGTCTGCACGGTGCTGCCGCTGGTGGCCGAAGAACTGCTATCCGTCACGCTACTGCTGGTACCGGTCGTGTCGGTCGTATCGGCCTGCGCCACCAGGGTGTGACTCCCCAGCGTCAGTGCAGCCGCGACCGTGGCCAGCCCGAGAATGAATCGTTTTAATGTCATAATTGTCCTCTTCTTTCACTTTGTTGGTCCCCTGCCCACTCATTCAGTATAGCAGGTCACTAACCTAAGGGGGGCAAACTTCCGCGACCTTAGAGGATTCTTATTATTGCCAGAACCGGCGAGCGCCCGCGTATTCGGCGGCGTACTTGGCCGTGGTCATCGGGATCAACTCGACCGCGTAGCCGGGCTTCGGTGAATGGAGCATCTGTCCCTTCCCGGCGTACAGCGCCACGTGATGGATCTGACCGCGGCCGTGGTCGGTCGCAAAGAAGATCAGGTCCCCAATGGCCAGCTCTTCCGGGGCGACCGGATACCCGTTGGCAAACTGGTCCTGGGCATCCCGGGGAATCGCGTAATCGAGTGCCCGGTGCAGCGCATAAATGAAGCCCGAACAGTCAAATCCTTGTGGCGTGATGCCGCCCCACAGGTACGGTGTCTCCAGGAACTGCCGCCCCAAGGCCAACAACCGGTCACCATCGTTGGCGCCGTTCACGCTCAACTTGGCCGCGCTGGCCGCAATGGCCCCCGGGCCCAGTGGCGTCAAGACCTTGATCTGTTCGGCATCCTGTCCCGTGGTCGTCAGAATCGTGCCCAGCGGGAGGGTCAACTGGGGCTGCCCCTGAGCATCCAGTAACGCCGTCTGGGGCTGCACTAAGCGAACCGTGGTCGTGGGGTAATCCAGCTCATCATCGTTAGCGGTCAATTGGCTCACCGGAATCCAGCCAGGATACCCGCGCCGTTCCTGCCGATTGGCTTGGCGGGTCACGAAGACGTGGGCCCACTGCCCTTCGATACGGTCTAAGATGACCCGGTCGTTAAAGAGGGCCTCCGTGACCAGCACGTTTTGATCCGCTAAGCGTTCCCGGTCCTGATCGGTCAACTTGCCCAGCCAGGCTGCCAGGTCGCCATCGTTCAAGTAGTCCTGATCCGTCTTCGTCGCACTAGTCGGGGTCGCCCAAACCAGCGCCGTAGGGACCTTTACCCGTCGAATTTCCATAAATTAACCGCCTCCAAATCCTTTACCCCAATCTTACCAATAATCACCGCAAGTTACTAGATTCTGAGGGCGTTTCACCCCTAAAAACACAAAAAAGGGGCGTCAATCAGCCCCTTAATGGTTATTCGTCTAAGTTTAAATAGGTTTGCACCACACGTTCCGGTGTAAAGCCCGCCATGGCAATGACCTGTTCGCCATTGCCGCTGGCCCCGAAGCGGTCCTGGGAGATCACCGCACCATCCAGCCCGGTGTACTGGCACCACCCGAGCCCGCTGGCCATTTCGATGGCGACCCGCCGCCGCAGGTGCCGTGGCAAGACCTTTTCCCGGTATTCCCGCGATTGCGCGTTGAACCGTTCGAAGCTCGGCAGCGACACGACCCGCACGTCGTGTCCCTGGTCGCGCAATAAACTCTGGGCACGTAAGGCCACCTGAACCTCGGACCCCGAAGCCAATAGGATGCCATCCGGCGTGCCCTGCGCATCGGCGACCACGTAACCGCCCCGCTTGACGCCGCTGTGGACCCGCGCCGCCGGTTTGGGCAGCGTCGGCAGGCCTTGCCGGGTCAAGACGATGGCCGTGGGATGATCCGTGGCCGCCATCGCCGCCAACCAGGCCGCGACGGTCTCATTTCCATCGGCCGGCCGGTACACGGTCAGTCCCGGAATTGCCCGCAAGGCCGCCAGTTGTTCGACTGGTTCGTGGGTCGGACCATCTTCACCGACCGCCAGGGAGTCGTGGGTAAAGACGTAGATGACGGGTAATTTTTGTAAGGCCGCCAACCGAATGGCACCCTTCATGTAGTCGGAGAAGACGAAGAAGGTCGAGCCGAAGACCCGGGTCCCACCATGCAGGGCGATTCCGTTCATGGCCGCCGCTTCGGCGAATTCCCGCACACCAAACCAGAGGTTGCGGCCCTGCCGGTTAGCGGCACTGAACCGGTCATCCTGGGCAATGGCCGTCTTGTTCGAACTGAACAGGTCGGCCGAACCGCCCCATAAGTTCGGGCACACCGCGCTCAACTTCTGTAAGATCTCACTGCCGCTGGCCCGCGAAGCCAGCTGGTCTTTCTTGTAGTACGTCGGCAGCTGATCGACCAGGTGCTTCGGCAACGTCTGGCTCACGCCCTGGGCGAATTGGGCCGCCAACTGGGGTTCCGCCGCCGAGTAGTGGGAGACCAACCCGGACCACGCCTGGTGACTGGCCCAGCCGCGGGCCTTAATGGTGGTCATGAAGCGATTATGCACCTCTGCCGGCACCGTAAAGGGATCGTTGTCCCAGCCGTAGTTTGCCCGGGTCTGGGCCAGGTCTTCCGCACTCAACGGCGCACCGTGGACCTTATTCGTCCCCGCGTTCGGGCTCCCGGCCCCAATCTGGGTCTTCACTTCGATCAGGGTCGGACCGTTTTGGTTCCCCTTGGCGACCGTGATGGCGGCATCGATGGCCCCCAGGTCATTTCCATCGGCGACCCGCAGGTAGTTCCAGCCGTAGCTGGTAAAGCGTTGGGCCACGTCATCGTGGCACGCATTGCTCAGTGGACCATCCAGGGAGACGTCGTTGGAATCGTACAAAACGATCAGTTTATTCAGGTTCAGCTGACCCGCCAGACTGGCTGATTCGGCGGCGACCCCTTCCATCAGGTCCCCATCGCCGCACAGCGCATAAGTATAGTGATCCACGACCGCATAGTTTGGCCGGTTATAGTCGGCGGCCAGGTGGGCCTCCGCCATCGCCATCCCGACGGCCATGCCGATGCCTTGTCCCAGCGGGCCCGTCGTTGCGTCGACGCCCGGGGTCACCCCATATTCGGGATGGCCGGGGGTCTTACTTCCTAATTGCCGGAAATTCATCAGGTCGTCCCGACTGAGGGCAAAACCGCTCAGGTGGAGCAAGCTGTACAGCATGGCTGACCCGTGGCCCGCCGATAACACGAACCGGTCCCGATTGAACCACTTGGGGAAGGACGGGTCGACCCGCAGGTGCCGTGAAAAGAGCACGTACGCCATGGGTGCCGCCCCCAGCGGTAACCCGGGGTGGCCGGAACGGGCCCGCGAAATCATATCCATACTCAGCATCCGGACCGCCGTAACGGCCTGGGTATCCGTTTCATCAAAATTCAGCTGTTCTTGAACCACTTTTTCATTCAACATCTCAAATGACCTCACTTTAATCAGCCATACCATTTATGACAATTTATTCTTGTTTGATGACATTAAACGTTTATTTTACCGGTAGAATCAACGTTGCTTATCGACTTTTTCAACTATACCAATCTAACCGTAATAATGCAACCGTCTTTAGAAAACTTATTGGATTAGGATTTTTAAGGTCAAATTGGTCTAACCAGAAGATAGACCGATTAGGCCACGTTGCAACCGGTTGTCATTTGAGCAGAAAAAAGAGTGGCCACCGAAATAATTTTTCGGTGGCCACTCAGGTAGACCATTAAGTTAATTGACTGGCTTAAGCCTGGTTGGCGGCTTCAACTTGCGCCAACGTTGGAATGGATGGCATCGCACCCAATCCCTGAACCGTCAGGGAACTGGCCCGTTGTGCAAACGTCAAGGCGGCCTCGATGTTGCTCAGGTCCGGCTTTAATTGGGAACTCAGCGCCCCAATAAAGGTGTCCCCGGCAGCCGTCGTGTCCACGGCCTTCACCTTGAAGGCCGGTACGAAGCCCGACGCAGCCGCCGTGTTGTAGTAGGCACCCTTGCTGCCGACCGTGATGATCAGGTTCTTCACGCCCATGGCCCGGAACTTTTCCGCATTGGCGTCCATGGAGGCCACGTCCGTCACCTCGATGCCCGTCAGAACGGCACTTTCGGTTTCGTTTGGAATGACCAGGTCGGTCACTTTCAAGATGGCTGGGTCGATCTTCGCAGCCGGTGCCGGGTTCAGGATGGTCGTGACCCCGTGTTGCTTCGCAATCGTGAAGGCCGCCAGTGTCACGTCCTGGGGCGTTTCAAACTGGGTGATCAGGAAGTCGGCCTTGGCGATCTCGGCTTCAACGGCCGTGACTTCGGCGGGCTTGATCTGTTGGTTAGAACCCCCGTACACCAAGATACTGTTTTGGCCCTCTTCGTCCAACAGAATGAACGCGGACCCCGTGCCCACCGTCTTATCCGTGATGATGGCACTCGTATCGATGCCGTCATTGTTCAGGGATTCAACCATGAACCGGCCGGCTTCATCGTTGCCGACCTTCCCGATGAACCGGGTCACAGCGCCGGCACGCGCGGCGGCAACGGCTTGGTTGGCACCCTTTCCGCCGGCAGCGCTACTCTTGTTTTCCGTCGAGAGGGTTTCTCCCGGTTGGGGCATCCGTGCGATGCGCAGTGTGGTATCGACGTTTAAACTTCCTAAAACCGTTACTTGATTTGCCATAATGATTCGTCCACTCCTCCGTGCTAGGTTGCGTGTAAAACGTTTTACGCTATGCCGACGCAACGTGCAAACTGATTTCTTACACGTAGCGTATCATATTTCGAAAAGGCTTACAAGGAAAAATTAATCTGGTTTGACGGGGCCCGTGCTCTCCCGTTGCCGGAAGTCAACGGGGAGATCCACCGTCTGTGCCGCCTGGCGCCGATTATGAATCCGATTGATCAAAAGTTCCGTCGCGCGCTCGCCCATGGTGACCACGGGTTGGTGCACACTGCTCAGCCGGGGCACCACGTACTCGTCCAGGTCGATGTCATCGTAGCCCAAGACCGAGACGTCTCCCGGCACCCGAACGCCCTGTTCGTGCAAGCCCCGCATCAATCCCAGCGCGGTCTCGTCGTTAATGGCAAACACCGCCGTGGGGTGCCGCTGGAGGACCGCCGCGGTGGCCTGATAGCCCCCGAGCTTGGTCATCGGTGACAGGACCACGTCATCAGCCGTCAGGGAGACCCCGTGCTGCGCCAGTTCCTCCCGGAACCCCCGCAACCGGATCACCAGGTTCTGCGTGGCGTGCTCCGGCATCACAACGGCCACCCGTTGATGGCCAAACGCCAGCAGGTGCTGCGCGGCAAGCCGGCCGCCCCGGTCATCGTCGATGCGAATTCGGTCGAGACTGGGTCCCCCGTTTTGGTCGATCAGCAGGTAGGGAATCCCATTTTTCTTCAGGATATTGTCGATCGTCTCACCCGTAATGGAGGCACTGGCAATGATCAGGCCGTCCACCGCCCGCTTGATCAGTTCCTGCAGGTAGTAGCCCTCAAGCTCCTCGTCGTGGTTCGCGCCGAAAATCAGTGGAATGAACTGATGCTGGCGGCTCGCCGACTGGACCCCCTTGATGAACATGCTAAAGAAGGGGTTCCCCAGGTTAGGCACCAGCACGCCAATGGTCTGGGCGGACTTCATGATGAGGTTGCGGGCGTTAAAGTCCGGCACGTACCCCATCTTCTCTTGCAACTGGTGAACGCGGCGCCGTGTATCCGGGCTGAACCGCTCGCCCTTACCGTTAAGTATTTGTGAAACCGTGGTGACCGAAACGCCCGCAGCCTCGGCCAGATCCCGAATCGTAACTTTGCGTGTCATAGCAACCTCCACACCATCTTGTTTTATTTATTATACCGCAGGTGCCCGGACTTGCGGAAGAAGTTCGGGAGAAAACTGAAAAACCCCACAACTATCCGCGGTGGGGCCTCTCTTAGCGGTTAACTATTGGTAACTCGTTCTGGTTTTAAGCACCACTAAAAAAGCACCAGCCGCGTTTTCACGACTGGTGCTTGGGTATTTTAACGAAAATTAAGCCTTTAAAATCTTGTCGATTGCGGCGAGTTCTTCCGGATCGAACGTCAGGTTCTGGACCGCCTTCACGTTTTCGTAAAGGTGTTCCGGCTTCGACGCCCCGGTGATCACACTCGTCACCACGGGATCGTGCAGTAACCAGGCCAGCGCCATGTGGGCCAACTTCTGCCCCCGGCTCTGCGCGATCTTGTTCAGGGCTTGGAGCTTACGGCCAACCTTGTCCCGTCCTTGATCGAAGATGTACTGGCTGGACCAGTGAATGTTCACGTCATCCGGAATCCCATCCAGATACTTGTCGGTCAAAAGGCCTTCCGCCAAAGGACCGTAAGCGATGACCCCGGCATTGTTCTGCCGCATGGTGTCAAAGAGACCGTCGGCATTCGCCTTTTGGTTCAACATGTTGTAGGAGACCTGGTCGGCGACGAACGGCGTGTGCAGGTCCTTGAAGATCTTGATCATCGCGGCCGCTTGCGGCGCCGTGTAGTTGGAGATTCCCACGTAAAGGGCCTTGCCTTGCCGCACGATGTCGTTCAACGCCACGGCCGTTTCCTCCGGCGAGGTCTCCGGGTCGAACCGGTGACTGTAGTATACGTCGACGTAGTCCAGACCCATGCGTTCCAGCGACTGGTCCAATGACGCAATCAGCGCCTTGCGGGAGCTCATCTGGCCGTAAGGGCCGGGCCACATATGGAAGCCGGCCTTGGTCGTGATGACCAATTCATCCCGGTAGGGCTTTAATTCCCGCTGGAAGACCTGCCCGAAGAGCCGTTCTGCTTCCCCGGTTCCCGGACCATAGTTGGCGGCGTTATCGAAACTAAAGATTCCCGCGTCAAACGCCTTTAAAATAATGTCCCGCGTGTCCGCATAATTGGCGTCGGCGCCAAAACTGTGCCACATGCCAAACGAAATTGCGGGGAGTTGGAAACCGGTGTTCCCGGCCCGCCGAATCGGCATTTTTTCGTACCGTTTCTCATCTGCTACATACATAAATTGCCACATTCCTTTCCACTTATCCCTAAGCAAAGTATAAAGGAATTGGTGTGGACCGGTCAAGTATTCCCTTGAGACGCCCGCGGCCACGAGCGGTGATGACCGAACTTGCCGCTGGTAGCAGCCCTAATGCCGGTCGTCGCTTAACTTGACCGCCTGGGAGACGTGGCCGTTGGTGGTCGCCAAGAGTTCCTTGGCTTCCGCGATGGTCCCCTTGGTCTCGATCAAGACAATGGCCAACGGCACGTTGTTGCCCGCCCGGTCCAAGGCCCGTTCAGCCGCCAACGTGGACGTCTGGGTGGCCTCGGCAATGATCTTCTTGGCTCGTTCGAACGTCTTGCCGTTCGTTGGCACCACGTTGATCATCAGGTTCTGATAGACCTTGCCGGACTTGATCATGATTCCGGTCGACAGCATGTTCAGGACCATCTTCTCGGCGGTCCCGGCCTTGAGCAGCGTGGCCCCGGTGATCACCTCGGGGCCCACGACTGGCGTGATCGGGTAGTCCGCCAACTGGGCCAGCTGACTGTCCGCGATGCAGGAAAAGCCGATGCCCAAAGCACCCTGCTCCTGGGCGTACTGCAACGCCGCCACCGTGTACGGCGTCTGGCCGGAGGCGGCACTGGCGATGACGATATCGTTGGTCGTCACGTGAACCGCCGCCATATCGGCCTGCGCCAACTCGGGCGAGTCCTCGGCCGACTTGACCGTTTCGGTCAGCGCCGGTTGGCCCCCCGCAATCAAGCCAAAGGTCTGGTTGGCCGTTAACCCGTACGTGGGCTGCAGTTCGGTGGCGTCGATCACGCCGAGCCGCCCCGAGGTCCCGGCTCCCACGTAGATCAGACGGCCCCCCTGGTCGAACTTGGGAAAGGCGGCATCGATGGCCGCAGCGATTTGCGGCAGCTGCTTTTGTACGGCTCGCGCCACCCGCTGATCCTCTCGATTAATCGTTGCCACCATATCCAACGTCGATTCACGGTCAATATGGGTCGAACGGTGATTCCGCTGTTCAGTTAAAATTTCATCTAATTGCATGATCGTCATCCTCCAACCTGAGACAAAACAGTTTTTATGTATTCGTTTTCATAAATCCTATATCTGGTATACCATGTTCCATGCTGAATTTCAATTGCCTTTTCAAAAATGTTAGCGAGCGCTTTCATTTCGACAAAAAATAAAGCCGGTTGGTTATTACCAATCGACTTTACACGGTTCATCTTCCTATTTTTCAACCGCCATCCACTGGTACCCGCGGCTCATCCCCGCTGGGTTCCAGACGTAGCCGGTGACCTTTGAATTCCACAGTTCCACCGTTGCGGGCTGGTAAAGCGGGATAACTCCCTGTTGGGTCATCAACCGCTTCTCGGCCGTTACCAGATCCTGGTAGCGCGCCGTTGGCCGGTTCGCGTCCTGGTTCTCCGAGCGCTTGATAGCGGCGTCGTACTGGGCGTCGCTGAAGCCCCCGTTATTGTTGGTGTTGCCCGTGCTCATCAACGATAAGAAGTTGATGGGATCCGCAAAGTCGGCCCCCCAACTCGAAAGCACCAGATCAAAGTTTCCGGAATTGGAACGGCTCAGCCGCGTCTTGTACGGCAACGCGTTTAACGTGACCTTGACGTTCGGCAACTTCTCCAGCTCGGCCTGGATGTACTGGGCGACCGTCTTGGTGACCGCCAAGTCGTCGCACATCAGCGTCAGGTCCAGTTGCTTGGTCCCGCTGGCCTTCAAGCCGGCGGCCATCAGCTTCTTCGCCTTCGGCAGGTCGTAGGCGACCCCATCCTTCACGTAAGCGTCCTTAGCGAAGTCCGCCTTGGTCTGCGGGTTCTGCGTCAGGTTCTGGGAAACGAAGCCTAAGGGCGCCTTCGACCCGTCGCGCAACACGTGACTCGCTAACTGTTTTTTATTGATGGCCAGTGAGAGGGCCTGCCGGACCTGCAGATTCTTGAGGGCCTTGACCCGCTTCTGGTTCATCTGCATGTAGTAGGTGGTCCCGCCCACGTAGGTCTTCAGGTCGGGGTTGTTCTTCAGGTTGGCGACCTGCGTGCCGTCCAGCGTGGTCGCATCGAGCGACTTCTTCTGGTACAGGCTCAGGCCGGTCGACGGATCGGCCACGACCTGGAAGTTCAACGTCTGAAGCTTGATCTGCTTCTTATCCCAGAACTTCGGGTTCTTGGCCAGTGTCCAATTTTGCGACGTGCCGGTCCACTTTTTCATCACGAAGGGACCGTCATAGGCCGTCTTGGTGCTCGAGTGACCGTAATCGCTCCCCTGCTTGACCACGACCGACTTCTCTTGGGGGAAGAAGGTCGGGAAGGCCAGTAAGAGCTTAAAGTAGGCGACCGGCTTGCTCAGGGTGACCTCTAAACGATAATCGCCGAGGGCCTTGACCCCCAACTGCGACGGTGCAAGCTTCCCCGACTGGACCTGGCTGAAGTTCTTCACGCCCGCCATCAGGTAAGCATACTCGGACGCCGTCTTCGGGTTGGCCGTCCGTTGCCACGAATACACGAAGTCGTGCGCCGTGACGGGCTTGCCGTCGTTCCAGTGGTTGGTCTTACGCAGGTCGAAGACGTAGCGTTTTCCGCCGTTGGTGACCGTGGTCTTGGTCGCCAGCGCGTTGATCAACTTTTCGTTCTTGCCCAAGCGGTACAGGCCCTCTTGGGTGTGGTACAGCATGGTCAGACTGGTGGAGTCGGCCGCCTTCGAGACGTCCAACGTCGTGACCTCGGACTTGGCTGACAACTTGACCGTTTGCTTCGCGGCCAGTTGGCCAGTCGACTGACTGGTCGTGCTGGACTTCCCGCAGGCCGCTAATCCCCCAGCGACGACGAGTGCAAGTCCCAGCATGATTCCAATGTGCTTTCCTCTCAAAATACTCTCTCCTCACGACAATTTAGTTGTGTGTAACCATTTTAACTTGTTCGCTCGTTCAAATAAAGCCCCCAACTGCAATAAAACCGCTTCCTGACCCTTGGCCGCATTAAATTGGATGCCGAGCGGCAAGCCCTCGGGCGTCACCGCCGTCGGTAAACTGATCGCCGGTTCACCGGTCAGGTTCGCCTGTTGGGTAAACGGCGAGCGGGTCAGGGCCGGTAACCATTGGTCGTAGATCAGCTGCTTCTGGGCCGCCGGGCGCAACCCCGCGATGGCTTGCATCCGCGCCATATTGGCCGCCGAGACCAGCGAATCACCCACCTTGGGTGCCGGCCAGGCCGTCGTTGGCGTCAGGATGACCGGGTAACGGTCGTGCAGCTGGGCCATCTGCCAGGCCGCCTGATCCCAGCGACTCAACGCCAGGCTGTACTCGGCGGCGGTCGTCTGCAGCCCCGTCTGGTAGAGCGCCCAGGTCAACAATTCCATATCATCGGCGGTCAACGGCCGTTGCAGCCCCGCCGACAGCTCGCTCATGAAGGCCGCGGTCTCCCCGGCGTTCATGGTGTAATAGCTCTCCATCAGGGCGACCCCGTCAACGGGAACCTTGATTTCCTCGACCGCAAAGCCCTGTTCTTCCAGGAACGCCGCCGCTTCGTGCACCGCGGCAACGGCCGTGGGACTGACCGGCGTACCCACCGGCGATTCGGTGGTAAAGCCGATGGTCCCGGGACGAAGCGGGTCCTGTAACCGGTCTTGAAAGCCCGGTTGAACCAACGGGGTCTGGAAGACCGCCGCGGGCTGCAGCGTTTGCAGGCTGTCCAGTAACGCCGCGGTATCGGCGATGGACCGGGTCAACGCGAAGTCAATCGCCGCCCCCTGCCAAGACCGCCAGTCCCCCGGTCCGACGGGCACCCGGCCCCGGGTCGGCTTGAGTCCGATGGTCCCGGACCACGACGACGGGATCCGAATCGAGCCCCCGCCGTCGCTCCCGGCCGCAATTGGTACCAGACCGGCTGCGACACTGGCCCCGGCCCCACCGGAGGAACCGCCGGGCTGGTAGTCTAAGTTCCAGGGATTCCGGGCCGGCCCGTAGAGCTGCGCGTCCGTGATGTTTTTGAATCCAAACTCGGGGAAGTTGGTCTGCCCGATGATGATGAAGCCGGCGCGTTGCAGGGCCTGGACGAAAAAGTCCGTCTCCGGCGCCACGTTTTGGGCCAGCAACTTGGATCCGCTGGTGCTGGGTTCACCCTTGAGGTGTTGGCCCAGGCCCTTTAACAGAAGCGGTACGCCCAAGAATGGCTGACCCGTATCCCGTTGCTGGGCCGCCTCCTGCAGTGCCCGTTCCTTACGGGTCGTAATCACCGCGTTCAACTGCGGGTTTTGCCGGTCGATCTCGGCAAAGGCCGCCTCGATCAGTTCTTGCGAGGTGACCTCCCCCTGTCGAATCCGCCGCGCCCAGGTCAAAGCCGGGGTCCCTATCCAATCCGTTACCGTCACGATGAACCGCCTCCTATAAATATACCACTAATTTTATGTAAGTTATTTCCTGAGATTAACAATAGCTGGTTGTAAAAGCGTTTTCAAGTAGTTATACTTAAAAAGTCTTAGATCACACAATTCGAAGGGACTGAAATTTTGATGAATAAGACGAAAAAATGGTTGGTTTTAGGTTTAGGTTTAGGATTGGTGTTGAGCGCAGGACTCGTTGGTTGCGGGAAATCCTCGACACAAAGCACGAACGATAAGGTCGCTAATAAGAAGACCTTGATCGTCGCAACTTCCGGGACGTTATACCCCACGTCGTTCCACGACGCCAAGAGTAAGAAGCTCACGGGATTCGACATCGAGGTCGTTCGGGCGGTCGCTAAGGGTCTGCACAAGAAGGTCGAGTTCAAGGAATTGAACGTCGACGGCCAACTCACGGCCGTGAAGACTGGCAAGGCCGACATGGCCGCCAACGACTTCGGCCTGTCCAAGGCGCGTAAGAAGGACTACAGCCTGTCCACTACGTACAAGCACTCCTTCAACAGCATCATGGTCCGTAATTCCGACGATTCCGGCATCCATTCTTGGGCCGACATCAAGGGGAAGAAGTCTGCGGGGGAAGCCGGGACCGGTTATCAACGGCTCGCTCAGCAGTTAGGGGCCAAATTGGTCAACTACGACAACGTCTCCAACGATGTTTACCTGAAAGACGTCAAGAACGGCAAGACCGACTTCATCGCCAACGACTATTACCTGCAAAAGCTCGCGTTGTCCGCCGTGCCGAACAACGGCCTGCACCTGATCAAGAACATGTACTTCACGACCAGTGACGACAACGGCGGTGTGGGGATCCTGATGAAGAAGAGCAACACCAAGCTGAAAAAGGAAATCGATCAACAGGTCAACAAGCTGTTGAAGAACGGCACGATTAAGAAGTTGTCCGAGAAGTACTACGGCGCCGACGTCACCCAGAAGCCGACCGTCCACATCTCCAAGAACTTCACGATCAAATCCCAATACAAAGGTCAATAATTGAGGGAGGCATCCGCGCATGCTGCACTACTTCTCAATTCCGGGGTTCTTTAACGCCCCGCTAGCGTGGTCGTCCGTCCCGCAGATTCTCAGTGGCCTGCCGATGTCGGTCTACCTGACGGCGGTCTCGTTCGTCTGTTCTCTGATCTTAGGTCTGCTCCTCACGTTGTCCCAGCTCAGCCACTCGCGGCTCTTACACGGGCTGTCACGGGCGTACATCTCGTTCATGCGGGGCGTTCCGATGCTGGTGGTGCTGTTCATCATTTACTTCGGGTTCGGGGCCAACGCCCTGCCCGCAGCCATCATCTCGTTCACCGTAGTCTCCGCGGCCTTCGTCTCCGAAGTCTTCCGGTCCGCCTTCATGGGGATCGACCACGGCCAATACGAGGCCGCCTACTCGCTGGGGATGTCGTACGGCAAGGTGATTCGCTACATCATCCTGCCCCAGGCCTTTCGCATCGGCTTACCCGCCCTGGGAAACATCCTGTTAGACATGTTCAAGAGTACCTCGCTGGCCGCCATGATCACGGTCTCCGAAATGTTCATGGACGCCAAGATCGTGGCGGGGGCCAATCAGGACTACATGACCATCTACATCACGATCGCTATCCTTTACTGGCTCTGCTGCGTGGTGCTGACCACGGGCCAGAACTGGTTGGAACGCCACTTAGACTATCAACGACGGGCGGAACGGCTCGCTAAACACGCTTAGCAAGCGTGAGCCCACGGGTGGTTAGCTGGCACCATTAAGCGAAACCAGCTGCCCTTGGGCGCACGGTTCACCCCCGCCATTTGGAGGGACGAAGCGTCATTAAACCAAAACAGGAAGAAAATTCTCGCGTCATTTGCCGAGAATCTTCTTCCTGTTTTTTTAGGCGTTCCGAACCAGCAACCGCCGTTTCAGCGCCTGCCAGGCGAGATGGAAGCCATAGGCCGACGCGAAGGCCGCGAGCCAGGTCAGCGAATAGCACACCAGTAACCGGGGGACGAGCGGCAGGCCCGTCGTCAGCCCCCAGATCAGCGTCAACCAGAACACGTGACTTAGAAAGGCCCGGTACGCGTAGGTCGCCAGCCAATGGATCGGCCCGACCGACTTTCCCGCGTGCCGCATCTGGCGGTAGCCCCCCACGGCCACCGCCAAAATGACCGCAAAGGCGTACACGGTCATCGACCACTGGTAGTAGCTGGCCTGGGCCAACCGCACCGGTAGTCCCCGCCCCACCAGCTGCCAGGTGATCCACCCGTAAGCCGCCAGCAAGCCGGCCACAAGTCCGTAGCGGTACCGGTCAAACCACGGCAGCCACCCGCTAAGGCGCCAGCCCAGGGTCCCCGCCACCCCGTACGGCAGAAAGCTCAGGAAGACCCGGTCGACCAGGTAGGTGCCCACGTGGGGAAAGACCACCAACCACGCGGCATAGAGCGCCCCCGTGATGGCTAAGGCCCACCAGCCCCGCTTGGCGTCCGTACCGGCCCAATCGGACAACGCCCAAAAGAGCGGCATCAGCAGGATGAACTGCAACATCATGCTGTTGTACCAGAGGTGGGGTGCCGCATTGCCGTTCACAGCCTGCCACAGAAAACTTTTCACGTTTATGTAGGGCGTACGCTGCTGGACCTGCGGCAAGATCAGCAGGTACGCCAGCGTCCACCAGATGGTCGGCACGAACATCGCCGACCACTGCCGCCGGTAGTACGTGCCGTAAGTCTGCTCGGGGTGCTGGGCGTGCACCCGAATGATGGTGTAGAGGATTCCGAAAATGAAGGCCGGCGCCGTAAATTTGACGGCATCGTAAATCAGGCCGATGCCCCATTGCTGGCTGGCGGTGGGGGGCTGCTTCATGGCGAAGCCAAACAACGACTGGAACATCACCAGGGTGCAGGCGGTCGCCTTCAGATAGTCCCCGATATCGGTTTTTCCCGCGGTTACTTTTACCAAAACTTCACGTCCCTTCCACAAAAAAAGGAGCCCCCAAAAGAGCTCCCCAAAGACTGTTGTTCAGTTACTGCTGTTGCTTCTGAATGGGTGAGCGGAACAACTGGTCGACCGGTTGTTCGTTGTAGATCAGGTTGATGGCCCGGCCGAACAGGTCGCCCACCGACATGATCTCAAACTTATCACTCTGTTTTTCTGCCGGAATCCGAATAGAGTCGGTCACCACGACCTTCTTTAACTCGGAATCGTTGATGCGCTGCGTCGCGTCACCGGACAAGACCGGGTGCGTGGCACAAGCAAAGACGTCGGCCGCCCCCGCCTTCTTCAGCGCTTCCGCTGAAACGGTGATCCGCACGGCCGTGTCGATGATGTCGTCGACCAAGATGGCGTGCTTATCCTTCACCGTACCGATGACGGCCTCGGGATGCGCGGCGTTCTCGGTCTCGCTGCGGTTGTCGATAATGGCAATCGGCGTGCCCAATAATTCGGCTAAGCGCCGAGCACGACTGACCCCCGCGTGGTCCGGTGCCACGACCACCGTGTTGTCCGCCGTTAATTGTGGTTGGGCCTCAAAGTAACTGGCCAGTAACCGGTCACTTTGCAAGTGGTCCACCGGAATGTCGAAGAAACCTTGTAATTGTGCGGCGTGCAGATCCAAGGCGATGACCCGGTTGACCCCGTCCATCTGTAAGAGGGACGCAATCAGCTTCGCGGTAATCGGTTCCCGCGCGCGGGCTTTCCGGTCCGCCCGGGAGTATCCGTAGTATGGAATGACCACGTTGATCTTTTCAGCGCTGGCCCGCCGTGCGGCATCCACCATGATCAGCAATTCCATCAGGTTCGTGTTGACCGGATCCGAGACCGACTGAATCAAGAAGAGCTCGTCGCCCCGGATACTTTCATCGATACTGATTTGAATTTCGCCGTCACTAAAATGTTTGATCGTGGCCTTCCCTAATTCAACGCCCGCTGCCTGGGCGATCTTTTCGGCTAAGGGACGATTCGAGTTCAGGGCAAATACTTTCAACTTACCCGCTTCGACCTGTTCTGACATAACAGCCTCCTAAATTCATCACGCACTTGGTTAAAGTCCTACTTACGTTTATTATCGCAATTTATGGCGGTAAACGCAACGATTAACCGAACGCTTTTATTGCGTTGCCATAAATTGTTGGGGCGTCACGCCCTGCATCCCGATCATCGGGTCGATTCCCCCGTCCAAGACCAAAGCGGTCGTGAGCCGGTGGTCCGCCGGTTGCGCCGGTGTGGCGTCCGGCGCGGGCGTCGTGGGGACCGCCTGAGCCGGGGTCGCTCCCGTCGGTTGGGCCGCGGGCGCTTCCGGGGCCGCCTGCTCAGTCTCGTCAGTTTTAACCGTCTGGTCTTTTGAATCTGACTTAGCTGGGGCCTCATCGGGGGCCAACACGGCCTGAATCCGCCGGGTCAGCGTGGTGTGCCGGTTGACCGACAGGTTCTGGACACAGGCCTCAAAGGCTTGCGGTTCGCCCAACAGGATCAGCATATCCGCCGCCCGGGTCACCGCCGTGTACAGCAAGTTGCGCTGAAGCATGCGGCTATACTGACTGACCATCGGCAAGATGACCAGCTTGAACTCCGAGCCCTGCGACTTGTGGATCGACATGCAGTAGGCCAGCGTCAGGCGGTTCCAATCGTTTCGCGAATAGGTGACCTCGGTCTGCTCAAAGGCAATCGTCAGCTGGTCGCTTTTGACCTTACTGTGTGGCGTGCTGGCCAGGTCGATCCCCGTGATGGTCCCGATGTCCCCGTTAAAGACGTTATTTTCCGGGCTGTTGACCAGGTGCAAGACCTTGTCCCCAATCCGAAAATGTTGGTTACGAAACTCGACTTCCTTGGTCCGTTCGCTCTTCTTCGGGTTCAAGATGCCCTGCAGGATCTCGTTCAGCCGGTCGATGCCGGCCGTGCCCCGGTACATCGGGGCCAACACCTGGATATCACTGGCGGTGAAGCCCTTCAGGTGGGCCTTCGCCACGATCTGGTCGATCACGGCGCCGACCTGATTGGCGTGGCAGGCGATAAACGAGCGGTCCGGCTGGTTCTGCGTGAAGTCGGCCGGCAGGCGGCCATCCTTGATGGCGTGGGCCAGCGGAATGATCGATGACCCATCCCCCTGCCGGTAGATGGTGTCCAGCTGGATCTTATTCAGATGCCGGCTGGCCAACAGGTCGTGGAAGACCTGTCCGGGCCCCACCGACGGTAGCTGGTCCTTATCGCCGACCAGAATGACCTGCATGCCGGCCGGCACCGCCCGCAGCAGGACCTTCATCAAGGAGACGTCGACCATCGAGACCTCGTCGACGATCAGCAGCCCGCCCTCGAGGTCCTTGGTCGTGGCCGTATCGAGGTTGTCCTCGCGACCGGTCAATCCCAACAGACGGTGAATCGTGCTGGCGGGTAACCCGGTGGTCTCGCTCATGCGCTTCGCGGCGCGGCCGGTCGGGGCGGCCAACAGGATTGGAAAGGGCTTGTCCTTGTACTGATTGATGTCGAGGGAGACCTCGTGCAGTCGGGCGTACAGCTGGACCAGCCCCCGAATGATGGTGGTCTTCCCGGTCCCCGGCCCCCCCGTTAGGAGCAGGACCTTCGCGCGAATCGCGGCCGTCAGCGCGGTCGTTTGGGAATCGTCGTACACGATGTCGGCCTGCTTTTCCACGATGCGTAGCTGCTTATGGATCGCATCGTCGTTAAACTTGGCCCCGGGCTCCTGCTCGGACTGGAGCAGCCGGTTCAGGTGCTCCGCAATCTGCCATTCCGCGTCGTACAAGGGCTTCAGATAAATACGCTGCTCGTCCCCCACAACCTTCTGTTGCTTGGCCAGCTCGAGCAGCTGGGCCGCCAAATCCTGCGGGTTCAAGCGCACGTTGCGGCTGTTTTCCAATAGACTGAGGGTCTGGGTCAGCAACGGTTTGGCCGTGGTATAGGTGTCCCCGTTGGCAACGGACAGGTCCCGCAGTGTCTGGAGCAGCCCCGCGCGCATCCGTTCCGGCCGGTCGGGCGCGTACCCCAACTGGGTGGCAATCTGGTCGGCCCGCTTAAAGCTGACCCCGGTAATGTCCTCGGCCAGCTGGTACGGGTTATCGTGGATCACGTCGAGCGTCTTCTCCTGATACCGGTTATAGATGGCCGCGGCCAGGGTGCTCCCGAAGCCGTAGCCGTTCAAGCCGATGATGATCTGTTCCATTCCGTTATTGGTCTGGAGCTGGCTCACCAGGGTACTCGTGACCTTGGGAGAGAGCCCCAACCCGTCCAGGACACTGTGGTCGTTTAAGATCTGATCGATGGCGTCGGTCCCCAGCGCATCGACGATCTTGGTGGCGGTCTTCTTCCCCAGTCCCGGGAAGTCCTCCCCGCTCAGGTACGCGATGACGCCGCTTCTGGACGTGGGGGTCTCGTTTTGGTAGTTGTCCGCTTGGAACTGCACGCCGTACTTGGGGTGCTCCACCCGTTTGCCGGTAAACCGGTAGGTCACGTCGTCCTTGATGTCCGCAAAGTTCCCGGTGACGACAATCTCGTCTTCATGCCAGTCCAGGCTGGTCTCGCTGATCTTCACCAGCATCACCTTATAAAAACTGTCATTACTGGCAAAGAAGACCGCACTGACCGTGCCGACGACGTAATCCGCCTGGGGACCGCCCGGCGTTGCCAATAAGTCTAAAGATTCGGTTGCCATTGCCCGTTACTCCTTCTTCTTGCGCTGTTCGTCCATAAACTTCTCGATGTCGCGTAACCGTTGCTGGCCCTTCTGATAGTAGTCGGGATCCAGGCGCTGCGCCTTGGCAAAGTAGTCCGCGTAGGGCTCCCCTTGCACCATCGCCACCAACCCGCGGTCGAAATTGGCCGCACCGTTCTGGTCATTTAAGGCTAAAAGCTGGTCGTAGTACTGGGCCGCCTGGGTCATTTCGCCCAACGCCAACAGGTTCTCCGCGACCACCTGCAGGGTTGCCGGGTCCTGCGGCTGGGTCGCTAAAGCCGTCAACGCGAAGGCCAGGGCCCGTTTATGATCGCCGTTAGCCATATGGCTCTGGGCGATCATCAGGTACCCCGCGCCCTTGAGTTGCGCGTTCAACTGATCAAACTGCGCGATGGCCTTGGGGTAGTCCTGGGCCGCGTAGTACACGTTTCCCAGCCCGTAATGCAGCCGCTCCACGGCGTCCGGTTGCGCCGCAAAGAGGCCCAAGGCTTTCATCAGCAGTTCCTCCGCCTGGGCGTACGAGTTCAGGTCGACCAAAGCGGTGGCTAATTCATAGTAGGGTTCAAACTCACCTGGATGCTGGGTAATCTGTTGCACCAGTTGGTGAACCGCCCGTTCCGAACGCTGTTTTGCCGCGTTCCGACCCGATGTTGCGTGTTTTTCTGTCATGTTCTCGACTCCTTAGATGGTGTCTGTGGGACTCGCGGCGGCCGTGAGAAAACTGGTATTGTTCCAGTCGACCAGGGTAAAGTGCTTTCCGTCGGTGGTCTCCAGGACGGTCACGCTGGTGTTGCGGATGCCGCCGCGCTTTCGTAGATCGGCTAACGGTGTCCCCAGCAGCGCATTGATCTCGGCGTTCAAGGCCGCCCCGTGACTGACCACCAAGACGTTGTCGTCGGCCGCCGGATTATCCCGGACAATCTGCCGAATCGCCGGCGTCATCCGGTCGATGACCTGCGTAAAGGTCTCGCCCCCGATGCGGTCCGTGCGATACCGGTCCGGATGGTTGCGGAAGGCGTCCAGTTCCTCGGGGAACCGTTCCTGCACCTCCTGGAAGGTCCGGCCCTCCAGTTCGCCCAGGTGAAATTCTTCTAAGCGGCTCAACAGGGTCAACGGCAGCCGTTGGTGCAGCTCCCGGACCACGTGTTGGGCCGTGACGCGTGCCCGCTTGATGGGGCTCGCATAGGCGTGCCGAAACTTGGTTCCTCGCAGGAATTGGCCCACCTGGACCATTTGTTGGTAGCTCTCCGGTAACAACGGGGAGTCCCCGCCGGCGCCCTGAAAGCGCCCCTCTAAGTTCCATTGCGTTTTACCGTGGCGAATAAAGTATAGTTTCAATGTTCGGCATCGTCCTTTCGCGTTTTTCGTAATCCTTACATATTATGCCAGTTTTGCCGGCTTTTTCAAAGTCCTAACCGTCCGGACAGAACGCCTTCTTCTAAAAACCAACTGGCCGCTGTTGCGCCACCCCCAGCACCGCTCCCGGCCCGGAAACAGCCAAAAAAGAGCCCAGGACGGCTGTCCCGGACTCCTCAGTTCGTTGATTAAACCAGTTGTAACTCGCGTTGCTGGTTGTAAGCCGCGTCGATGATGGCGCTCCCCAGGCACTCGTTGCCGTCGTAGAAGACCACGGCCTGGCCCGGCGTAATCGCCCGGGCGGGGTCGTCGAATTCAACGGTGACCTGCTGGCCGTCGTCACTCAGATGGACGGTCACGCCGGTATCCTTTTGCCGGTATCGGAACTTAGCCGTGCAGTGGAAGTCCTGTCCCCGGTCAATCGTGTTGACCCAGTGAATGTCCGAAGCGGATAGGTGCGTCGCGTACAGGTGTGGGTTATGGTAGCCCTTGCCGACGTACAGGATGTTTTGCTTCAGGTCCTTCCCGATGACGAACCAGGGCTCGTTGTCGACCCCGTCACCACCGATGCCTAAGCCGCGGCGCTGACCGATCGTGTAGTACATCAAGCCGGCATGCTCACCCTTGACTTCGCCGTCAACGGTCATCATCTTGCCCGGCTTAGCTGGTAAGTATTGCTTCAAGAAATCCTTGAATTGCCCCTTCTCACCGATGAAGCAGATGCCCATGGAATCCGGCTTCTTGGCGGTCGCTAAACCGGCCTCGGCAGCCATCTCCCGGACCTGGGTCTTCTTGACCAGATCCCCGATTGGGAACATGACCCGGTCCAGCTGCTCGGCGGAGAGCTGGCTCAAGAAGTAGGTCTGATCCTTGTTCTGGTCCACGGCCCGGAGCAAGTGGTTATGCCCCTCGGCGTCGCGGGTCAGCTGAGCGTAGTGGCCGGTCGCGATGTAATCGGCGCCCAACTCCAAGGCGTAGTCGAGGAACGCCTTGAACTTGATTTCCTTGTTGCAGATCACGTCGGGGTTCGGCGTCCGCCCCTTCTTGTACTCGTCCAAGAAGTACGTGAACACGTGGTCCCAGTACTCCTTTTCAAAGTTCACGGAGTAGTACGGAATACCAATCTTCGCGGCCACCTTGGCCACGTCCTTGTAGTCCTCGGTTGCGGTACAGACACCGTTCTCGTCCGTATCGTCCCAGTTCTTCATGAAAACGCCGACCACGTCGTAGCCCTGCTGCTTTAAGCGCAACGCAACGACGGAGGAGTCGACACCCCCACTCATCCCGACAACCACACGCGTATGGCTGTTGTCTTGCATGGTATCACCATCATTTCTATCAGATTCTGGAGAATCTACGAGTTGAAGGTCGCACAAGTCCAGTATCAACAAGTTTACCCATTTAGGGGCTATTTTGCAAGCCTGGCGTTTCTTTTTACCGCCGGGTCCCAATCCACTGGCCCGTTAGATTCTAGTCGGTCCCCTTTAAGGACCCCAGACAAAAAACAGGAAGACCCCCGCGTTTCCGAGTGGTGTCTTCCTGTTACGTTCGCCTTTGATTCGGATCCCGCCTACTTCTTCTTCAAGATCTCGCGATCCATCAGGTTTTGGAGGATAAAGTGGTACTGTTCCACGTTCCCCTCTGCGTGCGGGCCCTTGAAGATGTTCAACCGCCGATTGCCGGAGGCGTTGGTCGTGGCCATCTTGAAGCCACTCAGATCCTTGGCAATCGTGATCTTTAACATCTGGTTCTTATTGTACGGTGACGTGGGATCCACGGACCGTTCCAACGTGTAATTCCCGGCATTGGAAACCTGGAACCCCACGTCCTTTAAGGCATAGGACTTGATATTCGGATGGAGAACGTAAACGTCGGAATCCCCATCAATCTGCATTTCTTGACCAAATAACACGTTACTTCACCTCACTGGTATGCTTTAACCGCTCAACAATCGCGGCCACGTTCTGAATGAAGGCGTCCAGGTCATCCTGCGTGGTATACGCCCCGAAGGACAACCGAATCGACTCCGCAATCCGGGGACTGTCCGCCCCGAACATCGCGGTCAACACGTGCGAGGGCTCGATGGACCCCGCCGTGCAGGCCGACCCGCCGGAAACGGCGATGCCCGCCAGATCCAGGTTCGTCTGCATCACGTAGGTCGACACGCCCTTGATCCACAGGTTCAAGACGTGGTTCAAGTTCTCGCCGGTCAACGAACCGTTCACGGCAAAGTCCACGCCGTGTTGGGTCAGACCATCCACCACGTACTGCTTAAAGTCGTGGTACTTAGCCTGTCGGGCTTCCTTGACGGCGGGCGTCAACGCCTTGACGGCCGTGGCAAAACCGGCGATGGCCGGGACGTTTTCCGTTCCCGCGCGCCGCTTCTTCTCCTGGTCGCCCCCCTTGACGAAGCTGGGGAAGTTGATGCCCTCCCGCTTGTACAAGAAGCCCATCATCTTCGGGCCGTTGAGCTTGTGGGCCGACGTCGACAGCATGTCGATGTGGTCCCGTTGCACGTCGATGTCCAACAAGCCGTAAGCCTGCACGGCGTCGGTGTGGAACCACGCCTGATGGTCCTTCAAGATCTCGCCGATCTCGTGGATCGGCATCCGACTGCCGACCTCGTTGTTCCCCATCATGATGGAGACCAGGATGGTGTCGTCGCGTAAGGCCGCCTTAAAGTCGTCCAGACTGATGCGCCCCTGCTGGTCCACCGGCAGATAGGTCACGTCAAAGCCCTGGTCTTCCAGGGCCTTCAACGGCTTCAAGATGGCTTCGTGCTCGATGGCCGTCGTGATGATGTGCTTGCCGAGGTCTTGTCGGGCCAACGCCGTTTGGGTGATGGCCGTGTTGTCACTCTCACTGCCCCCACTGGTGAAGATGATCTCTTCATCGTTGGCGGCGTGAATGCTGTCCGCAATGACCTGCCGACTGTTTTCCATCACGGTGTGGGCTTCCCGGCCCAGACCGTATAACGTTGACGCGTTGCCGTAGACGTGGGCCATCTTATCCGTCATCTCCGCCAGAACCGCTGGGGACATGGGCGTCGTGGCCGCATTATCTAAGTAAATCTCCTGCACAACCAAAACCTCCTAAAACCTAAAAAACTTACTGCTGCTGGTCGGCAAACAACGCTAACAGCATCTGGGCTGAGCGCTTGCCGGCCTCAATAATAAACTCGTCGAAGTCGACGCCGGAATTGTTATCCGCCGTATCGGACATGGCCCGGACCACCAGGTAAGGCACCTCGAACTGGTGGGCTACTTGCCCCACGGCCGCGCCTTCCATCTCACCGGACAGGGCGTCCGGGAAGTGGGCCAGGATCGGTTGGGTCGCTTCCGGCCCGTTCAAGAACTGATCACCGGTCACGATCAACCCGCGTTTGGTGGTCAGGCCCGTTTGGCTAGCGGCCTGCTCGAGCTTGTCGCCCCAGGTCTTGGAAGCCACGAAGCGCGTCGGTTGTTGCGGCAACTGGCCGTATTCGTACCCGAAGGCCCGCGCATCGGCATCGTGATAGGCCGTTTCGGTCGAGATGACCACGTCGCCGATCTTTAAGCCACTGGCCAAGGCCCCGGCCGAACCGGAGTTGATGACCACGTCCACGTCAAATTGGGTGATCAATAGTGCCGTGGTCAACCCGGCCTCCACTTTTCCGATACCGGACCGGACTAAGGCCACCTCTTGGTCATGAATCGTGCCCTGATAGAACTCCAGCCCGTGAATACTGGTGGTTTGTTCATTCTGTAAGGCGGCTTTCAGTTCTTTGATTTCTTCTTCCATGGCGCAGATAACTCCGAAGGTCATGTTCACTCGTCACTCCTTTAAAATTCAACAAAACGTAAAATCAGAAAAACGGCCACAATTCCCAGCGCCAACCAGGCAATCGCCCAGTTCAGTCGGCGCTTCAGCCGTTGCGTTTTTAGTTCACTCTGGGTCAGCGGGGTCGCCGGTGACTCGCCCGGTGTATCGTCCGGGTCATCCGACGTCGGGTGGTCCCGCGCATACTTGCGTTCGACGGCGACCCGTTTCCGGTCACGCTCTTCAAACTCGCGCCCGGCTTCCGCCTGCTTGCGCCGATAGTCCGCGCGCGTTTGCGGCTGTTGGTCGTCGTCCGACTGCCAATCGCGTCCACTCATGATTGTCACCTACTTTTGTAAGAGCCAGTAGTAAATGGCCGTAATGGTCTTGGCATCGTTGATCTCGCCACTGGCGATCATCGCCTGGGCTTCGTCCTTGGTCACCGTCAGCAGTTCCAGGTTTTCCCCCTGGTCGCGCGGCAGCTCGGTCGTGACCGGCTGTAAGTCCGTCGCCAAGAACAGGGTCATGTACTCGTCAGAAAAGCCCACACTGGAGTAGAAGCCCGTGATGCGCTTCAATTGCCCCGGTTGGAACCGAATCTCTTCGTTCAACTCCCGCAACGCGGCGTGCTCGATGTTGTCCGCGTCCCGGCTATCCAGCTTACCGGCCGGAATCTCCAGGGTCGCCGCCGCGATTGGCGCGCGCCACTGGCGTTCCAAGATCATGTGGTCGGCATCCGGCAGCGCCAGAATGCCCACGGCGCCGGAGTGCCGCACGATTTCACGCGTTGCGGACTCCCCGTTTGGCAGCCGGACCCGTTGCCGTTCCAACTTCACGATCACGCCATCGTATAACGTTTCCGTCGATTCCACGTGTTCTTCCAAGTCCATGGTTAGGCCTCCTCAGTCGCGTCAGGGGTCACCGGCGTCACCTTGGCCGCTTGGGGCCCCTGTTTACCCGGGACAATCACGAATTGCACAGTCTGCCCCGGTTCTAATTTCCGAAAGCCATCGCCCAGGATGCCCTTGTAATAAACAAAGACGTCCCCGTCGTCTGGCGTCGTGATGAAGCCAAACCCACGTTGTTCACTATAACTTTTTACTTTTCCGGTTAACATTGGATGGTCTCCCCTCTATACATATAAGCAGATTATACGCGTTTTCCAGAATCCCCGCAAACACCGCCACTTAACGCGAAAACGGGCAGCCAACGCCCGTAGCGTCAGCGACCCGTTTGCGTCGTTGGTTAATCTTTGGTTCATTCTGGTAACTGATGCGCTTACTTCTGGTCGTCAAATCCCTCAGTAGCCGTTTCCGGGTAGTTCGCCCGCACAATGGCCGCACACCGGGCACAGAAGTCAGGGTAAGCGGTATCGCTACCCACGTCCTGCTTGATCAACCGGCACCGTTGACACTCGTGGCCCTCGGCCGGCGTCACCTTGATGGCGACGTCGCCAAAGTCCATGGCATCGGCTGGCTTGGTGGCGTAAGCCGCCACGTCCAGACCGGAAACCAGCAGAATCTGTTGCACGTCGACGTTCAATTGGGTAAACAACGCCTGCACGTCCTCGGTCACGTACAGATCAAGGTGCGCTTCGGCGGCCTTCCCGATCAACTTGGCGTTCCGGGCCTCTTCTAAGGCCTTCAGCACGTCGCTACGGACCTTCATGAACCGGTCCCAAGCCGACGTTTCGCCCTGATCAGCCACTTCGTTGGTGTCTGGCAGGTCCAGCACGGTTGGCATCTCCGCCAATTGAACAAAGTCTTCCGGTTCCTTCAAGAAGGTCCAGATTTCTTCGGTCGTGTGTGGCAGGATTGGCGTCAATAGCTTGGTCAACGTCACGGCGATCTGGTAGAAGACCGTTTGCATCGACCGGCGCTTCGGGCTATCGGCCGCCTCGATGTACAAGACGTCCTTGGCGAAGTCCAGGTAGAAGGCGGACAACTCGGTGATCACGAAGTTCATCAATTCCTTGTAGATGTTCAGGAAGTTGTAGTCGTCGTAATCGGCCTTAACGTCCTTGACGAATTCGTTCAACCGGTAAAGCATGTGCCGGTCCACGGCCTGCAGGTCGGCCACGGCCACGGCGTCGGTCTTCGGATCGAAGTCGCTGGTGTTCGCCAACAAGTACCGCATGGTGTTCCGCAGCTTCTTGTAGCTGTCCGAGATCTTGACGAAGGCTTCGGTCGAGACCCGCACGTCGGCGGACGTGTCCACGGACGTGACCCAGAGCCGGACGATGTCGGCCCCCATCTTCTGAATGATCTCACTCGGCGCGATCGTGTTCCCTAAGGACTTGGACATCTTGTGACCGTCCTTGTCCAGGGTGAACCCTTGGGAAACGACCTGCTTGTACGGTGCCCGGCCTTCAGCCGCCACACTGGTGATCAGACTGGAGTTGAACCAGCCCCGGTATTGATCGGAGCCTTCCAGGTACAGGTCGGCTGGGTAGACCAGGTCGTCGCGTTCGGCCAAGACCCCTTGGTGGGAAGTCCCGGAGTCGAACCAGACGTCCATGATGTCGGTTTCCTTGGTGAATTCCCCGTGCGGCGAGTGTTCGTTGGTGTACCCGTCTGGTAACAGGTCCTTCGCGTCCCGGTCGAACCAGACGTTCGAGCCGTACTTGCCAAACAAGTCGGCCACGTGGTTGATCGTGGCGGATTCCAGAATAGCCGTGCCGTCTTCGGCGTAGAAAATCGGCAGTGGCACACCCCAGACCCGTTGCCGGGAGATGACCCAGTCGCCACGGTCCTTGATCATGTTGGCTAAGCGCCGTTGGCCCCAGTCCGGCTTAAAGGAAACGTCCTTTAAGTTAGCGAGGATCTCGTCGCGGACCTTGTCCACGGACGCGAACCATTGCGGCGTTGCCCGGAAGATGACGGGCTTCTTGGTCCGCCAGTCGAATGGGTAGCTATGCGTGTACGGCATGTACTTCAGTAACGCGTTGTTTTCCTTCAGCTTGTCCAGAGCGATTTGGTTGGCGTCTTCATAGAACACGCCCTTGAAATCGGGACCCGCTTCTTCGGTCATGTACCCCTTATCGTCGACGGGAACCAACACGGGCAGGTGGTACAGGGCGCCGACGTTAAAGTCGTCTTCCCCTAAACCAGGTGCCGTGTGGACCAGGCCCGTCCCGGAATCGGTCGTGACGAAGTCGCCTAACATCACCACGAGCTTCCGGTCGGCAATGAATGGGTGTTGGGCCGTGATGTTTTCAAGGTCCTTCCCCAGGACCGTCTTCACGACCTGAACGTCTTCCCAGCCAAACCGGTCGGCATTTTCAGCGACCAGCGTGCTGGCCAGAACAAATTGCCGGTCATCGTTGGCGGGCTTGACCACGGCATACTCGATACCGGCATCGATCGTGACCCCTTCGGAAGCGGGCACGGTCCATGGCGTCGTGGTCCAGACCACGAAGTAGGTGTTGGTGTCCAAGACACCCTTGCCGTCAACCACTTCTTCGGCGAAGAACGCGGATGGGGAGGTCACGTCGTGGTATTCCACTTCGGCTTCGGCCATCGCGGACTCGGAGGACCAAGACCAGTAGACCGGCTTCTTGCCCCGGTAGATCAGGCCCCGTTCGGCCATCTTCCCGAAGACCCGCACTTCAGCGGCTTCGAACTCCGGCTTCAACGTCAGGTAAGGGTTATCCCAATCGGCCGACACGCCTAAGCGCTTGAAGCCGTCCCGTTGTTGGTCGACCTGCTTTAAGGCGTATTCGCGACACAGGTCCCGGAACGCGGAGGTCGACATCTTCTTCCGGTCGTAACCGGCTTTGGCCAATTGTTGTTCAATTGGCAGACCATGCGTATCCCAGCCGGGAACGTACGGTGCCCGGAAACCATTCATCGACTTGTAGCGGACGATGATGTCCTTCGAAATCTTGTTCATGGCGTGGCCCATGTGGATCGGTCCGTTGGCGTACGGTGGCCCATCGTGCAAGATAAAGGTTGGTTTCCCTTCATTTAGTTTCTGGCGGGCTTGGTACAGTTTGTTCTCTGCCCAGGCCTTTTGGCGGTCAACTTCCTTGACCGGCAAGTTGCCGCGCATTTTAAACTTGGTTTTTCCTAAGTTCAGCGTGTCTTTCACTCGCATACCCGTAATTCCTCCTTATTAATCGGTTCCTCGGTTGATGAACCGGTGAGCTCAAGCCGTTACGGCCTCAGCTCACCGGTCGATCGCCCAACGACCCTTTCTCTCGTTAGTGCCCAAAAACAGCAAAAAACGACCTCGTCACAAGGGACGAAGTCGTTCGTGGTACCACCCAATTTTAGAAATTTTCTATGTAGAGAATTTCCCTCAAAACCGTAACGGGGTCACCGCCACGGTCTACTGAGTTCAATCGTGGAGCATGGGAGAATGATGGTCTTCGCGCTGCCGATCCGCTGGGCTTGCACCGTCCCCAACTCGCTATCACCTTTCACGCGAACATCGTGTTTCTCCATACCATTTTTTTATTTTTGGTCGTAATGTGCTTGGTCGTTATCCGGGAAGATAACCACCGTTTCCTGGTTGGCGTCGCCATTGTCCGTCACGGGTGTCTCCGTGACCTGCGCACTGGCGTCGTCTTCCTGCGGTGTCTCTGAGTTTACGCCTTGGTCAGCGGAATTGTCAAGCCGATCACCCACGACCTTCTTGATTTCTTCGTAGCTCGACATCGAGCCTTCCTTCAAGAGCGTATCCCAGTCGTTGGACTTGACGACCTCGAGCTGGCTTTCCAGCATGACCTGCAGCCGTTGCCGGAAG
Source organism: Levilactobacillus spicheri DSM 15429 (assembly GCF_001435095.1). GTDB lineage: Bacteria > Bacillota > Bacilli > Lactobacillales > Lactobacillaceae > Levilactobacillus > Levilactobacillus spicheri. The sequence continues at coordinate 79,516 of NZ_AZFC01000002.1, forward strand.
ACCCGGGTGCTCTTCTTCAGGTCGTCGGTCTCGACGGCCAATTTTTTCGCGCGTTTCGACGCTTCATCCATGATCTGGTTGCCCTTGTTCGTGGCTTCAGAAACGATGTCGGAACTTTGCTTTTGGGCCTCGCGAATAATGATCTCCGATTCCTTTTGAGAGTTGGCCTTAACCTTGTCGGCCGCTTCCTGGGCCACCAAGATGGATTGGTTCAACGAATCCTTGAGGTCGTTAAAGTACTTCAACTTTCCGTTGGCAGCGTCCAGCTGTTCTTCCAATTCCTTGTTGTGGTTCAACGTGATTTGGTAGTCCTTGATCACTTGATCTAAGAAATCATTGACCTCGTCAACGTTGTAACCCCGCATTTTCGTTCCAAACTCTTTATTATGAATATCTAATGGACTAAGTACCATCGTACGATTCCCTCCGCATCTATTTCTTGAGCACTGATAGGACCACTCGAATCTTTTCCTTTTTGGTCCGGCCGGCGACCTCGTCTAAGCGAATCCGCCCAAAGCCCCGGACCGAGACCAAGTCGGCCACGTCTAATTCGTAATCTGGTTTTTCCGTATCCGCCCAGTTGACCCGAATCTTCCCGGCTTCGATCAATTCCTTGGCGCGGTGGCGCGACAGGTGAAACCCCGACCCCACGATGTTATCCAATCGCAAGGACGACAGGGTCGCCGTCTCCGGCGTCCACTCGTCTAGCGGCCGCACCCGCGTCGCCCAATCGGCCGGCACTAACCGGGCCTTGACCCGGCCAATCCGGTCGACCTGGCCCGTCAAGTAATCCAACATCCCAGTCTCCGTGACCAGTTGCCAGGTCTGACCATCCGTCAAGATGTCCCCAATGATCTCCCGTTCGATGCCCGATCCCAGGAGGGTCCCCAGGATCTGGCTATGATGTAACGTGGCGAACTTCACCGGATAATCGATCCGCACCAGGGACAACTCGAAGTCCGTGTCCGTGGGCTGGTAGTAGTCCGGGTAAAAGAGCGCTCGTTGCATCTCGGCCCCGGGATAGCCCCCGCTAAAACGGACGGGAACGTCCGCTCGCCGGGCTAACGTGGTGGCCACGTAGACCTGACGGGGGTTCAGAAAGTGCGTCAAGACGGGCCGGTATTCATCCTGTGACTGTTGTAACCAATTACCAACTGCCGCGATGAATGGCGCCTCATCCGGCCGAAAATGTTGGGTAATATTCTCATCCACGACCGTTGACTCCCTTCCGTCAGCCTAACAGCAGGCTAATAATCATTCGTTCGACCGCTTGGAGCCCATACTGCACCAGCGTGAGCACGATAATCGCCACCACCGGCCCAAAGCCTAACGGTCCCAGGGCGATGCGGTCGAAGTAGCTGAGAAACGGGTTGACTAGCCGGCCGACAAACTGACCTAGCCGAGACTGATAGGCCCCAGGCAGCCAGCTCATCAACGCGTAAACCACAATCAACAGAATGTAGGCGCTAATCAACCAGTTCAAGACTTGAAAAATAATTCCTAATAGGCTTAACACAGCATCGCTCCTTTATGATGTGAACTGCGTTCCGAGGTTCGCCGCCACGTCACCGCTGACCTCAAAGTTATGGGGTGTGCACAGAAAGATCTGTTCACCGATGCGCTTGATCTCACCACCGACCGCAAAGGCCGTACCATTCAAGAAGTCCACGATTCGTTGGGCCTGCGTCTCATCGACCCGCGCAAAGTTCACGATGACGGCATCTCCGTCCGTGAGCTGCTTGGCAATCGACTTGGCATCCGAATAGATCCGTGGTTCGCAGATGGCAATATGACTTGCATTTGAGGCTGCCGAACGCATAGAAACCACCTTCCGGGTATCAACGGGGCGCTGAGGTTTGACGGCCTTCGGCTGTTGGGGCATCGTTTGCGGTGCCGACTCGTCTTCGTCGTCGTAATCATCGTTGACGCCAAAAAATTTACTTAGACTAAACTTGTCCGCCATGGTTGGCCACTCCTCTCATCACGAACGCTGCTGGATTACTTGCGCCGCCGCTTGAAGAACGGTGGCGTATCTTCGCCCTGGCTATCGTCCGCAGCTGAACTCTGGTTCGAGCTTGGGTTAAAGATGTTAAAGTCAGGCTTGTCCACGCCCGCAAATTCGTCGTTGGACGCGCTGCTCTTGGGTTCTGGACGGTGCGCGGGTTCGCGGATGTCCCAGTTGCCGAACGGATCAGCCTTGGTTTCCGCCTGAGGTTGTTCCGACCGTGGGGCCGCCTGTGACGGTGCCTGGCCGTTATTGGTGTTAGCGCGACGGGCCACCCGACTCCGGGCAGCTTCCTTCTCTTCACGCTTCTTGTCGATCCCGGTCGCAATCACGGTGACCCGGACCTCGTCGCCCAACTCTTCGTCGATGGACGTCCCGAAGATGATGTTCACGTCGCTGGTCGCGGCGTCGGAGACGATCTGAGAAGCCGCTTGAGCTTCGAACAAGGACAAGTCGGGGCCCCCGGTAATGTTCAACAGCACTTGTTCGGCACCGTCGATGGAGACTTCCAGCAATGGCGACGAAATGGCCTTCTTGGTGGCGTCTTCCGTCCGGTTCTCACCGCTAGCGGACCCGATTCCCATCAGGGCGGAGCCTTGGTCCTTCATCACGGTCTTCACGTCGGCGAAGTCCAAGTTCACGTAACCGGGACTCGTGATCAGGTCAGAGATCCCTTGAACCCCTTGCCGTAAGACGTTGTCGGCTTCCTGGAAGGCTTCCATCATCGGCGTCTTCTTGTCGACGATTTCCAACAACCGGTTGTTGGCGATAATGATCAGGGTATCCACGTTTTCCTTCATCGCGGCCACCCCTTCGGCGGCAAAGCGGGCCCGCCGGGGACCTTCGAAGCTAAATGGCCGGGTAACGACCCCCACGGTCAAGGCACCGCCTTCTTTGGCGATCTTAGCCACGATGGGTGCGGCACCGTTCCCGGTACCCCCGCCCATTCCGGCGGTGACGAAGACCATGTCGGCCCCTTCCAGGGCTTCGGTAATGGCTTCTTCGCTTTCTTCGGCGGCCTTGGCCCCGATTTCAGGGTTGGCCCCCGCACCCAGTCCCCGGGTCAGCTTCGGGCCAAGTTGAATCTTGGTTTCTGCCTTGGAGGCTTCGAGGGCTTGAACATCCGTGTTGGCCACGATGAACTCGACGCCCTTAACGTCTTCGGTAATCATTCGGTTGACGGCATTGTTGCCCCCGCCCCCGACGCCAATGACTTTAATGTTGGCGCCGTGATTTTGAGCAGAATCTAATGAGTATTCCATTGTGTATTCCTCCATCTCACTTTAGTCAAAGAAGTCGCTAAAGAACCTCTTTAACCCTTCGGATCGGTTCTTCTTTTTCGGTTTAGGCCGTTTAGCCGGACGCTTGGTCCCGGTCGACTGCGGTTCCGGATTCTCGGGAGCGGACTCAGCCGCTTCCCGTTGCCGAATCTCGTCGGTCTCATCGGCCAACTGGGTCGAGCCCGTTAAGGCACTCTTAATCAGTAAATCGATCTCGCTGAGGCCCCCAAAGTAGTTCACTAACGCGAGCGCGAGGGTGAACGACGGGTGCCGCAAGCCCATTTGGTCGGGAATGTAGACCCGCACGTTGGTGTCAAACTCGTCGCTCGCCAGCTCCGTGATGCCCGGTAAGGCGGCCACGCCCCCGGTCAACACGATCCCACCGGGGAGTTCTAGTGCTTGGACCTTGTCCAGGTTGCGCCGGAGCCGTTTAAAGATCTGATCCAACCGCGCCTCGATGATCTCGGCTAAGTATTTTTCAGAAATTGGGGTCGGCTGACTCTGCCCCACCACGTCGACCGGGAACTCGTCTTCGTCACTGGCCTGCGTCGAATCGGCGTAACCGTAGTCGCGCTTCAGCTTCTCCGCACTATCCAGCGACGTGTTCAGGACCACGGAGATATCCTTGGTGATGAACTGACCGCCCTCTTGGTCGACGTCAATGTATTTCAGTTGATGGTCGTGAATCACGGCGGCCGTGGCTTGGCCCCCACCCAAATCGATCAGGATGGTCCCGAAGTCTTGCTCACCGTCATTCATCACCATCATCCCCTGGGCCATCGGGTTGATCACCGTGCCCCGGAGACGCAAGCCGGCCTGTTCGACCGCCTTACGGGTATTATGCATAATGGTCTTAGGCCCGGTAAACAGGGTGCCGTGCAGTTCTAGCCGCACGCCCACCATGCCCCGGGGGTCCTTGATACCGTCAAACCCATCGACCACGAACTCGTCGGGCAAAATGTCGACGACCTCGCGTTCGGGGGGCAGACTCTGAATCAAGGCAGCCGCCGCCACGTTGCGCACGTCGCGACCGGTAATTTCACGGGATTGGTCGTCAATGGCGATCATACCGTTGCAAGTTTCAATTTTTAACATGTTTGCGGGAATTCCCACAATGACATCGTGAATTTCGATACTGGCCTTTTCTTCGGCTTGTCGAACGGCGCGTTGAATCGCTTCAGCCGCCTTGTCAATATCCACGATCACGCCGCGGCTGACACCATTCGAACGTTCATTCCCCACGCCAATAACGTTCATTTGCCCTTTAACATTCTCAGCAACAATGACTTTTATTGAGGTGGTTCCTATATCGAGACCAACGTACATCCCTGAATTATCCATAGAAAAAGGAACCTCCTAAGCTAATCGATCTATTAACACGTATGAATTCGCTTTTTCTCCTAATTATTTTTCAGTTTACCACATTTACTAGGGGTTGAAAAAGCCTTATTAGCGCTTTTTAGCGCTGAAATCAAAATGACATTATTTCTTAAAGGGCGCGGAATACGCCCCCACTTCCAGATTAACGACACCTTTTTGTTTCATTTTGCTGGCAATGCTGGGATAGTACGCCATTTTCTTGGCAAACGTGCCAATCTTCGCGTACACCTCATTGCCATCGTTCATGAACAAGTGGACCCGGTCCGGATCCGTCTTGGTCGGGGCATCCTGAATCTCGCTGATGTTCCGCTTGATGGGCGCCGATAGCTGCGCGTACTGCAGGATCATGCGGTGCAGGGTCTTGGCCGACCGGAAGTTGCCGTAGACCGGCGTGCCACTCTTGGGCTGGGTCACCGAATCGTGACTCACGACGCCGTTCTCCAACACCTCGTAGTACTGGCCCTGCTTCATCACGTACCCCGCCGTCACGTATTCGACGACCTTGACCGTGACCCGGTTGGGGTGCTGAAACGCCACCGTGGTCCGCTTCAACCGCGAATTGTGCTGGGGCGCTTGCTGCGCCAGCCGCCGTTCGTGCCCCAGGACCTTAAAGATCGAATCCCCGGGGGCGATCCGGACGGCCCGCTGTACCTGCTTGGCCGACAAGGCTTGGGTCCCGCTGACCTTGACCGTCGCCACGTGACTCAGCGGCGAGATCAGGTAGACCATCACCAGGATCACCAGCCCAAAGCTCCCCAGAATCAGCCCCAGGCGCCGGGCCAGCTTGCGTTGCCGTTCGTGGCGCAGCCGGGGCAATTTATCCCCGATGCGTTTCGCCCGGCGAAAGAGCTTAGGCGTCTTGGCCTGCTTTTCACGTTGAGCAGCGCGGGACTGATAGGCCTCCCAGGGCGTCAATTCGTGCGGTTGCTGCGATTTATCTCGATTCAACCGGAACTTCACGGCCGCTCACCTCCACCCCAAGCTAAACGCTCAGGGGTTTATTTCTGTTGCAATGACAGGACCACGTCCAAGACCCGGTCGGCCGCATCCGGCACACCCAGGTGCTTCGAAGCGCTGGCCATGTCCTGCCGCAGCGCGTCGTCGTTCATCAGCTGATCAGCCTTGGCCACCAACGTCGTCCCCGACAGGTCGGCCTCGGTGATCATCTCCGCGGCCCCCACGTCGACCAACGACTTCGCGTTCTTGGTCTGGTGGTCCGCCGTGACGTACGGACTCGGAATCAGGATCGACGGAATCCCGTCGGCCGTGATCTCGGCCAAAGACGTCGCTCCGGCCCGCCCGACGATCGCCGCAACCCGGGGCAGCACCTCGGGCATGTTCGGGATATAGGGTTTCACCACCACATTATCAGCTACCTGGACGTTCTTCAACTGATCCATCACGCCATCGTACCGTTTTTGTCCCGTCACGAAGACGACCTGGTAGTTCCGCTGGTTGAAGGCGGGGATGGCGGCCACCGTGGCGCTGTTGATCTTCAGGGCCCCTTGGGAGCCCCCGAAGATCAGGAGCGTGGGCACGTCGTCGTGCAACCCGTATTCGTCCCACTGGAAGTGGCTTACGATCTCCGCGGCTTCCTGGGCCCGGGGGTTCCCCGTCTTGACCATCTTATTGGCGGGCAGCTGGTCGACCGCCGCGTCAAAGACGTACGCAATCTTATCGACGTAGCGACTCAGGAACTTGTTGGTCATCCCCACCACGCTATTCTGCTCATGGATCATCGTGGGTACGTGGAGTCGACTCGCCGCGTAGACCACGGCACCGGAGACGTAGCCCCCGGTCCCGACCACCACGTCGGGCTTAAAGTCGCGAATCATCTTCTTGGCTTCGTGCACGCTCTTCAAGAACAGGTAGACCGTCTTGAAATTCTCTAAGGACAGGGACCGCTTGAACCCCTGGATGCGTGTCGACTGGAACGGAATGCCCTTGGCCGGCACGATGGTGCTTTCGAGTCCGCGCTCGGACCCCACGTACATCACCTGTGCGTCGGGGTCGCGCTTCTTTAACGCTTTAATCAGGGCTAAGGCCGGGTAGATATGACCCCCGGTCCCCCCACCAGATACCATTAATCGCATTTAAGCTTCCTCCTGTTTACCCGTTAACTTTTCGACAGCTTTGATGAACCGGTCACCCCGGACTTCAAAGTTCGGGTATTGATCCCAACTGGCGTTGGCGGGCGACAACAGCACGATGTCGCCGGGGGCACTCAATTGATAGGCCAACGGGACCGCCGTCTCGACGTTATCCGTCATCTCAATTGTTGGAATACCCGCTTGCTTGGCCGTTTGGGCCAGGAGCTGAGCGGTCTGACCGAAGAGGATGATGGCCTTCACGTGATCCTTGAAGGCGGGAATCATCTTCTCGAAGGTGTAGCCCCGATCCAGGCCGCCGGCGAGCAAGACGACCGGCGCCTTGAAGCCCTTTAAGGCCATCTCCGTGGCTTCCATGTCCGTGGCCTTGGAGTCGTTGTAATACTGCCGTCCCTCGGCCTCTAACACGAATTGGGTCCGGTGCCGAACCCCGCCAAAGTTGCGCAGAACCGCCTTGATGGCCGCGGTGCTGACGCCCTTGAGCTTGGCCACGGCAATCGCCGCCAGGGCGTTTTCGATGTTGTGATCGCCGGGGACCTTCACCTCGTGGGCGGGCATGATGGCCTCGCCCCGGAAGTACAGCGTGCCATCCTTTTCGTAGGCGCCGTCTTCGGTGATGTCCTGCCGGGAGAACGGAACGACCTGGGCCTTAGATTGCTGGCTCAGTTCCCGCCATTCCGGATTATCGAAGTTGATGATGAAGTAATCGTCCGCCGTTTGATTAGCGGTGATCTTCATCTTAGCGGCCACGTAATTCGCCCGGGTCTTATGGTAATCCAGGTGATTGGAGAAAATGTTCGTGATCACGGCGATATGCGGGTGAAATTCGGTCGTGGCAACCAGCATGAAACTGGAGATCTCCACCACCAGCGTGTCGTCCGCGGTCACCTCTTGGGCGACCTTGCTGGCAGGGATGCCGATGTTGCCGGCATAGCGCGCATGGCCCGCCTTCCGGTCCCGGTCCAGCATCTTCTGGATCATCGTGGTCGTGGTGGTCTTCCCGTTGCTCCCGGTGACCGCGATCAGCTCGGCTTCGTTGACCTCGCTCGCCAGCTCCATCTCACCGGAAACCGGCAGGTGCAGTTCCTGGGCCCGCTGAATCACGGGAACGTCGTACGGGATGCCCGGGTTCTTGATGATCAGGTCGTACCCCGCGTCCAGGAGCGCCGGCGTCTGTTCACCGATCAGCACCTTGAACCCGGCGGCCTGTAACTCACGGGCTTCCTGATTCTTTTCTAAGGGTGTCACGTCACTGACCGTCACGTCGGCCCCCAATTTTTTAAGCAGCTTAGCGGCGTTGAACCCGCTCTTCGCAAGGCCCAATACCAAAACTTTTTTTCCCGTATACGTCGTAATCTGTTTCATAACTCCGTTCGCTCTCCATTCGTTTAATTGGCTGGCTGATGGTATTTAAAAAGGCTAACCGACCACTAACGAGCCGGTTAGCCCATTAGTCGTCAGGAAGGGATCCTTACTTGGCAAGCATGACCCACACACCACTGATGGCGGTGAGCAAGCCGACGGCCCAAAAAGTCAAATCAATCTTCCATTCACTCCATCCGAGCATCTCGAAATGGTGATGGATGGGACTCATCAGGAAAATCCGCTTCCCCGTCAACTTGAACGAGGCAACTTGCAAAATAACGCTGGCTGTCTCAATCACGTAGACCAACCCGATCCATAACAGGGACACTTCATGGTGCAGTAAAATCGCGACCGCGGCGAGCGCTCCCCCGAGGGCTAACGACCCGGTATCGCCCATGAAGATCTTGGCTGGTTTGTGATTAAAGAGCAGGAACCCTAAAAGGCTGCCGACTACGGCAAAACAAAAGAGACTAATATTCGTCTGATGCTGGGCCAGGGCCACGATGCCGTAGGCCGCAAAGGAGATGCTGGCCAACCCGCTGACGAGCCCATCAAGCCCGTCCGATAAGTTCACGGCGTTGGAGAACCCGACCAACCAGATAATGGCAAAGAGCGCGTACCAGCCGCCCATGTGCCAGGTCCCCAGACCGGGCAACTTTAGTTCCATGGGAAGCTGTTCGTGCACGTAGACCCAGAAAAGCAACAAGGCCCCAACAATCTGACCCAGTAACTTTTGCCACGCCTTCAATCCTTCATTTTGTCGGTGAAATAACTTGATACTGTCATCCCAGGCGCCCAAGGCCCCGTACAGGACCAGAATAAAGAGCAAGATCCAGGTGGTCGACAGCACGTGGTGCGGAGCCGTCAGCCAACTTGCGGCCAACGTCATCACCAGAATCGCAATGATGAAGAGTAAGCCCCCCATCGTAGGCGTTCCGGACTTCTTTTCGTGCCACGTTGGGCCCTCTTCACGAATCATCTGACCCTCGTGACGTGCCCGGAAGTACCGGATCAGTGACGGCATGAACGCCGCTGTAATGATGAAACCACCCACTAAGGGAAATCCTACTGTTATCATTTTCCTACTCAATCCTCATTCTCATTTATTTATTTTGTTTCAACGTCACGGTCAGGTTACTACCGGACGCGACGGTCGCGCCGCTCTTGAGGCTTTGCTTGGTCACGTACCCGTCACCGTTGACTGTCAACTTGATTCCCACTAACTGTGCTAATTTTACCACATCACCCTTGGACCAGCCCGTCAAACTTGGTAACGTGACGGTGCCGCCAGTCGATAAGAAGATGCGTTGCTGGTCGTACAGGCTGGTGCCCGCACTGACCGATTGCTGCTTGACCTGCGTGCCGCTGCCCAAGACCGTGACCGTGGCCCCGGCCTTGGTCAGTTGCTTGGTGGCAGCCGTCACGGTCTTACCCGTGACCGTCGGCATCTTCACCGTCTTGGTCGTGGCCGTCGTGTCCTCCTGGAGGGCCCGGGCCATGACCGGCTTCATGATCGACGCCAGCAGCTGGGTCGCCGTTTTGCTCCCCAGGTGCGGCTGCTTCATGGTGATGTACATCACGTACTTCGGATTATTGGCTGGCACCATGGCCGCCACGGAGTACAGGTAGTTATCGTCCCCGGATAGGTAGCCGGAGCTGCCGTTGCTGACCTGCGCGGTCCCGGTCTTGACGGCGACCTTATAGCCGCTCATCTTGTAGTCGCTCCCGATACCGTAAGACTTGTACACCACGTCTTCCATGTGTTTACGCACGGCCTTGGCCGTTGAGGCGGAGACCGGCTGGCCGACTGTCGTCGGTGAATAACTTTTTACCGTCTTATGGGTATTCGGGTCCACGACCTTGCTGATGACGTACGGCTTCATCATCTGACCGTTGTTACTGATAGCACTGAGCGCCTGCATCATCTGGAACACCGTGACCTGAATCCCTTGGCCAAAGGCGGTGTCCGCCTGCTCGATGGGCCGCGTAAAGGCAATGTTCCCACTCAATTCGCCCGGCAGACCCGAGTTCGTGCTCTGCAGGAAGTGGAATCGCTTGATGTAGCTCTTCCAGGTCTTGGCACCCATCTGTTGTTCGAGGTGCGCCATGGCCACGTTACTGGAGACCGCAAACCCCTTATTGTAGGTGATGGTCCCCCAACCGGACGTGTTCCAGTCGGGCACGACTTGGTTGCCGATGGTGTAGCGACCGGACTGGTACGTGGCGTTACCGTTATAGTGCCCACTATTAATCGAGGAGGCCAGTGTAAAGATTTTCATGGTCGACCCTGGTTCGTAAGCATCCTGAACCAACGTGTTCCGCCAGACCTGGTTGAGCCCGGACTTGGTCGTCGCGTTGAAGGTCGGCCGTTGCGTGGCGGCCAGGATGGCCCCGGTCTTCGCGTTCATCAGGACCGCGTTCATCGAGTTGGCCTTGACCTGGTCCTGGACGCTGCTCATTTCGGTCTCAAGCAGCGTCTGCAGCCGGGTGTCGAGCGTGGTGTACACGTTGTCCCCATTTTGGGCCTTCTTATACTTCTGCTTGGTTCCCGGTAGCTGGTAGCCGTACATGTCCTTCTTGATCTTCTGGGACCCGTCCGTCCCGGTCAGCTCCTTGTTAAAGGCCTGTTCGATACCCATCGTGCCCTTTAACGTGGTCTGCCCGTTGGCGGTCTGGGCCTGCGCCAACCCAATCAGGTGGGAGGCGAAGACCCCGTTCGGGTACAGGCGGGATTCCTGTTGGACAAAGTTGATGCCGCTCAGGTGGTAACTTTGAATCTTCTGTTTCGTCGACAACGAGATATTCTGCCCGGCCGTCCCGAATTCCACTTGAAACGCATTCTTGTTGCTGGGATTCAGGGTCGCCAGGGCCTTCTTCCGGCTGATTGGCAGATACTTCGCCAACACCGTGGCAATTTTTTCTTTATTCGTCGCGTACAGTTTCTGGCCGTTCAGACCAGTCTGCCGCTTGTCCAGAACAACGTAGAGGGAGTACACGCTGGTGTCTTCCGCGATGGGTTGGTTATTCGCATCGTAAATGGTTCCCCGCTTGGCCTTCAAGGTTTCGTTCGCCGTGTACAACCGCTGGGCGGCCGCACTGAGGTTGACGTTTTGAACCTTTTTCCCAATCGAGATATAGGCGAACCGCCCAACAATCACGCAAAAGAGCACAAAAAAAACCAAAAACAGAAACTGGCCAAAATGCTTCCGGTTTCTGCGCGTGTAACTATTCTTCATTGGTGGACGCTGAGGGGAATTGTTCATTATTTATTAACAGTCCTTATTCGCGCGTTATTCAAACTTAGTCCTTGCTTTTGGGCGATCTTATCCAACCGACTCCGACTCTGCAACTCATTGATCTGTTGCTGGGTGTTGGTGTTGCGATTCTGGTAAGTCGTCGTGGTCTGGGTGATCGACTGTAACTGATGCTGTGCGTTGTTCATCGCAATTTTTGAGGAAACCACGCACACCATCATGGCCGCTAAGATCAGCCCCCCCACCGTCAATAAGCACTTTTCGAACTTAGAGAGCGGGAGTTTCTGCCGCTGTGGTTGGCCCTGAGGTGTGGGCCGCACCTGCGGCTGGGGGTGTGCTATGTGCTGGCGTCGTTGGGGTTCTTGAGGTAGTGGAACCGCTTCTGCTAAACTATTCTGCGCCATAAATAATCATCTTCCTATGTCGATATTTATTTTATGAGTGAGTTGGGTCTAATTTTTCTAGGATCCGTAACTTGGCACTGTGCGCTCGGTGGTTCGCGGCGAGCTCATCGGCCGATGGCGTGATGGGCTTGCGGTTGACCAACCGATAATCGGGTTGCATGTCTTGCGGAATCACCGGCAAGCCGTGCGGGAGGTCGGGTAACGACGACTGCTCGCGGAACATGGTCTTGACCAGCCGGTCTTCCAACGACTGGAACGTGATCACGCTGATGCGGCCTTGGGGGGCCAACAGCTGAATCGCTTGTTCCAGTGAGGCTTCCAGGGCGCCGAGCTCGTCGTTGACGGCGATACGGATGGCCTGGAAGACCTTCTTGGCGGGATGGCCCCCGTGACGGCGCGCCGCCGCGGGAATTCCTTCCTTAATGATTTCGACCAATTGGCCGGTCGTGTCGATGGGCGCCGTGGCCCGGTGTCGTTCGATGGCCCGAGCAATCGGCTTGGCGAACTTTTCTTCGCCGTAGCGGTGAAAAATCCGCATCAGGTCGTTGAACGACCACTCGTTGACCACCGTCCAGGCCGTCAAGGGCGCTTGCTGATCCATCCGCATGTCCAACGGGGCGTCGTGCTGGTAACTGAACCCGCGGTCGGCCTCGTCGAATTGGGGCGAGGACACGCCCAGGTCATACAGGATGCCATCCACGTGGGTCACCCCGCGTTGGGCTAATTCCGCTTGAAGATTGCGGAAGTTGCTCTTGATAAACGTTACCTTACCGGCGGTTAACGCCGCCTTAAGATGCTCCTGATTATAGTCAATGGCCGTTTGGTCTTGGTCAAAGGCGTACAGGTGTCCGGTCGTCAGTTCATCGAGAATGTGCTGGCTGTGACCACCGCCACCTAACGTGCAGTCAACGTAAATTCCGGTTGGCTTGATGGCGAGGCCCGCCACCGCTTCATTCAAAAGAACCGTTACGTGATGAAAGTCTTCCATGAACACACTCCCTTCTTTAAAAGTCATTTTTCGTTAAAAATCGATCTTCTCAGCGATATCGTCAAAGTTTTCTTCAGCGGTGGTGGCAAAGGCCGTCCACCGATCGGCACTCCAAATTTCAAAGCGGTTGGCCACCCCCACGATCACACACTGTTTGGTAATCGCCGCGTGGTCGCGAAGGGGCTTCGGTAAGTTGATGCGTCCCTGCTTATCCAGCTCACATTCCGTGGCTGCCGAATAGAAGAACCGGACAAAGGCCCGGGCGTCCTTTCGGTTGAGTGGCAAGGCTTTCAGTTTCTCTTGCAGCGTCGCCCACTCCGATAACGGGTAACCGAATAAACAACCATCCATTCCGCGGGTCACCACGAAATGGTCGCCAAGTTGTTCTCTGAATTTGGCGGGGATAATTAGCCGTCCTTTGGTGTCAATTGAATGCTCAAATTCACCCATGAACATAGCCAATCCCCCTTACTTGTAACTATTCCCAAGTTTACCACACCCCCCCACTTTCTACCACAACGTTTCCGAATTTTTATAAATTAACGCACAAAGTCGCAAAAAGCCACGGCGAACAAGTGTTCACCGTGGCTGTGGGGGTCATTGATTATCTGCATAAATCGCGTTAATAATCAAAAATATTCATATTTATTCATTTTCTAACTAATCGTAAGTAAAAAGCACAAACTAAAGCCAACGACCCAATAAAGGTCGGTCAACCGCCAAAAAGTCTTCAGAAATTTGGGGTAAAGCAGCTCGTGATTGTGAATAGCTTGCAAAACGGCCACCCCGATCCCGATAACCATCCATCCGATCACTAACCATGGCAACAGTTGCCCGGCGCCCCGCGGAATCAGGAAGAGGCTACATAATAGGAAGAGGGGCGCCATCAGGTCCCACGTCAGCAGGTCGTGCGGCCACCGGTGCCGGAGTATACGCCGGGCCAAGCGAATGGCGGCCCATCCCAGTGCTAAAATGATCAGTTGTCCCGCTGGCGATGCCCAAAACGTCATGTTGCTCCCCCTCCCTTGACTTTCGACCCTCCATTATAAAGATTTATCCCCTGACTTGCAACGCAGATTCACGATTTATCTGCCGAAGAAATCGCGCGGAAGGTTGCAATTCAGTGAAGGCCACGGTAAACTAATTGGGTAGAAAATGCAGGCAAAGAGGTGGCTAAGTTCAGCATGGAAAAGAAAAAGAAATCGACGTTTCAAAAGATCACCAACGTGTTCGTTTGGATTATGATCATCGCAACTCTGGGATCATTAATCTTTGGCGCTATTTTCTCGTTGATGTAAACTCAGCAGCACATCCCTTAAGACACCAAAACACCCTAAGTCATCGCCAATTGGCCGTGACTTAGGGTGTTTTTTATTATCTGTTTAAATCGCTTAAGATGTCGGTGGCGCCGCGGAAGACGGAGCCGTGCTATCCGGCTGCTTGTACACCTGCCGCGGCTTACTGCCCTCTTGCGGGCCGATGTAGCCGCGTTGCTCCAGATCGTCAATGATCCGGGCGGCCCGGTTGTAGCCGATCCGGAAGCGCCGCTGCAGTAGCGACGTACTAGCCTTCTGTTGATCGACCACGAAGGCCAAGGCGTCGTCGAACAGCTCGTCATCGCTGTCGCCCTGTTCGGACTCCTGCATCTCCTCGTCCGTGACCACCATGTCGTCGTCATAGTCGGCCGTCTGCTGTTGCTTGATGAAGTCGACCACGTTGCTGACGTCTTCATCGGAGATAAAGGCCCCTTGGACCCGGACCGGCGAATTCGCATCGACCGGTTGGAAGAGCATGTCACCACGTCCCAGCAGCTTTTCAGCCCCGTTGGTGTCCAGAATAGTCCGGGAATCGATTCCGCTTGAAACCGCGAAGGCGATTCGGGACGGGACGTTGGCCTTGATCAGCCCGGTGATGACGTCGACGGACGGCCGTTGCGTCGCCAGGATCATGTGGACCCCGGCGGCCCGGCCCATCTGGGCTAAGCGGATAATGGCGTCTTCCACCTCGCTGGAGACCGTCATCATCAGATCGGCCAATTCATCGACGATGACCACGATGTACGGCAAGGTCGGCCGCGCCTGATTGTCGGCCGCGTTCGCCTTTTGGACAAAGGCGTTATACCCGGAGATTTTGCGTTGACCGAACTGGGAAAAAAGTTCGTAGCGCCGTTCCATCTCGGCAACGACCTTATGCAGCGCCCGGGCCGCCTTCTTCGGCTCCGACACGACCGGCGTCAACAGATGGGGAATGCCGTTGTAAACACTCAACTCCACCTTCTTCGGGTCGATCAGCATCATCTTCACCTGATCCGGTCGGGCGTTCATTAAGATACTGGTAATGATGCCGTTGATGGCCACGGACTTCCCGCTCCCGGTCGCCCCCGCAATCAGTAAGTGTGGCATCTTGGTCAGGTCCATGGTCACGACCTGACCGGTCACGTTCCGGCCCAGCGGCACCTCCAACGGCTTGTTGGGGTGCGGCGGCTGGGCCTCGACCACGTCGCGAAAGGCCACCGTGGAGACGTCCTTGTTGGGCACTTCGATCCCAATCAGGGACTTCCCGGGAATCGGCGCCTGAATCCGGATACCCTTGGCCGCCAACGCCAAGGCCAGGTCATCCGCGAGATTCACGATGCGGGACACCTTGACCCCGATAGCCGGATGCAGTTCGTACTCCGTCACGGACGGGCCTAAGCTGACGTTTTTGACCTCGGCATCGACGCCGAAGCTGTCCAACGTCTGTTTCAAAATCTTGGTATTGGCATCGATGGCGTTGATCTCCGCCGTCTGGTCAGTCGGCGGAACCTGCTTGAGCAGGTCCGGTGACGGCAACTGGTAATTCGGATCGACCGGGGCGGCGCTGACCAGCGCTTCCGGTTCGGTCGTCTCTGCCGCCGACTCATCGGCGGGCGCGGCCAAACTGGCAGCCGGAGCGGCGGGTTGCTCGTTGGCCGCCACGGTCACGTGGTAGCTGGGCTCAGCCGCGGCCGAAGACGCCGGAGCCGCCGAACTGGCGGCCGGGGCCTGACTGGCCGCAGGCGTTGCCGCGGGAGCCGTGGGTCGGGGCTTGGCCGGCCGTTGTTCACGCCGGGCCTGTAGGCGTTCGCCGCCCTGCTTGACGCCGGCCGCCACGGCCTGACTGCCACGCTGCAACCAGCCCAAGAGCCGTTGCAGGTACGGGGTCAGGTCACTCAGTGGAATCTGGAAGAAGACCAGGACCCCACCGGCCATGATGAACCAGGCCGCGATTTGCGCCCCCAACAGGTCAATCAGCCAGGCAATCACGGACAGCTCGATGGCGCCCCACAGGCCACCACCGTACTGTGCCGTGTGACCCCCGCTGATCAGGTCGGCCAGGCTGGCGTGCCAGACCGTGGCGATGAAGCCGCTATGTTGATCCGCCTGAATAAAGGCGTTGGCTGAAATCCAGAGCAGCCAGCCCCCGTAAATCAGGCCACTGCCCCATAAGTAATGGCGCGCGATGCGGGGCCAAGTCCCGGTGATGGCCAATGCCACCCCCAAGGCCCCGCCGATGACCAGGCCGACCTGGTAACTGTCGCCCACGAACACACGCATCAGGTTGGCGCAGAGTGTTCCCAGGAGACCCAGGTTAAAGAGTCCCAGACCGGCCAGCACCACAATCACTAGGCCCACCACGTTTCGCGTATACGGAAACGGTTGGGCCGTCTTTTTCTTGGTCGTCCGGCGCCGGGCCGGCTTGCGACGCGTTGTTTTTCGCTTGGTCGCCAACCAATCCCCCTCCTTTCACGAGCCTGAGACCAACGCCTCAGGCTCAGTTGTGTTCTCCGATTATTTGGTGCCAAATCGAGCGCAAACGGCAGCTGGTGCCACCCTTTGTCCGCCGCACCTTATTTTAATTTATCGTGAGGGTAGCGGTGAATCCGTTCCAGGTTCAGGAACGACTGTTGCCGCAGCACTTCGTAGATGACGATGGCGGCACTGTTCGAGAGGTTCAGGGCCCGGATGTGCTGATCGTCTTGCGGAATCCGAATACACTTTTCGGGATTCTGGCGCATGAAGGGTTCCGGTAACCCCGTGGTCTCCTTCCCGAACAAGAAGTAGTGGTCGTGGTCGTTAACCGTGTAGTCCGGTTCGGTGTAATCCTGCTCCGCGAACTTC
Organism: Levilactobacillus spicheri DSM 15429; assembly: GCF_001435095.1. GTDB lineage: Bacteria > Bacillota > Bacilli > Lactobacillales > Lactobacillaceae > Levilactobacillus > Levilactobacillus spicheri. The sequence goes on from NZ_AZFC01000002.1 coordinate 96,439, forward strand.
GATACCAGGTAGAGTTGGGTGGGATCCGTCACCGTTTCCAAAAAGGCCGGCAGATTCTCGTGGTAGCGCACGTCCACCTTGTCCCAGTAATCCAGGCCGGCCCGCTTCAAGTGGGCATCGTCCACCGTGAAGCCCAAGGGCTTGATCAGGTCCAATACCGTGTCGGTACCGGCACAGGTCCGGGCGATGTTGCCGGTATTGGCGGGAAATAAGGGTTCAAATAACACAATGTGATTGGTCATAACAGTCTCTCTCCGATCTCTTTCTCAAACATTCGTTCTGTTTCACTAATTATAGTCAACTCCGCGACGCTTTGACAAGCGCTGGCCACGAAAAAAAAGCAGCTTCTCGGTGTGGGCACGGCGAGGGGCTACTTTAGTGAAGGTCAACTTGCCAGCCGCTAACAGTTACCCGCTGATATCGACCGTCAAACGATTTCTCATTTGTCAATATAACACGCCGTTGTCAGGTCTTCAAGGGGGGACGCGAGATTTTTTAAACGTTTTACCTAACTATTCCGCGCCTGTAAGAGCGTCACGTCGACGGTAATTTGTGAAAACGGCGCGGCGGCAACCGCGGCCAACCGGGCCTGATCCGCGCCCCAGTGCATCGGCGTCATCAGCATCAAATCGGCAAAGCGCTCCGGGGCGACCGGGACCTGATACCGAATCCGCTGGCTCGTCGCCGTTGGGTAGTGTTCCTGGAACAGGCGCAAGACGTTGCCGTTATCGTACTGGGCGTGGGCGTTACCGGCCGGGAAGATGGCCTGCCGCAGCTCGATCAGGTAGTCGGCGTTCGGAATCACCTTTAACAGTTGGCCGCCCGGTGCCAGGACTCGGTTAAATTCCTTGTAGGCCGAGGGCGAAAACAAATCTAAAATCGTCGTAAACTGGTGATCACTAAACGGCATCTGGGCCAAATCCGCCACGCAAAAGAACGCGTTGGTCGCCAACTGGGTGGCTAGATTGATACCCGGCTTGGACAGGTCGAAGCCGACCGCCGTATCGTCACCCGTCCGGTGAGCCAGCACGTCGGCCAGCGGGGTCCCCTCCCCGCAGCCCACGTCGAGGAGGGTCTCGGGGGCGCTCCCCAACTCGGCGGCAAAGGCGTCCGTGATGCCCGCAAACAAGCCGGCCTGTAACATCCGCCGCCGTGCGGCCAACATCGCATCGTCGTACTCACTCTTCACGGCACGCTGCATAAAGTACAGCATGCCCTTCTTCGATAGATCCACGTTATGCCCCTGGGGACAAACGAGGCTGTGGCCCACGACCTGCGCATAGGGCTGGTGACACACGGGACACCGAAACAATGCCGCGTGTTGACTTAAAAAGGCCGCGGCCCGATCAATTTTCTTCATGATAACCATTTTCTCCTTGTTTCTCAGATTCTGCTAGCGTGTAACCGCCGACGACTCCCTGATACCACTGGAACGTCTGGGTCACGATCACCCGGATGACCGCGTACCCCGGAATGCCCAGGATCACGCCGACGACCCCGAAGGCCTTGCCGGCAATCAACAGGACGAAGATGATGGTCAGCGGGTGGATCTTTAAGGAACTGCCCAGGACCAGCGGGGAAATCAGCCGGCCTTCCAGGGTCTGTTCGATGATAAAGACGATGAGGACCTTGACCAGCATCCAGGGGGACACCATGGCCGCCACCACGACGGCGGGAACCATGGCCAAAAACGACCCCAGGTACGGCACCAGGTTCAAGACCCCCGCGACCACGCCCAGCAACAGCGCGAACTTCAACCCGATGATCCAAAACCCCAGGTAAAAGAGGACCGCCACGATAAAGGCGACGATCAATTGTCCGCGGACGTAATTGCTGACCTGTCGGTTCATTTCGATCAACAGGTTCATGGCCGACTGGCGTTTCTTGATGGGCAATAAACGACTGAGGTACGCCGGCAAGCGGTGGCCGTCGCGTAAGAGGTAAAACAGGATGAACGGCGCCGTGACCAGCGCCACCACGATGCTCGCGATGCGGCTGACCACCCCGCCCACGGACGACCAGGTCGTCTGGGCCAGGTGCGACACGCTCCGGGACGACTGGTCGCTGAGCTGCTGATTGAGCTGATCCAGCTGCGCCCGCAGACTCCCCAGGCGCTCATCGTTCAGCCACTGATTCACGGTCCGGGTCAGCTCCTGCCAGTACTGGGGCCACTCATTCAAAAGGGTCACCGTCTGCCGCTGAATCAGCGGGACCACGCTTAAGATTCCCCAGACGAGCAACCCGGCGATCAGGATGAAGAGGCCCGTGATGGTCCACGACCGCGCCACGCCCCGGCGTTCCAGCCGGTCAACGACGGGATTCAGCAGGTAATACCCCACCCCCGCCAGGATAATGGGCAGGCTCACGATCTGGCCGACCAGGATCAGCGGGGTCGCCAGCCAGGGAACTTTACTTGCGACCAACAAAATGAGTAAAATAAGCAGTATAATCGTTAGGACCGAGACTAGGCGGTTATTGACCACCCAACTCCAGAACCACGAACGCGGCTTTTGTTCAGACTTCACAGGCGTGCCTCCCGTCAAATAAGTGGGTTTATTGTACCATACTCAGTGTTCGCCTGCCGAACAAACCGTTACCAGAAAGGATGAAGAACTTGTTACTCGTTGAACCATTACTGGAAAACTACGCCACCCTCCCCGCCGCCATTCAGGCGGGCGCTAAACGGGTGGCCCTCGCGGATAACCTCGCCGTGGGAGGAACCACCGTCAGCAAGGGCACCATGGCCGAAGCCACCCGCTACGCCCACGAACACCAGGTCAGCCTGGACCTGCTGATTGCACCGCGGGGCGGGGTCAGTCCCTACAATGACGTTGAGCTCAAGATCATGGAGGCCGACCTCCTCGAGGCCCAGCAACTGGGTGTCGACGGCGTCATCGTCGGCGCACTGACCGCCCAACGGCAGCTTGACCAGGAAGCGTTGCGCCCACTAGTGGCCGCGGCCGGCGGCATGTCGCTGACGCTGAGCACCGCCTTCGACCAGATCCGACCACAGGACCGGGGCGCCGCCATCGATTGGCTGGGCGTCCAGGGATTCGACCGGATTCTGAGCGTTGGGGCCGCCACGGACCGGCTCGCAGACTGGACGGCGACCCAGCGCTTAGCCGCCAGTGCCGGCATCGCCCTGGTGCCGACCAACGTGCCGGCGGATCAGGTCTCGGCCGTGGCCGAAAAACTCGGCGTGCACGAATTCTTAGGCACTCAGACACTCGCAAAGTAAGTCTCATTCAACGTCCGTCCGGTCGGGACCTCCCACGGACGCGACAAAAACAGGCAGGAAATTCTCTAAATGAGCGTTTCCTGCCTGTTTTTGTCGATTGCATCACTTTTAGGACGAAACGGGTTGTTCCGGTCGGGTCAGCGCCGCCAGCTCAGCGGGTGAGTGGCGCAAGAAGTCGTCCGGTCCCAACGTCCGCCCGTCGATATCGCTGACCTGTCGCGCCATCCACGGCCGGCCAAACAGTAATTCGTCGTAAGGCACCCGGTGACGGGTCAACCACTTGGTCGTGGCCCCGGCGCCGTAACGACTCACCTTCCCCAGATTTCCCGCATAGGTACTCATCTGTCGGGACGTGAACAGGATAATGTGGTACCCCGCCTCGTGGTAGCGGCGCAGTTGTTCCACGACGCGCGGCTGCGGGGCCACATCCAGGTACCCCTTCGTCTCCCCACCGGTGGCGCACAACGTGTGATCGATATTCACCAGTAACGTTAACGGCTTTGTCATGTCCGATCCCCCCAAGGTCATTCCGATGACCAGCTGATTCCACTCACGAAGTCTCCCCGCCTAAGGTTAATCCCCAAATCAACCAATAGGGTGCAATGATGAGGCGGCTTCGTTAGTGTGTCTTCTAGTTTACCGATTGGGCGGGGGCTTGAACACGATTCCGTGTCCGTTTTCTTCTTGAACTTTCTAAGCCATCAGGGGCGCCCCAGGGGGGTGGGACCTCCCTCAGGGTCTCCAAAAATAGGCAGGAAATTCTCAAATCGGGAATTTCCTGCCTATTTTGGTCTATTTATCCGATGCGAATCTCGTCAGCAGGGGCTGCCAGGCCGCCCAGACCCGCTCGGCGCTGTACCGCTGGACCGCCTGGTAAGCCGCTTGGCTGTAAGCCTCCCGCCGCGCGTCATCGGTCAGCAACGTCGTCATGGCGTGGGCCAGCCCCGCAATGTCGCCGTTTTGCGTCAGCCAACCACTGCGCTGGTCCTGGATGATCTCGGCGGGACCATACTTCACGTCGTTGGCCACCATGGGCAGCCCGTGTGCCTGCGCCTCCAGCAGCATCAGGGAGAACCCCTCCGCTCGACTGGGCAGCACGCCGAGTTGGGCCCGGTCGTAAACGGCGCCCACGTCGCTGGTGTACCCGCAAAAGCGGACCACCCCTTCCAGTCCCAGGTCGGCCACCTGCTGGCGCACCTTCTGCTCGGTATCACCGTTCGCGTAGCCCCAGAATTCCAGCCGGGCGGTCGGCACCTGGTGATAAACCCGGGCAAACGCTGCAACGGTGTGACTGGGCTGCTTTTCCGCGGCGACTCGCGCCACTTGGACGATGAGCCCCGCCTGCCGGTGCAGCCGCCGGTGCGGGTCCATCGGCGCCGCCACGTACCCGACCGGAATTGCGAAGGTCGGAATCGCGCTTCCAAACCGGGCCACGACGTCGTGCTGCTGGGCCACGGTCGCCGTGATGACGGCGTCCCACTGGTCCCAATTCACCAGCGCATTCTGGTAATTATTATTCAGCGGTGAATGCAGCATGTCCCGGGGGTCGCTTACGTGGTCGTTGTGCAGGTGCAGGACCTTCTTGGCGGCGGTCCGCATGTGGAAGAGCGCCCAGTCGCACTCCACGGTCCGGTCACAGATAAAGACGTTATGGAGTTCCTGGCGATTCAGGCAGTCGTAAAAGTAACGGGTCAGGTCGTTGAGCCCGGCAAAGGTCCGTGAGCAGCCCCGCGCATCGATCAACCGCCAACTCACCCGCTCGCGGTTGGCCCGCGTCAACAGGTGGGCCTTGATCAGCCGGACCCGACCGGCGGGATCGAGGTACTGTTCCTGGGCGATCTGCCCGTCCCCATCAAATAACTGGACCAGTCGGCGCACGCCCCGAACGTCCCACCAGGTCATCTTGACCGTTCGACCGGTGTTATCGAACGTTTGCACGTTGCTGACCTGCTCACTGTCCGCGCGCAGGTAAACGATGGCCAGCAACTGGTCGGCCACCGTGACCCGCCACTGCCGGTCCTTTTTGCTCAAGTCGGCCGCGGCCGGCCAGGACAGGTCCGCCAGCGTCACCGTCCGTTGGGCCGCGTGGTCACATTCGCAGAAAAATTCGAACAGGTTGACCACCTGTCGTCGCGCGAGTTGCGTGGCCACCAGCACGTCCGGGAGGGTCAGGGAAAACTGGCGGGTCACCAATTGTGCCGGCACCCCGTGGGCCGCAAACAACCGCAACCGAGCGATTTCGGCGTGTTCGATCCCCGACTGGGCCAACTGTAGGTTGTCGTTTAGAAAATAGTACATTCGTTAGCCTCCCTTCGTCAGCCAAGCCCGCCATTGCCGCCACACCTTCTCCGGCGTCCACGCCTGGGCACTGGCGTACGCCGCCAGGCTCATTCGGGTCAGGCGCGACGGGTCACTCAGCAACGCAACGATGGCGTTGGCCGCCCCCGCTTCGTCTCCCGCGGCCACCAAGTCGCCGTTCACCCCCGGGCGAATCAGCGCGGCGGGCCCGTAATCAAATCGGGTGCTGACCACCGGCAACCCGTGACTCAGGGCCTCGTACATTCCCAAGGGACCCCCATCGCTCGCCGCAACGGTGACCATCACCTGATAGTCGTCATACCGCTCGGCCAGGTCCGCCGTGTAGCCGGCAAAGGTGACCACGGAGGTCAGTTGGAGGTCCGCGACCAACGTTTTGAGTTGTTGGACGTAGGCCGGATTCCCGTACCCGTACAGGGTCAGCGTCACATCATCGATCCGTTGATGGATCAGCGCCACGATCCGTAAGAGCTGCTTGAGCCGTTTATCCGCGGCCAAGCGCCCCACGTACAGGAGGCTGTGTGGTCGCCGGCGCCCCATCGGCACCACCGGCAACGGCGGTAAGGCCACGGGCGGGATTGCGACCACGCGGGCCTGCGGGTACCGGGCCAGGATATCGGCCGCCTGCTGGGCCGTGTTGGTCACCAGCCCATCGAAACGCTCGAGGTGGGCAAAGGCCGGTTGCAAATAGCCGTCGAGCGCCGTGTGCCGGGGGTCACCGGGCAACGTCACGTGGTTGATCGGCAGGTAGAGCACCTTTTTCGCCACGTTTCCCAGTGCCAACAGGGCGGGAATCCCGGTTGCGGGCCGGTCGCTGATGAACGTCGCCGGTTCCCTGCGACTCAATTCCGCCAAGAAGAACGTGAAGAGCTCGTCACGGTCGGCAAAGTACCGGTCCCCCTGGTGCTGATAGTCGACCAGAATCAGCCGGGTCGTCACGGGGTGGCCCTGCGGATTGGCCGCAAAGTACTCCTCGATCACGGGATCGCCCTGAGGCGTGTAGTACGTCTGGGCCATCAACTGCCCGTTCTGCCCAAAAAACTGGGTCGCCGAACGGAACCCCCGCCAATCCCACAGGTCCTTGGCCGTCAAATTGCCCTGCGGATCCCAGAATTTCTGGGCGGCCACCCGCCCCACGGTTCCCGGCACGAAGCGGACCAGGCCCACCGGTACGTCACCGTTGGTCAGGCGGCTAAAGTTCGCCCCCACCCGAATCTCCAGCTCGGGCGACAGGGGCAGATCCACCGTACGGACCACGCGGGGCGTCACCCGCGTCGCCGCCTGAAAGTAATCGAACAGGTTCACCACGTCGTCTGCGACCAGGCCGAACGTGGCCAGGTTGCGGTGCAACAGGCAATCATAGGTCTTCGTCACGATCTTAGCCGGTTGGTGGGCCTGCCGAAAGAGCTTTACCCGGTTGATGGCGGCGTGCTCCACACTGGAATTCTGTGCTAATAGATACTCATTGATGAAGTAAAACATGGCCGTCCCTCCTCACAGCCGACCGGCTTGAAACCGGTCTCACGGTACGCTAATGAAAAACCGGTTCCCTATGCGGGATCCCGGTTGATTGGTAAAACGAGTTGTTCTTGGGCAATGACCGCGGCCATGTCGGCCGGTAGGGGCGCGTCACAGGTCACCCAGCGGTCCAAAAACGGTTGGTAGAACCGTAAGCGGGCACAGTGCAAGGCCTGCCGGTGAATCCAGGGGTTGCTCTGCCGGCCGTACAGCCAGTCCCCCACCAGCGGGTGCCCAATTGACTGACAGTGGACCCGAATCTGGTGGGTCCGGCCGGTGTGGAGTTTCACGGCCAACAGGCTCGCACTCCGCGAACGAGACCGCACCCAGATCTCCGTCTGGGCCGCCCGTCCGTCCGGTCGTACCTGCCGCTTGATGAAGGACCCCGCCGCACGACCGATGGGCCGGTCGATCAGCTGATGATCCGGCGTGATTCGGCCCGTGGCCACCGCCACGTAGCGTTTGTCCAGCTGGCCGAGCTTCATCTGCTTGTCCAGGATCGAGTGGGCAAAGTGGTGTTTGGCGAACAGGACCGCCCCGCTGGTCTCCCGGTCCAACCGGGTCACGATGTGGGTCACCGTGCTGGGCGCGTGAATCGCCGTGAGGTGGCCCTTGACCCGGTTAGCCAGGGTATCGTCCGGATACAGGTGCGACGGCACCGAGGCCATCTCGGCCGGCTTATTGACCACCAGGAAGTGCTCATCTTCGTACAGGATGGCTAACGGCCCATCAGACGTCGCCACGTGGTCGTTCGGGGCCTCCGGGGGCAATTGCAGGCCCACCCGTTGACCGGGATTGGCCATCGCGATCACCCGCACCGGCTGGCCGTCGAGGGTGACGATGCCGCCATGGAACTTGACCTGCTTCAGGTAGGTCCGGGTCACCCCGTGGGCCATCAGCACGGTCCGCACGTGTTCGGGCGCTGGACCGGTCACAGTCCACTCGAAGGCCGTCACGAGGATTCCCGTCCGATGAAGGACGCCTCGACCCGTTGCCAGAAATGGGTGTGCCGGTATTCCGCAAAGGCGATGCGTTGCCGGGCGATCCGGTAATTGATGGCCTTAATGGGCCGCCCCTCGATGCTGAGCTGGTCGCACATTAGGACGTTATCGGTTGCCTCGGCGGGCTCGATGCGAATCCACTCGTCCGCCGGAATGATCAGTGGCGACCCCAACGTTCGAAAGACTAAATTGTTAATGGAGGCAATTTCCGCCATCTGGATGGCGTTGAACCGGGGATTCAAGACGGCCCCTCCCACGGACTTGTTATAGGCCGTGGAGCCGGTCGGTGTCGAGATACACAGGCCATCCCCCCGAAAACTTTCGAAGAGTTCGCCCTTGATGTAGACGTCGGCCACCATGGTCCCCGAGACCTTCTTGATAGTCGACTCGTTCAGGGCCAACGCCTGGTCGGGCTGGGTCCCGTCCGCGTACTCCACCTGAATGTTCAACAACGGGTAGCTGACGCTTTGGCGGTTATCCTGAATCAGGCTTTGAATCAGGTCGTTGACCTCGTAATCGCGCCAGTCGGTGTAGAACCCCAGGTGACCCGTGTGGATCCCGACGAAGCGAATCTTGTCCAGCCGGTCACTGTAGTGGTGGAAGGCCGACAGGAGGGTCCCGTCGCCGCCAACGGTCACCACGATGTCTGGGTTCAGACTATCGATGGTCAGACCAGCCGCGGTCAGTCCCCGGTGCAGGGCGGTGGCCACCTGCCGGGAAGATTGGCCGTTATTACTAAAGATAGAAACTTTCATAACTTCATTCTTCCTTATCGTTTGAAGACGTTCCGTCGGCCTTTCCCTGCGGGGAGTAGTGCTGGGCCTCCTGAATCTCTTCGCGAATTTCGGACATTTCGGTGTCCAGCTTGAAGGCCGCCTCCGCCGCACGTTGCAGCCGTGCGCTGAGATCGTCCGGAAAGGCACCCTGGTACTTGTAATTTAAGGAGTGCTCGATGGTGGCCCAGAAGTTCATGGCCAGCGTCCGCACCTGAATCTCCGCTAAAATCTTTTTCTCGCCGGTCACTAACTGCACCGGGTATTCGATGACGATGTGGTAGGACCGGTAGCCACTCGGCTTTTCGTTGTGGATGTAGTCCCGTTCTTCCAAGATGGTCAGGTCGGTGCGCTGCCGCAACAGGTCGACCACCTGGTAGATGTCCTCCACGAACTGACACATGATCCGCAGGCCCGCGATGTCTTGCATGTCCTGCTCGAGGCGTTCCTCGCTCACGTGGCGGCGGGTCATCTTTTCTTTAATACTGGGAACGGGCTTGACCCGCCCCGTCACGAACTCGATGGGTGAGCGTTGGTTGCGGTTTTCGAATTGTTTGCGCATGCCCCGTAGCTTCACCTTAAGCTCGCTAACGGCCTGTTGATAAGGTAATAAAAACTGGTCCCAATTTTCAATCATGACAACTTTCCCCCAACCTTAATTCCGCGTTTCACTTCTCGATTTTACCATAGTTTTCTCAGAACCGACTCTAATTACCCACTTTCCCAGCGACAAATTGCTCACTTCCGCGCAAGTGCCTGAGCTAACTTTGACGAGGCGTTTAGCTTTACCTCCTCCCCAAAATGTAGCATGATTAGGTTGCGTTAAAAACGGTAAGATGCTTGAGGAACTTAACCGGCAAACAAACGTTCTGATTGCGTTTTTTAAAATTTTTGCTAATGTAGTAGTGTTGTCGTCGTGTCGTGATTCCCCCCGAATCAGGGCACTCATGCAGATATTAGGAGGAAGCAATGTGTTAGAAGTTTATTTGTTCGTTAACCCACTGGGCGCCCGTTGTATGCGCTCCGAGCAAAATATCATGAAGTTGGCTGACCACTTAACGAGTAAAGTCTCGTTCCAATTCGTTCCCCTGCTGAACCAGCAGATCGTGGAACAAGCACTCCCCACGGTTCACCCGTCATTGGCCCAACGCAACGATTGCTTTCAGACCTACTACCAGGCCATCCTGGCTTACAAAGCGGCCCTATTTCAGGGTAAACGCAAGGGGCGGCAATTTCTGTTGAACCTGCAAACGGCCGTGATCAACGACCACCAAGCACTCTCAACCGACCTGACCCGCTCTCTGGCCCAGACCTGCCGCCTCGACCTCGACATGTTCGAGGAAGACTGCCAATCCGATTTGGCCAAACAAGCCTTTCAAACCGACCAAAAACTCGCAGCGGAGATGAAGATCCAACAACCGTCTTCCGCGGTCATCTTCAACTGTGACGTTTCCGAATACGGCCTCCTCTTGAACGACGTGACCTATGAAGCGCTCTGTGACGTCTGTGAGCACCAGGGCGTCGCCACCAAGGCAGCCCTCATACAAGATTCCACGCCAGCCCCCCTCGCTGCCGAAGGAATGGGCCACCGCCCGCACCTCCACGTTTTATAAGCAACCTAACGCGTTTAACTTCCGAGACCGACCCTGCTGGGGAGGCCTTTTTTTGTGGGAAAAATTCGTAATTTTAGTTCGTTAGTATGGTATGATAAACCCAATTAACTTAACGTTTAAAGGGGCGACACCATGTCAATTGCCATCGTTACCGATACCGCAGCTTACCTGACGACCGAACAAGCTTCCCGCTACCACATCACCGTGCTCCCCATTACGGTGATTCTCGGCGACCACCAGTACCCGGAATCCGCCGTGACCAACCAGCTATTTTACGATTACCTGCAGAGCGGCCAGCCCTTACCCACGACGGCCCAGGTCTCGTTGGGCCAGATAGAAACGGCCTACGATCAGCTGGTCGCCCAGGGCGTCACCCAGATCATCTCGATTCACCTGTCCAGTGGGATCACGTCGTTCATGAGCAACCTGAAGATGTTTTGCCAAAGCTATACCAAGGCCGCCGTTTACCCCATCGATTCGTTGGTCGCCAGCGCCGGTGAGGCAAACCTGTGCCTGCTTGCCGGGCGGCTAATCGCGGCGGGCTACGACGCCCCGGCAATCGCCGACGCCCTGATCCGCTTTCGGGACACCCAGCGGGTCTACTTCGCGGTGGACAGCCTCCGGCACCTGGCCCGGACCGGGCGCCTCAGCAACCGGTCCGCCATGGTCGGTAGCCTGCTAAACATCAAGCCGCTGTTGACCTTTGACGACGCCGGTAAGATCGTCGCCATCGGCAAGGAGCGCACTATGCGCCGCGCCTTCTCCTACATGACCAACCGTTTAGCGGCCACCCTGCAACAAGTCGACTATCCGGTGCACGCAACCGTAATCGACGCGAACAATCCCGAATTAGCGGCCCAGTGGGCGACCAGTCTGACCCAGCAGTTCCCGCAACTGCGGGTCACTCAAAGCCAGCTGGGCCCCGCCATCAGCGTCCACACCGGCGAAAAGACGATGGGCATCCTCTGGCAGCAGGATTGGCAAGAATTCTAACCCCGATACCCTAGCAACCTAAAATAGCCTGAGACTCCCGACCGCGCAAGCGCTTCGGAGTTCTCAGGCTATTTTTGTGATGTGTTTAGCTGATGGTCCCTTTCGACCGACCGTTAAACCGACCCTTACTGGCGCTTCAACTGCTCGGCCAGCTGCTTGAATTCCGCTAACCGGTCATCGAAGGTCTGAAAGGCCGTTTCCAGGTAATCCGGTTGGGTCATGTCGACGCCGGCCTTCTTCATCACGTTCAGCGGCAGGTCCGAGCTGCCGGACTTCAGGTAGCCCAGGTAGGCGTCGCGCTTAGCGGCATCCCCGCTCAAGATTCGTTGGGCCAGGGTCGTGGCCGCGGCGAACCCGGTCGAGTACTGGTAAACGTAATAGTTGTAGTAGAAGTGTGGAATCCGGGTCCACTCGTCCGCGATTTGCGGATCGGAGACGACCGCATCCCCGTAGTAGCGGTGATTCAGCTTCCCGTAGAAGTCACTCATGAAGTCGGCGGTCAACGATTGGCCGGCCGCGGCCTGCTGGTGAATGTAGTCTTCGAATTCGGCGAACTGGGTCTGCCGGTAGACCGTTCCCTTAAAACCGTCCAGGTAGTGGTTCAGGATAAAGGCCCGCACCTTCGGATCCGTCTGGGTCTTGAGCAGGTAGTCGGTCAACAGGTTCTCGTTGGTCGTCGAGGCGATTTCCGCCACAAAGATCGAGTAATCCCCGTACTGGAACGGCTGGTTGGTCCGGGTATAGTGGCTGTGCATGCTGTGACCCATCTCGTGGACCAGGGTGTACAGGCTTTCCAGACTATCCTGCCAGTTCAACAGGATGTACGGCTTGGTGTCGTACATCCCACCGGAATAGGCTCCCGTCCGTTTGCCCTGGTTTTCTACCACGTCAATCGCCCGGCTGTCGAACATCTTCTGCACGTTCGCCACGTAGTCGGGCCCCAGAACGGCCAAGGCCTTGAGGGCCTCCTGTTGGGCTTCTTCGTAGGTGTACTTGAGACTTGGTTCCCCAGTGATGGGCGTATAGAGGTCCCACATGTGCAACTCGGGCAACCCTAACAGTTCCTTGCGCAACGCAACGTACTGGTGAAGCGACGTCAGGTGCTGGTTCACGGTCTTGACCAGCGTATCGTAGACCACGGCCGGCACGTTGTTGCCGCTCATGGCCGCCTCGCGGGCGCTGCCGTAGTGGCGAATCTGCGCGGTATAGTTGTGCGTTTTGACCTCACTGGACAGCGTTGAGGCAAAGGTGTGCCGGAACTGTTGATAGACCCGGTACAGGGCCTTAAACGCCTGCTCACGGACGGCTGGCTGAACGGACTCCAGCAGCACGCCGTAAAGCCCCTCGGACAACCGCACGTCCTTGCCGTCCTCGTCTTGGACCACGGGGAACTCGAGGTCCGCGTTGGACAAGACCCCGAACGTCTTGGCGGACGCGTCGAAGATGTCACTGGCCCCCGCCAATAACCGTTCCTCATCCGCGGTCAGGGTGTGCGCCCGTTGGCGACCCAGAACGTCAAAGTAGTGTTGATAGGCCTTGAGCTGCGGTTCCTGGTCAATCAAAGCCTGTAACTGGTCGGCTGATAAGGCCAACACTTCGGGCTCAAACCACGCCACAGCCGTCCCCACCTTGGCCGCTAAGGCGTCCGCTTGGTCGGCGAGGCCCTGGTAGGTGGCGTTTCCCGTGTCCTGGTCGTTCTTCAAGGACGCGTAGACTTCCGCCCGTTCGATCTGCCGGTATAACGCAAAGATCGCCGTGGTGACCCGGTAAAGGTCGGCCCCACTAGTTGCCAGCTGGCCCTTCAATTGCGCCGCCTGGTCCGCCGCCGTCTGAATCTCACCTAAGGCCGTGGTAAAGGCCGCGTCGTCGGGGTAAATCGTGGTCAGGTCCCAGGTTAACGCCGTGGGCACTGCTGACCGTTGAGGAATTTGTCGCATAACTGCATCTCTCCTTAAAAGTATTCTAGTCACAGTTTAGCACTTTCACCCCGATTTTTCCTCTCCAAAATCTCATCTTTCTCATTTATTTTTAAGAATCAGTCACCCACTGCGGTTGCTGCTGGACCACCCAGCCCCCGGTAGCCCGGCGTAAATAACCGGTCCGCTCGAGGTCCGTCAGTAGTGCGTGTAGCGCGAGAGCCACCGCCGGCCGCGCGGAAAACTGGACTGCGGTCGCCTGGCCGCCCACCAGTTGCAAGGCTTGCCACCCCCACCGCTGCAGCTGGGCGGGCGTCACCCGGGGTCCCGCGGCGAACAGCCACGCGCCCACCAGGATGCGCCACAGCAACACGCCCCGGCCAAAGATCGGCGGGGTCGCCTGGTTACTTGCGAGGACCGTCGGAAACTGAATCAGGTGATGGTGTAACCCGTACAGCTGTTCTTGAATCGGTCGGAGCGGGGCCGCTCCCCGCAGCAGGGCCAGCGACCAATTGTGCCGCACCCGCGCCAGGTTCAGGGGCCGCGGGTGAAAGGTCCGCGGCTGCCCCGCCAAGAAGGCGCGCAGCGTGGGGACCCGACTGACCCAACCCAGGTACTGGCCCAAAGCGTCTTGCTGCAGGTGGTGCTTGACGCGTAGGCACTGGTCGGCGACGTCCCAGAAGAGCAAGCAGAGCCCCCACCGGGGCAGCCACCGCGCGTACCGTTCGATCAGCCGCCAATTCAGCCGTTGCCGGGCGTACCGTCGGCCCAACAGCCAGATGACCGGGATCCCCAGCTGCCGGTACCCGGCGGTGCGGGCCGCCACCTGGTCCACCGCCAGCGGGCTGCATTGAAACTCCAGCGCCACGGGTCTGGGCGTCCGGGCCCCCCAGACGTCGGCGCGTTGTTGGATGGTGGGCAGCACCCGTTCGAAGCTGGTGGGCCCCCAGGGACGAAAAAACAGAGCCAGCTGCCGTTTTCCCGTCACGTGCTCGGCGGTCTCCCCCTCCCCGCCACTCCAGCAAGCCGTCTGGGGCCGGTGGGCAAAGTACGGCGCGACCTGGTGGCCCCGGTGAAGACACACCACCTCGTGGCAGGCGGGACAGCGGTAGGTCACCTGGCGGGTCGCGTTACGCGCGTCGATCAAATGGTGCTGGTATTCAGCCATTAGCATGGTCAGTTCCCCCTTTTCCCTTAACTCCGTGAAGACCCCCCAAAATTTACGTCCGGACACAAAAAAACGACCACCCATGCGGCGGTCGTCGTTCATGTTTGCTTACTCAGTGATTACTTCTCGGGAAAGTGGGCGATCACCTGGTAGATGGGCCCCTTCGCCGAGAATTTTTGTTCGTATTCGGTCTGAATATCCTCGACCCCGTCGGTCGCCTGGTGCAGGTCCAACCACACACCGTCGAAGACCATCCGGAAGTTATTGAGGCTTTGGAGCGAGTACTCGAACAAGCCCCGGTTATCGGTCTTGAATTGGATCTGACCGCCCGGCTGCAGGACGTCTTGGTAGTGCGCCAAGAAGACCGGCGACGTTAAGCGGCGTTTGGTATGCCGCTTCTTGGGCCACGGGTCGGAGAAGTTCAGGAACAGTTCGGCCACCTCACCCGCGGCGAAGAACGTGTTCACGGCTTCCCCGTCGGTGTGGACCATCTGGATGTTCGTGAGCTCACTGGCCACGACCTTCTTCAAGGCGGCCGCAATCACCGACATCTGAATCTCGATGCCAATGAAGTTCCGTTCCGGGTGTTGCCGGGCCATCTCCACGATGAACTGACCCTTCCCGGTCCCAATCTCGACGTTTAACGGTTGGTCCTTGGGGAAGCGGCTATGCCAATTGCCTTTCAGCTCTTCGGGGGCCGTCACCATCAGGTCCTGGTGGTCGGCTAAGTAGTCCTTAGCCCAGGGTTTGTTGCGCACACGCATACTCGTATTTCCTCCTTATCAAGACGGCGGGTCGGAAGAGACCTCCCGACCCGCCGCGATACCTAATCATTAACTGACTCACGCGTCAGTTTTTCTAATAAAATTAAATGTTGGTTCATTATCTGGAAGCGTTGCTGCCGGTAACTCTCGGCAATCACTGTGATGCAGTGCATCCGGGCGTACCAGTTGACCCGCGCCGTCAGGGGCGCGGTCACCCGCTCGCCGTAGTCTTGCAACCAGCGGTGCCACTCCTCCAAGGGAACATACTCGCACAGGAGACTTCCCAGATCAAACGCGGGATCCGCAAAGGTCGCCGCGTCCCAATCGACCAGGTACAGCCGTTGACGATCGGATAATAGCCAATTCTTATGATTCAAATCACCATGACATACTTCATACGCAGTCGCGGGCAATTGCGGTTGTTCCGTCTGTAAGGTTTGCAGGGCCCGTTGAATCAACGGGTGCTGCCGTAACTCCGGCGCAAGCGTCGGGGCCAAACGGTCCAGCAATTGGGCGGGCGTCGTAGATCGGCCGCCGACTTTGGTTAACATATCATGGAGTAACTGGGAATGGTGCACCCGATGAAGCAGTCGTGCCACCCGTTGCTCACGCATTTCCGAGCGCCGAAGCGTCCGACCATTCAGCCACTCCTGCGCGGTCATCACGTCGCCGGTGGTCAGACGTTTGGTCCAGACCAGCCGGGGCGTGATGCCCTCCATCGAGAGCGCCGCGAGGAACGGTGACGCGTTTTGCTTCAAAAAGACCTTCTGTGAAGCCTTGGTGCCCATATACGCCGTTCCGGTATTTCCGCCAAGCGGATAAAGTTGCCAGCCATCACGCATATTCGGTGCCATCGTGCCACCCCCTTCGTAGATTCGTCAGCTATTATCAATTTTAGGGGGAAAATGGATTGGCGTCAACCTTTATTTTGCGCCGCCCGCTTTAACCGTTGCGGCGTGTAGATCCGCGCCAGGTACCAGACCTCCAATACGGCCACCACCAGGGTCACCGCCGCCGGCATCAGCTGCCGGTTGGCCAGGACCACGACCACCCACAGCAGAACCGCCGTGGTCGTCAGGATCACCGTCACCAGCGTCACGAAGCTGTGCAGCCGCTGTTCCCAGGTCAGTGGGTACACGTGGGTGAACACGATGTCGTCATATTGCTGGAAGAACGGCAACAGCTGAAAGCCAATCAGGTAAATGAACAGGGCCGTCAGGATCACCGGCAGCCAGGTCCCCTGGATGAACGCCAGGAGCAGCATGCCGATCACGGTCAGCCGGACGACCAAGCCGCTAAACTCGGTCCCCCGCAGCATCCCCCGGGCGTACAGGTACAGGTAGGCCTGGTCGTGACGCACCGGAATGCGGCGGAGCAGGCCGTCGAGGGCCTTGCGCCGGTGAATCGTGCCCGTGACCATCGGGACGTCGGTGAAGAGGTTAAAGAACCGGTAAATGCCGAGCATCCGGTTATCCTCACTCGCAATCTGTTGCCGCCAGCGAATCTGCTGGTGAGCCCAGTGGCGTTGCAGCCACACGGCCACCGCCCCGTCGGCAATTAGGGCCAGCACCACCGCCGCGATGGGCGTGCCCCACAGCCCCACGGCCAGGATGACCAGGCTCAGGCCCCATTTGACCGGCCAGTGGTTCATCCGGCGTTGCCCGGTGACCTGGTAGGCACTCGCGAGGTCCAAGCGTAACAGGGTATCCTTCAAGACCACTTGCGCCACCACTAAGCCCGCTACCATGGCCAATGACCAGGTCAACGTGACCCGCAAGAACGGCGTCAGGATGAACAGGACGATCAGTTGGGTCGCCTGAGCCAGCCACTGGCTGTACCGCCGCGCCGCCACCAAGTACGCGTGCATCGCACGTTCCTTGGGCAACAGGAAGACCCGGTCGGCGTCCTCGATGAGCGTCGCGAACCGACCGATCTGGGCGGTAATGGTCAACACCACCAGGGCGACGAACGGGGCCCACCAGAGGCCGGCCGTGAGCGACTTCAAGACGTTGGAGTACCCCAAGCCCAAGCCCCCAAGAAAGAACAGGAGGGCAAAGACGAAGAAGTCGTTAAACACTAACCGCAGGTACTTCGCCATTTCCCGGAGATGGCGGGCCCGACGGTTCTTAAAGAGTTCGATCATGCGCGATCGACCTTCGTCATGGACAGGTAGATATCGTTCAGTGATTCTCCCGCTTCCGGAAGAGCGGCTTGTAATTCACTCAACGTTCCCTCTGTCTTGACCTGGCCCGCGTGCAGCAGCACAAAGCGGTCACAGTACCGCTGGGCCGTGTCCAGCACGTGGGTCGACATCAGGATGCTGGCCCCCTGCTTCTTGCGGTCCTCGATGAGCTGCAGGAGGTCGTTGACCGCCAGTGGGTCCAGGCCCAGAAACGGCTCATCAATAATGAACAATTTTGCTTGGGTCAAGAAGGCACACACGATCATGACCTTTTGCTTCATCCCCTTGGAAAAGTTCGCGGGGAACCAGTCCAGCTTGTTGTCCAAACGGAACGTCTTCAGTAACGCGTGGGCCGTCTGCCAGGCCTGCTTTTGATCCAGATCGTAGGCCATCATCGCCATTTCCAGATGTTCGCGCAACGTGAGCTCTTGGTAGAGCACCGGTGTTTCGGGAATGTAGGCGATCTGTTGCTTATACGCCTGACTGTCCTGGGTAATCGTGATACCGTTGATCGTGATCGTCCCCTTATGCGGGGTCAATAATCCAATGATGTGGTTGATCGTCGTGGACTTGCCGGCCCCGTTTAAGCCGATCAATCCCACGAGCTCACCGTCTCGTACGTCAAAACTAATATCTTTTAAGACGGGAATTTGGGAATAGCCCCCCACAACATGGCTAACCGTTAACGCCATAAAAATCCCTTCATTTCTTCTAAATTAACCGCCCTATTATACCATAGTCCGCCCTGTAAACGAACGACCGGGATGAACTGGGAGGGATGGGTGGTGTATAATGAATGAAACCGAAACGAAAGAAGGAGTTTTCATGGCATCAATGACCCTCGAACCACACTACGCAGATGATTGTGTCTTTTGCAAGATTCTCCAGGGACAGATCCCGAGTTACACCGTTTATGAAGACAACATCGTGAAGGCCTTTTTGGACATCTCCCAAGGGACCCCCGGCCATACGCTGGTCATCCCCAAGACCCACGTTCAGGACATCTTCGCCTACGACGCTGACCTGGCCGCGGCCGTCTTCTCCCGCATTCCCAAGATTGCCCGCGCCATTCAGGCGGCCGATCCGACGATCACGGGGATGAACATCGTCAACAACAACGGGAAAGTGGCCTACCAATCCGTATTCCACTCCCACTTCCACCTGGTTCCCCGCTACACCGACCACGACGACTTCAAGATGATTTTCCAAGACAACTCGGGGAACTATACCCCCGCCAAGTACGCGGCCATTCAGGACGCGATCAAGTCAAATCTGGAGGGTTAAACGATGGGAATTGGACGATTGATTCTGGGAACGGGACTGGCGGCCGGCGTTGGTTTCGCCACTTATTTAACGTTGACCCATCAAGATCCCGTGACCTGGGGCCACAACGTGAAACGCCAAGCCCAGCAGACTTCCGCACAATTAGAAGCGATTCGCCAGGCGAAAGACCGGGTCGCGGCCAACGCGCAGAAGCTCTCTGACGCCATCGAGGACGGCACGCAAACGCTCAACGCGATCCAAACACAGGTCGATAAGTTTCAATTCAAGGTGGCCCCGCGCCTCGCGGCCATCGAAGAGACCCTCGACCACCTCGACGCTTCATAAATTTGAAGGTTTTGTAAAAGTTCAGCAACCTTTTTAGGTTTGCCACTTTTTGTGTTATCATGGCTGAGTATGGTGATTACACCAATTTTGATGAATGGATGTGTTGAGTAATATGAAGAAATGGTTTATCGCCCTGGCCGGCGTGCTATTATCTGTCACGCTTGCCGGTTGTGGGAGCCAGACCGTTGCGACGACGAATGGCGGGAAGATTACCGAAAGTGCTTATTACAGCAGCTTGAAGGGAACGTCTTCCGGTAAGCAAGTCTTGCAACAAATGATCTTGAACAAGGTATTGGAAAAGCAATACGGGAGCAAGGTCAGCAAGAGTGAAGTTACCAAGCAATTCAACAAGTACAAGTCACAATATGGCTCATCCTTCAACAGCGTTCTGTCCCAAAGCGGCATGACGCAATCCAGCTTAAAGACCGAAATCCGGTCCAACTTACTGCTGAAGGAAGCCGTTAAGGACAACGTCACGGTGACGGATGCGCAACTCAAGAAGCAATTCAAGAGTTACGAACCTAAGGTCACGGTTGCCCACATCCTGGTTGCCAAGAAGTCGACTGCTACCAAGATCATCAGCGACTTGAAAGATACCAAGAAGGCTAACCTGACGACTGAATTCACGAAGTTAGCCAAGAAGTACTCCACTGATACGGCGACCAAGAACAAGGGTGGCGCTTTGACCGCCTTTGATAGCACGGATACTTCTTTGGACTCCACCTTTAAGAAGGCTGCGTTCAAGTTACAAACGAACGAGTACACCACGACGCCTGTTAAGACGCAATACGGGTACCACGTCATCTTAATGAAGAACAACCCTGGCAAGGGGACGCTGAAGGAACACAAGGCGGAACTGAAGCAACAGATCATCGACAGCGACATGAACGACAGCACTGTGCTGCACAACGTGGTTGCCAAGGTCTTGAAGAAGGGGAACGTTCAAATCAAGGATAACGACTTGAAGAACATCTTGTCAGATTACCTGTCAAGCAGCTCCTCATCCTCATCATCCAAGTAAGCCGACCCGTTCGGTCAATCAAAAACACGCTCCGTCAACTGACGGAGCGTGTTTTTTGTTGGGAATAATTAACGGAACGCGTAACAGCCACCCCCAACCAGCAGCATGTTCTGCTGGTTGGGGGTGGCTGCTTAGTAAGTGATGCTTTACCGGTCAGAACCGAGAAACAAGTGAATGCTCATCGAAGCCTTTTAACACTGCTCACACGGGGGCTGACCGCTCCCCTATTCTTTCGCCTGAACCAGGGTCTTATTCGCCGTTACCAACTGGCCGTTCGTGAGGACTAGCCGCGTCGTCAGGTGGTAATGGACTAATCGCCGAACCTGTAAGACCTGCCCCCGCCGGTAATGCCGTTGCTTCCCCGTCAGGTTAACGTGCTGATACCCATTCACTCCCCGGAGACCGATGACCCGCACCCGGGCTGGTCGCCGCTGGTAGTACAAGTGGGTCACGTAGGTCGCCTGGGCGGTCAGATATCCCGTACGGCCAAACGTGCGCGACCCGTGGTTGATATCCCGGACCCGATAACGTAACCGTCCTTGGCGCGAGCGGGCGTATCCCGTGACCACAAATTGGGGCCGCCGGATTCGGGGTTGCTTAGGATAGAAAGCACGGCGGGTCTTCGCCGTAAAGGTCGGGTAACGGTACAGCCCCACCTTTTTGAGGGCGTAGACCGCCTGTCCCTTTTGAACGACTGCCGGCCCCACCGAATCAGACGACGGCCCTTCGACCGACGAGGCCGGACTATCCGTGGCGGCCGAACGAGAACTGCTGTCTGACCCGGCAACGGTATGAGAATTAGTCCCCGCCGGAGTGGACATGCTCGTGCCAGCCGAACGACTTGCCGAACTACCGGACGAATGACTTTCCCGTTCCAGCGGAATCTTGACCAACGTCGAGATAGGATGGTTCCCACCAGACATCATGTTGGCCCACACCGATCGCACCGTCAGTGAGGAGACATCATCGGGAATGTTCTGAATGACCATCCCCAACAATTTGGGTTGCGATATCTCTGGGATCAGCTTTTCCGCGATTTGCTGGTCTGCCGCTGACGTAATGGCATGTTGCCACGGGTAGATTGCCCCCCAACGATGATCGGCATAATCGATCTGATTCGTTGCGTACAGTTTATCAAGGGTCAAAGGTGAGTTGATTTGCGCGGTTCTCTCCAGCTCGGGGAATCGACCATGTGATTCCTTCTGATACGCCGCCGTCTCTGCCGGCGTCTCTAATCGAAATCTTCCGATATTTGTGTTTTGGGGAGCCCCATAGCTGTGGGGGAGGAATTGGGATCCTGGAACGCCATTGGGAATCACGACACTACTGTTGTGCACCTGCAGTGCCGACGTTTCCTCGGCACTCCCCTGTTCGTTCATCCCCGTCACATTGCCATACATTCCGTACGACCCAACGCGTTCCATGGCCGAGAAATCCGTAATCTGATTATTGCTGACATCCAACTCGATATATCTGAGGCGCGTCGACTCGGCCCCCACATCGATGAGTTGGCCAAATCCCTTGTTGCCAATATCGTCGTTATAAAAATTCACATAGGTCCCCGCCACCACATTCGGCCGCGGATCAAGATACTCCACGCACTTGAGCAGCTGCGCGGCCTTTTGGTCAAAATTCGGTTGTTGGTCGACCTCGACCGTCCCGAAGATATGGGCGACGGCACTCATGCCCGTCCAGTTTAGAATCGGCCGGGTCACCGGTGCCTCATCCCAGTCCGGTGAGATAAGAAAATGGACATCCGTCGGTATAATCCGGCTAAAGTCGGAATCTGGCAAGGTCTCCCCGTGCTTGATCACGTTGACCGCCGCCTGCAGGTTATCGTCAACCTTGACATTCAATGCGTCGGCAACGACCGCCGCTAGGACCGCATCTGGGAAAACGTCCTTGATTGGCTGATTGGCGTTTACCGGCGCCTCGAGTTGCCGCTTGAAGGCCGCATCCGATAAGGTCTTCTGGGTTTGCGTCTTCTCCGCCAAAGAGACCTGGGTCGCCGCGTGCGTCACCACCGGCCGCCCCGTCATCCCTAGCGCCAATCCAATTCCCAGCGCGATGCCGACTGATCCCCTGATCCATCGTTGTTTCCGTTGCATATCCCCATCTCCATCTTTTAAACTCGTCTTCTGCCGCTATAGCCGTCCTAATCTTTTTCAAACCACAACCCGTCATGCCGGCTACAGCGGTTCTATACAAATATTATTATAAACAACTTCCTTTCAAAACATAAGTGGCGGCGTTAACAGTCACGACCGTCATGTAGCTTAAAAAACGCCATCGCGGTCAGCATCACCGCGATGGCGTTAAATTTTAGTGTCTGATTTTCTTAGTCAGTATTGCTTTGGCGAGCCCACGATTGCTAGTCCGTCGAGGTCGTCGGATTCTCCGGCTGGGTCGGCCGGTAGAAGCGGCGGCCATCCATGGCGAAGACCCGTTCGGAGAAGTCGCCCGGCGCGGTGTGGGAAACCACCGTGTCCAGCATCATGATCGAGGCGTCCAACTCGTCCAGCTGGTGCAAGACCTCGGCCTCGCGCAACGCCGGCCGGACCGGCGAGCCGTACTCTAACAGCCCGTGGTGGCTCAAAATCATGTGCCGCAGGAGCAACACGTCTTCGGCCTGCGGGTCTAGCTTCAGCGGGTCACACGCCCGCACCAGTTCCCCGTCGATCAACACGATGTGCCCGATCAGGTTTCCGGCCAGCGTATAGGTCGTGGCCTCGGGACCCGACAACTCAATGGTCTTGCCCAGGTCGTGCAGGATGGCCCCCGCAAAGAGCAGCGAGGCGTTCAGGTCCGGATACTGTTGAACCACGGAATGGGCCAGCTTCAGGATGGAGATCGTGTGGAAGGCCAGCCCGCCCCGAAAGGCGTGGTGGTTGCTTTTGGCCGCCGGGTACGTGAAGAAGGCCTCCCGGTAGGTCGTCATCAGCTTCCGGACCAACCGTTGCCAGGTCGGCTGTTCGATCTCGAAGATGGTCTGGTTGATGTAGTCCTCCATCGCCGCACGGCTCATCGGGGCCTGTTCGATGAAGTCATCGGGCGTCAGGCCGTCCTTGGGTTCCGCTAAGCGCAGGTGCATGATCTTGATCTGGGGGTGGGTCTGGTACTTTTCCCGCTTCCCCTGTAAATGCACGACCCGCCCCGCGACGTAGCTGTCAATATCGGTCGGTGACGCATCCCAGTACTTACCGGAGATCTCCCCGGAACGGTCCTCAAAAACCATGGCAATGTACGGCTTGCCGTTCTTCGCCGTCCGCACATCCGCCGATTTTAGCAGGACAAACAGGTCGACCGCGTCGTCGACGACGTAATCCATCAGTTGTTTCTTGGTCGTCATTTAATCACCCTCCTGAGTCGTTAAGCGCACCACGTATTTCCCCGCAGCCGCCTGGGCCGCCACCGGATCAGCGGTCAATAGAATAATCTGTAAGTGCTGACTCAGCGTCAAGAGCAGCGCATAGGCCGCCTGACGCCGGCGTGCATCGAAGTTGACCAGGCCATCGTCGATCACCAGCGGCATGGCCGCCTGGGCCTGCATGACCACGGCAAACGCCAACTTCATGGCCAGGTCGAGTTGTTCGGCCGTTCCCCGGGACAGCTGGCCCACCGGCAACCACGTGCCGTCAGCCCGCTGGACCCGTAAGGTCTCACTGGTCAGCTCAAGTTTAGTATACCGGTTTTCGGTCAATTGCGCATAATATTCGCTGGCCTGGTCCACGATTCGGGGCAATCGGTCGCCAGACGCCGCGACCAGCGTGGCGCTGATCCACCGGCTGGTCAGGCGGTCCGTCAGCCACCCCTGCGTCACGGTGCGCATCTGGGTCTCCAGGTTGGCCAACCGTTGCCGCAGCGCCGTCTGGGTGCCGCTGGCGGTCAAATGTTCGAGTTGACCGCTCAGCGTCGCCAGTTGGGTGGTCGTGGCGTCCAACTGTTGCTGGGTCGTCTGCTGGGCCTGTTGGGCCGTGGTCACGTGTTGATCCAGGGTCGCCTGATCCGGCAACGCCTGCAGGTCGGCCAGAGTCGTGCCCAACTGGGTCGCCAACGCCTGGCGCTGGGCCGTGACGTTGTCCTGATTTTGGATCTGCTGGTACCGCTGATAAAAGGCCGCGGTGTCGGCCACGTTGCGGGTCTGCAAAAACGTCCTCACGGCCTGCTGGGCCCGGGCCACCGCCGTGTGATCCTGTTGGATTCGGTCGGTCAAGCCGGCCAGCTCGCCGTTTTGGGCGACCAGCCGCTGCTGCGTGGTCTGTAACTGCCGCAACTGGGTCGTCTGACTGGTCACCGACTGGCCAGCTAACTGCGGTAAGACCGCCGTGACGGCTTGCTGGAACTGATCCAGCGTCGCCTGCAACGCCGTCAGTTGGGTGTGGGTCGCCTGTAGCTGTTGGGTCAGGCGCTCCCACTCCCCGATGGCCGCCTGGGCACCGAACCACTGCTCGTGTGGCAGGTGGTCCAACCCGTGGGCCTCCCCGATGGCGTCGATGCGGTTGGTCAGCGCGTCGATGCGCTGGCCCCCTTCACGCAACTGGGCCTGGACGTCGCGAATGTCGGCCGTCAAGCCCTGCAGTTCCCGACTAGCGGGCGTTTCCCCGTCGACGATGAAGACGCCATAATAGCCCACAGCAATTCCGAGGGCCGCGC
Organism: Levilactobacillus spicheri DSM 15429; assembly: GCF_001435095.1. Lineage (GTDB taxonomy): Bacteria > Bacillota > Bacilli > Lactobacillales > Lactobacillaceae > Levilactobacillus > Levilactobacillus spicheri. Next base: position 121,203 of record NZ_AZFC01000002.1, read on the forward strand.
CCACTAATTTAAAGAGCGTGCCGGGCAGAAACATCGCCCCGACCAGGACCAGTAACCCGGCCGCCAACCAGCCGAGCTGCTTATCCGCCAAGGGATTGCGCTGTTGCCGGGTCGGTTGGGCCTGTTGGTACTGGTCGTTGAGCCGGTTCAATTCCTGCTGTAACCGCCGGCGCTTCTGGTTCGCCAATTGCAGGTCGGCTTGTTGCTGCTTCAGCTCCTGCGTGGTCGCCAGTGAGAAAGGCCGGGGCATCTGCCCGTTCGCGTTGGCCACCTGCTGTTCGATGGCCGTCGACCGCTGCGTCAGCTCCTGCACGGTCGCCATTAACCGGGTCCGCTCCTGTGCTTGCGCCGTCACGGCCGGAACCTGGTCGAAGAGCGGATCGACCTGCTCACTGACCTTGAGGTACTGTTGGAACAACGCCGGTAGTTGCGCGTGGGCCTGCAAGTCCTTCAACCGGCTCTGGTTGGTCTTGGCCGTGGCCTGGCTCGCCGTCAGCTGGTTCTGCAGGCGCTCCAGCTCGGTCGCGTCCGCCTGCGTAAAGCCGGTCGTAGGTTGTTGCTGGGCCGTTCCCAACGCCTGCCAGCGCTGAAAGGTCGGCCACTGCTGCTGCAGCTGCGTCCAGTGCGTCACCGTCTGACGGTGCGTGGCGAGCTGCTCACGCAACGCGGCTTGCCGGTGCTTAGCCGTGGCCTGGTCCTGCAGCAGTTGCCAATAGGTCTGATAGGCCGTGTTGGCCTTGTCCAGCTTGGCCTGCAGGTCCTGGTGCTGCCGCAACAGGTCGTTCAACAGCGGCTTGCGGCCCTGGGGTTTGTAGGCCTCCTCCGCCCGCTGGTCCAGCCGTTTGGCCTGCACCAGCCAGTCATCGCTCCCGACCGCCCCCACGTGTTGCAGGTGGGTCGTCAGGTCCTGTTTGGAGGCCTGAAACACCTGTCCCAGCCGCATCTCGTTTAAGGCGTACACGTTCTGAAAGAGCTGCGCATCGACGGGGGCCAGGAGCTTCGCCAGCTGGCTCGCCGGTAGTTCCAGGTCCAATGTCAGGTTGCGCAACGTCACGGTCCCGCCCCGCGGCCCGTCCACCCGGGTCACCTGATACTGCGTCGCGTCCTGCACGAACGTGATGGCCCCGCCAAACCGACTGCCGTCGAGGGGTTCGTACCGCAGCTCCGGGTGCTTCTTGGTCGGAAAACCAAAGAGAATGGCCGTGATGAACTGGGTCAGGGTCGACTTGCCCGCCTCGTTGGGCCCCACCAAGACGTTCAGGCCCCGTTCGAGGTTAAACGTCCGGTCGTGGAACTGGCCGAAGCCAAATAACGTTAACGTTTTAAGGTACATCGGGCGCCTCCTGATTCATCAAATCCTGTAGTTGTTCCGTCGCCAGGGCCCGTAACTTCTCCGGCGTCCCCTCGGTGGCCAGCCAGTCGGCCAAGGCCGGCTCCTGGGCCAACTTGCCGAAGAGGGTCTGGACGGTCGCCGGCGTGAACGTCTGCGCCGCGCCCTGGTCCCAGTAACGCTGATCCAGCGCGGGTGCGGCCACCGTCGCCTGGGGCAGGCGCAACGTCAAACGGGTCAGGTAGCGCTGCGCCGTGGCCAGGGTCGACCGGTGCGTCCGTTGGTACAGGCTCAGCCAGTCCGTGGTGCGCCACGCGGCTTGATCTTCCGGCGTGAACGGGTGCGTCAACTTGCCCGTCAGTTGAGTCAACGTGCTCTGGTCCGCCGGATGGGCCGTGAGCCACTCCGTCAGGGCCGTTCCCAGGTCAGCCAAGGTCGTGACCGTCAACGGCACCGTGGCCGTATCCCATAACAGGTCCGCGGTCGGGAAGAATTCGGGCACGAGCTGGCGACCATGACTGGTCACCAGATAGGCCCCCCGCTCGCCCGTTTCTTGGCTGGAGCGTCCCTGGGGATTGCCCGCATACAGGATCGGCGGGTTCTGGTGCAGCAGCTGGCGCTGATGGATGTGCCCCAGCGCCCAGTAATCGTACCGTTTCGTCAGCATCTCCGCCACGGTAAACGGGGCGTAGTGGTCGTGGGTCCCCCCCGTCGCCACGGCCCCGTGCAGCAGGCCCACGTGCCAATCGGCCGCCGCATGTTCCGGGAAGGCCGGCAACGGGTCCGTCACCACCCACCGTTGAGGATAGCTGAAGCCGCTCACGGCCACCGTTTCCCCGGACGCCAGGGTCAGCGTCTTCGTCGTCACGTCCGCGCCAAAGACCTGAACGTTGTCCGGATAAGCGATGGTCTGGTGCTGGTCCGTCGCATAATCATGGTTGCCGAAGCTGACGAACACGGGAATGCCCGCCTGGCGTAACCGCTCGAATTGGTTAAATAGGTACGCCTGCGCGGCCACACTCTGCTCGGCCCGGTCGAAGAGATCCCCAGCCAGGAGCACGAAGTCGACGTGTTCGGCGATGGCCCGGTCGAAGATCTTGGTCGCGGCGGTAAACGTCGACTGCCGGACCCGGGTCAACAGGGCCGCGGGCAGCGTTGTCAGGCCTAAAAAGGGACTATCAAGATGTAAATCTGCTGCGTGAATGAATTTCACCTGTGCGACTCCTTTCCGTCAATTAAAAAATCGCCGGTACGACCCCTCCCAAAGGAAGCGTCGCACCGACGATCAAGGGGTTTTAGCCCTGGTACAGATTTTGGATGGGTTGCGTGATCGTCTGGTTCAAGTCAGACAAGATCTGGTTCACGCCCCGTTCGGTCTCCATCAAGTGCTTCACGGACTCGATCTTGGACACCTTGTCGGCCAGGTCGTGAGCGTTCTTCAGCTCGTCGTCGGTCAACTTCTGGCCCGCCATCTGCTTTTGTTGTAAGGTCCCTTGCAGTTGTTGGAATTGTTGGAACAATTTGTACGTTTCAGCGTCCGCCTTCATCTCGTCAAACGCCTTTTGAAGTGCTTGAAAGTCGGGCGTTGCCTGGAGTGCTGCGGCAACTTGGTTTCCCAAGTCGTGTAAATTTTCAGCCATAGTGGTGGTTCCTCCTCAATTAAATCGTTTACTTAACAAGTGTACCATGTTTTGACCAGTGACCCCAGTGAAGTTTGACTACTCCACGTAGGATTTTGCCTTTTCCCACCAGGACTTGACCTTGTCAGCGGCGTTGTTGAACGACTTGCCGGCATTGTCCAGCCCCTGTTGGACCTGGTCCCAGATATCACTGGAGGAACTCGAGGAGCCCGTCCCCTTGGCGAGGGTCGAGGCATCCTGCGTATCGAACGACGTGCCCTTGGTGTTCGGCAGGATACCCTGCATCTCGGCCTGGAAGAGCGGCCCTTCACCGGTGCCACTGACGTTCTCCAGGTGATGCTTGGAGCTGGTGTTGTCGAACCCTTCCCAGGTCGCCACGACCACGTCCGGGGTGTAGCCCACGATCCACTTATCCCGGGTCGCATCGGTGTCCCCGTCGGCCTCGGTACTCCCGGTCTTACCGGCGATCGTGTAGCCGTACGGTTTGGCCGTGGCCCCGGTCCCGTAGTTGAAGACGCCCATCATCACGCTGGTCATCTGCTTGGCCGTCTTACTCGACATGACCTGGGTGGTCTTGGCCGCGGAATCCTGGGTGTCAACGACCACGTTGCCCGAGGCGTCCACAATCTTCCGGATGTAGTGTGCCGAGCTCATCTCACCGCTGTTGGCAAACGCAGTGTAGGCCTGGGCCAGCTGCTGTGGCGAGACCCCGGTCTTCAAGCCCCCCAACGCCAGGGCCAGGTTCTTGTCGGACTTAGTCACCGGCAGGCCGAACTTCTTCACGGAGTCGTAACCCTTGTCGATACCAATCTTGTTCAGTAACCACACGGCCGGCGCGTTGGTACTTTGCGCTAACGCCTGGTACATCGGGATCTTACCGCTATACACCCCACCATAGTTGTGCGGCGTGTAGTTGTTGGTCCCGTAAGACTTCTTCTTGTCGGTCAGCTCGGAGTCGTAGTAGTACCCGTTCTCCAGGGCCGGCGTGTAGACCGCCAACGGTTTAATGGTCGAACCCGGTTGCCGGCGCATCTGTGTCGCCCGGTTGTAGCCCCGGAACACGTGCTGGCCCCGGCCCCCGACGACGGCCTCGACGCCCCCGGTGTTCGGGTCGATGGCGATGCTGGCCGCCTGGACCTTGGTGCCATCGCTGGCGTTGGCCGGGAAGTAGGCGTCGTTCTTAAAGAGCGTCTGCATCTGCTTCTGGTTGTTCTGATCGAGGGTCGTATAGATCTTGTACCCCCGGTTCATGATCTCCGATTCCGTCAGGCCATACTTGCTGATGGCTTCGTTGATCACGGCATCAAAGAAGTACGGGTATTTATAGGTATTCTTGTAGGTGTAGGCATCGTTGGTGGTCAGCGCGGTCGCCTGATACTGCTTGGCCTGGGCGCTGGTGATGGCGCCGGTCTCGGCCATCAGTCCCAAGACCACGTTTCGCCGCTGCCGTGAGGCCTGGGGATGGTCCACCGGATTATACCCACTCGGGTTGGTCAGCATGCCGGCCAACGTGGCGGCTTGCGGCACGCTGAGTTGTTCCGCCGAGACGCCAAAGTACCGTTCGGCGGCGTCCTGCACGCCCCAGACCCCCTTGTCGAAGTAGGCGTTGTTCAGGTACATCGACAGGATATCCTTCTTACTGTAGACGTTTTCGACCTCCACGGATAAGAAGAGTTCCTTAAACTTCCGGGTAAAGGTCTGTTCCTGCGTCAGGTAGGCGTTCTTGACCAGTTGCTGGGTCAGCGTACTGCCCCCGCCGCTGATGTAGTCTCGCCGCAAGACCTTGTTCTTCGCATACAAATAAAACGCACGCGCGATCCCCTTCACGGAAAAGCCGTGTTCGTGGTAAAAGTTACGGTCTTCGGTCGAAATCACGGCACTTTGGACGCTCGTCGAAATCTGCTTCAACGGGACGTAGGTGCCCTTCTGCGAATAAAGGGTCCCGGCCTTTTGGTTGTGCCGGTCGTAGATCTTGGTGGGGTTTTCCAGGGACGCTTTGAGGTTCCCGACGTCGGTGGTCTTGGCCATAAAGGTCAAATACCCACTCATCAGGAAGACGCCCGCTAACACCAGGACAATCAGCCACCGGGTCAGCTGGAACCGTCGCCAAAACCGCTTCAACCGGGCCTTAAAGCCAGAACCTGGATTCGGTTGTTGGTTATTCATGATCTTAACCTCTTCTATCAAGTGTTCATTACGGTCACGCACGGACGGTGCCCGCGCGGAAAGAATCCGCTCACGCCAGGTGAAACGGGTCTGTTCTTATCATAGCATAGACTGTCTCTCCCGCTACTTTTGCAGCGAAACTTTATGAACCTTTAAAACAGCTTAACAGCAAATGAAAACGGACAACACCAACTGCCCGTTGATCTTGTCCGTTAGTTTAATGAGCGATTTCAGGATTCATTTCAGCGGCGATCTGGTCGTGCAACTTCTCGGCGACCTCGGCGCTGGGACTGATAATGAAGATGGTGTCGTGACCCGCTAAGGTCCCGGCGATTTCCGGCAAGTTCAGGTCGTCGAAGATCACGGCGAGCAGGTTCCCGTTGCTGGGCAACGTGCGAATGATGTTGACGAATTCGACCCGGGTCAAACCGGTCACCACTTCGTTGATGGTCTCGCGGAGGTGCTCCTCTTCACTGCGGTTACCCGCCTTAAAGATGGTGTAGCACAAGTGGCCGTGACCATCCTGTGCTTTCACGATCTGCATCTCCCGGATGTCCCGGGAGATGGTCGCCTGGGTCGCTTGAATCCCAACTTCCTGGAGATGCTCCATCAGTTCCTCTTGGGTCCCGATGGGATATTGGTTAATCAATTGCTCGATCCGTGCTTGGCGAATGCTCTTTTTCATGAAAATGGCCCCCTCCGCATAAAATTGCACCATATCTTGGCAAAGAATGCGGTTACAGCCCCGCAACTTTGAATATTTATGAACTTAGTGTACCAAATATTCGTTTTCAACGCAAAAATGTCTCCCCGGTTCCGTCAATTTGTGTCCAGATGCTGGGTGCTGCTGCACACCAATCAGTCAGTGGGCGCTGTCGCTGGTGAAGGGCTCTCATTCATTCTTAGCCACAATCGGCTTTGAACAACTCGTCCCCCTTTAATCAAGCACCTCAGCAGAACGGCTGCCAAAGTGTCGTTGACTCAGTGCTGTCGCCCCTACTCCATCTATGACAGGTGATGCGCTATGCGAGCGGAACAGAGGCGACTTGCTGGGAGTGGTGAAATTGGTGTTACCTGGTGGTTCTTACCAGGTTACATCAAGGCCGAGTTCTGGAGACCTGTGCGCTTTTCACAGGGCTTCAGAATCGTGCCCACCACAGACAGCTTGCTCGCCGGCGTGTAGCGGCCGTTTCCCCCAACACAAAAAACGGACCACCCGTCCAGCCAATAGCTGAGCGAGTGGTCCGTGAAGCATTGAGTTGAGTTAAACTTACATTTCGTCCGGTGCTTGAACCCCTAACAACCGCAGGGATTCCTTGATGACCGTGGAAACGGCCGTCACTAAGGCTAACCGTGCTGGTAATTCAGCGTCTTCGGTCAGAACCTTGGTGTGAGCGTAGTACTTGTTAAAGTTCTTGGCAACCCGGATCGCGTACTTGGCCACAACAGATGGTTCGTATTCGGCACACGCCATCTTAACCACGGCTGGGAAGTCCGCCAAGGCCTTGATCGTGTCCCAAGCCTCTGGGTCGGTAATCTCGTTACCGGCCGCTTGAACGTCCACGCCATCGGCCTTCCGGAGGATACTTTGTGCCCGCGCCCGGGCGTATTGAACGTAAGGACCGGTTTCCCCTTCGAACTTCAGCTGGTCGGCTAAGACGAAGTCGATGCTGTTCATCCGTTCGTTCTTCAAGTCACCGAAGACGATGGCCCCGACCCCGACCTGCTTGGCCACGGCTTCCTTGTCCTTCAAGGTTGGGTTCTTTTCGGCGATTTCCTTTTCGGCTAAGTCGATGGAGTCCTTCAAGACGTCCGCCAACAAGATGATCCGGCCAGAACGGGTCGACAACTTCTTCCCGTCGACGGTGATCAAACCAAACGGAATGTGGTGCAGGTCCTTGGCGGATGGCACCTTCATCTCTTCCAGGACGGCCTTCAATTGCTTGAAGTAGTACATCTGTTCGGAACCCACCACGTACAGGTTCTTGACTGGGTGGTACGTCCGATCCCGGTAAAGGGCCGTGGCGATGTCCCGCGTGATGTACAGGGAGGCGCCGTCACTCTTTAAGATCAAGGCTGGGTTCAGGTCGTACTTTTCCAAGTCGACCACTTCGGCCCCTTGGGATTCAACCAACAGGTGGTCGTCCTTCAATAACTGAACGACTTCGGCCAGCTTGTCGTTGTAGAAGGCTTCCCCGTTGTAGGTGTCGAATTCAACGCCCAATACCTTGTAGATGTCGTTAAACTCTTGTAAGGAAACTTCCCGGAACCATTGCCATAAGTCGTGGGCTTCCTGGTCGCCGTTTTCCAGCTTCCGGAACCATTCACGGGCTTCATCGTCCAGTTCAGGCTTGTCCACGTCTTCCTTATGGAACCGTACGTAGTATTCCACCAACTTGTTGATGGGATCCTTCTTGACGTCTTCTTCGTTCCCCCACAGCTTGTAGGCCGTGATCAGCTTCCCGAATTGCGTCCCCCAGTCACCCAAGTGGTTATCCTTGATTGGGTGGTAGCCGTTCTTCTTCAGGATCTCGGCGATGGAGTTCCCAATCACCGTCGACCGCAAGTGACCCATGGACATTGGCTTGGCAATGTTCGGTGAGGACATGTCGATTGGCACGTTCCCCTGGTTCCCGTCGTTGTTTTGACCGTAACTGGCACCAGCCGCCAACACGGCGTTCAGGGTCTCTTCACTGTAGGCCGCCTTGTCAAAGAAGAAGTTCAGGTAAGGGCCCACGACAGCGACCTTTTCAAAGCCCGTCTGGTCCAGCTTCTCGGCGATGTCTTGTGCGATTTGTTGTGGCGCCTTGTGCAGCGTCTTGGCCAACGTGAACGTTGGGAACGCTAAATCACCCTTGTCTGACGTCTTCGGCCGTTCCAGCTTGCTGCTGATCTCGTCAGCGGTCAGTTGGCCGTCCAGTGCCTTCACCAATGCATTTGTAACTTGTTGTTTATAATCCATCCGAATTCCTCCTTAGTTGGCGGCGTGCTCCCGCAGAAATCAAAAAACTCGTCTCTCACAGCTATATTATACCTGTAAGAGACGAGTTACACCCGCGGTACCACTCTAATTGACTTAAAAGTCCACTTAAATGATTAATTTTAAAAGACTAACTAGCCCGTTCGATCAAAGAATCAATGCCGGCTCCCACCATCCCGGACTCGCTTCGCAATTCTGACCTGATCTACTATTCTAATTAGCGTAACCTTCGAATGAGGATATTAAGAAAGACGACCAATTGGCCGCCTCTCATTCGAAAGCGGGTGACGGGAATCGGACCCGCGACACAAGCTTGGGAAGCTTGGATTTTACCACTAAACTACACCCGCACAACACAAAAAAGTATAGCATACCTTTTGTGAGTTGTCAGTACTTTTTGTAAAGAAATTCAAAAAATGTTTTTTTATGCCTCAGAATCGCCGGGCGCCGCCGTAATCTTGGCCTCGCTCTTCCGGACCACGGCCCGGTTGTTCATGTCGCCCACGGCCGTCTTGTCCTTGGGATCATAACTGCGAATCTCGACCAGGACCGAATTATCATACACCTTGGTCACTTCACCCGTGAAATCATGTTCCAAGGGTCCAAACTTTTTCGCTGCAACGTAATCGCCGACCTTAATCTCAGTTTCAGCCATCACTTGTCGCCCCTTTCATTATGCAAAGTCTCATTATAGTCAAGTTTTCGCCGAACCGCAAGTGGAGTGTCCCGCGAGCGCAACGGAATTGTAAGGTGTTTGAAACAAATCCATATACGCGAACTTATGATTCATTATTTAGCCTGAAAACGATGATTATCCGACCTTTATCCGTCTTATTGGCGTGAAAACGAAAGAAAATCAACGTTTTAACGAACGTTCCCCCAAATCGAACGCTCTGCTAAATTATACCCATCTCCTACAAGATACGTTATACTTTAGGCGTTGTATCACGACTTTAAATTCACGATTAACCATTATAGGAGGAGTATGCGGATATGAAAAAATGGCAACACTGGGTGATTCGGGGAATCGCCTTAACCGCTGGTTGTGCGGGGATCGTCCTCAGCACAACGCCCGCAAGTGCTAATCGCATCAACGACTACATTGCGAGTCAAAACTACGGCACACCTACGATTACCAAAAGCATCTGGTCTGGTTTTCCCAAGAACAAATATCGTTATGGGAAGCCAGAGGGCGTGGTCGTTCACGAGACCGCGAACCCGAACTCAACGATTTATAACGAAATTGCTTACATGCAACGGAATTACCAATCGGCGTTCGTCCACACCTTTGTCGACGGTAGCCGGATCATCAACATCGCCAACCCCAACTACCTGAGTTGGGGCGCGGGACCCGTCGCTAACCAGCGGTACGTCCAGTTCGAACAGGTCGAAGTCCACTCCAAGGGAGCCTTCGCCGCTGAACTGAACAATGCCGCGTATTACACGGCTTACACGCTGAAGCAGTACGGTCTGACCCCTAAGCGGTACACGACCGTCCTGTCTCACCACGACGTCTCTAACCGGCTGGGTGGCACGAACCATTCCGATCCAGACCAATACTGGTCCACGAACGCGCGGAGCTTCTTCGGCACGACCTACACGATGACCGACTTCGTGAACCTGGTCAACACGCAGTACGCGCAGTTGTCCGGGACCACCACGGATTCCTCATCCAGCGACAGCTCGAGCGACGCAAATTCGTCCAGCAACACCAACACTTCCAACACGGGCTCTTCATCGGCCCAACACACGAATACGACCAGTGCCGTGACCTACAATCACGGTTACAACAACGAAACGGCCCGGTTGGCGCAAAACTACACCAACTGGACGGTCTACAACCACGTCAAGGGGACTAAGGGAGCCTACAAGATCGGTTGGGGCCGCCTCAGTGCCGATCATCGGGGAACCAAGGTCTACGTCGACAGTCGCGGCGTCAAGCGCGGCGGGTCGACCTGGTACCGGATTCGGTTCTCGAAGAACTCTGGTTACAAGTACTGGGTCTACAGCAAGACCCTGAACTTCCCAAGCGTGACCTACAGCGACGCCAGTGGCTCAGCCAAGCTGAACACCACGCAAAACGCCCCTCTGTACAACCACGTCTTGAACTCCAAGTACCTGTCTAAGGTCACCGCACACACGCAGGACTTCAGCAGCGATGCGTCCGTGCAAGTGAACAAGAAGGGCTACAAAGCTTCTGACGGTTCTACCTGGTACCGGCTAGTCGTTGCCGGCAAGACGTACTGGGCCAAGAGTACGAGCCTGACCATGGACTAACCTGATACAACGTTTCAACGGACCTGGGACCCAACCGTCCCCGGTCCGTTTTTTGATGGTCGCTACCGGATCATCGCGGGCGGCGGCTTTTCGTGCCCGCCTCCCCGTTCACCTTTTAAGGAGGTTCTTCATATGACCCGCATCCAATTTTATGGCGCAACGTCGCTCGACGGCTACCTCGCTACCCCGGACGACGATCTCGACTGGCTTACCCAACTCCCCGACGTACCCGCGGCCCCCGGCGAGGCCGTCTTGCGTCAAATGACCGCCGCCGTCATGGGCCGCGCCACCTACGACACGATTCAGCGTCTGGCCCCCGGCGCCCCGCTGAACCCCGCCAATCCCACCATGACCAGCGTCGTCTTCACCCACCATCCCCGGCCGACCACGCCGTCCGTGACCTTCACCGCCCAGCCACCGGTCCCGTTAGTTCGGCGGTTAGCCGCCCAGACCCCCGGGAACCTCTGGGTGGTGGGTGGCGCAGCGATTCTGACGCCCCTCTTGGCCGCCGGGTTAGTTGATGATCTCTACTTACAAATTGCTCCAATTCTTTTAGGGCGGGGCAAACGCCTCTTCGGCGACCTCACGACCCCCCAAGCGTTTGAGCTGGTCACGGTTCACCGCCTGGGACCGTTAGCCGAGTTGGTTTATCAACGGACAAATTAACTCGGCACACCCCCGTAAACTATGGTAGGCTTAGAGGGAAAAGATGGGGGAAGGAAGCGATATTATGTGGTTAGCACTGCACTTTTGGACCTGGGTCGTTCTGACCCTGGCCGTTTTAATGGGCTTAACCCGGCACGCAGAAAAACGCGTGACCCAATTTCTGCTGCTAGCCAGATGCGCTTATCTGGTGATGATCATCAGCGGGGTGGTGCTGAGCATTCGCACGTTCGGCCACAGTCCCCTCCTGATCAGCCTGAAATTTGCCTTGGGGATCACGACCATCGCCCTGATTGAAATCAGCTTTGGCCGTAAAATGGAACGCGATCAACCCCACCTGATCTACTGGATCATGGGCATCGTCGGCCTGATCACGGTCGGCTTGGGATTAACACTAGCTTTCAAGTAAAAATAACCGCTCAGCACAGTCACGTGTTGGGCGGTTATTTTTTGATGTTTTTTTAAAAACTGAGATGCGTCAGCGTTGGCGGAGGCTCACAGCTCCTCAAGAGTCGTCAGTCTCCACCTCACGTCCCTAGTCCGCTTGCCGCAACTTCAGCGCGCGTTCCAGTGTCCGGTCCACCAGCACGGACTGGCCGTCCACGATGGGGAACGTCGTCTCGGGTTCCCGTTCCTGGGCCAGCGACAACTCCGTGCAGCCGAGAATGACCACGTCGGCGTGTTGCTGCTCGACCATCTCCCGCACGATGCGGTGGAACAGCTGGGCGTCCACCACGTCCCGTTCCTTGATGTCGTCATAGATCAGCTCCATGGTCGCATCCTCAATGGCTGACGTGGGCAGTACGGGGGTCAACCCCACCCGCTCCAGCTCGTGCTCGTAAATCTTGTCGGCGATGGTCCCCCGCGTCCCGGTAATCCCGATTCGCTGGGCCTGCGGGAACTTGCGTTGGATCTCCTGCACCGTCTCGCGTGGCATGTGCAGGATGGGAATGTCCCCGGCCGCCGCCTGCAGGTCGTCGTAGAAGTAGTGGGCCGTGTTGCACGGCAAGGTGAAGAAGGCCGGATGCAACTGGCTCTGTTGCCGGATGTCCTCCAGCAGACTGGGTAACGGGCTGACCTGCGAATGGTCCAAAATGTAGGTCGTGCGGTCCGGCACCGTGGCGTGGTTGACTAAGATGTAATTCAAATACTCTTGATCAGCGTGTGCGGGTGTCCGCAGGTTCAACTGGTGAAGATAACTCTCGGTGGCCATCGTTCCCATGCCGCCAATAATCGTAAAGAATTTTTGCATCGTCCTTACCCCTTATTTTCCGCAAAGTATTTCTTGAAGTTAACCGTGTAATTGTGTTCCATCCACTTGATCAACGCCCAGCGCTTCAGGTTCATGTCCTGATCGAAGCGGTAGGTCGTGCCGTACTTGCCCGCCGCAATCAGCTTCAGCGCGCGGTCCTTGTCGGCGTTTTCCCGGGTGTACTGCTTAAAGACCTTCACCGGTACGCCTAACCACAGCGCGTGCTGGCTGGCATCCTGGTTGCCGTAGACCGTCGGCGCATCGGCCAAGGTGTGCTTGACGTAATCCTTGACCACCCAGTCGGCCAGGTTATAGCCGTTCAGGGTGACGAAGAAGCTGCTCCGCCCCTGCCGCAAGTTGATTTCAAACAGCTTGAAGGACTGGTCCCGCGAATCGTACTTCATGTCGAAGTTAGCGTAGCCGGTAAAGTCGATTGCTTCCAGGAACTTTTGGATGTCGCGGTAGATGGTCTCGTTGTACTCGGGTATAATCGCGACGTAGTTCCCGATGGCGGACGGCGCACAGTCCTCCAGCAGCGGGTGACCCAGACACATCATCTTGACGTGGTGGTCCTGGTCGACGTAGGCGTTCAACACCCGCATGTTGCTGTCGTCGCCGGGGATAAAGTCCTGCAGGATCAGGTCAGACTGGTAGCCGTTCGCGTAAATTTTGGCCACGATGTCCGTGAACTCCGCCTCCGACTGGATTCGAAAGGCCTTCTTGCGGCCCTCGAAGTGCACGTCCAACCATTCGACACTGTTGGCCGGCTTTAGCGCGACCGGGTAGCCGAACGGCTGCTGAATCGGCTCGCCGCTGGTGGCCTCTTCCTTGGTGATGATCCGGGTGTGCGGGTACGGTAAGCCGTACTGATCGCAGACCTTGTAGAAGTTTTCCTTGTTGTTCAGTTGCCGTAATTTGTCGTAATCGATGTACGGGCAGATGAAGACGTCCTCGAGTTCCGCCTTATGCTTACTGATCAGTTCGGCGTAGCCATCCCCACACCCGATCAGGATGACGGGTTCGGGATGGTCCGCGTAACGTTCCTTGAGTTTCCGCATGGTCTCGATCCAGACGGGGTCTTCGTCAAAGCCCGGAATCAATTCCAGGTTGACCACCTTGGTGTAGCGGGTCGGTGCCAATTGAATGCTGGCAAAGGCCTGCACGGGTTCGTGGTACAGGTCATAAAACGACCGGGCCATCCCGTAAACGTTAAAGTCGCTCCCCAATAAGACTGGGGTAAATTTGACGCCGTTCTTGGTTTCCATAACTAAATAAAGTCCCTTCACAACTACTTGAGTGGCTGCTATGTCACCCCTGGTTAATCGATTAATGTCACACTCATTGGTGCTTCTTCTTTGAAACTACCACAACTCTTTAAGAGAATCGATAGTTCTGCTCAAAAAACACTTTTTCCTAAGAAACAAATCAAGGTTGTTAGCGAACGAATCCACTAACAACCTTGACGGTACTCGCCGACGAAAAACTTTTCGCCGAGAGGCTGGTTAAATTTGCGTCCGGTGCACCAGGTCCACCGTCTTCGCCGTCGTATCTTCTGGGAAGTAGACTTCGTACCAGAGGATGAAGGTGTAAATGGTAAAGATCTTTTGCATGCTGGACTTACCGTTGATGTGTTCGTGTAAGATTTCCATCAAGGCGTCGGTGTTGAAGAACTTCTTAGCCACGTCGGAATTGAAGGCTTCAATGATCCGGGACTTGTAAGGCTCTTCCTTAATCCAGGTCGCGATTGGGGATGGGAAGCCCATCTTTTCCTTCTTCGCGACCCGTTCTGGCAGTTCGGCTTCGGCCGCGGTCCGCAGGGAGACCTTGGTCTCGTCGGCGTGGATCCGCGTCTTGACCGGCATGGTGGCCGCAAACTTAGCGACTTCCTTATCGACCAGCGGTGTCCGAACTTCCAGCGAGTTGGCCATACTCATGCGGTCAGCCTTGTGGAGGATATCGTACGGTAACCAGGTGTTGATATCGAAGTACTGCATCTGCGTCATCTCATCCAAGCCCTTCACGTCATCGAAGAGGTGTTGGGTGTACGCCCCCGCATCCTGGTTCAATTCAGGGTGCTTCAGGATCTTGTTTCGGTCGTAGTAGTCAAAGACGTAGTTGACCCGGTAGTAACGCTCGCTTAATGGCTCAGCGCCCCGGACCAAGAACCGCCGACCGTGGAACCGTGGCAGGTGTTCGGCGATGGCGCCCAGGCCCTTCCGAATCGGCTTTGGCACGTACTTCTGGTAGCGCTCGAACGGAATGGCTTCCAGGTAGGTGTTGTAGCCCCCGAAGAATTCGTCGGCCCCTTCACCGGACAAGGCCACCTTCACGCTCTGGCGCGTCCCCTTGGACAGGTAGTACAGTTGCATCGCCGAAGGGTTGGAGAGCGGTTCGTCCATGTAGTACATGATGGTTGGCAGAATATCGAAATAATCGTCCCCGGTCATGTAGAGCGGCGTGTTCTTTTGCTTGATCTCCTTGGCGAATTCCGTGGACCAACTCAATTCACTGTACTTGGAATTCTTGAACCCTAAGGAGAAGGATTGGATTGGCTTCAACTTCGAGGCCTCGTTCAACACGTAGGAAGAATCGATCCCACTGGACAAGAAACTCCCAACTTCCACGTCGGCAATCATGTGGGCCTTGACGGATTCGTCGACGATGCCGCGGATCTTCTGGGCATCCTCTTCGACCGTTTGGCTGTTGTCGATATGGTCGTAGTTGAACTTGAAGTACCGGTGCGTCTCGGTCTTGCCGTTGCGGTGCAGGAAGTACTGCCCTGGTAAGACCTTGTAGACGTGCTTAAACATGGTGTCCCGTGACGGGATAAATTCAAAACTCAGGTGAATCGGTAAGAGTTCTTCGTTGAATTCCTTTTTAAAGTTCGGGTGTTCCAAGAAGGCCTTGATTTCAGAGCCCCACAGGAACGTGTCGCCGTCGTCGTAGTAGTACAACGGTTTGATGCCGAAGTGGTCCCGGGCACCAAAGACCTCGTTCTTGACCTTGTCATAGATCACGAAGGCGTACATCCCCCGTAACCGGTCTAACAGCTTGGGGCCCCAAGCATCGTACCCGTGAATCAGGACTTCGGAGTCCACGTCCGTCTTGAATTCGTACCCTAACTTCTGTAAGTCGGCCCGAATTTCTTGGTAGTTATAGATTTCACCATTAAAGGTCAAGACCTTCGTCTGGTCCCGGTTGTACATCGGTTGCTTCCCGTGAGCCAGGTCAATGATGGATAACCGACGGAAACCCATGACGGCTTGGTCATCGCTAAAGTAAGCCTCGTCATCGGGCCCCCGGTGCTTGATGCGATCCGCCATATCGTTGATGGTATGAGCGGGAACATCCTTTTGGTTCACATAACCAACGAATCCACACATGTGCGTATCCCCTTTGAATTTTATTCTCTCTTTGGTCGTTTCATTATTATCAGCTGAAAAACCACAAAACACAACACCCATCATTTTAGCAAATTTATTTTGGGAATACCATATTATTAAGGATTCTTAACCCGATAGCTAAAAATGGGTCACTGGGGGGCGACCGCTTGCAGGGCCGCGACGTCCAGTAGCTTGATCTGTCGGCGCCCGACCGTCTCGATGATGCCCTGCGTCGCCAGCTGCTTCAGCTTGCGACTCAACGATTCCGGGGTCATCCCCAGGTACGCGGCCAGGTCCTGCTTGCTCATCGGCAAGGTGTAGGTCCCCACCCGCTGGTCGGTCAGCGTCAGCAGGTACCCCGCCAGCCGCGGCAGGGCGTCCGGAATCGCCAGCAGCGTCGCCTGGCGCTCGGCCGTCCGTAACCGCACGGCGAGGGCGCTGAGCAGCGACAGGGCCAACGGTGGCAGGCGGTCCAGCAGTGCCGTCAGCGCCGTCCGGGAAATGGTACACAGCTCGGTGGTCTTGGTCGCCTCCGCGTAGTCCTGGTGGATTTCGTCGGTGAACAGGGCGATCTCGCCAATGAAGTCCCCCGGATTCAGGACCCGCAAGACCCGTTCCCTGCCGTCATCCCCCAGATGGTACAACCGGACCTGGCCCGTATTCACGATGTACAGGGTCTGCGAGACCTCTTCGGGACGGTAAATGAGGCCGCCCTTTTCGGCGTGAATCGGCCGGGTGACCTTGGCGATCGACGTGCGTTGATCCGTCGCTAATTCTTGAAAAATCGGCACTTGAGACACACATTCCAATTCCCGCGCCAGGGAATGGTGGTGCGCCGCAACTGGTTCTCCCATGTTGACCCCTTCTTTCCATATAGATTCATTTTAGCAAATTATCCGGTCGGGTTGGTAAAAGACGCTTACGGCGTCCCCGGATCGTTCGGTGACGGCCGGTAACGCCGCCGGGGCCATTCACCCCGGAATCGCCAATCGACCGCACAACTATGGTATATTTAAGGTGGTTTTCGAATTTATTGTGTGTTAGGAGGAGATTTCATGAATCATCAACCACATCAAGCCTGCACGTCGTTTCTGGCCGGAAAGCTCGCCACCCTCGACGGCAGCACGCTGATCGCCCGTAACGAGGATAACGGGGTCGCCATCTGGCCGAAAAAAGCCGTGATGCACCCCGCCGATGAGGTCCGCGAGAACCCCTTCGTCTCCAAGGGAAACCAGTTCACGACCCCATTGCCGGAACACGCCGTTCAGTACTCCGCGGTGCCCGACAACGACCCCAGCGCTGGGGATTACGGCGAGAGCGGGATCAACGCCCATCGCGTTGCCATGAGCGCAACTGAAAGCGCGTACACTAACAGCCGGGTCCTCGGGGTCGATCCCCTGGTCGCCAACGGCATCGCCGAAGACGCCATGTTAACGGTGGTCTTGCCTTACGTGGACTCGGCCCAAGCCGGCATCAAACGCCTGGGCCAGCTGGTCAGCACAGCCGGTGCCGCCGAAAGTAACGGGGTGCTCTTCAGCGATCCCGATGAGGTGTGGTACATGGAAATCGTCAGTGGTCACCACTGGGTCGCCCAGCGCATCCCCGACGACGCTTACGCGGTCGTGGCCAACCAACTAGCCATCGAGGACGTCGACTTCGACAGTCCCGACTTCTTGACCTCACCCGATATTCGCCAGTTCGTCCAGGCCCACCGGTTGAATCCGGACGGCGGCCGTTTCAATTCCCGCCACATCTTCGGGACCCACTCGATTCAAGACGCCCACTACAATACCCCGCGGGTCTGGTACGGCCACAAGCTCCTGACACCAAGCGCCTTCGAAGAACCGACCAGCATGGAACTGCCGTTCATCCGGCACGCGGAACACAAGATCGGTCTCGATGACGTGGCCGCCGTGTTAGGCTCCCACTACCAGGAGACCCCCTTTGACCCGATTGGCAGCGGCGATTCCGCCGACCAGCACAAGTTCCGGGCCATTGGCTTGGCGCGCACCGAGAACAGCCACATCTTACAATTCCGGCGCAACGTCGACGTCACCCGGGCTGGTGTCATCTGGCAAGCCTTCGGCAACCCCGCCTTTAACCCCTACGTGCCGTTCTACGCGGCCGGCGACCAACTAGCCGCCAGCTATGCCGAGGACAACGCCAGCTACAGCGCGACGAACCCGTACTGGCAAGCCAAATTGCTGGAGGTCCTCAGCGAGGATCACTACCACGCAAACCGCGGGCTCATCGACGACTTTTTGAAGGCCACCCAGAGTCAGGCCTTTCAGCGCGTCGCGACCGGCGATGCACTGGACCACCCGACCGCTCAGGAACTGGGGACCTTCAACGCCGCCACCGCCCAGGCCTTCACGGACAGCACCCAGGCCCAGATCGGCAAGCTGGTCCAGGCCAACGCCGAGCTGTCGGCCCTGTCGTTCAAGATGGATGCCAATTTGTAGGTGAGACCGTTTTCAGAAAGTTGAAAATGCGGTATAATGGGACCAAGCAGCTAGCCCCGAAAGGAATGATTGTGATGGATGAAGTTGTATTATTTAATCCTGGCGATTCAATTGGTAACTTCCACGATTATCACGAGGCCGTTCAGACGGCGCAGATCTACCAAGAACGTCATACGGATTCCGGTCACGTGTTGGTCGTCAAGAGTGATAAAGGGGAGCCTTCCTTCGATATCTTCTTAGCGGAGCAACAGCTTGATAACGGCCAGTCCAAGTTCAAGCCCGCGAAGCCTTACACGGTTTCGAAAAAGTTATAAGAGAAAGCAAATGCGTCCCACCGCCTGGGTGGAACGCATTTTTTAATGGTTTTTTTAGTCTGACTGCTTGGCCTGAAAATGGGTCATCTCCTGCTTCAGGTAATGACCGGTGATGCTGGCGGGGTTCTCACTGACGGCCTGCGGGGTGCCGCTGGCGACCAGTTGGCCCCCGTTGCGGCCACCCCCGGGCCCCATGTCGAGCACGTAGTCGGCGTTGGCCACCAGCTCCATGTCGTGCTCGATGGCCAGCACCGTGGCCCCCTGCTGGAGCAATTGGTCAAAAACCTTGATCAGTTGCTGGATGTCCAGCGGGTGCAAGCCCACGGTCGGTTCATCGAAGACAAACAGTGTGCCGGTTTGCCGCTTACCCAGCCGCGAGACCAGCTTCAATCGCTGAGCCTCCCCACCGGATAAGGCCGGCGTGCTCTCGCCCAACAGCAGGTACCCCAGCCCCATGTCGTGCAGCGTGCGTAAGATGCGCTCGATGGCGGCTTGGTCCTGAAAGACCGGTAGCGCCTCGTCCACGGATAAAGCCAGAACGTCAGCGATGCTGTACCCGTGCCACTTCACGGCTAACGTCTCGCGGTTATACCGCTGGCCGTGACACTGCGGACACTCCTCGGTGATGTCGGGCAGATACTGCACGTCCAGCGAGATCTGCCCCGTCCCGCCGCAGACCGGGCAGGCCCCGGCCGTCACGTTATAGGAGAAGCGACTGGTCGTGTAGCCCTTTTCCTGGGCCAACGGCGTGGCGGCGAAGAGCTTGCGCAGGTGGTTCAGGATGTCGGTGTAGGTGGCGACCGTCGAGCGAACGTTCTTGCCCACGGGTACCGAGTCGACCGTGACCACGTGCCGGATCTTCTGCCGGTCCAGCTGCTTGACGTGGGCCGGCAACGGCCGGTGCGCCACGTCGGCCTCAATGGCCGGGATCAGGCTGTCGAGAATCAAGGTGGTCTTGCCGGCACCGCTCATCCCGGTGACCGTGGTCAACCGATTCTTCGGCAGCTTGACGTGCACGTCGTCGATGTTGAAGCGGTGGTGGACCGCCAGCTGCAGGGTCCCGTGGTCAAATAGCTGGTCGTCGGGCACCCGTGGCCGTTCCCGTAAGGTCGCGGTCCCGTTCAGAAACGGGGCGATCAGCGACCGGGGACTCTGGGCAATCGCGTCGACCGGTCCGTGATCAACCACCGTGCCGCCATTCTTCCCGGCGCCCGGACCAATCTCTAAGACGTCGTCGGCCGCGGCGATGATCCGCGGGTCGTGGTCGACCACGACCACCGAATTGCCCTGGCGCACCAGTGCACGGAAGGTCTTGATCAATCCGGTCACGTTGGCCGGATGCAGGCCGACCGAGGGTTCATCGAGGACGTACAGGACGCCGGTCGTCGCGCTCCGCAGCGTCCGTCCCAGCTGAATCCGTTGGAGTTCCCCGGTCGACAGCGTCGCGCCGGGCCGGCTCAACGTCAGGTAGTCGAGCCCCAGGTCGAACATCGGTTGCAGGCTCTCCTGCAACTCCCCGACCAGGTTGGTCCCCATCTCGTGCATCTCGGCCGGTAAGCCGGCCACGATGGTGTCGGCGAAGGCCCGCAGGTCGGTGAGCGGCAACTCGCAAAGCTCGGCAATGTTTTGACCATTGATCGTTTGTTGGAGGAGGGCCGGCTTCAGCCGGGTCCCGTGACAGGTCGGACAGGTCGAGAACGTGTAGAACTTGTTCAGTTTTGCCAGGGTCCGCTCGTTTTTCGTCGTGGCCATGCTGTCCTCGACCGCCGCAAAAGCGTTCTCGTAGACCGCGTTGTCCATGTGGAAGATCTTCCCCTTGCTGCTGGGGATGTTGATGGCCACGTGCCGCTTCTTGCCGTGCAGGACCTGCTCCTTCATTTCCGGGCTGAGGTCTTTGTAGGGCACGTCGATGGGGATGCCGATGCCATCCGCCACGATGGGCATGAAGTTCCGTCCAGGAAGGTGCCAGGAGGCCACAGCCCCCTCGCGCAACGTCTGGGTCTCGTCGGCGATCAATAGACTGGCGTCCAACTGTCGGACCTCTCCCAGGCCGCCACAGGTTGGGCAGGCCCCACCGGCGTTAAAGGCGAAGTCCTCCGCCCCGGGTGCCGTGAAGGTCACGCCACAGGTCGGGCAGGTCACCCGCCCCATGTTGCTTGCGATGTCCAGGGTCGGGGCCAACCGGTGCCCGTTGGGACAGACCGGGGCGCCTAACCGGGAGAAGACCAGCCGCAAGATGTTGAGGCTTTCGGACATGGTCCCCACCGTCGACCGGACGCCGGGCACCGACGGCCGTTGCTTTAAGGCCAGTGCCGAGGGCAGGTAGTCGACGGAATCGACCGCCGCCTTGCCGACCTGGTTGATTCGCCGTCGGGTAAAGGTCGACAGCGCGTTGAGGTAGCGCCGGGCCCCCTCAGCGTAAAGCACGCCCATGGCCAACGACGACTTTCCCGACCCGCTGCGTCCCGTGATGGCGACGTAGCGGTGTAACGGAATGTCGACGTCGAGATTCTTTAAATTATTGACCCGCGCGCCCCGCACCTTGATAAATCGTGGGAGCTGCGGCTGTGGTTGTGACATTGTTAGATCCCCTTTCCGCTGATTCACCCCTTAATTCTCACGCGAACCAGCTATGAACGCAAGACATGACACCATGAATCATTTTCAGCTCGTGCTTTCCCGGCATGGTGACCGCGATTTCCCGCAAGAAACGATTTACGCCTTCTCCGCGACTTGGTATACTAGTTCCTAACATTATCGAACGGGCTGGTTCTAATCAGTGGATTTGTTCGTTCTTTAGCAACCCGCCCGCGCGTTTGCGGGTACTGAAAGTGAGGTTATCAGATATGCCCGAAAATCAAGCAACCACCACCCTGAACCGTTCCCTGGGGTTCTGGTCGGCCCTCGCCCTGGTCGTGGGGACCGTCATCGGTTCGGGAATCTTCTTCAAACAATCGTCCGTCTTAGACAGCGCCGGCTCGACCGGCGGTGCCCTTCTGGCCTGGCTACTCGGGGGATTAATTACCCTGACGGCCGGCCTGACCATCGCCGAAGTCGGCGCCCAGATGCCCCACACCGGTGGCCTCTACGTTTATATGGAGGAAATCTACGGTAAGTTCTGGGGCTTTCTCTCCGGTTGGATGCAAATCGCCGTGTACGGCCCGGCCATCATTGCCTCGATTGCGGCCTACCTGGGCATCCTGCTGGTCGGCTTCTTCCACCTCGACAGTGGGTGGCAGGCGCCCCTCGCCATCCTGGTCATCGTCTTGATTGGCGCGCTCAACATGTTTGAGAACCGCTACGGCGCCATTTTTCAAATCGTGACGACCCTGGGAAAACTCCTGCCGATCGCGGCCATCATCATCTTTGGCCTGTTCTACGGGAACCAGGACGCCTTCGGCCAAAGCCTGCAGACCGTCAGCCACACTACGGGCAACTTCGGGGTCGCCGTCCTGGCCACCCTGTTCGCCTACGACGGCTGGATCCTAGTGGCCAACCTGGGCGGTGAGATCAAGAATCCGCAAAAGCTGCTCCCCCAAGCCATCATCCTGGGCATCTCGCTGGTCCTGATTGCCTACACCCTGGTCAGCTACGGAATTTTACACTTCATCCCGGCCGAAAAGATCCACGCGTTGGGTCAACAGACCACGGTCTACTTCGCCAACTCGGCCTTCGGGACCATCGGGGGCCGTTTGTTAAACATCGGGATCATCGTCTCCATGGTCGGCTGCCTAAATGGGAAGATCATGACCTTCCCCCGCATCGTCTACGCCATGGCGGACCAGGATCAGCTGCCCTTCTCCAAGGCGCTCAGCTACCTGCACCACAAGTCCCACGAGCCCATGGTAGCGACGTCGGCCATCATCGTCTACGCCAGCATCATGATCCTGTTCTTTAACCCGGACCGCCTGTCGGACCTCTGCATCTTCACGGTCTACTGCTTCTACGTGGCGACCTTCGTCGGCGTCTTCCTCCTGCGGAAGCGCCACGCGGGGGAAGTCCGGCCGTTCTCCACGCCGGGCTTCCCGGTGACCCCCCTGATCGCCATTCTGGGGGCCCTGTTCGTCATCGTCAGTGAGATTGGCTCCGACATCAGCGGCGTCCTATTATCGCTGGTGATCGTGGCCCTGGGGATTCCCGTGTACCTGTACAAAAAACGGCGGCACGCCGCCAACTAACTTGTCAACGTCGCACCCTTCAGCGGGTCGCGGCGTTTTTTGCTGGGATGACGGCCGTTCGCTAAGCGATGCCCCTAAATGAAAAATCATCCAAAAAAGTGCATAAAAAAGCATCACGCTGATTGCTCAACGTGATGCTTCCGAATTGTTAACTGATGCCCCGGGCAGGATTCGAACCTGTACTTGGTTACCCAAACAGCGACCTGAACGCTGCGCGTCTGCCAGTTCCGCCACCGGGGCGTTTCTTAACAACAAATAATATCTTACACTATCCAGCCGAAAAAGGGAACCCCTAATTTGAATTTTTTTGCGATAAAAATTTAATGGCCGTGCCGTAACCGTGAACTACCAGGAATTTCGGGGCCACATTTATCTGAACGACCTCGGTATTAAACCGGACTTCGATCAACCCATCCGCCCCCTGCTCCTGGGCCTGCTGCATCAATTGCTGCTTCACATCAGAAAACAACGGCTCGAAACGCTCAAATTCATCCGGCTTTTCCGACGTCAGCATGTCGTGCGCCGTGGCCGTGATAATCCCCTGAATCGAATGGGACCGGTTAAAGCCCCCGGTTGTCATAAACATCGTTCATCCCTCCAACAAAGGTTGTTGCTTCTATAGTGCCGGATTCGAAAATGCTTGTCAATCGATTTTCACCGGCCAATGCTTCGCCAGGACCGTCATCAAGATGGCGCCCAAGAAAACGCCCAGCCAGTTGGTCAGCACGTCGTTGATGTCGACCCACCGGCCCAGGCTGACCAGGGCGTTGCCAATCGCCTGACCGCCCTCCAAGGACAGACCCGTTGCCAGTCCCGCCAGCAGCCACTGCGGCCACCGCAACCGGGGCCAATTCAGGGCCAGCAACATCCCCTGGGGCACGGTCATCACCACGTTCAACCAGAAGGACGCATCGATGCTGGCCGGCTCCAACGGCGTCAGGACCCACACCCCGCCGGACCACCAGCTGGTCGTGATCCGCGCCACGTGACTGCCCCCAAACGAAAAGGCCAGGGGCGTCCAGGTGAGCGCACTCAAGCCCCAACACCCCAGCCACCACAGGCTCCGCCGGTAGTGCTGCTGGCGCCAGTTCTTCACGACCAACCACAGCCACAGGCAACTGACCAACCCAAATGGTACCCAACGACTCATCGAATTCCCCCTCTTATGTGGTTTCAGTATACCGGTGCCCGTCAAATTTGCAACTCAAAAAGGGACCAGCCCCCACACTGGTCCCGCACGCACTGGTCGCGTCACTTGTTCTAGCCACCTTGATTGTTGCGATCACTGACCGTATCCCGCGGTCGTCTCGTCAACGAGGCTAAAGCCACCTCGTCATCATCTACATTGTATGCTTTTACACATAAAGGTCAAGCATCTTAATGGTTTCTCTAACGCCTCTTCGGCGGCAAGCCCCTTCAGATAGTCGTTTAACGACTCAGCTTATTAATGGCCGGGGCCATTAAGCCGTTCCAGCAGTAAACGGCTAAGCTTGCTCATCCCCGCGTCCACCGGGGCTGGCAGGCGCTGCTCATCACGGGAACCGAAAAAATAATCATCACGGGGATTAATCAGTCGATAGTTGAGCAATTCACCGCACAAACCGCCCGGCTATTCCGGCTGCGAGCACCCGTCATTGTGAAAAAAGCACGGTCAGCCCCGTACTTATTCCGTTTGACCGTCCGGCAGGCTAACCAGTTATTTTACAAATAATGATTGAACTTACCGATAGGCTTGCTATATAATTAAGATGTTGTTACGCTTAGCTTGATTTGTGCAGGCCCGTTTGACCCGCTGATCAGGTTTTTTTGCTTGCTAATGACAATTTAATTGTATACAATACTATTGAAATCGAATTAAAGGAGGCTGCAGGCATGACTGAAATTCCACCAGTTTTGTTGGATGAACAACTCTGTTTCTCAATTTACTCTGCCAGCAAAAAGTTCAATCATTTTTACCAAAGTGCCTTGGCACCCTTTGGCTTAACCTATCCACAATACATTGCCCTTCTGGCGCTGTGGGAAGATGCCCCGTTGACCGTCCACCAGCTCGGTGACCGCTTAGAGCTGGATAGTGGGACCCTGACGCCCCTTCTGAAGCGGCTCGAAAAGCAAGGCTGGGTCACCCGGGTTCGCAGTCGGACCGATGAACGGCAGGTTCTGATTCACCTGACCGCCATGGCGACCACCAAGCGCGACGAGGTCTACCAGCGAATCGGCCAATGCCAAAGTCTGTTGGGCATGTCCGACCAAGAAATCCAAACGCTGATGACCGACCTGATCACCGTGAAGAGCCAACTCGACCACGTGAGTGAACAGCGGGCCATCGAGAAAAAAGTGAACGCTCAAAATTAAAAACTAGCCAAGCCCATCTTGCGATGAGTTGGCTAGTTTTTTTACGATAACAGGGTCACCCACATCATCCCCATCGCGATCAGGTTATTGAACGCGTGGAGAATAATGGTGGCTTGAATCTTGCCCGTCTTGCGGTACACGTAGGCGAAGACGCCCCCCATGACCGCGTAGATCAGGGCGCTGATCAGCGTCGTGCTGGCGTGGACCAGGGAAAAGGCGATGCCGCTGACCACGATTGGCACCCAAAAGGCCTGGGGCCCGAAGCAGCCGTCCATCAGGAGCCCCCGAAAGGTGAACTCCTCCAGAAACGGCGACGCACAGATGGCCGTCAGACTCATCAGTACCATGGTCCAGGGACTCTGGCCCAAGAGTCGACTGATTGCCTGGTTGTTAGCGGTACTGGTCTGGTGCGACACGTAGTAGTTGAGCAGGCTGAGCACCTGTTCGGCCACCAGCATCAACAGGTACCCGCCGACCATCAACCGCCAGTCCCGCCGCGTCAGGCGCTGCCAGTGAAAGGCCTCCCGCCACAGACTGCGGTAGCGCCAGGCGGCGATGGCCACGGCCACGGCGAAGCCCCCCAGGTAAATGGCCCCCCAGAGGACCCGGTGGCCCACACTTCCCCGGCTCAGCTGCAAGAGGGGCAGCTGCACCAGGTTTGCCAAGATAACCAACAAAATGACCCACAGCCAATTTTGGTTAGCCGCGGGCTTTATCCCACGTTCCATTCCTAATCGATCCCTTCATCAAAAAACGTTAGAAAATCTTTCCCTAATTATAGATTTTTTTATATTATTGCGTTACTATAAGGTTGCGGATGAGTTTGAACCAACTTTCAAGCTGATTCGTGAGGATTCTGTCCTCATTCAACAGACAGATTTCATTTTACTCCCCCAAAGTAGATGAAATTTTTACAGCATAATCCCCCAATTATGTTGTAACCTTACTCTTTGGCCATTGCGATTTATCGTAATGGCTTTTTTTAATGCTCTGAATCATCATCGTCGTCCACCATCGGTCGCCGCCACAGGAACCAGTATAGGATAAAACTCATCAGGGTCCCCACCAAGAGCCCCCCAAAGGCGACCACCGCCATCAGCCAGCCGCTCAGCGACCAGCCAATGATGGCCCAAAGCGTGCCGCCGACGATCAGGGCCGGCACCACCATCGTCAATAGGATGACCAATAATTTCATCGTTTTTGCTCCTTCCAAGGGCTTTGCTACAAATCTTACCATATCTCCCCAGAAAACCCACGGCTAAGGGTGAAATCTTTTCTGAAAACGATTACAATAGAGGTGATTGGTATTCGAAATCTTTTGAAGGAGTGACATTTATGGCAAGTGTTCTCGTAACCGCCGCGATTCCCCAAGCG
Source organism: Levilactobacillus spicheri DSM 15429 (assembly GCF_001435095.1). GTDB lineage: Bacteria > Bacillota > Bacilli > Lactobacillales > Lactobacillaceae > Levilactobacillus > Levilactobacillus spicheri. Next base: position 147,574 of record NZ_AZFC01000002.1, read on the forward strand.
GCAATGGATATTCTTCAACAAGCTGGCCTCGACGTCGAGAGTTATACCGGTGACGCCCTGATCACCAAGGATGAGTTGCTCAAACGCATCGTTGGTAAGGACTACCTGATCACCCCCTTGTCCACCCAGGTGGATCAAGACGTGATCGACGCCGATCCCCAGTTAAAACTGATTGCGAACTACGGGGCGGGCTTTAACAACATCGACGTGGCGTACGCCCGCAAGCACGACATCCCGGTCACCAATACGCCGAAGGTCTCCACGGTCTCCACGGCCGAGGTCACGACCGGACTGATCATCTCCTTAGCCCACCGCATCGTCGAGGGCGATAAGCTCATGCGGACCAAGGGCTTCGCCGGTTGGGCACCCCTCTTCTTCCTGGGGCACGAACTAGCCGGCAAGACCCTCGGGATCCTCGGGATGGGCCAAATTGGCCAGGCCGTCGCCAAGCGGATGGCCGCTTTTGACATGCACATCATCTACACCCAGCGGCACCCCTTAGACGCCGCTACCGAGGGACAACTCAACGCGACCTTCGTCACCCTGGACGAATTACTGGCCCAAAGTGACATTCTCACGATTCACGCACCCCTGACACCCGAGACGCATCACCTGATTGGCGCGCCGCAGTTCAAGCAGATGAAGAATTCCGCCTGCCTGATCAACGCCGCCCGTGGGCCGGTCATCGATGAGGCTGCCCTGCTGACCGCCCTGCACGACCACGAATTGGCCGGCGCAGCGCTGGACGTCTATGAGGCCGAACCCAACGTTGACGATGGGTTCAAGCAACTCGATAACGTCATCTTGACGCCCCACGTGGGGAACGCCACCGTGGAAGCCCGGGACGCTATGGCCGAAATCGTCGCCAAGAACACGGTCCGGATGGCTCAGGGTGAAGAACCGCTGCACGTGGTCAACTAACTAATTCTCAAAACTTAACGTAGCTACCGAAGTCCGGGACGGTTGTCTCGGGCTTTTCTTATGTTTAGATTGCGGCAATTATCCGCCTTACCGGTTGGCCCTGAAGGGGCTGGAACGTGGTGGGCACGACTTGAAGCCCTGAAAGTGCCAGGTCTTCAAGCTCGGCCTTTGGGTAATCCGGGAAAGGACCCCGAATAACCCAAACGACACCACTGAGCCCCTTCAGGACCGCCCTCACGGCTAAATTGAGTGTATCCAAAATAGTCCCTCTCGGTGATTCAAATCGGAAATATCAACATGTGACAACTCTTAATTGATAAGGTATCAGCCTGATGAGGCCCACTTGAGTCCATGGTATGAGCCATTATACAATTGCCTAGCTTTCACCATGGCTAACCGCCTTTTAGCCCATCTTTTTTAGACCCCCCTCATCGATTTGATAATTTTCAGTAGCAAACATCCGTTAAAATTGCAACCGATTGCAATACCGACAAATAGGCATTGACAGCGCTGTGATTTTTGCTAAAATTAAGGGGAATTAATTGTCATTTTTCAGCGGGGCGCCTAAGGTAGAGATGAAGGATTCATCAAAATCTCACGAAAGGAAGCCATTCTTTGAAAATTATCACGCTTCATGTTTTGGACGATTCGTTACGCGTTAGCTACGCCCCCACGGCGCACACCACCCCGCAGCGTCAATTCATCATCGCCTACAACGCGGATCAGACCATCGGGGAGAACCTCGAGAATCTGCGGGTCAAACTGGTTGGTCTGGACGTCGACGCGGCCATCGTGGACAACGCCCTCAGCTACCCCTTCTCCGATACGGTGGTGGGGATCAACCATCAACGCATCGATATTGGGTTGGCCATCACCAACATGCTGAACATCCCCGTCGTTAGTCAACCCGCGGTCGATCAGCAGGGGCTGACGGCGGCCCTGGCCGCTAAACGCGACTACCTGACCTGGCACCTGGACTACTACGGCCAATACCGGGGCAAGCGGAATTACGGACAAGAGGCCATGCTCACAGTTGGCAACGGTTTCTTGGGACTCCGGGGCAGTTACCCGGAAGCCCATGCCGACCAGGACAACTATCCGGGTCTCTACACCGCCGGCTTGTATGACCAACTGACCACGAACCTGAACGGTCGCGACGTCACCAACGAAGACCTGGTCAACCTGCCCAACGCGCAGGCCCTGACCTTCGGGGTGGACCATCAGACGCCGTTTCAGATCAAGGCCAGCAACATCCAGGACATCTACCGGAGTCTGGACCTGCACACCGGGACGTTGACCACGACCCTCTTGGTTCAGCTGCCCACCGGCCACGCCCTGCAGGTCACGACCAAGAAGCTCGCGAACTTCAAAGACTGGCACCGCTTCACCATCCAGTATCAGGTCACCCCGCTCAACTTCGCGGGGAGTCTGCAGATTTATTCGGCCATCGACGGCACGGTGATCAACGCCAACGTTGACCGCTACGCCGCCTTCGACCAGCACCACGTTCAGGTGACCGGCCTGAGTCAACGGGACGACTGCATCTACTTAGAGGGCCAGACCAAGACTTCTCAGGTCCACTTCGTCCTGGGATCACGACTGACCGGCCCGGGGAAGGCCATGCGGGTCCCAGCCGGTAACGATGCCCAGGCCCAACAGCAGGTTCGCCAGATGCGCACCGTTGCGGTCACACCGCAGCAGCCCGTGACCTTCGAGAAAAATGGCGTCCTCTTTACCGACCGGGAAACCGATACGCCGCTACTGGCCACCGCCACCGCGGACCTGCAACGGGCCAGCTTCGCTGACACGTTAGCCAGCAGCACCGCCTACTGGCAGCGTCGCTGGGCCGACGCCGACATTCAGATCACCGGGGACATCACGGCCCAAAAGCTGACCCGGGTCAACCTGTACCACCTCTTCACCGCCACACAAGCCATCGCCTCGGGGAAAATCGATGCGTCGATCAACGCCCGGGGGCTCGACGGGGAAGCCTACCGGGGCCACGTCTTCTGGGACGAGATGTTCGACCTGCCCGTCTTTGCCCTGCACGACCCGCAACTCGCCCGGCAACTCCTGATGTACCGTTACCGCCGTTTGCCGGCGGCCAAGGAAAATGCCCGTCAGGCCGGGTACGCCGGGGCCATGTACCCGTGGCAATCGGGGGCTAAGGGGGACGAACAGTCACAGGTCACGCACCTGAACCCCCTGACCAACACCTGGGACCCCGATTATTCATCGTTGCAACGCCACGTGTCCCTCGCCATCGCCTACAACGTCATCATGTACGTGCGTTTGACCGCTGACCAGGACTTCATGGAACGGTACGGCCTGGAGATGCTCCAGGAGATCGGCCAATTTTGGCTCAGTAAGGCGCACCATGACGCCGATGGTCATGCCACCATCGACCACGTCATGGGTCCCGACGAGTTCCACGAGAACTACCCGAACGCCGATCAGCCCGGGCTCAGCAACAACGCCTACACCAACCTGATGGTGGCTTGGCTGTTTGCCCAGATCCATCAGATTCGGCAAGACCTGCCCGCCAACGTCTTGGCCCGCGTCGACCACCAAACGGCGGTGACCCCCGCGATGCTCAAGCGGATGACCGCCGTCCAGCACCACCTCAAGCTCGACATCAACGCCGACGGGATCATCGGCCAGTTCGACGGTTACTTCAAGTTGCCGACCCTGGACTTCACGGCCTACCACAAGAAGTACGGCGACATCTCGCGGATGGACCGAATCTTGAAGGCTGAAGGTAAGACCCCTGACGCTTACCAAGTCGCCAAGCAGGCGGATACGCTGATGCCGTTTTATAATCTAACTATCCCCGAAGTCATGACCCTGATTCACGATCTCGGCTATCACCTACCGGACCAGGCCCTCAGCCGCAACCTGCAGTTCTACCTGGACCGGACCACCCACGGGTCGACGCTGTCGCGCATCGTCTACGCGGCGTTGACCGCCCTGGCCGGTCACCTGGATCAGTCCTGGCGGTTCTACTCGCAGGCCCTGTTCTCCGACTACTACGACATCCAGGGCGGTACCACGGCCGAGGGGATTCACCTGGGCGTCATGGGTGCCGTGACCCTGATGGCGACGCGGGTCTACGGCGGGGTCGACGTCTTGGCCCCGACCCTCACCGTCACGCCCCGCTTGCCACAGGCCTGGCAGGCGTTGCATTTCCAACAGACGGTGCGGGGCATCCAGTACACGTTCACCCTTACGCACCATCAGATTCAGGTTACGGCGGACCACGCCACGACCCTTCAAATTTTGGACAAGCCGGTCGCGCTCAAGGCGCACCAACCGGTCAAAATAACCTATTAACTACCATAAGGAGTGTTTAAGCATGACAAAGTTTGCTGATATTAAAGGTTTTGTATTCGATCTCGACGGGGTCATCACCGATACCTCGATTCTCCACGGCACGGCTTGGCACCAACTCGCCGACTCACTGGGCGTGACCTGGACCAAGGAACTGGGCGACGGCCTCAAGGGCATTAGCCGGATGGACTCCCTGGAAATGATTCTGAAGGCCGGTCACAAGGAAAACGACTACACCCAGGCCCAAAAGGAAGAGCTGGCCGCTCAAAAGAACACCAACTATGTAGCCGAGGTCGACAAGATGACCCCCGCCAACATCCTGCCCGGCATGAAGGCCTTCCTGGACGATTTACGGGCCAAGGGGTACCAACTATCCCTGGCCTCCGCCTCCAAGAACGCCCCACGGGTCTTAGGCAAGCTGGGACTGACCGACTACTTCCCGAAGATCGTTGACCCGGCTAGCCTGAAGCACGGCAAGCCGGATCCTGAAATCTACACCAAGGGTGCGGAACTGCTGAACTTAGATCCCGCTCAATGCATCGGCCTCGAAGACGCCGCGGCCGGCGTTCAAGCCATCAACGGGGCCGGTGAGACCTCCCTGGGGATTGGGGACGCCACCGAATTAGGCGCCGCCGACATGGTCTTCGCCGACACGTCTGCGGTCACCCTGGCCAACATCGCCAAGCACCTCGACTAGTTATGATTCGCTGCCGTTGGCATTCATTTCACCAATATGCATGCGGCCATCTTAATAAAAGACCGGCAGACAATTCTCAATTGAGGATTGCCTGCCGGCTTTTTTGGTTCTTTAAAGTTTTTTTGATTAGACTCGGAGCTGATCCGCTAGGCAATCAAGCCGAAGTGCCGCAACCCCTGAACGATGCCGTCGGCGGTGTTGGTGGTCGTGATGTAGGCCGCCTGAGCCTTGGCCTGCGGCACCCCGTTGCCCATGGCGATGGGCACGGTGACCTCGTCGAACATCTGCAGGTCGTTCAAGCCATCCCCGAAGGCGTAGGTTTTGACGCCGGTCAGGTGGGCCCGCTGCAGGAAGGTCTGAATCCCACTCTGCTTGGTCACCCCGGTCACCATGGTGTCCAGCGCGCGGGGGTTGTTGCGAACGAAGCTCAGCTGCCCGGCAAATTGCTGGTTATAGCGGGCCTCCTTGTCCCGGTTAAAGACGTTCAAAAAGTTGATGTCCTGAGTCCGGTACCAATCCGGATCAACGACGGCGTGCAGCCGGAGCAACTTAAAGTTGTCCCGGGTGTCCTGGGTGGCTTGGCTCAACCGAAAGCCCCGGTTGTTAAAGTACCCCACCGGGTCGCCCTGTTCCCGGGCAAAGGCGGTCAACCGCGTCAACAGGTCCGGCGCAATCACCGCGGCGGACAGCCGCTGCCCCTGATACTGCACGTAGCTGCCGTTCGCGCTGACCACCGCATCGATCCCCGTGGCATCTAACACGTCTTGAATCTCAAAGATATTGCGGCCGGTCGCAATCACGGGCAGGATCTCATGCGCTTGCATCTCGTGAATGGCGGCGATGCTGGCGGGTAAGACCCGTTTCTGGTCATCGAAGAGCGTCCCATCTAAATCAAAAAAAACAACTGCTTTTTTCATTCTAACTTTTAGCCTCCTAATCCAGTGTTACCAACACTTCCATTATACAACAATGGCCAAAGGCCCCAAATTGCCGGGAGATTTTCGGCCCAGACGATGTGGTAGGTCCCTTTTTTATGGTACACTATAGCTTGTATTTTTAATAAAAGAGGGGCTATCATGGTGATTATTACAGCAGGAATGATTGGGGTCGGTAAGACGACCCTTACAGGCAAGATTGCGGCACACTTGAATACACAGGCATTTTTCGAACCAGTCGGTGATAACCCGGTGTTACCACTCTACTACCGGAACCCAAAGCAATATGGCTTCTTGCTGCAGATTTACTTTCTCAACAAGCGGTTTAGCATGATCAAGAAGGCGTTGGCCGATGATAACAACGTCTTGGACCGTTCCATCTATGAAGATGCCCTCTTCACGCGGGAAAACAACGCGGAAGGCAACATCACGGATACCGAACTCGAGGTCTACTTAAACCTCTTGGACAACATGATGAATGAACTGACCGAACTGCCCAAAAAGGCACCCGACCTGTTGGTCTACGCCGACGCCGACTTCGACACGATCCTTCACCGGATCAAGAAGCGTGGCCGGGACTACGAACAATTCGACAACAACCCGGAACTGGAATCCTACTACAAGAAGATGTGGACGGCTTACAAGGGCTGGTACGACGACTACGATGTAAGTCCTAAGATCAAGATCGACTTACAAAAGTACGACTTAGAGACGCCCGGCAACATCGACATCGTTTTGGGCCAAATCGACGATGCGTTGAAGGATATCCGGACGACCGCCTAAAGCAACGCCATCACCGTTCTCCTCGCGAGAGCGGTTTTTTTGTGCAAAAAAAGGCCAGTTCCGGTCAGGAACTGGCCCCCATAACTTTCTCAATTAACGGCCCGCCGTCTCAGACGGCAGCAGGATGATTTGACTATCCCCGTCGTCGTAAGCCAAGACCGTCTCCGGCAGGCTATCGGAATAGGCGTATTGCGTGTCAAACGCCGCGCGCAACGTGACCTTGTCATCGTCGGTCTGCACGTACTCGTACGTGGTCTGGCCTTGATTGTCGTGGAGCTTAAACGTCAGTAAGTTCTCTAGCGGAAACAGCCCCTGCAGGTCGTGGTCGATAATCTCCCAAACGGCATCGATCATTTCTCCGGGAAGAACGGCCACGGTGCCGTAGCTCGCGTACCGTGCGTGATCACTTTCAAACATTTTCTCGCCTCCACTCGCGTCTAATTGTTTCCATTATACCGTAGTTGTTTTAAAAACGGGAGAAATTATCCCTGATTTCCAGTGACCGTCTGGGTGCTCCGCCGGTCGAAGCGGTTGACCAGATACGAGACCACAATCAACAAGGCACTCGCGATGAAGATGGCGTGTAAGCCGTTGTACAGGATGCCGTGCAACGTCGGTAGCAGCTCCGCCGACAGGTTCTTCGCGGTCTGCGGGTTGATCAACTGGTTCATCATCGCCAGGGACGTCCCGTGATGGCTGGCGACCCCGCGACTCATGGCCACGTTCATGATGATTCCTAGCAATGACACCATGATGGTCTGGCCCAACGTCCGGGATAAGGTGTTAAAGGAGGTCGCGACCCCCACCTCATCGACGGCCACGGCGCTTTGCACCGTCACGGTCGTGGTGGTGATGGTGATCCCGAAGCCGGTCCCGCAAATGGCCGCGATGACGAAGAAGCACCAAAACGGCGTCGTTGCGGGAAGCAGCGCCATCGTCAGACCCCCGATCAGGATCAACGTCAGGCTGATATTGATAATCTGGTATGGTGACCGCCGCAACATCAGTTTTCCGGCGATGAAGGAGCCCACGATCCACATCAACGAGCTAGGCGTGATGGCGAACCCGGCCTGGGAGGCCTGTAAGCCCAGCAGTCCCTGCGTCCAGGTCGGCAGGTAGACTTCAAAGCCCATGATGAACCCGCTGACCAGGGCCGCGATCAGGTTCTGCACCACGAAGGTCCGGTCCTTAAAGAGTTCCAACGGGATCAACGGGTCACTGGACCGGCGTTCCTGACGAATAAACGCCCAGAAGGCCAGGACCGTCACGACCAGCCCGGCGACGACCCAGCCGAGGCCCAGTTGGCCATCCCCCAGCAGCTGGAAGGTCAGCATCAACGCCAGCAGACCCACGGACAACCAGAGGCTGCCGCCCCAATCCATGGTAAAGTGCTTGCGCTCGCTATTCTCGTTCAGAAAGAACCAGATCAACGCCATCGTGACGATGCCGATGGGGATGTTAATGAAGAAGATCCAGTGCCAGCTCAGTTGGTCGACGATAAAGCCCCCCAGTAAGGGAGCGACCACGGCCGCGATTCCCCAGGCCGAGCCGTTTAAGCCCATGACCCGGGCCCGCTGTTCGACCGGATAGATGTCGGCCAGGATGGTGAAGGAGACCGGCATGATGGCGCCGGCCCCAATCCCCTGCAGCGCCCGCCAGGCGATCAGGGTCCCCATGCTATTGGACAGACCGGACAGGGTCGACCCGACCACGAAGATCAGCAGGCCGGCCAGAAAGACCGACTTCCGCCCCACCGTGTCAGCGAGTTTCCCGTAAATGGGCGTCGCCAACGCGTTGGTCAGTAAGAAGATGGAGAAGACCCAGTTCATCAGGGCCACCCCGTGCAGGTCCCCAACGATGGTGGGCATGGCGGTCGAGACGATGGTGCCCTCGATGGCCGACATAAAGGTCGCGACGAAGACGGCCCCCGTGACGACCCGCACGTTTGTTTGTTGCTTTGTCATGTTTCTGTTTCCTCCTACCGTCGGCCCAACCACACAACGTTTTTGAGCAGCCTACGCTGCTCCCCAAGTTATTAAAACTGTAATAGACCCATTATCCCGGCTGCCTGCCAAAATTTCAAGTCCTAGCCGGAAAATTTTCGGTCCCGCTAACGGTTTATTGCCTAATTAGATGGCGGTCACAACGCTCAATAAAAAAGGACCCGGAGCAAGCGCCCCGAGCCCGTTAACTGAAAATACTTTAATCTTGTGCCAGTGCAGCCTTCAACGCATCGACCTTGTCGAGGTGTTCCCACGGCAAGTCCACGTCGGTCCGGCCAAAGTGACCGTATGCCGCCGTTTGCTTGTAGATGGGCCGCTTCAGGTCCAACATCTTGATGATGCCGGCTGGCCGTAAGTCGAAGATTTTCCGGGTCGCGGCGGCTAGCTGACTCTCCGCCACCTTCCCGGTCCCAAACGTATCGATGGAAACGGAAACGGGTTCCGCCACCCCGATGGCGTAGGCAATCTGGACTTCACACTTGGTCGCCAACTTGGCCGCCACGATGTTCTTGGCGATGTACCGTGCCGCGTAGCTTGCAGACCGGTCGACCTTGGTCGCGTCCTTCCCGGAGAAGGCCCCGCCACCGTGGCGAGCAGCCCCACCGTAAGTATCCACGATGATCTTCCGCCCCGTCAAACCGGCATCCCCTTGGGGACCCCCGATGACGAACCGGCCGGTCGGGTTAATGAAGTACTTGGTCTGGTCATCCAACAGCTCTGCTGGAATCACGGCCTTGATCACTTGGTCGATGACGTCCTGCCGAATCTGGTCCAACGTGACGTCGGGATCGTGCTGGGTACTCAAGACCACGGTGTCCACCCGTAACGGCTTGTCCTGGTCATCGTATTCCACGGTGACCTCAGCTTTTGCATCGGGCCGCAGGTAGCTGATGGTGCCATCCTTGCGCAACCGGGCGATTCGCCGCATGAGCGCGTGGCTCAACGTGATGGGCAGGGGCATGTATTCGGGGGTCTCGTCGACCGCGTAGCCGAACATCAGTCCCTGGTCACCGGCCCCAATCTTATCGAGTGGGTCGCCGTCGCCTTCCCGTTGTTCCAAGGAGTCATCGACCCCTTGGGCAATGTCGGGTGACTGCTCGTCAATGGCCACTAAGACGGCACAGGTGTCGCCGTCGAACCCAAACTTGGCGTCCGTGTAGCCAATTTCCTTAATGGTTTCCCGGACAACCTTTTGGATGTCGACGTAGGCCTTGGTCGTGATTTCACCAAAGACCAGGACCAATCCCGTGGTCACCGACGTCTCACAGGCGACCCGGGAGTCCGGATCCTGTTCCAGCATGGCGTCCAGAATGGCATCACTGATCTGGTCAGCAATCTTATCTGGGTGGCCCTCAGAAACGGATTCGGATGTAAATAAATGTCTTTCTTGCAATGGATATTCCCCCTAAATATGGTGGGCGCCAAGTTGACCGATAATCTCGGCGCCGTTCGGTTACAAGGCAGCTTCACGGCCTGCGTGAATCCTATCGGGAATTGACTCATAACTTAAAAAGCTTAACACAAATCTTGAAAACTGACAAAGAAACTCCCGGTTATCTTGCGAGAATCGTTGACCACTCCGCCGACAATTACTATTATTAAGGTTAAACGTGCATTGGATAACCCAATACCGATCTCAAGTTGACTGGAGCGATTCCATGACCTCTTTAACGGCCTTTTTTAAAAACCGGACCGTGCAACAAGTGTTTCTCTTTACCTTTTGTCAAAATCTGCTGTGGTGGCTCATCGGCTCGACCGCTTCGACGGGCCAGCCCCTGGACTGGTCCGTCAAGCTGGCCCTCGGCGGGTACGGGATTCTTCTGGCCGCCGGCTACTTTCTGATTCTGCGGCGCCACTTTCAATCCCACATCGGCCCCATCCTGGTGGTGGCGGCGGCCACCTTGGGCCTGCTAGCGGCCCCCAACGACCACCTGTTACAGCTATTTGCGGTCTTGCTGTGTGTCTTTTTGGTCCTGGCCTGCATTCCGCAGCTAGGGTTGCAATCCGTCTATGGCCTGGTGGTCTTTAGCTTTCTGGCCGGGTGTGGCGTCCCGGTCATCCTGTTCTTTTTGCGGAACCACTACCTGGCGCTGCAGTTCATGACGACGCTGGTGCCCGTCATGGCCAGCTACCTGACCTTTTTCGCCCCCTACTACCTGCCGACGCCCCCGGACTGGCGCTGGACCCTGATTCCCTCCGGCATCCTGATCCTCGCCATCCTGCTGCTCCCGTTTTCCTGGAAGACCTGGGTGGCCATTCTACTGGTCGGGGGCTACTGGGAGCTCAACCGCCACGTCACGGTGGCCTACCGATTGGTGACCGCCGGGGTGGTTCAGCTCTTGGTCGGCTACCTGCTGCTGCGCTAGCCGATTAGTTTAAACTTTCGCTAAGCTCCGGGCGTTTCGGTCGGCGGGTCCCCCAATTATGCTAAAATGAGGCATCATAACAGTATGGAGGAACCGCAATGCCCGAAATCAAAGTGGTCGGCGATATTCGTAGCGGTAAGTACCAACCTACCCTGACCGGCAACGCCATCGTTGACGCGGCGCTGATCGATCATTTCTGTCACCAACTGGCCAGTACCTTGCACCTGGCCCCACATCAAGTCACCGCTGAACACCATTGGAACCAGACCCTGCGGCCCCAGAACATCTACATCATCGAAGACCGCATCTGGAACGCCAGTCGTACGCCCGGAAAACACCCCAACGTGTTGACGGTTCCCGCAACGGACCTCCAGCGGGGCCGCATCACTGCCATTGGTCAGCGCTTGGCTGCCCTGCTCACCCAATCTACGACTCATTGAAACGATCGTCCCGTTGACTAACTGGGAGGATCGTTTTTTAGGTATACGCTAAGATACTGATCTGGTTCGCCCGTAACCAATAGGAATAGTCATCTAAACTCAGCTTGAGGGTCATGAGGCCGTCCAGCCACTGCAGCGACTGGTGCACCATCAGGAATTCATTTTGATCACAGTACAGGTGGTGGTTCTGCACGGTATAGGTCCGGCGCACCGCCATCTTCAATGTGGGGTACCGGAGCGTCTCCACGACCGTCCCCCGGACCAAGTCTCGCGGATTGATCTGGGGCAGCTGGTCCAGGGTATAGCTACGACGGCGCCGTGAAATCTGGTCATACAGGGTCAACTGGTACACCATCGGGACGGGCTTGTTCAGAAACGCACCGATGGTTCGGAAAAATTCCTGCCGGAAGCGAATCAGATCCGTGAGGTCACGATAAAACTGGCGGTTATGCTGGTAATTGGCGAGGGAAACCGTCAAGCCGGCTTCGGCCTGACGTAAAACCCGGTCATAGATGCGACTCACCAGTAAAAATTGATCGATTAAACGTCGTTCGTTTTCTGTCATGGGGGCTAAATCCTCCTGAAATTCGACTAGGTCGGTTAATTTTTGGCACGGTTTTACGGAACTATCTGTACTGCCTGACTGTTGCGACTGCTTCTGATCCATCACGGTATGCCTTCCTCTCGGTAGTTTTAGAGACTAGCTTTACAAAATCTCATCATAAGATTAGCTGTCTACGGAAAACAGAGTATCACATTTTGTTTAACTCGCAAACTCCTAAGAACCACCCGTGAAGTGGTCTATCCCACCCTAATATTATTCGATTGATAAAACGGGCAGCACGGGACCCTGAACCGGTTACTTCTTCCCTAAAACACGGTCCTCGACCAGTGTAAACGGCTTTACCAATTATTAAAGTGGCAATACCAAATATTGGTCTAGGTGTCCTTTCAACGCACTTCTTGTCATTCGGGGGGCGGCCCGGTATAGTTAAGGCAGAGACATGAAGGAGGCAGCACAATGGCAACAGATATCTTAGTGACCACCACGGAACACATTCCCGGTCAAGAATACACCGTTATCGGTGAAGTTTTTGGGTTGACCACGCAATCCAAGAACGTCCTGCGCAATATCGGCGCATCCCTGAAGAACGTCGTTGGGGGCGAAATCAAGGACTACACGAAGATGCTCGACGAGTCCCGCAACATCGCCGTTGACCGGCTGAAGCACAACGCAGCGGCCATGGGGGCCGATGCGGTCGTCATGATGCGGTTCGATTCCGGCTCAATCGGTACGGACATGCAGTCAGTCGCCGCATACGGTACCGCCGTTAAATATCGCTAGCGTTCCGTCAACGGGTGACCACTCATGCCAGTGGCCACCCGTTTTTGCGTCCCGTTAATTCTTAAGATTCCCCTCCTCCCGCTGATTTAGCCACACCATTTCGGTTAGAAGCCTGTTCAAGCCCCTTAAATCGTTATAGAATAACCCATGAACTGCTTCATTGACTTATGGAAACAGCTTAATTTACGCATCACGGGAGGAATACCATGAAATCAGCAAAACTCTGGACGGTTGCCTTAGCAACCCTCTCATGCGGCCTGGTTCTGAGCCTGAATACGTCCGTTACGGCGATGGCCAAGACCACAAGTTCCAAGACCACGACCACGGTCCACAAGGGGCACTACCGGATTGCCAAGTACGCCGGCTTTACCAGTAAGACCTACCGGACCGGCTACCTCATCGACCCGGAACGGAACTACAGCTTTTACACCTTCGACCAATCAACGGGGCGGTCAGGCTCCCACGTGGCCTTCAAGATCAAAAACGGTCTCATTCCCTTAAAGGTCAAGAAGAATGGTAAGAATAGTGCGGGCGTCCACGTCTACGACGTTCTCTATAAGCAACTGCACGCCTCCGAGGAGTACTGGACCCATTACAGTACCGTGCAACCTTACAACGTCACGAAGCTCGATAATCAGACGGTCACCTCGGAAACAACTCCGTTCTCCGGAAAGGCGGTCCTGCCTCACGGCACCAAGGCCAAGCAGATCAAGATCTGGATGACCGACAAGTCTGGCAACCGGAGCGTCTTCTACAAGCACGTTAAGGGCGGTTGGAAGTACAGCGGTGTCATGTAACCGTGCGTCCGTCATCATTGCCAGCTAAGCACCTCCGGGTCCCTACCCGAGGTGCTTTTTGTGTGCCGTCCCCCTGCGCACAAAAAAAGAGCCAAACGCTGATAATCAACGTTTAACCCTTTGCATACGAGATGAACCTTATGATACCGGAGGTGGGGACTGGATAGAGCTTTCTATCCTTGGTATAAAGGCATTCCATTTATGGATGGGCGTTTTTTGGGTGATTTTTTTCTAAAAATATTTCTTTATACCAATTTATACCATCTGATCCGGATTCCAGATAACCCCATTAGGTCATCAACTTTTCTTCTATTATAGTGCACTATTCTGATAGACGAGATTCCATCTCAATCTTTCGGTCAAGCGCCTTTTTGGCCCTCTCCTGCAAATGCGCGATGGCAATTTCCTCTGTTTCATACGTGGTTCATGAATAGCCGCCAATCGAACGACCGTTCTCGAATCAAAGTAAAACACGAACAGTTTAAAATAATAGAAAACATTCTCTGCGTACCTGTATACAAAACAAAAAAGACTATGTATACTGGTTTTAGCGAGTACCAATACACATAGTCTTCGGGTAAGCCAGTTGCTATTAATTTAGCGGCTGGCTTTTAGTATGTTTCGGAGATAATTTCAAGTACAGAATCCAAGAATTCTTGAGGACAATGTTCAACAAGTAAGTATATACAAAAGTATATACTGAGTCAAGAAATTACACAAAAAAGCCACCCACCTCGATTAGGAGATGAGTGGCTCAATTTTCTTCTATTCTGTTTTGCGGATTAATTTGACCATGGCTTTGTTGGCCGTGATGTAGTTGTCCTTGCTGACCTCTACCCGGTAGACGCTACCGTACTTGACCGCTTTACCGTAGACACGGGACCCCTTGGTGTAGAGCGCCCGACGCTTATGCGCGGCCTCAAATTTCAGCGTACCATAGACGTTGACTTGCTTGGCTGTGACCTCAAAGAGACCATCGTCAGACCAGTAGGAAGCCTTCTTGGCTTTCGTCTTGGTCCCCGACAAGGTGCCATCAAAATCGTAGCTGGCGTCGATGCCGTGCCAAGTGCTGGAGAACTGCCAAGCATTGGCGTTGGCCACACCGGGTTGGCTGACGCCATACGCAGCAACCCAGATGTGCTTATCCACCAGTTGGGACCGATTGATTCGACCGGACGTGAACCAGCTCCCCGAACCATACGTGACCACATTCTTGTAACCGTGCGCGATCAGGTACTTAAGAAACACATTGACTTGCGTGGTAGTCGTCCACGGTAAATCGCCCGCTTCCACATCGATAGCGAGAACGGTGGACTTATCGAGACCGAACTTTTTTACCCACGCGAGAAAATAAGCCGCTTCCGCTGCGCCACGGCCATGGAAGAAATGGTAGGCCCCCACGGAACCAAACACTTTATAGGCGTTGGCAATCTGGGCACCCGCGCGGGGATTAAGATAGGACGTCCCCTCGGTCAGCTTGACGATGGCCGATATGGCGCCCTGGGACTTTTTCGTCTTGAAGAAACTCAAAGCGCTAGACTGGTACCCGGACACATCAATGACGATTTTACTCATCTTCGCCACCCCCTTCGTCTTCATCGGCCGGCATCGGGGTGATAGTCGTGTCTACGCTGGTTCCCCCGGATGCCTTATAGAGTTGGTAGGCCCGTTCGACCAGTCCGGCGATGGTATCGAGGTCGAGATGGTGCCCCAACTGGTTTAGCTTGCTCGAAACTTGGGAAATCCCCGCATTTTTGCGTTCACGCTTGGTCAGACCTGAGTTAACAGCGAGCTCCGGAACCGCGACACTAGCGAGTTCTTGGCCCAATTTCAAGGCTTCGGACACGCTCTCTGACGACACGTTCAGCTTGCTGGCTGTATAAGTGTCCGAGTTGGTGTTCAGAATCAACCCGAAAAATCCGAGAATCAGGCCAACCGACTTGATCAGGTCTTCAACTTGTTCCGAGGTAATGTTCAACCCAAAATAATTGAAAAACCCGAGGACAACAATGGCCAAAATTAAAACGGCCGATAAAATATCGACCGCTGAATGCTTACTGAAACTCAATTTGAATTTACTCATTTCATCTTCTCCTTAAGGTCATTGATTTCTTGTTCGTTGACCGTGATACGTGTCTCGTGGTTATCCAGCCGCCGGTCGTGCTCTTCGTGAACTCGATCAGCGTTGCTACCAATCCCATCGACCTTGCTAGATAGTTGGTCGATGGATTGCTTCAACGCTTGATTGGCCAAGTTCGTAGGATTGACGATTGTCACTTTGACAATCCACGAAACCGCACCAGCCACTGCAATAATGATCGTGACAATGGCAGCCATCTCAGTCCAACGATATCCAAGAATCCAATGCGGCGGCGTATGCACTTGAATAGCAGCGATTGTCATCATGAATAAATAATTTAATCGCACAATTTCTTCACCCCTTACCAACAAAAAATCCCATCAAAAAAGCACCAATCATCAATCCTAAGCCACAGGCGTAGAGGATGAATCGGTGCTGGTAGAGTTTTTTGCGGAGCCTAGGACTTTCTTCACATCGTCCTGCAAGTAGGCTGGGACTTCTTCAATAGTACGACCACCGTCCAAAACGTTGGCGGCATAGATAGCGGCTAAAGCTGAAAATTTAAAGTTTAACATAGTTTATTATCTCCTTATTTGTTTGATTGTAACTGCGCCAAAACGGTTTGGGTATCAGACCAAAACGGGACTGGTACGGCTTCAATAGTCCGTGTGCCATCAATAATTGCTTGCGCGTAAATCTGTGCCAATGCAGAATATTCCATTGCCATCACCTCCTAGGATTCACTCGCTGCCGAACTTGCTGGGGCTGCTGTACTTGTTGCAGCTGAGCCGGTGTCGGTCGTGGTACTAGCCGGTGTTAGTTTTGAAGACAAGTAATCGACGGCTTCCATCAGCCCTTGCTGCGTTAACTCATTGGCTGACTTAAGGCTTTTATTTTCAGTTTGCAATGACTCAATTTGCTCACCCTGCTGGTCAACCTGTTTAAGCACCTGGGTGTGCGGGTCATAAGTTACTTCGGCGTCTGGATCATCCACACACAACATTTGTGGCTTGCCGTCCGGCCCTTTAATCGGTTGCCCTTTATCATCAACCGCCGGCACGGTTTTCTGCTTGACCATCTTCCAACCAGCGAATGAATCAGCACCATACTGGACAGCATCCAGTTGATAGACGGCATAACCGGCCGGAATTGGATTAGGAACTTCTGCGCTTATTAGCATTTTTTATTACCTTCTTTGCTGTTTTAATTGAACAGTTTGGTTTAACGTATTTTTGATAAAAGTTAAAACTATTAGAGTGTTTTAGCCACCCCCAATAGCTGATGACCACCCTAGCATCAGCGGTGGTGATAAACGTGTGCTGTTTAATGCGTTTCAGCCGCCTCCGAATTCTAAGGGCAATGCTTGATCGTAAGGTTAAGTGGCTTCGATAAAAGCGAAATCCCAAAAAGTCAATGGGGCGATCGCGGATATGAAAAACTTGCCAATTACCTTTAGTCTGCAATTTCTCATTTGCCAGAAAACCAGTGATCTTAAGTTCCAATTTATGAAGTTTACGCTTATTCGGACCCAGAATCACCAAATCGTCCATATAGCGCATATAATACGTGGCACCCCAGTCATTTTTAATTTTGTGGTCAAGGGATTCTAAATAGAAATTTGCTAACCATTGGGAAGTATAAAGCCCTAATGGCAATCCGCTTGAATAACAGTCAATAATGTCAAAGAGAAGTTTTAAAACTCGCTCATCTTTGAAGCGATGCTTCAGCTTTTGTTTTAAAATCCCATGATCAATTGATGGGTAAAAATGGTGTACATCCATTTTTAAACAATACTTAGTGTGCTTGGGGTCACTCTTTAACCACTTAACAAGCACTCTACGCCCTTGACCAGTTCCCCGACTGGGAATGGTTGCCATGTTATATTCATACATACTTTTCAGAAAAACCGGTTGTAGAACCAGCATTAACGCCCAGTGAATAATCTGGTCAGGGAAGAACGGTGAAGAGGTAATAATCCGGTGCTTTCCACGCTCCATGATACTTTTTTCGGCAACATGGCTTGGCTGATATTCATAGCTCAATAGCATAGTCTGAATTCGCATTACATAGACATCAATATCATTTAGAACTCGTTTAACGTTCCGATGATTTCTTTTACCCTTTGATGCCTGTAAGATTGCCAACTTAATATTTTCAGGATCAACCACCTTTTCAAACAAGTGTCCGTATCTTTTCACATTTCACCTTCTCGTCTATGACGTTCGTTTTTAAATTTTAAATGCTTATTAATCTCAAGAAGTTTCGACATTGCTACTACCTCCTGCTTTGTATCGATGAATTTTTGGCAAGAGCCACGGAAGATTAGGTGCATTTTTACATTTACTCATCATTAATTCGATTAATATGGAGGCGGCAACCATCGTTAGCGTTCGCGTTAGTAGACGAATTGTCCCGGTTCGAGTTGAACAGACCATCGTTAGCGCCATTGCTCCAGTTGCCACCGCACCCAAAATCCCTAAGAATGAATTGCTGGGGGAAGACTCCCCCAGACCTCTACGGCAAAGCCTTTTTAAGGAGGCGGCAACCAACGCCAGCGTTCGCGACAGCAGACGAAATGCCCCGGGACGAGTTGAACAGACCACCGCCAGCGCCAACGCCCCAGTAGCCACTAGTTTCAAGGATTGTGTTGCCTGATCCCGGATAATCGTAATCAGCATAGTAGGTTGAATCCGAACCACTATCATCAGTAGAAAATTGCGCGTAAGGGTGGACACTGTCAAATCCCAGAGCTTTAATGTACTTATTTGAGCCGCCTGATATTGCTGCGTAGCTAGTTTTTACATATGGGGTAGCAAATAAATCGCTTTGGTACTTTGTGGCATCTTCACAAACCCACGGTTGATTATCTTTGAAGTTAACGCCATCACAGAATTGCCAAATATTGCCATAGAGATTCTCAATGCCTCGATAAGACATGACGTTTGAACCACTTCCAGCCGTTCCAGATGATCCTTTATGACTGTCAGCGGCTCCAGATTTGACAGCGCTTGAACTGTTATCGACACCTTCCATAATGCTTTGCGAATTCAGGGTAGCAAACTCGATGATAAACAGCACTTGCAACATATCCCACGCATGGATATCCCAAATCTGATAGCCAGTGCCATTAGCTTTGGCTGCACTTCTAAAATCAACAATAGACAAGTTGACTAGTGGTGCTTGACCAGCAACGGAAGTCGGCTTACTACTTGAGCCAGTGGCATCATAAGCGCCGATGTCGATGTAATCCAGCTCTTTAGAATTAGTAAAATCCCAAAAGCCTTTGGGCAGATACCAATCATCACCATGGGATACCAGTGAGACTTGCCAGGTAGCTGTCCCGTTATTAGGTGATCCGGTTTGAGTTTTCCGGATATAGAATTTGGGAATCCGCACGAAGACATTCCCCATGCTATCGGTCACTCGGTGCATGCCTTTCCATGGTCCCACATTATCAAAATCGTTCTGAGCACCATTGATACCGGCTTTGAGGCCAACTGCCGCGTCCGTCCGGGTCAGCGTTGGACTACTCTTACGATCCCACGAAGCCCCATAAATACTGTCATCAATTGGTACATAGGTGAACTGAACGGAATTTGAAACACCACTCTCGGCGTTGGCATTCATGGCCGTTGCCTGCACATCGTAGGTCGTCGTCTTATTCGGCTTGGTAATTAGCTCTTTCAGGCTACCGGTCAGCTCGGTGCCCACATCGAGCTTGGTAGCATCGCTTTGGCCGTCCACGTTGTAGTACAAGAAGTATTTGACAATCGGCGTTGGCGTGGTCGTTGGCGCAGTAATCGTATAGGTGCCATCATCAGCGATTGCCAAACTTGGTGGCGTTGAACTAGCCTTTTCCGGGTCATAGTTCCATTGAACCGTTGAACTGGGGTCGCTTTCGCCAAACACATTAGTCGCCGTGGCGTACGACTCAAAGTTGGTAGCCATGGTTACTTTTGATAAGTCAATCGTGCCGGTCAGTTTATCCGATGTTAGAGCTATCTTGGTAAAGTCTCCGTTGCCTTTAACTCGATAGTACAGGGTATAATCGGTAATATGCGCAATATCAGCATTCTTGGAAGCCGTAATCGTGTAGTTACCGTTATTATCGAATGATAAACTCGGCACACCCGCATACACAATTGTCAGATCATCTGTAGTTGCCACGTCAATTCCAGACTTTTGTAGTTTTCCTGTAAAATTGGCATCTTGTCCCGTTCGTGCTAGGTCAGGCGGTAAACTGCTTGCTAGTAATAACGGATTATTTTTGACCATTGGGACGGTATCAAAATTGTTTGTGCCAGATAGGTGGGCAACCTTGTTATCGTCAGCAGGTGTGTAACCAATTTTATCTTGCTTGGCGTTAACCTCTTCAATTCCAGCAACATCGCTAGCTGGTTTACGCATATCCGCCGTGTGTACGACCGTACTATCATCAGCTTTACCGCTTAATTGCGTATCCGCGTATTCCTTGGCCGACTTGAGTGTTTCCACGTCGCCATCAGCTAAATCCTTGGTGGTCGCGATGGCATTGCCAGCACCGTCCACCGCACCCTTTTCAAGCGTAACGGACTCCTTGAAGTCCGCTGGCTTGCTACCGTCGATAACGGTGGCAGGAATGTTAGCCTTGATATCATCAATAGTTGCGATGTGTTTTGATGCAAAGATTGCATCAAGGTCGGCTTCATTAAGCGAACCAGCCTGACTGACAGTAATCAAAACATTATCGGCATCACTAACCGTTGTATCAGTCTGGAATGAATCATTTAAGTTGGACTTACCGTCATATGCAGCGATGCAGTCCGGTAAATAACTTGGTAATACTCCATACAGAATTTCATCCCCGTTTTCTGGTCGTGCATAAAACCCGACTGTATAGAGACTGTATGCCGTCGTCACATCTTTAGACGGAAAGTCCACCCGCATAGTCAAGGTAGTGTCATCCTTCTTAATGATTCGTGAGTAGTTGACTGTCTGCTGCACATCTTCAAGTGACGTGAGCTTTTTTAAATCGTTGACCGGAGTAGCTGAGTAATCATGGCTTGAGGCCACTGCTCGGGTGAACTGGATTTTATCCAAGCCCCCAAGCGTTCCCGTTGCCAGTGATCGACCAGCTTCGGTCAAATAGGTAGTATCAAATTGCACTTTTATCCCTCCTTATAGACTTGGTGAAGCCGCTGTCGCTGAGTGACTGTGGCCACGGTCGTATTATCATCCGTAGTGTGTGCGCGGTCTCTCATGCTATCCATAACAGCAAAATGAGAACGCTCCTTTTTAGTGGCTGTGGCCACGTATAGTGTCTGGGTAGCGACAGCTTGAAATTCCACACTATCCAGGCGCACTTCTGGCATCACTGCGCCCCGTAGCGACTTCACCAAAAGTGCCGTTTTCCTTGGCGACTTAGCGTATTTATTGGGAACGTTGACCAGCTTAAAGGCTTCCGGGTCACCGCCAAGCTGTTCCGGATCGGTGATGACGTCGAACTCCGTTGGATCACATTGCAAGATGAAAGCAATCAGGTCGATCATGTCATTTTCAGTGACACCGATTCGGTTAAGCATCCAAGCCAGCCGCACCTCAAACCGCAAGAAGTCATCATCATCGTCGATCCGATGGACGCCCCAGTCGGCTGCAGTATCTTCGAGCGTTTTGCCCTCCTGATTGTCCAGCAGACGCAGTTCGTAGATTTGCTTGAAGTTATCCAGCATGGCGATGAATCGGTCCGCAATCACGTTTAAGACAGCTTGGTTGGTGCCCCCTTCGTCCTGGCTTTGCATGGCCGGCAAGGTGTCCAAGATTCGGGCCCGCCAGACGTCATCGTCCAGGTCCAGGTCGGCCCAGTATTGTTGCCAATCCACCTCAATCATTCAGAATCACCTCGATATCATCGGCCGTCACGTAGGCTAGTGAGTAGTCGTCGACTTCGACGTTTCCCAGTGCCATCTTGGCTTTGTCGGTTCCCAGCGTGAGCTCCATGCTGGCGATGCCAACAACTTGCCAAATGTACTCAAAAAGCTTCGAGTACTGCAGCGTGTCCCCCATCTTGAGCGTACGATCATACTCGATGATCTTGTTCTTGATGTTCGTGGGCCCGTTGTCAGTGTCGAAGCTATCGTTGGTTTTGAGATTGACCTGGATGTAGACGGTCTGCGTCTTTGCTCGTGAAAAGTTGATGATTCGTTTTTGTCCGGCGTGGTTCGTGATGGTCCGCGATACTTCGCCGTAGGTGTGCCCGGGAAGTCCGACAGACGTCGCCAGCACTTCGGCCACATCTTGGTCGGCCCCACCAATCACATAAGCGTGGGTCGTTTTCGCGGGGTTCCCCCGCTCGTCAGTCTCCAGCGTGTCATTGAAATCGACCTTACACTGGACCACTCCTTCGACCGTCTCAACTTGGGCTTCGATGCCATCTTGAGTTGAGTCGGACTTAGCCAGCTTGTACTCGAAGACACGGCGCCGATAATCGACTTCTGATTCAGCCTCAGCACCACCGGTTGACGGTTCTAGGTTAGTGACCTGTGCAACCCCGGCGATGCCCTCAGTGCCGTCTGAGCCACCTTCATCGGTGACCGTTCCGGACCCAACGTTTCCAGCAGAGCCCGGAAGGTCGGCCTGAGCTTGGACTGAAACCCGGCCCAGCTCGTTGCCATCATCATCGGTGAGCGGGACGTCTTGCCCCGTATCATCCTTGACGATGGCCACACCAGGTACCATCGCTTCATCAAGCACATTGAAGACGACACCCGTGGCCGTGCTGTACTGCGTTCCCTCGGGGATCTCCGTGTTCGGGTCCGCGTCGATTTGCAGGTATACGGTGGCCGACGTTGCTGGCTTGCGGGGAATGTTTTCGTCGGTCCCGATGATGTCGAGATCATCGTTGCGGCCCCGTAAGACGGACGCGGCATTGTAGTCGATTTGGCCCACCTCGTCCATCTTGTGGAGCAGTTCAGCCATCAGGCCGAAAAGCTGTCCCGTATGGCTGGCGTCACCAGTTGGCGTGTTCGGCCCCATCCAGGTCAGAGCACTCTGGTTCACCAGGTCACGGTGGTCGTCAAACTCTTGTAGATCATAGCCTCCGCTACTAGAAACCGGCATTGTCATTCACCTCCGTTTCTCCGTTTGCCACTTGCTCGTTGCCATCATCGTCGAGGTACGTGACCTCAGTTTTGATGGTGGCCGTTCGCCCATCTCGGTCGATACTGTCGACTGTCAGACTGACGAAGTTATCGAATTGGGACTCCAGGTAGTCGTTCATCTCCGACTCAACGGCCGTTTCGTCATCAAGTTCGGATTCAAGGCTGAGGTGGTCCAGGCCAAAGCCAGGGTTCCACCGAAGCTCGCCCCGGTTGGTCCCCAGAGCTATCCGTGTGCTCTCGGCCAAGTCTGTGTCGTCCATCATGACGAAGTCCCCTGTGTCGGGGTCAATCTTCAAGTTGCCGTCTTCATCAACGGCTAAATCCATTCTCATCGAATCACCCCCACAACCGTTCCGTCGTTGATGCTGTGCATGCGCCGGCTGGCAATGCTGTACAAGCCTGCCCCAACGAAGTTGTCCTGGTCGCGATCATCAAAGGACACTTCCACGATGTCCCCTCGCTTGAGCTTCACTGGCTTACCGTCCTTGAGATACTCAGCCGCGGAGGCCAGTACCAAGCAGTCACCGATAACGGCCCGCGTAGAACCGTCAGACTGCTTGACCAGCGGCTGCACATCCGCGTACATCGGGTGGCCCCAGCTCAGGCTGACGACTTGGCACTTCAAATGAGCATGCACGCCTGCCTGGAAGTAGGGCATCAGCTCTTTTACCAAAAAATCTAATGGATCATTTTTATCTTTGCTCATGCTATACCGCCTCCACTTCACAAGTTGTTTGCATGTCGTCCAGTGAATGCGTGTAGTTTTTGACCCGCACCAGGGACTTGATATTCTCAGCGACGTAGAAGACTGACCCATTGGCCACCATCGGGTTGAGGTAGGTGACTACCGTCCAGGCGGTCTTCTTGCCACTCTCATCGCTGATAGTCGGCATGTTGACTAGCCCGTCCTTGAGCGTGAGATACAAGTGGGTGTCCCACGTCTTAGGCTTCTCTTCGTAATCGATGATCACATCATCCATGCGGTACCACAGGCGACTGTCGCAATCCTTAGCGATGGCCTTCATCTCGGCCAACGGACGCTTAGAAAGCGTGTAGCCGTGCTTGTACACCTTGTTCTTCTTGAGGTGCAGCACGGCTACTGGGATATCTGCCTCGCGAGAGATGCGCTCGATGATGGTCTTGGCCTTGACGCCCTTCTTGAACCGAATGTTGATGTTCTTCTTCTTCGAAGTGGTCCAAGTGATGGTCTGGCCCTTCGACGTCTTGTAGGAGTGCTTGACCTGGGTCGTCCCTGAGTAGGCGCTGTAGATGTTCTTCGTCTTCGAGTAATCTTTACCAGCAACGAACGTGATCGAGATAAACCGGTCTTCACCGTCACGGGCCACTGGGGCCACCTTGGTGATGTTCCCGGCCCCAACGATGCCGAAAAGGTCATACCCGCCGGCCTTCACCACAACGTGCAGCTTGTCCTTGAACAGGTTCTCGTGAGCCTTGCTCAAGTTGTAAATGCTGATGGTATTGGTCGCCGGAGACCCACCGTCACCGCCGTTTATCTCGCCAGTGATTTGGACCCCGTACCCCTTAGGGTGGAAATTGGTAAACCGATAGGTCCCGGATTTCGTGAAGAGATCTAGTTCGATTTTGGCGCCGTACCAGGTCTTCTTGTTTGGGTTGGTGATTTTAAGACTCATCGCCGTCACCATCCTCGTAGACACTGTCGTCATCCGCCAAAAATACTGAATCTTGTAGATTGGCGATACTGCAGGTCGATGACTGGCCAGATTCATCCAATGGGACCAGACGCTCTGGAGGAAGCCAATTCTCATGGCACCAGTACCAGAGTGGGACGCCGTAGGTCAGCGGCTCGCCCATGATCTTATGGTCGGGATTGTCCACCGACTCCAAGTCAATGGACAGGACCCCACTCGTGTCGTTCTTCTGCAAAGTCAAGTCAAAGGTTCCGTTCTCCAGATCGATCTCGCGGCAGTCTGGCAGGTTATTCAGGTCAAATTCAATCGTGTCACGTTTCACGGGATCACCTCCTACTTGGGAATCTTGAGTTTCTTGCCAGGGAACATCGTCTTGAAGCGGGAGCCATTGAGCTTAGTCAGCTCGGCCACCGTCGTGTGGTACTTCTTCGCCAAATCCCAGTAGGTGTCACCAGACTTGACCGTATGACTTTTGTACTTGCCCTTGTCGGTCCCGTTCTTCTTGCTGGACTTGACAGCACCCTTGGACTTGGTCTTCTTCTTTTTCTTCTCGTACAAAATATTTGCTTGCTTCACGTAGTCAAAGGTGATGCTTAGCTCAAGCCCAGTGTCCTTCGGCACGCCAGAGACCGTCTTCGAGATGGAGGCCATCTTGACGTGGTTCCAGTGTGAGAACCCACGGATGACGAACTCCGTGTCAAGACGTTGAAGCTTCTGCAAGGCCGCAAACTGCTTAGAAACGGCCGCGTAGTTCTTCCCTTGTAGCCAGTATGTCCCGGACAGCTCTTTGGTCGTCCGGGTCGACTTACCAGCGCGAGGGTCCGACTTGTCGACCCCGATTGAGGTCGTCTCGTTGGCGTCTGTTTCAGTCGGTTGAACTTCACCTAAAAAGAAAACTGTCGACTTCATGAGGTCCGCACGGTAAAGCGCGGTTTGCCCCATGAGCGGCAGTTCTTTTCGTTTGGCGATTTTGTCGTCAATTTTGGCCTTGTTCGCGACCTGTAGTTTGTGCCGGGCCTCGGCCTTACGGGCGTTGTACTCCTTCTTCAAGGCCTTCAGCTTGGCCTTATCGGTCAGCTTCTTGGTCTTGAGACTGGAGATTTTGTTCTTGGCCTTGTTGGCGGTACGGCGGGCAGTCGATTGCTTCTTGAGCTGCTCTTGGTACCCCTTCGAGCTAGTCAGCTTCTTCAAATCCGTGAAGGCGGCCTTTTGGGCCTTCTTCATTTTGTCAATGATGGTCTGCAGTTTCTTTTTGTCTGCAGCCTTTTTTGTCTTCTTTAGCTTGGTCTCCGCGTCGGAGATCTGTTTTGTGATTGAGTCATAAGCACCCTTCTTCGTTTTATAGCCGTTAGTTTTGTTGAGATAGTCATCGGTATTGTCCATGATGCCCTGCTGCTTCTTGACGATTGCGTTTTCCTTGGCAATCCCCGAGGCATCGGTGCTCACAGCCGACTTGGCACTTTTCAGCCGTTTTGAGAGCTGCGCGTCAGTCATCAAGGCCGGCACGTCATCCAAGAACAGCGTCGGGGACACGACCTTCCCGCCGGCCTTGATGTACCGGCTGACTGTGGCCATGACCTGCTTGGATACCGGCTTGGTGGCGGTCGGACTGAACTTGACCTTGTTCTTGATCTTAATCGTCAAATCACGAAGCCTCCTTCACCTTGGTCAGTACCGGTCCCGCGCCGAAGCATGTCGACCAGTTGCTGGCCGACCTTCTGCATGTCGTTGCTGACCTGCTTCGAGACTTCATCAGCGTTGCCGCCTTTGATCTCGAAACGATTGGTCATTTTGATGTTGATTGGCCGACTACTGCCAGCTACCCTTGCGGCAGGCCGCGGCGCCCGTGCACGTCCGGAAACAGCATTGGAGACCGCAGCAGAAAAGCCCGAGCTGTCGACACCGGCACGGGCTTGAATTGCGTCCTTGATTAAGCTGTCAGCGTTTGGCTTGTTTGGGTTGATGGCCACTTCGCGCGATTTCTCACCGAAGATGTTGACCTTCCCGGGTTGCGACCAACCGCCGTTGTCATGCAACGCGGCCTCGACCTTGCGGGCCCCTGCGACGTGTTGCGCGGTATAGCCCCCACGTTCCCATTGAGTTGAGAACTTGGAAGCCAGGGAAGCCACAGAACCATTACCACGGAGAACGCTCTTCAAGACAGAACTGTCGGAGCCATCGCCCTTGAGAGCGAACTCCAATTGGGCTTCTGCACTCTTCCAGTTCTTGCCGTGACGCTTGGAGTAATTGATCAAAGCGGTCTTCCGGCCGCCCAACCATTGCCCCAAACCAGAGGCACCGCCACCGGGGTTAATCGCACCAGGGTTCAAACCGGATTCGAACTCCCAGTTTCCCAGAACAGCGGCGATACCGGCATTAGTAGCCGCACCGTACATGCTCTTGATAGCCTTCGCAAGCGTGCGGGCCCGACTGGCAACACTGCCGCCGAGTGAACCGACGTCTGCATCACCAATCGAATCCTGCAGGTTCTTCTTGATCCATTTGGCTGCGCTTGGTCCCAGTTGGGACTTGACCAGTGCGGTCATGGCCTTGCTGACCTTGGGTGCCTTGCTCTTAGACTTGAGCTTAGATGAGCCATTGTCACTACCACTCATCTTAGTGACATCGAACCATCCCTTAGTGGAGGAACCACCGTGGTCCCACAGAGAACCATGGCTGACCCCAATGTGAACGTGGGGGCCAGATCCAGAGCCGTTAAGCGGTCCCAGTGTGGCAATCTTTTGCCCAGTCTTGATGATGTCCCCGACGTGGACCAGGATGTTCTTCATCGTCCCAAATTCTTGGTAGATTTCCTGGTACCCGTCATCGGACTTGACCGTGATGACCTTGCCAAGTGCTCCTGGAGCCCAAACTGGATTTCCAGTCCGGGTGACCTTCCCACCATGAACAGCGAGAATCGGCGCACCTAAGTGGCTTGAGAAGTCGACACCATCATGAGACCCAAACGAACGTGCCGCCCCGAATCCGTTAGTCTTTGGCATTCCAGGGTCATGCCGCCAGTTGCCACCGGCCGCACTACCGTCGCCAGCATTGATCAGGCTCTCGATGTAGCCCCACATCGCGTTCTCCCATGGGACGCCCACCGTCTTGGCACCAGCGTTTGCTGTGTTGGTCAGCCCCTTTTGCAGGGTTGAACCGTTAGCCTTGACGTTGTCTGTGAACTCAGACTTGAACGCCCCGGATGGGTCGCCGGAGTTCTTAGACGCCAGGGAGCGGAGCTTGCTGTCACTGGCCCCGGTCCCCTTTTTGAAGTGTGGCAGATAAGGCCGAGCACGTTCAACTTGTGAGCCATTGAAGACGTTGTCGCCCTTCTTCAAGTGGAAGACGCCATTGTAACCAATCGGTTTGAGCAGCCGGTCGCCGCGTCCGACAAGTTCCTGACGGGGGCCGGTTTGCGCATCATTGAGGACTGCCAGTTGATCGCTGTCAATCGGTCCATTTGACCCGGTTGCGTAGTGGATTGGCTTCAAAACGGACTTGTTCCCGCCGAATTGGGCGAGTGCCGAGTCGATGCCTGAGAATCCGCCGTTGAGGTTCGTGATTGCGCCCTTCATGGCCGACTTGGCCAGACTGGGAAGCTTGCCAAAAATGCTGCCAAAGTCCGAGACAATCGCTTGGTCAGCCTTGGCCATGCCGTCTTGTAGCTTGTCCATGGTCTTGAGACCATGGTTCTTCAACTGCGTCAGCTGCTTGTCGGCACCCTTCTGGCCGGCGTCAAAGTCCGAAACGATTCCCTTACGGATTTCGTCCGTTCGCTTGTTGGTTTCAGACTGGTTAGTCTTCCACAGACGGTCAGACTGCTTATTGAAGCCAGTCAGCTTGCTGTGAGCACCCTTAGTTCCCTTGGCGTACCCCTTAGTGATATCAGACCCAATCTTGTCAGCAGAACGCTTAGTCTTGTATTCGGTATTCTTCATGGTAGCGTCATTGACGCCTTTTACCTTGACTGTCGTAGCTACAGAAGCAGCGCCAATAGACCCAGTCCCCTTGGCATAGCCCGGTAGAATCCGGCCTCGTCCGAGGCCACCACGCATAGCTTTCAGGCTGTCACGATGATTCATGATGTGCATACCAGCCGTGAGGTGCACCAGCTGCGGTCCGTGGTCGAAAATCTGATACTTACCAGAGCGAGCATCGTACCCAATTTCAGTCCCGGCCTCGGCCACCATAGCCATACCTGGTTTGATGGTTGGACCGCCTGAAGCGAAACCAGTTATCGGTTTTGTAACAATCGACTTTTTCTTTTTCTTCTTGGAAGTGATTCCAGAAGGGTTAAGGATTCCATGGCTCTCACTCGGATAGGTACTCTTAGTATTCACAGTACCAATCGGGCCACCAGTCGCATTAGTACTTAGGCTGTTAGTCAAAGCAGCTGTGTGTTTGCTGTTGTACTTGCGTTGATGATCGCTCTTATCACCCGCAGGTGATGCTGTACCATTCTTCTGGTACCAATCGGCCCATTTACTCAGCTGATCAGCGATTGCACCGCCAATATACGTTCCAACGGCAGCACCAGCTGGCCCCCCCAGATAGAAGCCGATCGCGCCGCCAACGGTGTCACCGCCAAGTTTCCAAGCGGCTTTGGCACCCTTCTTGGTTGAGATTCCATCCAGAAATACCTGAGAACCATCAGTTGCAAATTTGCTTGCGATGGTCATCCAAGCGATGTTGTGAATCGCATCAGAAAAGAGCCCGCCACCAGTACGGCCAGCAACCTTGGCTCCGTTTTTAATCTTTGTGGCAAATCCGCGACCACCGGTCTTACCTGCAGCAGTACCACCCTTTTTTGCTTCTTTAGCAAAGTGACGACCACCAGCAGTACCACCGGACTCAATTGCTTCTTCAATTTTCGTGGCAACTTTACTGCTGCTTTTGCCACCGCCGGCACGCTTACCTTTTCCGCCGCCAAACAAAATACCTTGATAAGAGTCAGCTGCATCTAAAGCCGTTGTGAGTTTTAGCTGCGTGTTGATTTCTTTGAGCATTTTCAGGAACTGGGTAGCTTTTTTGACAGCAAAAAAGCCGACCATAGCTTTAGCGGCCAGCTTAATTGCTCCTTTATGTTGATCAATACCTTTCAATAAATTATCAAGTTGGTCCAATGGGTCTTTCGCTGCTTTACCATTTTTATCGACTAGACCAAATGCATCGCCGATATCAGTGAGAATGTCAATGCTATCAGTCCAAACTGCTTTGCCGAATATTCCGCCAATATCACCAATATTTTTCATAACATCCAAGATAGTATCTTTATGCTTATCTAGGTAATTGATTCCATCTACCGCCGCACCAGTAACGACACCCAGTGCTGAGGACATGCCTTTGGCATACTTTTTCATCATGTCGTCTTTGAGCAAGTCTTGCATGGACTTAGCGGTCTGCTTGTCCATATTAAAGCTGGTCTTCATAACATCACCGGCCAACGTACTGAAACGGGACTTGAGGTACATGGACATCCCCATGAAGGACGTCATGGCTTCTTTAGTCCCACCCTCATACTTTTTACCAAGATAGGTCAGCGTATCAGTAAATTGTTTAGCCGATAGCTTCCCAGCTGCGGACATGGCATACAACTGTTTCATTGACTTGCCCGTCGCCTTCTGCAAGGCTTCACCGAACATTGGGAATCGGTTGATCATGACCGCCATATCTTCGGATGACGCCTTACCACCAGCAACAATCTTTGCAAATTGCTCACCAGATTCGGCTAGTGCGTCATTAGACATGTGCAGCGTGGAACCTAAAGCGATAAAGTCATTGGTCCAATTCTTGGTTTCCTTTTCGTTTGAATGAACGTGGTAGAAGGACTGAGCCATCTCATTCAAAGTGTCAGCGGCATAAATGGAATGCTGAGACATAGAGTTGATGTATTTGACCAGGTTCTTCCCATCCTTGGGTGCCTCGGTCGTCAGAGATGTCCACACGGTCTTCATCGTGTCTTGTTCCTTGTTGTACTCCATGCCGGCTTGAGCGGCCTCATGCAATCCGTTCGTTAAGGCGGCGACCCCATTAGAGATTGCTGTCCCGACGAACGTCCCCATGATGATGTCGTGCAACCGGCGGCTCTTCTTGGCCGTCTTGTCCATCGACCGGTCGACCTTGTCGAACTGCCGCGTCACATCACCGGCATTGACCCCGTTCGTGTCAAAGCTGACCTTGGTGGCCATGTCCTTCGGCATTTCACGGAGCTTCTTACTCAGACCAGTGACCTGGTCGCCAACTTGGTTGATTGACGTGCCAACCTTGCGAAAGTAGGCCGGCTGCTTGGTGCCATACTCGCCGACCACTTGATTCAAGTTGGCGTACTTGTCTCGCAGATTCGTGGTGACCCGAGAGCTTTCCTGAATTGACTTGCTGACCTCGCGGTTCGACGCGGCCACCTTGTCGTTGGACCCAACGGCCTTATCCATCACGTCGGTGAAGGTGCGGCCGAACGTCTTCAAGTCGTTATTTGCCGGCCCGAAGGCACTCCCGACATCGTGAATCTTGTCGATGACCCGAGTGATCGAGTTGTCCAGCTTCTCAAGCTTCTGCCACTCGATGTTGAAGCCAATTCCAACGTCTTCGCGTCTTAACTCTGATGCCAATTGCCACACCTCCTAAGGCTTACTGTTGAGGGGCTCGTCCCTCTGAATTAATGATTCCGTCAGTCACCGCTTTGCTCCGGCGCTGATCCTTATCATCCAAGATTCGGTTAGCCAGACCCGTCATGACGATGTACTTGTCGAGGGGCCACGTTCGGACCTCTTCGACTGACTTGGCGACACCGGCCATGACCGGGACGTAATCCTGGTAGAGCTTGTCGACGTCCACATCTCGGAGCTTGTTGTTGAACTCACCTTCGCCGCTAAAGTAGCGGCTGTCGACGGTATTACAGGCATTCTCCAAGAAACGTGTAGGCTTCGCCAAAAACGGCACTGTACCCATCACGGTCCATGACCTCATTGAAGTAAACCAGGGCCTTGGCCAGTGCCTCGATACCACCGCCGTTGTCGGTCCAGAACTTCATGTCAATTGGTTTCTTAGGATCGTCGACTTGGCGGAAGACTTCCTTACTCAAGCTCTGCAGCGTGTCCAGGGTCTCGTCGGCCCCGTTGACCCCGCGGATGTCGTTCGAGTAGTTGATAGCAGCCCGGTAGCCAGGGAACTTGATCAGAACGTGTGGCTTCTTGCCGTGCTTGCCTTCCAGTTCAACTTCCTTGGTCTTGTCCTCATCACTAACGGCCTTGTCCAGGTCATCAAAGGAATAGCGTGGATTTACGATGACGTATTGGTTGATTTGGGCAGCCAATTCACCAATATCTTGCTCGTTGTTGCCGATGTTGCGGAGAGCCCGAATCTTGAGTGCACGGCCATAGCCAGGGTCACGGAAGGTGACCTTTTTGCTCTTACTTGGTTCGCCGTTGTCGCCGAATGGGCCGTACTTGATCACCTTGTGTTCATCAGAAGCTCCGAAGTTGCTCAAATCAGTTTTTGGTTTTGCCATATCAGCCATAATTAATCTCCATCCTTTCAAAATGGGTATGTAAAAAGCAGGCCCTGAGAGCCTGCTGTGTGAGTTCTTCTATTGTGCTAGGCGTTTACACGTTCCCGAAGGAATCGTCGTACTGAACGGCCAGAATGGTCCAATCCCGGCTTGTAATCCCGTTGGAGACAGACCCGTCAGAAACCTTCTGGATGATGCAGACACTGGACTTAACAACTTCGCCGTTGTTATCGTTTTGAACCTTGACCCCGAACGTTGGGATAACGTCGGAGCTGTGGTTCATTTGCCGGTAATAGCAGGCGTAGATGTCGTCGTGAGCGGGCGCCCCGTCGTTCAAGTGGAAGACGAATTGTCCCAGCTTGGAGTGGTTTATCAAACCGAGTGGCAACCCCTTGAAGTCAGAGGCGACTTCTGCATCGTTATCGGTCTTGGACCAGTTGACGGCTTCACCGGACTGGAACCCGTTTTCTTCCTTGGCCACAGAATCGACGATCAGATAGATGTGGATGAAGCGAGAATCCTTCATGACGAAGTACGTGCCATCGTCAAGATTAATGCGTTGTACAGCCATCTAATTCACCTCCTTACAGGGTGATGGCGTTCTTGATGTAGACCTTCTCGAATGGGTTAGGCAGCCCCTGTTCGATGCTGATGGACTTGTACTTCCGTTCCATGATCTCGAACTGGCTGACCTGTGCCCGGGTCTTGGCGGTCGCGTTGAAGTCAATCTTCCCGTCGACCGTCGTCCCGATAGTCCCAATCTTGAAGAGGTCCTCGGCAGCCGAATCAATGGTGGTCAGCAGTTCATTGATGTTGTCGTCAGTGAACTCAGCGAACTTCTTGCCGTTCAGCCACTTCTGTGCCTTGAACTGCAGGTAATCCGTGTTGTACTGAGCGTTGAAGGAGTTGTCGATGTAGTCTCCGTTGAGTTCTTGGGAGCCGCTCAGCATGTTGTCACCAGCCTTATCGACAACGGTCAGACCGTTGAGTGCGTCGATTTCGTCCCGTTCGGATTGAATCCAATCGTCCGGCGTGAATTGGGTCAGGTCCTTGCCACCGATTCGCATCCAGTCAATCAAGATGTTCAGAGAAGCGAAGGCACAGGCTTGAGCCGCCACCTTGTTCTCGTGGTTCTTTTCGATGACGACCCGGAAGTGTCCTAAGTGGTCCTTGGTGTTCTGGTTGGCTACTGCGTAGTCATGCCAGTTCCGCAGGTCGTCCATGTTGTCGACGGTGTGGACCAGGAAGCCACGTTGGTTGCTGTAGAGCACCTCGGCAGCGGCCTTGATTTCGTCATCCGTCAGGCCGACAGGGATAAACCACTTGGCCCCGTCGTAGATGTGGTCTTCAAGCCACTTTTGAACGCCCGGCACCATTGCGGAAATCGTTGCACCATCCTTGGTTGGGGTAACGATTTGGTCATCTAAGCTGACAACCGGAGCATTTGGCACAACCCCCAGTTGGACTGGGCCTTGGAAGCCGTCAACGTCAAACATGGCTTGGACCAATGCATATTCTTCGGTGTTTTCGTCAAAGCCGAAGTCGGCCATTTGGTCCGGGTCATAGCAGAGTTGACTGGATTCGGTCGTGTCAGTGCCGTGGATCAGCAGTGCAATTGGAGCAGAATCAGCTCCCAAGCTAGGATTCTTGATGATCGTGTTTACGATCACGTCAGAAGGTTGCTTGATAATCTTTGTGATTGCCATTTGCTATGATTCCTCCTTTTTTATCGTGTAATTTGGTTCGACAGCCGCAATCTCACCGGATTGCGTGTTGTCGTGATAATTGCTGTTGACCATGAGCCGGACATTGGTTCCGACTTGGTTCTCAATTGAAATGGTCCAGTCCTCATCAAGTGGCTCGGGGTCACTGACTGAGATGACTGAGATACCCTTCTGGGCCAGGTCAAGTTGCGGTTGCATCGAGTTCAAGATATTTTGCATCCACTCGATTCGGTCATTGGCCTCTAAAGGGTCGGCGGCGTGAATCTTGACCTGAATAGTCTTCGTGTAGAATTCACCATTGACTTGCTTCCAAAGAATCCGTTGATGTGGCACTGAAATGTGCCAACTAAAAAAAGGCAACTGACGTTTTTCATCAGCTACCTTTTCATAGACCCAAGGGATCTTCTCCCCCGGCTTCATTGGATACTTTGTCAGCACTGCCACCAGTGCTTCCATCACCATTCGGTTCATTCTCGTCGCCCCCATTTCGTTGAAGCGTGTAGTAGGTCAGTCGGCTGTGAGTCAGTGGTGCCGAACTAGTGACCGTGTACGTTTCACCCGTGTTATCCCGAGTGACTAGCGTTCCCTTGCGATACCCCGCGGTGCGTGAGGACCAAACAAGGATGCTGACCTCCATCTCACCACCAGAACCCTGCTGATAGGTGATTGCGGGGTTCGAAGTGGTCGTGATAGGCTCCACGACCTTGACCGGCGTGCCATACTCCTGGTCGCCAAGGCCCAATGGGTCATCAGACTTGCCAAGGTAAGGCTGGATGGTCAGTGGCTCCTTCATCCGGTCGAACATGAAGTGAAACGTGTTTTGCTTTTGAAAATTAGGCATTACTTGCCCGTGTCAGCGCTCACGTTCGCACCGTCTTCGGTTGGCGTAGATTGAACGTTAGTCGGTGCAGGTTCAGTAGCCTTCAAAACGGTCCACCCAGGAACGTCCACCTTGCTAGAGGTGTTCTCCTTGGATTCGGAGTCTTGAGTGGCCACTTGATAGTCGCCGGTGGCCACCACAGTGCCTGCTTCTAAGCCGGTGATTGCGACGCCGGTTGGGTCACCAACAACAGTGGGGTCAGTTTCGCCCTTCTTGTAAATTGCTAATTGTGCTGCCAAATTTAAAACTTCCTTTCGTGGGTCCAAGTGATGGACCCGATTAATTTTCCTGTGTCCTGTAGCGGATCATCGAAGCCTTTGCGGTCAACGGTGAGTGACGCATTGTGTGGCGTGTGCAGGTCACGAATCGTCTTCTTAATATCGTTCGAAATACGGCGACCGAGCTGGTTTCTCAAGGCCTCGCTGGACAGCTTTCCGTCCATGACCTTGAGCGCACCTTCGGCCATGAGGTGGCTCCACTCGACATGATTACGTCCGTAGGCAATGCCCAAAAACCGCCGTGGCGGTATTCGGACACTCTCTTTGAGTACGAACATAATGACCATGCCGTAGGGGGCCGACTTGTCAGCGACCGCTAGGACGTGATTGTGGGCGCCCTTGGGACGAAACAGGCCGGGTATCTCACTTGGTTTCCGCCCCTTGGCTGCGGCCGTGGGAATGGTCAAGAATGATTTCTTGGCACGAATCACCATGCCGTGCTCGTTGACCCGGGCGACCATTTGGAGAAAGCTGTCGTCCAGTGGGACACCCACAAGTAGATTGAGTTCGTTGAGGGACTTCCCGGCCGCAATCCAGTCAGGGATTCGATTGATGTCAGTCATCTAATCGCCTCAATCCCGACTGAACGCCCGGCCGCGGTGCCGACTGCGCCCAAATTGGTCGACCAGGGCTTGGTACCGCACCATGTACGGGTCATTGCCCTTGGACCAGTCGAACATTGTCTGAGATTCACCTAAATGGCTGGCAGACTGAACGCCACCGTTAGCCACCAAAGTGTCCACGTAGAGCTCGCTGAGCACTAGTAGGCGGTTGGCCTCTTCTTGCTTCACTGGCTTGATGTGGTCGTCCTGCACCGTCACCCATGAATCATCGATGAGCTGCTGCAGGTACTCGTCATCGTCCAGGTCGGATGCCAGTGGATACTTTTTGAGCCGGTCGAGCGTCGTCTTGTTGTCAGCCATTTAGATCACTCCTTACTTGCTGGAAGTCGAGCCGGACGTGGTACTCGTGGAAGCGGCCGCAGCCTTCTTCTTAGGCAAGAAGTCGGTCGAAATCTTGGACTTGTAAGCCACTACCTTGATGTTCCGTGGGTCAACGTCCTTGACGACTTCCCAAGTGTCTGGGCTGGCCAGTTCGGCCATAGTGACCGTTTGACCAGCAGAGTGGAAGCTAGGTACCACAGACGTCCCCAGAACATGCATTGTCTCGACACGCCGATTGATGACGTTGGTACGACCACCATTCTTGCGAGCTTCCCGTTCAACTTCGGTAGAGTTGCCAGGGTTGGCCACAGAATAGCCAACGGAACCATTGCCAAAGATGTAGCTGGTGGCAATGCCATCGTCGGTCAGTGGTAAGTCGTCATCGACCACGATTTGCATGCCGTTGTACGCCCCAAACGGGCCGACTGCGGAGTTCGGTTCAGCTGTGTCAATCATCTGTTGTGCCTTCATTTCGCTGTAGGCGCTGGAGTTGACGGCAATCTTGCTAAACGTCTGGTCTTGCAAGTCGCCTAACAGCCCAATGGTCGCTAGGAACCCGCGAGGGCCAAATTGCTTGGCTGAATCGTCAAACATTTTTGCGGTTGCGATATCAGTGTTTGCGAAGACCCCAGCTAGCATTTGGACCAGCATCTTTTGCTCGGCACGGGCCCAGAAGTCGCTAAAGTCTGCTGCGATGACGTTGGCAGGATTGGACACTGAGAATTGTTGCGCGATGTCAGTGTACCCGAACGCCTTTACGAGCCGCATCCGCATGGCCCGTTGCTTGCCAGTCGTGATGTTGCTGACTTCGATGTCGTTCAAGTCGGTCCATGGGTCTGGATCACCGTCTAAATCGTTTGTGAAAGGCAACGTCATGTAGTCTTCACTAGAATCCAGCAAGTGCGCGCCAAATTGTGGGTCAGGGGTCAGAATCCCAGACGCCAGAAATCGGTTAGTCTTGGTGGACTTATTGATGACGTTCTGGCCAAAAAGCGGAGATTGAAGCATGCCAGCCAGTTGCGTGAAAGTGTCTGCCAATTTGAATCACTCCTTTTCTATTTCATAAATTGTTTTGCGAGTTCGGGATTCTTTTGCTGAATCGCAAATTGGTCGGTGAAGCTCATGGCGTCCCAATCCTTTTGAGTGACGGTCGTGTTAGGCGTTTGATTGCCTGCAGCGGGTGTTTGGTCCCCTTGCATGCGTTTCAACGTCTCTTCGTGAACGGCATCGTTAAACGTCTTCTCGAACGCATCGACGTTGGCCACCATCTTGTCGCGGTCTTGGTCGGCCACGTAATCGGCGAAGGTGTCAGGGAGTTTACGGTTGGCCAGTTCCTGCTGTGCGTAGAAGTGGGCCTGTTCCCGGTGGAACTTGTCCCGTTCCTGCTGGTCCCGTTCGGCTTGTGCCTTGCGATCAGCTTCGGCCTTCTCGTCGGCGGACATCTTGGCCCGCTTCTCGCCCTCAGCAATCGTGTCAGCGATGATTTGCTTGAACTCGTCTGAGTCCTTGAACTGGTTGATCGCGTCTTGACGAATCCGGCGTTGGTCCTTGGCGGTCACCTTGTGGGGTTCATCGTCTCCGGGTTTGTTGTCGGGGTTCTGGTCAACCGGCTTTTTGTCATCATCCGGTTGGTGGTCATCTTGCTGGCCGCCGGTGTTGTCGTCTGGGGCGTCGTAGAACTTTCCTTGCAGAATGCGATTTAACATAATGAATTCCTCCTTGAATGCTTGTTAGAGTGGCATAACTCATCAGCTGTTCTTTAGGGCCCGCAACCGAAAAAAGGGCATTAAAAAAGCACCCTAGATGGGTGCTGGTTCGTCGTCTTTGATGTATTCTCGCTTCTTGCAGCGGTCGTTCGGGTGAATCGGTAGAGTTGGGCAGTCGTTGATTGGATACGGACCGTGGTTGATCATCTTCTTGCAATCGTCACACGCATCGGGTTCCCCAACAATCACCACTTGCTTAACATGGCGGTTGGTAAGAGCGTCCATGGTGGCCTTATCGACCACCCGTGCAGATTCTGTCCGAACAAGCCGGTCAACCATCCACATTTCGGTCTCACCAGCCGCTTGTAGGCCACCCGGAACCATACCGGGCGCCCCAAATTGCAGTAGCTTGTTGAGCTGGTCCTGCTGCAGACCGCCACTCAGCGAATTCCGCACCACTTTTTGGACGTCAGCGACCATGTTATCCGAGTGAACCCACAGGCGGTCGGACCAATCGGAGCCATCAACCGCATGGCCGATAGCTGGTGTGATTTGAACGCCCTGAGTGCGCGGTAGTGTCCATGCAAGGTGCTTGGACGCAATGACCTGCTGGTACTTTTGCTCGGCGCTGTAGTCGTTGGCGAGGTGCTGGCGGCTAATGTGTTGGACCTTGTTGGTGGTCACCGCGATGGTCGCTCCGATAAGTGCAGCCACTGCATCCGCATGATCACCACCGGCAATTTGGTACTTGTACAGCTTTTTTCGCTTCTTCAACTCGTCACTGATAGGTGCTTCACCCGACAGCAGGTCAATGGCGTGCAAAAATTGATCGAGATCCCAGTGAGTGATTCGTTGACGCACCAGGTCGGCCGTCAATCCTTTGCTAGAAGCGTACCGTGCGTAGAAGGCTCTCAAGTTGTCGCCAATGAGTTTTAGCGTCTTCACGTAGAAGTTATCGGTCTGGCCCTTAAACCTTTTGTCCGAGTTTATCAGCTGGCTGATTCTTTGCTTCTCCTGGGCGTCCGTCACTGTCGTCTTGACCATCGTCTACACTCCCGTCTCCAAGTTGGCTTCCACCAGGACGACCAAACTGGTTGGCTTTGTCCTGATCAGACCCACCAACTTTATTCATGTAGTCCAGGCCTTCTTGCTTCTCCTGGGCCTTCTGGTCTTTCATGAGTTTCTCTTCGCCATCAGGCTTGACCCCAGTGGCGGACTCAATCATTGACCAGAAAGTCTTATTAGAAAGCTGACCTGACCCAAGCAATGCAACCGCATTAGTGATGACCTCGTTGTCGTTCTTCGGCAAGTTAGGCGTGTAACTAGGGTTGACGTGCTCAGCTTCATCAGTCGAGCTGATAAGCGACGTCTTGGCCCAGTAGGTGGCCAGCAATCGAATGCGGCGCTTAATCCCCCGCGTGTAAAGAGATTGTTGTGTCGCACGTTCCTGGTCGGACCCCCACAGCTTGTAGGACATGGCCACACCCGATGCGTTCGCCGCAAAGTTCTGGTCCGTGACGTCCGGTGTGTTGGTGTCCTTATGGATGTCAGCTAACAGGCGGTCGTTGTACGTCTGCCACCCTTTCGCATTGAGTTCCTTGGTCAGATAGCTGGCAGTAGTTGGGATTACAGTCGTCCCGCCGTTGGGATTGTCGATCACGGTTGCTTTGACGAAGAGCACCCGCTTCTTGGGGTCGATGCTG
Source organism: Levilactobacillus spicheri DSM 15429 (assembly GCF_001435095.1). Lineage (GTDB taxonomy): Bacteria > Bacillota > Bacilli > Lactobacillales > Lactobacillaceae > Levilactobacillus > Levilactobacillus spicheri. Next base: position 186,816 of record NZ_AZFC01000002.1, read on the forward strand.
TCGGCCTTGTAGATTGGGTGCCCCTCGTCATCCGTGACCTGCTCACCGTCAGCATCAGTCAGTGGAACCGCGTTGTCGATGTCGTCTTCATCGTCCACGTCACCACTGATCACCAAGATGGCATTGTTGAAGTCCTCTTGTGAGTTGGCCATTTCGGACACCGAGCGGTCGTAGGCGTCAATCTCGTCTAGCTTAGGTTCCCAGGCGCCTAGCCGCTCGTCATTGAGCCGGTACTCGGTAATCGGGACCGTACCAAAGAAGTGCGGCGACTGACCCGTCAGCGTGTACTCACCATTCGGTGAATCGGAGCTGGTGTAGTAGTAGGTCATCGAATCCGTGTAGACCTCGACGTAGTAGGTGGTAGTCTCCATGAACTTCACCATGTAGTAGCGAACCGCAAACAGCGAATTCAGGTCAATCGTCGTGTCGTAGACCACGAAGCAGTGGGCCGGGTCGATTGCCCGGAGTGCTAAGTCGTTGCTGTCCTGCTTGACGTACGTCAGCTCGTAAGCCCGACCAGTGTTGTTGAGGTTCTTGCCCATCACCTTTTCGTGATAAGGCTCGTCAACCGCGTCATTGAAGGCCGCGATGGCATTCACGATGTCGTCCCCTGAATCATCAGGCTTGTGGGGGTCGCTGTATGCAAACTTCAACGGGTTCCCGAACTGGTACCCTACCTTCTGGTCCGTGATATACCGCGGTAGGCCGGACGTTATTCGATTGTCGGCCCGGTCGGGGGCCTTGTCGCTATGCCAAAAATGGATATCGTTGTCAGCCTGGTAATAGCGCTCCAGAGTCAGTAGACGTGGCAGCTGGTTTCGATAGTGGTCACCAACGAACCATGCCAGAAGCGGCTTGATAGCGTCTGGATTGGCCTTGATGGCGTTCCAAGTGTCAGCTGGCATTTGGTACTCCTGATTGGCATCGAAGCCGAACCGGGAACCACCGTGGAGCATCGACTTGCTGTTGCGGTCAGGCCACGGGAGTGACATGCCGTGTGCTTGTGGGTCATTCGTCTCCGCCATATCCGTCAACTCCCTTCGCTTCTTCATTATCATGTCCTGGCAAGGCGTCATGTAGCATGTGGTCTTCGACCGAAACCGGAGCGTTGGCCCCATCGATGATTGACCGATATACCTGCTCTCGTGCCTCGGCCCGTTTTTCTTCCAAATCAATATTTGCGGATAAGATACGCTTAACACCTTCAGCCACCAGAATTGTCGTGGCACTGTCGGGGTAATTGTGAGAGACTTCGTTCTGCTTGATGGCGGCCAATAATTCCTTGTCGGTCATAGAACTAATGGCCACACCGTTCATTTCAAAAATAGGTAGATCCATTAAATCAACCCCAGCTTTGCTTTAAGTGTGCCGTCCGGTCCCGTCTTGATGAGCTCGTCGATGGTGCGCGGACCGTTCTTAGTGCCAAACTCAATCTTGCCGATGTCACGGTTAGGATGCGTGGTGACCAGCATTTGCCACACCTTGTCGGCCTTATTACCGGTCAGTTTCAGCACAAAAGCCTCGCCGATTTCACGATCGACGATGGTAATCTGGCCACCATCGCGACCTAACGCATATCGGTCCAGTGCGCTGGCGACCCTCGCACTAACGTGGCCCATTTTCTTAGTCATACTAGATAAGTCCTTTCTTATGGAGAATCGTAGCTTGCTTGTGGCGGCTAGGCCGTTTGCTTAGATGAACCTTGTTCTGAACAGACTCAGCAACACCCGTCAAAGCATCAGGAGCATCATCGTGTTCGTTCTTCCCCTCACGTTGATACCGTGTTAGGAAGTCGTACAGGTCTGGCCAACGGTTGCGCCAGTTGCCTGGGAAGTAGATATGTTCCATGACCCAGGTCGAGTTCGACAGGATCCGGGCGACTTTGTTCTGGTTGTTGTGGAACCACTGAACTTTTGTAACGTTGCTGTGGTACTCCTCGTGCAGTCTCCGCTCAACTTGACGGGCGAATCCACGCCCACCGTTGTTGGATTCGATGGTGGCCGCGTTCACTTTGTTGTCGAATAACGATTGTGCAACTGCCGGTTCCGTCGTTTCCATTGGATCTTGCGAGAAAACAACGTCCAAAATATAGGCCTCGTCGTTGTAAACGCCATAAACGTAGTGAGCTAACCAGTCCGATCCTTCATCGGCCGTATCGGTGTACGAAAAAATCCCCCGAAATAGCGGGTTCCCCTGCTTGTCTCGTGGGATTTCATCGTAAGTTTTGAAATGCTTGTACAGCCGGCCCTCTTGGTCGATTGGTTTTTGCTGGTAGTTGGCCGCCGCAATTTCGGGTGACTGAGTCTTAAATGTTCGCTCGTACTGGGCGCGGGACAGGATATCCTCACAGAGCATGGTTCCATCGTCCTGGAGAGCTTTCATGCTGATGTGTTTGACCTTATACCCCAATCCAGGTAATTCGGCTAGGGCACGTCCTGCGAGGTCCTGCGACGACCACCGCGTCATGATGATGATGATCTTCCCGCCGGATTCCAGCCGTGACAGCATGGTGTTTACGAACCACGACCATTGCTCGTCCAACCTAACCTCGTTAAAGGCCTCTTGGGCGTTTTTAATCAGGTCATCGATAATCATGACATCGGCCCCGAACCCCGTTGCGGTCCCAGTAGGCGAGGTGGCCAAATAGTTGTTATACCCACCCTTAAGCGACCACAGGTTCATGGCCCCGTCACCTTGTTTGATGCTAACCCCGGGGAACACGTCCGAAAACACCGGAATATCCGGATCAGCCTTAACCTCCTGGATAGAGTTCCGAACGCCCTTAGAGAACGTCGTAGACAAGGTCTCGTTATAGGAACCGGTCATCACTTTAATTGATGGGTCCTTACCCAATAACCACTGGACGAACAGTCCCGCTGTACGCGACTTGCCGTGGCGCGGCGGTTCATTAATGACCAGAACGTCATCGTCAGACACTACAAATTTCTGTAAGGCATCGCATAATTCAACCAGGTACCCTCGGCTTCGCTTATAGAAGCTTGGGGCAATCAGGCGAGCGTAAGAAAAGAAATGGCGCCGAGCCAATTCAACCCGTGCACCTTGGCGAATCAGTTCCTTATCCATCGTCATCATCAGCTAGCTTAGCTAACTGCTCTTCCGATAGATTCTTGTAAGGGTCACTAACCTGCACGCCTACCCCGCCCGACAGCTCAGTCTCCTTGCGGTCACGCCATTCGTCCGGCTTGCGATTCTTCAACCAGAAGATAGCAGCCGTTGTGTCTGGCGGAATCTGCTTAACAACTGTTCTTTCCGTAGTCCCGCCGACATCCTCAACGGTGGTCGTCTCGACAGTCTCGTATCCCTTTGCGCGCTTCAACAAGGCCGACTCAACTTCTCGATCAACGACTTCCTTTCCCTTTTTTAGGGCGTCAGAAATGTCAGGATGACTTTTCTTCCAGTCGTACAATGTGGGACGTCGGATACCGATATTATTGGCAATTTGCTCATCGGTTAGGCCGTCGCGGGCCCAGCCTTCGAGTTTGGTCAAGCCCTCATGGGTCAACCAATCTTGATACTTGCCTTTCCCCATGAGTGCTCACCTCCTAGTCCATAAATACACAGGCCACCGTAAACTGGCCCATTGGGAACCCCTTACCGTACACAATGTTCGGACCGTACTTGATATATCCTGAATGGCTCTCGTACAAGTTTCCGGTGTTATCATCCTTGATAACCAAGTGAATTGGTTTCTCTTGCCGGACTACGCTCTTTAGCAACTCATCCGATGGTGTGCCCAGCGGGACCATAATCTGAACCAACTTGTCTACGTAGTTTGACCCAGAGTCAACGACTCTAACAGCCACGTCACTACTGAGGCCGTTTAGTTCTTCATCATTGATCAAAACATGGAAATACTTTGAGTCAAAAATACTAATGAATGTGCCATCACTTAAATTAACTCTTTGTGAGCCCATAGTTATTCCTCCCAAGGAAGCTTGCAGTCAACAGTTTCCCAATCATGAGCATTCCTGTCGTCTTTGCTCAATAAGGATGCCGCATCCTGTATCATCGGTTCCGCAAGATCTTGTTGAAAGTTTATCTTCATCGCCATAGCGGCGGGATGATTATAAGCCCCATCCACAAAATCGCCAGGGTTCCGAAATAACAGCTTGTCAAACCAGTCGCGGCGCCGAATCTTTTTTCCATGAAGTAGTACCGACGTAATGGCGTCCTCAAAGCTCATGTTCTGTGTGGCTGAGCGGCTATCGTTTTCTTGAACCTCTTCACTCAAAACATCTTTCAACCGCGTCAACGCATCGATGGTTCCATCTAGTAAAGTGACGGCTCCTTCGTCGGTTGCCGGAACGCGATTCATGCTGTCGGCGTAATCCTTGGTAATCTTTGCCAGGCCGGCCGCCTTGCGGCCACGGTGATTCAGATACTTGCGATCAACGCTGAGCAACTCTTCGTCTTTAATCATGATTAGTCCACCCGTTCTGCGTTGTAGGATTTGTTTTCAAACTTTTTGTAGGCGTCGAAGTAAATCTTGCTCTTGTCGCCGTCTAAAGTGACTTCGTAGTACATACCGTCGCTGACCGTCGTGCTCAGCAGTGCCTTGGCGTTTTGTAGCGTCTTAGCCAGCCATACCACGTAAACGTCTTTTGGAAAGATGCGTGGGTCCGACAACGGATTGTCAGTGAAGTCCGTCTTATCCATGTGAGCGTTCGTGTAATCGGCCACCAGCTGCTTTGCTTTTGCAATGAACTCTTGATTAGTCATGATCAATAGCCTCCTGTGCTTGCTTACGGTCGCCCCACTTCATTGCACTTTCGTAGTAAACCTTGCCGTCAATGTCGACGAAACGTGCCTCTTCATCGCTATAGCTCTCGGTGTAGATGCAGTCCTTGTTGGTAATCATGCCATCGCTGAGTCCCGCTTCTGGCTTAACCGGAATGTACGCAATCAATTCCCCGTTGGGCTCGCTAACCGTGAAATACTTCGGTAGGTCGTCCCACAGCTTGGCCTTTTCCTTGTCGCTTAGCTTCTTCATGCTTGATTCGCTCCTTCCAGCGTTTGTCGTGCTTAAGGTCGTGTTCCAGCTTCCCCAGGCACTGATTTTCAACGGCGCTGACACAGCCAAATTTGTTGTTGATCATTCTGGCCATGCCGGCCACCCCCTATTTATGTGCTTCTTCGATGCGATGCTGGGCAACGTCAAAGTAGTGTTGGTCCATTTCCATTCCAACGAAGTCCCGGCCTGTCTCCACGCAAGAAACACCCGTGCTACCGGAACCCATGCAGTTATCCAGCACCAGGTCACCGGGGTTCGTGTAGGTCTTAATGAGATAACTCAATAGTTTTACCGGTTTTTGTGTCGGATGGTCCGTTTTCTCTTTTGAATTATTGGCGAC
>NZ_AZFC01000003.1 GCF_001435095.1 Levilactobacillus spicheri DSM 15429
GTCGCCAATAATTCAAAAGAGAAAACGGACCATCCGACACAAAAACCGGTAAAACTGCTGGACTACCTGATCAAGACCTACACGAACCCCGGCGATGTTGTCCTAGACAACTGCATGGGGTCCGGGTCGACGGGGGTCAGTTGCGTTGAGACCGGTCGGAACTTCATTGGCATGGAGATGGACCCGCATTACTTTGATGTGGCTAAGCACCGCATTGAAGAAGCACAGAAGTAGGAGGTGGCCTTTTAATTTGGAGGAATGGCAATGAGAAACTATCAACGGGACAACTTAATATTCGGCCTGCTGATGGTGCTACTCATTATCGTGTTGGGAGTGTGGCTACATGCAACACACTGAATATGGCTACGTTAGCCCAACAGAGGATCACTGCTATCATGACTTAGAGCGTTGGTTGGCTGATAAGAAGAAACGTGAGCGTCGTGCTAAGAAGCATGGCGCTTTTAATTTACACAAAGGTGGTGGTGATCATGCCAAGAGTAAGACGCTGTAGACAACCAGGGTGCCATGCCATGGTTAACTTACCAGATCATTATTGCCAACAGCATTATGAGCATGAAGCAGAGTACCTAGCAAGCCGTGAGCGTTGGGCACGTAGCCACGATAAGCATTACACGCACAAGTACAACACAGTTATACGTAATCGTAATGAGGACAAGCGCCAGCAATATAACTTCTATCGGACAAGGCAATGGTCACATCTAAGGCAACAAGTCCTAGAGCGTGACCATTACTTGTGTGCTTACTGTAAAGTGCAAGGCATTATCACACCAGCTAAGACAGTCGACCATTTACGACCTATAGAAGCTTTTCCAAATGATAAAGCTAACATAAATAATCTTGTTGTTATATGCAGACAGTGTCACGCACTTAAAACTCGGTTTGAGCAAAAGTATTACGGATGTGGGAAAGACAACGTGTTAACAGACGCAAAACCAGTAGATGATATTAAGAAGATAGTTTTGTTAATGAGAAAGGAACATATTTAATGGAACACTGGAAGACAGTTGACGATTACAAGAATCTTTATGAGGTCAGTTCATATGGCAGAATCAGAAGTTTAGACCGCTTTGATAGACTAGGACGAATAACTTGGGGAAAGGTTCTAAGCCCTACTAATAATGGAAATGGTTATTACAGTGTTATGCTTTGCAAGCCTAATTCTAAAAGAAGATGTTATGTTCATCGACTTGTGGCAACGGCATTCGTTGACAATCCTAATAGTTTTCTTGAAATAAACCATAAAGATATGAATCCTGGAAACAATAGAGCATCTAATCTTGAATGGTGCTCAAGAAAATATAATGTCAATTATGGAGATCACAATGTTAAATTGTCGCATACCAAAGGAGAGCCTTTTAAAGCTATTAATTGTTTAACTCACGAGAGCAGCCTGTTTTACTCAAAAGATACGGCCGCTTCAGAATTGCATATTGGTAGAGACAAAATAGTTAAAGGCTTGAAAGAAGGAAAAATAAGCTACTTTTTTAAAGGACAAAAATTTAGTTGGTATTTTGAAAGGTTGCAGCCGAAATAAAACAATAAAAATCCCCCCCGCCTTGTTTTAAACAGGAGAGAGCCGCACATAACCCTCATTTTGTGACGCAAACGTTTTTTTAAACTTTTTAGGTAGGGGGGGTCACCCAATAATGAAAGGAGACAGAGAAAATGAAAAAAACGGATAAAGACGTCAACAACGGTCAATTAACGCGCACACCGCCAGCTTACTTAGGACGGCAAGCTAAGGTCGTTTGGCGTCGATTAGTGCCTTTTTTAGAGGATAACACCCCAGTTAAACGCATTGATAGCGGACTTGTGGAACAATATGCTTCTCAATATGAGATTTACCGCAATGCGTATAAGCACATTCGAAAGAACGGTGAAGTCCAAGCAATCTATAAGACGTTGCAAGACCAGACTGGTAAAAAAATCGGTCAGGACTTTACAGGTTATAAGCGTAATCCTATGACTCAAATCTATGATTCAGCCGTTAAAAATCTAACGAAGTTAGGCGCTGAGTTGGGACTATCTCCTAAGTCGCGTAGCGATTTGCTCAAGTTAAACTTAGATGACCACAAAGACGAGCGAAGCATTAGTGACCGCATGAAAGAATTTCTAGGAGAATAAAAAAGACTACTTGTGAAAGGGGGTGATCTTATGAATATTGACCTTACTCAATCCCATGATGTGTTAGGAGCATACCGTGGGCTTGATGTAAAAAGTATTCGTGACGAATACACAGACGCAGGGACACAATATGCTTTTGATGTTTTAGATCAGAAGGCAACTACTGGCTATCTGATTAAGTTAGCTGCTTTTCGCCATATCCGAGACTTGCAACGGCAAGGTAGCGTTGAATTTCCCTTTACTTATTCGGTTAAGAAAGTAGACCAAGTGCTTAAATTTGCCGCTATCTGTCCAAATGTCGATACCGGCGAGCCAACTAAACTGATGCCGTGGCAGAAATTCATTATGGCTATGCTGATTGGTTGGCGGAATGATGACGGCGGCAAACGTTTCTCACGAGCCATTGTTTCAGTTGCTCGTGGTGCTGGAAAAACCTACCTTATGGCGATTCTTACAGCTTATAGTTTCTTAATTGAATCTCTAGGATTATCAAACCAAGATTATTTGGTATCATCTATTAATTACAAGCAGACGAGTAAGATTCTGGGGTACATTAAGTCGATGTTAGCCAAGATTGCAACCATTGAGCCGTTTAAAACGCTAATGCATGATAGTGGATTAGATACACGGACACTTTCCTCGCAGGCCGATCAAGTCACGATGAGTAAGACTAATAACAAGTTACGGGCGATTAGTCATGAAGCTGGACAATATGACTCTTTTCACTTTACAACGGCTATTTTTGATGAAATTGGCGAAGTAAAAACACGGCAAAAGATTTCTAAAATCGTTTCAGGCCAAGTTAAGGTGCGTAATAAGCAATTTGTTCAGATTTCAACAGCTTATCCCGATCCAACCGTGCCATTCCATGATGATGAACGTATGATTCAACAAGCCATGGAACAGGATTACTTGCGTGATGCTGATACTTACTTAGGCCTGATTTGGGCCCAAGACAGTTTAGACGAGACGTTTAAGCCTGAAACTTGGGTAAAAAGCAATCCCTTACTTGATCTGCCAAGCCAGTATGAAGTCTTAATGAACGGGCTGACAGATAAGCGTGATTCTGACGCGTTGTCAGGCACAATTAATGATTTTCAGAACAAGAACCTTAACCTTTGGCTAGAGCAATCAGTGGACAGCTTTTTAAAACTTCCTGATGTTGAAAAAGCCATTGTTCCATCGTTTAGTTTTGATGAGCGTCAAGTCTACATTGGCTTTGACTACTCAATGTTTAGCGATAATACCGCTTTGGCATTTGTGTTTCCCTATCAGGATGCTAAGGGCAAGCCACGTTGGTTTATTTATCAGCATAGTTTTATCCCGTGGCAAAAGGCCGGATCGATTGAAGCTAAAGAGAAGCAAGATGGCATTAATTATCGCAATTTAGCTCAAAAAGGTTTCTGTACGATCAGTAGTCACCCGCAGGGACTGATTAATGACGAACAAGTCTATCAATGGCTGCTCAATTTTGTAGAGCGTCACCGATTAGAAGTAGTCTTTTTTGGCTATGACGCCTGGGGAGCCACACCAGCTATTAAACAGCTGGAACTTAATTCTGGCTGGCCGTTAGAAGCTATTCGTCAAAGAACCAGTGAGCTTAAAGACCCTACCAAGTTCTTACAAAAGATGTTTGTTGAGGGATCGGTTGATCGATTAGATGACCGGATTATGGAAAAGGCACTACTGAATGCAGAAATCTATGAAGATAAGATTGGCATTCAGGTCGATAAGGCTAAAGCCACGTTAAAAATTGATGTGGTTGATGCGCTGATTGATGCCTTATTCCAAGCCATGTATCACTTTGAAGACTTTTCAGACGTGAACAATCCTGATAAGCAAGTGGAACGTATGACTAAGGAACAGGTCTTAGCATGGTTTAAGAATCCAGAGTCGGGGCTGTTAGGAGATGACATTGATGATTTTTAAACGCTTTTTTGCCATGATTTGGCACTATTTCGACTTTCTATGCTTCGTAAGCGCCCTGATTGTGGCGGATTACGGGGCATTTTTATTTGGCAAGCCTTGGGGTGTCATGGCAGTAGCGGTGACACTTTTTGTAATTGGCTGGCTGTCAGAAGTGATTAACACGTCCCAGAATAAAGGAGGTGATTAAAAATGCCAGTTTTCAGACCACCTGAGATTAAGAACCAAGTACAAAGTGTGCCCGTTGAAGATGACGATATTGTTAATTTCTTAACCCCCAATGGTCAACGTGACTATGTTAGCGCGACGGATGCTTTGAAAAATTCTGATATTTATTCGGTAGTCAGTCAATTATCTGGCGATCTAGCAACGGTACAACTTAGTGCTAACATGCCACGAGCGCAAGGCATCCTGAACAATCCCAGTAGTACCGCCAATGGTCATGCGTTCTGGCAATCAATGTTTGCCCAGCTACTACTAGGCGGCGAATGTTTTGCTTACCGATGGCGCAATAGCAACGGGTTAGATATTCGTTGGGAATACTTGCGACCCAGTCAAGTTGAAACGTACTTGCTGGAAGATGGAAGCGGCTTAACTTATACCGTAACGTTTGATGAAACCCAATTGGGTGTACGGCAATACGTACCACAGGGCGACATGATTCATATTCGGTTAACTGGTATTAACGGCGGTCAAACAGGTATTAGCCCCTTAGAAGCGCTAACTAGTGAGCTACAGATTAAGGACGCTTCCAATGACTTAACCTTAGCTGCTTTAGCGCGTTCGATAAGCGCGCCTGGTGTGCTATCTATTCAGCATGGCGGCCTGTTGAGTGAAAAAATGAAAGCTAGTCGATCACGTAACTTTATGAGGCAGGTCAATAAGTCAAATGGCGGCCCAGTTGTAATTGATGAGCTGGAAGAATATAAGCCACTCGAGATGAAGGCTGATGTAACTAAGCTTCTAAGCCAGACTGATTGGACCAGCAAGCAGATTGCAAAGGTATTCGGTATTCCTGATAGTTATTTAAACGGTCAAGGTGATCAGCAAAGCAACATTGACCAGATTAAAGGCATGTACGCCAATGCGCTAAACCGTTATATGCAATGTATTGTATCGGAGCTAGACAACAAGCTGAACGCGACTATCACCGCCAATTTACGGCCGGCAATTGATCCATTAGGCGATGCTTTTGCTACGACACTATCTGGATTAGCTAAGGACGGCACAATTGCTAATAATCAAGCGACATGGGTACTGCAACAATTGGGATACTTCCCTGCAGATATGCCAGAAGCTATTCAATCAGTGGAAGGAGGTGACAACAACGAAGAAGGTAATGATTAAAGGTGACGTGGTCGACAATGAAACAGCGGCATTCTATCAATTTTTCGGTATGCCAGCGGTATCACCAGCCGGCGTGTCTGATGTGTTAGATAGCGCAGGGCCTAATGATGATGTAGAAGTTGACATTGCGTCTAACGGTGGCGATGTGTTCGCTGCTAGTGAAATTTACACGATGTTAAAAAATTATCAGGGAAATGTCATGGTTAATGTGCAAGGATTAGCAGCTAGCGCTGCGAGCGTGATCGCTATGGCTGGGGACAAAGTCTCCATCTCACCAACGGCACAAATTATGATTCATAAGGCATGGTCAGGTGTCCAAGGAAACGCGGATGACCTGTCGCATGAGTCGAATGTGTTAGATAGCATTGATCAGTCTATCGTTGCAGCCTATGTTGCTAAGACTGGCATGGCCGCGGAGGATGTGTTGCAATTAATGGCAAACGAGACTTGGATGACGGCACAAGATGCAGTGGATAAAGGCTTTGCTGACGAGATTATGTTTGTCGATGATAAGCAACCTCAATTTACCAACTCAGTTTCAGAGATTCCTTCCAAAGCGGCAATCAACAAATTTATGAACCTGATTTCCAAGTCACAACCCAAACCTACACAACCTAAAGAAAGCCAACCTGCTAATGCACTTATGCAAAGCAAGTTGGCTATTTTGATGGGTAAAAATAAAGAGGAGGCCAACTAATGGCTACGAATATTAATGACTTAAACGATGCCTGGATTGCCCAAGGGCAAAAGGTATCGGATTTGAATGACAAGCTTAATGCTGCCGTTTTAGATGATAAATTTAACCAAGAAGAATTCAAAAACATGACTGCAGAACGGGATAACGCGGTTGCTCGTCGTGACGCCTTACACACACAACTTGAAGAAGAACGTAAGGCGCAAGAAATTGCCAATATGGATGATAAGAATAAGACCCCACTTGATGATGACGAAGAAGACATCAAAGCCAAGTTCATTAAGAACTTCCAAGGCATGATTAAAGGTGACCCTAAAGTTATGAACTTGGTAACTTCTTCTACCGACGAAGCTGGAAACGCAATTGGTTTGACTATCCCTCAAGACATTCAAACGGCCATTAACACATTGGTTCGCCAATATGACAACCTTCAACAATATGTTAATCGGGAAGCTGTTAGCACCCAGACGGGATCACGAGTTTTTGAAAAATGGTCAGATGTCACTCCATTAATTGATTTAGATGATGAAACAGCCACCATTGGTGATAATGATGATCCAAAGCTTACTTTGATTAAGTATGTAATTCATCGTTATGGTGGAATTACGACGGCAACAAATTCATTATTGAAAGATACTGCGGACAACCTTATGGCATGGCTTACCCAATGGATTGCTAAAAAGGTTGTTGTTAGTCGTAACACTAAGATTATTGAAGCCATGAATAATGCGCCAAAGAAGCCAACCTTAGCTAAGTTTGATGACATCATTGATATGATCAACACGGCTGTTGACCCAGCAATTAAGGCAACATCGTTCTTGTTGACGAACACGTCAGGATACAATGAGTTATGCAAGGTTAAGGACGCTATGGGAAATTACCTATTGCAACCAGATCCAACCCAGCCGGACCGCATGATTGTCCGCGGTAAGCGAGTGGTTATGATTGCTGACAAGTGGTTGCCAAATAATGGGACGACAGCGGCACCAGTTTATCCATTGTATTATGGCGACTTATCACAAGCGGTTACTTTATTTGACCGAGAAAATGCGTCATTGTTAACTACTAATATCGGAGCTGGCGCCTTCGAAAAGGATCAAACTAAGATTCGTGTGATTGATCGTTTTGATGTTGAAGCTACTGATACGGAAGCCTTTGTTGCAGGTTCGTTCAGTAAAATTGCTGACCAACCAGCGAACTTTGCAGCAGGTTCTACAACCACACCTGGTAAGTAATAATTAGTAAGGAGGTGGTTAAATGCCAACACTAGATGACCTCAAACTATCGCTACGCCTAGATGGTGATGACGATGATCAACTTCTGACCGGATATTTAAATACGGCAAAAAGCTATATCACACAAGCAGTTGGCACGGAATCAGACAGCTTCTATGATGATGCCAGCGTGGTTGATTTGTTTAACACTGCTGTGCTGGCATTAGCCTCAGCCTATTATAACTACCGCAGCTCTTTGATTCCGACCACAGCAATTAGTATTAATCTACCGGTTGATTCAATCATTGGGCAACTGAGAGGGCTCTATGATCTTAAAATGGAGGCGAACACTGATGGCCAAAGCAATTAATCCTTCGCGAATGACTTTCCGTATCTCCTTTGGTCATGATGCCGATACTGGCGAGATTAACCCGAATACTGGCACGCCAATTCAACAATTTTCGCCAGATTTCAGCTGTTGGGCGGGCCAATGGTCACTGAACGTGCAACAGCAATTAACCATAGCTGGAGCTGGGATCATCAATGCGGTGGTCTTTTTTATTCGGCATAATTCAGCCGTTAACGAGACGTTGCAAGTTCAGCGCGGATCTGATCTGTACAAGATTGACAGTATTGCGGCGGATGACGGCTTACAAAATGAAGGCTTTGATTTAATCACGTGCCATCGAGTGGTGACTAAGCATGGCTAGTCACATTAGCAATGAGACATCTTTTGACCAATTGCTAGACGATCTTGCGGATGGGTTTGGGCGTGAAGAACGGTTTCAAGCCAACAAAGCTGGGGCAAAAAAATTCGCCCAAATTATGAAGCCCAAAGTTCCTTATCGATTTAATTTGCGTAAGGGAGAAACAGCTCATCTGCGCGATTCCCTGATTAATGTGGAACATGCGAATGGGTCGGTCGATGTTGGTTTTACTAAGAAAAGCATGAAGGGTTACGTGGCTAGAATCATCAATGATGGTTGGATTCCGAAGCCACCAGGCGGCCGTGCTAAGCAATCAAATTATGATCCTGTAGCAGGAAAGCATTTTTGGGAAGCAACGCAACGTGAAGCTAAAGGAGAAGTTGGCAAGGCTGTAGCTGATTCGTTAAAAGCAACGATGGATAAGAAGGTGCATAGCCAGTGACGTTAGCCAGTGAGATTCGTCAGGTAATTGTTAACTCTATTGAAAAGTTGCCAAACGTTAGTAGTGACCAGATTCATACATTCGGAATTAAAGCCAATGATTGGACGGACGATAAGCCCGTCTTTTTAATTACAGAAATCTCAAACAATGAGTCTGGATATGGTGACAATGAGGCTACCTATCTACAGCAGCAAGCTCAGATTCAAATTTACTATCCGAAAGATTATGTCGGTGATATGGACGACTTAGAAAATCAGTTAAAACAAGTAATGCGTTCAGATCGTTATTACTGTTTTAGCGATAATGGTCATATTTTGACCCCAGATGATGGTCAATTGATGGCAACTTTAAAATTCAATCACAAAAAATAAAGGAGAGATATTTAACATGGCAAAAGCAAAAGACGGCGGGTATGTAGGTGTTTCCTATGCTCGCTTTGCATTATTAGATGCTACGACTGGCAAAGCGTTAACTTCTGGGATTCCAGGTGCTGATGCTAATGGAATTTACAAGGTTACGACGTCTACAGATGGTGGTGTTGCTAGTGCGGCCCTATCCGGGCTGGCACCTTCTGTTACCCGCATTTGGGGGAACAACTCTGTTGCCGATATTTCAGTCGGTAAGGCTCAACCAAGTGTTGCATTGACAATTAACTTCTTGGCTCATGATGTGCTGGCAGCTATTTTGGGACGGGAATCTGATGGCAAAGGTGGTTACGATCTTGAAGGTCACCCAGTCGATGTAGCGGTAGAAATCGTTTCAGAAACAGTTGCTGGTGGTGGTATTCACTTCGGATTCTACGACGGATACGTCACCGCTGGTGATTTATCACTAGGGACTAACAGCGAAAACCAAACACGAGTCAACGACGCACTGACTTATACACCATTTGCCAATGATGACAATCATGTCGGCAAGATTTACTACGATGGTGAGACTGGGTTTAATCAAAGCATCATTGATCAAGAAATCTTTGGTGTAACACCAGCGAGTAGCCCAACCAACGGTTAATTCAGTTAGCACGGATTCAAGCCATGTAACTGTTAATGCTAAGTAACTAAATAGTAGTCGCCTGAGAAAGCTAACAATACCGAATGGGGCGGCTTTTTTATTATGAAAGGAAATACTTATGATTGAATACATTGAATTTTCAGCGCCTGAAATCGGCCTAAACGAAGCAAAAAAAATTAAGCCTAGCAATCGTAATATGCGCAAGATTTGGAATTTACAATTAATTCAAGCCAAAGCGTTTTCAAGCGAAGATAAAGAGCTACAAACGTTTGATGATTTGCAAAAAGAACATGATCAAGCAATCGAGTTATTAGATAAGACAGAAGAATTTTTGACAACCACTTTAGGCCTTAACAAAAAGCAACAAGATCGATTAGAAGATTTAACCAATGATGAAATTGGCGAGCTTTCAGGTCGTTTGCAATATGCTTTGTCGGACATTAACCCGAATGCCGAAGATACAGACAAGGAGGACGAACCGGACCCAAAATCAGACAGCGAAAACGCATCCGAGAGTTAGAAAATCAAATCGAAGACTTTGATTACTATGCGCAGCAACTGATGGTCAATAAGGGCATGTCTCCTGATGAGTTTGACGATGCTAATTTTCACCGGATGCAAGAAATTCTCCAAGCTCGTGATCCTGACGAACGGCCAGAAGACCCAATGGAAATGCTTAAACGGTTAGGAATTACCCCAGGAAACATGTAAGAAAGGAGGAACAAAAATGGAAGAGATTCAAGGCTATAAGTTTGGCATCGATCTTGATGACGGTGGTATGACACGCTCTTTAAAGGAGCTACGTAATGAAGCCAAGCTGTTAAAGACGGCTATGAAGTCTAACTTTACTGAGATAAAGTCCGGCGGTGACGCCATGAAGGCTTATGCCAGTAAAGTAGTTGACGCCAAGCGAGCCATCTCCGGCCAAGAGGCCGTTATTAAAAAACTGCGAGAACAGCAAAAAGGTCTGGACATGGACACCGAAAAGGGGCGTTCGGCCTATGTGCGATATGAGAATCAGATTAAGCGAGCAAAAACTGAGATTAGCAATTTGTCGGCGCAACAGGAACGCGCTAAGAAATCTGCTGAACTTTTTAAATCTGGTGTTCTTGACGTTCAGCGTAGTACCCAATTGGCAACGCAAGCCAGCAAAGCATTTGTAGAACGACTACAGGCCGAAGGGCGTACGGCTGACGCAGTTACCGCTAAGCATAAGGGACTACAAGAATCTTATTCTGGCATGAACAAACAGCTGGCTATCGAAAAGCAGCGGCTTAATCAGGTGGCGGAAGCTAGCGGAAAAAGCTCTGATGAGTACCGCAAGCAGTCCATTCGGGTCAATGAACTAGGCACTAAGCTGGCTCACACTAAGACGGAGCTAGCAGACGTTCGCAAAGAGGATAATAGACTTCATCCGACAGGAATTAACCGGTTGATTGCTGCTACTGATCGTGCTAACCATAAGACAGAAAAAGCTGACCATTTGTTTGGCAAGATATTCGGAGCACACTTATTGGCTAGCGGTGTCATTAACGCATGGCAATCATTGACTAATCATATTAGTGATGCCATTAAAGCGGGTGCTGATTACGAAAAAGAACAGCAAAAAATGCAGGCCACTTGGCTAACCTTGACGGGGACAGCAAAAAAATCTGATTCGATGGTTAAAACAATTAATGAATTGTCAGTCAAGACAGGTCAGGCCGTGGACGTTGTTAATGAGTTAGAACAAGGGTTCTATCATTTGCATTCCAGCAAAAAAGAATCTGATGAGCTAACTAAATCGATGTTAAACATGTCTGATGCCGTTGGATTGAACAGTCAGCAAATTCAAGCAGTTACACAAGACATGGTCAACGGTTTATCCCGTGGTAAGGCTAATGCCGGTATGCTTAACCAAATTAGCCAATATTTCCCGATGTTCCGGGAACAATTGGCAAAGTATGAAACACAAGTTCATCACGGAAAGAAAGTCACTGTAGCAGATTTAGCTGCCATGGCAAAGTCCGGTAAAATTTCAGCTAATGATATTGAAAAAACATTCAATCAATTAGGATCTGGAAAGTATGATAAAGCTGCGGACAATATGCTTAAAACGATGGTGGGCATGGAACGAACTATCAAAGCACGTGTGCCCGCGTTATTAGGTGATATGGAGAAACCAATTATGACGGCTAAGAATCCGTTATATGCGGCGGTGGCTAAATGGGTTTCTGATCCGCGAACGGACAAAGAATTCACTAAAGTGGGGCGGTCTGCTAGCCAAGGAATCAACACGATTACAAAGGCATTTGCACAAGCGTTCGGTATTAAATCAGCCCCGCAAGCTATGAATCGTGCGATGAACTCATTGGCTAAGGGAGTTACTGATGCCTCGAAGTCAATTGCCAGAAATGCTCCTGAAATCAAAGATTTATTGGTAACTCTTAAGAGTTTAGGCGGAATTGGTTTTAAGACGCTGATTGATTCGTTAAAAATTGCCAATTTCCTATTGAAGCCATTTGTTAAGCTGATCGGTGGTAATGCCGACACGTTCGCTAAATTTGCCGCAACTTGGTTTGTTGCTAGTAAGGGGCTTAAGGCTTTCAACAAAGGGCTGAGGACCGTTCAAGGCTTTAAGGATATTTTTGGCAAAGCTGCTGAAATATTTGGCTTAAAAAAGGAAAAAGCGGCTATTGATGAAGAAACAGCCGCCCTTAATCGTAATAGTCGAGCCCGCCAAGAAAATGCTGATACAAGCATTGGCGGAAGCACTGGCAGTGGTAAAGTGTCCAAAGCTGAGAACGCTATTGAAGACGTGACAGAATCAGCAGGCGGAGACGTTGGCAAGGAAGCAAAGGAACTTACTCGTGTTGAAAAATATGGCTCAAAGACTAAGGGCCTTAGTCGCTTAACTTCTAAACTACATGGATTCGGTGAGCTTGGGAACGTTACTAAAGCCGGTAAAGTGCTTGCTGGATCAGTTGGCCTATTTGATGTTTTAAATGCCGGAACCGATTTAATTGGCACTACTAAGAAAACTGCTGGGTCACATGTTGGTGCAGCCGGTGGATCACTTGGTGGCACGGCCGCTGGTGCAGCTATTGGGACAATGATTGCTCCCGGAATTGGTACGGCCATTGGCGCTGGACTTGGTGGTCTTGCTGGTGAAGGAATCGGTCGCAAGTTAGGTAAAGCTATTCAAAAAGGGTTATCATTCCAGAAAATCCATGCTCCTAAGCTATCTGATGGTTCTGCTTTTGACAAACTAACTAAGACTGCAAAAAGCCATTACAAAGGATTAGTTGACCAAGATACCAAGGACCTTAAGCTGCTGTATAAGAATGGGGACATTACAAAATCCGAATATCAGAAGCGTCTTGCTATTATTCAAAAAAATGAGTCCAAAATGACTCGCCTATCTTCAATGTCTGAAAAAGATCGTAATTCCATTTCAAAGTATTATGCACAGTCACGTCAATCACTTACCGAAAAGTGGAATCGTAAGATTCTAGCCGATCAGAAAAAATATGGTAAAAACTCTAAGGAAGTTACTCAAGATGAAGTAGCAAAAAAGAAAGCTTTGCAAAAACAGGAACTTAAATTTGCCACTTCCGTGACCGCGAAAGAAGCACGTCTGCACACCACACTTAACGGGAAAATTAAGCTGGCTGCTAGCAAGCAAGAATCTATTATCAAAAAGCTTACTAAGGAAAAAGGCAAGCTGTCTAAAAAACAACTAGAACAGGCCGTGATTGATTCCAATAAGGAATGCAAGACGGTTTCGTCTAATGCAAATAGTCAGTATAAGACGGCTGTTAGAGCCGCTTATAAGAAGTATGCCGAAACCGTTAAGGCTGCCAAAGATGAGTACAAGGGTAATTCTAGCTACGCCAAGAAACAACGGGCGGCAATTGAGAAACATGCACACGCTCAACGTGACCATGCCATTGCAGCTGCGGAGAAGCAACGCCACGATACCGTTAAAAAAGCTGATGATCAGTATAATAAAACAGTTTATTATGCGCATAAGCAAAATAAAGGTGTTACTAAGCAATCGGCCAATCAATATCAAAATACCAAAGAAAATAATAGCAAAACGAAAGACAATTATTATTCAACTTGGCATGGTATCTGGAAGACTGTTGGCAACTGGGTTGGAAAGCTAATTGGTGGGCTAAACAAAGGTGCTGTTAAGGGACAGAACCAAGTGTTCAAACAATATGGCGGTACTAACACCCTATCCCCCATTACGGCTTCGTATTATGCAACTGGTACGGGCGTATTGAGTGGCCTACGCCGTGCAATCACTAAGCCTACGCTAGCTGTTCTCAATGATGGGCATGACTCACCAGAAACTGGTAACCAGGAGGCCGTTTTGCACCCCAATGGAGATGCAGAACTAATTCACGGGAGTAACACCATGAAGGTTCTAGAACCCGGTGCAGAAGTTCTCAACGCGTCTGAAACTAAGCTGATGAGTCAGCTGGGATTAATGCACTTTGCGTCTGGAACGGGATTCCTTAGTGGCCTGTTTAAGTCAGTAGGCAAGGTTGGTAGCTTCTTTAAAAATGCGTTTGGTTCCTTGAAAGACAAACTAAAAGCCATTACAGGTTTTACCAGTAATGCTACTAAGAGTTTCAATTCAACCTTTAACCCAGACTTTAGCGGTCTAAAAGGTGGTGTTGCAAAGGGATATGCGCACATTGCCAATCATAAGATCAAGAATCAAGGCCAGAAATGGTGGTCTGCTGCATGGAATGTGATTAACGGTGCAGCTAACGCTAGTGGCGGTGGTGGTCCTGTAGCGCACACGCCTGGTGCTGGGTGGCATATCACATCCGGATTCGGATACCGAGGTGCTACTAGTAGCGGCATGTCTATTCATGATGGTGTCGATTTCTCTGGCGGTAAAGTTGTTCATGCGTTAGAAGATGCTGTGGTTACAGAAGCAGGGCCGGGACGTTGGTTAGGCAATAATGGTGTCGGTGAAGTTATCGGTACTAAGGGCGGACGCTTGCGTCTGATTTATCAAGAACTCAATGGCAAGAATGCTCATGGTGCTGACTTGCTTGTGCATGTAGGAGACCACGTAAAGCGTGGACAAGCCATCGCTAAGCTAGGCCCTAATGGAACTCACGTGCATATTGGAGCAACTACAGAAGGACTATGGGATCATGGTGGTTCGTCAACTAAAGGTTGGTTGGATGTCACTAAACTTCACGGTAGTTATGGTAACAAGGCAGCAAAAAAGATCACCAGTGGGCTTACCAAGTTTGTCACGAAGCAACTCAAAGGTTCCGGTGTTCTGTCTTGGGTTAAGAAATTTCTTGCTCCACTTGAAGCTGAACTTGATGGAGATATTGGAAATACTGGGTTATCTGGTGATGTAGCGCATCGAGCAAAAGAATTAGCCGCAGCAATTAAGAAAATCGACCCAGGGGCAACTAAAGCAGGTATTGCAGCCGTTTTAGGTAACTGGGAATTTGAATCAGGATTAAATCCTAGTTCAGTTAACCCAAGGGGTGGTGCTACTGGTTTAGGACAATGGCTTGGTGGACGTTTGAGTGCATTGAAATCTTATGCAGCAAGACATCACATGAGTTATAAAAATGCTGGAGCACAATTGGACTTTGCCTTTCATGGGGATGGTTCAGATAGTTCGATTTTGAGGAGTGTTATCAATGGCCATGGATCAGTTGCTTCATTAGCCAATAAGTTTTCTCGTGAATGGGAACGTGGTGGCTATAATGGTGAACATGTTTCTCATGCCGAAACTATTGCTAAATATTTGGGCTATGCCAATGGTGGATTAAGCCAAAAAGAAAAGTTGGCCCATATTTCCGAGGGAAACATGCCGGAGATGGTCATTCCACTGTCTAAGCTAAAGTCTTCAAGAGGCTATGAGCTTTTGGGTAAAACGGCGGCTATTATGGCTAAGCGAGATCACTTAGAGGCCCAATCCAGTAACGACAACAAGAACTCAGACAAGTTGATGGATAAGTTAGATCAAGTCATTGGACTTATGCAAAGCTTGCTTGTTGGTCAACAGAATCCAGTACCCGCTGTTGTATCTGACAATGCTATTTATAACGGATACAACCGCATGAGCACAAAAACAAAGTTAAGTAAAAATCTAGGAAGGGGATATGTAAATGGTATTCAGTAGGACAGCCATGGTAGATACATTTGATTATGCGTTTTCTGAAGACGGTTCGGATGGGTTTAACAGTTTCAAAGACTTAGAAATTCTAGTTAACCACGTTTCGAAGCCAATTGCTCCCACCATCACTGAATCCTTTCAAGACGTCCCTGGTAGATATGGGGGCGTTTTTTTAGGGAATTCATACGGAGAAAAAGAGATTGATATTCCAATTACAATCATGGCTAGCAGCCGTGATGAGTACAACCGTAAAATGGACAACCTATCTAAATCCCTCATTAATACCCATGATGACGCCGATACTCAGTACCCGTTACGGTTCAATGACCAGCCAGAGGTAGTCTATTACGGTCACTTTACCGCCATTCCTACCCCAACCTTTATCAACGATGGGGTTCAGGACTGTACCACTACGTTAACGTTCATGTTGGCTGACCCACGGGGGTTTCTACCTCAACGGGATATTAAGATTACCAGTAACGAGCAGATTATCAGCCCCGCTGGTAATACTGCTGTTCAACCCATTATTCATATCATTCCAAAAACTGACCTGTACTATTTTGGTTACACGTTAGGGGATAAATATGTAGCGGTTGGGTATCACGTTGATGATGGTTCAACGGTTACTGATTCTAATGGTCATATCACTAGCTTAACGCCTCATCAAGAATTGCAGGTACACGATCCATGCAACTCGATGAGTACGTGGTTTCAAGCCGGTCAGGATACCCAAGAAATTAAGGTATACCGTGGGGAAAATGATGGTAAAGCAACTGCTACAGCAACGGCTTTAATGGTTGCTAAGGATAGTAAGGGCCATTACAACTGGGGTACAGTCGGCAAGCACAAGGACTTCTACGGTCCCGTTATTATCCACCAAGGTATTCCCAAGATTAGTAATTATTGGAAAGTGTCCATGAGATTCCACCATATCAAGCGGATGGCTAATGAACGGGCCATGGGTAAGGTTGAAGGTTATCTACTGGATTCCAATGGCAATGTATGTGGACGAATGGGTATTACCGATTATGCAACAGGTCGGTATCCCAGAGGATATGTCCAACTGGGAAGTTCCTTCAATGCCACCAAGGATAAGGGTAATTACCTCACCCTTCTATATAACGAGGGTGGACGTAAGAATAATGGACCGACTGAGCACGTTAAAGTCCAGTTAACTAAGACAGTAAAAGGTAAATCAACTTCTAAGAGTAAAGCTAAAGCAAAATCTGCCCGAATGTATCAAGCAACCATTCAACGGGAAGCCTTCAAGTTAGCGGCTAAGAAAACTTCTAGCAAGAAGAAAAAGAAGAAGTCTACCAAAAAGAAAGTAACTAAGAAAAAATCCGGTGGTAAGAAGAAGTCTACCAAAGCTTCTAAACCAACTGTTAAGACTAAGTCAAAAACTATTAAGACTTATGTGACTGAAATTAGTTACATGAACAAGGACGCTTATTCTAACTTTTTCGGTGAGTTCTCTTTGGAACGCCAGAAGAAGACGATTGGTGGAAAAGTCTATGACAACTGGGTGGCTGAAATTAACGAATATAATCCCAAGACTGGGGTAGCATACTCGATTAATACAGCCAACACGGTCCACATTCATACCGAGAAATTAGATAAGTCAGGTAAGTTTGGCTTTGCACTGGCTAACGTAGCGGCCACATTCATGAAGCACGATATCAAGGAAGACTTAGTTAAGCCAGCCGTTGGTTATTATACGGATTTTGAGACCTTGACAGACCTCAAAATATATACCTCAGATGGATCAGATGACCCTGATGATATTCCTCATGTAATCGCTCATGCCGGCGAAGAAATTATCATAGATTCCGCTGATAACACGGTCACCGTGGCTGGAAGGAACGTTGATAAGTATGTGTCATGGCTTTCTACCTTCCCTTCTATTGAAGGAGACGTTAGCCAAGAGATGCACTTCACACCGGACCCAGTAAACGCAGATATAACGCTTGAATATAAGCCAGCAATCAAATAGAAAGGAGCTAAGATGTGTGTACGTCATTCTTGATAAGAACCTCAAACGGGTCGCCACCTTAGATACGACCAGTGATACCAATATCTTCTGGGGTGAAACTATTCAGCAACAGCTTGCTGATGATAACAGCTCAAACGACAGTATTACCGAAGCTAGTCTAGCCAATACCTCTGACCCCAACGCCAATTCTAAGAGTTGGAATGATACTTTCACTGGGCTAACGATGACAGCGGATAGTCCAGCGGCTCAATACTTGCGAGTAGGCAATCACTTAGCGGCTTATGACCAAGCTAATGATCGCTGGCGGGTATACCGGATATATACCGTTGATGAAACGATGGATACCACTTCTGGCACTAACCTTGTTTCAGCTGATGCCATTAACCTCTTAATATGGCGACTCGGTAAGACAATCCCAACCAAAAAAGAGATTAAAGAGTGTTCCTTACCCGCCGCTATGAACTGGATTCTTGCTGGTACTGGGATAACACTGGTTGATAATGCGACTTCTGGACTACTTTCAGATTTTTCCATTGATGGTGAGAGTTCTTCTCAAACTTTGCTTCAAACAATCCTGACTACTTATGATTGTGAAGCTGATGGATACGTTAAGTTAGATAGTTCTGGAATTGTGGTTGATACCATTCTGGAATTATCCGACCAACGGGGACAGAATACTGGCCGAAGAATCACTTATGGTGACAACATGCTTAGTATTAAGCGAGAGACAGTTGACACCACCTTGATTACCAAGTTGTACGTCTATGGCTCCGGTGGAGCTTCAATCAGTACAGCCAAAGGTAACGGCGGTCGTAACTTTGTCACTGATGCCTCTGCTAATAGCCGGTACAACAATGATGCCAACACCTGGCTGGAGGGTAGTATTACCAGTTCAACTGTCAGTGAACCCGATGCCTTACTATCGCTGGGATTGAAGACGTTACGACTGTATAACCACCCTCGGGTCAATTATTCCGTTGATGTAACCAGCGATTTTGATGCCCAACTAGGTGACACCATTAAGGTAATCGACCTGACTATGTCCCCAGTATTAACTCTTCAAGCCAGAGTAATCCAACGGACAACTAGTGAGAGTGACCCGACTCAAAATAAGGTAGTCATCGGGGAATTTTCAACGGTTACAGTCGTTACTCCAAACTTTATTAAAAACATGGAACAGCGATGGAACGACCACGTAAAAAAGCTGTTTGAAGACGCTAAAAAGAACCAAAATGCTGCTAGTATCAGCTTAATTACCCCACTGGGACAATCATGGACGAATACTGATACCAGTAAAAGGGTAATCGCAAGGTTATTCATTGAAGGGGAAAATGTTACCTCCTTCTTATCAGCGGCGGCTTTCAACTGGGAGTATATTCAACAAGATGGTACCCATAATCTAACTTGGGAGAGTCAGCATTCAAAAGACGGTTATGAAGTCACCATTACCCCACCATTTGTTGGTAGCTTAGTGGTATCAATTGATGACGCATTCGTTAAAGATGAATCAGAAATGTGGATAGATACTGGAGCCAACGCTGACGGTACCTTCAAAAAGTTGTGGGAGACCACTGATGGTAACCCTGATGAGTTCGGTAATAATCACGTTGGGGCATTGCAATTTTCTTACAAAATGAGTAATGGCGAGATACTTGCCAGCTATGCGTACAAGGGAAAGCAAAATCAGTCCAATCTAAGCGATTGCCAATACCTACATTGGAGTGCTGATGGCAAGTTAATTGATTCCATGATCGTTCAAGGAGGTCAACATGGCTCTTCCTTCGGCTACGATGAAACCAACAATCTTATCTACTCCCAGATTAAGGATTTGAGTGGTGGCAAGAATTGGTTAGCAACTTTTCCATACACCCCTCATGCCGTGATTACCAGTGGTTCCAGTACGGTAACTAAGTGGTGCGAGATGGAAACATATGTCCGGCCTAACGTTGATCTAACCAATGGATTATGGATTGGGAGTCAGATGGATGGAACCGTAGAAGTATGTAATATCTCGGATTTGAAAGCTGGTCATTATTTCCCAATTATTCGCTTCAAGTTGCAAGACTTCGGTTGGAATCCGGTACCAAGTGGGGTTACCAATAATGGCACATATAATACGATTCAAGCTAACTCAATTGATTATCCATATGCCTTCTTTACCACTGGGGACGTCAATAATAAGGATGACCGACTATTAATGTGTATCAATCTCATTACTCAGTCAGTCATTTTTAATTACCAGATAGAACCCAGTCAGGATATTCAGCTGACTGTACCAATTGAATATGGTGGTCACTTTGAGCCAGAAGGGATATACCCTGACTTAGCTCATGACCAGCTAATAATCGGATTCAATGTCAGCGAGTACCGAGACGCGGCTCATAATACCATGATTAGTCATTCTGGCTTATGGTCGATCCCAATTGGTATCCGCGATGATAGCAAGGACTTAGCCGTCACTTATCCAGCAGAAGATGAAGGGGAAAATACCGAGGTAGAAGAGCCAGTGGTAATCCCTGACAATTCTGACGATTCAGATAGTGCCAGTGATGATGATTCTGATTTTAATATTGATGACGGCGAGACTTATCAGGAGGTGGTTGAAGGATGATTATTGCAACGGGTTCAGTCGATATTAACGAGGCAACTAAGTTAGCCCAAGACGCTTCAGATAGCGCCGATGACTTAGCCGATAAGATGAAGAATACGGTAGCCACCATGGACGGGAAAACAACGGTCTCAACCAGCACACCATTCGATGATGGCAAGGAACATAACGAAGGTGATATGTGGACAGTTATTAACAATGATGTTGCCTCAGCTATGTATATCTATACTAACGGCCAATGGCAGGTTAAAAAGTGGGACCAGCAGGCACTAAGTGTTAATCAGTTGTCGGCACTAACAGCTGATTTAGGGCACGTTACCGCCGGAACACTTGATTCAGCCATTATCAACGGTGCTCAAATAACTGAAAACAGTGCTAACGGGACCATAACACTTGATAAGAATGGATTTTCAGCAGTAAGTGGTAGTAGCTACTTTAAGTTCATTGCGTCAGGTTCTAATCAATATACCGTTGCTAATGGTGGCATTAGAACCGATGATATTACAGCAAATACTGGAAACATTGGAGATACCTATATAAAAGGACAAACGTTTGCCGCATACCATGTTAACACGCATATTGGACAGCCAGAAACGTGGACTTATCTTTCTGAAAGTGTTAAATGTGGCGCTACTAATGGTGGAAATTCTGCAATATCTCCGACTAGTGGGATGGCTATATATTTCCACAATCAGTCAGGTAGCACAATTGATATACATGCCGGTGATGTTTATGCTGGTGGCTCAAAGTTGAAGTCCGCCTTATCTGCTAAACGAGATGTGACAGATTATTCCCCAGATGAAGCCTTATCAGCTGTCATGAACACGGATGTTAAAAAATGGAAGTACAAGAATTCCGATAACTCTGCTAATTCCCAACATATTGGACCGATTATTGATGACATTAATGAGGTTGGTAAAAAGTCTGCAAGTATTGACAATAACATGATTAGCACGGATGAAAATGGTAATTACTATCTGAACGAGTCCAATACCATTTCAATTTTATTGGCGGCTTTGAAGAAGTCCAACCAGCGGATAGATGAACTCAGCTACCGAATCGCACAATTAGAAAGGAAGAACATTCAATGATTACAAGTTTAGATGTCAAGCAGAACTCAGATAACACCACTCACGTTGTCTACACGGTTGTTTTTAGTGGTACCAATCACCAAGCCTATGGTAACTTCGATGCAACGGCTGATGAAGCTTCTACAGCCTTCTCTGGGTCAACCAAGGAAGATATGTGGGCTGGGTTTAAGCGATTGGTACTAACTCGATTGAAAACTGAAGCCATGAATGCCCTAGGAGGCGGTGCAAGTGAGTAAAGAACTGTACTTCACTGATGGTAACAATGAGGTTAAATACCTCGATACCACAGCCAGTTTCAACTTGGCGATTACCCAAGACGGTTCAGCCTTCGACTTAACTAATGCTAAATCAATTGATGTAAAGGTTGCCAACGATACCGGTTATGTATTCGACAAGTCGATTGATATGACTACTATCACGCAACCATTGGCCGGATTGATTACCATGCCGGTGGATGCTGAGGTCATGAACGCCCTAGTACCCGATGATTATACGATTGAAGTTTGGGTGACCTTATCCAGCCTAGTAACACCTGGTAGCCAAGAAGGATTAACTGATGGTGCAACCACAAGTACCACTACCTCATCAACTGATACGACCACTTACAACGCCATCTTTCCGAGCGATGATCCACAAGGATTCACCATTACCGATAATGTTATGAGTGACTCTGGTGATGTTATCCCGGTTATGAGTCTGGACGATTTTCAGCAGGAATTTGACCAGCTTAAGACTGACTTAACTAACAAAGTTTCCACATTGCAAGGTCCAAAAGGCGATACCGGACAAGGACTAGAGATTAAAGGCAAGGTTGACACTACTTCCCAACTTCCAGCAACGGCTAGCGAAGGAGATGGTTACTTAGTTGCCGAAGAACTGTATGTCTGGACAAATAACGCATGGAAAGATTGTGGACCATTACAAGGGCCTCAAGGTATTCAAGGAATTCAAGGTCCAAAAGGTGATAAAGGTGATATGGGTGCAACTGGACCTCAGGGTCCACAAGGTATTCAAGGGCCAAAAGGTGATAAAGGTGATACGGGTCCGCAAGGGCCAAAAGGTGATACGGGCGCAACGGGTGCTACTGGACCAATTGGCCCTCAAGGTCCTGTTGGCGCTGGGTTAGTTGTTAAAGGTACAGTCAATAACGCTTCACAACTTCCAACGACTGGAAATCAAGAAGGATATTGTTATTTTGTTGGTACAGATTTGTATGTTTGGGATTCTGGAGCATGGAAAAATTGCGGAAGTGTAAGCCCAGACTTAAGCAACTACGTTACTGTTACTGATTTAAACAATGGACTAAGCACAAAAGTTACTGATAATAAAAATGGTACTGAACAACTTAATGGAACTAAGGTACAGCCATTCAATAAGTTATCGGATACCATTGGTGGACGTAACCTAGTTAAGGACAGTGAACAAGAGTTTACAGGCAAGGCTTACGACTTCTATTATTATAATTTGGCTAGTATCACCGAATTGACACCAGGCAAAACCTATACGGTGTCGTTTAGTGCGAAGGTAGATGATAAGGCAGTCAAATGCAATCAAAACGTATTCGTTGTCATACATGATTCATCGTGGAAATTTTCAGCGGAAACGGATGCACTTATCTCAACTGATTACCAGCGGGGCACTAACACGTTTACGGTTCCCAAAAGTCAAACAGGCGTTTCCTATATAACGGTTTATCTGAGTCATCCAGTCATTAATGGTAAGTCTGATTCAAGCGCTGACAAGAGTGATGTCGCAGGAACTGGATACATTAAAGAATTTAAATTAGAAAAAGGTTCAGTAGCTACTGATTGGACACCAGCTCCAGAAGATAAGGTTAACGTCACCGATATGCGTAAACCAGCTAGTGATGTAGCGGGGATTGAAGAGGTTAACGCCAAACAAGATAAAATTGGTTACACACCTGCTGATGATTCCAAAGTCGCCCACCTATCTGGTGCTAACAACTTTGATACCGTTCCAACTGTTAACAATAATCCGTTATTACTAGCAAGCGGTTTGCCAAGTGACCTAGCACGAACGGGTTCAGACCAAGAGTTTACGGGTAAGAACACTTTTGATACTGCCCCAATTGATAAGACAACGGGTAATCCATACATTACTAAAGATGGTGTACCGGCAGTTCCATCAACACTTGCAGATACCACGAAAGATGCCAATTTTACAGGAAAACTTCAAAAGTCTGGAATTGACGTGGCTACTAAGTCTGATGTTACAACGGCTGTCAGCACTGCGACTGCTAACATGGTTGACTCTACTAAAGCCACAAACTTCACGGCGGGATTAAAGTCAGGAGGTGTCGATGTCGCAACCGCGGCTGACTTGAAAAGCATTGCAGACAAAGCTTGGTATATGAAGAGTTTACCGAATGTCTTTGCATTAACAAACATATCTTTGTTGTATCAAGTAGATGATACAAATAAAAAAATGAATATAGTTTTAAATGGTAGCTATAATTCAAACACAATCACAGCAAGAGACTCTACTGGATTCCTCATAGCAGATTTTGGCGATATTATACAAGGAATCACAGCAATAAGTATGAAAACTAATACAAATAAAAACGGATTTTACTGTTATGACCAAAGTATGCAGCAAAGTCCATATGTGACAAACAAAGTTAATATAGTATTTTCGGGGACAAAGCTGTATATGAATACTGGTTTAGACAGCTATCCAAGACTAAAAATTTATAGTGCAGACTATCTATGCCTTATGTATGGGTCTACTATTAAATATACTGAATTAGCATAAAAAGAAAGGACGATTACATGTTTATTTACATCACTTATGATACAGATGGTTTCATCACGGCGTACCAAAATACTGAAGCAGACGGGTACACGAAGGTGTTCATTCTCGATTCATGGATTACCCAGTTTGCTCAGCATTCCGACAAATTCCGGTACGACACTGATAAAAAGGTTGTACTCAATCCGGGTAATCTACCAGAATTATCCCTCGATGAGTTGAATACCAAGTATTCCGATGTGTTGGAAACTAGCAAGCAAGCAGTACAGTCAGCCACTACCTTAGCACAGCAACAGGCGGTATCAGCTGGTAACATTAACCAGTTACAACAGTCAATTACAGAAATTGCACTCAGTCAATCAGCAAAGGGGACGAAATAATATGGTACAAATTTTTACATGGGCATATCAAGACTGGAAGACAATTACCAAGGAAACGTTAGCAACAGTCGTGGGATTACCAGATGGGATTACCGCTGAAGATTACAAGGCGATCACCGGAGATGATTATGTAGCACCGACAACTCAAGCACCAACAACTCAATCACCGACAACTCAAACACCAACAACTCAAGCAACGACCACAAGCACCACTAACTAGCAGTTACTCAGCCAGTTAGTCAGTGCTTTTAATTTACCCAAAATTGGAGGAATATTATGTTCAAAGAAATTACAGATGTGTTCAATTGGCTTAATAATGCAGGGGTATTCGCCTTCTTAATGGTGTTAATTCCCGCCGTGTACAAGTTATTGAAGCCACTTCTAACTCGTAAGGTTCAGACGGAAAAGAACACTCATGTTAAGCAAGGCTTAGAAGTGGGATTAAACTTGGCGAATACCATTGTACCTGAAATGGCAGTCATGGCTGGCTTATCTAAGTCTGACCGTAAGCAGGAAGCAATCCGCTTCGTAAACGCTCAATTAACAGCCAATGGTTTCAACTTAGATGTTCAAACTATCTCAGGGCTGGTTGAGAAGGCTTATCAAGCGTACAAGGTAGCCGGTGGAGATAATCATGCCCCAATCTCTGTACCAGCACCAACGGAGGTCATTACCCCATCAGAAGGGACTGATAGCAATGACTAAAAAGATTGTTGACCTGTCATCATACCAATCTGATTCTCTGGCCTACATGAAGCAACTCAAAGGTTGGGGTGCTGATGGGATTATGGTAAAGCTAACAGAAGGCACTGGTTATCTCAGTCCCAAGGCTGGTAACCAGATTGCCAATGGCTTCAAAGTATTCGATACCGTTGGGGTTTACCATTTCTTCCATGGCCGGGGAACAGCTGAAGCTCAGTACTTTCTATCATGGGTGAAGAAGATGGGATTAGATAAGTCCACGGTACTTGCAATTGATGTTGAAGCACCAGGCTTACCCTATTACACGACCAGCCAAGTTAACGTATTTCTTCGGTACCTGATTAGTCACGGGTACAAGAATGTGATTACGTATGGATCAGGTTCTTGGTTCAATTCTGGCCGAATTAATCGGTCCCAACTGGTAGATAAAGCAATCTGGGTGGCCGCTTACGGTGTCAGTCAACCGGGGGTAGCTAATGCCAACGCTTGGCAATATACCGACAGCTGGCACGGGGTAGATTGCAGTTATGATTTCGATGGTAAGCTGTCTGGTAAGGTTACCAAGGTAACACCTAAAAAAGCCTCATACTGGGCTGATAACGGCCTGTACGAAGTGATTACCAGTGAGGTTAACGTGTATGGCAAGCCAGCCCTAGACAAGGCTGATAAGCGCCGTATTCACTTCTCCAAGGGCAGTACCATTTATGGTAAGGCCGTCAAGTACGGTAAGGTGTACCGGATTAAGACTGACGTTGGTTACATCTCAGCTAACAAGGACTATGTAAAGTTGGTCAGAAAGTCGGGTGGGAAGTAATGACCTTTGATCGTTGGATCGAATTAATCACCTTGGCTTTGGCTGTAGTCGCGGGTATCTATGCGGCTTTGATGGTTGTTATGAAGCCCTTCACGGATCGGCTGCAAGACATTGCTCAAAGCATGAAGGATAGCAGCCAGCGGATTGAGCGGCTGTTTGATTCGCAAAATACGCTGCGTGAAGATTTCATCACTAGCAGAAGCGAGCATAAAGTTATCAACGAACGCCTAGACAATGTTGAAGACGATGTACGTGAACTGAAAAGTAAATAGTGATAAACTAAGTTTTATCCAGGTACTATTTGTAAACTGAAAAGGCCACTCATCTCTTAGGAGGTGGGTGACCTTTTTTATTTTGCACGTTTTTTGCACACTTGGGTTGTAATCATTGATACATAGGCATGCTAAAATCCTGTACTCTCCTTAAATTAACATCTCATATCTATGTGGAACGCCGTCAAACGTTGATTTGGCGGCGTTTTTGCTTGCGCTAAAACGGTGGAGTTGCGTTGGTAAAACGAAAGAAAACAAGTTGCGGTGGAGGAATGGGTAGACGCTTAGTTGCCGGCTGGTTTCGGTAAAGATTTAGTTTTAGAAGTGTACAGCTTTCGTAAAGCCAAATAATTGTTCTCCAAAATAGATTATACTAGCCCTGGATTCGGGGAATAATCGTTTTTTATGGAGGATGCAGGATGAATATTAAAAGAGTTATTTTGACCTTAACAACGTCAGCACTTGGAATTGTTTTAATGTTACCAGTAACTGCTGATGCATCGAGTTGGCATAAGGGAACACCTAAAGCTATTCGTGGAGTATGGTTTCTTCAGGAGAAGGATAGATGGACAAGCTTTGAGGTGACGAAGAAGGATTTTGGAGTTGGTCACATGGGGATGCCTGCGGTGACTGTATGGCACCCATTTTATAAGAAAACAAAATCTGCTTATATTTTGAAAGGATATGCAAAGGCTAATGGCTTGTGGCTTGGTGCTAACATCAAATATAAGGTGGTTAAAAGAGGGCGTCACATTCATATCAAGAGCATAAAGAAAACCATCTATGACAATATCACCCTATATAAGACGAAATTTTAACCTGGATGATTTACAAAAAGAAACGCTACTTAGTTGTTATTGTGAAGCTACCATGGCTATAGTAGTTGGAAACTGTAGCAAAAAATGGCGGCTAAATTTAGCAATAGCCAGATAGCGTTATTGGATTTCAGGCTAGATTGGAACAGCTGTTTTTGATGATACTTGGTTTTTAATAAACTAACACTACACACAATATAAAAAAATTGAATTTAATATTGTTGTAGGGCACTCAGCAATCTGTTGAGTGCTATTTTCTATATGGCGGTAATGTTTAAAATAAAAAATCATTAAAAGGATGAACCGGACGCAGAGAATGAGTAAAATGGATGGTAAATTGATGATTTTGTGGAACGGATAGATGGTTTAACGCCATCAGTTAGCAATAATTAACAAAAATAGTGAAACAGAACTAAGGAGGCCCCCATCAATGAATCTAAAAGATCTTTATTCCCCCGCGTTCCTACACCGCTTAGGCCAGAGCTTTCAGGAACAGCTTCCGAGTTTTGACGGCGACCGGTTTGAGGCGGCGTGCCAAACCCCGGATTGGGAAGGGTTAAAGCTTATGGAGCGGCGGGACCGGATCGTGACGTGCTTGCATGACCAGCTGCCGGCGGACTTTGCCGCGGCAGCTCCGCTGATTCGGGCGGTCGGACCGCAGTTTACGGGCTTGGCCGCCGTTTGTTTGCCGCATTACGTGGCCACCTACGGCCTGAACGAGTGGGCGCTTTCGATGGACCTGCTTGCCGAGCTGACCCGGTTCTCATCGGCCGAATTTGCCATTCGCCCGTTTTTGGTGCGGGAGCCCGCCGCGACCAGCCAGCAGATGTGGCGTTGGACCCAGAGTCCGGATGCGGACGTGCGCCGGCTGGCCAGTGAGGGGATGCGTCCCCGCCTGCCGTGGGGCATCCGGTTGACCCAGTTCATTGACGACCCCTTACCGGTTTTAGCGGTGTTGAAGCAGCTGATCACCGATGAAAGTCCCTACGTTCAAAAGTCGGTCGCCAACAATCTGAACGATATCAGCAAGGATCACCCGGAATTGGTGGTGACCTTCGCACAACGGTACTGGAACCAAACTTCGCAGACCAATTGGATGCTGACCCGGGGTCTCCGGACACTGTTCAAGCAGGGAAATCCGGCGGTCTTGGCGTTGCAGGGGTATGCCCTGACGGCTAAGGAGCAGGTCCGGTCGATCCAATTTACCCCGGCCCACCAGCTGGCGCAGATCGGGCAGACCACGCGCTTGCGCTACCAATTCCGGTCAACGGCGGCGACCGAGTTGCCACTATATCTGGGATATCGGGTTCACTACGTGCGGCAACGCGGGGCCACGACCACCAAGGACTTTTTCCTCAAGCGCGTCACGTTAGCCGCGGGGGCGGAATTGACGGGCGAGGTCACGATTCCGTGGCGGCAGTTGACCACCCGGCACCTGTATGCTGGGGAGCACGTTATCGAGTTATTGGTCAACACCCAACCGATCGCCGCTAGCCGGGTCATCCTGACGGAGGCGTAAGTGCCGGCCCTGATTCATGGCACCCGTGGCGGCAGCCATTCGAAAATCACTTCAAATTTGCGAGGCGGGTCTTGACTGTCACGCTACGGGACAGTTTAGGATAGACTTTGAGCGTTTATCCCATACAATACAAGGAGACTTAATCATGAAATCAGTTGTCATTCATCAAGCCGGCGGTCCCGAGGTCCTACAAATCGAGGAACGGCCCATTCCCGTTGCGACGGCGACTCAGACCGTCATGCACATTCGCGCCTTTGCCGTGCACCGCTACGAGGTGTTGACCCGTGAGGGCGGCTCACCGTCCGTGAAGTTTCCCCGGGTCATTGGTATCGAAGCCGTGGGGGAGGTCGCCGAGCCCGCCACCAATAGTTCCCTCAAAAAGGGACAACGGGTCGTGA
This sequence comes from Levilactobacillus spicheri DSM 15429, assembly GCF_001435095.1. Lineage (GTDB taxonomy): Bacteria > Bacillota > Bacilli > Lactobacillales > Lactobacillaceae > Levilactobacillus > Levilactobacillus spicheri. The sequence goes on from NZ_AZFC01000003.1 coordinate 28,990, forward strand.
CCATCAACGGCGGCTTCGGTCGCGAATTTGACGGCAGTGAGCAGGAGTATGCGCTGGTCCCCGATGACCAGTTACACGCGGTCGAGTTTGACGGGTCGTGGGCGCAGATGGCGGCTTATCCGGAGACCTTTTATACGGCCTTCGGGTCCATTAAGTACACCAATCTTAAACCTGGGCAATCTTTGTTGGTCCGGGGCGGAACGACCGGTGTCGGCATGGCCGCGATTTTACTGGCCAAGGTCTTGGGACTGACAGTCACGGCGACGTCCCGGCGGCCGGAACGGTTGGCGGAACTCACGGCGTTGGGCGCCGACGAGGCGGTTCTGGATGATCAAGGAACTTTGGCGACGACGGTGCAGTATGACGGGATCGTGGACATGGTTGGTGCGCCAGCCCTGGAAGACACGCTCGGTCACCTGAAGGCGGGCGGCACCTATACCTTGGTCGGCCTCTTGGCGGGCAAGTGGTTGTGGAACCAGTTCGATCCCTTTGAGAACCTTTATGGGCGCCGTTACGCGACCATTTTCGATGGCACGGTCTACGATAGTTGGATGCAGGAGATGTTCCAGCTGATCAACCAGCACCACTTAGAAATTCCGATTGCCAAGGTCTTTCCCCTCGATGAGATTCAAGCGGCGCAGACCTACGTCATGCAGCACGACCGGCCCATGGGTCAGGTCATCGTGACGACGGATTGAAACGGCTCAAGGGTGATTCGTTATGCAGCGCACCCCGCGGTCGATTGACGACCATATCAGCACACAGTAACGGGCCTCGGACGGATTGTCTCGGGTCCGTTTTTTGAAAAAGGGGATGCCAGCCCACTGTTAACCGGGAGAATTCTGGTAAGCTTAGAGAAACGACGAACGCAATGGGGAGGCAAAAAATGTTAAAGATTAGTGAAATGGCGCGGTTAGCCGACACCACGCGGCGCACCTTGATTTTTTATGATGAGGCCGGTGTCTTCAGTCCGGCCGAGAAAAATGCCGCGGGATACCGGTACTACGACTATGGGCAGCTCTATGACCTCTTATTCATTCTGGGTCTCCGGAAGTTGGGACTGTCAATCAGTCAAATCAAAGCGGTTCAGGGACAGGCGACTCCGGAACTAGGGCCTCAGTTAGTGACGATTCAGAATCGCCTCGACCAACAGATCGCTGAACTCAGCCGGATTCGCAGCATTATCGATCAAAAGGTGCAGCAACAAGCGCCGACACCGTTGCCCCACTACGTCCCACGCCTGGTGCAGCGGCCCCGGCAAGTCTTTTGGTGCTCCACCGCAGCTGCCTCCTGTACCGAAGAGGAGGTGGCGGAGCTGTTCGCCGCCTTCTACCAGCAGTTGGGCGACCTGGCGCTGATGAAGACCGGCCAGTCGGGCTTCATCACGGACCTGCCGGAAGCGGCGCCGATGGGCTATGAGCAGGCCGGGTTTCGGATCATCAAGGAGGCGACCGCCGCGATTCCTGACCGGGCCCTGCCACGAATCGAAAAGTCGGCCGGGCAGTTCGTCGTGGTCCGCGTCGAGAACACCACGCCGGGAATCTGCCGGGGGCTGGCGGCCATTCAGCGCCTCTGCCGGGACCGGCAGCTGACCGTCACCGCCGATCTGTGGCAACTCAATCTGGGGGATGCGGCCCTGACCGCTCACGGGGGCTCCCCCGATGGACAACTGGAGTACCGGGTGAAGCCCCAAGCCCGGTAAGGTCCGCCGACGTTGGTGAAACGGGATGAAAGCACGCACCAGTGGCTAAGAAAAACTTGTTATTTAAATAGTAACAATAACCGTCCGAAAATGACGGTGACATTCCCAGGTCACCACAAGTGAAGGAAAAATGGCCGAAAACTTGACAGCTGGCGGGGAACAGCCGGGTCAATCCTGGTAGCGTCACCATCCTTGATGCACGGCGCGTTTTGTGAAGAATATTTTTTGGCTAAAGGGTCAAAATCTCCCGGTGCGCGTGGTACACTAACGGAAGGTTCCATTTAGCAAGTTGTTTGATCAAATACATAATGAGGATGTGGATTCACGTGAACGGATTTATTGGTGAGTTTTTTGGGACATTGATTCTAATCGTGCTGGGGGCCGGGACCGGGGCCAGTCTTAACCTGAAGAAGACTTATGGGACTGGGTCGAACTGGACGTTTGTGAGCATCGCCTGGGGGCTTGCCGTGACGATGGGCGTCTACGTGGCCGGGGCCTTGGGGTCCGATGGCCACCTGAACCCGGCGGTCACCGTGGGCTTCGCGGCGTTTGGCTTCTTCCCGTGGGACCAGGTCGTCCCGTACCTGCTGGGACAATTCCTGGGAGCCTTCGTGGGGGCGGCCATCGTGATCGTGCAGTTCTACCCACACTTTCTGGCCACTAAACCGGCGGAGGGCAACACGGTGGGCATCTTCGCGACCCGGCCAGCCATCAACAATCCGGTCTTTAATTTCTTATCGGAAACCATCGCCACCTGGGCGTTCGTCTTCATTCTGCTAAACCTCGGGAACTTTACCCAGGGGCTCAAGCCCTTCATCGTCGGAACGCTGATCACCGTCGTGGGGATGGGCCTGGGGACCACGACCGGCTTCGCGTTGAACCCGGCCCGGGACTGGGGCCCGCGGCTGGCCTATACCCTGTTGCCGGTGCCTAATCGCGGCCAGGCCGAATGGTCGTACGCGTGGGTACCGATGTGTGGGCCGCTAGTTGGCGGCCTCTTAGCGGCGGGATTACAAGCCATTTTGCAATAGAAAAAGAATTGCCGTCACCAGATCAAGGGTGGCGGCAACGAAAAAGAGTCTCGGACGTTGACCCATGTCCGAGACTCTTTTGTAATTAGTTTTGATTGTAGGCCAGGACCGTGGCGGCGAACCCGGGCGCCGTTGAACTGGTTTGAAGCTTGAGCGTGGTGACACTGCCGTTTTCCGGATAGTGCTCGGCCGGGTGGAATTGGGCCCCGAAGCGCATCGCCAGGGTGCGAATAAAGGTGCCGTGGGTGACCACGAGCAGCCGGTCGCCGTCGGTGCTTTGTTCGAGCAGGTACGTCAGCGCCTGATCGATACGGTGGTAGAAGGTCTGACCGTCCTCGGCGAGGTGCCGGGGGTCGACCTGGTGCATGGTATCCCGGGCCGTCGTGAAGGAGTGTTGACGGATGATGTCGTCCTGGTCGGTGCAGCCGATGGTTTGGGCGACCTGATGCCAGGATGTCTGGTCATCGGCGCCCTCGAAGGACCCGAAGAAGACCTCCCGCAATAACGGCGACGTGGTCGGGGCGACCTGGGGGCCGTGGTTGGCGGCGATGATGTGCTGGGCGGTGTCCACGGCCCGTTTGAGGTCAGAGGCGTAATAGTGGTCGTAGCGCACGTCTTGGAGCCGCTGACCGGTCGTATCGGCCATCTGGATGCCGGTAGGGGTCAGGGGGGCGTCTGACCACCCCTGCAGCCGATACAGAATGTTGAACAACGTTTGTCCGTGACGAATAAAGTCAATTGTGACGGTCTTCATGAATGAATCCTCCTAAGGTCCCCGTGGTGGGGCAGATTGGGGTTGACGAGTCAACCGGCGTTAAGATTATTATACGCGCTTCAATTTCTTTTTTGAACGGCGTAACCGTGAAAACCCCGATGGATTAAGGGTTTCTTGGCAGTTAGTTTCCAGGATTCACAAGTTATGAAACTTTTTTTCGTGTTTTTTCTTGAAATCTGTAAATACTTTTCATATAATGGGTTCTGTTAGATAGAGAGCACATTTGACCATAGAAGGGAATTTGACAACAATGAAAATTGGATTAGTTGGATTAGGTAAGATGGGGTTAAACTTAGCCCAAAACATGATGGATCACGGCAGTGAAGTTGTGGGCTTTGACTTGAACAAGGATTTTGTCGACCAAGCCGCAGGTTTTGGCGCTGAAGCCGCTACCTCACTTGACGATCTGCTAAGCAAGTTACCATCACCAAAGGTTGTTTGGTTAATGTTACCTGCTGGTAAGCCAACGGAATCAACGATCGCAACGTTAACGAAGGAACTCGACAAGGGTGACTACATCGTTGACGGTGGGAACTCCTTCTGGAAGAACTCCGTTGAAGACGCTGAAAAGGCCGAAGCCGTTGGCATCAACTTCTTCGACTGTGGGACTTCTGGTGGTCAAGCCGGTGCCCGTCACGATGGAAACTTCATGATCGGTGGGACGAGTGCTGAAGCCTTCGATGCTGTTTTGAAGCCCGTCTTCGAAGGCATCGCCCAAACGAATGGTTACCTCTACACCGGTGCCGCTGGTTCTGGCCACTACTTGAAGATGGTCCACAACGGTGTTGAATACGGGATGATGGAAGCCATCGGTGAAGGTTTCGACGTCTTGGCTCACAGCCAATTCGATTACGACAACGAAGCCGTTGCTCGTCTGTGGAACAATGGTTCCGTGGTTCGTTCATGGTTAATGGAATTATGTGAAGAAGCCTTCGCAAAGGACGCTAACCTGGACGCCATCAAGGGAACGATGCACAGTTCTGGTGAAGGTAAGTGGACCTTACAAGAAGCCCTTGACGAACAAGTGGCAACGCCGGTTATCGGTCTTTCACTGATGATGCGTTACCGTTCGATGGAAACCGACACCTTCACGGGTAAGGTCGTTTCCGCAATGCGTCATGGCTTCGGTGGTCACGCCGTTGACAAGGCTTAATTAAAATTGATTTAATCAATCGTTGTGGTCGTGAGGCTGCAGCGATTTTTTTGTGGGGACGGCTGGCAAATAAGTGTGAGCTGAGCGCCGGTTAGCGATTTGGGGGCACCGGTCGTTTGGCGCTACACAGAAAAATGGTAAAATTAAAAAGGCAATTCTCGATTTTTCCGAGAATTGCCTTTTACTCGTTGAGGGGGGTGAAACACTGGGGATTAAAGGTCCTTCCCCAATAAATAGTCGGTCTGCCGACTTCCGCCGATGGTAAAGGTGTGCTCCCCAATCTGGTGGAAGCCGCTCCGGGCGTAGAAGCCCCGGGCGTTGTCGTTGTGTTCCCAGACGCCCAGCCATATCCGGGATTTGTGGGCGTCACGGGCCAGCTGTTCGGCCAACTCGATGAGAATCCGGCCATAGCCGTGCTTCTGGTAGGCCTTCCGAATGTAGATCCGTTCAACCTCGAAGTTGTCGGCGGGCATGGGTTCGCTTTGAGCGGCACCCGTATTGACCTTCAAGTAGCCGCAAACGGTGCTCCCGACTTGTAGGAAAAAGAAGTGCGAGTCGGAATTGGTCATTTCATGGTGTAGTTTGGCCGGTGCGTACGCCCGGTCGAGATATTTCGCGAGGTCTTCGGGGGTGTTGGCCGCCCCGAAGGTGTCCGCGAAGGTCTCCCGACTAATGGCTTGAAGGGTCGGCAGGTCGGTCAAGGTGCAGGGGTGAATGCTGGGAATATTTTGGTTCATATCGAGTAGCTCCTTTTTTAGTGGGTTGAAATGGTTAATAGTCCCGGTGGGCGCCGTGCTTGACACGGTCCCAGTCGGCGGTCACGTTGAGGCGGGCCTGATGCAGCAGGGTCGTCAACTGATCGACCTGGTCGGGGGTCATGCCGCTGAGGGCGGTTCGGGTCGAGTAGGCCTCCTCGGCGATCGTGCGCTGATAGACCAGGCGCGCCCGTTCCGTCGGGTAGAGGCGGCGAATTTTTTTGTTGGTGGTATCGGGCCGTTTCTCGACAAATTGATGATCGACCAAGCGTTGGACCGCCCGAATCACGGTGGTCCGGTCGACCATGATCAACTTGCTTAACTGTTCTTGGATGATGCCGGGGTGCTCACAGATCCGCGCCAGGTAGAGGTATTGCCCCTTGGTCAGATCGTACTGTTGGAACTCGACGTTGCTGATGGAGTCGAGGGCCCGGGCAATCATGCCGATTTCACGTAAGATGTCAGCCATGGTTAGCCTCCCTTTCCTGAGAATAGAAATAAGCATAGCACAAAACATAGTGCATTTACAGCATAAAATAAAATTTTTGGCTTATTTGCGGTGGAGGGGTGGGCAACAAAAAAGCCGGTTGCCCGGCTCAGCGTGGTACCTATTCAGGATCGCCCATGACCATCCAAAGAATCAGGTACGCCAGGATACCCGGTAGGGGTGTGATGGCGAGGAGGATAAAGATGATGCGGGCCAGGGTGACGTTCCAGTCGAAGTAGTGGGCTAGGCCCCCGACGACTCCGGCGAGGACCCGGTCATTGGCGGAACGGTGGATCTTTTTCATGGGAAAGGACTCCTCTCAAGTAAGCTTAGGATTGAAAATCAACCTTGTTGAAGAAATCGACGTGAATCGTGTCGTCGGTGATCTCCAGCTTGGTGATGCTCCCGTTGATGGTGGCGACGCCTTCGTCCAGTTCGGGCGCGTACCGGTCAACGATGGAGCGAATCGTCATACCGTGGGAGACCACCAGGACCTGGTCACCGTCCTGGGAGTTCGCCCGCAGCTTGTCGAAGCCCCGGTCTAACCGGTGCCAGAACATGTCGTTACTTTCGGCCTCACCGTACAGGTCGGCTTGGTGGATCAGGTCACGGGCCTTCTCCAAGCCGTAAGTGCCCAGTACGGCCGATTCGGAGGTCAATTTGACCTGGGCACCGACGAATTGCCACATCTGGTTCAGGTCGTTGCCTTCGAAGTACCCATGGCACTGTTCCCGAAACTCGGGGTATTGGTAAGAGACAATGTTCATGTTTTCGGGATTTTGCCGCAGGGCGATGTGGGCCGTCTCGATGGCCCGCCCCGAGTCGCTGCTGTAGGCGGCGGTAAACGGGATGTTCTTTAGTTGTTCGCCCGCGCGCTTGGCGTCGGCGCGACCTTTTTCAGTCAGGGGGGAATCAATCCAGCCCTGAACCTTGTTATAGTGGTTTAACATGGTTTGCCCATGCCGAACGAAATATGCGGTAATTTTCTTCATAGCGCTAAACTCCTCTTTCATCGACTTGGTTACGCTTTAAGTATAGCAATCCCGTTGGGAGAACGCGAAGGTTTTGGCCAGATTCTCCCAATTTTTGCAAGCGTTGCCAAGTGTGCTGGATTGAAAAAATGGTAGAGTTAAGGCAGATAGGAGATGGGTAGCATGGATAAGACGGTTTATCAGTATACGGGTGACCAACCGGTCGATCTGACCCAGTGGGCGACCACGACCGATACGCGCATCAAAACGGCGCAACGCAACGCCGACTTAGAGACCTTGCACGACCTGCAACGGCGGTTGTATGCGCAGAAGCAGACGGGGGTCGTGATCATTCTCCAGGGGATGGATACGGCCGGTAAGGATGGCCTGATCCGCCACGTCTTCAGCGGCTTTAACCCGGCCGGGACCAGCGTGGTCAGCTTCAAACAGCCAACGAGTGTCGACCTGCAGCACGACTTTCTCTGGCGCATCAATCGTCAACTGCCAGCTCGTGGGGAGATTCGGATCTTCAACCGCTCGCAGTACGAGGACGTCCTGATCAGTCGGGTCCACCCGGAGATCTTGGTCGGCCAGCACCTGCCCGGTGTCCAGTCAATGGCCGATGTGACGGATAAGTTCTTCGAGCGGCGTTACCACGACCTGCGGCACTTCGAGACGTATCTGCGGCATCAGGGCATCATGACGTATAAGTTTTTCCTCCACATCTCGCAACAGGAACAGACGGCACGACTGGAGCGGCGCTTGGCGTTACCGGAAAAGAACTGGAAGTTCTCGACCAGTGATCTCAAGGAACGGCAGTTTTGGGCCGCTTACCAGACGGCCTACGCCCAGATGCTGGAACACACGGCGACGGCGAAGAATCCGTGGTACATCATTCCGGCGGACGATAAACCGACCGCGCGGCGCCTGGTGACCGCGATCCTGACGCAGGAGCTCAGCCAGCTGGACCCGCAGTACCCACAGGTCACGGCGGACCAACAGGCGCACTTCCAGCAGTTGTTGCAACAATTGCGCAAGGGGCAGATCTAAGGCGACCAAGGTGCAACGCGAGGGGGACTTCAAGGGGCCACTTTGCCCCATATTAACGGTGGCCACCGGTTCCGCTTGCCCAACTGAGGGATAAAATGGTAGGGTTAGGGTTCAAGAATGAAAGATGAAGGAGTGGCACTGATGACGGTGACGGTTGGAATTGATCAAATGGGGTTTTACACCCCACACCTGTATTTAGACATGACGGCCTTGGCGCAGGCACGGGGGGATGACCCGGCGAAGTATCACGTGGGCATCGGCCAGGACAAGCAGGCCGTGATTCCGCCCACCCAAGACGTGGTCACCATGGCGGCGAACGCGGCGGCCCAGATTCTGACGCCAGCCGACCAGAAGACCATCAAAATGGTCCTGTTCGGCACGGAGTCGGGGGTCGACAATTCGAAGGCCACGGCCGTGTATCTGGCGCACCTGCTGGACCTGCCGGCCGATACCCGGGCCATCGAGATCAAGCAGGCGTGCTACGGGGCCACGGCGGGCCTCCAATTCGCGGCCGATTACGTGCGCAGTCACCCCACGGCGAAGGTCCTGGTGATTGGGGCGGACATTGCCCGTTACGGACTGCGGACCGCGGGTGAGGTGACCCAGGGCGGTGGCGCCGTGGCCATGCTGGTGACGGCCAATCCCCGGATCCTGGCGTTAGACCCGGTCAGCAGCTACCACACCGCGGACGTGATGGACTTCTGGCGGCCCCTCGGGCGCTCCGAGGCCCTGGTCGACGGCAAGTATTCGACCAATGTCTACCTCGACTTCTTCCGGACCGTGTGGACCGACTACCAAGCCCAAACGCACCGGACCATCGCCGACTTTGCGGCGTTCGCCTTTCACATTCCGTTTACCAAGATGGGACGCAAGGCGCTGCGGCAGATTCTGCCGGAGGCGACCCCGGACCAGCAAACGGCCCTGACGGCGGCCTTTGAGGCCAGTCAGCTGGACAACCGCAACGTGGGCAACCTGTATACAGGATCGCTCTACCTCAGCCTGCTGTCCCTGTTACGCCACGGCAACTTACAGCCCGGGGACCGCATCGGGTGCTACAGCTATGGCTCCGGCGCGGAGGGCGAATTCTACAGCGGGCGCCTGCAACCGGACTACCGGGCGGGCTTTAACGATGCGGCCGTGACGGCGCTGCTGGCAAAGCGCCGGGCGGTCAGCGTGGCCGAGTACGAGGAGCTCTTCCAGCAGCAGTTGGATCTCACGGGCACGGACGTGCAGCTGCCGGTGGGGACGGACCCAGCGCCGTATTACCTGGCGGGGCGCCAACACCAACAACGGCAGTACCGCCACCGTTCCGAGGCCTAACGGGACTAATTGGGGGTTGAACGGTTGAACCGCTTAGTTTAAACGAGGATAAAACGAAATCCCGAATATTAAAATAAAAATAGTCGCCAAAAGTTAACTTTTTCGCTATAATAGGATTTATTCTACGAGAAAGAAAGAGGAGAGAAACGGTGACCAACATTTATTTAGCAGGACCCTTCTTCGATGACGAACAAATTGAACGGATTTCCCGAGCGGAGCGGGCATTAGCCGCCAACCCGCAAGTTGATCATGTCTTTAGTCCCCGGTTAAACGAGATTCGCGACTTGGTAGAAGGGACGCCCAAGTGGTCCGATGCCACCTTTAAGATGGACACGGATGAGATCGACCGGGCCGACGTCGTGGTGGCGTTAGCCGATTACGTCGACGACCAGGTCGATTCCGGCACGGCGTTTGAGATTGGCTACGCCTTCCACAGTGGCACGCCGGTCGTCTTACTGCACGAAAAGGACAACAAGGTCAACCTGATGCTGTCCGAAAGCCTGCACGCCTACCTGCAACGGGCGGAAGACCTGGCAACCTACGATTTTGAGACGCTGCCAGAAAGTCACTATGACGGTCCCGTCTTTTAGGGAAAAAGACTAGAGTAAGGGGTGATTAGCTGGCTGACGGCGTTAAGCAAAACCAGTGCCCTTTTATCCCCATGTAACTAAAAAACGTTCTGCTGAGCTTCCCGTTAGACGGGGATATCAGCAGAACGTTTTTAGTTAGTTAGTGCACGTCGTCGCGGAACAGGCCGACGACCTTGCCTAAGATGGTGACTTGATTGAGAATGATGGGGGCCATGGTGTCGTTTTCGGGTTGCAGGCGGAAGTGGTCCGCTTCCTTGAAGAACCGTTTGCAGGTCGCTTCGTTCTCTTCCGTCATGGCGATGACGATATCGCCGTTATCGGCGGACCGTTGCCGGCGCACGATGACCTGGTCACCGTTCAAGATACCGATGTTGATCATACTTTCGCCCCGAATCGTCAGCATGAAGAGGTCGTCTTCGCTGTTCTCGAATTCCGGTGGAACGGGGAAGTAGTCGGTCGCTTCCTGCACGGCCAAAATGGGCTCGCCGGCCGTGACCGTTCCCAATACGGGAATCTGGGTCTGTTGTTCGTGCACGCCCAGTTCCTCCAGGCCAGCCGGCGTCACTTCCAAAGCCCGGGGCTTCGTCGGATCCTTGGTCAGGAGGCCCTTCTTTTCCAAACGGGCAATGTGCCCGTGAACCGTGGACGTGGATGATAGCGCGACCGCCTCACCGATTTCACGAACAGTCGGCGGATATCCTTTTTCGTTAACCCGTTCCCAAATGAAGCGGAGAACGGCAATTTGTTTACTTTCAGAAGCTTTGCTCATCTTATTGCCACCTCGTTCGTCATTCATAGTTTAGTTTAGCCCAATTTTAGCATAGGTAGCGAACGTTTTCAAACAGATGTTCGGTTAAATGAGTTGAATTCTGAAATTATCCCTGATATGATAGGGGATGTTTTGAAAGGCTTCATCATTCACTGAATAAATAAACGATAAAGGAGCGTGGTTGTTTCATGGCAGAAACCACGATGGACACGTTATTAGTCCGCATCAATGAACTTGCCCACAAGGCCAAAGGCACCGGGCTCACCGCTGAAGAGACGGCAGAGCGGGCCGACTTACGGAAGCAGTACCTGAAGCTGTTCCGGGAAAGCTTCCGGAGCCAGGTCGAAATGATGCAGGTTTACGACAAGAACGGGAAAGAAGTCACACCGGAAAAAGTGCGTCAGGTCCAACGCGACAAGGGCTTACGAAACGATTAATCCGCGAGAGTGGGTCTTTTTGAGGATTCACTCTTTTATTTTGGCTTAAATTTGTGTAAAATTGTGTAATGAATGCTGTTATAAGGGAGGGAATCGTCTTGCCAATTTGGGGCTGGATCTTAATTATCATCGTCGTTGGAATCGCCTGTGCGTTGGGTGGGTTTTACGGCGCGCGGAAATACATGGAAAACTACCTGAAAGACAATCCACCTATTAATGAAGACCAATTGCGGGCAATGATGCTGCAGATGGGACAAAAGCCATCACAACGGAAGCTTCACCAAATGATGAACGCGATGCAACAACAATCGCGTAAGTCTAAATAAGCCTTCATGCTTAAAAAGACTCGTCACGCCGATTCAGGGGTGATGAGTCTTTTTGATTTGTTTTTGGCAATAAGTGCGCTAGACTAATAGAAGTCTGCTATAATTGTTTTCTAATCTAATTTTAATGTCAGGAGGGATCGCGTTGAGTATCTTTAAAAAACTGGCCTGGTATTTTCGGCTGGAATGGCGGCGCTACTTGGTCGGGGTTATCGGCTTACTACTGACCGCCATAATCGCGATCATTCCACCACGGATCATTGGGAACATGGTGGATAGTATTCACGGGCAAACGATGACCCGGTCGTTGCTGGTCTGGGACCTGATCCTGGTCGCCGGCGCGGCGATTGCCCAGTACGCCACCCGCTACGTGTGGCGTAACGCCATTTGGGGCGGGGCGGCCCGACTCGAACAACTGTTGCGGGATCGGCTCTTTCGGCACTTCATGCGCATGGACCGGACCTTCTACCAGCGGTATCGAACGGGGGATTTGATGGCCCACGCCACCAATGACCTGGAAGCCGTGCAACGGGTCGCCGGCGGGGGCATCTTGCAGTTTGCCGACGCCATCATCACCGGGGGGACCACCCTGATCGCCATGATGGCGCTGATCAACTGGCGGCTGACCCTGTTGGCCATCATTCCCTTTCCGTTTCTGGCGGGGGTCTCATGGTATCTGGGACAGAAGATCCACCGGGCGTTTGCGAAGTCGCAAGCGGCCTTTTCGCGCCTCAACAATAAGGCGCAGGAAAGCATCAGCGGCATCAAGGTCATCAAGGCCCTGGGGCAGGACCAAGAGGACGTGGCCGACTACGATCACCAGGTCGCGCAGACCATCGATATCAACCGGCACGTCAATCGCCTGGATTCCCTGTTCGACCCGGGAATCACACTGATCATCTCCATCTCCTACGTGGCGACCATCGTCTTGGGTGGTCGGTTCGTGTTGGACGGGACCATCACGATCGGGAACCTGGTGTCCTTCATTAGCTACCTGGCGATGATGATCTGGCCGATGTTCGCCGTAGGGATGCTCTTCAATACCATGGAACGGGGCAATGCCAGCTATGACCGGGTCATGGAGCTCTTGAACCAGCAGAGCCGTATCCACGATAACCCCCAGGGCCTCGCGATTCGGCCCCAGGGTGCCCTGAGCTATCACGTGGCGCACTTCGATTATCCCAACGATGAACAGGTGGCCTTGGACCACATCGACTTCGAACTGCCAGCCGGGCACACGCTGGGCATCGTGGGCCGGGTCGGTGCCGGAAAATCGACCATCATGAAGCTGATCTTACGGGAGTTCGATGACTATACCGGGGAGATTGCCTTCGGGGGTCACCCCATCAAGGATTACCAGTTGGACAGCTACCTGCCGGCCATCGGGTACGTGCCGCAGGAGAGCTTCCTCTTCTCGGACAGCGTCTTTGAGAACATTCGCTTCGCCAAGGCGGATGCCACCGAAGCGGAGGTCCAGGCCGCGGCCCAAAAGAGTGACTTGGCCCACCAGATTGACCTGTTGCCGGCCGGGTATGCCACGCAGGTCGGTGAAGACGGCATCTCGCTGTCCGGTGGCCAACGGCAACGGCTGGCCATCGCGCGGGCGCTGCTGATCAATCCCGAATTATTGATTCTGGACGACGCGTTGTCCGCGGTCGATGCGGAGACCGAAGCCCAGATCTTAACGACGTTGCACCAGGAACGGGCGAATAAGACCACGATCATCGCGGCCCACCGGCTGAGTTCGGTGATGAACGCCGATGAGATCATCGTGCTGGATCACGGCCACATCGTCGAGCGGGGCGATCACGCGAGCCTGATGGCCGCCCACGGCTGGTACCAACAGATGTTTACGGAACAACAACTAGAAACTCGGGTGAAAGGAGGGGGTCGCAATGGCCGCTAAAGCCCATGAATCCGCGTGGGCCCACAGTATGTCCACCAAGGAACAACTGACCGTGATCGGTCGTCTGTTCCGATTTGCTGCACCCTATAAGTGGTTCTTTATCGGATCAGTTTTGCTATCGGCACTGATTAGTGGGGTCAACGTTTTTCTGCCCTGGGTCCTGCAAGTGTATATGGACCGTTACCTGCGTCACGGGTCGGCGACGATGGCTATCATGTGGCTCTTTGCCGGCCTCTATCTGTTCGGCATGGTCGTCAAGGCCGTGACCCAGTTCTGGCAGAACTACACCAGTACTATGGGGGCCGAATACATGTTGGAAAGCGTGCGGCGGAAGATGTTTGCCGACCTGCACGGGAAGGGCATGCGCTACTTCGACCAGACGCCGGGCGGGTCGATCCTCTCGCGGCTGATGAACGATACCATGACCTTTTCGAACTTCTGGGCGTTGCTGAACACCCTGATCTTAGCGCTGTTTGCCGTGATCTCGTCCTTTATCGCCATGGCGATGACGGACTGGACGGTGGCCCTGGCGACGCTGATCCTGGTCCCCTTCCTGATCTTTGTGATTTGGTACTACCAGAACTTCAGCTCCCGGGTTTACCGCCGGATGCGGGAACGGCTGAGTGAGCTGAACACGAAGCTCAGCGAGGCCATCACGGGAATCACTGTGATCCAGGAGTTCCGCCAAGAGCACCGAATGGCGGATAACTTCAAGCACACCAACCGTGCGTATTACGACACGCGCCGGGCGATGATCCGGACGAACTCCCTGCTGCTCAGTCCCATGATCAACCTCTTCTACGCCTTAGGGACCGTCATCATCTTGGGTCTCTTCGGGATGCGGGGGATGCACCAGGTCGTGGCCGCCGGGGTGATTTACGCCTTCATTACCTACATCAGTAACTTCTACAGTCCGATGAGTCAGATGATGGACAGCCTGAGTGACTTTCAAAATGGGATGGTGGCTGGTTCGCGGGTCCTGAAGATCCTGGACGACCGGACCCTGGCGCCCCAACAACACCCCGTGGCGGATGCACGGATCACCCGGGGCAAGGTCGAATTTCGTCACGTGACCTTCGCCTATGACGAGGAGCATCCGGTCTTACGCGACGTTTCCTTCGTGGCGGAACCCGGACAAACGGTCGCCCTAGTGGGAGAGACCGGTTCCGGGAAGACGTCGACCATCAACGTGTTGATGCGGTTCTACGAATTTCAAAGTGGTCAGGTCCTGATCGACGACCGCGACATTCGCGAGTATCCGGCGGCGGAATTGCGGGCCAAACTGGGCCTGGTCCTGCAGGAACCCCAGCTCTTCTACGGGGACATCCAAAGCAATATTCGGATGTTTAACCCGAACATCTCGGACGAGCAGGTCCGGCAGGCGGCCCACTTCGTGCAGGCGGACGACTTTATCGACCGCTTGCCCCAGCAGTACGCGACGCCGGTCCTGGAACGAGGGACCGAGTACTCGGCGGGACAACGCCAGCTGATCACCTTCGCGCGAACGGTGGTGACCGACCCGAAGATCCTGATCCTGGATGAGGCCACGGCTAACGTCGATACGGAAACCGAGACCATGATTCAGACGGGCCTGAGTCGGCTGCAGGAAAACCGGACCACGGTCGCCATTGCGCACCGGTTGTCGACTATTCAAAACGCCGACCTGATTCTGGTGCTGCACCAAGGCCGCATCGTGGAACGGGGGACCAACGACGAGTTGATGCAAAAACGAGGGTACTATTACGATATGATCCAATTACAAAACGCCGCCCACCAGGACGACTAAAAAAAGGAGCTGCCTGGCAAGTTTGTCGGGCAGCTCCCTTTTTATGGGGGAAGGGGGAGCGTTGGTCAAAGCATAAAGGCAAATTGGTCGGTCGCCGTCCACCCAAACTGATCATCACAGCGGTACCCCCGCAACCACAGTTGGCCGTCCAGCCGGCGGAGATAAAAGCCCTTAGGATGGTGCGGGTCAGTCTCCCAGACGGGGGAAGCCACGGTCACGGCTCCCTGAGGGGCCCGGTGCCGGTGCATGGCGGCGTCCGTGCTCGCGTCCTGGGTGCGCCAGTGCAGGCGTAACGCGACCGCTACGGGTAAGGGACAGAGGTGCAGTCCCAGCGCCTGCGCGCGGGTGAAGATGACGGGCAGGGTGGCCCCGGTGGTCAGTCCCAGGTCGGCGACGGTGACGATTAGCAGGCGCACGCGGGTGGTTCCCGTTGTGGGCGTGAAACGGGGGTCGGTCAATAGCGCCTCCGCGTGCGCGTTCAGGCGAATCTGGGCGGCTTGGAGGCGTTCGCGCCAAACCGAGGCCGGGGCGTGATGCACGGTCAACGGCTGAACGGAACCGTTTTTCAGCAGTGGCTCCATGGTCAGGACTTCCTTTCAAGTAATGACAAAATCCCATCAACCAGCGCTGATGGGATCGGGTAACGTCTTATTTAGCTGATTTTTCGTGTTTCGCCGAGACGTCGACGTAGTGGAAGGTCGGGTCAATCTCTTGGTCGAGTTGGTCGAAGGCCGCTTGCATCTGCGCCTCTACCTGGGCTTGACCGGCCTCGTCGAGCTTGAGCTTGCGGTCGATCGTAATCGGTTGACCGTAAGCCACGGTGATCGGTTGCCGGCTAAAGAGCCGTTTGAACGTCAAGGGGCCTTGGTAGACCGTGGGAATCAACGGCACCTTGGCCATCTTGGCGATGACGGCCGCGCCGCCCTTTAGTTCGGACGAGTGCCGACTGCCGGACGGGAAGATGATCAGGGACAGGTCTCCCTGGCGCAGGATGCGCACGGGGGTCTTGATGACCGAGGGCCCCGGATGATCACGATTTACCGGAAAAGCATTGGCATGAACCAAAATCCATCGTAAAATTGGGTTTTGAAAGAGTTCTTCCTTCGCCATGAAGCTAAACTTACGGGGACTAGCGCCCAAGGCGAAGTAGACCGGATCGAACCAGGTCCGGTGGGGGCCCACTAGGATGTAGGGACCATCGGGTAAGTCATCACGGTGCAGGTACGTTGCCCGACCGTTGATAATGAACACGAGGATGCGAATCAACCCTCGTAAGAACGAATAGAACATGTGACGCACTCCTCTCACAACGGTGCTTTATCTTTCTAGTATGCAAAAAAAGTGGGGGAGTTGCAAGTTATCTCACCAGAGAATCACGGAAAGGGGTCGCTCATGACCAAACCAACGTTGCGGTCCGGCGAACGGATCGACCAACTCTATAGTCAAGATATTCAAATCATTCAAAGTCCGGAGGTGTTCGCCTTCTCCCTGGACGCCGTCTTACTGGCGGCCTTCGCGAAGCTGCCGGCTCGGGCCAACAGCCAAACGGTTGACCTGTGTGCCGGTAACGGCGCGGTCGGCCTGTTCATGAGTCACCAGACCCGCGGACAGATCGCCGAGGTCGAACTGCAACCCCGCTTGGCGGACATGGCCCGGCGAAGCGTGGTGCTCAACCACCTCGAGGACCAGATGACGGTGTATGAGGGGGACCTGGCGGACGTGACGCAGTGGATCCCCAAGGATAGCGTGGACGTGGTCACCTGTAACCCGCCGTACTTTGCCGATTTACCGGATAGTCAGAAGAATCCGAACCAGTATCTCGCGATTGCCCGGCATGAGATCACGACGGATCTGGCGACCGTCGTGGCGACGACCAGCGGCTTGCTCAAGATGAACGGCAAGGCCTACTTCGTCCACCGGCCGGACCGCTTGTTGCAGTTATTGACCTTGATGGCGCAGCATCGCTTGGCCCCAAAGCGCATCCGGCTGGTTTACCCGAAGCCGAGGAAGGAGGCCAACATGGTCCTGGTCGAGGCCATTAAGGATGGCAAACCCGGGGGCCTCCGCTTTTTGGCCCCGCTGACCGTGTATGACGACCAGGGGCAGTACCAGCCGGAAGTGGGGCGGTTGCTCTATGGCTGATTCACAAAGTTACTACTTTTACGTGCTGCTCTGTGCGGATCATTCCCTCTATGGGGGCTTCACGACCGACGTTGCCAAGCGCTTTGCCACCCATTTAGCCGGAAAAGGGGCCAAGTACACCCGCACCCATCATCCCATCAAGGTCCTGTACAGCGAGGCCTTTGCGACCAAGCACGACGCGTTGCACGCCGAGTGGGCGTTCAAGCACCAGACCCGGCGCAAAAAGGTCCAATTTCTAAAAAATCACGGAATTGATTTAAAGATTTAACTCCTTGACTAATCAAACGACAGATTTTGTGTTAAAATATACAAGTGCATCAGGATTTACAGAAAGTAGAATTTTAAGGAGGAACTTTACTGTGAAGATTATTGCTTATGGAATTCGCGACGACGAACAACCTTACTTGGAACAATGGTCCAAGGATCAAGGTATCGAAGTTAAGGCTGTTAAGGAACTGCTCGACGAGAGCACGGTTGATTTGGCTAAGGGTTACGACGGTGCCGTTGTATACCAACAAAAGCCTTACACCGCTGCCGTATTAGACAAGTTAGCCGCTAATGGTGTGACGAACCTGTCCTTACGGAACGTTGGGGTCGACAACGTTGACGCTGACGCCGTTAAGCGTAACGGTTTCAAGGTTACGAACGTTCCAGCTTACTCTCCAGAAGCCATCGCTGAATTCACTGTCACTGAATTAATGCGGTTACTCCGCCGGACGCCTACGTTCGACCGGAAGCAAGCTAACGGTGACCTTCGGTGGGCTCCAGATATCGCCGACGAATTAAACTCCATGACGGTTGGTGTTGTGGCTACTGGTCGGATCGGCCGGGCCGCAATGAAGATCTACCAAGGCTTCGGTGCCAAGGTCATCGCTTACGATGTCTTCCACAACCCAGAATTGGAAAAGCAAGGCATCTACGTTGACACCATGGACGAATTATACGCCCAAGCTGATGTCATCTCCTTGCACGCCCCTGCAACCAAGGACAACGAAAAGATGATCAACGACGACGCCTTCAGCAAGATGAAGGACGGCGTTTGGTTGTTGAACCCAGCCCGTGGTGCCCTCGTGGACACGGATGCTTTGATCCGCGCCCTCGACAGCGGCAAGGTTGCCGGTGCCGCATTGGACGTTTACGAAGACGAAGTTGGTATCTTCAACACCGACTTTGGCAGCTTCGATGCTATTCCAGACGAACGGCTCAAGAACTTGATGAAGCGTGAAAACGTGCTGGTTAGCCCACACATCGCCTTCTACACCAAGACGGCCGTTAAGAACATGGTTCAATTTGCTTTGAACAACAACAAGCAATTAATCGAATCTGGTAAGGCGGACAACGTCGTTAAGTTCTAACGAATCACTTACCTAAAAAGCCCAAGGCCGCGTGCCTTGGGCTTTTTTCTATGAAAAAAAGGTGTGACGACACAGCCTTCGCTGCGGGTCACACCTTTTAAAATGACGCCTTGGTCAGGGTCGTGAGGGCCAGTAACAGGTCCTGCAACTCGGCGGGGTTCTCGACGGTCTGGTCGGGAATCCAGTCGCCATCCGGAATCTCTAAGTTTCGGTGGTTGAACCAGAATGCCTGCCAGCCAGCTTGCTTAGCGGCCTTGACGTCCATACTGTAGCAATCACCGATGTAGACGCTCTCGCTCGCGCGGAGGTTCAGGCGACGGTTCATGGTGGTGAAGATCTGTGGATCGGGCTTGGCCAACCCGGCCTCTTCCGAGGTGAGGATGGCGTCCCGGTCGATCCATTGGTGCATCTTGAGCCGCATGACCTTGGCCAACTGATGGTCCGTGTGGCCGTTGGTAATGATGCCCAGTTGATAACGTTCCTTAAGTCGATCGAGGGCCGCTGCTAAGCCGGGAAAGAGCTTGATATGCTGGAGCTCTCGGACGTAGGCCTCCTGAAAGGCGAGGGCGGCCTCCGGCGTTACCGGGGGCAGGTCCTGGGCATGCAGGGCGGCGTTGAGCCGACGGACCGCCATTTCGGTGGTCGACCAGCTGCCGCTGGCGACCCGGGCATAGGCCTGGGCACTTTGCCGGCGGTAGGCTTGAAACGTCGGGGTCAGATCAAAACTGGATGGAAGCTGAACGATCGGCGCGAGGGCGGCCACAAAGGGCGCCTTTTGGTCATAGAGCGTGTCATCAACATCGAAGACGACCGCTTTTATCATGTGCGTTTCCTCCTGTCTAAGTCCTAAGCAGTTTATCACAACTCCGGCAGTTTGCCAATTTTTCTTAAATTTTTAACGAGTTAGTCTTGTGTTTACTTAGTGAGTTTTGTATAATAACTGTCGGTGCGTATGCGCCAATTCACACCTGACGTGATGACCGCAGGAGTGCTCGAAAGAGTTCTGCGGGCGTGTGAGCGTCGGGGAGGAAATCAAAAACTATTTGGAGGCATTTTAACATGGCTGTTATTTCAATGAAACAACTGCTTGAAGCCGGTGTCCACTTTGGTCACCAGACGCGTCGTTGGAACCCAAAGATGAAGCAATACATCTTTACGGAACGGAACGGCATCTACATCATCGACTTACAAAAGACGGTGAAGTTGATCGACGCTGCTTACAACTACATGAAGGACGAAGCATCTAAGGGTGCCGTTGTTCTCTTTGTTGGGACTAAGAAGCAAGCCCAAGATTCAATCGAAGAAGAAACTACGCGGGCCGGTCAATACTACGTTAACCACCGTTGGTTAGGTGGGACGTTGACCAACTGGACCACGATCCAAACGCGGATCAAGCGTCTGAAGTCTTTGAAGAAGATGGCAACCGATGGGACGTTTGACATCTTACCTAAGAAGGAAGTTTCCTTGTTGAAGAAGCAAACCGACAAGTTGGAACGGTTCTTAGGCGGGATCGAAGACATGCCTAAGTTACCAGATGTGATGTTCATCGTTGACCCACGTAAGGAACAAATCGCGGTTCATGAAGCACAAAAGTTGAACATCCCGATCGTTGCCATGGTTGATACCAACACCGACCCTGACGACATCGACGTGGTGATTCCTTCTAACGATGACGCTATCCGTGCCGTTCGTCTGATCACTTCTAAGATGGCTGATGCCATTGTGGAAGGTCGTCAAGGTGAAGACCAAGTCGACGAAAAGACTTTCGAAGGCAAGAAGGATGACGCTGCCAAGGACGGTCAGGCTAAGTCTGACAACTCCATGGAAGACATCGTGAACGCTGTTGAAGGCGACAACAAGTAATTAAATGCGGGGTACCGTTCGCGGTACTTTCCAAATATATGCTTTAAAGCACCTTAGGCTGGCTTAATTAGGACCGTACATGGCCTGAGATTAGGCCAGCCTTTTTTAGGTGACTGAAACAGATACTTTTAAAGGAGGCCATTACACATGGCAAGCAAGATTACTGCGGCACAAGTTAAGGAATTACGTGACAAGACGCAAGTCGGCATGATGGACGCAAAGAAGGCCCTGGTCGCTTCCGAAGGTGACATGGACAAGGCCATCGATTTCCTGCGTGAAAAGGGAATTGCGAAGGCGAAGAAGAAGAGCGGCAACGTGGCTGCTAACGGGTTAGCCAAGGTCGTTGTGAACGGCAACGATGCGGCGATCATCGAAGTGAACTCCGAAACCGACTTCGTGGCAACGAACGACACGTTCAACGGTTTGGTTGATTCGATCGGTGAAACGATTGCCAAGCAAGAACCTGCTGACTTAGACGCTGCCTTGGCCTTGAAGACGGCGGATGGCGAAACCATTCAAGAAGCCATCGTTAAGACCACGCAAGTTACCAGCGAAAACGTTCAATTACGGCGGTTCGCTGTGGTCAAGAAGACCGACAGCCAAGTCTTTGGTGCTTACTTACACCAAGGCGGCCAAATCGCTGCTGTTGTGGTCTTAGACGGTGCTGACGAAGCAACGGCTAAGGACGTGGCAATGCACGTTGCCGCCATCAACCCAGAATTCGTCTCCAAGGACGACATTCCAGCCGACCGGTTGGCCCACGAACGCGAAGTGCTGAAGCAAGAAGCCCTGAACGAAGGCAAGCCTGAAAAGATCGTTGAAAAGATGGTCGAAGGCCGTTTGCACAAGTTCTTGTCCGAAATCAGCTTAGCTGACCAACCTTTCGTCAAGGATGGCGACCAAACGGTTAGTCAATTCGTTGCTAGCAAGGGTGGCAAGTTGGTCAACTTTGTCCGTTACGAAGTTGGTGAAGGTATCGAAAAGCCTAAGACTGACTTAGCTAAGGAAGTTCAAGACCAAATCAACGGTTAATGAACCGACAAAAGCGTAGGCTGCGGTGGCAGACTACGCTTTTCTTATGAGCAAATTTCTAACGAAATCGTGATTTCATCACCCCTGACTATCACTAACCCTGGGAATATGATAGAATTGTTCTCAGAATATAATAGGAGGAAACAGCATGGCGGACGTAAAGTATCAACGGATTATGCTCAAGCTCAGTGGCGAGGCTTTGGCCGGAGACAAGGGATTTGGGATCAATCCACCCGTAATTAAAACGGTAGCAGAGGAAATTCGGGATGTCTATAACCTGGGCATTCAGATTGCCATCGTCGTTGGCGGTGGGAACATGTGGCGCGGTGTCGCCGGTTCTCAGATGGGCATGGAACGCGCCCAAGCCGACTATATCGGCATGCTGGCCACCATTATGAACGCCCTGGCATTGCAGGATAACCTGGAATCCATCGGGGTGCCGACGCGGGTTCAAACGTCGATCGAGATGCGACAGATCGCCGAGCCGTACATTCGGCGCAAGGCCATTCGGCACTTAGAGAAGCGCCGCGTGGTCATCTTCGCTGGGGGCACGGGAAGTCCGTACTTCTCCACGGATACGACGGCCGCATTGCGGGCAGCCGAAATCAACGCCGATGCCATCTTGATGGCGAAGAATGGCGTCGATGGTATCTACTCGGCCGATCCGAACAAGGATCCCAAGGCCGTGAAGTTTGATAAGTTAACGCAACTGGACATCATCAACAAGGGCTTACACGTGATGGACACCACGGCCAGCTCGTTCTCGATGGACAACGACATTCCCGTCGTGGTCTTTAACCTGAACAAGCCGGGGAACATCCGGAAGGTCGTTGAAGGTGCCAATATTGGTACGACAGTCTATAGTAAGGGGTAATAAGGATGGCAGATCAGATTATTTCAACCGCATCAACTAAAATGCAAAAGGCCGAAGACGCGCTCAAACGTGAATTAGGAACGATTCGGGCCGGCCGGGCCAACGCCAGCATCTTAAACCGGGTGATGGTGGAATACTACGGGACGCAGACGCCCCTGAATCAGGTGGCCTCGATCACGATTCCCGAACCGCGGGTCTTGATGATCACCCCGTTTGACAAGTCCGCTCTGGACGACATCGAACGCGGAATCCTGGAATCCGACGTGGGCATCACCCCGTCCAACGATGGATCCGCGATTCGGCTGGTGATTCCACAACTGACCGAGGAACGGCGGAAGGAAATCGCCAAGCAGGTCAAGGCCACGGCCGAGACGGGCAAGGTCGCTGTGCGGAACGTTCGGCGTGAAGCCATGGACAGCCTGAAGAAGGGCCACAAGAACGGCGACTACACCGACGATGAACTTCACAACTTGGAAGACCAAGTTCAGAAGGCGACCGACAAGGCCATCAAGGGTGTCGACGCGATTGCTGCTGAGAAGGAAAAGGAAGTTATGACCGACTAAGGTCGTTTACGAAGGAGAGTGCTGGATTATGGCAGAAGATAACCAACAAGAACCAGAAAACATTGAAATCACCCCCGGTTCCGAGGAATTTGGGAAGATGGTCTTTCGTTTAAACAACCCGGTCAATGCCGAAAACGTCTCGGTGTTGAACTACAACGGGGCCGAATTGGAACAGATCCAAGACGGCGTCTACGCCCAACCGGCGTTCGTCAGTGACAAGTTCAACCTGTTTTTCGTGGTCACGCAATTGATTGGCGATGACTGGATCGTGGCGTTCTCCAAGGCCACCATCGAAAACGGCAATGAAATCACCGACTTATCCGATCCGCTACCAACGGGAGAAGGGTTAAATCTGTTGGGGCAAGTGAGCGCCGACGATGCAAACAACCTGTTGAGCTATTTTGGCACGTTAGTGGACGCGAAACGCGGTGAATGGCGGTTAATCGAGTAATCGCTCAAAGCTAAAGATTTCGCACAATTTTGGGGCTAGGATAGTATCCTAGCCCTTTTTTTGTTAAGATGAGAGGTTGTAAAGAGCAATGGAGGTGCGCTGTGTTCTCATTTTTAAGTAAAGATCAAACAACTGGTGAAGTGGCCGAACGGCAACTCGACGAAGCCAACATTCCTGCTCACGTCGCAATTATCATGGATGGTAACGGGCGTTGGGCCCAGCAACGCCATTTACCCCGGATTGCGGGGCATAAGCAGGGCATGAACACCGTGAAGACGGTGGCCAAGGCCGCCAGTCATCTGGGCGTCAAAGTGTTGACGCTCTACGCGTTCTCAACGGAAAATTGGAAGCGGCCCACAACGGAGGTCAACTACTTGATGAAGTTGCCGGTGGACTTCTTCGGAACGTTTGTGCCGGATCTGATCAAGAACAACATTCGGGTGAAGGTCATGGGCTACACGGAAGACCTGCCGGACGCGACGCAAAAGGCCGTGCGGGACGCCATCGCCGCGACCAAGGATTGTACCGGCATGGTGCTGAACTTTGCACTGAACTACGGGGGCCGCGCGGAAATCGTGACTGCCGTGCAACGGTTAGCCCAACAGGTCCAAGCGGGCACCTTAGACCCCACGGCCATCGACGAGGCGCTCCTGAGCCAGAACCTGATGACGGGGGACCTGGGGGACCTCCAGGACCCGGACCTCTTGATTCGGACCAGCGGCGAGGAACGCTTGTCCAACTTCATGTTGTGGCAGGTGGCCTACAGTGAATTTGTCTTCATGGCCCAACATTGGCCGGACTTCGATCAGACCACGTTGGAAGAGGCCATTTATCAGTATCAACAACGGCATCGTCGCTTTGGCGGGTTGACGACGGCCTAAAATCTATGGATGATGAGGAGCATGTAAGATGAAACAACGGGTTATCACGGCGATCGTGGCGTTACTTATTTTCATTCCAATTATTATCGCCGGTGGCATTTGGGTCGACATTGCGGCATTTGTCTTAGGACTAGTGGCCCTGTCGGAAGTGCTGATTATGCGTAAAAAATTATTGGTCAGTCCGGAAGCGATTATCTCGGGGCTAGGGATCCTGGTGGTGATTGCCCCGACGGGATGGTTGTCGGCACTCCCGAAGTACCTGAATTCCTGGTACATCGTGTACTTGTTCGTGCTGTTGTTATTGGTGCGGACGGTCTTCTCCCGGAACCGGTTCTCCTTTGACGACGCCGGGGTCATTACCCTGAGCATGTTGTATATCGGGATCGGGTTCCACTTCTTCGTGGCGGCCCGGGCCGTGAGCTTAGTGGCGCTGCTGTACGCACTGTTTATCGTTTGGTTGACGGATTCGGGGGCCTACATGATCGGCCGGAAACTAGGCCGGCACAAGTTGGCGCCCCACATTAGCCCGAACAAGACCTGGGAAGGGTCCGTGGGGGGCACGGTGGTCGCGACCATCGTCGTCTCCATCTTCTGGTACTTCTTCCCCTTTGGCGGGCACAGCTTAACGACCATGGTGATCTTGACGTTGATCTTCTCCATCGTGGGTCAACTGGGGGACTTGGTCGAATCGGCGTTGAAACGCTACTACGGCGTCAAGGACTCCGGGAAGATTTTACCGGGCCACGGGGGCATTTTAGACCGGTTTGATAGTTTACTGTTAGTTCTTCCGGTCATTCATCTCTTTGGCCTGATTTAAGCCGACACGTTCGCTTGCGTCGGTGCAGGTGCTAAGGTATGCTAAAGAGCAGCAAGAACGACTACGGATTGAAGAAGGGACGACATCTGTGATTAAAACGATTATTACCTTTATCATCGTCTTCGGGATCCTCGTGATCGTGCACGAATTCGGGCACTTTTACTTTGCCAAGCGCGGCGGCATCCTGGTACGTGAATTTTCGATTGGGATGGGCCCTAAGCTGGTCTATCACCGCGGAAAGGACGGCACGACGTACACCCTGAGACTGTTACCGGTGGGGGGCTACGTGCGCATGGCCGGCGCTGAGGACGACGAAGAGGAGCTGAAGCCGGGGACCCCGGTGAGCTTGTATCTCGGCAAGAACGAGACGGTCGAACGGATCAATACCAGCAAAAAATCGACGTTATTTAACGGAATTCCCTTAGAGGTCACGGCCACTGATTTGGAGAACGAGCTGTGGATCGAAGGGTATGAGAATGGTGACGAGTCGGCGGTCAAGCGCTTTGCGGTCGATCACGACGCCACCATCATCGAAAGTGACGGGACCGAACTGCGCATCGCGCCGAAGGACGTTCAATTTCCGTCGGCCACGTTGGGCCGGCGCTTAATGACCAACTTTGCGGGGCCGATGAACAACATTCTGTTGGCCATCGTGACCTTCATGCTGATGGCGGTCGTTCAGGGCGGTGTCGCGATGGGGACCAACCAGATTCAGGTTGCATCAGCGCCGGTCTCGGTCGCCAAGCAGGCGGGGATTCGCAATAACGATAAGATCATTGCCGTGAACGGCAAGGCGACCAAGGATTGGACGGCGCTGAGTCAGGCCATTCAGCCGCGGGCGAACCAAGCCACCCGGGTCACCATTCAACGGGGCAAAACGACCAAGCGGGTGACCTTAACGCCGAAGGGCGAAAAGTCGAACGGCAAGACGGTCGGCATGATTGGGATTACCCAGGCGCAGGATAAGCGGGTCGGGACGATTCTCTTGTCCGGCTTCACGCAGACCTGGACCATGACCAAGGCGTTATTTGGTGCGCTGTGGCACATGGTTTCCGGGCATTTTAGCCTGAATGACCTGGGGGGACCCGTGGCCATCTTTGCGACGACTTCGCAAGCCACGAAATTTGGGTTGGTCGGGGTCCTGAACTTCCTGGCCTTCCTGTCATTGAACCTAGCAATTGTTAATTTACTGCCAATTCCGGCTTTGGATGGTGGTAAAATATTATTAAACCTAATTGAAGCCATTCGCCGTAAGCCATTATCGGAAAATGTGGAAGCGGGGATTACCCTGGTCGGGGTGGCCTTTTTGGTCCTCTTGATGCTGTTGGTAACCTGGAATGATATCGAACGTTACTTTATTCGATGATTAGGACGTTACGAGAAGGGAATATTTGACTATGAAGCAATCAAAACTACTGATTCCGACCCTCAAAGAGGTGCCGAATGATGCGGAAGCGCTCAGCCATCAAATGATGTTGCGGGCGGGGTATATTCGTCAGGTGACCGCGGGGATGTACGCCTATCTCCCCTTAGCCTTTCGGGTACTGACCAACATTGAAACAATCATTCGCGAGGAAATGGATAAGATCGACGCGGTGGAGACCTTGATGCCCGCCGTTTTACCCGCTTCTTTGTGGCAGAAATCCGGTCGTTACGACACGTACGGTCCCAACTTGTTTAAGTTCAAGAACCGTCATGACAGTGACTTTATCTTGGCCCCGACGCACGAAGAAACGTACACCATGCTGGTGCGCGACGCCGTGAAGTCCTACAAGCGGTTGCCTCTAGTCATGTACCAAATCCAAGCCAAGTACCGGGATGAAGACCGTCCCCGATACGGTCTGTTACGGGGCCGGGAGTTCATCATGAAGGATGCCTACTCCTTCTCCCTGGACGATGCCGATCTGGATCGGATCTACAGCCAGATGGAAGGCGCCTACGAACGGATCTTCGACCGGATCGGCCTGAACTACCGGGCCATCGTGGGTGACGGTGGGGCCATGGGCGGCCAGGATTCGAAGGAATTCTCCGCCATCGCACCGGTCGGGGAAGACACGATTGCCTACTCCGACTCCTCCGACTACGCGGCTAACCTGGAGATGGCGAAGAGCCTCTTTATCAGCAAGAAGTCCCACGCGGCCTTAGCGGATCTGGAGAAGATCACCACACCGGGTGTGAAGAGTATCGACGACTTGGCGGCCTTCCTGAAGGTGGACGCTTCAACGTTGGTCAAGAGCATGCTCTACATGGCGGACAAGACCCAACCCGTGATGGTCTTGGTTCGTGGGGACCACGAAGTCAACGACGTCAAGCTGAAGAACTACCTGGGCGCCGACTTCTTGGAACCGGCAACGCCGGAAGACGCGCAGAATTACCTGGGGGCCAACTTTGGGTCCCTCGGGCCAGTTGGGGTCGGAGAAGACGTTAAGATCTTAGCCGACCAGTACGTGGGCGACATGGTCAACGTGGCCGTGGGCGCCAACGAAGACGGCCATCACTACATTAACGCCAACGTGGACCGGGACTTCCGGATCGACGCTTACGCCGACTTACGGACGGTTCAACCGGGCGACCTGTCTCCCGATGGTGCCGGGGTCCTGAAGTTCACGAAGGGGATCGAGATTGGTCACATCTTCAAGCTGGGGACCCGGTACTCCGATGCCTTAGGGGCCACGGTCTTAGACGAAAACGGCCGGCAAAAACCCGTTGTGATGGGGTGCTACGGAATCGGTGTGAGCCGGTTGCTGTCCGCCGTCGCCGAACAACGGGCCGACGATAAGGGCCTGGTTTGGCCACGGAACATCGCGCCGTTCGACATTCACCTGATTCCGGTCAACCTGAAGAAGGCCGACCAAGCCGACCTGACGGATGAGCTGGAACAACAGCTGACGGCCGCCGGTTACCGGGTCCTGACCGATGATCGTAAGGAACGCCCCGGTGTGAAGTTCGCCGACTCCGATTTGATGGGGATTCCGATGCGCATCACCGTCGGTAAGAAGGCCAGCGACGGCATCGTTGAAATCAAGATTCGGAAGACCGGCGAAACGGTCGAAGTCATTAAAGACGAAGTTGCTAGCACCCTTGAGATTTTATTCAAAGACATTGACTAGCCACGCCACGAAAAGACCAGCTGGTATTGCTGGTCTTTTTTAGACGCGTGGGTGAGTAGAGAGGAGTTTTCTTGTGGCCGAAGATCGTCATAGTTTATTTCAAAAACTCTTACAACAATTAGATTTAACGGATGTTGCGGATCAGCCGACGTTTCAACAGGCGACCCTGGAGAAGTTGACGGTGCACGAGCAATCCCGGCGCTGGCACTTTACCCTGCGCTTCCCGGAGATCCTGCCGTTTACGACCTTTGTCACCTTTCAACAGCATTTACAACTGGCCTTTCACGAAATCGCCACGGTCAGCGCAACGATTCAGGTGACCAATCCCCAGCTGACCAGCCGGGGACTGGGGGACTATTGGACCTGGGTGGTCAAGCACAGCGGGTTGACCAATAACCTGGTTCAGGATCTGAGCCAGTCGCAGGTCCCCGAGTTGGATACCGACGGCCGGGTCCTGCTGTACGCGCAAAATGAGGTCATGAAGAACTTCCTGCAGAACCAGGCCCTCGGGCCCCTGGAGGCGACCTACCGCCAGGCGGGGTTCCCGAAGTTCAACATCGTGGTCATGATCGACGAGTCCAAGTCACAGGCCAAGATCGATGAGTTCAAGGCCCGTCAAGAAAAGACGGACGCCCAGTTGGCTCAGCAGGCGGCCGCGGCCATCGCCAAGGCCAACCAGAAGCGGCAAAGCGACGGTGACGTGGTGGCCGCCAGCGGTCCGACCCAGATTGGGAAGACCATCAAGGGCGACCAGCCGGTCATGCGG
Source organism: Levilactobacillus spicheri DSM 15429 (assembly GCF_001435095.1). Lineage (GTDB taxonomy): Bacteria > Bacillota > Bacilli > Lactobacillales > Lactobacillaceae > Levilactobacillus > Levilactobacillus spicheri. The sequence goes on from NZ_AZFC01000003.1 coordinate 57,899, forward strand.
ATGGTCGATATCACCCAGGAGGAACGCTCCGTCATCATCGAAGGGTACGTCTTCGACAAGGAGGTCCGGAAGTTGCGTTCGGGACGGCAGCTGCTGACCCTGAAGATCACCGACTACACCTCCTCCATCGTGGTGAAGAAGTTCTCCCGGGGTGCCGAGGACGAGGCCCAATTTGCCGGTGTCGAAGAGGGCAGCTGGGTCAAGGTCCGGGGAAGCGTCCAGGAAGACAGCTTCATGCGTGACCTGGCGCTCAACGCCTACGACATCAACGAGGTAAAGCACGCCAGTCGACAGGACACGGAGCCCGCCGACCAGAAACGCGTCGAACTGCACCTGCACACGAACATGAGCCAGATGGACGCGACGAACGGCATCGGCGACTACGTGAAGCAGGCCCAGAAGTGGGGGATGCCCGCGCTAGGGATCACCGATCACGCCGACGTCCAGGGATTTCCGGCGGCCTTCAATGCGGCCTCTAAGGCGGGCGTTAAGATGCTCTACGGGGTCGAGGCCAACCTGGTGGACGATGGGGTGCCGATTGGCTACAACAGTGCCCACGTGCCCTTAGACGGCGCGACCTACGTGGTCTTCGACGTGGAAACCACCGGCCTTTCGGCGATTTACGACAAGGTCATCGAACTATCGGCGGTCAAGATGCAACACAAAAACGTGATCGACCAATTCGAGGAATTCATCGACCCCGGGTTCCCGTTGTCCGAACAGACCACGAACCTGACCAGTATCACGGACGACATGGTGGCCGGCTCGAAGACCGAAGAAGAGGTATTCAAGGCCTTCCGCGAGTTCTGCGGCGACGCCATCATCGTGGGACATAACGTCACGTTCGACGTGGGGTTCATGAACACCGGGTACCAGCGGCACGGTATGGACGAGATTGCCAACCCGATCATCGATACGCTGACCCTGGCCCGGTGGCTGTACCCGACGTTAAAGAGTTACCGGTTGAACACGTTGGCCAAACGCTTCCACGTCAGCCTGGAGCACCATCACCGAGCGGTCTACGATGCCGAGTCGACAGGGCACCTGAACTATCTGTTCCTGAAGGATGCCGAAGAACGGTACCACGTGCAGTTCCACGACCAATTGAACGACCACATGACCGATAACGATGCGTATAAGCACGCCCGCCCGAACCACGCCATCATCTATGCCCAGACGCAAGCGGGGCTGAAGAACCTCTTTAAGCTGGTCTCGGCCTCGAACGTGGACTACTTCTACCGGGTCCCGCGGGTTCCCCGTAGCGTGCTCGACCATTACCGTGAGGGCCTGTTAGTCGGTTCGGCCTGTTCGTCCGGTGAGGTCTTCACGGCGATGATGCAAAAGGGGAAGGTCGAGGCGGCCGCTAAGGCGAAGTACTACGACTACCTGGAAGTTCAACCACCGCAGGCCTACCAGCCATTACTGGATTCTAAGCTGATTGCCGACACGGATCATCTCCACGAAATCATTCAAAACATGATCCAGTTGGGGCACGACCTGAACAAGCCGGTGGTGGCGACCGGGGATGTCCATTACCTGAACCCCGTCGACGCCATCTACCGCAAGATCCTGATCCATTCGCAAGGGGGAGCCAATCCCCTGAACCGGCAGGAATTGCCACCGGTACCGTTCCTCTCGACCAACGAAATGCTGGAACAGTTCAGCTTTCTGGACGCGGCCACGGCACAGGAGATCGTGGTCACCAACACCCAAAAGATCGCCGACGAGATCGACGAGATCCATCCGTTAAAGGATAAGCTGTATACGCCGCGGATGGAGGGGGCCGAAGATGAAATTCGGGAACGGACCATGAACCAGGCCCACGCCTGGTACGGGGATCCGTTGCCCGAACTGGTCCAACACCGGGTCGACCGGGAACTGAAGTCGATCATCGGAAACGGGTTCTCCGTGATTTACCTGATTGCCCAACGGCTGGTAGCCAAGTCCAATAAGGACGGGTACCTGGTTGGGTCCCGGGGGTCCGTGGGGTCTAGTCTGGTCGCGACCTTGACCGGAATTACCGAAGTCAACCCCTTACCGCCCCATTACCGCTGCCCGAACTGCCAGTATTCCCACTTCTACACTAAGGGAGAGTACAGTTCCGGGTACGATTTGCCAGAGAAGAAGTGCCCCAAGTGTGGCACGTTGATGATCGGTGACGGCCACAACATCCCGTTTGAAACCTTCTTGGGCTTCAAGGGGAACAAGGTCCCCGATATCGATTTGAACTTCTCGGGGGACTACCAACCGATCGCCCACAACTACACCAAGGTCCTGTTCGGTGAAAAGAACGTGTACCGGGCCGGAACCATTGGTACCGTGGCCGATAAGACGGCCTACGGGTACGTGAAGGCCTACGAGCGGGACACGGAGCAGACATTCCGGGGGGCCGAGGTGGACCGCCTTGCCAAGGGCGCGACCGGGGTCAAACGGACGACCGGTCAACACCCGGCCGGGATCATCGTTGTGCCGGACTACATGGATATCTACGACTTTACGCCGATCCAGTACCCGGCCGACGACCAGAACGCGGCCTGGCAAACGACCCACTTCGATTTCCATTCGATCCACGATAACATCTTGAAAATCGATATTCTGGGACACGATGATCCGACCATGATCCGGACGCTGCAAGACTTGTCCGGGGTCGACCCGACGACCATTCCGATGGATGATCCGGGGGTCATGGCCCTGTTCTCCGGAACGGATTCGTTGGGCGTCACCCCCGAACAGATCCAGTCGAAGACCGGGACGCTTGGGGTGCCCGAATTCGGGACCCGTTTCGTCCGGGGGATGCTTGAACAGACCCATCCGAAGAACTACTCACAACTGCTGCAGATTTCCGGGCTGTCTCACGGAACCGACGTGTGGCTGGGGAACGCCGACGAGCTGATCAAGAACGGGACCGCCACCATCGCCAACGTGATTGGGTGTCGGGATAACATCATGACCGACTTGATCAACTATGGGCTGGACTCCGAAACCTCGTTCCAGATCATGGAACAGGTCCGGCACGGTCGGGGCATCAAGGACGAGTGGCAAGAGAAGATGCGCGAGACCGAGGTACCCCAGTGGTACATCGATTCCTGCCTGAAGATCAAGTACATGTTCCCCCGGGCGCACGCGGCGGCTTACGTGCTGATGGCGTTGCGGGTGGCGTACTTCAAGGTCTACTTCCCGATCATTTACTACGCGGCGTACTTCTCCGTGCGGGCCGACGATTTCGATATCGTGGCCATGTCGCAGGGCAAGAACGCGGTCAAGGCGGCCATGAAGGCCATCAATGACCAGGGGATGGACGCCTCCGCGAAGGACAAGAATCTCTTGACGGTCCTGGAACTGGCCAACGAAATGTTGGAACGGGGCTATAAGTTCAAGATGATCGACCTGAACAAGTCGGACGCGGCGGACTGGATCATTGAGGGGGATACCCTGATTGCTCCGTTCCGTTCGGCCCCTGGTCTGGGCCTGAACGTGGCGAAGCAGATTGTGGCGGCCCGGAACGACCGGCCGTTCATCTCGAAGGAAGATCTGGCCAAGCGGGGGAAGGTTTCCAAGACCCTGATTGACTTTATGACCGAAAACGGTGTGCTGCAAGGCTTGCCGGACGAAAATCAACTCAGCCTCTTCGATGACATGATGTAGGCGAAAGCAACTTTAAACCGGTTCACGGTTGAGACGGGTCCTGCGGGACGCCGCCCCAACTCGTGCGCCGGTTTTTTTGGAGCAATCAGCCGTTGGGACGGACCCCGTATTTGCCGGGTTTAAGTCGTGGTAAGCGCTTACAATAACGTTGGAATATGGTATACTGGATGTGAGGAATTCCAGTAGGTCACGTCATGGACAATCACGAAAGTAGGTGTTCACCATGTTACGGCAATTTACCCGGTTACCAGATGGTTGGATCTTCTTTGCAGGTTATTGTTTAATTGTGTTGGGCTATGTTTTTTGTGGGTTATTGACGAGTGTCGCCGCGACGCCATTTTTGGTGTTGGTCATCGCGTACTTCGCGGTTGCGTTCGCACTGACGGTGGTCAAGGTCGTGCAGCTGCGGCGCATGGAGCTGACCCAGTTAAACTTCTTGGTGTTCGAATTTATTACCATTGCGGGCTTCATCCTGATCCTGGCAACTTGCGAGTAACCGCGCAATAGTTGCAATCCCGCGGTACTTGTAGTAAAGTTAAGAATGTAGTTAAACTCGTTTTTTAAATGAGTGAGCAGTCAATGCTCACTCTTTTTAATGGAAAAATGTAGGAGGCGGAATATATTTGAGTACTGTCGTCGAGACCGTAACGAATTTGGTGCAACCCATCGTCGCTCATCATCAGTTTGACCTGGTGGATGTCGAATTCGTCAAGGAAGGCAAGAGCTGGTACCTGCGGATCTATATCGATAAGCCCGGAGGCATCAACATTGAAGAATGTGCTTTAGTGAGTGATGAAGTATCGGAGAAGTTAGACGCGCTCGATCCAGATCCCATTCCACAAGCGTATTTCTTGGAGGTGTCGTCACCGGGTGCCGAACGGCCACTGAAGAAGCCGGAAGACTTCGACCGGGCCGTGGGCGATTACATCCACGTGTCACTCTACCAAAAGATTGGGGCCAGCAAGGTTTACGAAGGAACGCTGGAAAAGCTGACCGCCGAAACCCTCTACCTGAAGGTGAACTTAAAGGGCCGGTTCAAAACGTTTGAGATTCCGCGCAAGGGGATTGCCCAAGCTCGGCTAGCCATCAAGTTCTAAAGTTAAGGAGCGAAAGACAACATGAGTAAAGAATTACTAGGTGCCCTCGACGTCTTAGAGACCGAGAAGGGAATCAAAAAAGAAGTGATCATCGAGGCCTTGGAAGCCGCGTTGGTTTCGGCTTACAAGCGAAACTACGATCAAGCCCAAAACGTGGAGGTCACTTTCGACCAACGCAAGGGTGACATCCACGTCTTCGCCGTCAAGAAGGTCGTTGACCAAGTCTACGACTCACGGCTGGAAGTGGGCTTAGACGACGCTTTAGCCATCAACAAGGGCTACGAACTGGGCGATGACATCAAGTTTGAGGTCACCCCGAAGAACTTTGGCCGGATCGCCGCGCAAACGGCCAAGCAGGTCATCATGCAACGGGTTCGGGAAGCCGAACGGACCAACATCTACGATCAATACAGCCAGTACGAAAACGAAATCGTGACCGGTGAAGTTGAACGGCAGGATTCCCGGTTCGTTTACGTGAACCTGGGCAAGGTCGAGGCCGTCATGGGTCGTCAAGACCAGATGCCCAACGAGACCTACCGGATTCACGACCGCATCAAGGTCTACGTGACCCGGGTCGAGAACGCCACCAAGGGTCCTCAGGTTTTCGTGAGTCGGACGGCCGCCGACCTGTTAAAGCGGTTGTTTGAACAAGAAGTGCCGGAAATCTACGACGGGACCGTCGAGATCATGGCAATCGCGCGTGAAGCGGGTGACCGGGCCAAGGTCGCGGTTCGCTCGAACAACCCCGACATCGATCCCGTGGGAACCAGTGTGGGTCCCCGGGGACAACGGGTCCAGACCATCGTGAACGAACTCGGTGGTGAAAACATGGACATCGTGGAATGGACCGACGATGAAGCGAAGTTTATCGCCAACGCGTTGAACCCCGCCGAAGTGTTGGACGTCATCTTTGACCCAAACAACGAACGCGCCTGTGAAGTGGTCGTGCCCGATTACCAGTTGTCGTTAGCGATTGGGAAGCGGGGGCAAAACGCCCGCTTGGCCGCTAAGTTGACGGGCTACAAGATTGATATTAAATCAGAATCTGAAGCATCTGCTATAATGGAAGCAGATCAAGCTGCTGCGGACGCCACGGCGGAAGCTGACACCTCAGCGCCAGCCCCGGCTGACGACGAGGCATCGGTCAGCGAGCCGGCCCCGGACGTGACCCCGACATCGACGGATGATGGGGATGTGGACGACACGACCGACGCACCCACGTCAACGGATGACGTGGCATCTGCTGACCCAACGTCAGCGGCGGCTGATACGGATGATCAGTCAGCCGACTAGGCGACCGTTAAAGGAGGTTTCACGGCATGAAACAGCGTAAGATCCCGATGCGTAAAGATATCGTAACGGGAGAGATGGCCCCGAAGAAGCAGTTGGTGCGGGTCGTTCGGAATCAAGACCAAGAGGTCAGCATTGACCCCACGGGGAAGATGTCGGGACGGGGCGCCTACATTGCCTTGGACGTGGCCATTGCCAAGCGGGCCAAGCAAGAACGGACCTTTGACCACGTGTTCAGCGTGAAGATCGATGATCAGTTCTACGATGACCTGATTGCGTATGTGGATCACCAACAGGCTCGACGGGAATTATTCGACCATGACTAATTCACAACGAGCCTTACAGTTATTAGGATTGGTCCGGCGCGCAGGGAAACTTGTGACCGGCGAATCCTTCGTACTGGGCGCCATCCGGGACGGATCAGCCAAGTTGGTCTTGCTAGCCAGTGACACGGGCGCTAGCAGCCAGAAGCAGTTCCGGGACAAGGCCGCCAGTTACGGGGTTCCATTGAACGAAGCATTTACTAAAGACCAGTTGAGTACGGCCATTGGGTCCGCACGCACGGTTATAGCCATCACCGATCCGGGATTCGTCCGGAAGTTACAACAATTGCTTGCTGATTAGCCCTGACGTTCTCGCGATCGATGTGATTTTAAGGAGAGTGAAGATATGGGGAAAAAGCGAATTTACGAACTTGCTAAAGAAATTAACGTCTCCAGTAAACAACTTATCGCGAAGGCCGAGGAAAAGGGCTTTCCGGTAAAAAATCATATGTCAACGCTCGGCGAGAACGAAGAACGTCAGCTACGGGCCGCTTTTAAGCCCAAGGCCGCTCATCAGTCAACGCAAGCGACCGGTCATGCACACCGGTCGACGACCACGGCCCGTGGTGGTCAATCGACGGGGAAGCCCGTCCAACGGTCTACGGACCGCGCGGCGCACGCCTCAGCTAAGCCACAACAAAAACAGGCGGCTCGGCCGGCCCAACAGAACCAGGGTCAACAGAGCAACCGAACAACCAGTAACGCGCAACACAATAAAAATAATGGCCAGACCGGAGCGCAACACGGGACGCACAACTCCGGCACCGGCAGATTTGGTGGAAGCTTGAATAATAATACAAACAATAATAACGGCCGTCGGGGCGGCAGCAGCAATGGCCGCGGTGGACGGAATAACCGGAACAACCGCAATAACCGACGTCGTAACAACAATAATAACCGCTACAAGAAGAACCAACGAATCAAAGACACGAACCAACATAAGGGCGCGCCAGAACGGAAGAACAAGGCGTTACCAGAAACGTTGGTCTACACGGACGGCATGAACGCCCAAGACTTGGCGAAGTTACTTCACCGCTCATCGGCGGAAATCGTCAAGAAGCTCTTTATGCTCGGGGTCATGGTCAACCAAAACCAGTCCCTGGATAAGGACACGATTGAGATCTTAGCCTCCGATTACGGCATTGCCGCGAAGGAAAAGGTCCAAGTCGACGTTTCCGATATCGACAAGGCCTTCGATGCCGAGATGGCCAACACCAAGCACCTGGTAACGCGGGCTCCCGTTGTGACCATCATGGGCCACGTTGACCACGGGAAGACGACCCTGTTGGACCACTTACGGCACTCCCACATTACGGCGGGTGAAGCTGGTGGGATCACCCAAGCCATTGGGGCTTATCAAGTCCACTACAATGACAAGCTGATCACCTTCCTGGATACGCCAGGACACGCAGCCTTCACCGAGATGCGGGCCCGTGGGGCGGAAATCACCGACATCACGATCCTGGTCGTGGCGGCGGACGATGGTGTGATGCCGCAAACGATTGAAGCCATTCACCATGCGAAGGCGGCTGGTACGCCGATCATCGTGGCGGTCAACAAGATCGATAAGCCGGGTGCGAACCCGAACCACGTGATGGAACAGTTGACGGAATACGAACTGATTCCGGAAGACTGGGGTGGCGACACCATCTTCGTGAACATTTCCGCGAAGTTTGGCAAGAACATCGATGAGTTGCTCGACATGATCTTACTGCAGTCCGAAGTCATGGAATTAAAGGCCAACCCGGATCAAAACGGGGCCGGTTCCGTGATTGAAGCCCGGTTGGATCAGGGGAAGGGCTCCGTTGCGACCTTACTGGTCCAACAAGGGACCTTACACGTCGGCGATCCAATAGTGGTCGGCAATACCTTCGGTCGGGTCCGGACGATGACCAACGAACGGGGTCGCGCCATTAAGAGCGCCGTACCAGCAACGCCCGTTGAGATTACCGGGTTGAACGATGTTCCCGAAGCCGGGGACCGGTTCGTGGTCTTTGACGACGAAAAGACGGCCCGGGCCGCTGGTGAAGAACGGGCCAAGGAAGCCTTGGTCAAGGAACGCCAGAATACCAGTCACGTGACGCTCGACAACCTGTTCGACTCCCTTAAGGAAGGCGAAATGAAGGAAGTCGACGTCATCATCAAGGCGGACGTTCAAGGGTCCGTTGAGGCCCTGGTCGGCAGCTTGAAGAAGATCGAAGTTTCCGGTGTCCGGGTCAACATTATTCACTCGGCCGTTGGGGCCATCAACGAAAGTGATGTGACCTTGGCCGAAGCCTCGAACGCCATCATCATTGGGTTCAACGTGCGGCCAACGCCACAAGCCCGGTCGCAAGCCGACAGTGACAAGGTCGACATCCGGTTGCACAACGTCATCTACAACGCCATCGATGAAATCGAAGCGGCGATGAAGGGGATGCTGGAACCAACCTACGAAGAACAAGTGATTGGTCAAGTCGAAGTTCGGCAGATCTATCACGCTTCGAAGGTCGGCACGATTGCCGGTGGGATGGTCACCGATGGCAAGATTACGTCCGACAGTGACGTCCGGTTGATTCGTGACGGCGTCGTGATCTATCAAGGCAAGCTGGGAAGCTTGAAGCGGTTCAAGGACGACGTGAAGGAAGTTAAGCAGGGTTACGAACTTGGATTTACGATTGAAAACTACAACGACATCAAGGTTGATGACGTGGTTGAAGCGTACGTCATGAAGGAAGTTCCTGTTAAATAAAGGACGGAGGCACAACGTAAAATGGCACAATATCGAGTTGGTCGCTTGGAACAAGAGATCCAGCGGGAAGTTACGGACATCCTGTTAAAGCGGGTCCGTGATCCACGCGTCGAAGGCGTTACCGTTACGGGTGTGGAAGTAACTGGTGACTTGCAAGAAGCCACGATTTACTACAGTATTCTGTCGGACAAGGCGTCCTCTGCCGAGAAGACGGCGCAAGGACTGAAGAAGGCCACGGGTCTGATTCGTTCCGAGCTGGGTTCGCGGTTGAGCATCTACAAGACGCCGGAACTGACTTTCGAACAGGATAAATCCGTTCAATACGGTAGCCGGATCGATGAACTATTGAATGATCTCCATCACCAAGAAAAGTAAGGGTGCACGGAGTTGAAGGGACGCTGGCCCGCGTTTTGGGGGTCGGGCGTCCTTTTTTTGAAATGGGAGGAAACCAACGATGAACGGAATTATTCCGCTGTATAAGCCCCGGGGCGTGACCAGCTTCGACTGTATCGCGAAGTTGCGACACATCCTGCAGACCAAAAAGGTCGGGCATAGTGGGACCCTGGATCCCAGCGTGGACGGGGTCCTGCCCATCTGTATCGGACCGGCGACCAAGGTCGTGCCCTACCTGATGGCTTCCGGTAAGGTCTACCGGGGAACGGTGACCCTGGGCTTTGCCACGACGACCGAGGACCTGGACGGCGAGGTGGTCGACCGGCAAGCGCTGACGGCACCCTTTAGCGCGGCCGATTTACAAGCCGCTGCCGCGACCCTGACGGGGACCATCCAGCAAACGCCGCCGATGTACTCGGCAGTCAAGGTCCACGGGCGCAAACTCTACGAATACGCACGGGCGGGCGAGACCGTCGAACGGCCGACCCGTACCGTGACGGTCCACGACTTTGCCCTGCAGGGAGCGGGGACCTTTGACGCGACCGCGGGGACCCAGACCGTGGACTTCGAGATCAGCTGTTCGAAGGGGACCTATGTGCGGACCCTCGCCGTCGACCTGGGACGCCACCTGGGGGTTCCGGCCGTGATGGCGTCCTTGACGCGGTTGAAGAGCGGGGGGTTCACCCTGGACCAGACGGTGACGTTGGACCAGGTCGCCGTGGCCAAGGACCAAGGGACCTTAGACCAGGTCTTGCGGCCCATCGACTACGCCTTGCGGGACTACCCACAGGTGGCGTTGACGGAACGGGTCTGGAAATTGGTCAAAAATGGAGTCTGGTTGACCCCCGACGAGGTCGCCGATCACACCGAACCCGTTTTGGCCCTGCGCTTCAATGACGAGACGAAGTGTCTCTACCAGTGGTCGGAGCAGAAACACGCGTATAAACCGCTGAAAATGTTTACGGTCAACTAACGTAAGGAGACGTGACAGATGGAAGTTATTCGAATACATCATCCGCTCGATACCCGGCAGATCCCGAAGGACCCGGTCGTATTGGCCATGGGATTCTTCGACGGCGTGCACCGGGGCCATCAGGCGGTGATCAAACGCGCTAAGGCGTTGGCCCGGGCGCAGGGCGTTAAGTTAGCCGTCCTGACGTACGACCATCATCCGGCGCTGGTCTACCGGCCCTTGACGGCCGATGACCGCAAGTACCTGAGTACGCCCCAGCGCAAGCTCCAGCAGTTGGAGCGGTTGGGGGTCGACCGGGTCTTTCTGGTGACCTATACGGGCGACTTTGCGGCCCAGACGCCCCAGGAGTTCGTGGACCATTACCTGGTCGCCTTTCATACGACGACCGCGGTGGCGGGCTTCGATCACACATACGGGCCCAAGGACATCGCGACGATGGCGCGGCTGCCCGAATATGCCCGCAGCCGCTTCAAGGTCGTGACGGTGCCCGAGGAGACGGCGACCACGGCGAAGATCAGTTCGACCCGGATTCGGCAGGCGATGAAGGCCGGGCAGATCGACACCGTCAACGACCTGCTGGGGTATACCTACCGCAGCAGTGGCCTGGTGGTGCACGGCGAGGCCCGGGGACGGACAATCGGGTACCCGACGGCCAACGTTTTAGCTCCCGAAAATGAATGGGTGCCGGGAATTGGCATCTATACGGCCCGGCTCAAGGTCGGGGCCATCTGGTACCCGGGGATGGTCTCCGTGGGGCGTAACGTGACCTTTGGGGACGACCGGCCCATCACGGTCGAGATGAACCTGTTGGACTATCACGGGAACCTGTACGGCGAACCGGTCGAGGTAGAATGGCACCACCGGTTACGCGGCGAGGTCAAGTTCGCCGATGCCGATGAACTGGTCGCCCAGCTAAAAAAGGACGAGGCCGCCACGCGAACGTACTTCACGCAGCTGGCCCAACGGGAATAATGATCAAGTCAGTGCGTTAACGGACGGGTGGCTGACGGGGGGGTGTAGCCCTCGTCAGCCCCGTGATGCCCGTTTTGGTACTACCTATTCAAAGAGACTCATGGGGGGTCGTGACGTTGGTCACGGCCCCTTTAATGTGAGCGAATCATGGCAGTCCAGTTGACCGTCATTGGCAGGCCCCAATCAGGTCATCTTTACGGGGCCAAATGACCGGAATATCCCTTGACAAAAACTTTTTTAGCACTTACCCTGCCGGATTGCTAAATTTCTTGCCAGATTTCTTGACTTAAAAACCGGGTTTTGCTACATTATATATGTGTCTTAGCACTTAGTAAGTTTGAGTGCTAAAAAAGGGGTGATTGTGATGCTGTCAGAAAGACAGATGATGATTCTGCGAGCCGTTGTCCGTGATTTCACTAACAGTGGTGTTCCAGTGGGATCCAAGGCACTAGCTAAGCAGTTACCCATCCACGTGAGCTCAGCGACCATTCGGAATGAGATGGCGGCGCTGGAGGAGCAGGGCTTGATTCGAAAGACGCATTCGTCGTCCGGACGGGTCCCGTCGGTGGAAGGTTACCGGTATTACGTTGATCATTTGGTCAAGCCGGATCCGTTGCGGCCGAACGACCTGAACATGATTCAGTCCTCGTTGGGCGGCGACTTCCACAAAATCGACGAGATCATTTCCCAGTCGGCTACGATTCTTTCCAACCTGACCAGCTACACGGCGTTTACGTTGAAGCCGGAACTGAAGGACAGTCGCTTGAGCGGCTTCCGGTTGGTTCCGCTGGGTCGTCGTCAGGTGATGGCGATTCTGGTAACGGATAGTGGCGACGTGGAGAACCAAACGTTTGACGTGACCGAGGCGGTAACGGGCGAACAACTCGAAGCCGTCGTTCGCCTGATCAACGATCAATTGGTCGGGTTAACGCTACCGGAGGTTCTCAAGAAGCTGCAGACGGACATTCCGGTCAAGATTGCCAGTTATCTCCAGAGTCCGGAAGGGTTCCTGGATATCTTCGGCAACGTCTTGACCAAGGCAGCTCAGGAACGCTTCTACGTTGGTGGGCGACTCAACCTGCTGAACTTTTCGGAAGATCATGACGTGGACTCCCTCAAGTCGTTGTATTCGTTGATCGATAAGACCGACGACATTGCCGACGTCTTGGGGCAACCACGGGATAACATCTCCGTTCAAATTGGTAACGAAATGACCAATGACGCTCTGCGGAATTATAGCTTGATTACCGCAACGTACGACGTTGATCAACACGGTCGCGGGATGATTGCTATCCTGGGGCCGACGCGAATGCCATATTCTCGGATGATCGGGTTGTTAGGCGCGTTTCGAGAGGAACTCGCCAAGAAACTGCTCGATTATTATCGCTACTATGACGAGTAACAGAAAGGAAGGGGTTCAATCGTGGCTGATAAGCAACCAACATCTGCCGAAGACCAAAAGCAGGCCACGGCTGACGACCAAGTAAAGGCAACCGCCCAAGCAAAGCCAGCAGCCGATGACGCAGCTAAACAACCGACAGACCACAAGCAGCAAGCCCAGCAGCCGGATCCAACGGCGGCCAAGCTTGCGGCACTGACGCAAAAGTCCGCTGAGATGGAAGACAAGTATCTGCGGGCCGAAGCCGAAATTCAAAATATGCAAACCCGGTTTGAAAAGGAGCAGGCGACGCTGATCAAGTACGACGGTCAGCAGCTTGCTAAGGACATCTTACCCGTGATCGATAACCTGGAACGGGCCCTGGCCGTCGAAGCCGACGACGAGGCCGCCAAGGGTATCAAGAAGGGGGTTGAGATGACCTACAATCACTTGGAAGACGCCTTGAAGCGGAACCACGTGACGGAGATTGGTGCGTTGGGCGAGACCTTTGACCCGACCAAGCACCAAGCGGTTCAGACCGTGCCCGCCTCGGATGACCAACCGGCGGAAACCGTGGCACAAGTGCTTCAGAAGGGTTACCAACTGAAGGACCGGGTGTTACGCCCAGCCATGGTGGTTGTTGCACAGTAATCCAAATCAAAAAATAAACGAAAAAGAGGGAATTTTTGATGGCAAGCAACAAAATTATCGGGATTGACTTAGGGACGACGAACTCAGCCGTTGCCGTTCTAGAAGGTAGTACCCCAAAGATTATCGCGAACAAGGAAGGCGCTCGGACGACGCCATCCGTTGTCGCTTTTAAAGATGGCGAAACACAAGTTGGTGAAGTTGCCAAGCGGCAAGCCATCACCAACCCGAACACGATCTCATCCATCAAGAGTCACATGGGTGAAGCGGGCTACAAGGTCAGCGTTGATGGCAAGGACTACACGCCAGAACAAATCTCAGCGATGATCTTACAACACTTAAAGTCCTTCGCTGAAGACTACATTGGCGACACGGTCGACAAGGCCGTCATCACCGTGCCAGCTTACTTCAACGATGCCCAACGGCAAGCAACCAAGGATGCCGGTAAGATCGCCGGTCTGAACGTTGAACGGATCATCAACGAACCAACGGCCGCTGCCTTGGCTTACGGCCTGGACAAGCAAGATAAAGACGAAAAGATCATGGTCTACGACTTGGGTGGTGGGACCTTCGATGTGTCCATCCTGGACTTAGGGGATGGCGTCTTCGATGTCTTATCGACCAACGGTGACACTCACTTAGGTGGGGACGACTTTGACCAAAAGATCATGGACTGGTTGATCGCCGGCTTCAAGGACGAAAATGGCGTCGACTTGTCCAAGGACAAGATGGCCTTACAACGGTTAAAGGATGCCGCTGAAAAGGCGAAGAAGGACCTCTCTGGGGTCACCGAAGCGTCCATCAGCTTGCCATTTATCTCTGCCGGCGACAACGGCCCACTGCACTTGGAAAAGACCTTGACGCGGGCGAAGTTCAACGAATTAACGGCTGACCTGGTCGACAAGACCCGGATCCCCGTTGAAAATGCGTTGAAGGATGCCGACCTGCAGGCCAGCGACGTAGACGTCGTCATCTTAAACGGTGGGTCCACCCGGATTCCAGCCGTGCAAGAAGCCGTTCAAAAGTGGACGGGTAAGGAACCAAGTCACTCCATCAACCCTGACGAAGCCGTTGCCTTAGGTGCCGCGGTTCAAGGTGGGGTCATCACCGGTGATGTGAAGGACGTTGTGCTGTTGGATGTTACGCCATTGTCCTTGGGGATCGAAACCATGGGTGGCGTCTTCACCAAGTTGATCGACCGGAACACGACGATTCCAACCAGCAAGTCCCAAGTCTTCTCGACGGCTGCGGATAACCAACCAGCCGTGGACATCCACGTCTTACAAGGTGAACGGCCAATGGCTGCGGACAACAAGACGTTGGGGAACTTCCAACTGACGGACATTCCAGCCGCTCCTCGTGGGGTTCCTCAAATTCAAGTGACCTTCGATATCGATAAGAACGGGATCGTGAACGTCTCCGCTAAGGACATGGGCACGAACAAGGAACAAAAGATCACCATCAAGAGTTCCGACGGCCTGTCCGACGACGAAATCGAAAAGATGATGAAGGAAGCCAAGGAAAACGAAGCTTCTGACAAGCAACGGAAGGAAGAAGTCGACACCAAGAACGAAGTTGACCAATTACTCTTCCAGACCGATAAGACCCTGAAGGAAGTTAAGGGCAAGGTTTCCGACGACGAGATCAAGAAGGCGGAAGACGCTCGGGATGCCTTGAAGAAGGCTCAAGAAGCCAACAACCTGGACGACATGAAGAGCAAGAAGGATGACCTGACCAAGATCATCCAAGACCTCTCCGTGAAGTTGTATCAACAGGCCCAAAACGCCCAAGGTGGCGCTAACGGCGCGGCTGATGCGGGTGCTCAAGGTCAGACCAACTCGGATAACAACGGCGGTAAGGGCGACGACAATACCGTTGACGGGGACTTCCACGAAGTTCACGACGACGATAACAAGTAAGCCGACCGTAAAACTTGACGATAAGTTAGGGCAAAAAGCCAGAGTCCGCGGGGCTTTGGCTTTTTGTTTCGAGATATGCTATTCTTACTAATAGCTTTTAGATTGGGAGGAAAACGATGGCGCAAGAGGACTTATACGGTGTCCTGGGCGTGTCCAAGGACGCCAGTCAAGACGAGATAAAAAAGGCCTACCGGAAGTTATCCAAGAAGTATCATCCGGACCTCAATAAGGCGCCCGACGCCGCGGAGAAGTTTAAGGAAGTTCAAGACGCTTACGACGTTTTGGGCGACAAGGAGAAACGGCAGAACTATGACCAATACGGGTCAGCCGATGGCGCGCAAGGCGGCTTCGGTGGCTTTGGCGGTCAACAAGCCGGTGGCTTCGGCGGTTTCGGCGGCGGTAGCGGCGGTTTTGACGACATCTTCAACCAGTTCTTTGGTGGGGGTGGCCAACGAAATCCGAACGCACCACGGCCTGGTCGGGACCTCCAGTACCAGATGACCCTCAAGTTTGAGGAAGCCATCTTTGGGAAGAAGACCAAGATCACCTACACGCGTGAGGCACAGTGTCATACCTGTGGGGGGAACGGGGCTAAGCCCGGGACCTCGCCGGTGACCTGCCAACGGTGTGGGGGAACGGGTTACGTGACGACGGTCACCAACACGCCGCTTGGTCGGATGCAGAGTCAACAACCTTGCCCGGTCTGCCACGGAACGGGTCAGGAAATCAAGGAAAAGTGCCCGACCTGTGGGGGCTCTGGTCACGAAGAACAACGGCATGAGGTCGAAGTGACGATCCCAGCCGGGGTCGACGATGGCCAACAGATGCGCTTACAGGGTCAGGGTGAAGCCGGTCAAAATGGCGGTGGCTATGGCGACCTCTTCATTATTTTCCAAGTGCAGCCTAGCAAGGACTTCCGTCGTGACGGCACGGAAATCTACTTTGATCAAAACATCTCGTTCGTGCAAGCGGCCATGGGTGATGAGATCACGGTTAAGACCGTGCACGGCGACGTCAAGCTTAAGGTGCCCGCTGGTACCCAGGGTGGCACGACCTTCCGCTTACGGGGCAAGGGTGCGCCACGGCTGCGGGGCAACGGCAACGGTGACGAACACGTCACGGTCAAGGTCGTTACGCCGAAGAACCTGAACAAGGGTCAGCGCGACGCCTTACGGGACTTTGCGAAGGCCAGCGGCGAAAACGTCGCGGGCTCGGGCAAGGGCAACCTGTTTGACAAGATGCGCGACAAGTTTAACGACAACTAACGGATCAACTGAATTTGCGTGGCGGACGGGAGACCATCTCGCCACGAACCCATCAAGGCTACTGAAAATGTTCAGTAGCCTTTTTTGGGCCACTCAATTAACTAAATTGACGCAGAAAATGAAAAGAAACCCTTAAGGTTGAGGGGTGTTGTTTGCAATCCGGTTTTGGCAATGATAATCTCAAACTATAAACAATAACCGGAAAGACATCGGTTGTTGCCTACAGTTTTAAGGGCATCAGGGACTGTCCAAGCTGTATTTTGAACGATGATCGACTTCGGGGATGAAAGACTTCATCAGTCGACAAGAGAGTTGGGGGTGAAACTCATGTGGACGAAGTGGCTGGCAATTTGGCATCAGCCAGTGGTCGCCTTTATTGGCTGGACCATCTTCTACTTTGCAATTTTAATGGCGTTAGTTTATTTATATGGCTATAGTGGCCTAAACAGCACGACATTTATTTACAATGAGTTTTAGTCGGAGTACCGTGAGGACGGTAATTCTTTGGGGGGATAAACAGTGATAAAAAATATGGTCACCGCGATTGATCAAATCGCGCAAACGGACCCAGACCGCTTAATGTACGACGATTTGGGTCACACGAACACGTACGGAGAATTAAAACGTTACTCGGATGCGTTGGCGGCTCGGCTGGATGCCTTGAAACTGCCCCGTGAGGCGCCCATCCTGGTCTACGGTGGACAGACGTTCACGATGTTGGCCACGTTCTTAGGAATTACCAAGAGCGGCCACGCCTACGTGCCCATCGACACGCACTCGCCGTTGGAACGCATCACGACCATTGACGAGATTGCGAAGCCGGCCGCGGTGGTGGCGGTCGAAGCCTTACCCACCACGTTACCCGATACCCTGGTGATCACCCCGGACGACCTGGAAGCCATCTTTGGCCAACCGGCGCCCGATTACGTGGCGGATCACGCGGTCAGTGGGGATGAGACCTACTACATCATCTTCACGTCGGGAACCACGGGGAAACCCAAGGGGGTTCAGATTTCACACGCGAACCTGTTGAGCTACGTGAACTGGATGCTGAGTGACGATTTCGACTTGCCACAGCACCCTCGGTCATTGTCACAGGCCCCGTACTCGTTTGACCTGTCCGTGATGGACTGGGGGCCGACCTTGGCCAGCGGTGGGACGTTAGTGGCGTTGCCGAAGCAGGTCACGGATAACTTCAAGGCCTTGTTTGAGACGTTGCCGCAGATGGACCTGAACGTTTGGGTCTCGACGCCGTCCTTTATGGACATTTGCTTACTGGAGCCAACGTTTGACGCGGCCCATTATCCAAATCTGCAACGGTTCCTGTTCTGTGGGGAGGAATTGACCCACGCGACGGCAGCCACGTTACACAACCGTTTCCCAGCGGCCCGGATCTTTAACACGTACGGCCCCACGGAAACCACGGTGGCGGTCACACAGGTCGAGATTACCGACCAGATTCTGGCGGACTATCCGCGCCTGCCGATTGGCTACGTTAAGGACGACACGACAATCAAGGTGGTCGATGACCAATTGAACGAAGTCGCGGCCGGGACCGAAGGCGAGTTGCTGATCTACGGACCGTCGATGTCGAAGGGTTACCTGCACAATCCGGAAAAGACGGCCAAGGCGTTTATCGACTGGCACGGCCAGCGCGTCTACCGCTCCGGTGACTTAGGGGTCCAACTGGATAACGGCTTGATCATGTACCGGGGGCGGACCGACTTCCAGATCAAGCTGCACGGGTACCGGATCGAGTTGGAAGAAGTGAACCACTACTTGTCCCAAGAGGCCCACATCAAAGCCGGGGTGGCGGTGCCACGTTACGATCGCAACCATAAGGTCAACCAGTTGATTGCCTGGATCGTTCCGGAGCAGACTGAGCTGACCGAGTTGAACTTAACCAAGGCGATTAAGGAAAACTTACAGGGTGGCGATATGATGGAATACATGATTCCACAACGCTTTGTGTACAAGGATAGCTTACCGATGACCCCCAACGGCAAGATTGACATCAAGTCTATTATTGCCGAGGTCAACCAGTAATGCTATCGTTTGAACCATACGGGAACCCCACCTATTTCGCCTTATTAGGGGTTGCCCTATTGCCGCTCATGATTGGGCTGCTTTACGGTAAACGTTCACGACTGTACGAGACGTTAATTTCGATTTTCTTCCTGATCCTGACGTTCGGGGGTCCCAAGTGGACGCAAGGAATCGCCTTGATCATCTACATCTTGTACGAAGTGGCGTTAACCTGGGGGTACGCTGTTTATCGTAAGCAGAAGAACTCTGGTCCGGTGTTCTACCTGATGGTGATCCTGGCCATCCTGCCGCTGACCATCGTCAAGGTCACGCCGGCGGTGGAGAACGGGCAGGCATCACTCATCGGGTTCCTGGGGATCAGTTACCTGACGTTCCGGGCCGTTCAGACCATGATGGAAACGCGGGACGGGACGTTGAAGGACTACAACATCATGACGTTCCTACAGTTCATGCTGTTCTTCCCAACGATCTCATCCGGGCCCATCGACCGGTACCGGCGTTTCGAACAGGATTACCGGACGGTTCCCAGTCGTGAGAAATACCTGGGCATGATTCAAAAGGGGGTCCGCTACATCTTTGTGGGCTTCCTGTACAAGTTCCTGTTGGCGTACTACTTCGGGACGATTTTGATGCCGAAGTTGCAAATCATGGCTATGCATTCCCGGGGTGGGTTTATGGACCTGTCCTGGCCAGTGCTGGGGTACATGTACGCTTACAGTGCGGATTTGTTCTTTGACTTTGCCGGGTACAGTTTATTCGCTGTTGGGACGTCCTACCTGATGGGTATCGAGACGCCGATGAACTTTAAGCAACCCTGGCGTTCGCCGAACATCAAGGACTTCTGGAACCGGTGGCACATTACGTTGTCCTTCTGGTTCCGGGACTTCATCTACATGCGGTTGGTCTTCTGGTTCATGAAGCACCGCATGTTCAAGAGCCCGCGGACGACCGCCAACGTGACCTACATCATTAACATGTTGGTCATGGGGTTCTGGCACGGGGTCACTTGGTACTACATCACCTATGGGTTGTTCCATGGGGTGGCCCTGGTGGTCAACGATGCCTGGTTGCGGTACAAGAAGAAGCACCGGGAAAGCGTACCGCACAACCGCTTTACGCAGCTGTTTGCCATCTTCTTGACGGCGAACTTGGTCTGCTTTAGTTTCCTGATCTTCTCAGGATTCTTAAATACACTCTGGTTTACCAAATAATAAAAAACAATGGAGTATTTCATTTAGGGGGAAATTATCATGGATGTAAAAGAAACGGTATTATCAATTTTAAACGACTTAACGGGGAGCGACGTTAGTGGGGCCATGGACGACAACTTGTTTGACAGTGGTCTGTTAGACTCCATGGGGTCGGTTCAACTCTTATTGCAATTACAATCTCAACTGGGCGTCAACGTGCCAGTTTCTGAATTTGAGCGGTCAGAGTGGGACACGCCCAACAAGATCATCGCGAAAGTCGAAAGCCTGGCTTAATCAATGGCGAAGCGACTACTACGGATCTTTGGTCCGTTAATTCTCGCGGCTATTCTGGTTGTTGCGGTGCTGGTTTCACCGGTCACCTTTGGGTTTAAACACGTCAGTGCCAGTGAGGAACGCCAAGCGGCGGTCTCACTTTCGCCCAACGTGTTAAAGGGGAAGCGAATCAAGCAGGCGGCGTTGAAGAGCGACTATGTGCCGTTCTTCGGGTCCTCTGAGTGGTCGCGAATCGATCCGATGCACCCGTCGGTCTTAGCCCAGAAGTATCACCGGGATTACCGTCCGTTCCTATTGGGGGCGCGGGGGACGCAATCATTGACCAATTTCTTCGTCATGCAGAACATGCAGGGGGAATTGCGCAATAAAAAAGCGGTCTTCGTGATCTCACCCCAATGGTTCGTGAAGGACGGGACCCGGAAGGACGCCTTTGCCTTCTACTACTCTCAATTACAAACGACGGAATGGTTGTCCCATTACCGTAACGATGCAATTGACCGGTACGCGGCAAAGCGGCTCTTACAGATGCCCGTTGCCAAGTCGGATCACTTCCTGTACGCCGCCCTGCAACGGGTGGCCGCGGGAAAGCAGCTGACCGACAACGAACGCTTCTACCTGAAGACCAAGCAGAACATGTTGACGCAAGAGGATCAATTCTTCTCCGGCATCAACCTGCCATCGCAGAACTTGAACAAGGTGAACCAACAGGCGAAGAAGTTACCCACTCATTACGATTATCGTCAGTTGGATCAGCTTGCAGGCCGTATTGGTAAGGAACAGACGGGGAATAACCGTTTCCAAATCAGTGATTCGTTCTATAATCAGGGCTTAAAGCAAGAACTCAAGACCGGTAAGCTGAAGGACTTCCAGAAGAACCTCAGCTACACGAAGTCACCGGAATTCGGGGACTTCCAGCTGGTCTTGGACCAGTTTGCCCGGTTGAACACCAACGTCATGTTTATCATTCCACCGGTCAACGCCAAGTGGTCGGCCTACACGGGCTTGTCCCAGTCGATGCTCCGGCAGTTTGATCGGAAGATTCGTTACCAATTAGAGTCACAAGGGTTCCACAATATCTGTGACCTGAGTGACAAGGGCAACGTGCCGTACTTCATGACGGATACGATTCACCTGGGTTGGCGCGGCTGGTTGGCCGTCGATCAGAAGGTCGATCCCTTCTTATCCCAGCCACAGAAGCAACCAACTTACAAGATCAACGATAAATTCTATTCGGAAAAGTGGCAACAGCTGGATCCAGCGCAGTTGACGCAGTACGAACAGGAGACGAAATAAACACAAGGCGTTTGGCCACTGGCCGAGCGCTTTTTGCGTTCAGGGATTATTCTGAGGAACCCCGGGAGCTATGGTATAATTGTCAGGACATGGAACTCAGGAAAGTAGGAAATCAACATGGATCTGGAAAAATTAAAAGCACATCAAAAATATATTCGTAACTTTTCCATTGTGGCCCATATTGACCACGGGAAGTCGACCTTGGCCGACCGCATCCTCGAAATGACGGATACGATCTCCAAGCGCGACATGCAGAACCAAGTCTTGGACGATATGGATCTGGAACGGGAACGGGGCATCACCATCAAGCTGAACGCCGTGGAGCTGACCTATCACGCCAAGGACGGGCACGACTATGAATTTCACCTGATCGACACCCCCGGTCACGTGGACTTCTCCTATGAGGTCTCACGGAGCCTGGCGGCCTGTGAAGGGGCTATCCTGGTCGTGGACGCGGCCCAGGGGGTCGAGGCGCAGACGTTGGCCAACGTGTACCTGGCGCTGGACGACGACCTGGAGATCGTGCCGGTCATCAATAAGATCGACCTGCCATCCGCTGATCCGGACAAGGTGAAGCAGGAGATTGAAGACGTCATCGGATTAGACGCCTCCGACGCCGTCTTGGCCAGTGCCAAGCAGGGCATCGGCATCGAAGACCTGCTGGAACAGATTGTGGCCAAGGTGCCGGCACCGGATGGGGCGTTGGATGCTCCGCTGAAGGCGTTGGTCTTTGACTCGGTCTACGACGATTACCGGGGCGTGGTCCTGAGCGTGCGGATCTTCGAGGGCACGGTCCAACCGGGCGATAAGATTCGCCTGATGAACAGCGGCAGCGAGTACGAAGTAACCGAGGTGGGCGTCAACTCCCCCAAGCCCATCAGTCGGGACAACCTGATTGCCGGGGACGTGGGGTACATCACGGCCAGCATCAAGGACATCACCGAGACGCGAGTCGGGGATACCGTGACCAACGCCGAGGATCCCGCGGCCAAGGCCTTACCGGGTTACCGGGAAATGAGCCCCATGGTTTACGCCGGGCTGTATCCCACGGATAACGCCAAGTTGAACGACTTGCGGGAAGCCCTGGAAAAGCTGAAGTTGAACGACGCGGCTTTGGAATTCGAACCGGAGTCGTCCCAGGCCCTGGGTTTTGGGTTCCGCTGTGGGTTCTTGGGGATGCTGCACATGGACGTGGTCCAGGAGCGGCTCGAGCGGGAATTCAACCTTGATCTGATCACCACGGCGCCCTCGGTCACGTACCACGCGTACCTGACTGACGGGACCATGAAGGAGGTCGAAAATCCGGCCGAGATGCCGGAAGCGTCGGCCATCAAACGCATCGAAGAACCCATCGTGAAGGCGACGATTATGGCGCCGAACGACTACGTAGGCGCGGTCATGGAGCTGTGCCAACACCGGCGGGGGCAATTTTTGACGATGGAGTACCTGGACGATTACCGGGTCAACATCATCTACAACATGCCGCTGTCCGAAATCATCTTCGACTTCTTCGATAAGCTGAAGTCGAGTACGCGGGGCTACGCCTCCCTGGACTACGAGCGTAACGGGTACCAGGCGGCCGACTTGGTCAAGATCGACCTGTTGTTGAACGGGGACAAGGTCGATGCGCTGAGCTTCATCGCGCACCGGACGTTCGCGGCGCAACGGGGGCGGGAAATCGCGACCCGCTTGAAGGGTATCATCCCTCGGCAGAACTTCGAAATTCCGATTCAGGCGGCCATCGGGGCAAAGATCATTGCCCGGACGACCATCAAGGCCTACCGGAAGGACGTGACGGCGCACCTCTACGGGGGTGACCGGACTCGGCGGATGAAGTTGCTGGAGAAGCAAAAGGCCGGGAAGAAACGGATGAAGGCCGTTGGTCGGGTCGATATCCCGCAGGAAGCCTTCATGGCCGTTTTGAAGACGGACGAGGACGAAACCAAGTAACGCAAACCATCATATGAATGCGAAGGCCCGGTCCTGGGTGGCAAGTTGCCATTCAGGACCGGGCCTTTTTACTTTGGTATCGAGCATGTTAGGAACATCTTTGGTTATAAGAATCATTGGTTAGTGTCCACCGTTAGCGTCCTGGTAGTTAATGGGGCCTTCACGCAAGGTGGGCCTGGTCGGCCAGGGAAGGTGATGATGGCCGATATCGGACCCGTGCATGCTTCGAGGAAGGGGTCAATGAGCGCTTGGATAATCAATTGAAGAAATAATGACCGGGAGAGGGTTCTACCCCTGTAAACGGTTTCTAACGGGTTACACTTAGCCCATAGACCAGTAACACGAACAGTAAGGGGATGAGGAACATGCTAGGATTCGTATTGGGGAAAGACGGAAACTTACACGCGTTCTTTGAGGCGTTCAAACACTACGGCGAGCAGTTAACGGACGGGGAGTACGCCTTGCTCCGAGAATTGGTCCACCTCACGCGGGAACCGGGAAGCACGGTCAACATGGCCCAGAAGCTGGCCATCAGTTCTGATGAACTCGCAACTCAACTGACTAGTCTCAAAGCCTACGGTCTGATCGACTACTGGACCAAGCCGCAGTCGTCCGACGATGCGCGACTGCCGGCCTTGATTATTCGGTAATGAAAGAGTGGGACAAGAGAAGGTTAGCTGGCGAGCATTAACGGCGTCAGGCTGATAATTCCGACCTTTGACTGACGGTGTTAAGTGGAACCAGCTGCCTGTTGGCGCACGTTTCGACACCAGAAGTTCGGAAAATAAAACAGAGCTTGGGTCTTCACCCAAGCTCTATTTTAATGGATATTAATGGTAGCCCTTTTCCCAGCCACACAGCTTGTAACCGTGTTGCTTGGCCCACTTCAGGGTGACCTTCTTGGTGCGGCGCGCGTGGTTCAGTCCACGGCAGCCCCGTGAATAGTGGTACTTCTTGCCGTGGTGCGGGGCGATGATGACCTTGCTGGCCTTGGCCTCCGCGTTGACCGCCGGTGCGGTCACGGGGGCCAGCATGCCCGTCAATGTGAGCGTGGTAGTCACGAGTAACGTAACTTTGCGTAGCGTGTGATTCATGAATAATTCCTCCAAAGAATGCGCAGCTTTTAGCGTCGTCAGGGTTTGGACGGCGGTTAGTTTGATCGGTAAAGGGTGCCCGGTCAGGTGGCCCATTTACCCCGTTATTTAGCGCTTTATATTTTTCTATCAGAATTATCATAGCATAGCCTACCGCCCCGTGACAAAGGCTTTTTCGGCATTCTTTTGAGAGAAAATTGGGAAGGGTCGTTCAATCTGTCAACCGTTTCCGTGCTATAATGGTGGCAGATTATGTGAAGGAACCAGCCGGCATTCGGGGAATCCCCGAACAATGGGTGAGTTCCGGCGGAGGCGGCTTATGGGGTACGTTTATTTATCAGTGTCGATTATCACGGAGTTGGTGGGTACGACCATGCTGAAGGCGTCGAATGGGTTTACCCGGCTAGACCCAACAATGACCTCGCTGATCGCGTATACGATCTGTTTTTACTTTTTGTCGTTGACCTTGCGGACGGTGAACATGAGTGTCGCTTACGCGTTGTGGGGCGGCATCGGGATCGTGTTGACCACGGCGGTCGCGGTGCTTTTTATGCACGCGCCGCTCAATTTTGCGAGCGTTTGTGGGATCTTCTTGATTCTCGTGGGTAGCCTGGTCCTGAACCTGTACGGTGCGGGTGGTCATTAGGCCTGACCACGCGCCTCAAAGCGTGGAAATAGAACACGGCTCATAAAAAAACAGGAAGGAAATTCTCAGTTTTAGCGAGAATTTCCTTCCTGTTTTGGGCTGCGAATGGATGGTGCCCGTTTTTTGATAGGTTAACCTTCCCGTTCGGCGTCTTCTTCGAGCTCGAGCCAGATGGTTAGGGGGGATGGGATGTAGTCGGGCCATTCCTCCATCTTCTTGGCACACCGGGCCAGAATATGGCTCTGTCCGTCGGCGGCCAGGTCTTCAAAGACGGTCTCGGCCATGGCGTTGTCCGAGAGGTCGGTCATGAGCGTGGTAAGGGAGTGCTTCCACTCCTCGACCAGATCCTGGTAGATGACGATCCGGCGCGCCTGGAGAATCGTGTAATCGACCCCCTCCACGTGTAGTTGCTTGATGAGCCGATCGTATTCGTTAAACACGGCCGTTTGGGCACGTTGCCAGTCGGTCTCGGTGAAAGTTGTCTCTTCGTCTTTCATAATGCTTACCCCGCTTTGAGAGAAATGATGAACCCTGTGTCGGCTGAGCCGTGGCCCCGACACGAAACAGTACGAGCTTTAGTATAGCATGAATCGTGGCCGCCGACGCAGGATTCTTGGGGCGGGGCGGTCGGACACGAAAAAAGGCTGGGGTGCTCGTGCACTCAGCCCGTGGGTTACTTCGACTGGTCTTGCTTTAACAGCGTGACGATTTCCTTCAGGTACTTCTCTTCATTAGAGGGCTCGTCTTCTGCCGGTTCTTCCGCTGGCTTGGGCAGCAGCCGGTTCAAAAACTTCACCAACAGGAAGACCACGAAGGCGATGATCAGGAAATTGATGACCGAATTGATGAACGCCCCGTAGCGGAAGTGGGCCTTACCGACCGTCAGAACCAGGTTGGAAAAGTCGATACTCCCCACGAAGATCCCCAGCAGTGGGTTGATCAGGTTGGTGACCAACGAGTTCACGATGGCCGTAAAGGCCGCCCCGACGATGACCCCAACGGCCAGGTCCATAACATTGCCCCGTGCGATAAACTCCTTAAATTCTCTTAACATCCCGGTACCTCCCTAACGTAGTTACCCCTAATTCTTAGGGTTTTCGGGGGAAAATGCAACCGAAACGCAAAAAAATAATTATTTTAATCTTGATTCCGGAAGCGGTCCCGAAATTAGCAACAAGTTATGGTATAATTGTAAGTGGTTTCATAGTTACCAGGGGTTTCAACGGTCCTTTCACCGGTTGAAACGGTCAACGCCCGTTGCTAAACGTTTTGCTTGCAATCAGGGTGAAAATCATCTATTATGGTGACTTGATATATTCAGAAACGTTGAGACGATTGTTGTGCCAGGAAATCGTTGCGAACTGGGACAGTTGTCTGATAAATAGGA
Organism: Levilactobacillus spicheri DSM 15429; assembly: GCF_001435095.1. Lineage (GTDB taxonomy): Bacteria > Bacillota > Bacilli > Lactobacillales > Lactobacillaceae > Levilactobacillus > Levilactobacillus spicheri. The sequence continues at coordinate 84,433 of NZ_AZFC01000003.1, forward strand.
GGTGATTACCATGCTGAGTCGAACCAAACAATTTTTACGGCAACATAACTACCGTTATGAAAAGTCGTATATTCGCCCATTGATGGCGCCCGAGAGCGTCTACGTCTTTAAGTTCGGTCATGATTCGCTCAATAATCGGGTAATCATTCGTTATGGTCATACGTGGACGGGCCGTCAGCGAATCAACGAGATTGATTTGCGACTGCACAAGCAAAAGCATCCCCGAGTTTTCCAGAATGAAGCGGACATGTTGGATTATCTTGAAACCCACTTGGCCCAACGGGAAAAACGCCACGATGATCACCCGACCGATGCTGAGAAAGCCTAAGGCCGGTTGTTTCATGATTAAAGGGCTAATGGTGAGCCGGTGACAAGTTTCGTTGTCGCTGGCTCTTTTTCGTTTTATATAAGGAGGAAATCAACCATGCAATGGACAGAAGTGAGCGTGATTACGACCAATGAGGCGGTCGAGGCCGTCAGCAACATCCTACAGGAGGCCGGGGCCAGCGGCGTCAAGATCGACGATGCCGCCGACTACCAACACCTGCAGGCCAGACCCGACGAGATCTTGGACCTGACGGACATTCCGCACCGGACGACCGGCGCCGAAGTCAGCGCCTACTATCCCGAGACGGTCTTCGTGCCGGAGATCCTGCCGACCATCAGGCAACGGGTCCAGGACCTAGCGAAGTTCGGGCTCGACCCAGCGCCCGCCGAGGTGACGACTCAGGCCGTGGCCGACGAGAGCTGGGCGACCGCCTGGCAGAAGTACTACCATCCGGTGCGCATCACCCGCTACCTGACGGTGACGCCTAGCTGGGAAGCCTATCAGCCGGTTCAGAAAAACGAGCACGTGATTCGCCTGGACCCGGGAATGGCGTTCGGGACGGGGACGCACCCGACCACCCAGCTGTCCTTGACCGCCCTTGAAATGGTGGTGCGGGGCGGGGAAAGCATGTACGACGTGGGGACCGGTTCCGGGGTCCTGAGCATCGCCGCCAAGTACTTAGGCGTGGACCGCATCACGGCTTTTGACCTCGACGAGGTGGCCGTGCGCTCGGCCAAGACCAACCTGGCCCTGAATCCCGTGGCGGCCGACGTGGTCGCCAAGCCCAATAACCTGTTGACTGGAATCCACGAACCGGTGGACCTGATCGTGGCCAACATTTTAGCGGAGATCATCCTGCCGTTGATTCCGCAGGCCTGGGAGAACCTGCCGGCGGGGGGCCACTTCCTCACGTCGGGGATCATTGCCGACAAGCTGGATGAGGTCGTCGCCGCCCAGCAAAAGCAGGGCTTCATCATCGACAACGTGTTGCAAATGAAGGACTGGCGGGGCGTCATCGCCCACAAGCCAACGGAGGACGACTAACCAATGCAACGGTACTTTCTCGAAACACCGCAACAAACGGGGGACCACGTGACCCTTTCGGCGGCCACGACCCATCACTGGGTCACGGTCTTACGGGCCCAGGTGGGTGACGTGGCCGAGTTCGTGGACGCCACGGCGCACCTCTTTTACGGCGAGCTGCTGACGGCCGATGCGACCGCCGCGACCGTGGCCCTGACGGCGGTGCCAACGCCCGCGGTCGAACTACCGGCCGCCGTGACCATCGCCTGTGGGTTGCCCAAGCAGGAGAAGGCCGAGTGGATCACCCAGAAGGCCACCGAGCTGGGCGTGACCCACATCGTCTTCTTCGGGGCCGACTGGTCGGTGGCCAAGTGGCAGCCCAACAAGGTCGCCAAGAAGGTTGCCCGGTTGACCAAGGTGGCCCACGGCGCGGCCGAACAGTCGCACCGGTTGCGCCGGCCTACGGTGACCTACGCACCGACCTTAAAGGCCGTGCTGGCGACCCCGTACGCCCACCGCGTGATGGCTTACGAGGAATCCGCCAAGCAGGGGGAGCACAGCGCCCTCAAGGCAAGCCTGCAGGCGGTCGCACCGCAAGACAGCGTCCTGGCCATCTTTGGCCCCGAGGGCGGGATCAGCCCGGCTGAGGTCGCCACGGCACAAGCGGCCGGGGCAACGCTGGTCGGACTGGGTCCCCGCATTCTGCGAACCGAGACCGCGCCCCTGTACTTTTTGACGGCCGCCTCGGTCCTGTGGGAATTGCGGTAATCCGGCTGATAGGATGAAATCGGCTGGAAAACATGCTAAAATGATTGCAATTATTGAAGAGAGTTAGGTGGGGGTAGAATGAATCTGTTCAAAAAAATAGGTTGGCCCTATTGGGTCGTGGGCATCGTGATGGGGGTCGTGGTGCCACTACTGATGAAAGCGCTGGAACTTAGCGCCGTACTCCGGTTCGGCGGCCTGCTGATCCTGATCAACGGCGGCATCGCCATCGCCACGGGGCGGTTGATCGTGCAAAAGCATCAACCGCGCTGGTGGCTGCTGATCTGGCCGGTGTGGTTCTTGATCGGTGCGATGCTGGCTTGGCCGCAATACACGTGGGCCTTTGCCGTCGTTTATCTGTGCGTGGCGTACCTCACGGCGGGCCTCAGCACGCCAGAAACGGGTCAATCTGAAATTAAAAACTAAGGGTGGTGACGGCCGATATGACCAAAGAACGTGTCTGGACGGCTGAAGAAGTAATTGCCAGAGTAGGAAAATACATGAACGCGGAACACGTTGAGATGGTGGTCAAAGCCTGTCATTTTGCAACGGTTGCGCACAAGGACCAGTTCCGTCAATCCGGCCAACCCTACATTATGCACCCGATTCAGGTCGCCGGCATCTTGGCCGACCTGAACATGGACCCCGAGACCGTCTCGGCCGGTTTTTTGCACGATATCGTGGAGGATACCGGGGTGACCCTGAGTGACGTCCGGGAACTCTTTGGAGACGACGTCGCGCTCATCGTGGACGGCGTCACCAAGCTCGGGAAGATCAAGTACAAGTCGAACAGAGAGCAGCTGGCGGAGAACCACCGGAAGCTGCTGCTGGCCATGTCGAAGGATATCCGGGTCATGATCGTGAAGCTGGCCGACCGTCTGCACAACATGCGGACCCTGCAGCACCTGCGGCCGGATAAGCAACGGCGCATCGCCAACGAAACCTTGGAAATCTACGCACCGTTGGCCGACCGGTTGGGGATCAGTACCATTAAGTGGGAGTTGGAAGACATCTCGTTACGGTACCTGAATCCGCAACAGTACTACCGGATCGTTCACCTGATGAACTCACGGCGGGACCAACGGGAACAGTACATCGCGGCGGCCATCAAGGACATTCAGACCTCGATCGCCGACCTGCACCTGCAGCCGGAGATCTACGGCCGGCCGAAGCACATCTACTCGGTCTACCGGAAGATGAAGGACCAACATAAGCAATTTAGCCAAATCTACGACCTCTTGGCCATCCGGGTCATCGTGGACACCATTAAGGACTGTTACGCCGTATTAGGCGCCATTCACTCCCGTTGGAAGCCGATGCCCGGGCGGTTCAAGGACTACATCGCGATGTCCAAGGCCAACATGTACCAGTCCCTGCACACCACGGTGATTGGTCCCGAGGGTAAGCCGCTGGAAGTCCAGATTCGGACCAAGGAAATGCACGCCGTGGCTGAATACGGGGTCGCGGCCCACTGGGCTTACAAGGAAGGGGTCAAGGACAAGGTTCAGGCCACCAATACGGGGGACAAACTGAACCTGTTTAAGCACATCATCGAGTTGCAAGAAGATACCGATGACGCGGCGGACTTCATGGATAGCGTCAAGGGCGAACTCTTTGGCGACCACGTCTACGCGTTTACCCCCAAGGGCGACGTGCTGGAGTTGCCGAAGGGCGCCGGCCCGCTGGACATGGCCTACGCCATTCATACGGAGGTCGGGCACCACACTACCGGGGCCACGATCAACGGTAAGATCGTCCCGTTGAACTACGAAATCAAAAATGGGGACATCGTGGACATCCGTACGTCGAGCAGCTCGGCCGGGCCGAGCCGGGACTGGCTGAAGCTGGTCTCGACGCGGCGGGCCCGCAACAAGATCAAACAGTTCTTCCGGCAACGTGATCGGGAACAAAACATCGATCAGGGGGAAGAACAAATCGAGCGCATGATCCGGGACCTGGGATACGAACCGAGGGCCATCCTGACCAAGGAGAACTTGGACAAGGTCACGGCGAAGATGCACTACCAACAGACCGACGATTTGATGGCGGCCATTGGGTTTGGCGATTTACAACCCCGCGGCGTGGTCAACCGGCTGACCGAGGACGTCCGGCAGGCGGCCGAGGATGAACGGCGCCGGCAGGAGGAAAAGGAACTGCTGGAGGACCACCAGACCATCAAAAGTGACGGCGAGGCGGACAAGAAGGATCGCAAGAAGCAGCCCGATGGCGTGGTCATCGAGGGTGTCGATAATTTGCTGATTCGGTTGAGTCACTGCTGTTCACCGGTTCCGGGGGACAATATCGTGGGGTACATCACCAAGGGCCGGGGCGTTTCCGTGCACCGGACCGATTGCCCCAACGTGCGTCACGCCGAGGAGAACGGTGAGCGGATCGTCTCCGTTCGCTGGGGTGACGAGCACGGGGATCGGACCAACTACAACGCCGACATCGAGGTCCAGGGATACAACCGCAACGGGTTGCTCAACGACGTGCTCCGGACGATCAACAACTCGACGAAGGACCTGACCTCGATCAACGGGAAGGTGGACCACAACAAGATGGTCATTATCTCGGTCAGCTTGGGGATCCGCAACCGCTGGGAACTCCAACGGATCGTCGACAACATCAAGAATATTCCGGACGTTTACGTGGTTAAGCGCCCGTTCCATTAGTAGGAGGATACGATGCGCATTCTATTACAACGGGTCAAACAGGCCAGCGTGACCATCGAGGATCAGGTCCACGGGCAGATCGACCAGGGCTTTTTGCTACTAGTCGGGGCCGAAGACAGCGACACCAGTGAGCAGGTCGACTACCTGGTCCACAAGATCAGCCACCTGCGGGTCTTCAGCGACGCGGCGGGAAAGATGAACCTGAGCGTCCAGGACGTCCAGGGGAGCATCCTGTCGGTCTCCCAGTTCACGCTGTACGCCAACGTGAAGAAGGGCAACCGGCCCAGCTTCGTGGGTGCGGGCGACCCCGCCCACGCGGAGAAGCTGTACCATGAGCTGAACCAGAAGCTGGCGGCCACGGGGATTCCGGTGGCCACGGGAGTCTTCGGGGCGGACATGCAGGTGGCCTTGGTCAACGATGGTCCGGTCACCATCTGGTTCGACACGGACGACTTACAAAAATAAACCATGAACGACCAGTTGACAACGACTGGCCGTTTTTTTAGGAGGACAACTTAATGCGGTATCAACAACTTTTTTGGGACTTCGACGGGACGCTGGTCAATACCTACCCGGGGATGGTCACGGCCTTCCACCAGGCCTTAGAGGACACGGGCGTCAACGACTTTGAGATCGACGACCTGGCCATCTACCAGGCCATGCGCCAACACAGCTTGGGCACCGCCCTGCAGCGGTTCGCGGCCGAATTCAGTGTGGACCGGGGCCGCTTGCAGCAGCTGTATCGGCACCACGCGGCCCCGCAGTTAACGACGGCGGCCCCGTTTGCCGGGGTGGGGGCGCTCTTGCGGACGGTCCAAGACCAGGGCGGGCGGAACTTTGTCCTCACGCACCGGGATAACGGGGCCCTGGACCGGTTATCCGCGCTGGGCCTCAGCGGGTTCTTCAGCGGAGCGGTCACGGCCGCCGACGACTACCCGCGTAAGCCCGACCCGACCAGCCTGCGAGCGCTGATGCAACGCTACGCGGTTGAGCCGGCGACGGCCATCATGATCGGTGACCGCAACTTGGACGTGCAGGCGGGCCACCGCGCGGGGATGGCCGGGGCACTCTTTGACCCGGAACACCTGATCGTCGACGAAAGCCAACCCGAGGTGCGGGTGACTCAGATGGCCGAGCTAAAGGCGTGGCTGCTGGCAACCGATTAGCGGGGCTCGCAGCGAACTGATGGGTGCTGAAGGGTCCGCCGTGACACTCCGGTGGCCCCGGCGTATACTAGACCCCAACAAATGATTGGGGAGTGACGGGGACGATGTTACGACGATTGCGAACGCGTCAAGTCTGGCTGGAGATCAGCCTGTTATTGGTTTTGCTCTTAGGGGGCTGTGCGGCCCGCGGGACGGGGCCCCAGGCCAGCTCGTCGAAGCTGGATGGGGCCAAATACGTGCCCACGCTGTTCTTTCACGGGTACGGTAGCAGTGCGAACGCCGAGATGCCCATGATTCGAGCCGCGCAACGGGCCGGGGTCACCCAGACCGTGGTTCACGCCACGGTGGCGAAGGACGGTCACGTCAGTTGGCGGGGCCGGTTTAAGGCCGGGGATGAGCACCCCATCGTGGCGGTACAGTTCACGGCCAACCGCGAGGGGGATTACCAGGTCACGGCTGGCTGGGCCAAAAACGTGATCACGGGGTTGCAGCAGACCTATCACATTACCCGCTTCAATATGGTGGGCCATTCGATGGGGAACATGGCGATGGTCTTCTACCTGCTGAAGAATGCGCGGAACACCCATTTACCGCAGCTGCAACGGCAGGTCGACATCGCCGGACACTTTAACGGCATCCTGGGGATCAACGACCGCCCCAACCGCATGACCCTCACGGCGGCGGGTAAGCCGACCAAGCTGGATCGCGATTACCAGCAACTGTTGGCGTTACGGCAACGGTATCCGCGACAGGCGCGCGTACTGAACATCTACGGGGACCTGAATAACGGGACTCATTCGGACGGGTCAGCAACGCGTCGTCGAAATCGCTGCGCTACCTGGTGGCTGGACGGGCACGGTCGTATCAGGAACGACGCATCGTGGGGCCAAACGCCCAGCACAGCAAGCTGCACGACAACGCGCAGGTCAACCGCCTGTTGATTCACTTCTTATGGCAAAAATAAGGGCTTTATAAATCTAAAACGACCTGAGCGCCGCCAAACCAATAGTGATTTGGCGGCGCTCAGGTCGTTTTAGTGGGTGATTTAATAGATTGTGATCATGAGTGCGGCAAGCCCCGTTCGAGCGTGGCATCGACGGCGGGGCCGTAGGTTTCACCGAAGAGGTTCAGGTGCGCTAGCAGGTAGTAGAGCTGGTAGTGGGGCAACCGATCGGCGTAGCCCGATTCCAGGGGATAGGCCGCTTGGTAGCCCTTGTAGAAGTCCCCGTCGAAGCCGCCGAAGATGGTGGTCATAGCCAGATCGAACTCCCGGTCCCCGTACAGGGTGTCGGGGTCGATCAGCGTGGGGGTCCCGTCGGTCGTGAACAGGTAGTTGCCGGCCCAGAGGTCCCCGTGCAGCAACGAGGGCACGATTTTGCGGCCCCGGTTTTCGGCCACGATGGCCTGCCGGACCCGTTGGTAGGCGGCCTCACGCTGAGAGTTCCAAAGGTGGTGGGCCAAAGCGCGCTTCACCAGCGGGTCGAGCCGTTGTTCAAGGTAGAAGGTCGTCCAATCCGTCTGCCACTGGTTATTTTTGGGCAGTTTGGCCACGCGGTTGTCCTGGTCGAATCCGAACTGTGGAGCGGTCACCCGGTGAACCCGGGCCACGGCCTGCCCCAGGTCGTACTGGCTGCCCCGACCGGTTTCGAGAAACTCGAGGAGCAGGTAGGCGTCCCCGTCGATCTCGCCGGTCCCCAGGACCGTGGGCGTGTTGACCGCTTGACTAAGTGCCTGGAGCCCGGCGACCTCGTGGGCGTAAAAGCTCGCGGGGGTCTGGGGCTGGACCAGTAAAAAGGCGGGGCCCTCGGCCGTGGTCAGCCGAAAGGCCTGATTGATGTCGCCCCCGCTGACAGGAGTGGCGGTCGTCACCCCGGGTAAGGGCAGTTGTGAAAGCCAGTTTGCAGATAAAGACAAAATCATCGCTTCTTTCTAAAATGAGGAGATCCACGGCAGCGGGCACCTGCTGACGAAAACTATTCCCGTGTCAGGCAGGTTAGTTCTGGGCTGCGAAGTAGCGGCTCAGGCCCTGCACGACGTTATTGGCCACGGTCTGTTGGTAATGGGCGCTGCGGATGTCGCTGAAGTCCTTTTTGGTGTTGATGTAGCCCATTTCAAGTAGGAGGGACGGGCGGCTGTTGTCCCGGATGACCTCGAAGTTGCCGAAGCGGATGCCCCGGTTGGTCAGCGGCAGGTCGTCCATTTCACGATTGATGGCCTCGGCCAACGCGTAGGAGGACTTGCGGTGGTAGTAGTAGGTCGTGGTCCCCGAGGCCAGGTTATCGGTCGGTGACGAATCGAAGTGAAAGCTGATAAACGCGTTGGCTTGGTTGGTGTTGGCCAGGGCCGGGCGGTCGGCCAGACTGACCGAGGTGTCCGAACTCCGGGTCATGATGACGTGTGCCCCCTTGGCCCGCAACAACTTGGCTACGCGTTGGGCGAGTTCCAGCGTATAGGTCTTCTCGTCGTGTTTCTGGTCGATGGATAAGGCGCCGGAGTCGCTGCCCCCGTGGCCCGGATCCAAGACGATGGTCGCCTCGGATAAGGTGGTGGCCTGCTTGAGATTGCCCGGATGATCAACTAACCAACTGGCGACCCAGCCGAAGTGGTTCTGGCTGTCGCGGACGTGGTACCAATTGTCCTTCTCGCCGATGATGGTCAGGCGGCTATTCTTGGCGACCTTGCTGGTCACCCCGTAGGTCAGGCCGGGGCCCCGCCGGAGGTTCAGATTGCTGACGGTGGCGGTGACGGCGTTGTTGCGGACGAAGGCCATCAGTAGTCCGCCCGCCACGAGTAAAATGATGAGACTGGTGACCAGTCCCACCCAATTCTTAGGTTTAAAGTGCATGTTGGGTTTCTCCTTCAACAAATTAGGTCAATTATACCACGGGGCGGGGAACGAACCGTGGAAGTTGTTAGCGGCTGCCTTGACTTTTAAGCTGGCTTTCAGTATTCTTAAGAAGAATAAAATAGAAGCCCATGAGGAAGACCAGTAAAGGGTCAATCGTTTACAGAGAGGTTGCGTGGCTGAAAGCAACTAACGAACGACTTTTGAAGACACTTTCGAGGCTAATGACAGTTTCTGTCATTCGTTTGCAACGTTATCCTGCTGAGAAAATAAAAAGGTGGTACCGTGCATACCTGCGCCCTTGTCAATTGACAGGGGCGTTTTTTATTTAGCGCAGCGCTGAGAAAGGAAGAATGCATATGCGTTACCAACGACCAAAGGGCACGGCGGACATCTTACCAGGCGATTCTGAGACCTGGCAGTTCGTCGAGGCCACGGCGCGGCAACTGTTTGCCCGTTACCGGTTCGATGAGATCCGGACGCCCATGTTTGAAAACTTCGAAGTCTTCTCCCGTACGTCGGGGGATACCTCGGACATCGTCACCAAGGAAATGTACGACTTCAAGGATAAGGGGGACCGGCACCTATCCCTGCGGCCAGAAGGCACGGCCGGTGTGGTCCGGGCGTTCGTCGAGAACAAGCTTTACGGTCCCGAGACGACCAAGCCCTACAAGGTCTACTACATGGGGCCGATGTTCCGTTACGAACGGCCCCAATCCGGGCGGCAACGGGAATTTCACCAGATCGGGGTGGAAGCCTTCGGCAGTGACGCGCCCGAATTGGACGTAGAAGTCATTGCGCTGGGGATGAACCTCCTCACCAAGCTGGGGTTGAAGCACCTGCGCCTGGCCCTCAACACCTTGGGGGACCAAGAGACCCGGGCCGCTTACCGGCAAGCGCTGATCGACTTTCTGGAACCGCACTTCGACGAACTCAGTGATGACTCGAAGGTCCGGCTGCACAAGAACCCGCTGCGGGTCCTCGACAGCAAGGACAAGCACGACCAGGAGATTGTGGCCGATGCGCCATCGATCCTGGACTTCTTGACGCCCGACGCCACGGAACACTTCGCCAAGGTCAAGGCGAGCCTGGATGCCTTGGGCATCGACTACGACGTGGACGCCACCATGGTGCGGGGGTTGGACTACTACAACCACACCATCTTCGAGATCATGGCCGATTCACCCGCGTTGGGTGAGGGCTACACCACCGTGCTGGCGGGGGGCCGCTACAACGGCCTGGTCGCAGAACTGGGCGGTCCCGAGATGCCCGGTGTCGGCTTCGGAATGGGCGTGGAACGGTTGGTTCTGTTGATGCAGGCCGAAAAGGTGCCCGTGCCCGATGAACACCCGCTGGACGTCTACATCGTGGGTATCGGCGACGACACGTCGCTCGAGACGCTCAAGCTGGTGCAGGCCATTCGGCAGGCGGGTCTGACCGCCGACCGAGATTACCTCGGCCGGAAGCCCAAGGCGCAGTTCAAGACGGCCAACCGGTTGGCGGCCAAGTACACCTTGACCATCGGTGACCAGGAACTGGCCAACCAAACGGCGAACTTGAAGGCCATGGCCACTGGTGAAGAGATCAGTGTGCCGTTAGCCGACATTTACCAAGATTTCCAAAAGGTTGTGGATCAAGGATTCACGGCAGAATAAGAGGGGAAAATCAATGGAAAAGAATTTGAAACGGACCACGTACGCCGGTCTTGTCGACGAGCAATACCTCGACCAGACCGTTGTTCTCAAGGGTTGGGTGCAAAAGCGCCGGAACCTGGGGGGCTTAATCTTCGTTGACCTGCGGGACCGGGAAGGCCTGGTCCAATTGGTCTTTAGCGAAAAGTTTGACCAAGATGCCTTTGCCGTGGCGGAAACGCTGCGGAGCGAATACGTCATCGAGATCCAAGGGAAGGTCGTTGCCCGGGTCGGCAAGGAAATCAATCCGGACATGCGGACGGGGAAGGTCGAAGTCCAAGTCATGGGCATCAACCTCTTGAACAAGGCTAAGACGCCACCGTTTGACATCAAGGACGGCATCAACGCCTCGGACGATCTGCGGTTACAGTACCGCTACCTGGACTTACGGCGGCCCGAGATGCAACAGGGCATCATGCTGCGGAACCGGATCATCCAGTCCGTACACAGCTACTTTGACAACAACGGCTTCGTGGACATCGAAACGCCGGACCTGACTAAGTCCACGCCAGAAGGGGCCCGGGACTACCTGGTACCTTCCCGGATCTACCACGGCCACTTCTACGCCTTACCGCAATCACCGCAACTGTTTAAGCAGTTATTGATGGGTGCCGGCTTCGACCGGTACTACCAAATCGCCCGGTGCTTCCGGGACGAAGACTTGCGGGGCGACCGGCAACCGGAATTCACCCAGATCGACTTGGAAACGTCCTTCTTAACGGCCGAAGAGATCCAAGACATCACCGAAGGCTTGATCGCCAAGGTCATGAAGGACACCTTAAACGTCGACGTCACCCTGCCGTTCAAGCGGATGGACTGGGACGAATCGATGGCGCGGTTCGGGACCGACCAACCAGACGTGCGGTTCGGCATGGAATTGAAGGACCTGTCGGCCATCATGCAAGACAGCGACTTCAAGGTCTTCGCGAACGCCGTTAAGGACGGCGGCCAAGTCAAGGCCATCGCCGTTCCTGGTGGTGCGGACCTGTACAGCCGGAAGGATATCGACAAGTACGCCCAATACATCGAACGTTTCGGTGCGAAGGGCTTGGCCTGGATGAAGGTCACCGACGACGGCTTCAGCGGCCCCATCGCGAAGTTCTTCAAGGACGCCGATTCCTTCGAGCAGATCACGACGGCCACCGGTGCCAAGAGCGGCGACCTGCTGCTCTTCGCGGCCGACTCCAAGCGGGTCGTGGCCCAAACGCTGGCGTACCTGCGGGTCGACATTGCCAAGAACCAAGGTATGATCGACGAGAACAAGTGGGCGTTCCTTTGGATCGTCAACTGGCCACTGTTTGACTACGACGTGGACCTGAAGCGGTGGGTTCCAGCGCACCACCCGTTCACCATGCCGAAGGAGGGCGATGCCCACTACCTGAACGATGGCGAAGACCCGCACAAGGCCTACGCTCAGAGTTACGACATCATCCTGAACGGGTTGGAATTAGGGGGCGGGTCCATCCGGATTCACACCCGGGAGCTTCAGATGAAGATGCTGAAGGCCTTAGGCTTTACGCCGGAACGGGCCGAGAAGCAATTTGGCTTCCTCCTGAAGGCGTTAGATTACGGGTTCCCGCCTCACGGTGGTCTGGCCATCGGGTTGGACCGGTTTGCCCGCTTGCTGGCTAAGCGCGACAACATCCGTGACGTGATCGCCTTCCCGAAGAACTCGAAGGCGACCGAACCGATGACCCAGGCCCCAAGTACCGTTGCCCAAAAGCAACTGGACGACCTCGACCTGGCCATTACCGATGCGGACGGCGATTCAGACAAGTAATTGAAATGAATGGGCCTAAAGGCGGTTAGCTGGCGAACCGTCACGACGGCAGGCGGGATAATCCCGAACTTGGATGATTTGCCTGCTGGGGTTAAGCGGAACCAGCTGCCTCTTGGAGCCCGTTTTCACACCAGCTATTCGAAGAACCGAAAAGAGCCTGAGCAATTCTCAGGCTCTTTTTTGTTGGCCAAGAGCACGGTGCGGGTTAGCCGTGGCCTTGACGAATCGCCGGAAAAGGCCTTTAATGAGAAATAATTTAGCAGAGAAAGTTGGGGATGTTTATGAGTCGTCTTGAAACAGCAACGTTTGCCGGTGGGTGCTTCTGGTGTATGGTCCAGCCCTTCGAGGAACACCCCGGGATTCACAAGGTCTTGTCCGGGTACACGGGCGGCACGGTCGCCAATCCCACCTACGAACAGGTCAAGGCCCACACCACGGGACACACCGAGGCCATCAAGATCTGGTTCGATCCGGACAAGGTGAGCTATGCCGACTTGGTGGAATTGTACTGGCAGCAGACCGACCCGACCGACGCGGCCGGCCAATTCCAGGACCGCGGCGATAACTACCGGCCGGTGATCTTCGTGAACAGTGCCGAACAACAGCGTATCGCGGCGGCGTCCAAACGCGCCTTACAGGAACGGGAGCAGTTCGACCAACCCATCGTGACCAAAATTCAGGTCGTGCAGCCGTTTTATCCGGCGGAAGCCCGGCACCAACAGTTTTATAAGAAACATCCCGAACGAATGGCGCAAGAGGAAGCCGGCGGCCGGGCCGCCTTTATCGACCAGCATTGGAAGAACCATTAGAACTCGCTAAAAGATGGGGTTAAGCGTGGCCGTAGGGGCCGATAAATGCTATACTTAGCGGGCATGATAGTGTAGTTGATAAAGGGAATAAGTGAGGTCGGTTTTTAAATCATGGACGATGTGCAGCAGCTTTTCAAACGGCATACCTATACGGCAAAGTTTTCCGTTGCCTTTTTCTACGGCGTTTTGGTTTCGATTGCGGTGAACTTCTTCTGGACGCCCGGACACATCTATTCGTCCGGGGCCACCGGGTTGGCCCAACTGATCGATACGTTGACGGGACGCTATGCGCCGTTTCAGATCACCACGGCGCTGGGGTTGTTCCTGATCAACGTGCCGCTGTTCGTACTGGCCTGGAAACAAATTGGTAAGTCATTTACCGTCTTTACGTTCATCTGTGTCGTGTTCGCGTCGACGATGATTCGGGTCATCCAACCCGTTCACCTGACGACCGATCCAATCATCTGTGCGATCTTCGGGGGTGCGGTCAACGGGTACGGGACCGGATTCGCCCTGAAAAACAGCATTTCGACCGGGGGGCTGGACATCATCGGCATCGTGGTACGGCGGAAGACGGGCCGCAGCATGGGGTCGATCAACATGGCGTTCAACAGTCTGATCGTCATCAGTGCCGGGTTCGTGTACGGGTGGCCCTACGCCTTTTACTCCGCGCTGGGGTTGTTCGTGAACGCCAAGGTGATCGACATGACCTTTACCCGCCAGCAGCGGATGCAGGTTATGGTGATCACCAGTCGTCCCAAAACGGTGATCGACAGTATTCAAAATCACATGCGGCGGGGGATCACCATCGTGCACGGGGCCGAAGGGGCCTACCACCACGATGAAAAGACGATCCTGTTTACCGTCATTACGCGTTACGAAATGGATGCGTTGGAGGTGGCGATGGAAGAGGCCGATCCGAAGGCCTTCGTCAGCATTTCCGACACGGTCAAAGTCTTAGGCCACTTCTACGAACCGAAGTGGTGACGTGAACGGTTCCGGGTGTCCCCGGGGCCGTTTTTTTAGTGACTTGACCAACCAATCGGTCTAGAACGGTCAAAAAGCAATGCCGAATCAAATTAGGCGTTGCTTTTTTTGATGGAATGTTTTAGAATCTAACTACATTGTATAAATAGATAAAAAGGGGCAATTATTATGAATAAAAATTGGAATGAAACCGTTACGGGAATTGACTCGGAGTCCATGTTAGACGCCTTACAGTACCGGATGATGGGGGCGACCCCACAGGACAAGGCAACCGATCGGATCGTTGCCCAGGCTAAGGATACGGGGATGCTGGACTATGAAAACCGGGAACTCTACGGTCAATGGTTCAACAAAATGATGTACTAATCACGAAAACCCTTTCACGGATTCACTTGTATATTTTATGAATATTATGCATAAAGCAATGTGACAACTTGGCGACAAGTTTTTAAAGATTCCGTCACTACTCCGGTGGGATTCTTGTGGTGGGGCTGCCAAACTGGTACCCTAAAGTTGTCCAGAAGACATTAGGCCATCCTCACTAACCAGGGATGGCCTTTTTGAGTGGGAGCACCGGGTGAAAAGACCGGTGCGTCCCGCTTTTTACGTGCGGAATGTTAAAGCTTCCTAAAAAGGACTAGGTTCCCGGGGCAGATGTGGTATAATTTCCAATGTTATGGGCCGCAAAAACTAGGATATATTGGTGATGAACGTGAAAGAATTTTACTTGTGGTTAGTGCGGGTGATGTCTCATTTGACGGGGGCCCAACGGCGACGTAACGTGGTTTACCTGATGAGCTTTGGGGACAATCTGCCCCTGATCCGCTCACTTGACCAGGCATTACCGGAGGGCCGGGAGCTGCTGGTCTTTTACCGTCCCACGCAGGCCGCGGCCGCCCGGCGCCTCGCCGCGGCGGGTATCACGGTCCGACCGTTTCGAGACGGGCTGAAGTTCGTGGTGACGGGAATTCCCGTCATCATGCGGGCTCGGGTGGTGTTTTGCGACAACTACTACGCGTTTCTCGGGGGCCTGTACCACCCGAAGAACCTGACAATCGTGCAACTCTGGCACGCAGCCGGGGCCATTAAGCGGTTCGGCTGGGAGGACCCCACGACACAGGACCGTTCGGCGAGTGATCAACGGCGGTTCCAGGCGGTGTACGATCACTTCGACGAGTACGTGGTCGGCGCACCGGCGATGGGGGCGGTCTTTCACCGCAGTTACCGGGTCCCCACGACGCGGATGCAGCTGCTGGGGTATCCCCGGTCCGACCGGTTACGCGATGATCAGTGGATCGAGCGGACCCGGCAACGGGTCTACCAGGTGGCACCGGAATTGTCCGGGCACCGGGTCATTCTCTACGCGCCCACTTACCGGGAGGGGGTCACGTTTACGCCGCCGGCCGGGCTGGCGGCGGCCTTAACGGCTGACCCGACGGCCCGGGTGGTCGTGAAGCTTCACCCGGTCTTGGCGGCGGCCGCCACGGACCTGCAACGGCAATTGGGCCGGCAGGTCGTCGTGGCGGAGACGCTGAGTACCGGGGAGCTGCTGACGGTGGCCGAGACGCTGGTGACGGACTACTCCTCGGTGGCGTTTGACTACAGCCTCTTGCCCAACGCACACAGCCTATTGTTTTACCTGTTTGATTTACCCAGTTACACGCACAACCCCGGGGTTCAAGCGGACCTCTTGGATTGGTTACCCAGTCCGGCCTTGCGGAATAGCCAAGAGCTGGCGGCGGCCATCGTGGCCGACCGGAAGACGGATCTGACCCAGTTCAATCATCGGTGGAACGCGGCCAATGACGGCCAAGCCACCGACCGGGTCGTTGAACGTTACGTGGGCTTAGTGGCCCCGACGCGTTCGGCGGACGATTAAAAATTAAAGGAGTGCAGTGCCTTGAAAGAGGTCATGGCCTTATTTAAAGAACAGATCTCGAGTTTGGGGATTATCTTTCGGATTTCCCGTTACGAGGATCAAGCAAGTTACCAGAGCCATTATTTAGGTTTGATGTGGGAGTACCTGTATCCCTTGATTCAAATCGGAATCTACTGGTTAGTTTTCGGTGTTGGCTTAAAACATGGTCAACCGTTAAACGGGGTCAGTTATCTGCCCTGGATGGTGATCGGGATTTCACCGTGGTTCTTCATGAACCGGGCGACCCTGGACGCCTCGAAGAGTATCTACCAGCGGGTCAACATGGTGGCCAAGATGAAGTTCCCGGTCTCCGCGTTGCCAACAATCAAGGTCGTTAGCAACCTGAGTTCCTTCTGGACCATGATGGTCTTTTCCATCTTTATCGGCCTGTTGAACGGTGTTTACCCGAAGGTCGCGTGGTTCCAGTGGTTGTACTACTTCTTCGCCATGATCATGTTGATGGTGGCCCTAGGGGTCTTCAATTCCTGTATCAGTGTGCTGGTCCGCGACTACCACATCTTGCTCCAATCCGTGATGCGGATGCTGTTCTACGTGTCCGGCGTGCTGTTTAACTTCGTGACCACGTCGTTCCCGGCACCGTTCGTTCATTTACTAGAACTGAACCCGTACTATTACATTGTCAACGGGTTCCGGGAGTCCTTCTTGGGGACCGGCTGGTTCTGGCAACACCCACTCTTGACGTTAGAGTTCTGGGCCTTCGTGTTCTTCGTACTCCTCTTGGGGTCACACCTGCACTACAAGTTCCGGTCACGCTTCGTCGACTTAATCTAGTTAGAAAGGGGCAACCACGCATGGCTAACGGGTTACACAGCGTTATCCAATCATTGAAGCTAGTTGCTCGCTATGGGCTCATCGTGCTGAACGATGGGCTTATTTGTTTACCGACAAAAAAGCGATTAGTGATGTTTGAAAGTTTTAACGGCAAGGATGTCAATGACAATCCGGCCGCCATTTACCGGGCACTGGTCCACGCGGAGCCACGGTACGCGCAAACGGCGTACTTCAGTGTCAAGCCCCGCGAATACGCGGCGTTACACGCCAAGTACCCGGAGATTCGCCTGATCAAGCGCTTCACGCCCAAATGGGTCTACCTGATGGCCAGAGCGGAGTACTGGGTCTTAAATTCCCGCTTGCCAAATTGGTGGCACGCCAACCGGCGCACCACCACGATTCAGACCTGGCACGGCACGCCCCTGAAGAAGCTGGGGACCGACATTCAAAACGTGGCGATTCCGGGGCGCACCACGGCCCAGTACCACGCCGACTTTGTGACGGCGGCCAACCGGTGGGACTACCTGATTGCCCCTAACCAGTACTCACAAGACATCTTCAAGCGGGCGTTTGGCTACCGGGGGACCTTCCTATCGATCGGCTATCCGCGCAATGACGTGCTCTACACGGCCGATACAGCCCCTCAGATTCAAGCCCTGCGGCACCGCCTGCTCCCTCAGGCCCAGGGGCCCATCGTGACCTACGCGCCGACTTGGCGGGACGATACCGCGATTCAGCAGGGGGTCTACCGCTTCGACCTGCCGTTTGACCTAGGGGAATTCTTCCGGCACGTGCCGAGCGGGACTCACCTGATCATCCGGCCCCACTACCTGGTCAAGGACGCGGTCGATATTCGGGGCTACGAGGACCGGGTCAGTGTCCTGGCGGAGGCCGACATCGCGGAGCTTTACCTAATCTCGGACCTCTTGATCACGGACTACTCCTCGGTCATGTTTGACTACGCCAACCTCAAGCGGCCCCAATTGTTCTTTGCGTACGATCTGGCCCACTATCGCGACCAGCTGCGCGGCTTTTACTTTGACTATACGGCGGAGAGTCTGCCCGGACCGCTGGTGACCACGGCACCGGCCTTTTATCGGCAACTGGATCGCTGGACGACCGACCACGGGTTCGCGGACCACGCGCAGCAACAGGCCGCCTTTTACCAGCGCTTCTGCGCGTGGGAGACGGGAACGGCCAGTCAGCAGGTAGCGCAGTTGATCATCACGGGAAAGGAAGCAGGAAAATGACAGCAACGGAATTCTTGATTGGCTCCCACGTCAGCATGAAGGGGCAAGCCATGTTACTGGGCTCGGCGCAGGAGGCTGCGGCGGCCAACGAGAACGTCTTCATGGTGTATACGGGAGCGCCGCAGAACACCCGGCGTAAACCGATCGCGGCGCTCAACGCACAAGCGGGTCAGGCCTACATGCGGGCCCATCAGCAGCGTGCCGTGGTGGTCCACGCGCCCTACGTAGTCAACTTGGGGAACACGAAAAAACCGGAAAACTTCGCCTTTGCCGTGCAGTTTTTGACGGAAGAGGTGCACCGGGCCGCGGCCATCGGGGCCCAGCAAATCGTGCTGCATCCCGGGGCTCACGTGGGTGCCGGTGCACCGGCGGCCATTGCCCAGATCGCCCAGGGCCTGAATCAGATCCTGGCGGCGACGGCCGACGTTCCGGTGCAGATCGCCCTCGAGACCATGGCGGGCAAGGGCACGGAGGTCGGCCGGACCTTTGAGGAGCTGGCCAGCATTATCGACCAGGTGACGGCCAACGAACGGCTGTCCGTGTGCTTCGATACCTGTCACACCAGTGATGCCGGGTACGCCATCGCCACGGACTTTGACGGGGTCCTAGACACGTTCGACCACGTGATCGGGGTGGACCGGCTGAAGGTCATTCACCTGAACGATTCGAAGAATCCGCAGGGCAGCCACAAGGACCGCCACACGAACATTGGGTTCGGGACGTTAGGGTTCGACGTGCTGAACGCCATCGCGCACCATCCCCAACTGACGGCGGTCCCGAAGATCATGGAAACACCCGCGGTCGGCCCCGACCGAAAACACGGGGCCAACCCCCACGGGTACGAGGTGGCCATGCTGACCGCCCAGCAGTTCAATCCCGACCTGGAGGCGGATGCGTTGGCCGGGGCACCATTTGACGCCTTCTTGCACCGGTAACGGCGGCAAGCGAGGCTCGTGAAAAAGCAGCATACGCCAAAAACGGCCACGTCAGCAGGTTGCTGGTGTGGCCGTTAGTGCTTTATTCAACTGGTGGAAACGCCGGACTAGTCGCTTAATGGGTGGGGAATCAGGTCGTAGTCGACGCTTTCCATGATCAACGTGGCAGTTTCTTCGATGGACTTATTCGAGACGTCGATGACCAGGCAGCCGATTTTTTTGTAGATGGCCTGGGCGTAATCGAGTTCCTCGGTGATTTTGGCCGTGTCGGAGTAAGCACTGTCGGCGGGGAGCCCGTAAGAGATCATGCGTTCCTGACGGATCTTGCGCAGAATCTCCGGCCGGTTGGTCAACCCAAAGATGCGCTTCGGGTCGACCTGCCAGAGCTCCTTGGGCAACTGCGTCTTGGGCGACAGGGGCAGGTTGGCGACGCGCAGGTTGCGGTTGGCTAGGAAGAGGGACAGCGGGGTCTTCGAGGTCCGGGAGACTCCCAGAATCACGATGTCGGCCTTCAGCAGTCCGGCTGGGTCCTTCCCGTCGTCGTAGGTCACGGCGAACTCCATGGCGGCGATGCGGTCGAAGTAGGTGTCGGTCAGGTTGTGGACCAAGCCGGGAACGCCGGCGGGTTCAAGCCCGGTAGCGGCCTGCATAACGGTCATGGCCGGCTGGATGCAATCGAAGTGCTGTAACCCGTGGGCCTGCGCGAAGTCCTGCACGTGTTGGCTGAGCTCCTGGTTGACCAGGGTGTGGAAGAGCATCGCGTGTTGTTTTTGGGCCAGATTTAAGATACTATCGAGGATCGAATGGGTCTGAATGAAGGGGAACCGTTGATAGCTGACCTTGACGCCGGGAAATTGCGATGCGGCGGTCTGGGCAACGGTCAGCGCGGTTTCTCCGGATGAGTCGGAGATAACAAAAATTGTAATTTGCGACATGGGTAAGCACCTCTGGTTTTTCTTCTAGTTTACCCCCTAGGAAAGACCGGTTCAAATTTTATTCAAAACCATTATTGACGCATTTTGTGTGTTTATGTATAATGGTTAAGAACCGTCACGCTGGTAGATAAATTCTAATCAGCGTTATTACTTGTGCTCGGAGGGAGGGAATTTCAAATGGCAAAGACAGTCGTTCGTAAAAACGAGTCTTTTGACGACGCTCTTCGGCGCTTCAAACGTACGGTTTCCCGTAGCGGTACTTTACAAGAATACCGTAAACGTGAATTTTACGAAAAACCAAGTGTGAAGAAAAAGTTAAAATCCGAAGCTGCGCGGAAGCGTAAAGCTAAGAAGCGTCGCTTTTAATTAAAAAGTTCTTGAAACCTGATCTGCGGATCAAGCTTCAAGAGCTTTTTTCGTGCCAGTTGAAATTTTCTCTAAAAAAAGATCGACAATTCGTGATGGGAAATTGCCGGTCTTTTTAACGTTTAAGTGATTGTGACCCGGTACCGCAAGGTGATTTTTGCTAGGGGCCTGCCGCGGACAGTAAGTTATCTTTCAATAACGGCCTTGCCCATCATGCGGTGGCTCGCGACCAGCTGCAAGGCGGCACGGAGGTTCTCGGCGGTGAAGGGCGTCAGCGTCTTGGTCAGCGTCGACTTGAGGACGCCCGCATCCAGCAATTGGCTGATCTCGTCGAGGGCGTGGTGTTGACTGACCATGTCCGCGGTCTGGAACCAGGCCTTACTGAACATCCATTCCCAGGCGAAGGTCGCGCGCTTCTGCTTGAGGGCCCGCAGGTCGATGGGCACCTCACTGCCCGTAATGGAGACGATCTTGCCGCTCGGCTTGATCAGGTCGACGATTTCAGCCCAATGTTGGTTCAGGTTGCTGAGTTCCAGCACGTAATCGACGTACTGGTGACCCAGGGCCCGAACTTGGGGGACCAAGTCCTGACGGTGATTGACCGTGACGTCGGCGCCGTGGGCCTTGGTCCACGCGATGGTTTCTGGACGTGAGGCGGTGGCGATGACTTTCAGGCCGGCCCAGTGGGCGAGCTGGGTCGCCACGGACCCGACGCCCCCCGCGCCGTTGATCACGAGGAGCGTTTGTCCCTGGTTGTCGGCGTGCGGGTCGATGCCCAGTTGTTCGAAAAGGGCTTCCCAGGCGGTCAGTGCCGTTAAGGGCATAGCCGCACTTTCGGCCGTGGATAACGTCTGTGGGGCGTGGCCGACGATCCGCTCGTCGACCAATTGAAAGTCGGTGTCGCTCCCGGAACGGCTGAAATCACCGGCGTAGAAGACCCGGTCACCGGGGTGAAACAGGGTCACCGCGTCTCCCACGGCACTGACGGTCCCGACGGCGTCCCAGCCGAGAATGGCGGGGTGGTCGTCGTCCGGCGCGTCGCGTTTGAAGCCGACTAGGTCGACGGGATTCACGGCCGTGGCCGCCACTGCGACTAACAGGTCGTGACCCGTGGGCGTCGGTTGGGCGAGATCGAATTGAACAAGACTCTGGGGGTCATCTAAGGGTAGATGACGGGTATAACCAATCGCATGCATCATCATGAATTAGTTCCTTTCTTTTTGTAAGCTCACAGCAAGCGTACCGATTTTTCGGAAAAACCGCAAGTCAAACGTCTCTAAACCTGACGCCCCGGCCAATAAGTAGTAAAATAAATTGGTATACTAATTTAGGAGGAACCCCCAATGAGTTTAGAAACCCAATTAACAGAAGATTTAAAGACGGCGATGAAGGCCCACGACAAGCTGACCTTGAACGTGGTTCGGATGATGAAGGCCGCTTTGACCAACGAAAAGATCAAGCAAGGCCACGACTTAACGGCCGACGAAGAACTGACGGTGGTTTCCCGCGAATTAAAGCAACGGAAGGAATCCCTGGAAGAGTTCCAGAAGGGGAACCGGGAGGACCTGGTTGCCGGCGTCAAGGCCGAGATCAAGATCGTGGAGAAGTATGCGCCGAAGCAATTGAGTGCCGACGAGATCACGCAGATCGTGACCGACAGCATCGCAAAGGTCGGCGCGACCGGCATGGGCGACTTCGGCAAGGTCATGGGTGCCGTGATGCCCCAAGTCAAGGGCAAGGCTGACGGTAACCTGGTCAACCAGACCGTTAAGGCACAACTCAACAAATAAATCGTAAAGCCACTGCCGGGCCCGTTGTCCGGGGTGGCTTTTCTGGTGAGGAGGGTGACGAATGGCATTACAGTACGAACGTTTTCAGACGGTCAGCCCGGCGATTCGGGACTTACTCTTGCAGGCCGACCCCGAGTGGGACCAGGTGATGACCTATTTACCCCAAAGTACCGGGTTGACCCTATTTTGGCAGCGAGAACTGGTCGGCGTGTTGGTCCTCACGGTGCGGCCCCACCGCGTCTTAGAAATCACCAATCTGTCTGTTATACCCGCGAAGCAACGGCGCGGGATCGGCCAAGCCGCCATCCGGTTTGCCCAACAATGGGGCAGTGAACACGGGCAAACCACGTTACGCGTGGCGACCGGCAGTACCAGCCTGGGGCAACTCTACCTGTACCAAAAGTGCGGTCTGCGGATTGTGGCCGTCGAACCGGATTACTTTACCCACCATTATTCACTGCCCATCTGGGAGAACGGGTTACGCCTCCGCGACCGGCTCATTTTAACGCAAGCGTTGTCCCCGGAGAATCAGGGCAGCTAACTCCCGGTGGATTTTAACGGTCAATCCTTTTACAATCCCCGGTGGTATGCTAAAATTCAAGTATCAGTATCCTTAAATTTTTAAGATAAAGGAGCAAACGTCTTTGACTGAAAACGCGAAGATTGAAAAAGAATATATCCTAGAAAATCCCGCCGACGAAGCGGCTCTTTTGGGTGCTCAGGACCAGTTTGTGACCTTACTCGAGGAAGGACTCGCGGTAACCATCAAGCCCTTCGGGAATTCAATCAAAGTCGCCGGGGATGCGACCGCGGTCGATCAAGCGCTGAACATCCTGCGCAACATGAGTGGTCTCTTAGCGAAGGGCGTTCACCTGAACAGCTCAGACGTTGTGAGTGCCATGAAAATGGCCGAGAAGGGGACGTTGACCTACTTCCAAGACCTGTATACCGAAAAGCTGTTAAACGACGCGAAGGGCCGCCCTGTGCGGGTCAAGAGCTTTGGCCAACGGCAGTACATCGATGCCATCAAGCACAACGACATTACCTTTGGCATCGGTCCGGCCGGAACGGGGAAGACCTACCTGGCCGTGGTCATGGCCGTGGCGGCCTTAAAACACGGGGACGTTGAGAAAATCATCCTGACGCGGCCCGCGGTCGAGGCCGGCGAAAGCCTGGGCTTCTTACCCGGGGACCTGAAGGAAAAGGTCGACCCTTACCTGCGGCCCATCTATGATGCGCTGTACGCCATCTTAGGCGCCGAACACACGACGCGGCTGATGGACCGTGGCGTCATCGAGATCGCCCCGTTGGCCTACATGCGGGGGCGGACCCTGGAGTCGGCCTTCGTCATCTTGGATGAAGCCCAAAACACCACCAACATGCAAATGAAGATGTTCCTGACGCGGCTGGGATTTGGCTCAAAGATGATCGTGAACGGGGATATCTCCCAGATCGACCTGCCCCACAACACCCGCTCGGGACTGATTCAAGCCCAACACATTCTACAAAATGTTCGGCACATCGCCTTTGTGACCTTTACGGCGGACGATGTGGTGCGGCACCCAGTCGTGGCCAGCATCATTAACGCTTACGAGGCGAACGAAACTCAACCAAATGGAGCTAAAAAATAATGGATTTAGAGATTTACGATAAGACCCACGACGGCGTTCCCGCCGAAAAGATTCAATTGATTCAAGACGTCCTGCAGTACGCGGGCACCTACCTGAAGTTAGCGGACAACACCGAAATGTCGGTCACGTTGATGAACAACGAAGACATTCACCGGATCAACAAGCAGTACCGCGGCGTGGACCGGGCGACCGACGTCATCAGCTTTGCCATCGAGGATGACGAAGCCGCCGATGACGACTTTCCCCTGGTCATGGACGACGAACTCGCCGCGGAGATCCCCGAAAATATCGGGGACATCTTCGTATCCATGGACAAGGTCAGTGAACAGGCGGAGTACCTGGGTCACTCCTACGACCGGGAACTGGGCTTCTTGGTCGTGCACGGGTTCTTACACCTGAACGGGTACGATCACATGGAGCCCGCGGACGAAAAGGTCATGTTTAAGCTGCAGGCCGACATCTTAGATGCCTATGGCCTCAAGCGATAAGCAGACCGGGAAGAACCGGGCGTTCCGGCAGTCCCTGGGGCACGCCGTTGACGGGCTCAAGGCACTGTACCGGTATGAACGCAATTTTCGTAAACACCTCGTCGTCGGCAGCCTCGCCGTGTTGGCCGGACTTATCCTGCAGCTAACGGTCAACGAGTGGCTGTGGCTGACGCTGGCCATCTTTTTGGTGTTGATTGCGGAGACGTTGAACACCATCGTGGAAGCGGTGGTCGATCTCGTGGTGGGGCAGACCTATCACGATTTAGCAAAACGGGCCAAGGACGTGGCCGCGGGAGGGGTGCTCTTAGCCGCCCTGTTTGCGGTCATCGTCGGCTGTTTAGTCATGGCGCCAGCGCTGATGCGTTGGTTCTGAGGAGGAAGTACCAGTGGATAATCCAAATTACAAATCCGGGTTCGTGGCCATCGTTGGCCGGCCGAACGTCGGTAAATCAACGTTTTTAAACCGGGTGATCGGTCAAAAGATCGCCATCATGTCGAACACGGCCCAGACCACCCGCAACAAGATCCAAGGCATCTATACGACCGATGAGGCCCAAATCGTCTTCATCGATACGCCGGGGGTCCACAAACCCAAGACCCAATTGGGCGATTACATGGTCAAGTCGGCGCTGTCCGCCCTGAACGAAGTCGACGCCGTTTTGTTCATGATCAACGCCGCCGAGAAGCGGGGCGCGGGGGACAACTTCATCATCGACCGGCTGAAGGGCATCAAGGCGCCGGTCTACCTGTTGGTCAATAAGATCGACCAGATTCACCCGGACGACCTGCTGGCCATCATGGACCAGTACAAGACGGCCCTGCCGTGGAAGGCGGTTTACCCGATTTCCGCGTTGGAGGGGAACAACGTCAACGAATTTCTCGGTGACCTGGTGGACCAGATGCCTAACGGTCCCCAGTACTACCCGGCCGACCAGTTGACGGACCATCCGGAACGGTTCGTGGTCAGTGAACTGATTCGCGAAAAGATCTTCATGCTGACCCGTGAAGAGGTGCCGCATTCCGTCGCCGTCGAGATCGAAAGCATGAAGACGCAGGCCAATGACCGGGTCCGCATCGAGGCGACGATCATCGTGGAACGGCCAACGCAAAAGGGCATCATGATCGGCAAGGGCGGCAGCATGCTGAAGAAGATCGGGACGATGGCGCGGCAGGATATCGAACACCTGCTGGGCAGTCCCGTTTACCTGCAGCTGTTCGTCAAGGTTCAGCCAGGGTGGCGCGATAAGTCGAACCTGCTGAAATCCTACGGGTACCGGAACAGCGATATCTAGGGGTCATTTAAAAAGCATTGAAGGAAACGATAGGCGGGAGGCTGGTCAGGTCAGCGCCTATCGTTTTGTGATTTCAGACGGAGGGAGGACGCCAGAATGGCACGACACGTCACGGATTTTAACGGAATCTTGTTATTTCGCCGGGACTACGCCGAACGAGATTACCTGGTCAAGTTTCTGACCCAGGAGTTCGGCAAGAAGATGTTTTTGGTGCGCGGGGCCAAGAAGCGGGGCTTTAAGATGACCGCCGATATCCTCCCGTTCACGGTCGGGCGGTACGTGGGCGACATCGCCGATGAGGGCTTGTCCTACATTCGCACGGCCCGCGAGACCCGGCAGTTTCAAGCGATTGGGACCGATATTTTCAAGAACGCCTACGCGACTTACATCATGAGCCTGGTCGATACCGCCTTTCCCGACAGTCAACAGCTGCCGGACTGGTATCACCGGGTCTACCGGGCCCTGGAATTGATCGACGAGGGGCTGAATCCGGCCATCGTGACCAACATCGTGGAGATTCAGCTGATGCCGGCCTTCGGGGTGGCCCCCCAGCTCCAGGGGTGTGCCATCTGCGGCCGCACCGACCTGCCGTTTGACTACTCGGAGAGCTACGGGGGACTTTTGTGCCAGCAGCACTGGGCGGCCGACCCGCGGCGATTGCACCTGAGCCAACGGACGATTTATTATCTGCGGCAGTTTTCGGTGATCGACCTGGACCGGATTCACACCATTCAGGTCAAACCCACCACGGAACACGCGTTGCGGCAGTTGATGGATGAGATCTATGCCAGTCAGATCGGGGTCCATCCCAAGAGCAAGCGGTTCTTAGACCAGATGCAGACCTGGGCACCCAAATTAATGGCTGACCCGACGGATGATGATTGACAATCACCTCCGAGACGCTTATGATTAATTTCAGTTAAATAAGTCGATTATGATGAATGAAAAGCGCGGTGGCGCATGCAGACAGCGAGTTCGGGTGAGTGGAAGCCGGACCATGACCACCGGGTATTGGCACATTCGGAGTCGTTTCCAAGTAAGCTGCTAGTCGGATGACTAGAAGTAGGGTGGAACCGCGAAAATTATTTCGTCCCTACGTGAATCTACCAGTGTCTGGTGGAGTTCACGTAGGGACTTTTTTTGCGCACTTATTAGACCAATAAGGAGGAACAGCATCCATGACAGAAAAACTGTCCATGCAAGCAATCATTTTGAAGTTACAGCAGTACTGGTCTGCCCAGGGCTGCATGCTGATGCAAGCTTACGATACCGAAAAAGGGGCCGGCACCATGAGTCCCTACACGTTCTTACGGGCGATCGGTCCCGAACCGTGGAACGCGGCCTACGTGGAACCATCCCGGCGGCCAGCCGACGGGCGTTACGGGGAGAACCCGAACCGGTTGTACCAACACCACCAATTCCAAGTGGTCATGAAGCCGTCGCCCGATAACATTCAGGAACTTTACCTGAACAGTTTGCGGGAACTGGGCATCGACCCGTTGGAACACGACATTCGGTTCGTAGAAGACAACTGGGAGAACCCTTCCATGGGGTGTGCCGGTGTTGGTTGGGAAGTTTGGCTGGACGGGATGGAAGTCACCCAGTTCACCTACTTCCAAGTCGTGGGGGGCCAAACGGTGGATCCCGTGACCTCCGAAGTGACCTACGGGTTGGAACGGCTCGCGTCCTACATCCAGGACGTGAACTCCGTGTTCGATCTCGAATGGGGCGACGGCGTCAAGTACGGGGACATCTTCAAGGAACCCGAATACGAACACTCCAAGTACAGTTTTGAGGAGAGCAACCAGGCCATGCTGGCGCGGCACTTCGACGAGTACGAAGACGAGGCTAAGAAGCAGATTGCGAACGGCCTGGTCCACCCGGCTTACGACTACGTGCTGAAGTGCAGCCACACCTTTAACCTGTTGGACGCCCGGGGCGCCGTTTCCGTGACGGAACGGGCCGGCTACCTATCCCGGATTCGGAACATGGCACGGGCCATCGCCAAGGCCTTCGTGGCGGAACGGAAGAAGCGGGGCTTCCCATTGATCAAGGATGAGCAGTTACGACAAAAATTATTAGCGGATTCTGAGGAGGCAAAATAATGGCACACACATTTTTACTAGAAGTTGGATTGGAAGAAATGCCAGCTCACGTGGTGACGCCTGCTATTCGGCAACTTCAGAAGCGCGTGGCGGACTACCTGAAGGAACAACGGGTCAGCTATGAGGCCATCAAGCCCTTCTCCACGCCCCGGCGGTTAGCGCTGGAAATCACCGGCTTAGCCGACAAGCAAGAAGACGTGAGCGAGTCCGTCAAGGGCCCGGCCAAGAAGATCGCCCAGGACGCCGATGGTCAGTGGACGAAACCCGCTATCGGGTTCACCCGGGGCCAAGGCCTGACGCCCGACGACATCGTCTTCAAGGAATTCAAGGGGACCGAATACGTCTACGTGGACAAGTTTATCGCCGGGAAGCCGGTCGCCGAAGTGCTCGCGGGCTTACACGACGTGATCACCGCTATGACGTTCCCGACCATGATGAAGTGGGGCACCCACCACTTCGAGTACATCCGGCCGATTCGCTGGCTGGTCGCCCTGCTGGATGAGCAAGTCATTCCGTTCAGCATCCTGGACGTGACGACCGACCGTATCACCCAGGGCCACCGGTTCTTGGGCAAGGAGATCACGCTGAAGACCGCGGCGGACTACGAAGAGCAGTTGACCAGCGAATACGTGATCGCCGACGCCGCTAAGCGCAAGGCCCTGATCAAGAAGCAGATCGAAAAGATCGCCAGTGATCATGACTGGAACGTGACGATCGATGCGGGGCTGTTGGAAGAAGTCAACAACCTGGTCGAGTGGCCCACGGCTTTTGAAGGGACCTTTGATCCGAAGTACCTGACGATCCCCGACGAAGTGTTGATCACGTCCATGCGGGACCATCAACGGTTCTTCTACGCCCGGAGCCAAGCCGGTGACTTGCTGCCGAACTTCATCTCCGTACGTAACGGGACCGACCACGACCTGCAAAACGTCGTGGCGGGGAACGAAAAGGTCTTGACGGCCCGGTTGGAAGACGCCATGTTCTTCTACAAGGAAGACCAAAAGAAGACCATCGCCGACTACGTGGACCGCTTGAAGACCGTCAGCTTCCACGATAAGATCAGCACCATGGCCGAAAAGATGGCCCGGGTCGAGGCCATCGTGAAGGTGCTGGCACAGCACCTGAACCTCAACGACGCGCAGACTCAAGCCGCCGTACGGGCGAGCCAGATCTACAAGTTCGACCTCGTGACCGGGATGGTCGGCGAATTTGCCGAACTCCAAGGGGTCATGGGTGAGAAGTACGCCCTGTTACAGGGCGAAGATCCCGCCGTTGCCCAAGCCATCCGGGAACACTACGAGCCGATCTCGGCCGATGGGGCGTTGCCAACGTCCGTTCCGGGGGCCGTTTTGGCCCTGGCCGACAAGTTCGACAGTATCCTGACCTTCTTCGCCGCAGGGATGATTCCTAGCGGTTCCAACGACCCGTACGCTTTACGGCGGCAGGCCACGGGGATCGTGCGGATCACGACCGACCAGCAGTGGTCCTTGCCGGTGGCCGACCTGGCCAACGCCTTTATCGCGGCGGAACAGGCGGCTAACGTGGCCCCTGAACTGGATCAGACCAGCCAGATTGCGGCCGTGGTCGCCTTCATCAAGGAACGGATCCGGAAGATCTTCAAGGGGGTCAAGATTCGTTACGACATCGTGGACGCCGTTTTAGGTGGCAGCAGTACCGATGTGTCGCAGCTGTTCACGGCGGCGGACATCTTGACCGCCCACGCCGCAGACGACAACTTCAAGGCCGTCATCGAATCCCTGACGCGGGTCATCCGCTTGTCACAAAAGGCGCCGAAGAACGTGGCGGACATCACGATCGATGCCGCTAAGTTCGAAAACGACAGCGAAGGCGAGCTGCACACGGGCATCGACCAGGTCGCTGCGGCGGCACCGCAGGGCTTGAACGCGCTGTACGCGGCGCTGGTCGCCGTTCAACCAGCCATCGCCGACTACTTCGAAGCCACGATGGTCATGGCCGACGACGAAGCGGTCCGGAATAACCGGTTAGCTGAATTGACGCGCTTGGCTCACTTGACCTTACAATTAGGGGACCTGGATCAGCTGATTGTGAAGTAAGCAAAGCATCATTGACCGGTTCACCGGTCATGAAGCGATCCCAAAAAACGCGTTGACAACTGAACGCGGATACAAAAAGAACGGCGCTCCTCATAAAATTGAGGGGCGCCGTTCTTTTTTGTCGGCTGTTCTGATTGCTAGAATGCCTAGTTGAAGGAATCGTGATGGTGGGCTCGGTGGCCGGTCGCGTGCTTGCGTTCGGCCCAGGCCTCTTCGGCGACGCGTTGGGCGTGCTCCCGGCGCTTGGTCCGGTTACTCTTGGGCCGAGGACCCTTGGCCTTGCGTTCGCGGTTCTTTTTGGTCACGGACTTCTTCCGCTCGACCAGCATGGCCGCTTCGGCTTCCTTCTGAGAGAGCAGGCCGCGTTTAACGCTGGTCATGTAGCGGTCCCAGACTTCGGGACCGACCTTGCTCTTGAGTTTCTTGAGGCGTTCTTTGTCATCTGACGCGTTCGACATGGTAAAGGCTCCTTTATCGGGTTCTGATACCCCAGTTTAGCACAGTTGGGCGGAATTGCCTAAGTTTGAAAATGCTAAGCGGTCCGGGCCCCGTTAACCAATGAGACGGTCTCGGGATGGTCGGTGAAGCGGGTGATGGTCGTCACGCCGTGTTGGAGCAGTAACCGCCGGGCGGCAGCAAATTGACTGGCGTAGCCGCTCAGCTGATGGGCATCGGAACCGATACTGAAACGGTGGCCGCCGTGGGCCAGGTAGCGGGTGATCAGGGCATCGTAGAGGGCGACGTTGCCGTAGTGGTACATGCTCTTGGTATTGAGCTCGAGGGCCAGGCCTCGCTGGCAGACCAAGGCTAGCATCCGGTCTAACCGGTCGCCGGCGTAGCGGTCGAGTTCTGCGGGGGTCAGGGTCAACTGGCGCAAGCCGTAGTCGAAGTGGGCCAAAACGTCGGCGGGGACAGGGCTTTCCAAGGCGTCGATGATCAGCTGCAGGTATTCGCGGACCACCTCGGCCACCGGTAGCTGAAGAACGGTGCGCTGGGTGAAATCAAATTGGCCGTTTTGATGGACCGCTAAGAGCCGCAGGTCGAACGGGTGCCGGTCCAGGTAGGCGATGATTTTGGCCTCGGCGGCCGCGGTGTACCCGATCTCGACGCCCCGGTAAAGCCGAACGCCGTAGCGCTTCTGCAGGGTCGTTAGCGTGCGACAGTACTTGGCATAGTTGGGGACGTTGTTATGGAAATGGGCAACGGGGTTGTGAAAATCCAGTTGTTCGGTCGCGACCACGGGGGCGTTCGGGTGGGCCTGCAGGTAGCGACTGAGCGGTTCGGTGGAATCAAACGAAAATTCCGAGTGGGGGGATGGGGTAAAAAGGGTCACGGATCATCAGGTCTCCTTCTAAAACAGGCAACGGCCAGATAACGGCCAATGCCTAATTTCTCATTTTTTAATATTTTCTTAATAATAAGACATTTTGAAAGCAAGCGCAATTGGAAATTTTGAAAGCACATCAGTGAAGGCTGCGGGCGACTGTAAAGTGCAAAAACGAAACGATATTGCTTATTGCAATAAGCAATTTATCAGGAATCCAGCAACAAGGGGAGTGTCTGGGAGAATCGCCGGTCGGTCGTTTGGCCAGCCGACCAGGGGATCCTGCCTTGAATAAAAGGTTACCGCGTTACCTTTTTTAAAATGAGAAAGGCGCCTTTAAATAGTTAAAAAGATTAATAAGGTGAGTCGGCCCAAGCGGGTGTTCACCGAACCTGTGACCCGGTGGGCGTGGTCTACTAGAGGTGTCCTCAGTAATCCGATGAAGGGGGGCTTCGTCATGGCAGCGATGATCTATCTGGTTGAGAACCATCAGGGGAGCGACTACTTTGTCCCCGTTGATTGCAACAATGTTCATCAGGTGGAGGAGATCGAGCAACAACACGATTTCGTCTACGGGGAAGTCGCGACCAACACGGCGGCAAGGCGCTTAGTGGCCCGACGTCCTTACTCGGCGGCGTTTCGCCAACGCCTGTTGCGCCGAATCCAAGCCTACTTTGCCCGGCAGACCCAGGGCTGACTAGTGGGCTGTGCACCAAGTCTGGCGATGGCCAGACTTTTTTGGTGGCAAAATGCCTGAATGACTTGAAATTATAAAACGGTTATGAAATGATTAATCTTACATGAGAAGAAACGCAAACTCGTGGTGGGACAGGAAAGGAATTGAGAAGATGAAGATTGAAGAAGGCTACATGCCGTTTCACGGCTTCAAAACGTATTACCGGATCGTGGGTGAACGCACACCGGGCAAGGCTCCCTTACTACTGATTCATGGGGGCCCGGGGTCTTCACACAACTACTTCGAACTCCTGGACGATTATGCTCAGACCGGCCGGCAGCTCATCATGTACGACCAGGTGGGGTGTGGCAAGTCGTCTCTGCCGGAGGACCGCAGCGTCTACGTGA
This sequence comes from Levilactobacillus spicheri DSM 15429, assembly GCF_001435095.1. Lineage (GTDB taxonomy): Bacteria > Bacillota > Bacilli > Lactobacillales > Lactobacillaceae > Levilactobacillus > Levilactobacillus spicheri. Next base: position 116,483 of record NZ_AZFC01000003.1, read on the forward strand.
AGGAGACCTGGGCGGAGGAACTCGTGGCGTTGCGCCAGTACCTGCACCTGGATGAGGTCCACATGCTGGGCCAGTCGTGGGGTGGTATGTTGGAGATGCTCTACTTGACGAACTATAGTCAACGGGGAGTCAAGAGTGTCATGATCGACGGCTCGCCAGCCTCTATCAAACTCTGGACGCAGGAACAGCACCGGCTGATTTCCTATCTTAGTTACGAGGATCGCGCCGCCATTGCCGAGGCCGAACGGACGGGCGACTTCAGTGGCCCCAAGTACCTCGCGGCGAACGACCGGTACATGGAGCGTTATTGCTGGGATGACCCCGATGAACAGTCTCCGGAACCCCTGCGGCGGCCGACCAACGGTAAACGCGCCAGCCTCATCGCCGAAGGGCCGAACGAATTCACGGAAAACGGGACGATCAGTGACTTTGAACTGACGGATCAACTGCATAAGATCCACGTGCCGGTGCTGGTCACCAACGGGACCGACGACCTGTGCACGCCTTTGATCGCCAAGTCGGTCTACGACCACATTCCGGGCGCCCAGTGGCACCTCTTTGCGAACAGCCGCCATTTGGCCCTGCTGGATCAACACGACGAGTTCATCAGCGTGTTGGACCACTGGTTGACGACCCACGATGCTTAAGTGAACGATGCTTGACGGAACACTCGGCGTCACGTCCCCGTTGCGGGGCGGGGGTCGGGTGTTCTTTTGCGTCAAAGTTAGGTCGATTTACTTGGCCAAAATTGGACTTCGTGGTACTATATATTATGTATTTCTACGCACGAATTCCAATCAAAGAGTCGCACTTTTCGGGTTTCCGGGGTGCGACTTTTCAAGGCTAGCGTGTGTGAACCGAATAGGAAGGGGGCTAACGATGGCGAAGATTCCTGAAGAAGTGATTGAAACGGTCCGAACGGCGACCAACATTGCGGACGTGGTCGGACAATACGTTCAATTGAAGAAATCCGGGAAAAATTTGTTTGGGTTGTGTCCCTTTCACGAGGAACGGACCCCCTCATTTTCCGTTTCGGAAGATAAGCAGATTTTTCACTGCTTCAGCTGTGGTCGCGGGGGCAACGTCTTCAAGTTCTTGATGGAACTGGAACACGTGAGCTTTCCCGAGGCGGTCGTCAAGGTCGCCGACTTCAGTCACGTGGACCTGGATAACGAGTACCGACAGGACGCCAACGCGCCTGCGGTAAACTCCAAGACGGCGCAGCTGATCGACCTGCATGAGCAGGCCGCCAAGCTGTACCACCATATCCTGGTGAACACGGAGATGGGGCAGCCCGCCCTGGATTATCTGCATAATCGGGGGTTGACCGACGAGACCATCGAGACCTATCAGTTGGGGTTCGCCCCGGCCCAGCGGTTACTGAAGCCCTTCTTCGAGCAGCGCCAGGCGGACTATCAGTTGTTACGGCAAAGTGGCTTGTTCATCGAAAACGCGCAGGGAGACTTACGGGACCGGTTTACCGAACGGGTCATGTTCCCGCTGCGCAATGCGAGCGGACACGTGGCCGCCTTCTCTGGGCGGGTGCTCAAGAAGAGCGACGACCAGCCGAAATACTTGAATAGTCCAGAAACGGCGTTGTTTACCAAGAGCCGGTTACTCTTCAACTTTGACTTGGCACGGCCGGCGATTCGTGAGGCCGGTGAGGTGATTCTTTTCGAAGGATACATGGACGTGATCTCCGCCACGCAGGCGGGGGTCCGTAACGGCATCGCTTCGATGGGGACCAGCCTCACAACCGAGCAAATCTACGCCATCGAGCGCACCACGGACCATCTGAATATCTGTTACGATGGGGATACCCCGGGGCAACGGGCGACGCAGCGGGCAATTGGCCTGTTGCGTGAGCACAGTCACCTGGACCTCAGCGTGATTCAGTTACCGGAGGGGCAAGACCCGGATGAATACCGGCGGGCCCACGGTGATGAGGGGTTTCAAAAGGTCATGCAAAGCGCCAAGGAGACGCCCATTCGCTTCCAGTTGCGCTATCTACGGCGCGACCGGGCGTTGGAGACGGATAGCGAACAACTCGACTACCTGAATGAAGCCCTGCCCCTGTTGGCGCAGGTGAATGAGCCGGTGGCCCTAGATCTGTACCTGAACCAGTTGGCCACGGAGTTCCATCTCGACAAGGCGGCCCTGGTGGCGCGCCTCAAACAGGTCCGCCAGGTCGATGGCGCTCAACGCGAACGGCAGCGGCACCAGGCCGCGGCGGCCCCAACACCACCACCGGTGGCCCCGGCCGTCACCGTCCATCAACAACAGCGCCCGTTGACGCGGTTAGAGCGGGCGGAGCGACTGTTGCTTTACCGGTTGCTGCACGATCGAAATGTGTGGGCCCGCGTGAGCGAGGTGCCCAACTTTTGTTTCGTGCACGACGATTATCAAGTGATTTATACCCTGGCCCAGGGTTATTTTCAAACGCACCAGGTTTACCAGAGTGCCCAGTTTACAGACTTTATCCAGGAGGAACGGCTCCAACAACTCGTCATCGAGCTGGAGACGACCATCTCCCTTGCGGCGGTCACCCCGCGGGAGATTGATGACTATCTCTCGGTCATTATGGATGAAGCGCCGCTCGAGGCCCAACTCCGTGAGAAGAAGCGGGCGTTGAGCGAGGCGTCACGACTGGGCGACACGGACCAACAGCGCCAACTCGTGATTGAGATTGTGCAGTTGGAACAACAACGACAGGCGAACAAGCAAGTTTAGTCTAGGGGGTATTTTAATGGCGAAAAAGACCACGGATCAACCAATGTTTGACCAAAAGGCATATAACAAGACGGTGCGAGCCCTGATTAAGAACACCAAGAAGGCTGGCCACATCTCATACGATGAGTTAACGGATAAGGTGGCTTCTCCCTACTCGTTGGATGCTAAGCAGATGGATAAATTGTTAGAGACGATTTCGGATGCCGGAATCAGCGTGGTCGATGAGAAAGGTGAACCGGACCCACGGGCGGTCAAAGCCCAAAAGGCCGTTTCCAAGAAGGAATTAAAGGAAGCCTCCACCACGACGGGGGTCAAGATCAACGACCCCGTGCGGATGTACCTGAAGGAAATCGGGCGGGTCAACCTGTTGACGGCTGACGAAGAAGTGGCCTTAGCGCTGCGGATCGAAAAGGGCGATGAAGAGGCTAAGCAGGAATTGGCCGAAGCCAACTTACGGCTGGTCGTTTCCATTGCCAAGCGGTACGTCGGTCGGGGGATGCAATTCCTGGACCTGATTCAAGAAGGGAACATGGGGCTGATGAAGGCGGTCGAAAAATTCGATTACCGGAAAGGGTTCAAGTTCTCCACGTACGCCACTTGGTGGATTCGCCAAGCGATTACGCGGGCGATTGCTGACCAAGCCCGGACCATTCGGATTCCGGTGCACATGGTCGAAACCATCAACAAGCTGATTCGGATTCAACGGCAACTGCTCCAAGACTTAGGGCGGGAACCAACGCCCGAAGAAATCGGGGCCGAAATGGACATGCCGACCGAAAAGGTCCGGGAGATCTTAAAGATCGCGCAAGAGCCCGTTTCGTTGGAAACGCCAATCGGTGAAGAGGACGATTCTCACCTGGGAGACTTCATTGAGGACCAGGATGCGACGAGTCCCGCCGACCATGCGGCCTACGAACTCTTAAAGGAACAGCTGGAAAGCGTTCTGGATACGTTAACGGACCGGGAAGAAAACGTCTTACGGCTCCGGTTTGGCCTGGATGACGGGCGGACCCGGACGCTGGAAGAGGTCGGCAAGGTCTTCGGGGTCACCCGGGAACGGATCCGGCAGATCGAGGCCAAGGCCTTACGGAAGCTGCGGCATCCATCACGGAGTAAGCAACTGAAGGACTTCTTGGAATAAACGACTTAATGAACTGAATCCCTAAATACGTCACCCTAGTTACACGGATTAATTCCGTCAAGACTGGGGTGGCGTATTTTTTTTGCCAAAAAAGATTGACAGCCGACAACGGATTCGGTATGCTGTTGATACTCACTTAGTTACTTGAGTGATTAACCAATTAACGAATTCGGAGGAAGCAGCACATGAAATTTTTGGGGAAATTTGTTCTGACCTTAGTCGTCTTAGGGGCCATTATCGTGGGCGGCGCGGTGATCTTACCGGGGATCACCAAGAATCGCCAGTCGCAACTCGCGATGGCCATTGATAACGTGAACCCGCTGGTCACCCAGGAGACGGTCTACGCGTCGACGTCGGCCAAGCCCGTCCGCCAGTTCATCGGCGGCGCGGGGGAAAAGGAGTATACGTATCGGCTGGTGACCTATAACGCCAAGGGGGAGGCACGAACCGTGGTCTTTGATGCCCAGTGGCGCTTGAAGCCAAACAAGTTCTTAGCCATCACCACTAAGGGACAAAACGTCGAATCCTGGAAGGCAATCGGCCGGGTTCCCGCTAACGTTCAAAGCAATTTAGCCATGAGTTAAAAAAGCCTCACAGGTACTCAGTCGTCAGACCAGTCGGTGACCCCGCAATCAGCCGGGGCCACCGGCTTTTTTCGTTGACTTGATCTGAGTCAAGGTTTGCGCCCTAGCGGTGCGGGATACTTAATCGTGGGGAAGAATTGTTGGGCAGTAACCGTTTACATAAAAGACCAGCCGCCAGTCGGTTATTTTATTGGGTAAAAGGTCTTGAAATTTGATGTAAAGGGGATATAATGTATCTCGTTTAAAGTTCCCGGTATTCGGGAGAAGGGAGAACTGAATCGTGAAAGCCAAACCAAGTTTGGAGCAGGCACTGTGTATCGTGGCGTTACTCGGGATTCAGGACCGGCGGATTCCCCTGCAGAGTCGGCTGGTGGCGGAACGCCTGGGCATCTCGACCAGCTACCTGAAGAAGATCGTTCAGCATTTGGCGGCCGCCCACATCGTCAAGACGGTCCCCGGCCGTGATGGCGGCATCGTTTTGACCCGGGATCCCCAGGCGATCACGTTGCTCGACGTCTTTGACGCCATTGAGGGGCACAGCCCGTTCGTGCAGAACACGGGGCTGGTCAACAAGGTCTTCGGCTTGGAGCTAAAAGAGGAGTTTCAAGCGACGTATCACCTGAAGCACTTCAAGGATCAGCAGCCCGTGGCCAACGTTTTGGCCATTTTTAAGCAAGCGGAGGCGCGCTACCGTCAGCAACTGGCGACCCTGACCATTGGGGCGGTGTTACCGACCGATGGGGCGCAACCGTTACAGCTGGATTGGACCAAGTGGCTGACCCGGTAACACCTGAGCATCAAGAGAGCAAGTATAGAATAAGGAGGCAGTTCACGCTGTGCGATGGATGAATAAGCACTACCTTTGGAACGTGATCGGCTGGTTGGTCATTGTCTTACTAGCCGTCCTCACGATTCCCAATATGAGCAAGTTGGTGGCCGATAAGGGGCAAATTACGGTTCCCAGCAATTATCAAAGTACCCGGGCCACCAACATGCAGAAACAATGGGGGCGTTCGCAACGGGGGACCACGGCGGTCGTCGTGGTGTTCAACAACGGCAACTCCGCGTTGACCAGCACGCAAAATCAGCGGATCGACCAAACGATTCAACGGATCAAGCATCATGAGGATCAGTACCAGATCCGGTCGATCACGGCGGCTAGCGACAGTTCCACGGCCGCTTCCCAACTGATTTCAAAGGACAAAAGTACCCAATTATTACAATTGAACGTTCACAAGACGTCCAGCCACTCGATCACTAAGATTCGTTCGGAGATCACCCAACTGGCGAAGACGTCCGGGGTCACGACCTACGTGACCGGGGCTGACGTCTTGAACCAGGACTTCTCCGATGCTACCCAGGCCGGGGTCCAGAAGACGGAAATCATTGCCGCCATCTTTATCTTCCTGGTCCTGTGGTTGGTCTTCCGGTCGCCCATCACCCCGTTATTCTCACTGTTGACGGTGGCGGTTTCGGTGATCACGTCGATTTCCGTGGTCGCCAACCTGGTGGACCGGTTCAACTTCCCGTTCTCTAACTTTACGGAAGTCTTTATCGTCATCGTCCTGTTCGGGATCGGGACCGACTACAACATCCTGCTGTATAACGAGTTTCGTGAGCGGCTGGCCCGCGGGGTCGATAAATATACGGCGACCAAGGAGGCCATCCGCATCGGGGGCCGCACGGTACTGTACTCCGGCCTGTCCGTTTTGATCGGGATGAGTGTCCTGGGCTTTGCCAACTTCTCCCTGTACCGGTCGGCTGTCGGCATCGCCGTCGGGGTCATCGTCTTGTTGGCGGTCCTGCTGACCTTAAACCCGTTCTTCATGGCGGTCTGCGGGCCGCACATGTTCTGGCCCGTCAAGAAGTTCCAGGGCGAGGGGGACAGCAAGCTGTGGCACAACATGGCCAAACACGCCATGATCCGGCCAGTCATCACGTTGATCCTGGTCGGCATCATCTTCGTGCCGTTAGCACTGACCTCGCACGGGACGTTGGACTATGACAACCTGGTCGAAATCGGGGATAACGTCCCCGCCAAACAGGGGTTCAAGGTCGTCCAAAAGCACTTCTCCAAGGGGACGGCGGAACCCACGACCATTTACATTCAAAGTTCGCATAAACTCGATAACGAAAAGTCGCTGCTGCTGATCGACCGGTTGACCAAGCAGCTGCAACAATCTGACGGCGTTAAGACCGTCGCGTCGGCCACCCAACCCGGGGGGAAGGCCATCAAGAAGCTGTACGTCCGTAACCAGATGAGTACCGTGACGGGCGGGTTGGTCAAGGCCCAACAAGGGGTCAACAAGATCAATAAGGGCTTGAAGTCCGCCCACAGCCAATTAGCCAGCCAGAACGTTTCCGGTTCGGTGAAGAGTGCTAATCAGTTAGCCTCTGGGGCGAAGCAGGTCAGTGACGGGACGCAAAAGCTGAATAGCGGCACCCAGTCACTGTCCAGCGGGGCCAAGACGTTAAGCTCCGGGACTCAGACGTTACAAAGCGGGATCAGTCAGGTCACCGCGGGATTGAATCAATTGAACACCAAGGTATCGTCCGCTTCGGGCGGGCAACAAGCCGCGGAACTGGCGCAATTGGAATCGGCGTTGCCACAATTGAACGCGGCGATTCAGCAGTTGAGCAGGCAAGTGGCCAATAGTTCGACGGGCAGCACCAGCGGGGTCACGAGTTCCCTGACCACGATTGGGACCCAGACGAAGGACATTGCGACCCAGCTGCAAAATATCAAGAGCTCGGTCGGCACCGTTAATTCGGTGTCCATGTCGGACGTCGAAGCGGCCTTTACCGCTGCCGGGGCCCCGTTATCGGCGACCCAAAAGCAGGTCATGGCCAGCGTCTTGGCCAAGCAAACGGCGGCTCAGAAGCAGTTATCCGCTTCGTTGAGCAGTTCGTTAGCCAAAATTGGGAGCGACGCCTCGGCAATCGGCAGTGCTGATCAGACGGTGGCAAGTCAGCTTCAGAGCTTGCAGAGTTCGACCAGCACGCTCCAGACGGCAGTCGCCACGTTGGCCCAGAAGTCCAACGTGGTCCTGCCAGGGGCGGCGACCGCTTTACAGGCGGCCAGCTCACAGTCGAGCCAGTTATCGAGTGCCACGAGCCAGTTGTCTTCGGCGATGAACACGATCAACGGCAAGCTGCCTCAACTGGTCACGGGGGCGGACGCGTTAGCCGCCGGGACCAACAAGCTGAGCGCCAGCACGTCCCAGCTTGCTTCCGGGGCCAGTCAGGTCGCCACGGGGAACCAGACCATGGCCACGAAGCTCGCGTCGATGAGCAAGCAGCTGACCACGTTGAAGGCCGGCTTAGGCACGGCCACGAACGGCCTGTCCAGCGTTTCCACCGGGGTCGGTTCGGCCAACGGGTACCTGAAGGGCTTGCAAAAGTCGGCCGCCGCCGAAACGTTCTACATTCCGGCCAAGCAGCTGCACGGCAAGAGCTTCGCGCCGGCGCTGAAGACGTACCTGTCGCCGAACAAGAAGCTGACCAAGCTGACGGTGGTCTTGGACGATGATCCGAGTTCCGCTGCGGCCATGGCGCGCCTGCCGAAGTTGGAAAAGGTGGTCAACGGGACGCTGAAGGGGACCAGCCTGGGGAACGCCCAGGTGGCCTTCGGGGGCAATACGTCTCAGACCAACGATATCAACGAAATGGCGTCCGGTGACTTTAGTCGGACGGTCATCATCATGTTAGCCGGGATCTTCATCGCGCTGATGGTCGTGACCCGTTCACTGGTTCAACCGATCGTGATCGAAGGCATCCTGGTCGTTGCCTACTCCGGCGCCCTGACCATCGTTCACTGGTTGGTCAAGCCGGTCTTGGGAGCGGACATGTTGACCTGGAACACGCCGTTCTTCACCTTCGTCATGTTGATCTCACTCGGGGTCGACTACTCGATCTTCCTGATGCGCAAGTACCGGGAGTACCTGCACGAACCGGGCGCCACGAGCGACAAGATGCTCCAGGCGGCCACGGTGATCGGGACGGTCGTGATCTCCGCCGGGATTATCCTGAGCGGGACCTTCGCCGCCTTGATGCCGTCCGGGGTCATGACGTTGATTCAGATTGCGTTGGCCGTGATCATCGGGATCGTCTTGCTGGTGATTCTGTTGCCAATTGTGATGCCGGCCGTGATGAAGATCACGTACCCGTACCCATATTCTAATATGGCGCGGGAAGCGGATCAGGCACAGTCGGATCAGCCAAAACACGCACAAAAGTAAGCATCGTAAAAGCCACTCGGCGATTGGGAGATCGCGGGTGGCTTTTTTTCTGCCGGGAGATTCTGGGGTTGGGAGTATCGTAAACGTCCCGACTAGCTTATACTAAAGGGTAATCAGATTTTTTGGAAAGAAGGATGCTAGAACATGGATGCAGACCACTTATCACAACGTTTGGCGACGGTGGCCAAGTACGTGCCCGCGGGAAGTCGGTTGGCCGACATTGGCACGGATCACGCCTATTTGCCGGTCCACTTGATGAAACGAGGATTGATCGTCGGCGGCGTGGCCGGCGAGGTCGTCCGCGGTCCCTTTGAGAACGCCCGGCACGAGATTGCCCGGGAAGGCTATACGGCCAAGCTGACGGCGCGCCTGGCCAACGGACTTCAGGCCATCGAGCCGACCGATCACATCGATACGGTCGCCATTGCCGGGATGGGGGGCGCCCTGATCACCCAGATCTTGACCCAGGACTTTGACCGGTTGGCGGGGGTCAACCGGCTGGTCTTGCAGCCCAACGTCGGGGCCATGCAGGTCCGGGAGTTCCTGATGACCCACGGGTTCCAACTGGTGGCCGAAGAGATTTTAGCCGAGGACGGCCACATCTACGAGGTGCTGGTGGCCGACCGGCAGGCTCACCCGCAGACCTACGATGAGGAGGCTTTGCGGTTCGGCCCGTACCTGCTCGCGGCACCCAACGCGGCATTCGTGGCTAAGTGGCAACACGAGGCCGACCGCACGCGGGAGGTCTTACACCAGGTCCAGGCAGCCAAGGTCGTTCCCACGGCTAAGGTCACGGCATTAGAAGCGGAATTACGACAGATAGAGGAGGTCTTGCACCGTGTTAGGGCGTGAGTTCGTTGAACGATTTGAACAGTTTGCCCCGCAGAGCTGGGCGGAACCCTGGGACGTGCCCGGCTTGCAACTGGGGGACCTAGAGGCGCCGATCCATAAGATTCTGGTCACGCTCGACGTGCGGCCGGAGACCGTGCAGGAGGCGCTCGACGTAGGGGCGGACTTCATCTTTGCCCACCACCCGGCGATGTTCCATCCGGCCAAGACCCTGGACCTGAGCGTGCCGCAAAACCAGATGTACGCCACGATCCTGGCCCATCACCTGACGGTCTATGCCGCGCACACGAACCTGGACAGTGCGCCCGGGGGAATGAACGACTGGTTGGCGGCCGCTCTGGGGCTGCAAGATTGCACGGGATTGGTGCCGAGTCACGGCCAGACCGCCACCACAGCCGTGACCATGGGGCGCATCGGCAACTTGGCACGACCGACCACGGTCCAGGCCTTTGCCGAGCACTGCCGGCAGGTCTTTCACGTGGCGGGGTTACGGCTGATCAGTCACCGACCGACGGCCCCGGTCACCCGGGTCGCCGTTTTGGGCGGCAGCGGCAGCGAGTTCTACACCGCGGCGGTGGCGCAGGGCGCCGACGTCTACGTCACGGGTGACGTATCGTATCATCCGGCCCAGGATATGCTGGCGGCCGGACTGAGCGTGGTGGACCCCGGACACCACATCGAAAGCATCTGTGAACCCCGACTGACCCAGCTCTTTACCACCTGGGCCGCGGAAAATGACTGGCCCGTGACGGTCCAAGCCACGAAGCTGAACACTGACCCGTTTACTTTTCTTTAGGTCGGAAAGCGCGTAAACTGAACTTAGTAACGAAACTAAATTGAGGAGTGATTTGTTTTGGCAAAGTACGAAAACCTGATTCCCCGCTTTTTAAAGTACGTAAAGGTGAATACCCGCTCGGATCCGAATTCGACCACGATTCCATCGAGTCCCCGCTTGACCGCCTTTGCGGAGCACTTGGTCCAGGACCTGCAGGCCATTGGCTTGACCAACGTGCACATCAACCAGCAGTCCGCGTACGTGTACGCGACTTTGCCCGCGAACACGGACAAGCCGGTCAAGAAGATTGGGTACATCTCGCACTTTGATACGGCTGACTTCAATAGTGAAAATATCCAACCGCAGATTGTGGAGAACTATGACGGTCACTCCGTGATTAAGCTGGACGCCGCCGGCAAGTACACGCTGGACCCGGCCGTGTTCCCGAACTTAAAGAACTATGCGGGACAAACGTTGATCACCACCGACGGCAGCACGCTGTTGGGAGCCGATGACAAGTCCGGGGTCGCCGAAATCATGGCGGCCATGGAATACCTGCTGGCACACCCGGAGATCAAGCACGGGGAAATCGAGATTGGCCTGGGGCCCGACGAAGAAATCGGGACCGGGGCCGACCACTTCGACGTCGCCGACTTTGGTGCCGACATCGCCTACACGGTCGACGGGGGGCCGTTAGGACAGTTGGAATACGAGACCTTTAACGCCGCCAACGCCCAGGTCACTGTGACCGGGACCAACGTGCACCCGGCCGAAGCCAAGGGGGTCATGGTCAACGCGTCGCAGGTGGCCATGGACTTCCACGCCGCGCTGCCCGAGCACGACCGGCCGGAAAACACCGAGGGCCGCGAGGGCTTCTTCCACCTCTACAGCATGACCGGTGACGTGGACACCGCCCACCTGAGTTACATCATCCGGGACCACGACCGGGACATCTTCGAAGATCGGAAGAAGTTGTTCCAAGGAGTGGCCGACCAGATGAACCAGGCCTTTGGGAGCGACCGGGTCCAGGTGACCATCAAGGACCAGTACTACAACATGCGGGAGGTCATCGAAAAGGACATGACCGTGGTCGACCTGGCCAAGCAGGCGTTGGAGGACCTCGACATCAAGCCGCTGATCTTCCCCGTTCGTGGGGGGACCGATGGCTCCAAGATCTCCTTCATGGGCTTGCCGACGCCGAACCTGTTTGCCGGCGGGGAGAACATGCACGGGCGTTTCGAGTACGTCTCCGAGCAGACCATGGAACGGGCGACCGACGTACTGATCAAGATCGTCGAACTCGCGGAACAACAGGCTTAAATTAATTAGTCAAAATTGGTCAAATTATTTTGAATTTGGTCCGGAATCAGTTAGAATATGAGTGAAAATTGAGGTAGACCTTGGTTTGCCTCTTTTTTGTCCCTTAAATATGGAAAATCTCAATAACGAACGGAGGACGACTCTTGAATCCAGAAAAATTTACCCAGGCGTTAACCGACGCCTTAGCCGAAGCACAACAGATTGCCATGACCCGGCGTCACCAAGCCGTGACCGTGGCCCATCTTTTTAAATTCTTGATCCAGCCGGGAGAGCTCGCACGACAACTCTTCACGAACGCGGGGATCATCGTGGCAGATTTGGACGCGGAGCTTGACCGGGAACTGGACGGGATTAGCACCGTCACGGGTAGCGGCGTGCAGTACGGCCAGGAATTCTCCCGCAACCTGACCGACCTGCTCCAACACGCCGATCAGGTCCGGGCCGGCTATAACGACGACTTCATCGCGATCGACGCGGTGACCATCGCGCTCCTACAACTGAGCGGGGAGACCTTGACGGACTACCTGAAGCAGCAGGGCCTGACCGAAAAGAAGATGCGGCAGGTCGTGGACCAGGTTCGCGGCGGCGAACGGGTCACCTCGAAGAACCAAGAAGACCAGTACCAGGCCCTGGAGAAGTACGGGACCGACTTGGTCAAGGCCATGCGCAGCGGGAAGATCGACCCAATCATCGGCCGGGATGACGAGATCTTATCGGTCATTCGGATCCTGTCCCGCAAGACCAAGAACAACCCCGTGCTGATCGGGGAACCCGGTGTGGGGAAGACGGCGATCGTCGAGGGCCTGGCGCAACGGATCGTCCGGGGCGACGTGCCCGATAACCTCAAGGACAAGACCATCTTTAACCTCGACATGGGCTCCCTCATCGCCGGGGCCAAGTACCGCGGTGAGTTCGAGGAACGGTTGAAGGCCGTCTTGAAGGAGGTCACTAAGAGCGAGGGTCAGATCATCATGTTCATTGATGAGATCCACAACATCGTGGGCGCCGGGAAGGCCGAAGGCAGTATGGACGCCGGCAACCTGCTGAAGCCCATGCTGGCGCGCGGAGAGCTGCACCTGATCGGGGCCACCACGACGGACGAGTACCGCAAGTACCTGGAGCAGGATAAGGCGCTTGCCCGGCGGTTCCAACGGGTTCAGGTCGCTGAACCCAGCATCGAGGACACCATCACGATCTTACGGGGGTTGCGCGAGCGCTTCGAGATCCATCACGGGGTGCGCATTCACGATAACGCGCTGGTCGCGGCGGCCAAGCTGTCCGACCGGTACCTGACTGACCGGTTCTTGCCGGATAAGGCGATCGACCTGGTGGACGAGGCCTCGGCGTCGATTCGTGTCGAGATGAACTCCGCACCGACCGAATTGGACCAGTCGCGGCGGCAACTGATGCGGATGCAGGTGGAGCAGACCGCCCTGAAGCAGGAGACCGATGCCGCGTCGCAGGCTCGCCTCAAGGAACTGCAAAAGGACCTGGCGAACACCAAGGAAAAGGTCGACCAGCTGAGTGCCCGCTGGAACGATGAAAAGGCCGCGATTAAACGGCTGGGCGATCAGAAGACCGCCATCGACAAGGCTAAGCGCGACTTGGCCAACGCCGAGAGTCAGTACGACCTGAATAAGGCCGCCGAGTTACAGCACGGCACGATTCCCCAGTTGGAAAAGGAGTTGGCCGACCTGGAGCAGCAGGATCAACAGCAGCATTGGCTGGTCTCCGAATCCGTAACGGCCAACGAAATCGCGGCGGTCGTCAGCCGGATGACCGGGATTCCCGTGACCAAGCTGGTCCAGGGAGAACGGGAGAAGCTCTTGCAGCTGAGTGACCGGCTGCACGACCGGGTCGTGGGGCAGGACCAAGCGGTCAACGCCGTGGCGGATGCCGTGTTGCGGTCGCGGGCGGGCCTACAGGATCCGACCAAGCCACTCGGGTCGTTCTTGTTCCTGGGCCCGACCGGGGTCGGGAAGACCGAGCTGGCCAAGGCACTGGCCGAGAACCTCTTCGACAGCGAGGACCACATGGTGCGGATCGACATGAGTGAGTACATGGAAAAGGAATCCGTTTCCCGCTTAGTCGGGGCGGCGCCGGGATACGTCGGCTACGAAGAGGGTGGCCAACTGACCGAGGCCGTGCGGCGCAACCCGTACACCATCGTGCTGTTCGATGAGGTCGAGAAGGCCCACCCGGACGTCTTTAATCTATTGCTTCAGGTGCTCGACGACGGGCGCTTGACCGACAGCCAGGGCCGGACCGTGGACTTTAAGAACACGATCCTGATCATGACCTCGAACCTGGGCTCCGACGTGCTCTTGAACGGGACGAACGAGCAGGGGCAGATCACCCCTGAGGCCCAAAAGCAGGTCGCGCAACTCTTGCAGACCCACTTCCGGCCCGAATTCTTGAACCGAATCGACGAGACCATCATGTTCACGCCGCTGAGCTTAGCCGACGTGCAACAGATCGTGGTCAAGCTGGTCGCCCACCTCGCGACCCGGCTGCACGAGCAACAACTCGACCTGACCATCACGCCGGCCGCCCAGGCGTGGATCGCCAAGGCCGGATACTTGCCAGCTTACGGAGCCCGGCCACTCCAACGGTTCATCACCACCCACGTGGAGACGCCGCTGGCCAAGCTGCTGATTGCCGGGAAGATTCCGGCGCATAGCCTGATCACGATTGACGTGGCGGATGACCAGTTAACGTTTACCCACGCATTACAAGCACCGGCCACACCGGCCTAAAGCGGTGCCAACAGGTCGCCTTTCGGTGGAAGGGCGGCTTTTTGTTTGGCCGGGGGAAGTTGTATAATGGGGCCATTGATGAAGAAAATCGAGTGGGCCGCTAGCGGTCGGCATCTTTCCGGCCAGGCCCGCCACACTGACGAAAAAAGGACGGTTACCATGATTCAAGACATTGCACCCCACCATTTCGATAACACCTACGCCCATAAACGCGCACCCCAGGCCACGGATTACGTGATTGTGTATGACCAACGGCACGTTTTGTTGACCGCGGCGCAGCAGTTGCCCCGCTACCGCGATGTCCAGCACCTGTGGTCGACGGGGGCCAACCGGTTGACCTATCTATTTGCCATCGATCAGACGGGGTTCTTTCTGCTGAGTGGCCCGGTCCCGGTTCCCCGTGGCTGGGCCCTCGCCCCCGATAACGTCTTTCGCCAGTTGACCCCGGATTACCTGGCGTTCGCCGGGACCGTGGCCGTTCACCTGGGAGAATGGTACGCGCAGAATCAGTTCTGTGGCGCCTGCGGCCATCGGCTAGAACCGGTGGCCACGGACCGGGCGCTACGGTGTCCCAACTGTCACCGGACGGTCTTTCCCCGCATCTCACCGGCCATCATCGTGGGCGTGACGCAGGGGGACCAGTTGCTGCTGACCCGCTTCTTAACGGGCTACCAGAAGCACACCCTGATCTCGGGCTACACGGAGATCGGGGAGACCCTGGAGGACACGGTTCGCCGCGAGGTACACGAGGAGGTCGGGCTGGCTGTCGAGCGGTTGCGCTACTTCGGCAGCCAGCCGTGGGGCCTATCGGGTTCGCTACTAGCGGGGTTCTTTGCGGATCTCGACCAC
Organism: Levilactobacillus spicheri DSM 15429; assembly: GCF_001435095.1. Classification (GTDB taxonomy): domain Bacteria; phylum Bacillota; class Bacilli; order Lactobacillales; family Lactobacillaceae; genus Levilactobacillus; species Levilactobacillus spicheri. The sequence goes on from NZ_AZFC01000003.1 coordinate 131,725, forward strand.
GCGGCGGCGATTACGCTGGAACACGACGAATTGGCGGAAGCCCGCTGGTACCGGCGCGACGAGCTGCCCCACGATGACGGGACCCGGTCGCTGACCTGGCAGATGATCGAGGCCTTTCGGCAGGGGAAGGCTTAAGCGCGGCAAAAGCGCTGGACGCAATCCTGACGATAGCCGTTATCCCGCCACCGTTTTCTGATGACCTAGCCGGACGGGTTAGAACAGAAAGGAAGTTCTCACCTGCTTGAGAAGTTCCTTTCTGTTTTTTAAAATCCGGGTGATGCTTAAATGAGAATCTTTGAAAAAAGGCTTGGAACAGACGTTCGTTATCCCGGCTTTCTCGGGAACGTCTGGTATAATAATGACAGTGAAAAGAAGGGGGAAGCAACGTGTTTGTTCCATTACAGGTCCTGAGCACCTACAGTCTGTTACAGAGTACGAACCGCATCGATGAGTTGGTGCAAACGGCCCAGCAACGGGGCTATACCGCGCTGGCCCTGACCGATAAGAACGTGATGTACGGGACGGTGGCCTTCTATAACGCCTGCCAACGGGTCGGCATCAAGCCGTTACTGGGCCTGACGTTGACCGCGCAGGGCGTGGTCACGCAGGGACCGGGGATGGACTGGGTGCTGATTGCCCGGGACTTCACCGGGTACCAGCAACTGATGCAGCTGACCACGGCCTATCAGGTCGGCCAGCGGCCGGTCGATCTGGCCCAACAGACGGCGAACCTGAGTCATCTGGACGTGATTGCGCCGCTGAACAGTGAGGTCCATCAGCTGCTGTCGGCCGGGGATGTACCGGCGGCCGTTAAGGTGGTCCAGCAGGTGCAACGCTGGGCGCCGTACCACGTCTACCTGGGAATCGCGCCGGAAGTGGCTGCGACGCAGCAGTCGCAATTGCGGACCGTGGCCCAACAGACCCACGCCCCGCTGATTGCCCTAAACCCGGTCGAGTATCTGAACCGGGAGGACCACTTTGCGGTGACCGTTTTGCGGGCCATCGCGGCGGGCACCACAATCGACGACCCCGCCACGGCCCAGCAGACGTTGGGAGCTCACTGGCTACGACCGGCGGCGGAACAGGCTGCCCGGTACACTGGTGATCTAGCGGCGGCGGCCAGCGCCACGGCGCAACTGGCGGCGGCGACCGACGTGACGTTGAAGTTTCAACAGCCTCAGCTGCCCCATTTTCCGACGCCGGCGGGTAAATCCTCGCAGGCGTATCTCCGTGAGCTGTGTACTCAGGGGCTGCAACGCCGCCTCCAGGCCTTGCCCAACGCCGATCCGGCGGCGTACCAGCAACGGCTCGACCACGAGCTCGGGGTCATCCACCGGATGGGGTTTGACGACTACTTTTTGATTGTGTGGGACGTCATGAACTTCGCCCACCGCGCGCGGATTCAGACCGGGCCCGGGCGGGGATCGGCCGCCGGGTCCCTGGTGGCCTATGTCCTGGCCATCACCGAAGTGGACCCGTTGACCTACCACCTGCTCTTCGAACGGTTCCTGAACGAGGAACGGGCCCAGATGCCCGATATCGACCTGGACATTCCCGATGACCGGCGGGGCGAGGTGCTCCAGTACGTCCACGATAAGTATGGCCACACCCGGGTCGCCCAGATCATTACCTTTGGTACGTTGGCCGCCAAGGCCGCCCTGCGGGACGTGGGGCGGGTCCTGGGGGTCAGCCCCTACGAGATGAGTGACTGGAGTGCGGCCATCCCTAATCAGCTCCACGTGACGCTGAAGGCGGCCTATGAGCAGTCGCAGCGGCTGCGGAACCTGGTGGCCGACAGCGACCGGAACCGCTTGTTGTTCACCACGGCCCAAGCACTCGAGGGCTTGCCCCGCAACTACTCGACCCACGCCGCGGGGATTGTCTTGAGTCAGGGCGACCTGACCGACCTGGTGCCCCTGCAACCCGGGAGCGAGGATCTGCTGATGACCCAGTACCCCAAGGACACCGTCGAAGCCGTGGGACTGCTGAAGATGGACTTTTTAGGACTGCGTAACCTGAGCATCCTGGCAAACGCGCTCCGGCTGGTCAAAGCCCAAACGGGACAAGCGTTGGACCTGAACGCCATTGATTTAAACGATCCAGCGACCTTGAAGCTGTTTGCTCAGGGCGAGACCAACGGGGTGTTTCAGTTCGAATCGGCTGGGATCAAGCGGGTCTTGCGGCAACTCCAGCCCGATAGCTTTGAATTGGTCGCCGCGGTCAACGCCCTGTACCGCCCGGGGCCGATGGAAAACATCGACACCTTCGTGAAGCGCAAACGCGGCCAGGAACCCGTGAGTTATCCGGCCGCGGCCCTTGAGCCGATCCTGGGCCCGACCTACGGCATCCTGGTCTATCAGGAACAGGTCATGCAGGTGGCCTCCGTGATGGGGGGCTTCACCCTGGGGCAAGCCGACCTGCTCCGGCGGGCCATGAGTAAGAAGAAAAAGCAGACCATGGACGCCATGCAGCGCCAATTCGTCAGCGGCGCTCGGAAGCTGGGCTACGATCAGGCGGTCGCACAGCGCGTCTTCACCTACATGGACCGGTTCGCCAACTACGGGTTCAACCGGTCCCATGCCGTGGCCTACAGTAAGCTGGCCTTTCAACTGGCCTACTTAAAGGCGCACTATCCGGGCCCGTTCTACGCCGCCTTGCTGAACTCCGTGATCAACGTGCCCACGAAGACCAAGCTGTACCTGACGGAAGCCAAACGGCACGGGGTCACGATCCTGCCGCCGGACATCAACCGCTCGACGGCGTACTTTAATCTGCGGCAATCGGCGATCATCTTTGGCCTGAGCTCCATCAAGGGCGTGCGGCGGGACTTCCTGCGTGACGTCTTGGCCGATCGCCGGGAGAACGGGCCCTACCAGAATCTGCACCAGTTCTTGGAGCGGATCGACCCCAAGTATCGTAAGGCCGACCTGCTAGATGCGTTGGTCTACGCGGGCGCCTTCGACCACTTTGGGTATAACCGCGCGGAGCTCATCGCCGCGATTCCCGAGTTCTTGAGCAGTGTCGAGCTGTCGGGCAGTAACGTCGAACTATTCGCGGCGCTGGCCCCCAAGGTCAAGCCGCGGGCCGACCTTGACCTGATGACCAAGTTGACCAAGGAAGAGGCCGTCTTAGGGGCCTATCTGTCGGGGCATCCAGTCGAACAGTACCGGGACCTGGCCACCCGGCTCCACGCCCAACCCATCAGTGAGCTGGGGACCGTGAACCGGGTCTGCCTGGTAGCTTACGTGACGGCCATTCGCACGATCCGTACGAAGCGGGGGGAACCCATGGCGTTCCTCACGGTCAGCGACGAGTCGGCCGAGGTGCGGGTCACCGTCTTTCCGAACCAGTACCGCCGCGCGGCCGACTGGCTCAAGACGGACCAGGTCGTGGTGCTGCGGGGCAAGGTCGAGCGGGACCGCGGCTTACAGGTCGTTGCCGACCAGCTGGAGATGGCGCCGGCGCCGACCACGTTACCCGCCGGTGACCGGTGGTTCGTGCGGGTCGATGGCGACCATGACAGTCGGGCCATCGCCCAGAGCCTGGCCCAATTTCTGACCCAGCACCCGGGTCCCGTCCCGGTCATCGTGTACCAGCCGCAAACGGACCAGAAGCGGGTCTTGCCCCAGCAGCAATGGCTACCGGCCGATGAGCGGCTCCAGCCGTTGCTCGAACAGCTGATGGGGACGGGCAACGTCGTTTTTAAACATGGATAGACCAATTATTTCAAAAATGCCTCTAGACTATTTATATCGGCTCTAGTATTATATATACCAATGAGCGATATTACTTAATCTGGAGGTCTTTTTTATGCAATTGAACGTGAAGGTTTATTCCGATGGGGCGGAACTGTCCGCCATGAAGCAGGTCGCAGCCCAAGGATTGGTCCAGGGCTTTACCACCAACCCCAGTCTGATGAAGGCGGCGGGAATCACCGATTACCTGGCCTTTGCCCGCGAGGCGGTCGCGACGTTCCCGGATCAATCGATCAGCTTTGAGGTCTTTGCGAACCAGCCCGAGCAGATGCTCAAGGAAGCGCTGGTCCTGTCACACCTGGGCCAGCACGTGGCCGTGAAGGTGCCCATTATCCGGGCGACCGGTGAGGACAACACGGCGGTCATCAGCAAGCTGTCGCAGGCCGGGGTCCAGGTCAACGTCACGGCGATCACCACGCTGACGCAGGTCAAGCAGGCCGTGGACGCGTTAGACCCCGCGGTCGGCGGCATCGTCTCCGTCTTCGCGGGCCGTATCGCGGATACCGGCGTGGATCCGTTACCCCTGATGCGCCAGGCGGCCGACCTGTGTCACACCAAGGCCGGGGTCGAGCTCCTCTGGGCCAGCACCCGTGAAGTTTTTAACATTGTGCAGGCCGACCGAATGGGCTGCGACATTATTACCGTGCCGCCCAAGATTTTGGGGAAGCTCAGTAAGTTCGGGAAGGACGCATTTCAGGTTTCAATCGATACGGTGAAGACCTTCGATCAGGATATCGCCGAACTCGGTTTTTCGATTCCGACCACGTCACTTCAGTCCACACCAATTGATTAAAACGTACCGTTAACATTAGAAATTAGTTAACAAAAAAGCCGACCGGGGATGAAAAAGGTTACAGAAAACGCTTACTTTGGGAATTCGAGAACAAACTCCCCAAAATTCGACAAACATAGCAGACATAAATTTTTAAAAGTGCTAAAATACTTTTGGAATCAAATTTGTGCCGAAGTTTTGGCTTGCCGAATTTTCGGTGGGTCGTGTTTCGTGCCAATTCTAAAGGAGAGATTTTTCTAATGAAGAAAACCAAGATCGTAAGTACCCTTGGTCCTGCAAGTACTGACGTTGATACGATTGTTAAGTTGATCGAAGCCGGCGCTAACATTTTCCGGTTCAACTTCTCACATGGTGATCACGAAGAACACCTTGGCCGTTTGGAAAACGTCCACAAGGCGGAAAAGATTACCGGTAAGACGGTTGGTATCATGTTGGATACGAAGGGTGCCGAAATCCGGACGACCGTTCAACAAGGCGGCAAGTTGACGTTCAACACCGGTGATCAATTCCGGATCTCCATGGATGCTTCCATCGAAGGGACCAAGGAAAAGATCGCGGTCACTTACCCTGGCTTGTACGACGACGTTCACGAAGGCGGCCACGTCTTATTCGATGATGGTCTGTTGGACACGGTAGTTGACAAGAAGGACGATGCAACCAAGGAATTAGTTGTGACCGCCCAAAACGATGGTGTCTTAGGTTCCCGTAAGGGTGTTAACGCTCCTGGCGTTTCCATCAACTTACCTGGGATCACTGAAAAGGACTCCGACGACATTCGTTTCGGTCTGGACCACGAAATCAACTTCATCGCCGCTTCCTTCGTTCGGAAGCCACAAGACGTGATGGACATTCGTGAACTCCTCGAAGAAAAGCACATGGAACACGTGCAAATCTTCCCTAAGATCGAATCCCAAGAAGGTATCGACAACTTTGATGACATCATCAAGGTTTCCGATGGGTTAATGGTCGCTCGTGGTGACATGGGTGTTGAAATCCCAACGGAAAACGTGCCTTTGGTTCAAAAGGCTTTGATCAAGAAGTGCAACATTTTAGGTAAGCCAGTGATTACGGCGACCCAAATGTTGGACTCCATGCAAGAAAACCCACGTCCTACCCGTGCCGAAGCATCTGACGTTGCGAACGCCGTCTTCGATGGGACCGACGCAACCATGCTTTCTGGTGAAAGTGCTAACGGTGAATACCCAGTTGAAGCCGTTTCAACCATGAACCGGATCGACATCAAGGCTGAAAATGCTTTGAAGGACTTCGGTCGTGACAACTTAGACTTCGACAACGGTGACGTAACGGAATCAATCGGTGCTTCCGTTGCCCGGGTTGCCAACCAATTGGGTGTTAAGACCATCGTGGCAGCCACTGAATCTGGCTACACCGCTAAGATGATCTCCAAGTACCGTCCAAACGCCGACATCCTGGCCGTTACCTTTGATGACCGGACTCGTCGTGGTTTGATGGTTAACTGGGGTGTTTACCCAATCGTGACCGAAAAGCCAGCCAACACCGACGCCATGTTCGACTTAGCAGCTGCCAAGGCTGTTGAAACGGGCTTAGCTAAGGAAGGCGACTTGATCTTGATCACCGCTGGTGTGCCAGTCGGCGAACGCGGGACCACGAACTTGATGAAGATCCAATTGATCGGTTCCAAGCTCGTTCAAGGCCAAGGGGTCGGTGACGACACCGTTATTGGCAAGGCTGTGATTGCCAACACCGCTGCTGACGCAAACGCGAAGGTAACGGAAGGCAGCATCTTAATTGCCAAGAACACTGACAAGGACTACTTGCCAGCCATCGAAAAGTCCAGTGCCGTGATCGTTGAAAACGGCGGCTTGACTTCTCACGCTGCGGTTGTTGGAATTTCCATGGGGATTCCAGTTATCGTGGGTGCCGTTGGTGCCAGTGAAAAGATTTCTGATGGTGAATTGATTACGGTCGACTCACGGCGGGGAATCGTTTACCACGGTGCTTCCAACGCCCTCTAAGCGTTAAAATTTAGATAAACGAAAAGCGGGTCCACTACGGTGGGGCCGCTTTTTTGCTGGAAAGGCTCGCTAGTTGGTGGGTTTCCGTGTAAAATGATAAGTAAGACGCTACCGATGAGAGTGGGAGTAAAAACGGTTTGCTGACGTGCATTCACGGCGTCAGGCGGCGGCTCTCAAACTTATCAGGTAAACCAGTGGAACGGCGACCGGGGCAACTCCCGGTAGAATCGAGGAGACTATGGAAAATGTATTAGGCCGCATCGTGGCGGGTAAGGTAACCGATGAAAATGAAGAGGACTACTTCGTGCAGGTCGCGGGAACGACCTTCCGACTGAGCAAGTCCGAGATCAAGAAGCCCCTGCACCTGGGCTCGAACTTCCGGGGCTTCACCTATGAGAACGAGGACCATCAGATGGCGATGACCCGGAACGCACCGGACGCGCAGGTCGACCATTACGGGTGGGGCACCGTGGTTCGGAACCAACGGCAACTCGGGGTCTTCGTCAATATCGGACTGCCCGACAAGGACGTGGTGGTCTCGTTGGATGACCTCCCAGACATGATGGAACTCTGGCCCCAAAAGGGCGATCGCCTGTTGGTGACCCTGCGGGAGGACGCCAAGCACCGGTTATGGGGCGTGCCAGCCGACATGGACATCTTCCAGGCCATCGCGCAACCGGCCAACAAACACATGCAAAACGCGAACGTGACGGCGACCGTCTTTCAACTGAAACTGGTCGGGACCCGGGTCATGACCGAGCACTTTGAACTCGGATTCATTCACCCCAGCGAACGGGAACGCGAACCCCGCTTGGGCGAACAGCTGACCGCGCGGGTGATCGGGGTCAACGATGAGGGGACCTTGAACTTATCCCTGAAGCCCCGGGCCTACGAGGCCATCGACGATGACGCCGCCATGCTCTTGGCGGCCCTGGAACACAGTCAGGACGGTCATCTGGAATTCAGCGATAAGAGTTCACCGGCGGCCATCAAGGCCTACTTCGGGATCAGCAAGGGCCAGTTCAAGCGGGCCGTGGGGCACCTATTGAAGGCCCGGCGAATCACGCAACACGATGGCGCTTTGTGGTTGGTGCCGGTGACGCCGGATGACCCAAGCACACCAGCGGATGAGGCTTAGGCTTCGCCGCTGCTAACGATGCTCAGTAAGTGGTGAAAGGGGCGCTGAGGATGACGGTTTTAGAGAATACCACGGCGGACTTCGCCCACTATTTGACGGTCGAACAGGGGCTGGCACCGAATTCGGTGGCCAGTTATCGCCAGGAGGTCCAGACCTTTGCGGCCTACCTGCAGGCCCAGCACCTGAGCGACTTTCGCCAGGTCGACCGGGTTACCATCATGAACTACCTGGCGGCGCTGACCCAGCAGGGCAAGGCCCGTAACTCGGTCATCCACGCCGTTTCGGCATTGCGGAAGTTGTACCGCTACCTGATGCAGACCCACCAACTGACGATCAATCCGATGGCTAACGTGGCCGCCCCCAAGCACGCCGAACATTTACCGGCGGTGCTGACGGTGGCCGAGGTCGACCGCTTATTGACGACCCCGGATACCAGCGATAAGTACGGCATCCGCGACCGGGCGATGCTCGAGGTCCTGTACGCGACCGGCCTGCGGGTCAGTGAGCTGGTGCACCTGAAGCTCGTCGACCTGCACCTGGAGATGGGGTTGATCCAGACCCTGGGGAAGGGTGACAAGGAGCGCATCGTGCCGATCGGCGACGTGGCGAGTGACTGGATCCAGCGGTACCTGCAGACCAGCCGGCCCGTGCTCTTGAAGCAGCGGACCAGTCCCTACCTGTTTTTGAACGCCCACGGTGGGGGGCTGACGCGCCAAGCCATTTGGCAGAAGATCAAGCACTACGTGGCCCTGGCGGATATCCAAAAGGACGTGACGCCTCATACGTTGCGCCACTCCTTCGCCACCCACATCCTGGAAAACGGCGCCGATCTGCGGGTCGTTCAGGAACTGCTGGGCCACGCCGATATCACCACGACGCAGATCTACACCCACATTTCGAAGAAACGCTTAACGGCGGTCTACGATCGGTACCACCCCCGGGCTTAGGGCCGGTTGGCACCAACCGCGGAAGTGTGGTACAGTAATGAACGCTAAAACGGAGGACAGCTATGTTATTAAAGTATCGCAGTGATTACCAAAAAATTGCGATGGGCATTTTGAGTCTCCTCCCAAGTTATAAGGATTGGGAACGCCTGCAACGGGAACTTACCTGGTATCAGGGCGGCCCCGATCGAACGCTTTATCTGTGGAAGGATCAGCACGCCGACTTTGCCGGCGTGTTGGGGACGGAGCAACAGGGGACCTACGTTGTGGTCCGCCTCTTGTCGTTGATTCCCGATAAGCAAACCACGGCGAACACCTGGCAGATGCTGGATGAGTTAGCCGCGACCGTGCCCCACCACCGGGTGATGGGCACCCTGGCGAACGCCAAGATTATTGCAGACTGGGAGTATCATCATGGACAAGACCACGTTGAACGGCCAGCCACTGATTCAGGTCAGTGACTTTGAAGGACCGCTAGACTTGTTATTACATTTGATTAAAACCAACGAGATGGATATTTACGATATCCGCATCTCCACGATCACCGCACAGTACCTGGACTACCTGCACCAGATGCAGACGTTGCGGCTCGACATCGCGGGGGAATACTTTGTCATGGCCGCCAACCTGATGGCCATTAAGGCTAAAATGCTGTTGCCGACCCCGCAAACCGTGGCCCCGGTGGATGACGAAGCGCCCACCGATCCGCGGGAAGACCTGGTCAACCAGCTGCTGGAATACCAACGGTACCAGCAGGCGGCCCAGGTCCTGAAGCAACGGGCCCAGGAACGGCAGCAGCACTTCACGCGGGCGGCCATGCCGGTTCCCAGCGATACGCCGCTGACCGTGGCGCCCGGCGTGACGGTCGACGCCCTGCAGGCGGCACTGGTCAAGTTGGTCCACCGGGCAACGGTGGCCCAACCGGTGACCCAGACGGTGACGTCGGAACGCTACACCATTAAGGACCAGATGCAGGCGGTGCTCCACCGGTTGACTAAGCACCCGGTGACGTTTGAGCACCTGTTTGGCGCCGCCCCGCGGTTGGACGAGGTCGTCACGACCTTTTTAGCCGTTTTGGAGTTGGCCAAGCAGCACCGCATCGCCCTGCATCAGGCCAGCCGGTTGGTGCCGCTGCGGATCAACGCACTGGGAAAGGGGGCCGTTGGTGATGACGCCACTCGCACAGATTGAAAGCCTGCTCTTCGTGAGCGGTGATGAGGGCATGACGGTCGCGGACCTGGCCACGGTAACCGGGCTGATGAAGCCGGCCGTGCTGGCGACGCTGGAACGCCTGGCCCAGAAGTACGCGGCCGATGCGGACTGCGCCCTCGAATTGATGGTCAACGATACGACCTACCGGCTGGTGACCAAGGAGGCCGCCAGCGAGGTCGTGCAGCGCTACTTTGAAAGCCCGTTGAGCACGACGTTGTCCCCGGCCTCCCTGGAGGTCCTGGCAATCATCGCGTACCGCCAACCCATCACCCGTATCGAGGTCGATGAGATTCGGGGCGTGCAGAGTGCCTCGACGGTCCAAAAACTGGTGTTGCGGCGGCTGATCGAGGCGGCGGGGCGCTTAGACGAGCCCGGCCGGCCGAAGCTGTATCGGACCAGTGCCTACTTCTTGGACTACTTCGGTCTGCAGCAGTTGAGTGACCTGCCGCCCTTGCCGGACGCGGCGGTGCCGAATTCGGAAGACGCCGCTGATGACGGGGACCTGTTCTTGCAGGCCTTCAACCAACAACTTAACCAATCAGGAGATGAACCTTAACGATGGAACGATTACAAAAGGTCCTGGCACACGCCGGGGTCGCATCACGCCGCCAAGCCGAAAAAATGATCACGAGTGGTCACATTCGGGTCAACGGGGCGGTCGTGACCGAACTGGGAACCAAGGTCGGGGTCCACGACGAGATTTCCGTGGACAACGTCCCGATCTCGAGTGAGGCGCCGGCGTACATCCTGCTCTACAAGCCGCGGGGCGTGATCTCGACGGCCAACGATGAGAAGGGCCGCAAAACGGTGGTCGACCTGGTCGAGGACGTGAAGCAACGCGTGTATCCCGTGGGCCGGTTGGACTATGACACGTCGGGTCTCCTGCTGCTGACCAACGACGGTGAGCTGGCGAACCGGTTGACCCACCCCAAGTACGAGGTCGAGAAGACTTACGTGGCACGGGTCACGGGGATTCCTAGCAACGACGCGATGCGCCAGCTGCGACGCGGGATCACGGTCGACGGCGAAGCCTATGCACCGGCTAAGCTCAAGCTCTTGAGCACCGATCATAAGAAGCAAACGGCCATCGTGCAGTTGACCCTGCATGAGGGAAAGAATCACGAGGTCAAGAAGATGTTGGCGGCCGTGGGCTGTCCCGTCGAGAAGCTGAAGCGGGAGCAGTACGGTTTCTTGACCCTGAAGGGCTTACAGACCGGGGATGCCCGGAATCTGAAACCGGAAGAGGTCAAGGAACTCCGGCGGTTGACCGGTTTATCCTAGTGGGATAATTGACAATCTTACTAAAAGTTAGTATATTGTGAGTGTACAAAAAAATTTATGGTTCATCTTCAGGGCAGGGTGCGATTCCCGACCGGCGGTAAAAGTCCGCGACCCGCGTGAGCGGTTGACCCGGTGTGACTCCGGGACCGACAGTATAGTCTGGTAGGCAGAAGATGAGACGTTGCTTTTTGCGTAACCCTACGTAAATCCAAGGTCTTGCCCTTCTGCGGCGGGACCTTTTTTGGTGTCGTCGCGAGATGGCCGCTAGGAGGAACAACTTATGGAAAATCGGCAACAGGGAATCAGCGTGCGTTCAATGGTGGAGATGGCACTCTTTGCCGGGGTGGCTTACGTGTTGATGTTTGTGTCACTCCCCATCATTCCCATCGTTCCGTACATGAAGCTCGACTTGAGCGACTTGGTCGTTTTGTTGGGAATGGGGCTGTTTGGCCCCGGGGGCGCCATCTTGATTGCCGCCGTGAAGGAACTGCTGTACTTCGTATCGACCGGACTCGACGTGGTCAACTTCATCGGAATCTTAACGGCCTTCATCGCGGACGTGGCTTATATTTTACCGATTCACTGGGTCTTGAAGGGGCAACCGACTAAGCTGAGCCGGCAGGTCGGCGCCATTCTGGTCGGGACGGCCAGCTTGACGGTGATCCTGTCGTTGGCCAATTGGGGCGTCATCACGCCGCTCTACCTGAAGGTCTGGGGGATGTCGCTGGGGTTACCGGTCAACCAACTGATCCTGCTCGGGGTGATTCCCTTTAACCTGATCAAGGGGCTGGTCCTGGGAGGTCTGTACATTCTCTTGAGTCGGCGCATGAGTGGGTGGATCGCCAAGCACCGGCAGGTCTGAGACCATTAAAACAATTATGCTAAACTTGAGAAACGGGGCCGCCGGTGACGGGGTCCCGTTTTCTTTTATGGTAAACTAACGGTATATCTGGCGAGGAGGACTTGGTCGTGGAACCAGCAGACTTATTACAATTACTGAGTGACCAGCAGGCTCGCCGACTCCGGGTCATTGAGAATCTCTTACGGGGTCGCCGGACGGTGTCGACCCTCTACTGGGGACTCCGGTACGACCTGCTGTACTTATTAGACTTGAACAAACACCTGCCGCGGGGCGGGTTGGACGCCGTTGCACACACGGTGGTGGCGAACGGCTGGGCGCAGTGGGGCTCGGATGAACAGCCCCAACTGCGTCTGACCAGTGCCGGGGTGCACGCGCGTGATCAGCGCCCGTACTACCAGCCGGGCGACGTAACCGCCTGGCCGTTACTGGACCTGAACGTGGCCCGGCAGCGCTTGTTGCTCGCGATTCAGGTGACCTCGGAATACGCCCACCAGACGAACCGCTACTACCCGCTGGCCGTTGACCAAGCGACCCGGCAGACCGTGCGGCGGTGGTTTTATCAGGTTCGTGACCCGGCGCTCCCGGCGCAAGTAGCCGCGGCACTGACGGCGACCTTAGCGACGCTCCCCCCGACCGTTGCGGCGGTCACGACGGCGGGGCTCACGGGCTACCAGCAGCCGGGGCAAACGACCCAACAATTGGCGGATCAGTTTGCCATCACGTCCTGGGAGGCGTATCTGATGCACGTCACGGCGGTCGTGGCCGTTGCCCAGGCGGCCCGCGACCCGCACCACGTCTTGGCCCCCCTGTTGGCGCCGACCTGGCAGTCGCCGGTCACCCGCAGCGCGCAGGCCACCCTGGCCACGGTAATGACCGGGACGCCCCTGGACCGGGTGGCCGCTGAACGGCACATCAAGCCCAGCACGGTCCGGGAGCACCTGCTCGAGGCGGCCATCATGCTGCCGCCGACGGCTTTACCGTACGACCGGCTGATTCCGGCCGCCGCCCGCCAAGCGCTGCTGGCGGCGTTGCCCCAGACCATCGACGACTGGGAGTATACGGCGTTGCCCGCCGAGCTTCAGGAGCGCTACGACTTTTTCACGTTTCGGCTATTGGCGATTTGGCAACATAAGCGGGGGGTGGACTAAGTGGTCCCATTGGAAACGAGTTTACAACAGTTATTCGGGTTTACGACCTTTCGCACGGGCCAACGCGCCGCGCTAACGGCCCTGGAGGCCGGGCAAGACACCCTGGCCGTGTTGCCCACCGGTGCGGGGAAGACCCTGATCTATCAACTATATGGTTACCGGCATCCGGGGTGCGTGGTCATCGTCTCGCCCTTACTGGCCCTGATGAACGATCAGGTCGACCGGATGCACGTGGCGGGGTTTCGACACGTGGCGGCCATCACGTCGCTGACCAGCTACGGGGAACGGCAGGCCATCCTGCAGCACCTGGGGGATTACCGTTTCTTGTTCCTATCCCCGGAGATGTTGGCGCAAGCGCCGGTGTTGACGCGCCTGCAGCAGGTCCCAATCAGCCTGTTCGTCATCGACGAGGCCCACTGTATCGTTCAGTGGGGGCCGGACTTTCGCCCCGAGTACCTCTTATTGGGGGCGATTCGAGCGAAATTACACGCGCCGTTGACCCTGTTACTGACGGCGACGGCCGACCACGCGACCCGGCACGAGATCAGTAAGCAGCTCCGGGTCCACCCCCAGGTCGTGGCGGAAACGGTCGACCGTCCGAACATCTTCTTGGACGTGGAGGCGGTCGCCAACGATGCGGAGAAGCAGGCCCGACTCCTCGAGCTGGTCACCCAGCTTCAGGGCCCCGGGGTCGTTTATTTTTCCAGCAAGCAATTGGCCAGTGAAACGGCGACGTGGTTGCGCGACCAGACGGGACTGCCCGTCGCCGCGTACCACGCGGGCCTGGCGAGCGAGGATCGCTTCAAGATCCAGCAACAGTTTATGCAGGGAGACTTGGCCGTCATCTGCGCGACCAGCGCGTTCGGCATGGGGATCGATAAGAACGATATTCGCTACGTGATCCACTACCATTTACCGGCCGACCTGGGGAGTTACGCCCAGGAGATGGGGCGGGCCGGTCGGGACGGTCAACCCAGCGTGGCCATTCTGCTGTACGCCGCGGGGGATGAACGTTTGCCCCAAGCGCTGAACCAGGCCAACCGGCCGGACGACGTCACGATTCAGCGCTTCTATCAGCAGCCCAGTCATTTCGACCCGGCAGAACCGGGCATCGCCTTACTGCAATTTTACCGGGCGCACGGGATCTCCGAACAAGCGGTCAGCGACCTTTTCGCCCGGCGCGAACGGGAGCGGGCCCAGGCGCTGGCCCGAATGGTGGCCTACGTGCACACCACGACGTGTTTACGGGCGACCTGGCTGACGGCCTTCGATGAGTCCGCACCGGCGCACCAGGCGACCTGTTGCGCGCCGGCCGGCCAGCCCCTGGACCTGGCCGCCCTGGGGCTGAAGCGCTCAGTCGTGGCCCCGACACCGGCGCCCGCCCGGGATTGGCGCCAACAGCTGACCCGACTATTTTATTGAATAATTAAGGAATTCACCGATTGTGTATGGTACAATTAGTTGGAAGTTTTTCAGGGAGGTTAGCAAGATGAGTCAGAAGCGTGATGAGCACACGACAAAGGAAGAAACGTCGCGACCATGGGAGCAATCGTTCGCCGATGATCGGGATGATCAAGGGAACTTGTCGCGGACCAAGATGCGGCGGCAAAACCATAGCAATACCATGGTCACGGTGATCCTGGTCGCCATCATTATCGTCATTGCGGCGGCTTCACTGGTTTACGGCCTCGCACGGCAGAGCTCGGTCAACCGTCCACAGAACACGGAGAAGGTGGCCGCGAGCTCATCTAGTTCGTCGAAGAAAGCGGCGACGAGCAAGAAGCCTCAGCACAAGACCAAGAAGACGACGACGTCGAGTCAGTCTAAAAAGTCCTCGACGACGGCCACAACGACTGCTAGCTCGACGGAAACGGCGGCTAGCAGTTCTTCGGCTACAACCGATTCGACGACCAGTAGTACGGCTAGCAGTAGCAGCGCCACCAGCAGTAGCAGCAGTTCCACGGCCGGGGCTAAGTACACGACGGTCGAGTCCGGCCAAGGGGTCTACCGGGTCGCTACGAACGCGGGCATCTCGGAACAAAAGCTGCTGGAGCTGAACGGGTTGTCCTCCGGGGCGACCGTTCATCCGGGACAGCGGTTGCGGATTCGTTAACGGGTCAATCACAGAATTTTTAAATAGGGAGTTCGATACAGCATGGATAAGCAAGGGTTACAGGTCGCCATCGACGGCCCAGCATCGGCCGGCAAGAGTACGGTCGCGAAGATTGTGGCACAACGGTTCAACTACATCTACTGTGATACGGGTGCTATGTACCGGGCCATCACGTGGAAGGCGCTCCAAGCGGGCGCTGACCTGGGGGACGAGGCCACCATTAAGCAACTACTAGATGCGATTACGATTCGCTTTGAGCCGGGGACCCCGGTCCAAAAGGTCTTCGTGGACGACACGGAAGTCACCCTCGCGATTCGGCAACCCGACGTGACCAATAACGTCTCCCAGGTGTCGGCGTTGCCTGCGATTCGGACGGAATTGACCGCCCGGCAGCGGCAGATCGCCGATGCGGGTGGCATCGTCATGGACGGCCGGGACATCGGCTCCACTGTATTGCCGCACGCCGAGGTCAAGATCTTCCTGGTCGCGAGCGTGGACGAACGGGCCCAACGCCGGTTAAAGGACAACGCCGCTAAGGGGATCCATACGCCCTTGGCAACGTTGAAGCACGAGATCGAGGAACGGGATCGCAAGGATTCCACCCGGAAGGTCTCCCCGTTGACCCAGGCGGCCGATGCGATTCGGTTGGATACCACGTCGCTGTCGATCGACCAGGTCGCGGATAAGATTGCTGAAATCATTCGTGAAAAAGAATTGCAAGAGAAATAGGCATTTTACTAGCTTTTATCACAATAATCAGATAAAATGGTGTTTAGAGTTGTCGCAAGGAGGAAATATTCGCATGAGTGAAAATGGCACGAGTCAAAACAATGATAACAACGATTTGCTGGACGCGTTGAACAACGTGGACAACGTGAAGGTTGGCGATGTCGTTAAGGGTGAAATCTTAGCCATCGACGATGACCAACAAGCAATCGTTGGGATCGGTGAAACTGGAATTGAAGGGGTCGTTCCCAAGAAGGAACTTTCCGCCAAGCCAGTTGATGATATTAAATCAGTAATTAAAGTCGGGGACGTCTTAGACCTCGTCGTAATTTCACGTATCGGTAACGATAAAGAAGGCGGGAGCTACCTGCTCTCACAACGTCGTTTGGAAGCCCGTAAGGTTTGGGAC
Organism: Levilactobacillus spicheri DSM 15429; assembly: GCF_001435095.1. GTDB lineage: Bacteria > Bacillota > Bacilli > Lactobacillales > Lactobacillaceae > Levilactobacillus > Levilactobacillus spicheri. The sequence goes on from NZ_AZFC01000003.1 coordinate 148,103, forward strand.
GACATTCAAAAAGAATTCGAAGCTGGCCACACGTTGACCGCACCCGTTACCCAAGTGGTTAAGGGTGGTTTGGTCGTTGATGCCGGTGTCCGGGGCTTTGTCCCAGCATCCATGGTTTCCGACCACTTCGTTGAAGACTTATCGCAATTCAAGGGCCAAACCCTTGAATTCAAGATCGTGGAAATCGAACCTAGCGAAAACCGTCTGATCTTGTCCCACCGGGCTATCGTTGAAAAGCAACGGGCCGCTCAACGGGAAGAAATCATGTCCAAGCTGCAAGCTGGTGACACGGTTGAAGGCAAGGTTGCTCGTTTGACGAACTTCGGGGCCTTCGTTGACCTCGGTGGCGTGGACGGCTTGGTTCACGTTTCTGAAATTGCTTACGAACGGGTTGAAAAGCCTAGTGACGTTCTGAAGGTTGGCCAAGACGTGAAGGTCAAGGTCTTATCCGTTGATCCAGAACGTGACCGGATTTCCCTGTCCATCAAGCAAACCTTACCAGAACCTTGGGATGGGATCGAAGAAAAGGCACCGCAAGGCAGCGTCTTAGATGGGACCGTTAAGCGGTTGACCAGCTTTGGGGCCTTTGTTGAAGTCTTCCCAGGCGTTGAAGGTCTGGTTCACATTTCCCAAATTTCTCACCAACACATTGCGACGCCAGCTGACGTCTTGAAGGTTGGTCAAGAGATCAAGGTGAAGGTCTTAGATGTTCGTCCAGACGATCACCGTTTGGCATTGTCCATCAAGGCCCTGGAAGAAAAGCCACAATCTGCTGACGACAACGAAGGTAACAGCAATGCTAACCGGAGTCGGAGTCGCAACAACGGTGGTTCTGCTAACCGTTCCCGTCGTAACAACCGGAACGCCGCAGAAACTTCAACGGCTAACGCCCCAGAAGAAAGCACCGGCTTCTCTTTAGGTGACCTGATCGGGGACAGCCTGAAAAAGGATATCGAAAACCAGGAAAACAACAACGACTAATTAAGTCGGTTTAAAGGGGTCTAGAGCGGAACTGTTAGTGGGTTGCGTTCTGGACCTCTTTTTGAAATCAATAACTTATGTCATAAAAAAGGAGGGATTTGCGATGGCTTATCCTGTTGTTGCAATTGTTGGGCGGCCAAACGTGGGGAAATCGACCCTGTTCAACCGGATCGCCGGTGAACGGATTTCCATCGTCGAAGATACGCCCGGCGTTACGCGTGACCGAATTTACGCGCCCGCTGAGTGGTTGGGGACGGAATTCCGAATGATTGATACCGGGGGAATTGACATGGGGGACGAACCGTTCCTCAGCCAAATCACCCAGCAAGCCGAAATCGCCATTGATGAGGCGGACGTGATCATCTTTCTGGTCAGTGCACCCGAAGGAATCACCGATGCCGATGAGAAGGTCGCGAAGATCCTGTACCGGTCGAAGAAGCCGGTTGTATTAGCCGTCAATAAGGCCGATAACCCCGAATTGCGGGAAACGGTCTATGACTTTTACGGGCTGGGCTTCGGCGATCCGTATCCCGTTTCGGGGGTCCACGGGTTGGGCCTCGGGGACCTGTTGGATGCCGTGATCAAGGAGTTCCCGGCCAAGGACGGCCGACCGCAGGACGATTCCATTCGGTTCAGCCTGATCGGCCGGCCGAACGTCGGGAAATCGTCGCTGGTCAACGCCTTACTGGGGGAAGACCGGGTCATCGTGTCGAACATCGCCGGTACCACGCGGGACGCGATCGATACCAAGTTCACGGCCGACGGGACTGACTTTACCATGGTCGATACGGCCGGTATCCGGAAACGGGGCAAGGTCTACGAAAACACCGAGCGGTACAGCGTCATGCGGGCCATGCGGGCCATTGACGACTCCGACGTGGTCTTGATGGTCATGAACGCCGAGGAAGGCATTCGGGAGCAAGACAAACGGGTCGCTGGTTACGCCCATGAAGCGGGTCGGGGGATCATCATTTTGGTCAACAAGTGGGACACCCTAAAGAAGGACAACCACACCCTGAGCGATTTCCAGAATCTGATCAGAGCGGAGTTCCAATACCTGAGCTACGCCCCGATCCTGTTCGTTTCCGCCAAGACGGGTCAACGGCTGGACCAGCTGCCAGCGTTGATCAAGCGGGTCTCGGCGAACCACAACCAGCGGGTCCAATCGGCCACGTTAAACGACGTGATCATGGACGCGATTGCCTTGAACCCGACGCCATCCGACAACGGCAAGCGGTTGCGGGTCTACTACGCCACCCAGGTGGCCGTGGCCCCGCCGACCTTCGTGGTCTTTGTGAACGATCCACAAATGATGCACTTCTCGTACGAACGGTTCTTGGAGAATCAGATCCGGGAACACTTCGATTTCGAGGGGACCCCGCTCCACCTGATCGAACGGGCCCGGAAGTAGTTCTCAGGCCCGCGAGACTAGCCTTTTGACCGAATCAGGGGTGAAATTTAGCAAAATCCCAAGATATTACCGGTTTATTGCTAAAAAATCGCGTTATCCCTTGTCATATAAGGCTTCCTGTGCTATCTTTGATAAAGAAATGATGTGGTTTTGCCACAATTGTTTCATCATTTTTGGACCACTCAAAAATGAACTAGATGGCCTACATCTAATCTTCTGTTCAGGAGGTGAATTCACAATGGCAAACAAAGCACAATTGGTTAGTGACGTTGCAACTGCAACGGGCTTAACTAAAAAGGACGCAACGGCTGCAGTTGACGCAGTCTTCGATTCTGTCCAAGCAACGTTAGCTAAAGGCGAAAAGGTTCAACTGATCGGCTTTGGTAACTTTGAAGTACGTGAACGTGCAGCTCGTAAGGGCCGTAACCCACAAACTGGACAAGAAATCCAAATTCCTGCAAGCAAAGTACCTGCCTTCAAGCCAGGTAAAGCTTTAAAGGACGCTGTTAAATAATTGATCTCAACTATTTAATAGATAAAGGGCCAGGACGGTACTTACCGGACTGGTTTTTTATTACCACAAAAATCATGAACCTTTCAGGAGGCGGGTCAGAACATGAGTTACGCACAGACAGCGTTAGATCAACTGGAAAAGGGGCAATTGGCCGAGTTTAAGCGGCAATACGCCCTGGCGCTCCGGCACGACGATGACGATACGCTCTTCAGCTTAGCCGAGGAGCTCTACTCACTGGGGTTTCTGAACCAATCACGCCGAATCTACGAAAAATTATTAACGAAGTATCCGGAGGAAGACGAGCTCCGGACCAATCTGGCCGACATCGCCATCGATGAGGACAAGGACGACGAGGCGCTCAACTACCTGAACCAGGTCAAGCCGACGTCGCCGGCCTACGTCGAATCCCTGATGGTGGCGGCCGACCTCTATCAGACCCAGGAACTCTTTGAGGTCAGTGAACAGAAATTACTGACGGCGAAAAAGTTGGCGCCCGACGAACCGGTGATCACCTTCGCGTTGGCCGAGTTATACTTCACCATGCGGGAATTCCGCAAGGCCATCCCGTTGTACCTGGACCTGATCACGGCCGGGACCACGGAGATGTCCAAGGTCAACCTGGTCGAACGGCTGGGGGTCGCCTACGCGAACGCCGGGCGGTTCGAACAGGCCATTGGGTATCTCAAGCAGATTCACTCGGGTGAGATGACCCCGGATGTGAAGTTCGAAACGGCCTTTACCTACCTGCAGCTGAAGGAGCGGCCGGCGGCGATTCGGCTCTTTACCGAGCTGAAGGAGACCGACCCGAACTACACGTCGTTGTACCCGTATCTGGGGCAGGCCCTCGAGGCCGAGAACCGGTTACCGGAGGCGTTAACGGCCCTGCAGGAGGGGCTGGGCGTCGACCAGTACAACGAGAAGCTGTGGCTTCAGGCGGCCCACGTGGCCACCCGGTTGGACAACGAGGACTTGGCCGAGAAGTACCTGAAGAAGGGCCATGAGCTGGACCACGACGACCTGAGTGCCGTGATCCAGTTGAGCAACCTGTACGTTAAGCAGGAGCGGTGGGACGATAACCGCGACCTGGTACAACCGTACATTCAGGAACAGAATACCGACCCGCAACTGTACTGGAACCTGGCGGTCACGGCCGAGCACCAGGAAGACTTTTCGGCGGCGCGGGCGGACTACGACGCGGCGGCGCCGTTCTTTATGGATCAGCCGGACTTCTTGAAGCCGGCCATCTACTTCTACCGGGAAGAGGGGGCGCGAGACCAGGTCTTGAAGTTGTTAAAGGCCTACGTGCAACTGGTCCCCGACGACGAAGAAATGGCCCTGATGCTGGAAAGCTATCAAACCGAATAACCTTGAAGAAGCGACCCTGGGGGGGCCGTTTTTTCTTTTAAAGGTCACACACAAAAATTACTTTAACTTATAGTCTCACAAAAAAAGCAGCCGCAAACCCCGCGGCTGCCAAAACCCCTAAGAGGGTCACCGGTGAAAAATCTTGCCCAGCCCGTGGTGGGGAATCTCGAACGAGAACCCTTCACCCAGTGCCTCGGTCACGCTGATGACCGAAACGAACGCGCGGATATCGTGCTTGTTGATGATGCGCCGGACCTGGTGTAATTCATGCGGAGAGACGACCACGTAGATCATCTTCCGGGGTTGGTGAGAATACCCGCCTTCACTGGTGATCAGGCTGACGCCCCGTTCCATCTGATCCATGATGTCGTTGGTGATGGCCTGGTAGTGTTCAGAGACGATGATGAGCCCCCGAGCGGCGTAGGCCCCGGCCTGCATAAAGTTCACGATTCGCGAGAAGATGTAGGAATAAATCAGGGTGTAGGACATGTGCCGGACGTCGATGTAGACCAGAGAGATCAAAAGAACGATGACGTCTAACCACAGCAACGTTTGTCCCATGGGGACGCCGCGGAAGCGCTCCATGATTCGGGCCACGATGTCCGTTCCCCCGGTGGTCCCGCCGTAACGGTAGAGGAGCCCGGAGCCACTCCCGCCCACGATGCCGGCGGCCAGTGAGGACAGGAGTAAGTCGTTGTGCAAATCGATGCTGATGGGGACCCGTTGCCAGATCCATAAGAATAAGGACAGCATCAGGGTTCCGTAAATCGTGTAGATCAGGGATTGTTTTCCTAGAAAACGCCACCCAATCAGGAGTAACGGTGCGTTGATCAGGATGGTCGAGTAGGCCGGGTCGAGGCCGAACAGGGCCCGGATAATCAGGGTGATCCCGGAGATCCCGCCATCGGCCAGGTGGTTGGCGATGTTGAAGACGACCAGGCTAAAGGCCATGGTCGCACAGCCAACCCCAATCATGACCAGGTCGACCAACTTGATGGATTCATCTTGAACTTGTGTCATTGTGTCCCCTCCAATATCAATAAAAGTCTTGAGACGTGAGGGTTGGGCTCTAGTTGACCCGCTTCTCAAAAATAAAACCAGAAGGTTAACTAGTTTTCCAATCGGAGTTTATGTTTCAAACTAATCTTGTCTCTTACCTATTCCATCATAGCATACCTCCGGGGGCTTCCGGGCGGAAACTGTCGGCGGGTCCACCGCTTAAAAATTCATTTCTCCCCGTGAATCTGGTAAACTGGAACCTGGAAGTTTATCACGATACGAATTGGGAGAAGGGAACGGCGCCATTGAAATTAGAACAGTTACCACAGGAATTTGAATTAGCGCGACCGGTCTTGCAAACCATCGAACGGGCAGGCTACGAGGCCTACTTCGTGGGAGGCAGTGTCCGGGACACGATTTTAGGCAAGGCGATTCACGACGTGGACATCGCGACCAGTGCCTATCCCGATGAAATCAAGCACCTGTTCAAACGCACCGTGGACACGGGTATTGAACACGGGACGGTCATGATTCTCGATCACGGGACGGGGTACGAGACCACAACGTTCCGGTCCGAGTCGACCTATACCGACTTTCGACGGCCGGATCACGTGACCTTCGTGCGGTCGCTGGCGGAGGACTTAAAGCGCCGAGACTTCACGATCAACGCGCTGGCCATGCGCGAAAACGGGGAGGTCATTGACCTGTTCGACGGGCTAACGGACCTCAAGCAGCGACGAATTCGGGCCGTGGGCAATGCCCAGGAACGGTTCCACGAGGACGCCTTACGGATGATGCGGGCCGTCCGCTTTGCCAGTCAACTGGACTTTACCATCGTGCCCGAGACGGCCGCGGCGATCGCCGCTCACGCGCAACTGTTGGCGAAAATCGCGGTCGAACGCACACAGGTCGAGCTGTTGAAGCTATTCACGGGAAAGGCCCCTCAGAGTGGCTTACAGCCCTTTTTAACGACCGGACTGTGGCAATACTGTCCCACGTTTAGCGACCACGAGGCGGCCTTGAAGGACGTTTGTCACCGGTTAACGACCGGCACTCCTGATGAGACGACGACCTGGACGCTGCTGGTGCGGGCCTTTGACCTTTCAGAAAGCGAGGTGGGGCCGTTTCTCAAGCAATGGAAGACCTCGAACCAGATAATCACGGCCGTTCAGACGGCGGCCCGTGCGGCAACGAGCTTGGCCACCGCGGACCTGGACGCCTGGCAACTCTACCAGTGTGGTGAGCAACTGCTGCCAGTGGCGAACAGTGTCGCGGTCATCTTAGGCGCACCGGACCGGGAGACGGCTTTGTTAGCGGCTTGGCAGGCACTCCCCATTAAGACCAAGAAGGCCTTGGCGGTGACCGGGCGGGACCTGATGCAGGCCGGGATTCAGCCCGGGCCCCAACTGGGCGACTTGTTGGCCCAACTGGAACACCAGGTCGTGACCAGCCAACTGCCGAACGACCGGGATCAGTTGATCCAACAGGCGCTGACCTTAGCGAATTTGAAATAAGAGAGTGACGATAACCTATGCAAACATTACGTGCAGAACACCTACACCGAACTTACGGAGAGAAGACCCTCTTCGATGATTTAAACTTTATTATTAACGAACACGACCGAATCGGGTTGATTGGGGTCAACGGGAGCGGAAAGACGTCTCTGCTGAACACCCTGGCTGGCGTGACCAACGATCAGACGGGCACCCTGACCACCCCCAAGGACTACACGATCGGCTACCTGACCCAAAAGCCCGCCCTGGACGAGGACTTGACGGTGATGGATGCCGTGTTCTCCGGGAACCAGACCGTTTTTAAAACGATTCGGCGCTACGAGGACGCCCTGGCGACTTACGGGCAGCACCCGGAGGACGCCAAGGCGCAGAAACGCTACATGGACGCCGAGGCCCAGATGAACGAAGAGGATGCCTGGACCGCCGAAAGCGACGTGAAGACGATCCTGACCCAACTGAAGATCACGGACCTGTCGCAATCGATCAAGACGCTGTCCGGGGGGCAGGTCAAGCGGGTCGGCCTGGCTCAGGTCCTGATCCAGTCGCCCGACCTGTTACTGCTGGACGAACCGACCAACCATCTGGACTTCGACTCCATCGCGTGGCTGCAGCAGTACCTGGCGACCTACAAGGGCGCGTTACTGGTCGTGACCCATGACCGGTACTTCCTGGACCAGATTGCCAACCAGATCTGGGAGTTAGACTTCGGGAAGCTGTACCAGTATCCCGGCAACTATCAAGCCTACGTTCAGGAAAAGGCGGAGCGGGTCAGTCAAGAGGCCGACGCCGAACAGAAGTCCAAGCGCCTGTACCAACAGGAACTGGCTTGGATGAAGGCCGGGGCCAAGGCCCGTTCGACCAAGCAAAACGCCCGGATCAACCGGTTCCACGAGCTGGCCAATCAACAGGGCACCCGGCAGGTTCAGCAGCACGTGGCTATTTCGTTGGGTCAACAACGGCTGGGTAAGAAGGTCATCGAGCTGAAGGATGCGAACCTTCAGTTGGGCGACCACGTGATTCTGAAGGACTTTAGTGACTTGATCCAGGGGGGCGAACGCATCGGGATCAGTGGTGAGAACGGTGCGGGAAAGTCCAGCCTGCTCAACGTGATTGCCGGGAAACTGCCCCTCGATTCGGGCATCATCGACGTCGGGGAGACCGTTAAAATGGCCTACTACACCCAACAGATCGAACCGATTCCCGACGATAAACGCATGATCAACTACCTGTCCGAAGTGGGGCAGAACGTGACCGATAAGCAGGGGAACTCCGTCAGCGTCACCGAATTGCTGGAACAATTCCTGTTCCCCCGGTTCATGCACGGGACCCTGATTCGCAAACTCTCCGGGGGTGAAAAACGCCGGCTGTACCTCCTGAAGCTACTGATGGAGCAGCCGAACGTGCTCCTTTTGGACGAACCGACCAACGATTTAGACATCAGTACACTGACCGTGTTGGAGGACTACATCGCCCAATTTGCCGGCACCGTCATCACGGTCTCCCATGACCGCTACTTCCTGGACAAAGTGGCCGACCGGTTGCTGATCTTTAACGGCAACGGACAAATCGCCCGGTACTCCGGTCAGTTTAGCGACTACCTGGCGGCCCAACAAGCGGCGACCAAGGCGGCGAAGACGACGGCGAAACCTAAGGCCAAGGCACAGGAGACGGCAACACCGGCCGCTCAGCCAACCCAAAAGAAAAAGGTCAAGCTGACCTATGCCGAACAGAAGGAATGGGAAGGCATCGAGGGCGAGATCGACGGCTTGGAATCCCAGAAGGCCGCCGTTCAAGCCGAGATGAATCAAAACGGGGCCAACTACGATAAATTAGCGGACCTCCAGCAGCAACTGGACGACTTGGATCACCAGCTGGATCAGAAGGTCGCTCGGTGGGAATACTTGAGCGAATACGCGGAAGATTAGGAGGCAACAGCTTTCATGTTAGAAGATGCATATTTAGACCTGGCACGGACGGTGCTGGAAACGGGACACCCCAAGACCGACCGCACCGGGACCGGGACGGTGAGTCTCTTCGGTTACCAGATGCGGTTCAACCTGCAAGAGGGGTTCCCGTTGTTGACGACCAAGAAGGTGCCGTTTGGCCTGATCAAGTCCGAACTGCTATGGTTTCTCCGGGGCGATACCAATATTCGTTTCCTGCTGCAGCACCACAACCACATTTGGGACGAATGGGCCTTTCAACGCTACGTAGCGAGTCCCGACTATCACGGCCCCGACATGCACGACTTTGGGCGGCGGTCGTTGGTGGACGCCGACTTTAACCAAGCGTATCAGGAACAAAAGAAGCTCTTTTGTGACCGGATTGTCAACGACGCGGCCTTCGCGGAGCAGTACGGTGATTTAGGCCTGGTGTACGGCAGTCAGTGGCGGGCCTGGCAGGGGCACAACGGGGAGACCATTGACCAACTGGCCAACGTGATCAAGACGCTGCGGACCCACCCCGATTCTCGGCGGATGATTGTTTCGGCGTGGAATCCCGCCGACGTGCCATCAATGGCGTTACCACCGTGTCACATGTTGTTCCAGTTCTACGTGAACGATGGCAAGCTCAGTTGTCAGCTCTATCAACGCAGTGCCGACATCTTCCTGGGCGTGCCGTTCAACATCGCGAGTTACGCGTTACTGACGTCGTTGATCGCCAAGGAAGTCGGCCTCGAGGTGGGCGACTTCGTCCACACGCTGGGGGATGCCCACATCTACAGCAACCATATCGAACAGGTCAAGACCCAGTTGGCACGGACGCCCAAGGCCGCCCCACAGCTGTGGTTGAATCCCGACAAGTCCAGTATCTTCGACTACGACATGCACGACATCAAGGTGACCGGGTACGACCCGGCGCCGGCCATTAAGGCGCCCGTCGCCGTTTAGGAGGAATCGTTCGATGCTGATTTTTCTCTGGGCCGAAAGTGAGGGCGGCGTGATCGGCTACCACGGTCACTTGCCCTGGCACCTGCCGGCCGACATGCACTTTTTTAAAACGCAAACGACGGGGCACACCGTGATTGCGGGGGCCAAGACCTTCGCCTCGTTCAAGCGCCCGCTACCGAACCGCCAAAACGTGGTGGTGAGTCACCGTCCGGCGTCGGCCTTCCCGGCTGGCGTGACGGTGCTCAATTCGTTGACGGCCGTGCGGCAATACGCGGCCGAACACGCGGCCGAAAAGCTGTTCGTGGTCGGCGGGGCGACCCTGTTTAGCGGGCTCGCGGCCGACGTGGATCAGCTGTACCGTACCCAGATCCACGCGACGTTCCCGGGCGATACCGTGATGCCCGCCATCGACTATACCCAGTTCGAACGAATCGGCCATCAGCCGGGGGTTCGGGATGAGCGGAACCCGTATGATTACGAATTTGATCAATTTCAGCGTAAAGGGTCGACTGAAGCGGCGGGTTCAAGCGACGCCCAATAGCCTACCAGTCTGACAAAAAACAGGAAGCGACCGCTCGGAAAAGGTGAGCAGTTGCTTCCTGTTTTCGTATTTTTCGGTTAGGCATCCCCAATGGTCGGGAACGCACGTAATTAAGTGACGCTGGCGGGAGAACGTGGTAGACTAACCCACCTAAGACTAGGCGTATAGCAGGATGGAGAAGTACATCAGCGCGGTCCCCAGCATCACGAACAGGTGCCAGATGACGTGGCCGAACGGGACGCCCTTGAAGCTGTACAGGACCGCCCCGGCCGTGAAGGCCACGCCGCCACCGAACAACAGGCCAAAGCCGATGGGCCCTAAGCCCAGGTACAGGGGTTTCATCCCCAGCAGGCACATCCAGCCCATCACCACGTAGATGATGGTGGAGAGCTTCTGGTGCTGATTCAGCCAAATGGCCTTGTAGACGATGCCCAGAATCGCCATCGCCCAGATGACGCCGAACATGGTCCAGCCCAGGGCGCCCTTGATGACCAGCAGGGTGTAGGGCGTATAGGTCCCAGCAATCAGCAGGTAGATGGCACAGTGATCGAAGATTTGAAAGACGTGGCTGGCCCGGGTGAAGACCAGGCTGTGAAAGAGGGTCGACGCGAGGTAGAACAGCACCATGATGGCGCCATAGATGGCAAAGGTCGTGATACGCAGGGCGCCCCCCTTGGCGACGGCCTGTAAGATCGACACGACCAGTCCGGCGATGCTTAACGCGGCCCCAATCCCGTGGGTCACGGCATTCAGAACTTCATTGACGATGCGATAGGAACGACTACGCGTAGTTGGCAAGAGATGGCCTCCTTATTTTCTCAAGCGTTTTGCTTGGGTTCAGCTGAAAAATTTACCTAATTCTGCTATACTGTTACCGTATGTTTCATCTACGTATATTGTAGCATAAACCAAATTTCTGGTCAGAAAGAGTGGGATCCCCATGGCTAACATCAAAATCGTCACGGATTCGTCTGCTGGGTTAACTGAGCAGCAGATCCAAGAGAATCACATTACGATCGTGCCGTTGACGGTCATGATCGACGACACCATCTACGTCGAACGTGAATCGATTTCTAACAAAGAGTTTATTGATAAAATGAAGACGGCAAAGACGCTGCCGAAAACGAGTCAGCCACCGCTGGGTTCCTTCGTCGAAACCTTCGATAAATTGGGCGCCGATGGCAGTAGTGTCATCTGCTTCACCATGCTGGAGGCCATCAGTGGAACCATCCACGCGGCCGAACAGGCGGCGAACCTGTCCAAGACCGACGTCACGGTCGTGGACAGTCAGTTCACCGACCAAGCCCTGGCCTTTCAGGTCATCGAAGCCGCGCAGCTAGCGGCCGCCGGTGCGGATAAGGCCGCCATCTTGGCGCGGGCCGAACAGGTCCGGGACAACACCCGGCTCTTCATGGGCATCGTCAACCTGGAGAACATCCTCAAGGGGGGCCGGCTAGGCCGGGCCGCCGGGATGTTAACGACGTTACTGAACATCAAGGTCGTTTTACAGGTGACCGGGGGCGAACTCAAGATTCGGGCCAAGGGCCGTGGGATGAAGACCATCGATAAGTACTTTGATAAGGTGTACGAGCAGATCAAGCAGACACCGAACATCAAGGCGATCGGGATTTCCCACGTTGAGGCCTTCGACAGCATCGACAAGATCCAGTCGCACCTGAGCATCCTGTTACCGGGGATGCCGGTCCTAGTCAGAGAGACGGTCCCCATCATTGCGACCCATGGTGGCATGGGCGCCTTCGCGTTGATGTATTACACGGATCCAACTAAATAAGCACGCGGAATCACGGAAAAGGGGTGGCGACGTCACCGCTTTTTCTTTATACGGAGAGGAAAATTGGGATGAAAAATATTAAGACGTTAGGGAAGGTCCTGGGAGTGGCCTTACTCGCGGTCGTGGCCGTATTGGCCGTATTGACGTACTGGCATCCGGGGACCCGGACGCTCAAGACCACGACGGTCACCACGACCGACCGCCGCTCGACCGTGCGGCTGGTGGCGTTGGGGGATTCGTTGACCCAGGGGGTCGGGGACCAGAAGAATCATGGCGGCTACACCGGACGGATCAAGACGATGGTCCACCAGCAAGATAAAGTCAAGGTCATCATGCACAACTACGGGTTAGCGGGTGACCGCAGTGACCAGATCGAAAAGCGGCTGGTCAACAGCACCGAGCAGCAAAAACAGGTGCGGCAGGCGCAAGCCATCACCCTGACCGTGGGGGGCAACGACCTATTACAGACGCTCACGAAGAACGTCACCATTAATCAGCAATCACGGTTGGACCGGCAACTGGACCAGGCGGAACGGGCGTACGGTCAGAAGCTGCAGAGCCTTCTGAGTACCATTCGCCGGTATAACGGCAAGGTGCCCATCTTCCTGTACAGCATCTATAATCCGATCTACGTCTACTTTGCCAATCTCGACCAGATCACGAACGCGGTCGATGATTGGAACGCGGTGACCGTCAAGACCGCCAAACGCTACCAGAGTCTGTACGTGGTGGACATCAACCGGGACCTGTCAGTCGGGCAATTCCGGTCGGTCACCCAGCAGGCTAAGTTGAAGCGCGCGGCGCAGAAGAGTAACGACGGCCAGCTGTCGACGGAATCCTTCCAGAAGCAGATCTTGGCGACCGACGCCAATAAGGAACTGAACAACTACCTGTCACCGGCCGACCATTTCCACCCGAACGCCAAGGGGTACCGGCTGATGACGCAGAAACTGTTCGAACAGATGCAAGCGCACCAACAATGGTTAAAGAAATAAGGGGGAAATTTGCATGCAACGACACACAGAATCAACGACCCCAACGCGGAACTGGTGGAAAACCGGCTTCATCACCCTCATCGCGGTGCTCGTGGTGGGATTTCTCGTGACGATCTTTCTCGCGACCCGACCGGTGAAGGTGGCGGCGACCGCCCAACCGGCCGCCCAGAGCACCAACATCAACGTGACCCTGAACAAGCAACAGGTCAACGCCCTGGCGGACTACTACGTCAATAAGTCCCTGAAGAACCAGGCGATGAAGTACCGCTTTCAGGTCGCGGACCACGCGATGCTGACGGGGTCCACCGAGGTCTTGGGCGCCCACGTCAACTTTTCGCTGATGTTTAACCCGACGGTCCTGGCAAACGGCGACGTGAAATTGACGGCCCAGAAGCTGTCCATCGGGTCGTTACCGGTCCCGGTCAGCTTCGTGATGACCTACGTCGCCAAGAATTACCCGCTGCCCAAGTGGGTGGCCATGGACAGCGGTCATAAGACCATGACCCTGCACCTGACGGCCATCGGGAACGGCAAGAAACTCTCGTACGCCGCGAAGACCATCGACCTGTCCGGAAAGGGCAAGTTCGTGTTCCAGGCGCGGATTCCGAAAAATTAAGGAGGCATTGGATGCTCAAAACGTTTTATCAATTTTTAATGACGCAACGCAATCCGGAAAGCTATGATCCGGTGGCGACGTTTGCCAACAACGCCTTTTACGATAGCGCGTTTCCCAAGCAGGAGACCGACTTCGAGACGCTGTCCAAGTACCTTGAAGAAAACGCCAGCTACCTGCCGTCCATGACGATCTTTGACGACGCGTGGCGGCTCTACCAGGATTTCCTGGCCTAAACTAAGGAGGCAATTATGAGTACCATTCAATGGTTGAGTGGTACTACGTACTAACTATAAAGATAAAACATGAATTTAAATTGACAAAAAAGCCTGCTATAGCGGGCTTTTATATTGCCTATTTTGAGAGTTGAAAAATTGTAGTAGATCTGTGCAGTTAGGTATATTAAGCAATGCTTATCAATGATTAGCAGAATAGGGCACAAAATTGGGCACATGAATTTATTGAATGGACATATCTTTAAGATTATGAAGAGACTAAAAAATGTGATTTATCCGTTTGAGGAAAAATCACATTTTTACTTTTCTGACAGTATGTCAATCAACTTTTCAAGAGTTTGAAGTGCTTCTTTATCAGTGATTAATGCTAATTTCCCTTCAATGCGTTTTTGAATTTGTTTATCATCCGTAAACGTAAACAAATCTGTGTAATTAACGCCTAAGGCCTTTGTAAGCTTATCCAGAGTTTCTAATCGTATGTTAGTTCGAAAACCTCTTTCAATGCGAGAAATTACTGAAGAATCAATATTAGCACGTTCCGCTAGTTGTTCTTGTGTCAACCCGTTTGCTTGTCTAAGTTGAAGTAATCGATGTGCTACTTTGTTACCTATGCTGTCTTTCTCCATTATTGATGATCGCCTCCCGCTCTCTTAAGCCTATAAGATTAGGAAAAACGATTACAGGGACTTTTAGCCTATAATTTTACAAAATGTTGACTTATTGACATCATTAATGTTATGCTCTTACCGTAAAATATAATTATTTATTAACATGTGATTCAAGTTAAGATATAATTAATTTGTGTGTTTATGTACAATGTTAAGTAATTACATGGTTTAGCGGAGAAATAGGATCTGTGGCTCTCATGGGGGTAAACCCCCAAACCCCAATACCCCTTTTGCGCCGGGTCGCTGCGCGACCTCGACCGATGGAGGCTGCGCCCCCATACCCCCATTAAATCATGTAACAGGAAAGATTGACTTCTACCACGCCTTAGCGTGAGAATAGATACATAGTAGAAGGAAAATCACCTAAAAACATGAAGAAAAAGGGAGTAATGACTTATGAAGAAAATGAATAGTGTTATCGCCTTAATGGGTGTTGGATTGATGTTAGGTGGTACGGGTTTACCTGTCGTAAATGCGAGTGCATCGAAAACACCAACTGATATTGCACCATTTGTGTATAACAAAGGGTACGAAGTAAATCGGATTTGGAGTCAAAATCTTGCACATCGACGATATAAAGTTTTCAATGTTAAGGGAAAAGTTTATAAATTTAATGGTACTAAGAAAAATACCAAATTAAAAGTAACACATTATCTTAAAAATTATAAGAAAAAAACATGGACACGAACTAAATTTGTTCAAGTCAAACACCATGGTAATTGGATGGTTTATTATTATGTGAAATCTAATGCCAAGAATAAAGCCGCCGGTTGGGTCAAAGTAACAGATTTAAAATTAAAATATCCGGCTAAAACTGGAAAACATATCCAACCAGAATTTGATGTATGGTACCGCACATTAACGGCAGCTCAACGAAATTGGTATTATCATAGCAGTCAAAATGCGGCAACTGATGGTAATGGAAATTTAAGTGTGGACGATGTGTTCCATTAATTCATCAACAACCCAACCAATTGATGATTGGTTGGGTTGTTGGTCGCGCGATTCGCCTACGCGAATCGCTACATATGGGGCATCCTGCCCCAAACCCCCAATCAACCACGTAATCGGAGGTCTCGTTGAATAATGAGGTTCATTAATTTTGAAGGCTAGTTAGACTATTGTTAAAATTAGTCTTCATTCAATTTAAAATGAAGCTTAATTTATATTATGCCGATTAACTCATTTAAATTACCAACCATCGACTAACTTTCAGCGGAACCAGTCACCCAATTAATCCCCTAACAAAATGGTGTATCAACCACATCTTAATGCTAGTTACATGACCTTAAATAGGGGCTGTATGCGGGCGAACCGATTTGAAAATCACCTAGATATAGCCTATACTAGCTTAAATAGCAACGGTAGCTACGTTGATTAAGGGAGGCATGGTCTATGACCGCAATTTCGATGACTAATAACGATAGGTTTCACGCTGAAATACCCACTTCACAAGTCCAGGAATCAATTAACAGAGTCGTATCGGGCCGGGCCACGGTGATTATTTGTTCAAGTAAACTTGAATTTTTCAAGTCATTGGGCATTTAATCGCCAATCTTTTTCTGGCCCGCGATTCGCCTACGCGAATCGCTATTATCATGGGGCGTTCCCGCCCCAAACCCCCACTAATCTCTGTAAAACGATTGATTTTCATCTTCTCAATCGTTTTAAGTCACCAACCTTAGACCCGCTTGTCCACCGTCTTTATTCCCGGTATACTAACCTTAATCACTTCGTCTCGCGGTTAGCGAGAATCGACGAGTTTTCATCCAAGGACTCGTCGGCCCTAGTATTGGACATATCTAGTGAAGAGGACTGATTGACGATGACGGAATTAATGCTGTACCCCGATGATATGACCTTGATTCAATTAACGGGCGATATTCGTTTATTAGCGAGCAATCCCCAGACCCATGATTTCGTATTAACGATTGGTCGTCACAATTTGACTGCCGGTCGATACACGTTGCCGGAAGTTAGTCGGGCCTTACAACACGATGATTGGTCATGGCTCACCGCGTTACCCCTGACTAAACTCGTCTTTGATAACCGGGTGTTAATTCGCCCAATTTGGCGCCCAAATCGCTTTGGACAACGAGCCGACACCAATGCGTTTCAAACGGTGACCATGACGGCCAAGACCGTGTTACTTCAAGTCAGCGCCCGGGGAACCCAGTTTGACGTATATCGGCGTTATCAACCGTATCAAGGTCATCAATTTACGTCGGGATTGACGTATGAACAGTATCAGGCCCAACAACGGGCCATGCAAACGACGGTCAGTGAACTAGGCCTCAATAATTGGTTAGCCAGCTGACCGATTATTAAGAAGGTTAGAAGTATGGGAACGATTCAAGATTTAGCCCAGGCCACCCGGATGGTGATTCACGGGGGGCAGGATCGATGAGATCATTAATACTTACATATATATCAAAACTCCTTGTTATCAATTAAGATAACAAGGAGTTTTTAATTCCTGCATACGCGGACATATGGTTCTAATCAATCATTGAAAAATGATTGCTCTCATAATTTTCTGTCTATCGATAAAAAACTACTTATCGAGACATCCCCGCATACGCGAGGGAAGAATCATAACTGGGAAAATCCTGCATTACGCAGGTTACCCACATCCTTAATATATATTCATTATTTAATCTAGTCAATATAGAATCGGGATGATTAATTTGATCAATAATAAATATATATTTTGATTATTAAAGCCAATATAAATATATTTGGAAACTTGTTATTGATCACTGATAGCGGGTTTATTTATTTTGGTTTAACAATAGTAGAAAGATACTCGGTAGGATTATCTAGGCGTTCTCGGGCAATGAGATGCTTAGAGCTTCGAGAAGCATCTGTAGGACGATTTTCTTCTGCTTTGATGTCTGTATAAAGGTCCTTTTCATACTGATCAAAATCAAAAGAGTACCCATTAATTGCTAGTAGCAGTTTTAACGTCATTTTTGAAAATTCTTCTTTTTCTCGCGAACGTACGATATCCTTAATCATTTGTTCATGTTTAGAAGGATTAGGCATTCCGTCATTTAAGTATTTCAGTGCGACCTCATCATTAAATGCATCTTCGGTATTAGCACGCTTTTGGTCGATATTGACAATTTCGCTTTCATATCGTTTTTGCCCTACAATCGTTTCCGTATGAACTCCTTCCTTAACATCTTCCAGTTGTAGAGATGGATGATCGTGAAGGTACATAGCACAGGCATGCTGCATCGTTCTCCATGTATATAACCGTGGATTTGTAGATCCTTTCACCACAGGAAAGTCCTTGAGAAACCGGCGAGCAGTTTTAAAACTGACTTCTATCTGATCGACAAAGTACCTGCTTGTATAATACGTTTTTCCATCAATTTTTACTTTTGCTAGTTTTTCTCTGGCCATAATATACGCCTCCTGATTTTTGTCTGTTTATTTAGATACCTTTAATAAGAATCGATTATTATCGCTGATTTTAAAGCGTTTTGTTTCTAAAAAGTTTCCTGTTTATTTGTATCTTTATGGTATTGCTTATCGCAGTATAGCATGCTATCTTTTACTTATCAACAGCAAAGCAAAGCTGCTAGATAAAAAAATTTGGAGGTAGAACTATCATGGAAAAAAAGGAAGAATTGAATTTAGTTTCGGGAAAAGTGGGCCTTATGCGCTTTGATGCTGGTAGCAGTAATCTAGATATTCCAGCACAAGTACAGGTAATCTCCACGTCGGAAAAGAACCGGTACGTGGATGGGGAGCGGACGGAGACGGTTGAAAAAATTGCCTTGTCAGTTCTTGACACAAAAGTAGTCGCGGTTGCTGAGCGAGTCGGAGTTTCACTTTCCGATATGCCGGCCATTTTTGCTGAAATTCAAGACCCAGAAATGGTGAAAAAGCTTACTGGACAGTCCGATAAGCTTGTGGGCAAAATTTTATCTACGGCCAATGCGTCGCTTGCTTTACGGTGGGTAGCCTTTGGACGAAGCGGTGGATGGAATGGACTCAAACTGGTGCTTGATCCGATTCAGGCCTTTTCACGAAAGGAGAGTAAGTAAATGCTGATTACATGTAAAGTTTGGCTCAGATCTTATGAGCTAAAAAGAGAAATTCTCGATCATCTTAGTTCTGCTATAAGGAGTTACCGTTCTGAAAGATGGTGGGTGCTTAACGGTATGACTCTTGAAAGAGAGCTTGGGTTGATTAGTAGTAAGCGAACTGCTAAAAAAGTCATCCGGCATGGGACTCACTTCGATGCCTACTATCTTCGGCAGATACGGTATGAACTGAGGCGGTACGTCAAGTGAAGTGGCATACTTTCCATAAAAGGTTCTCTAATGCCAGATTTTTGGGTGACTTAATGGCCGTTGACCTACTGCTAGGCACATTGATAGTTATAGTCACATGGCTAAGAGATTGGAAGCCATCTTCGATTACGTTAGTAGAATGCGCATTTTGGAGCTTAAGCATTATAGGTAATTTTTGGCCCTTCTTTGGAGGGCTTGGCATATATCGATGGCGAATAAATCAGCTATTTGAGGTTTATGCCAAGTCTGTGACAATCAGTGATAAACTGCTTTTCCCAACAGTAAAGTACTGCTATAACCAGCGCAAAGATTGCTTTATTTTTGTCTTCTATTGGGAAGGAAAGGTTTCCATTGGGACACAGACGGAAATTATCCATCGACTATCCGAAGTACTTTTTCCCAAAAACACGTACGTACTCGAGGAACCTGTGACTACACCAGCATACACAAGTTATCGCTACACAAAAAGACCAGAAAGGCTGCGAATTATATATGAAAGAGAATAGTCTAATCCCGCTAAATGATGTTTTGGCTTGGAATCTTGAAAAGCAGCCTCATGCGGCGATTACCGGAAAAACTGGGGCTGGGAAAACGCAATTTATTTACTATCTTCTTTTAGAAGCAGCAAAAATGACTAGTGAAATTTATGTTTTGGACGGTAAGGGAGGAGATTTGTCCAATCTGACTTCAGTCCATGTTGCTCAGTCAACTGAGGAAGTGGTAAATGTCTTTAAACTGTTAGTGACAAAAATGCATGATCGGATTTCCGCTATTAAGTCTAAAAATCTGGGAAACGTAACAGCCGTAGATATTGGTTTTGACCCGATTTTCTGCTTCATCGATGAGTTGGCCGCAATTATGATAAACGCAAAAAAAGGCGATCGGAAGAATAAAATTGCTAATCGCGCCAATGCTAAGATTAAGAGTTGGTCAAAGTTGAAAGAGGACAGTACTCAAGAAATCTTAGACGCAATAACCGAACTCATTTTAGTTGCGCGTCAATCTTCCATCCACTTGGTTATCTCTGCTCAACACTTTGATGCAAAGCTTCTTGATGACTCTACAGTGCGCTCAAACCTAAGTATGAAGGTACTTTTAGGGCGGCAAACGCCACAGGAGTATAACATGATGAATCTGGTGGCGGAACAACTGCCACTAGTGGATTTTTCAGTCGTTGGATCAGGTATTATCATGCTTGATGGACTGGGGTGGGTACATGCGCGCCCCTTTGAGACACCTTTTATCACCTTTAATGGGTGCACTCCTAATGAAGTTCTGACTGACCGTATAAAAAATGATTCGCCACCAACTAATTGATTGGCGGCGAGGGCCGCAGGCACCAGCCGCCAATCTTGAGCCGCCGAAGGCGGCTCTACTTGATAATAAGAGGGTGTTTGGAACAAAAATTCAAAAAGAACGAATGGAGGTGACAAGTGTGCCTAAATATTACGATTCACGTGGTGATGAAGTCGCTCCCAGATATGACATTTCTTCTGGAAAGGAGTTAGAACCCGAAGATGTATGGCTTACCTATTGGACACCACTACTTGGTAAAACTGTTCGCTATGATGAGGCCATTAAGCTCTTTGAGAAAAGCATTGAGTTAAAAGCGTACAACAAAACGAAGGAGATTACGCCCTATAAGTTGAAGGAAGGGTATAAAAGAAAAACTTCAACCGATGGAAAAAGGATAACAATTTTCCATGAGGTGACAGGAAAGCCTGCAATTTCTCGAGTGCTTAGTGATGAGGAGTATGAAGATTTAGTTCATGCGCGAAAAATCAGGAAGCGGAAGGCTTTCATTGATAAGGCATTAGCTAATGCTTGGACCCACTGGGCCACCCTAACCTTTTCTCCTGAAGTTGCCCCCACTGCAGCGTATACCTATCAAGAGGCCAAAGAAGCCTTTATGCAGTGGCGTAAGTCAGTAAAAAGGAGTCAAGGGGACTTCAAGTACATGGCCATTGCAGAATATGGCTCCAAACAAGGTAGAATTCATTGGCATGCGCTTTTATACTTCCCCCCCTCAACCGTTTTTAAACAAGTTTATACCCCTAAAGGGAAGGCCCTCTTCTTAACTAATTCAAACCATAAAAATGTTCTTGATGAACAGGGGAAATCAGTACCTAAGTTATTACTTCCAAGATGGCGTTACGGATTCACTGACTTTTATCCCGTATATAATGGCCCACAAAGAGCCGTTAGTTATATGGCGAAGTATATGACTAAGGATGATGAGGCAGCACCGTATGAGCAACAAGGCACCAATGCTAAGGCCTACTTGTCGAGTAAGGGACTTAAAAATCCTAAAAAAGAGTATCTCTTGAAAGGAAAGCGTAGCAAATTGCTGGATGAGAAAAAGCAGGATCAGTTAGAAAAGGCTCGGCCAACATTTAGACTTTTGCAGAATGGTGCAGAGATTATGCATAAGTCTGAAGCGTTTATAGATGATCAAGGAGAGTCTCATATTTTACACCGACAAGTTGGCATTATTGATGTCGCAAAAAAAGAGCATCGGTCGACTACCAATCATCCCGATGCTCCCCAATAAAGTTAGACCAAATCAAAAAAGATGATATGGACTAGTACATAATTATACCAGCCCATATCATCCGAAGGGAAGATATAAAATGAGTGACAAGGAAGATAATGTGACTGCTAGAAATTTGGAAGAAATGGCTGCAATTGTAGTGCAATACGCGACTATGTTGCTCGATGAAGCCATGAAAGTTACTGCTATGGATAAATTGGACGTTGATCAAATTACCCATATACTAAATGTTGTGAGCGAAGGTCTTGAAAATTCAACATATGACATGGATGAATACTCGCTATATTTATTAGGGAGGCCCAACCAATGGGGAGGGAACTATAAATGATAGTTAAGTATGTCCCAGCTGAAAATGCCGAAGCACAATGGGGGAATAAAGCCTCCATTCTCAAAAGATATGATGGGCTTACTATTTATACGTTAAATCGGTGGCTCGCTGAGATGCGTAGTAACAAAGAGTTTCGTAAGGGCGTCATTAATCCAACACATAAACTGGTTTGGATTAATTTTCAAACCTTTGAAGATTTCTTGTATTGGAAGCAGCACAAGTATCTTAAATAGCATTGAAAAATGGTAAAATAGAATTGTCGATAAATTCTGTTTTATCTTTTTCTTTAGAGTTATTTATGAGAAGGGATAAAATTATGCATTTTGAAAAAAGAAAAAAGGCTGATGGCACTGTCTCATATATTGCGATTGAGAGCTTTGTTGATCCATTAACGGGTAAGCGGAAGCGAGCAACTGTTTCTTTTAAGTCTGGTACGTCACGTGCAAAGGCTCAAGCCCGTCGAGAATTAGACGATAAGATAGCGGCTGCTATCAACGGTTTAGAAGATGGACAAAAAGAACGGCTTAAGTCTTACACATTCGGGGAGCTAAAGCATGATTGGTTTGAGAGCTGGAAAAAAACGGTAAAACCTCAAACGGTCAAACGAGAGGAAATGGTCATTGCAAGACTATCAATGATAATTGATCAGAGTACTTTGGTTACTAAAATCACTTCATTATTAATCAAAAATTGTTTAGACGACTATCGTGAGAAATATAAGTCATCTTTCTCGACTATGCAACATATTAAGTCAACGTTAAACAAGATTTTTGATTATGCAGTCCTCTACTGTGGCCTTCCGTTTTCGCCAGCGCAAGCTGTTAGGTTAAAATCATCCGTTGCCGATAAAGTTGGTAAAAAGGAGCGCTTGGAAAAGAAGTTTTTAGACGAACGTGAAATTAAGGCTTTATTAACGGAATTGCAGAACCGGAGAAACCCTGCATATTTTGAGCTGACTCTTTTCTTGATTGGAACAGGCTGTAGAATTGGAGAAGCTGGTGCGTTGGCTAGTGATGATGTTGATTTTGAGAAAGGAACGGTCACAATAAAAAGCTCTCTTCAATCTCATGATTTACGAGTTGATGAATACTATTTAGATACACCCAAGACATCAGCTGGTGAACGAACAGAGGACTTACCGAAATTCGCTGTTAATGCCTTGAAAAGGTGTATTCAATGGAATAGACTAGTGGATCAGGCGCATAGGGAGTCTCCGAGTGATGAATTTCGTTTTTCCAAGTCAATCTTTAGAACCGAATATGGTTCACCTATCACTTCACATAACTATCGTGCACTTCTAACTCGAATTAATGAGTGGTTATTCGATAATTGTGAGCAGAAATATGGATTCAAATGGACTAAGAATGTTGTTCCTCACAGTTTTCGCCATATTCATATCTCTATTCTTCGGAGTGACCCATCGGTTCCCTTACCGGAGGTTCAAGAACGAGTGGGCCATGTAAAGGAAGAAACGACTGCCGGATATACCCATCAGTTGACAACGTCTCAAACAAAATCTGTTCAAGTCATCAGTAATTTTGCTGAAAAAATTGGTATGAATTAAATCTTGTGCCCAATTTGGAATGGCCATATGGCACAAATTGGGCACAAAATCGTGTTTTACAAAAAGCAACGTGCTAGAAACGTTGATATATCAAGGAGAAAAAGCTATGAGTACCATTCAATGGTTGACTTGTACTCTTGTCACTAGAGTAGAGATATCATGGCAATTCAAATTGACTAAAAGCCCGGTATGACGGGCTTTTTATTTTACGTATTTTTATATTTGGCAGATTGCAAGAAATAACTTGAACGAATTT
The DNA here is from genome assembly GCF_001435095.1 of Levilactobacillus spicheri DSM 15429. Lineage (GTDB taxonomy): Bacteria > Bacillota > Bacilli > Lactobacillales > Lactobacillaceae > Levilactobacillus > Levilactobacillus spicheri. Next base: position 171,626 of record NZ_AZFC01000003.1, read on the forward strand.
AATGACGTAAATTAAGCAAGAAG
>NZ_AZFC01000027.1 GCF_001435095.1 Levilactobacillus spicheri DSM 15429
CAAGTCCAGAAGTGGTCCCCTGAACAAGTTGCCCATGTGGTGGGGATTGCCTACAAGACGGTCTATAACTGGATTGATCAAGGATGGCTTGATATACAGTTGACCGATTTGCCTGATCATGGAATTCGTCGTCATCGTGCTAAAGAAAAGCGTGGTACGTTCAATCACGGCCGCTCCATTGAGGATCGGCCTCATAAAGTCGAAACTCGCCAGGAATTCGGCCACTTTGAAGCTGATACCGTACTTTCTGGTAAACGTAAAGGTCAAGCTGTGGC
>NZ_AZFC01000028.1:0-32817 GCF_001435095.1 Levilactobacillus spicheri DSM 15429
GGTCTCCGGAGCTCGGCCTTGATGTAACCTGGCTGAGAAACACCAGGTAACATCAATTTCACGATGCCCATCAAGTCGCCTCTGTTGCGCTCACATGGTGCGGTGTCCGACATGAATGGGACGGACTGGCAGCATAGGATGATGACCTACCAACATTTGAATCACTGGACTATTCATTTAATTGGTCGTGAAAAATCACCAACAAACTCATTAGGAGTTGGTCAGCCACTACCGTAAACAATCGCTACAAGCGAGAGCCGGAAGCTCTTCAATGACTGACTGGCTAGAAAGACCAGCTTCACTTTCTTCGACTTAAAACCTAGGTTGATCAATTACTCGGTATAGCAGCCATTAATGCCCCCATACTTGTCCGACCAAGACCGTCTCAGCCGATAAGGAGGTCAGAATCGGGCTCAGTCGCCTCGTTTCTGTTGGCCGGGGTCCTTTCCCGGGCTACAGAAAGGCCGAGCTTCAAGACTTAGGCGCTTTCCCTAAGGCTTGAAGTCGTGCCGGCAACGTTCCAGCCCGATTCTGGCCGACTGATAGGCGCTGATCTACGTACTAGTCATTGTTTTGAACCGTCGGGTGCGCGGTGAACCAAGCGTCCATGTCAGCGATGCGCTGGAGGCGCAGGCTGGGCAGCCCGCTGCGCGAGACGCCGTGGAAGCTCTGCGGGTAACGGATGAAGTCGGCGTCGACGCCCGCCCGTTTGACCGCCGTGAAGTACTCTTCCGACTGACTGATCGGGCAGCGCATGTCCCACTCCCCGTGCAGCAACCGCACCGGCGTGGTGACCTGCGGCGCGTAGGCCAACGGCGACTGTTTCCAGTAAGAGGCCAGCCCACCCTCATCGAAGAGGTCGCTGCCCAGTTCCACGGGATTGAACCGGAAACCGATATCGCTGGTCCCAAACAGGCTGATCCAGTTGGTGACCGACCGTTGTGAGACCGCCGCCGCGAACCGGTGGGTGTGGCCGATCGTCCACAGCGTCATGAAGCCCCCGTAGGACCCGCCGGCAATGTACTGCCGGTCGGCGTCGAGCTCGGGGAAGTGGGCCAGCGCGTAATCCAGGCCGCTCATCACGTCGGTAAAGTCGCCCTCGCCGTAGTGGCCGTTGACCGCATTTTCAAAGTCCTGGCCGTAACTGGTCGACCCCCGCGGATTCACGAAGACCACCCCGTAGCCTAACGCCGCGTGGACCTGGAATTCGTAGAAGAAGGCCTCACCATAGTTGGCGTGGGGTCCCCCATGGACGTACAGCAGGACGGGCGTGCGCGGCGCCGTCGTCTGGGCGGGCAGGTACCACCCTTCTAAAGCTTGCCCATCCGCCGCCTGGTAATCAAAGTGTTGTGGTTGGGCGAAATGGTGGGTCTGCTCGTAGGCCGCGTTGGGATCGTACACCAGCCGCTCCTGCCCGTCGGCGACCGTCACCGTGACCAGCGCACTCGGCAGCGTTTGCCGGGAGACCGCCAGCACCAATTTATCGGGCGTCACCACGTCGAAGTCGACGATCTGTTGGGCGGTATCGTCGACCAGGTGGACGCCGGCCAAGCCGCCCACGTAGACCTGACTATGGGCGTGAAAGGCGGCTAAGACGGCCACCTGATCGTTATCCAGCCACTTGACCAGCTTGCCGCCGACCTGTTGGGTAAAGTCCCCGGCCAAATCGGGCACCAGGTCGGCCGCCAAATCCGGCGTGCAGTCGGTCAATTGACCGCTGGCCAGGTCGGCGATGTAAAGGTCCGAGACCGTCTGACTGCCAAACTGACCGTCGTTGCCGACCAGGGCCACCAGGGTCCCGTCCGGTGACAGGGTCGCATCGGCGAACTGCCCCTGTGCCAAGCTGGCCGTCACATGCGTGATTGCCCCCGTTTGCACGTTAAGACAATAGGCCCCATGGGCGAAGTCCCGGTCGTTGGCCGGTTGGTCGTCCTGCAGGTAGGTCACCAGGGTCCCGTCGGCACTCACCGAGGTCAGCGTGAAGTCGTAGGCCTGCTGGAAGATCTCTTCCACCGCGCCCGTGGCCGGCACGAACCGCCGCAAGCGGTAGGTCACTCGCTGGGGCAGCCAGCCGTAGCCATCGGCCTTGTTGATCAGCCGCGTGACGTGACGGGTCACGGGGAACTGTTCCGTGTTCGGTAATTTCGGTTTTTCGGTCGTTTCCGTGGTCTTAAAGTAGAGGCTTTGGCCATCCCGCGCCGCCAAAACGGTGTTGACCGCTTCGCCGGGCGTCACGATGGTCTCGGCCTTGCCGCCAGCTAAGGGTTGTTGGGTCAGCTGCGCCGGTTGGTCGCCGACCTTCGCCGCAAAGTAGACCGTGGTGGCCGTGACCGCCGGCTGAACGTTCAGGTCGCCCACCGTGGCTACGACCCGCTGGTGCCCCTGGTCATCGACGCTGTTGAGCTGCGCGCGGTAACCGTTGGCCGCTTCATCGACCCGGTTCTCGACATAGAAATACTGACCAGCCGCCGCTAACGGCTGGGAAAGAGAGGTTAATCGGAATAAATCACGTGCACTAACGCCTGTTGACATCCACATCGCTTCCATTTCGTTTTTTCTCATTGTTTTCTCACAAAGTGATTATCCCTATCCTAGCCGTTCGCCCCGACCCTGTCAATCGAAATTCGCGGGCCCTAAATTCCCCATTATTTCCCGGAAAGTTAGTCGGTCAGTGAGTTTTCAAAGCCACTCTCTGTGGTTTTGACACAATATGTAGAATGAGACCGATTTTTTATCTTTTCTTATCTATATGTAGTTGTAATTTCGTCAGATTCATCGTACCATAGATGTATACTCATTTGATCAGTTAATCGGTTTTTGGACCGAGATGCTGGGTCAAACCCATAGGAGGGGTGGAACGATGGACGTTATTCGCAGATCTTCAGCTACTATGTATCCGGGCGGTCTCACCGTGGAGACCCCTACAGGAGCCCACGTTGCGTTTGATTCCGCACGCATCCATCGTGACCTGACCAACCTCACCAATGATCCGACCGTGGTCCACCGGGTAGAAAGCCTGGTCGTTGCCCAATTAGCGGGATTTGATGTCGTTGCGACGGGCACGATCGAAGCCACGGTCGCCGAGACGTTAGCCCAGTTAGGCTACCATCAGATGGCCCAACAGTACCAACGGTAAACCACGTTTCGTGGTGTTCACTTTAGCCAATCCATTAAAAATGGCCCCGGGAAGCACTTCCCAGGGCCATTTCGTTTATTTGAACCATGATTAGAATTGAATTTGAGAACGCGGTATCAGCGCTTCACGCCGGCGAGCAAGATGGTCGTGGTGGGCACGACTCCGGAGCCCACAGGAAACGTGGTCTCCAGAGCTCGGCCTTGATGTAGGCCGGGAAAGAACCCCGACCAACGTCAATTTCACCACGACCATCAAGTCGCCTCTGTTCCGCTCATGTAGCTAACAACCGCCACAAGCAGCCTAAGGTGGCAACGTCATTCGCTAGGCAGCCTATTGACACTAACTATTCCGATTTAATTACTGTAGCCAACTCATTTCCTCAAAAGGCTCCGCTATTCCAGTTTCCATAACATTGTGGTCGGACAGCCGACCGCATCGGCCGTTCCATTCCAGTTACCACGTTCCCATTTTTTCATTAAGTAAACAAACCAAGGGACGCAAAAAAACCGATCAGCACTCCCCCGAGAACTGACCGATTTTTATTATGAGCTTAATTGAGACTCCAAGTGATGAAGTTCTGCGGTCCGCACTTCACGTGGTAAGAACCGCCGAATCTCCTCTTCGTTGTACCCGACTTCCAAACGCTTGTCATCAAAGATGATTGGCCGCTTGATCAGGTCTGGGTACTTAACGACCAAGTCAACTAATTGACTGACCGATAAGCTATCCAGGTCAACGTGCAACTGCTTGAAGATGTTCGACCGAGTCGAAATGATGTCCTCGCTCCCATTTTCAGTTAAGCGTAAAATCTGCTTAACTTCGGCAGCGTTCAACGGCTTCGACTTGATATTCCGTTCTTGGAACGCGATATCGTGGTCCTTCAACCATGCCCGTGCCTTACGACTGGATGCACTACTTGGTGCAATATACAGATTAATCATATCTCAGCACTTCCTTATCGTTGGATTGAGTTAACGATAGAAAACAACAACTAGTTCCGGTAATGGGCCATTTCAACAGTTAAATGAACCATCTAGTAGAACCAACTTATATGTTACCACAATTGAATGAATAATCAACCTTTTTTGGAAAGTTTCTAAATTATAATTGCGTCAATTTTGGCAGTTAGTTGGTTCAAAAAACAATTGATTTGTTTACAACTAAATTTGTGATTTCGGGTAAAAAGAGCGGGCAAAGGCCGTTCTAATCCCTTCACAAAGTTGCTTTGTTCAATCTATCAACCATGGGGCTTTTCGCCAGCCGGCCATATTCGCAGACCAAAAAGATGGCAACGGTTTCTTGAATGAATATTCATATGTTTTGTGTTTTTATTCATGCAAGCAACCACTTTCACCCCGTAAACCCTTGCACACTCCCAGCAGAGTGGCTAAACATTCGGTTGAGTCCTCAAATAAAACAGGGGTTAACGGTGTTGCTTTGCCCACAAGAAGCGTAAACTAAAAGCGCACTTATTCCCCGGCGTCCCCTTGTGAACGCCGTTAAGGAGGCTGTTACCTTGGAAATTTTCTACGCCGTCGTGCTCCTCATGGTCGCGACCATCGTAGCCAACCTGGTCTACCCGATCTTTCCCCGGATTCCCCAGGCGTTTTACCAGATCTTTGCGGGGGCCGTGCTGTCACTGGTCCCCTACTTCCACCACTTCATGCTGGAGCCCGAGATGTTCATGCTCATCATCATTGCGCCCCTCATGTTCCATGATGGTCAAAATACCGACACCCATTCACTGCGCCGGCACATCCCGTCCATCGTCTCCATGGCCATCACGTTGGCCATCCTGACCGTGATCCTGATGGGCTACCTGACCCGCAGCATCCTCCCGGTGTTGCCGTTGGCCCTGGCCTTCGCATTGGCCGCCATCGTCACGCCGACCGATGCGGTGGCCGTGTCCTCGATCACCACCAACCTGGCCGTTCCCGAAAAGGTCATGAGCATGCTGGAACGCGAATCGCTGTTCAACGACGCATCCGGCCTGGTCGCCTTTAGCCTGGCCCTGACCGCCTTTTCGACCGGGACCTTCTCGGTACGCTTCGGGATCACCCACTTTCTGGTGGTCTTCTTGGGCGGGCTGCTGATTGGGCTGGTCCTGGGCGCCATCATCACCTGGGGCCGGATCGTGATGGTCCAGCAGGGGCTTGATTCCGTCAGCGTGATCATCCCCTACGACGTCCTCACGCCCTTCTTCATCTACCTGGTCGCCGAGCACTTCGAGCTGTCCGGGATTCTGGCCGTGGTGGCCGCTGGGCTGTTGCGGAGCAGCGCGCTGACCCAGATTCGGCTCTCCAGTACCCAGATGCAGCTGGTCAGCCGGTCGACTTGGCAGATCCTGACCAGCCTGTTAAACGGCTTCGTCTTCGTCCTCCTGGGCGTGTCGCTGCCGACCGTCTGGCAAAATATCGTGGCCGACGACACCAAGTCGATTCCCCTTTACGTCCTCTTGGGCGCGGTCCTGTACGCCGTAATGTTTCTCTTACGGTACCTCTGGGTGCGCCTCGACTGGGCCCGGATTCACTCCCAGCCCAAGGACCGGCGCCATTACGGCGTCATTGGCGCGCTGTCCGGGATCCACGGGACCATTACCCTGGCCATGGCCTTCTCCCTGCCGCTCACGCTGAACGGCCACGCCTTTCCCTTCCGTAACACCATGATCTTCATCGCCGCCGTGGTGATCATCATCAGCCTCCTGATGCCGAGCCTGATCCTCCCGCTGATCCTGCCCAATAAGGAACAGCCGGTCGATCCCGCCATGGCCGCCCAGGAGCGGAAAAAGCTGGTGGCCTACGCCGCTGACCGGTTGGTGGCCGAACAGACGGATGACCCGACCGCGACCCAGTCCGTGGTGGCCATCCTGACCAGCCAAAGCAACAACTACTTCCCGGATCGCCAGGTCGTCCGCGACATTATGACGGCCGCCAACAACCTCGAAATCAGCAGTATCCAACAGATGGCCGACGACGGGGTGGTCACCCAGGCCTACGCCAACCGCTACGTGCGGGGCTTGGTCCGGAAGATGCGGCGGGATAACCACTTCTCGCTGACCGGAATGGGCGCCTGGTGGAAGTTCCTATTACACCGGGCCAGCCACCGCGTGCTGTTTGGCCGCAACGGCCGGCGCCGCACTCAACGGGAGATTCGTAAGAAGTACCAACACCTGACTCCCGAACAGCGTCAAGCGCTCCAGCAAAAGCGCCAAGACGACCACACGGGCATTTGGGAAGCTTACCGCGCCATGGAAAATCAGGGCTACACCGACGTCATGGCTTACCTGACGAAGATCTCCACCGTTGAGAACCAGTCGGAGGTCAATTCGGTGCGAAACTTCTACAACGTCCGGCACCGGCGCTTGGACCGGCACAAGACCAACCGTCACGAAAACGAGTTGTTCATTCAAGCGTTCCAGTACGAGTACACCTATGTCAGCCAACAACGCGCGGCCCAGACGATTCCGCCGGCCCTGGCCGATGAGCTCTACCAGCAGATTTCCACCGACCAGATGCTCTACATGCAAACGGTCACGCAGACGGATAATGACTAGGTTCCTAATTGGCGAGGACTGCCGCACCGGGACGGCGGCTCCATTTCCCCGAGGTGGGCACGATTCCGAAGCCTCGCCCAGCCCGCGAGTTTCCGGAACTCGGCCTGATTGTAAGCCAGCAAAAGACGCTGACTAACAATCATTTCACCACGGGGAAAAACGCCGCCGTCACAGTGCTAAATGGGCCATTACCATTTCGTTTGTTGGCTGCTTGACAACCACTGTCTTCAGGAACCAACCTTCATCGTCTCAATAATCGGCCCACACGAGGCCGTTAGCCTGTTCTCCGGATGAACGTTTGGTGCCATCTCGTATGGTAGAAGGTCAGAGTTAGGCACAACTAATACCAACTACTATTAATATCGGCCAGAATTGTCGACTGTCACCCAACGATGGCTCAGTTCATGATGGCGTTTTAACCAGTTAAGTTGTCAATCCGCCGCGTTAAGTTGCCACGAATTGCTAATCTCAGCGGAACAGAGGCAACTTGATGGTCGTGGTGAAATTGATGTTGGTCGGGGTATTTTCCCGGTCTACATCAAGGCCGAGCTTCGGAGACCTGTGGGTTTCAGGGCTTCGAAGTCGTGCCCACCACGACCATCTTGCTCGCCGGCGTGGAGCGGTAGTGACCCCCTATCAGCACCGGTTTACCCGCTTCCGTTTTCACAAGTTAATCCTGTTGCCCCTTAATTTTTCGAGTCCGTCACATTTTCTTCACAATTTAGCGGTATAGTAAAACCATAACTTACGAATTTGAATGAATAAGTTACGAAATTTTACTCCTCCAAAGTAATTGTTACCGGGCAAAGAGTCATTGCATAAATGCCCGTGTATCGCGTAATTTACGCTTTTCAAAGAACGACGATCGTCATCCTGGTTGGTGGCATCGTCGTTTTTTGTTAGAATTTTCCTCATAATCAGGCAAAAAAAGCCATCAAAAATTTACACTTCCCGCAAACTAGCTTATAATTTCTTTTAACACGTGATACATTCAGCGTTTTCGGTCCACCGGCTGACACCGGCCGAAATAGCGCCAGTAAGACGTCATTGGAGGGTGAACACATCATGAAGTTGACAATTTTATCAACCAGCGATACACACGGGTACGTCTTTCCCACGAACTACGTGAAGAAGGGCAGTCACCAGGGGTTTGGGCTGGCGCGCGCGGCAACCGTCTTGGCCCGCGAGCAGGCGGCCGCCGAAGGCCCGGTTGTCACGATTGAAAACGGTGATTTTCTCGAAGGTTCTCCGCTGGCCTACTACGTCGCCCGGGTCCAAGCCGCCCGCGACCCCGAACCGTTAATGAACATTTACAACCAGATCGATTACGATTGCGGCATTTTGGGCAATCATGAATTTAATTATGGCCAGGCCTACCTACAAGCGGCGATTCACGACGCGCGCCGGCAGATCCTCTGCGCCAACATTCTCGACCATAACGGTGACCCCGAATATGGTCGGCCCTACACCATCCTGGAAAAGGACGGCCTGAAGATCGGCGTCCTCGGCCTGACGACCCAAGCCGTCTATAAATGGGAAAAAGCGACCAACATCGACGGCCTGCAATTCGAGTCGGCCTACATCGCCGCCAAGAAGTACGTTCCCATTCTGCGGAAGCTCGCGGACGTGGTCGTGGTCTGTTACCACGGCGGCTTTGAGCGCGACCTAGCGACCGGCGAGCCCAACGACATCCACGTGGGCGAAAACGAAGCCTACCACATGTTACAGGACATTCCGGGCATCGACGCCCTGGTGACCGGTCACCAACACCGCCAAATCGCGACCAGCGTCTTCGACACGCCGATCACTCAACCCGGCTTCCGGGGACAGGCCATCGGGAAGATCACCCTGGACCTGCACCGCGATGCGGACGGTCAGGTGACCGTGACCAACTACGACACCGCCCTGGTCTCCGCGGCGGATGCGCCGTTGGACGAAAAGGTCATCGACGCGGCGACCGGCCTGAACAATCAGGTCGCCCACTGGTTGGACCAACCGCTGGGCCACATCAACGGGGACATGACCTTTACCGACCCCGAAGACGCGCGCCGGCACGAAACGCCCTACATTGAATTTATTCAACGGGTCCAGATGGCGACCATGGGGGCGGACATCTCGGCCACGGCCCTCTTCAGTAACGAGGCACGCGGTTTCGAGAATCCCATCACCATGCGCAACATCATGACCAACTACGTTTACCCCAACGGGCTGTCGCTTCTGAACATCACCGGGGCCGACTTGCGGGCCGCCCTAGAGGTCAGTGCCCGCTACTTCAGCATTATCGACGGGAAAATCGGGGTCAATCCGGCCTTTATCCATCCGAAACACCGGCAGTACAATTACGACATGTACGAAGGCATCGACTACCGGCTGAACATCGCCCAACCGATGGGCCACCGGGTCGAGAACCTGACCTACCACGGTCAACCGGTCCGCGACGACCAGCCGCTGCGCATCGTCTTGAACCAGTACCGCGCGGTCGGCGGCGGCCACTACGGCATGTTCGGCGCCAACAAGATCATTGCGGAGAGCCAAAGTGCAATGAGCGAGCTGATTGCCGACTACCTGCAGGCCCACCCCGTCGTGGATGCGACCACTAACCAAAACTTCAGCGTGGTCAACGAACCACGGGAATCCTAAACCAGCACCACTAATTAACCAATTAACGAAGTGCCCCATGGACCCTAACCAGCGCGTTAGGAGCCATGGGGCACTTTTTTTGGCAACATAGTGCTAGCTGGCGCACCGTTCTGTCGGCTTTATTTCCCCGAGGTGGGCACGATTCCGAAACCTCGCCAAGCCCGCGAGTTTCCGGAACTCGGCCTGATTGTAAGCCAGCAAAAGACGCTGGCTAACAATCATTTCACCACGGGGAAAACGCCGACGCCACGGTGCTGGATGGTCGATAACAATGACGCTGGGGACAAACCCGGCACCAATTATGTGAAAGGGGCGATTTCAACTAACATCTTAATCGTTCGCTTGAACAACCGGCCCACGCCAAGTTCATCCGGCGATTATCCCGAAACAAGACGACTAATCCCGATTATGACTGACTAAGTAGGCAATGACAATTTGGCCTAGCCACAGTCATTAGGCGGCTTCACACCAAGTAAGGCTTACCCGATTCAATGTCACCGGTTAATTCATGCTGACCTCTAAACGGTCAACGCAACCCCGTTGAACTGCCATTCATGACTAACGTTAGCGCAACAGAGGCGACTTGATGGTCGTGGTGAAATTGATGTTGGTCGGGGTATTTTCCCGGCCTACATCAAGGCCGAGCTCTAGAGACTCGTGATTTTCGAGGCTCTGGAGTCGTGCCCACCACGACCATCTTGCTCGCCGGCGTGGAGCGGCCATCCCCACCAATCAGAATAATTTTCTGGACAGTTATTCCTAAAAAAATCCAGCAAAAAACCGGCTCCCCCCCAAGGAGAACCGGTCATCCTGCGTTAAGAAGCGGCGTTGGCCGCCTTTTTCTTTTTCTTCTTCTTTTTCTTTTCGTCGCCCACGTACTCGACCGCCGTGAGCTTGCGAATCGTGGTGATCCGAATCTTGCCGGGATAGGTCAGTTCCTTCTCGACCTGCTGGGCCACTTCCTGCGTCAGGTTGGCCGCCGCGTGGTCGTCCAGCGTCTGCGGGTTGACGATGATCCGTAACTCCCGCCCCGCTTGGATGGCGTAGCTTTCCGTCACCCCGTCGCGGTCGTTGGCAATCTTCTCCAAGGACCGCAGCCGGTTGATGTAATCCTCGACCGATTCGCTCCGGGCCCCTTGACGCGCCCCCGAAATGGCATCGGCCGCCGCGACCAGCGCCGAAATCGGCGAGGTCTTCTCCACGTCCCCGTGGTGCGCGGCAATCGCATTGATGACGATGGGGTCTTCCCCGTACTTCTCGGCAAACTCGGTCCCAATCTCCACGTGGGTGCCCTCGACTTCGTGGTCAATGGACTTCCCTAAATCGTGGAGCAGGCCGGCCCGCCGCGCTAAGCGGGCGTCGTAGCCCAGCCGGGCCGCCATGGCACCGGCCAGCTGCGAGACCTCAATCGAATGTTGTAACACGTTTTGGCCGTAGCTGGTCCGGTACTTGAGCCGGCCAATCAGCTTCATCAGGTCGGGGTGCATCCAGCCCACGTGCAAGCGGCTGACCGCCTGCTCGCCGACTTCCCAGAGACTGTGGTTGACGTCCCGTTGCGCATTTTCCACCTGCGTCTCGATCTGGTTGGCGGAGATCCGCCGACTGGCAATCAGGTTGGTCAGCGCCGTACGGGCCACTTCCCGGCGAATCGGGTCGTGAGTGCTGATGAACAGCGTGGAGTTGTCGTCCGGCACGAAGATCAGGTCGGTCCCGGTCAGCGTCTCCAGCAAGCGAATGTGCTGGCCGTCGCGGCCGATAATCTTGCTGCGGACCTCGCCGTTGGGCACGGTGACCGTGTGCTCGAGGTGTTCCTTGGGCAGGTCTTGCGGCCCACTCTCGGTCGCCGCTAAGACCACGTCCTTGGCCCACTTCTCCGCGTTGGCCTCGGCGTCATCGTTGAGCGCCTTGACCTCGATATCGCGGTCGCGTTTTAACGCCAAATCGGTGTCCTGTAAGACCACCTCTTCGGCTTCCTTGGTCGACATCGCCGCCTGTTCCGCCAACGTGGTGACCCGCTTGTCCCGCAAGGCGGTGGCTTGGTCGCGTAAGTCGTGGATCTTCTGGCGTTGCTGGTGGTTCGTCTGACTGCGTTCGTCTAATAAGCTGGTCTGGTCGTCTAAACGGACGGCCATCTGGTTCAACAATTGTTCGCGTTGCTGCCGGCGTTGTTCCCGCACGGCAATGTCGCTTTTTTGTTCGGTCAATTCATCCTTGACGGACTGTTGATACGCTAAGGTCTCGCGCCGACTTTTCGCCTGTAACGTCGCAATCTTCTGCTTCGTCTGGGCGGTCGCGTTCTCGATGATCTGCCGGGCTTGCGCCTGCACGGTCATCAATTTCTGAATGTGTCGGTGACGCCGGACGAGGTACCCCAGGATCAGTCCAATCACGAGTAGACCGATAATCAATCCGGTTACTAACAAAATAATGTCTCCTTAATTGGCCCCCGGAAAAGGTCCCGGGTGGTTGGTCAGGTTTCTCGTTAATTATACGCCACTTCGGGCCGCAACCCAACTGTTCAAACGGTGGGTTTGTCCATCGCGTTCGGCGTGAACAGCAGGAACAGCAAAATCAGCTTGATGGCGCTGGCCACCCACAACACCGTCACCGTGGCAAACTTGGCCATCCCGGCGCCCAGGCCACAGCCCAGCAGGAAGGTCGCCAGGACTAACGCGATGCGGTGCTGCTTCTTGCGCGCCGCCGGGTCCCGGTCGAACCAGGCCTTAAACGAATTGGTCGCCAGGTTCTTGGTGTTCCCGGTCATGATGCCGTTATTGATGGCGATGCCGCCGACCTGCCGAAAAATCGTCAGTTCGTAGCCGGCCACGATGCCCAGGAAGAAGATCAGCCACATGGTCGGCAGCGTATTCTGAAGTGCCGACAGGATGACGTAGACCACCACGTCGAAGAACATCAGCCAGCGCAGTTGCCGGCGTTTATTGCCCTGCCCGACGTGTTCGCTCAGTCCCTGAGCGACGAAGCACCCCAGGAAGTAGCCCACCCAGACGGGCACGTTGACCCAGGCGGCCGACCAGCCGTGTTCGACGAACTTGACCGCAAAGACCACCAGGTTCCCCGTTTGGGCGCTCACGAAGATGGCACCGTGATTCAAAAAGGTATCGGCGTCGATCATCCCCATCACGATGGTGGCCCCCAGGGTCAGAATCGTTTCCATCATCGGGCGAAATTGTTTCGTCCCCACTTGATCCATCCGAAACATCTCCTATCAGCCCGGCCCACTGACCGGGAAAATCATCCAATAGTGTTCCTTCTTGTCAATTCCCGTCAGTGTAGCCGCGGTCACCGTAAGGTCTTGGGACCGAATGACTGCTTCTCTATCCGATCAATTCCCTACTTCACGTACTCCGCCAAGAAGGCCTTGACCTTAGCCGCATAGGTCTTGGGGCTGTGGCTGTACGACGCGGCGTGCTTGGCGCCCGGGACCACCAGCAATTGCTTCGGCCCCGCGTCCGCGCGGTAGACCTGGTAGACCATCTTGGTCGGCACGAAGGTGTCCGCGCCCCCGTGAATGAACAGCATCGGCTTGTGATTCTTCTTGACCGCGCTCAAAGCGTCGGCCTGTTTGAAGCTAAAGCCGGCCTTCAGCTTGGTCACGGCACTGGTCAGCGGCACCATCGGCCAGTACGGCAGGTTGTACATCTGCTTGGCCTGGTAGCGGATCTCCGCGTCGGCCGTGGTGTACCCGCAGTCCTCGATGTAGGCCTTGAGTTGCGTCGGCGTCTTCTGCCCGCTGGCCATCATGGTCGTGGCGCCCCCCATGGAGACCCCGAACAGGACGATTTGCGACTGCTTGCCCTGGCGCGCGATGACTTGGTTGATCCATTTAAGATAATCGCGGCTTTCGAAGTAACCGTAGCTCATGGCCTGACCGCCACTCTGCCCCTGGGCCCGGTCATCGGGCACCAGCACGTTGTAGCCGAGCTGGTGGAACAGGCCGGCATAGCCGCCCATCTGTTCCTTGCTGGAGGCGAAGCCGTGGACCAAGACCACCGTCTTTTTCGTGGCCTTGGCGGCGGGCACGTAGTCGGCGACCAATTTAAAATGAGCGTCGGCCGCTTTTTCGGTCCAGCGGTACTTGTGCGCCGTCTGGAACCAGTGTTTCTGGGTGTATAACGGGTCGCTGGTCTTCAAGACCGTGGGGGCCCCAATGAAGCTCTTTTTCCCCCGGGCGACCGTTAAGTTATAAAAATACAGACTGGCGCCGATCAGCGCCACGATGACCAAGACCACCAGGGTTCCCAACCCCAGTAGCCAGTGCTTTTGTCGTTTACTCATTTCTTTTCCCCCTATAAATGCCTTAGGTTCAGTATACGAAGTTCGTCCCGCCAACGCAATCGTTAAGAAATTTGCTATAATATAGCCAACTTATGGTGAGTTAAGGGGCATATCCCCCGACCGACGAGGAAGCAGGTCAGGAGTGTGTTCAGCTGGAGGGCCAGGCAAAAATGGGCTCAGGGGTGAAATTTGTCTAAGTCGGCGGTTTTCAGCCGGCTTAGACAAAGGTCGGTCTGCGAGACCTGGGCTACGGGCTCGCAGCCGCGCCCACCCCGTTCCAGCCCAATTTTTGCCTGGCCCGGAAGCGACTTCTGGTTCATCCCCCTCACCATCATCACATTTTTCACGCTTAGAAAGGCGGTTTTGCCCAATGACCTATTCGTTAAACTGGGACCTCGATTCGCTCTTTAGTGGCGGCATCCACTCGGCCCAGCTCAAAGCTAAATTCACGCAACTCAAAACTGACACCGCATCGCTTGGCGACCTGCTCGACCGCTGGGACGCCGCTAGTGACGCCCCCGACTTCCCCCAATTCCGCAAGCTGATTACCCAGCTGCAGGCCATCGAAGCCGGCATCGGCCAGGCCGGTCTCTTCATCACCGCCGTGGGGTCGGCCGACATCCAGAACCCCGACGTCGCCCCGATGGAAGCTCGGCTCCAGACGCTGAGCACCCAGGTCAAGACGGTCAGCGACAAGCTCGAAAAGGTCCTGGTCCAGGTTCCCGATAAGACCTTTACCGCGATGCTGGCCCAGCCCGACCTGCAACCCATCGCCTTCAACCTGACCGAGATGCGCGACGAGGGCAAGGAACTGCTCGACGACAAGACCGAGAATCTGATCAACCAGCTCAACCTCGACGGCAAGTCCGCCTGGAGCAGTCACTACGACTCCCTGGTCGCCACGGTCAGCGTCCCGTTCCACGACGCCAGCGGCAACCCGGTCACCTTGTCGGCCGGCCAAGCTGATAACAACCTGCTGGGCAACGCCGACCCGACCTACCGGGCACACCTGTTGCCCGCCTGGGAAAAAGCCTGGACGGATAAGGAACAGCTTTTCGCCGACACCTTGAATCACCTGGCCGGCTTCCGGCTGACCGAGTACAAGGCCCACGGCATCGACGACTTCCTACAGGAACCCCTGAAGCAGAACCGGATGAGCGCCCAGACGCTCAAGACCATCTGGCGGGTCGTCGACGACAACAAGCAATTCTTACTCGACTACCTCGACCGTAAAGCCGCGTTGCTGGGCAAGAAGCACGCCGGATGGCAGGACGTCGAAGCACCCCTGAATCTGCCCGGCAGTCAGGAGCACCACTTCACCTTCGACGAGGCCGCGGCCTTCATCATCAAGCACTACGGGGAGTTTTCCCCGAAGATGGCGGCCCTGGCACAACACGCCTTCGAGCACCGCTGGATCGAGGCCGAGGACCGCGCGGGCAAGGCCCCGGGCGGCTGGATGGAAAGCGCCCCGGAGACCGACGAGTCGCGGATCTTCATGACCTTTACCGGCTCCCCCAACGACGTGTCGACCTTGGCCCACGAACTCGGGCACGCCTTTCACTCCAGCGTCATCGGTGACTTGCCGTTCCTGCGGCAGGGCTACGCGATGAACGTGGCGGAGACCGCCTCGACCTTCGGGGAGCTCATCGTGGCCGACGCCAACGTCAAGGCCGCCACCAGCGACGCGGAAAAGATTTCACTGATCAACGCCAAGATGGACAACCCGGTCGCGATGTTCCTCAACATTCGGGCACGCTTCCTCTTCGAAACGCGCTTCTACCAGCTCCGGCAGAAGAAGCTGGTCACGCCGGCCGAGCTCAACGAACTGATGCTCAACGCCCAGAAGGAAGCCTTTGGCCACGACCTGTCAACCTACTCGCCCCACCTCTGGGCCAGCAAGCTGCACTTCTACATCGACGAACCGGCCTTCTACAACTTCCCGTACGTCTTCGGCTACCTCTTCAGTCTGGGCATCTACGCCAAGGCCCAACAGACCGGGAACTTCGAGGATCAATACATCGCGCTGTTGCGGGACACGGCCAACATGTCGACCGAAGACCTCGCCCAAAAGCACCTGGGCGTCGACCTGACCCAACCCGACTTCTGGTTGAACGGCGTGGCGCTGATCAAGCGCGACGTCGCCGAGTTCATGCGCCTCACCGATCCGTTGGTCAAATCGGCAAATGGCCGGTAAGCCCTAACGGAGCGTGGTATAATGGATTTAGTGAATAAAACCATTAGTAAAGTGGGTGAGTAGATGTTTCCGGAACGACTTCGGGCATTACGGCGCGGCCAGCACATTACCCTTGAGCAACTGGCGGCCGGTTTGAATCAACAGACCTCGGAAACCGACGAGGACGATCATCAGAATACGGCCTCCCAGATTGGTAACTGGGAACGGGGCGTGCGGACGCCATCGTTCATCGAGATCCGTAAATTAGCGGAGTACTTCGACGTGACCATGGACTACCTGGCGGGGAAAACGGAACGGGACGCCTACGACTTAGGCCGCCTGTTTCTCTCCGGCAAGCAGCTCAGCTTTAACCGTGAGGTCCTCAGCGGCCGCGACCGCTACGAGATCTACCAGCTGATCGACGGCTACTTGCACGGCAAGGAACACCGCGGGACCGAGACTCAGCCCAACCAACAAGAAGAATTGGACTTACATTTGGACGATCATTAATTTTATGAAGGTCGGTTGGTCAGAACGCCAGCCGACCTTTTGGTTTGACACGAAAGGAGCG
This sequence comes from Levilactobacillus spicheri DSM 15429, assembly GCF_001435095.1. Lineage (GTDB taxonomy): Bacteria > Bacillota > Bacilli > Lactobacillales > Lactobacillaceae > Levilactobacillus > Levilactobacillus spicheri. Next base: position 16,370 of record NZ_AZFC01000028.1, read on the forward strand.
CTATCCGTGAATCCACGTAAACTCAAGCAACTCAAAAAGAGCTTTCGGCACCAGCCGTTAGCCCAACAAAAAACGGCCTACATCGACCGCATGACCGCGTATTATCAAGAATTTACCGAATACCCGGCCATCAAACTGCTCATCAGCAACGTCCTGCTGGCCGATAAGATGCTGGCGGCGGGCGACCTGCCGCAACAGCTGCCCCTGCTGCAGTTGCCGGACAACAGCGAGGACCTGATCTACCAGAACCTCAACCAGAAGTTTCCTAAGGGGGACCCGGTCGGCGACAAGCTCTGGGACAAGCTGATCGCCGCTCTGCCCCACCTGGACCACGACCTGCGCTACTTTCGCGACTACCTCGAGGAACACTACGGCATGTGGGCCTACACCCCGCGGCCGTTCATCAGCGACCTGGCCGACTTCGTGGGTGACCGGGCCGTGTTAGAGGTCATGGCCGGCAACGGCTACATTTCTAAAGGCCTGCGGGACGCTCACAAGACCGTCTACGCGACCGACAGTCAGACCTGGACCAGTGAGAACGAGACCGGGCGCCATCCCCTGACGGCCATCGAACCACTGAGCGCGCTCGACGCCTTCCACAAGTACCAGGATCAGGTCGGGGTGGTCGTGATGTCCTGGTCACCCGACGGCCTGCCACTGGACTGGGAGCTATTGCAGGCGATTCGCCAAGCGAACGCCCAGGTCGACTTCGTGGTCATCGGCGAGCCGCACGGTGCCACCGGGTCGGCGGCCTTCTGGGATAACGCCGAGTTCATCGAGAACGCGGACACCCGCCACCTCAACCGCCACTACACCGCCATCGACCTCATCAAGGACCACGTGTTCCTGGTGAAATAGCGGTTCACGTGGTTAGCACGGAAAAAAACATCGGTAGGGCGACAAATCCACCGTTTTATGAGTCCCTCGCAGGACACATAAGTGAGTCATAAAATTCAATACGACCGTAAAAAGCGGACCGAGATGGTCATCATCATCTCGGCCCGCTTTTTTGCTAATTAAACCGTTGGCCCCATGTTTCCCAGGACGTAGCAGAACAGAACCCCCACCACAAAGGCACTGACGACCACCACGTAGATGGTCCGCATGGCGCGCACACCCGGGGCCGCGTGGTTCGTGCCCGCCGTACTGCCAGCGGTGGCGATGGCCACCACCAGCAACAGCACGAAGAAAATCAACGGTAAGCCATTCGTCAACATACTCTCAACTCCCCTAACCGTTATTTCGCCCATATTATGTGGCCAAACGCCGATTAGGGTGTCATGAACGCTCCCGTTTTCCCGTCTTTGACGCAAGCTTATCCTTTGCTTTAGAATTTTCGCCCAACAAACTGGTTATCAGTGACCATTCAACACGTCAAATTTCCTATTAAAATTTTCCACAAAAAAAGGCCCTCAAGGATCGAAATCCCTGAGGGCCTTTTACGGTAGCCGTTAAACTTACGCCTAACGGGATTTATTTTGGAATCCACATTCCCGCAAAATCATGCACGTCACAAATCCGGTGACATCTGTGCCCTACCATCAAAAATTCACCTAGCCGCTTGCGCAGAAGTTATTGGCGAACCAATAACCCGTGATTTCTCGACTCATCGCATAAAAATATCATACCATCCTGCCGCTCACAATGCAAGCTGCTGGTCATTTTTTCGTTGTCTTGCGGGTCGTGGTCTTCCGCGTAGTCGTCGTTTTCTTCGCCGGCGCCTTCTTAGCAGCCGGCTTCTTGGTCGTGGTTTTCTTCGCTGCCGGCTTCTTAGCCGTCGTCTTCCGCGTGGTCCGCTTGGCCGGGGCCTTCTTGGTCGCCGGTTGCGTGACGGTCGCCTGCGGCACATCGGTCTGGGCCGCATTTTCGGCCGCCGTCTGCAGCTTGTCGATTTGCAGCGCTAACCAGTCGTGCAGGCTCTGGTCGGCCGTGGCCGCCTGCTCCACGTAGGTGGTCGCGGGCGCCAGCGCGTCGATCCGCAATCCCGAGGCGTTGAGCCCCTCCGCTTCCATCACCGCGTAGACGTTGAGCGGTGCGGTTTCCTCGACCGCCATGATTTTGGCAATCGTCTTACTGTCCTGCAGGGGCAGGTTGATGACGCTGAGCTCCAACCGAACGGACACACCGGCGTCGCTGAGGATCAGCTCGGCCTGCGCCAGGTGGTCGGCGTTGATTTGGTCCCGCATAAAGGCCGCTAACGGCGCCATCGTCGCGTCTGGATCGGCGTAAAAGTCGGCCTGCGTCGCTGTGGTCTGGAAGTGTTGCACCTCGTCATTTTCCACTGCCTCGATAAAGCCTTGAATCTGTCGTTCCATCAAATCACCTCGTCTTAATTCCCGAACCGGCGGCGATCACGCGCGTCGCGTTCGGCCTTCCGGAGCCGTAATGCCAAGACCAGCCAGTAGCAGTTCGCCACCAGCAGGCCCGCACCAAAGAGAATCATGACCGCCCGAATGACCAGGGTCGCGTGGCTAAGCGTCACCATGTTGATGATCATCCCGATGACCCCCAGCGAATAGATCACGATGACCAGGCCCATCAGATAAAACGACGGTTTCCAGTCCAGGGCCGCTAGAATAATGGGGATAGCATATAGGATGACGGCAATCAGCGTGGACTTGCCAAAGTCGCCGCCGGTCGTCCCCGGAATCTTGACAAACGATAGGCCCATCAAAAAGTTGATGACCAGAAAACCAACCAGGGACACAACGGCCCACGAAATAACGTTACGATCTCTCATCTTTAATAAACTCCTCAATAAATGAAAAGGCGCAGTCAACCGACCACGCCTTCAAGTCAATTTCAAATTCTATTCTAACGTATTCCCTGCCGAAAATCAGTAGGAAACCAGAAACTCCGCGAAACTAGTCGACCAATAAGTCGATGACGGCCTGCGTGTCGATCCCGTTAAAGTACAGTTGGGTGTTCACGCTGTTCAGCACGGCGCCCACGTGTTCCTTGTCGTAGCGCACGCCTTCCAGCTTGTCGGCTAACTCGGTCACGTCGCTCGGGCCAAAGAAGTCACCGTAGAACTTGATGTTCTTGATCTTCCCGCCGTCGATCTGTAACCGCGCGTCGATGGTCCCGAAGTCGAAGTGCTTGCGCTTCTTGACCGTGAACTCTGGGGAATTGCCGTAGACCCAGTCCCAGTTGCTGTAGTACTCGTTGTAGATCTTGTCGATGGCGGCCTTTTCGTCGTCGTTGATGACGACCTTCTTGTCGGCAATCGCATCGAGGTTATCCACGTGGAAGAGTTCCTTCAACAGGGTGTCCCGGAATTCCGGCACCGTCAGGTTTTGGTATTCGGGTGCCAGGTACGGCTTCAGGTTCGTGACCCGTGAACGGACGGACTTGATCCCCTTGGACTTGATCTTGTCGGCGGGCACGTTCAGGGCGTCCGCGATGACGTTTTGGTCCACGTCGAGCATCAACGTCCCGTGGGAGAAGGTCTTACCGCTGTGGGAGTACATGGCGTTCCCGGAGAACTTCTTGCCGTCGACTAAGATGTCGTTCCGGCCAGAAACTTCGGCGTCCTTGGCCCCCATGGCGTGTAAGGCGTCCACGATGGGTTGGACAAAGGACTTGAAGTCCCCGAATTCTTCGCTATCGCTGTCGACCACGAAGCTGAAGCACAGGTTGCCGAGGTCTTGGTAGACCGCACCGCCCCCGGATAACCGCCGGGTCACGGTGATGTTATGTTCTTCAACGTACTTCTGGTTGATTTCTTCCAACGTGTTTTGGTTCCGGCCCACGATGATGCAAGGCCCTTCGTAGTAGAAAAGTACCAGTGGTTCGTCGAACTTTTTGTTGTTCATTAAGTATTGTTCGGTGGCAAGATTATGCCGAATATCGTGTGATTCCATGGCGTACCAATACATACCAAAAACCCCTTTCAAATTAACCAACCCGCCGGTGCGGCGACTAACCTGGTCGTCGTTACCGGCTAATTAAAATGATAGCACGCATTGGAAACGATTACAATTAAGCTTCCAAAATCCCCGCCCTTTCCCGCCAACTCGCCATAAACATCGTTTTGAAACCGATTTGAATTCAACTGGTTACAACCCCCACTAAATTTATCAAGTAGGTGTTCTTCACCCGCTCCACGCCGGCGAGCAAGATGGTCGTGGTGGGCACGATTCCGGAGCCCTGAAACCCACAGGTCTCCAGAGCTCGGCCTTGATGTAGGCCGGGAAAAGACCCCGGCCAACATCAATTTCACCACGACCATCAAGTCGCCTCTGTTCCGCTCAGACTGGCAATTCGTGGCAACTTAACGCGGCTACATTGGCCGCTTAACCGATCAAAGTGATGACCATCATGACGTGTTGTTAGAGATGGTTAATCGCTCGACCTTAGGTGATTCAGGCTAATACTAATGGCAGTCATTGCTAGTTAAATCCACCGTATGAACTTGCATCAAACGCTCATCCAAAGAACGGGCTAACGGCCGCGGCTGGAATCGATTATTGAGACGAGTTAAGGCTGGTTACCTAACGCTCATCAGTTGAAATGGTCATGGCCCATTTAGCACCGTGACGGCGGCGTTTTTCCCCGTGGTGAAATGATTGTTAGTCAGCGTCTTTTGCTGGCTTACAATCAGGCCGAGTTCCGGAAACTCGCGGACTTGGCAAGGTTTCGGAATCGTGCCCACCTCGGGGAAATGAAGCCGCCGTCACGGTGCGGCAGTTGTCGCCAAGTCGTGCCGGGGACGTTCCAGTCCGTTTCTGACCGACCGGTAGGCACTAGCCCCACCATCTTGCTCGCCGGCGTGAAGCGACTATTCTCCACCCAACTTCAAATCGCTCACTATCTACGCTTGATTTAACGATCTATCGCATCAAAAAAGACGGCCACCGTCGCCGGTCGTCGTCTGATAGTCACCACTTAGGGTGGCCGGGTGATGCTTAATGGTGACCGTAATCACCATCCCGTTTCTACACCTTTAGTATACCCGCTTTCCGATCAAACGTCAGGAAAGACGCTTAGGCCTGGTCATCCTGTTGCCGCTTGATTAGTTGACGGAAGTAACCGTGACTGTGCAGATCCCGCTTGAGGTCCGTCATCGTGAATTGATGATAGAAGCGGCGGTAATCCTCATCGGCAAACGTAAACAGGTCGGTCAGCGTTTGCGAAATGTTGGCGGAAATGTCCGTGCTGTCGCTGACCTTGGCCCCCTTGGAATCTCCCGTAATGAACCGGGCGTAACTAATCGTGGGCGGAATCGTCAAATCGTACAGTTCGCCGACGTTGATGTCGTCGAGGTTGCGGATCAATTGATACCCCCCGTTTTTCCCAACGGACCCTTCAATGTACCCTTGCTTATGCAATACCGATAAGATGTTGCGGATCATGACCGCATTCAATTGTAAAGAAGTTGCCAATTCACGGCTCGCAATTTTACGGGGACGGTTCTCGTCGAGGTAAAGCAAACTGTGCACCGCAACGGAAAAGTCTAGTCTCATCCTTCAGTCCATCGCTTTCGAATTTTTCTATCGTTATAGCTATAATACCACACTCTGTTGACCAAATCGTAATCGTTTTCAAAAGGACTCATCATTCTCTCATTTTACATCTTGTGTATAAATTTACAATTAGTTGCATGTCTTAATCACTTAGCCCCCTCGTTTGATAAGAAAATTGGCCAACTATTTTCATCCAAGCCGAAATGATTCTTATTTTTTGGTGAAGCTGGCATGATTGATTTAACAATTTTTAAGGGGAATTTCTAAGAGATTCTCTCGGGCAGTTCTTAGCCCGTTGCCCCTTAATCCATCAACCTTGCCAGTTATCAAAAATCGGATGATTATTAAATTAATACATGAATACCCATTAACATCTTAGCGATTCAATAGTTCATAAAATGAGAAAAAGATTAGAAAGTGAGGGGATTTTAGTGACGAACACTTCGGATTTTTTAGACATCAAGGACGTCAGCACCGCCTTTAAGATCGACGGGCACTTTTACGACGCCATTTCGCACATTAATCTCCAGGTCCACCACGACGAGATCTTAGCCATCGTGGGCGAGTCCGGCTGTGGCAAGAGCACCCTCGCCACGACCATCATGGGGTTACACGACCCCCACGAGACCCGGATCTCCGGTGAGATCGACTTCGAGGGGACCAACCTGTTAGCGCTCGACGACGCCGGCTTCAACCGGTTTCGCGGCGCCAAGATCGGCATGATCTTCCAGGACCCGCTGTCCGCGTTGAACCCGCTCAAGCGCATCGACGACCAGATCAGCGAGGTGCTGGACTACCACACCACCCTCTCCAGCGACGAGAAACACCACCGCGTCTTGGAGCTGCTGGACCAGGTCGGCATCGTCAACCCCGCCCGGACCGCGCGGCAATTCCCCCACGAACTCTCCGGGGGAATGCGCCAACGGGTGATCATCGCCATCGCCATCGCCTGCAAGCCGGACCTGATCATCGCCGACGAGCCGACCACCGCGCTGGACGTGACGATTCAGGCCCAGATCCTGGACGTGCTGCGGGCCATCCAAAAGGAAAACCACGCCGGCATCATCCTGATCACCCACGACTTGGGGGTCGTCGCCGAGACGGCCGACCGGGTCGCCGTGATGTACGCCGGCCAGATTGTCGAGCAGGGCAGTGCCGAGCAGATCTTTAACCAGCCCCAGCACCCCTACACCCGCTCGCTCCTGCGGTCGATGCCGCAACGCGACGACGAGAACGACGACCTCTACGTGATTCGCGGCAACGTGCCGTCGCTCCAGAAGATGCCCCAGACCGGGGACCGCTTCGCCCCGCGGATTCCGTGGATTCCCGCCGACGCCCACGAGGCGCAGCCGACCATGCATCAGGTGGCCCCGGGGCACGAGGTCCGCTGCACCTGTTACCAACATTTCTACTTTCCAGACCGAACCACAAAGGGGCGTGTCGCTAAATGAACATCATTGAAATCAAGAATTTAAAGGTCCACTACCCCATCCGTTCGGGCTTCTGGAACCGGATCACCGACGAGGTCCCGGCGGTGGACGGCATCAGCTTCAACATCCGGGCCGGCGAGACTTACGGCCTGGTCGGGGAATCCGGCTCGGGCAAGTCGACCACCGGCAAGTCCGTGGTCGGCCTCGAAAAGGTCACCAGCGGATCGATCCTGTATAAAGGAAAAGACATCACCAAAAAGGAGAACCGCCGGCGCCTCGACTACAACCGCGACGTGCAGATGATCTTTCAGGACTCCCTGTCGAGCCTGAATCCCCGCAAACGCATCGAGGACATCATCGCCGAGCCGCTGCGGAACTTCGAGCATCTAAGTAAAGAAGACGAAAAATTACGGGTCCTGCAGCTGCTGGACATCGTGGGCCTCGACGCCGACGCGCTCTACAAGTACCCCCACCAATTCTCCGGGGGGCAACGGCAACGAATCGGCGTGGCCCGGGCCGTCGCGACCCATCCCAAGCTGATTGTCGCCGACGAACCGGTGTCCGCTTTGGACCTGTCCGTGCAGGCTCAGGTGCTCAACTTCATGAAGCGCATCCAGCGGGACTTTGGCATTTCCTACCTGTTCATCTCCCACGACCTGGGCGTGGTCCGGCACATGTGTCAAAACATCGCCATCATGAACCGCGGCCGGCTGGTCGAGATTGGGACCCGGGACGACATCTATAACCACCCGCTGCACATCTATACCAAGCGCCTGCTGGCCGCCATCCCCGAGACCAACGTCGACCAACGCGCCGCCCACCGGGCCTCGCGGTTGGCCGTGGAACAAGTCTACCAGGATGAGCAGGCCACCTACTACGACCACGACGGCAAGGCCTTTCCACTGGTGGCCGTCTCACCGACCCACTCGGTGGCCTTGCCCGAGAAGCTCGCGCAACAATTGGCCCAAGCGGAAACGAAAAGGGAGGCGCAGGCCTAATGTGGAAAACCATTCTACGACGGATTCTCATCATGATTCCCGAAGTCATTATTTTAAGTATCCTGGTCTTCCTGCTGGCCAAGGCCATGCCCGGTGACCCGTTCACCGGGTCGATCAACCCTAAGGCCGACCCCGCGCAGATCCATCACCTGATGAAGATCAACGGGTTGTACGACCCCTGGTACCAGCAATACTGGAACTGGGTCGTCCACCTGTTCCACGGGAACCTGGGACAAAGTTATCAGTACCAGGAACCGGTCACGCGCTTGATCGCCGGTCGGGCCACCAACACGCTATGGTTGGCACTGGTCACCATGGTGCTGACCTACGCCATGGCGTTGCCCATGGGGGTCTTCGCCGGCCGGCATGAGGGCAAGTTGCCGGACACGGTGATCCGGGTCTACACCTACGTCACCTACTGCATCCCCTTCTTCGTCATTTTGGTCTTGGGGATCTGGGTCTTCGGCTACGTGCTGGGGTGGTTCCCGACCACGGGGTCCATTGCCACGGACGCCAACGGCTGGTTGCAAACGATTGGCTCGCGTTTCTACCATATTTTGTTACCAGCCATCCTGGGGGCGCTGTTCGGCACCGTCAACATCGTGCAGTACCTGCGTTCCGAGGTCATTGACGCCAAGCATTCCGACTACGTGCGGACTGCACGGGCCAAAGGGGTGCCTAGTAAGGATATTTACCGTCATCACATTTTTCGGAACTCCTTATTACCCATCGCGGCGTTTGCGGGGTATTCTATCACCGGATTGTTGAACGGGTCCATCTTCACCGAGACCGTCTTCTCGTATCCCGGCATGGGACTCCTGTTCATCAACTCGATCAGTTACCGGGATTACACCGTCATCACGGCGTTGGTCCTGATCTACGGGATTTTGAACCTGTTGGGGACCCTGCTTTCGGACATCATCCTCAGCGTCGTCGATCCCCGGATCCGGATTGAATAGGAGGTCGCACTATGGCAGAAAATTTTAACCAACATTCAGACATTTCCGCGGCCGACCTCACCCGCCTCTCGCAGGAAGCTAAAGCCGAAGCCACGCCTTCCACCGCCCGCATCATTTGGGACGAGTTCAAGGCCGACAAGCCGGCGCTGGTCGCCCTGGTCGTGGTCGTCGGCTTCATCGCCTTCGTGATGATCGCCTCCCTGTTCATCGACACACCCAAGATGATGGAGACCAACATCATGAACTACTTCGACCGCCCCGGCACCAACGGGCTGTGGCTCGGCGCCGACTCGGGGGGCCGCTCCGTCGCCCAACAACTGATCGTCGGGTCGCGGAACTCCATCGGTATCGCCATCGGCCTGACCGTGATTTCCTCGACCTTCGGGATCTGCTGGGGGCTGATCTCCGGTTACTACAACGGCTACGTCGACTGGGGCATGCAACGGGTCTACGACTTCATGATGATGCTGCCGATGACCATGATGATCATCGTCTTAGTCACCATCATCCCGCACTACAACGCCATCACGCTGACGCTGATCTTCTCCATCTTCTACTGGGAAGGCACGTCACGGCTGATCCGGTCGCGGACCCTGGCCGAGTCGGAGAAGGACTACGTCGCCGCGTCGAAGACCTCCGGGACCAGCAACCTGAAGATCATCTTCCGCGAGATCATGCCCAACATCTCATCCCTGATCATCGTCGACACCACGTTGTCCTTCGCCGAAAACATCGGGGTCGAAACCGGGCTGTCCTACCTGGGCTTCGGCCTGCCGACCCAGACGCCGTCACTCGGGACCATGATTGCCAACGCCAACGACCCCAACAACATCACGCAGTACTGGTGGACCTGGTTGCCGGCGGCCTTGGAAATCATCATCCTGTGTCTCTCAATTAGTTACATTGGCCAAGTCATCCGGCGCGCCGCCGACAGTTCCCAACGTCAAGGTGCGGCTGACTAGGTCCGGTGGTCCGCTACGCCGAAGCGCCACGACCACGACCCATTAACCTGTTTATCTAAAAAAGTTGACTTCATCATTTGAGGAGATGGTGCCACCGAGTTCGTGTCTTACCACGTCATACCAGCCCCGATTCCTGAGGAGAGATCCTGACTGGCATACCGTCATGGAATTACCAAGGGGGAAGATTTATGGTCAAAAAGAAGCTTGTTTTATCAGCGATGGCGGTTCTCGCAACGTTAAGCCTCGCTGCCTGCTCGAACAAGAGCAGTTCATCGTCTAGCAGCACCGCACCGACTGGGGCCTCGGTCAAGTTGTCTGAAAGCTACGACAACACCGCGGCCGTCAGCCAGGCGGCGAACAAGGGGACGTTAAAGGTCGCCGAAGCCAACAACTCGCCGTTCCAAGGGATCACCGACCCGGCGTTAGCCTCTAACGCCGAGGATACCGACGTCTTCGCACCCGGTGGCGGGGATAACCTGTTCAACGTCGACAAGAACTACAAGATTGTCAACGGTGGGCTGGCGAACCTGAAGCTGGACCGGGCCAACAATACCGCGACAATCACCTTGCGGAAGAACGCTAAGTGGTCCAACGGGATGCCGGTCACCGCGAAGGATGTCGAGTACCCGTACGAAGTTATCGGGAACAAGAACACGACGTCGCAACAATTCTCGTCGGACTTCAACGATATCCAAGGGATGGCGGCCTACCACGCTGGCAAGGCCAAGACCATTTCCGGGTTCACTTATCCGAATGGTCAAAACGGCCGGACGACCGTGATTCACTTTGCCCACGTCACGCCTAGCATGCAGTACAGCGGCAACTCCTTCATGTGGGCGGCCGTTGAACCGTACGAGTACGTCAAGAACGTGCCGATTGCTAAGCTGGCAGCTTCCACGCAAGTTCGGAAGAACCCCATCTTCACGGGGCCTTACAAGCTGAACAAGTTGGTCGAAGGTGAATCGACGACCTGGGTTCCGAACCCGTACTACTACGGTAAGAAGCCACAGATCAAGCACATCAGCATCAACGTGGTTTCCAGCAACAACATCGACAAGGCCGTTCAATCCAAGAAGTACGACTTCGTCACCGGTGGTCTGGAAGGAACCGACTACAACGAACTCAAAGGGTTGAAGAACTACCACATGATTGGAAGTCCAGCCTTGAGTTACGACTACTTTGGTTTCAACTTAGGGTACTTTGACACCAAGACGGGCGAAAACGTCATGGATCCAAAGGCCAAGATGGCCAACAAGAACCTGCGTGAAGCCATGCTCTACGCACTGAACCTGGACCAAGTCGCCAAGAAGTTCGGTTACGGCATGACGTGGCGTGCCAACACCTTGATTCCACCAGTCTTCAAGCAGTACTACAACGCATCTGAAAAGGGCTTCCCACTGAACATCAAGAAAGCCAACCAGTTGCTGGACAAGGCTGGGTACAAGAAGCAAGGCAAGTGGCGGGTTCAACCAAACGGTAAGCCATTGACCATCTACTTCGGTGCCATGACCGGGACGTCCGCCCAAGCTGCGGAGTACCAAGACTACCTGCAACAGTGGCACAAGATTGGGTTGAACGTTCAATTAGTCGGTGGTAAGACGATGGAAATGAACAGCTTCTACTCCACGTTACAAGCGCCTAAGCAAAACAAGATCGACGTTTGGGCCGGGGCATGGAGCGTTTCATCCGAACCAACGCCGACCCAGATCTACGGGAAAGACGCGACGTTCAACATGGGACACTTTGTTTCCGCGAAGAACACGCAGTTAATGAACGAAATGAACAGTAACAAGGCTTGGAACCAAAGTTACCGGATCAAGGCCTTCAAGCAGTGGCAAACGTACATGAACCAACAAGCCGCTGTGGGACCAGATTCCTTTAGCTACGCTTGGGCACCTGTCAACAAGCGGGTCAAGGGTTACAACATCAACCCAGCCAACAATGAGTTCTGGAGCAACTTGTCGCTGACCTGCCCACACGTTCAATGATGACCGCTTTTTAGATAAACCGAACGCCGACACATTCTCTGGAGTGTGCCGGCGTTTTCGTGTGTCTTGAGTGATTTAAGCGGACCCGCAAAGAGACCGAAACTGCCTAGACTGATGATCACCATCGCTTCACGCCGGCGAGCAAGCTGGTTACGGCTGGTCGTTGTCAGGCGCCACTCCGCCGAGCAAGATTCCTGAGGTGGGCACGACTTCGAAGCCCTGAAGCCCACAGGTCTCCGAAGCTCGGCCTTGATGTAGGCCGGGAAAGGACCCCGACCAACATCAATTTCACCACAGGAATCAAGTCGGCTCCGTTCTGCTAGTCAGTTGGGATTTGCCACCATGACCGTTCTGCCACATAGTATCGGATTGTTGCCATCACACATCCTATTAGTAGTTGGTATGGCGCAACAACGGTGTGGCTGAACGGTCGCCACTCACAAAACAACGTGCAGGTAGAGCATGAATTGTGCAGCAAATACAACGACTTCTCGCCTTGAAAAGGCTTGTGTCGACTAACCACACTCGTGACCATTTCGAGACTGATAGCGACCTTGATTAAAAATGCTTGTATGAATGACAGGTGGTTCCCCACAGCTCAAATAACCGTAACATGCTGCCCAGTTGTCCCGTTGGTTGCCGGTCAACGTAGGTTGTTAGCGGAACAGAGGCGACTTGATGGTCGTAGTGAAATTGATGTTACCTGGTGTTTCTCAGCCAGGTTACATCAAGGCCGAGCTCCGGAGACCTGCGTTTTTTTGCAGGGCTTCGGAGTCGTGCCCACTACGACCATCTTGCTCGCCGGCGTGAAGCGAGGTGTACCCGCCTACCCCCTCAATACAATTTGTGTATAAGAAATATACAGCTAAATTAATATCGTTTGCACCGTTTATAAAGCGCTTTCACAAACTAACTGGGCCGGTCAGCGGGCTAGACGGTTGGCTCCCAAGCTCTCCCGCGTTTGGAATTAGCGCGTTCGTTAACTTTTTCGAATCTTTTTGGGAACGGTGGGAGCCCCGGCAGGCCGGTGATTATGAAGAGTTTATGAATAAGTTGAGAGGAAATTTCTAATAATAGGGGTTGAAAATGAGAATTTGATTAATTATAATCAACTTCAGTTAATATATTAAGCGATTTTGAATACAGTGAAACGCCGAGTTAATAAGTTCCACTAACGAATGAGAGATAAATTAGAAAATGGGGGAATTTCCGTGGAAAACGCAACGAACTTTCTGAACATCAAGGACGTCAGCACGGCCTTTAAAATCAACGGCCATTTCTACGACGCCATTTCTCACGTGAATCTCCAGGTCCACCACGATGAAATCTTAGCCATCGTCGGCGAATCCGGCTGTGGGAAAAGTACGTTGGCCACGACGATCATGGGGCTCCATGATCCAGCTGAAACACAAATTTCCGGGGAAATCGATTTTGAAGGCACCGACCTCCTGAAGCTCAGCGACGACCAGTACAACGATTACCGGGGCGCCAAGATCGGCATGATCTTCCAAGATCCCCTGTCCGCGCTGAACCCCTTGAAGCGCATCGAGGACCAGATCAGTGAAGTCATGGACTACCATTCCGACTTATCTAAGGAAGAAAAGCACGCCCAAGTCTTAAAGCTGCTCGATGAAGTCGGTATTGTGAATCCGCAACGGACCGCGCACCAGTTCCCCCACGAGCTCTCCGGGGGGATGCGTCAACGGGTCATCATCGCCATCGCGATTGCCTGCAAGCCCGACCTGATCATCGCCGACGAGCCGACCACCGCGTTGGACGTGACGATTCAAGCCCAGATCCTCGACGTGCTGCGGGCCATCCAAAAGGAAAACCACGCCGGCATCATCCTGATCACCCATGACCTGGGTGTCGTCGCCGAGACGGCCGACCGGGTCGCCGTGATGTACGCCGGTCAGATCGTCGAACAAGGGACCGCGGCGCAGATCTTCAACACGCCGGAGCACCCCTACACCCGTTCCCTGTTACGGTCGATGCCGCAACGGGACAACGAAAACGACGACCTCTACGTCATCCAAGGCAACGTGCCTTCCCTGCAGAAGATGCCCCAGACCGGGGACCGTTTCGCGCCCCGGATTCCGTGGGTCCCCGCATCGGCCCACGAGGAACACCCGACCATGCATGAGGTGTCCCCGGGTCACGAGGTGCGCTGCACCTGCTACCAGAACTTTCAATTTCCAGACCAAGTACAGAAAGGAAGCGTGACTGAATGAGCTTAGTTGAAATCAAAGATCTGAAGGTCCACTACCCGATTCGTTCTGGGTTCTGGAACCGGGTCACCGACGAAGTGCCCGCCGTGGACGGCATCACCTTTAATATCGAGGCCGGGGAAACCTACGGCCTGGTCGGCGAATCCGGTTCCGGCAAGTCGACCACCGGTAAATCCGTGGTCGGCCTCGAGAAAGTCACCAGCGGGTCGATCCTCTACAACGGTCAGGATATCACCAAGAAGGAGAACCGGCGCAAGTTGGACTACAACCACGACGTCCAGATGATCTTCCAAGACTCCCTCTCCAGCCTGAACCCCCGCAAGCGGATCGAAGACATCATCGCCGAACCCCTGCGGAACTTCGAACACCTGAGTAAGGAAGACGAAAAGTTGCGGGTCTTACAACTCTTGGACATTGTTGGTTTGGACGCTGATGCGTTGTACAAGTACCCCCACCAATTCTCCGGGGGCCAACGGCAACGGATTGGGGTCGCCCGGGCCGTCGCCACGAACCCGAAGCTGATCATCGCCGACGAACCCGTGTCCGCGCTGGACCTGTCCGTGCAGGCGCAAGTCCTGAACTTCATGAAGAAGATTCAACGTGAATTTGGCATTTCTTACTTATTTATCTCCCATGACTTGGGGGTCGTTCGTCACATGTGCAACAACATCGCCATCATGAACCGCGGCCGGCTGGTCGAAATTGGTACGCGAGATGATATCTACAACCATCCCCTACATATCTATACGAAACGCCTGCTCGCCGCCATCCCCGAGACCAACGTCAACCAACGGGCCGCGCATCGCGCCTCCCGCCTAGCCGTCGAAGAGGTCTACCGCGAACAACAAGACAAGTACTACGACAGCGAAGGCAAGGCTTACCCCTTAGTCGCCGTTTCCCCGACGCACCAAGTCGCCTTACCCGAAGCCATCGCTAAGCAGTTAGCCCAACAGGAAAGCGAGGTGCAGGCCTAATGTGGAAAACCATCCTCCGGCGGGTCCTCATCATGATCCCCGAAGTCATCATCCTAAGTATCCTGGTCTTCCTGTTAGCCAAGGCCATGCCCGGTGACCCCTTTACCGGGTCGATCAACCCCAAGGCGGACCCCGCCCAGATTCATCACCTGATGAAGATCAACGGGTTATATGATCCTTGGTACCAGCAATACTGGAACTGGGTCGTCCACCTGTTCCACGGGAACCTGGGGAACAGTTACCAGTACCAAGAACCCGTCACGCGGCTGATTGGCAGCCGGGCCGTCAACACCCTGTGGCTGGCCCTGGTCACCATGATCCTGACCTACGCGTTGGCCCTGCCAATGGGGGTCTTCGCCGGCCGGCATGAAGGCAAGCTGCCCGACACGGTCATCCGGGTCTACACCTACGTGACCTACTGCATCCCGTTCTTCGTCATCCTGGTCATCGGCATCTGGATCTTCGGGTACGTGCTGGGGTGGTTCCCAACGACCGGGTCCATCGCCTCGGACACCAGCGGTTGGTTGAACACCATTGGGTCGCGCTTCTACCACATCATGTTGCCCGCCATCTTGGGAGCCCTGTTCGGGACCGTCAACATCGTGCAATACCTGCGGTCCGAAGTCATCGACGCCAAGCGCTCCGATTACGTGCGGACGGCGCGGGCCAAAGGGGTCCCGAGCAAGGACATCTACCGGCACCACATCTTCCGGAACTCCCTGTTACCCATCGCGGCGTTTGCGGGCTACTCCATCACCGGGTTACTGAACGGGTCGATCTTTACCGAAACCGTCTTCTCTTACCCCGGCATGGGACTACTCTTCGTGAACTCAATCAGTTACCGGGACTACACGGTCATCACCGCGCTGGTCCTGATTTACGGGATTTTGAACTTACTGGGGACCCTGCTCTCGGATATCATCCTGAGCATCGTCGACCCACGTATTCGGATTGAATAGGAGGCCGTTACCTTATGGCAGAAAATTTTAACCAACATTCAGACATTTCCGCGGCCGACTTAAATCGACTCACGCAAGAAGCCAACGCCGAAGCCACGCCTTCCACCGCCCGCATCATCTGGGACGAGTTCAAGGCCGACAAGCCCGCCATGGTGGCCCTGGTCATCGTGGTCGGCTTCATCGCCTTCGTCATGATCGCCTCGCTCTTCATTAATACCGATAAAATGATGGAAACCAACATCATGGATTACTTCAGTGCCCCCGGCACCGGTGGCCTGGTCCTCGGGGCCGACTCCGCTGGTCGCCCCATTCTCCAACAATTAATCGTTGGCTCCCGGAACTCTATCGGCATCGCCTTAGGGCTGACCGTGATTTCCTCGACCTTCGGGATCTGCTGGGGCCTCATCTCCGGTTACTTTAACGGCTACATCGACTGGGGCATGCAACGGGTCTACGACTTCATGATGATGCTGCCGATGACCATG
>NZ_AZFC01000028.1:32827-70145 GCF_001435095.1 Levilactobacillus spicheri DSM 15429
GCTGGTCACCATCATCAAGAACTACAACGCCGTCACCCTGACGCTGATCTTCTCCATCTTCTACTGGGAAGGCACGTCACGGCTGATCCGGTCACGGACCCTCTCCGAATCGGAGAAGGACTACGTCGCCGCCTCAAAGACCTCCGGGACCAGCAACTTCAAGATCATCTTCCGCGAGATCATGCCGAACATTTCCTCGCTGCTGATCGTCGACACCACCCTCTCCTTCGCCGAAAACATCGGGGTTGAAACGGGGCTGTCCTACCTGGGCTTCGGGTTACCGATTCAGACCCCGTCCCTCGGGACCATGATCTCCAACGCCAACGACCCCAACAACATCACCCAATACTGGTGGACCTGGTTGCCGGCCGCTTTGGAAATCATCATTCTTTGTTTATCCATTAGCTACATTGGTCAAGTTATTCGGCGGGCCGCCGATGCGTCACAACGGCAAGGTGCCGCGGACTAACGACCCATTTGCTAAGTTAAAAAATCACCCATCATTTGAGGAGATGGTGCCACCTCAGTCAGCTCCACACCGCAGTACCCAACGCCGATTCCTGAGGAGAAATCCCCGTTGGCTCAGCTTGATGCCACACACATAACGCAAGGGGGAAATATCATATGGTTAAAAAGAAACTTGTACTCTCGGCGATGGCCGTCTTAGCGACCCTGAGTCTCGCCGCATGTTCCAGCAAGAAGTCCTCATCCCAGTCCGCTGGGACGACGGCTTCCGTCAAGTTATCCACGAATTATAACAATACATCGAAGACTGATTCCAGCGCCACCAAGAACGGCACGCTGAAGTTAGCCGAAGTCAACGACTCCCCATTCCAAGGGATTTCAGACCCCGTCTTAGCGTCCAACGCTGAAGACGCCGACGTCTTTGCGCCCGGTGGCAGTGGCAACCTGTTCAACGTCGACAAGAACTTTAAGATCATCGACGGTGGGCTGGCTAACCAACGTTTAAGCCGGAAGAACAAGACCGCGACGATCACCTTACGGAAGAACGCCAAGTGGTCTAACGGCATGAAGGTCACGGCCAAGGACATCGAGTACGCCTACGAAGTTGTTGCCAACAAGAACACCACTTCGCAACAGTACTCCACCGACTACAACGCCATCAAGGGGATGGCCGCCTACCACGCTGGCAAGGCCAAGACGATTTCCGGAATCACCTACCCTGACGGTCAAAAGGGCCGGTCAGTGGTTATCCACTTCACCAAGATGTCGCCTTCCATGAAGTTCTCTGGTAACTCCTTCATCTGGGGCACCGTTGAACCTTACGAATACATCAAGAACGTCCCGATCGCCAAGTTGGCTTCCTCGAAGCAAGTCCGGAAGAACCCAATCTTCACGGGTCCTTACAAGTTGGATAAGGTCGTCGAAGGTGAATCGACCAGCTGGTCCCCGAACAAGTACTACTACGGGAAGAAAGCGCAAATTGGTCACATCTCCATCAACGTCGTTTCCTCAAACAACATCGACAAGGCCATCCAATCCAAGAAGTATGACGCCGCTGTGCCAAACAATGCTGGTAACCTGGGTGGGACCGACTACAAGAACTTGAAGAACCTAAAGAACTACAAGATCGTCGGTCAATCCGCGTTGAGTTACAGCTACTTCGCCTTCAACTTGGGGTACTACAACACCAAGACGGGCAAGAACGTCTCCGATCCAAACGCCAAGATGGCCAACAAGAGTTTACGTCAAGCCATGATGTACGCCTTGAACCAAGACCAGATTCTCAAGAAGTTCGGGAACGGGGTCTCATGGCGGGCCAACACCTTGATTCCACCAGTCTTCCAGAAGTACTACGATGCTTCCGAAAAGGGCTACGCTTTGAACATGAAGAAGGCCAAGGCACTGTTGGACAAGGCCGGTTACAAGAAGCGTAACGGTAGCAAGTGGCGTTCCGATCCTAAGGGCAAGGCTTTGAAGATCTACTTCGGTGCCATGACCAGTAACGCTGCCAACACCGCTTCGTACCAAGACTACCTGCAACAATGGCACAAGTTGGGCTTGAACGTTCAATACACCGGTGGTAAGCCGATGGAAATGAACAGCTTCTACGACACCCTGCAGAAGCCTAAGCAAAACAAGATGGACATCTGGATCGGTGCTTTGAGCACGTCTTCAGAACCTTCACAATCACAATTGTACGGTGAATCTGCCGCCTTCAACATGGGTCACTTCGTTACGAAGAAGAACACGCAGTTGATCAACGCCATGAACGACAACTCTGCTTGGAACGATACCAAGCGGACCAAGACGTTCAAGGAATGGCAGAAGTACATGAACGAACAAGCCGCCGTTGTCGGCAACAAGTTCAGTTACGCATGGACGCCAGTTAACAAGCGGGTCAAGGGCTTCAACGTCTCCCCTGCTAACAACGAGTTCTACAGTAACCTGACGTTGACGTCTTCGAAGCTTCAATAGTTCTCGCATCATCCGTTTCATCAAATTTAAAAGTGGTGCCGAATCCCGTGAGATTCGGCACCACTTTTTTTGGCGTTGTTTGAATTCTAATTAGTGGTCGCTGTCGATTGCTTCCGCTCAGCTGGGCCGTGACGACCGTGGGCACGAATTCAAGCCACGCAGAGCCCACGTGTCTTGAAGCTCGGCCTTGTGGTAAGCCAGCTAAAGAACGCTGACTAACCACAACTTCACGGTCTGGGCCCAGCTGAGCTCCAGCAATCTTGATGATGGTGGGTCGTCCCATTACTTGGTCTTCCCCACCACGGTCGCCGAGTGGCGTTGACGTTCTCTCACGGCTACGGATACCTATCCCCCGTGAAACCAGCCACACCGACCGAACAGGCTTGCCTTCCTAATTCACTAGCAAGGCCTGTGGCTCGCCCTAATACCGGGCTTCTACCCAGTGCTGAAGTAAGTACACGTTCACGGCCGCCATGACGGCCGTAACGGCGGTGAGGATGCCTAGGCTCAAGGCGATGGCCGCGTTATTCGAGACGCCGCTCACGATGGGCCCCGCCAGCTGCAGCAGCCACTTGCCCATCCAGATCAGGGCCACGATGACCACCACGGCCAAGATGAAGCGGACGATGCGCTGTTGCACGTTGGGCAAGACGGCGCTCAACGCGGTGGTCAGCAGGTGAATCAGCGTGATCATCACCCACATCCAGACGATCAGCACGACGATGAAGAGGGTCGTGTAGAGGACCATTTCAAAGAAGTGCCGCTCCCCCATGGCCGCCTGACCGCCCTGCCAGACCTGCACCAGAACGCCGTGCAGGTCGCTGGCGTGGCCGGCAAGAAAGCCCAGCCCCATCACCAGGGCCTTGACCGCCACGAAGTAGCCAAACGCCACGAACGAGGTCAGCAGGCTGGTCAGGTACAGGCGCGTGTCGGTCACTGGCAGTAACCGGTAGCTGTCGCGGGTCAGGTCGTGCTCGGTGTGAAAGGCCAGCCAGATGAAGACCACCGTGCCCAGGCCGAAGCCGACGCCCATGGTGCTGTTCGCCAGGTCGACCTTGCCCCAGCCCTCGCTGAAGCCGGTCAGACCGACGCTCGCCACCACCATCAGGCCGTACAGGCCCAGGATCCAGTTGGCAATGCGAAATTTTGGCCACCAGAGGGCCTTGAACGTTGCACTAAAGTTCGTCATCGTGAATCTCCCCTTCGTAAATGCCTTCGTAGAACGCCTCGACCCCGATGCCGAAGTCCTGGCGAATCGCCTCACTGCTCTTATGGGCCACCACCGTCTGGTCCTTGACCACCACGACCTCGTCTAAGAGCGGCGCAATCTCGGTGACGTAGTGGTCACTGATCAGCATGGTGGCCTCCGGCTGCTTCCAACGGATGATGCTGCCGATGATGCGTTTGCGACTCATGCTGTCGATACCGGCGAACGGCTCGTCCAGCAGGTACACGCGGGCCTGACGGGCCAGGGTCAGCGCGATGATGAACTTCTCGCGCATCCCCCGCGACAGCTGATTCAAGGCCAGGTCGTCGTCCAATTGCAGGAAGGTGATCAGGTCCAGGTACTTCTGCGCGGCGAAGTCCGGGTAGACGGCCGCGTAGAAGTCGGCGACCTCCCGCAGCTTCATCCCGGGCCGAAAGCCCTGCAGGTGTTCCGTGAAGCTCAGGTTGGCCCGCCGTTGCGGCCCCCGGGTGGCCCCGGCCACGGCGATGTTGCCGTGATTGCCCTTGGCCAGGTCGGCCAACAGCCGCATCAGCGTGGTCTTGCCGGCGCCGTTTTCCCCTAACAGCCCGACGACCCGCCCCGTGGCAATGGTCAGATTCACGTCGGCCAAAATCGTTTTGTAGTTCTTGCGATACGTCAAATCCGTGATCTCAATGGCGTTCGTCATGATGTTTCCCCCTTCGATTCAATGTAAGTCTGGACGGCTTGCACCACGGCCGCATCGTCCAGTCGCAGCGCGTGCAACTGTGTATACAGCGCCGCGACGTCCTGCACGATCAACCGGTGCTTCAGCGCGGCGATTTTCGCCACGTCTTCCGTGACGAAGTTGCCCCGACCGCGTTTCGCGTCCAAAATCCCCTCCGTGACCATCTCGCTCAGCGCCCGTTGTGCGGTATTCACGTTCACGGTCAGATCGACCGCGACCTGTCGCACGGCGGGCAGCTTGGCACCAGGCGCGAGTTCCCCCGCGATTATCTGGTGGTAAAACATAGTCTTGATCTGATAATAAATCGGCACCTTGTCGTCAAATTGCATGATCAGTTCCCCCAATCGTGTTCATTCAATCGTCAACAGTCAGCTCCGAGCTACCGCTGGGCCGTGGCCCCCATCAACAAGACGATCACGGCCAACACCGTGACCAGGGTCAACGACCACAGCAGCGTCAGTACCGGCGCTTGACTCAACAAGACGTAGGTCCCGCCCCCCAGCAGGACCAACGTCGGTAACACGGCCACGCCCCACTTGACGCGTAGCCGCGGGGCGACCCCCTTCTGAACGAACAGAATCACCACAAACAGACACAGCATCGCTAAATTCGGTGTCATTCTTTCAACCTCCCCAGGTTATACTGAAATAGTGTTCTATTTATCTATTACACTATAGCACGATACAATCCTTCCCGCAATCCCCCCGAGTCCCTTTTTGGCCTCATCCGGGCCGTCCGCAGGGAAATTTCGGTGATATTACCCCCAAATTTGCGGTATAATAACCCCATCAAGACGTTGTCGGGGTCTGAGTCTGACAGACCGATCAGTGACGCACATCCCTCGTCTTTTCAGTCTTTTTCAACATAGTCACTGTTAAATTAAGGGCTTACACCACCGGCAATAAATGATATAGTAGAAGTAGGATTTCTATATGCATCGTGAAGGGGTGGCATCCATATGTTACAACAATATAAAAACATTCTAGTTCCCGTTGACGGTTCCAAAGCAACGCAACCGGTCCTTGAGAAAGCCATTGAAGTCGCAAAGCGTAACCAGACTCATCTGGATATCTTAAACGTGCTGGAAGTCAACCAATTCAGCGATACTTACGGTGGCGCTGTCAGTGGCGACGTCATTTACAAGTTATCGCAAGACGTTCAGGACCGCCTGGACGACTTGAAGCAACAGGCGATCAACGCCGGCGTCAAGGACGTCAGCATCCACGTTCGGTTCGGTAACCCCAAGCCGGTTATCGCCCGTGAATTCCCAGCGGACCACGATACCGAATTAATCGTGATCGGCTCGACCGGGCTGACCGCCGTTGAACGCTTAATGGTCGGCTCCGTCACCAACTACGTCAGCCGTTCCGCCATTTGCGACGTCTTGATCGTGAAGCCCGAAGACGTGGCGAACTAAGCCTTAATCTTGATGATTTCGTGAGTCTGGGACCTTGGTCCCGGGCTCTTTTTTGTGACGTGAGCGCGCCACGTCAACCCCGAAAGGAGATTTTCGCCATGCACTGGTCCTATACCCGGGTCTTACCCCCCACCACGCCGCCGCAACCCCTGCGGCAATTACTGACCGCCTGGCTGCTGCCGAGCCACCTGGTCCACAGCCTACGGGTCGCCCAACGGGTCCTGGTCAACGGGACGTATCGGTCGATGAACCAGCTGGTCCGGCCCGGCGACCAGCTCAGCCTGACCTTTCTGCCCGCCGACTTCACGCACCCCTTCCCCGACGTGGCCCCCGACAGCGCGGCCACCGTGTCCGTGCTGTACGAGACGGCCGACCTGCTGGTCATCAACAAGACCCGTGGCAGTAAGACCCATCCCAACCAACCGGGTGAGCGGGGCACCACCTTGAACCACGTCGCCGCGTACCTGGGGTCTGACCAACCCGGGCCCTACATTTTAAGCCGGTTGGACCAGGAGACCACCGGGGCCCTGCTGATGACCAAGACGCCGGCCGTGGTGCCCATCATGGTCCGCAACATCGCCGAAAAGCGCGTCCAGCGGACTTACCTGGCCTGGGTCCACGGGAATTTGGCCGGGACGGGGACCTTCGACGCCCCCATCGGCCGCGACCCGCGGGACAAGCGCAAACGCCAGGTCAACGGCCTGCACGCCCAGCGCGCCATCACCCACTACCAGGTCGTCGACCACCAGCCGGGCGCCACGTTGGTGCGGCTCTGGCTGGAGACCGGCCGGACCCACCAGCTGCGGGTCCACCTGGCCGCCAGCGGCCACCCGTTGATGGGCGATCCACTCTACGGGCCGGCGAACGACCGGAACCGGCTACGCCTGCACTGCTGGCGTCTGGCCTTTCCCCAGCCCTTTACCCTGGCGGACAACGCCCCGACCGTGGTCACGGCCCCGGTCCCGGACGACTTCAATGAGTTGACCCGTTGTCCTTAACCGATTAAACCCAGCCATCGCGTACGAAACATCCGCGGATGCGAAAAAAGGAAGCAAATTCTCAACTTGAGAACTTACTTCCTTTTTGTGTTCAGTCAGCTTAAGTCTCGCCGAATAAACGCTGCGGCAGTGGCGCTTCACTTTAGGTCATACCAGCGGTCAGAACGAAGAATTTCACGAATAGGATCACCAAAGCCCCGATGCCCACGACCAGGTCGGCGCGGTTCAGGAGGTTCTTATCGCGCAGGTCCTCGAAAATCGTGAAGTGGAACTGGATCCCAATCAGGTTCAAGAAAATGGCGGCGGACAGGATCAGGTCATTGCTGGTGGCCAGCCCCGCCACGAGAATCGCGAGGTTATAAAACAACATGACCAGCTTCAACGGGTTGGCGGGGTAATAGACGCGGCGTTCTTCCATGGTAAGCTCCCCCTTTAGGGCGGACTGGGCGCGGCGACCAACGTTCGGGTGCTTTAGCTAGTAGGATACCATCCCCACGGGCGCCTGTCAGGCGATTCGCACCGGTTCGGATCTCCCCCTAACCATCATTATCAGTGGCGAACCAAGCGCACAAAAAAACCGGAGTAACCACACTCCGGCTCCCACTAGCATCATTAGAGTATTCAACGTATTCACAGTTTGTAGTCAGGAAACGCGTCAACTCAAATTAGCTAAATCTCAATATGTAGTTATTGAGCAATTCAACCTACCGGCGATCCACCGACCGCCAGTAGCGTAAGTAAAAACTAATCATCACAATTAATCTATACTCACAAAGACAAGAAACCGCAAACCGTCCAAGTTTGCTCGCTTCTCTGAAAGATTGATTGGTATTACAAGTCTTAGTATAACAAACTTTGTGGTGATTGCAAGCGCTTTCTAAAAAATGCTAATTCTTTTCATCAGTTATCAAATTTGAGGTTAGTTAACTCACTTTGTGAACATCCAAGGGCTGGATTAATTACGGGAGATATGGACCGCCACCTGCCCCCAAGTGCGTTTGACCGAGAGCTGAACCGTCATTTTCAGGGTCAGCCCCTGGTCCAGATTCGACAGGTCCAACTGCCACTTCGGCGACCGTAACCGGTAGTGCGCCAGGATCTGGGTGTCCTCACAGACCGGAAAGGTCAGCCGGTAATCGATGGCTTCCCGCGTGGTTTCCAGCTCCAGGGTGATGACCTTGGGCTGGCCCTGCGCGACCAACGGAATCACCGGCCCCAGCGTCCGGCGCACGATCTCCCCCAGTTGTCGGAGCAAATCGAGGGTCTCGTTGATTGGTTGCGGGATCACCACGTACAGCTGCACCCCGGCCTTGCGGGCAATTAGATAGTCATGATAGATAATATAACGAACGCCTATTTTAGGCACGTTTTCGAGATCCTCGATCGTCAGGTCGGCGGCATTGCTGGTGGTCCACCCCGACCGGATGTTGATATAGAGCTGGCGAAAGTTGGCGTAGTCCCGGTCCGCCAGGTAGCCGCCCAGGCCCAACAACATGTTCTGGTAGTCGTGCCGGAACTTGCGGACCTCGGCCATCTGCCCCTCCAGCTCGGTCGTGTACTGCTCCTGAAACTCCTGGTCGTAGCGCTGGGCGGCCAGGTGCTCCCGTTGCAGGTGGGTCTGCATCACCAGGTACAGGCTGATGGCCACCCCGATAATCAGAAAGCCCATCAGGACCGCCAATAGCAAGATGTTTCCCGTGGGTTCCTGGGCCAGCTGCAGGACCGTTTCCAGGCCCAAAAAGACCAGCAACAAGCCAATCATCAACCCCAACAAGAGGTACTGGCTGAAGCGCCCCAGGATTCCCTGAAACAGGTTTTCCATCGGTGCACGCGTCAGCCACAGGCCCAGGCTCAGTACGGTGAACAGCACGCTGTCGATCACCAACACGGTGACCACGCCCCGCAGGCCAGTGGTGAAGGCCTTCGAGGTCAGCCAGACCACCAGGCTGACGCTGGCGGCGTGGAGCGTCTCGATGGTCAGGTAGACCAGGATGGTCACGTCGAGAAAAAGCGAGATGTAGCGGCGATACCGCCGGGGCATCCGCACCAGTTCGTACCCGATCAGCCCGGCCGCGGGCAACAGGGCCAACCACTCCTGCTGGCTCAGCATGATAAGCGTGTTAACCGTGCTGTACACCGCCGCCAACAGGCCGACACGCAGCAGGAAGGATTGCGGTTGCAGCTGCGGGAACCAATAGTACTGAAAGTAAACTAACCAAAAGGTCAGGACCCAACCCATCAGCCAAAACAATCCGATATCGTGAGTCAGCATGGCCCGTCCCTCCTTTCCAATCGGCGACCCGGAAGCGTCTGCGCAGCGGCCTACTCGCCGGCGTGGAGCGCGGTTACACTAAGTCAGCGGCAAGATGACCAGCAGTTGGCCCCAATGCAGCTTGATGCGCAGCTGGCTGGTCACGTCATCCGGCAAGTCCACCAGCAGGCCGGTCAGGTCCAGCCGAAAGTCCGGACCCACCAAGCTGTGCTGGCCCACGACCTGTACGTCGTCCGGAACCGGGAACGTGATCTGCACGTACGACTCTGGTCCGACCTCCGTGATTTTCAGGGTCACCATGGCCGGCTGTAGCGGCGCGACCGCCTCAATCAATGGCGGCAGCGTCCGCTGGAGGATCTTCCCGACCCGCCGGCCCACGACCACGGTGGCCGTCAGCGGTTGGGGAATCTTCACGAAGAGGTCGACGCCCCGCCGCTGGGCCAACAGGTAGTCGTGGTACAGCGCGTAGCGGACCGGTCCCCGGGGCATGTTGGTCAGGTCATCCAGGGTCAGGTCGGCCGCGTCGCTGGTCTTCCAGCCCGAGCGAATGTCGATGTAAAGCTGGCGAAAGCCGGCGTAGTCGTGATCCTGCAGGTAGCCGCCCAACCCGAGCAGCATGTTTTGGTAATCGTGACGAAACTTGCGAACGGCCTGCATCTGCCGCGTCAGCTCGGTGGTGAACTGTTCCTGAAAGGCCTGTTGCTGACGCTGAGAACGAGCGTGGTTGTGCTGCAGGTGCGTCTGAACCAGCATGTAGGTGCTCAGCGACAGCCCAATCATCAACGTCCCCGAGACGGTGGCCAGAAACAGCATGTTGGTCGCGGTCCAATTTAACAGCTGCAAGACGTACTCGAACATCATGTAGACGATGCCCACGCACAGCATGAAGCACAGGAAGAAGTACTCGCTGATCTCGCCCTGAACCGCGCGAATCAGGTTCTCCATCGGCGCCTGGGTGCCCATTAACGCGATGATCAGCAGGGCAAACACGATGTTGTCGAAGACCAGCTCGGTCACGGTCCCCTTCAGGCTCGCCGCGAAGCCCACGTTGGTCAGCAACACGGTGATCGAGATGCTGGCGGTGTCGACGAACTCGGTCATCAGGTAGACCAGAATGGTCACGTCGAAGAAGGCGGGAATCGACCGCCAGTGGTCCCGCCCCAGTAACGCCAGCTCCGTCCCAATCAGGAAAAAGGCCGGCAACGCACTCAGCCACGAGGGCGAGCCGTGAAAGACGTACCGAATCCCGACCACCAGGCTGGCGTAGATGAGCCCCATCAAGAAGCAAAAACCGGTGAATGGTTGCGGCCGCAACTGGGGAAACCAGTAGTACTGGAAGTAGACCACCCAGTAGGTCACGGAGACCGCCGCCAACCACAGGCTTAACGCGCTAACCTGCATCATGATCGTCCACCTCCTTGGTCAGGATGACCGTCATGTACAGCCGTCCCCGTTTTAAGACAATCTGAATCGCCGCGTTGGCCGTCTGGTTGATGATCTCGTTGACCGTGCTCAGGCCCAGACCGTGATTCTGGCCCTTGGTGGTGTAGCCCGCTTGCATGAACTGGTTGATTTTCGGCGGGTTCGTCACCGAGACCGGGTTGGCCACGGCCAGCTCCACGGCGTCCGGGTAATCCAGAATGGCACAGTAGATCTCGGGCAGGTCGCCTACCAGCGGCGCTTCGATCGCGTTGTCCAGCAGGA
This sequence comes from Levilactobacillus spicheri DSM 15429, assembly GCF_001435095.1. Classification (GTDB taxonomy): domain Bacteria; phylum Bacillota; class Bacilli; order Lactobacillales; family Lactobacillaceae; genus Levilactobacillus; species Levilactobacillus spicheri. The sequence continues at coordinate 43,592 of NZ_AZFC01000028.1, forward strand.
TGCCCATGACCCGCAGTAACTGCACGTTGTTCATGGGAATCGCCTGGACCTGGTCGGGAATCTCGAGGCGAAAGTGCCAGCCGCGGTTCTGCGCCGCCAGGATCTTCTGGAAGAGCAAGCTCTTGAGCGGCGGATCGTTCAGCCGTTGAAAACCGTCGACCTCCAGCCCGACCAGTTGCTTGGTGGTCTGCCAGTGGTCGTCCAGGGTCTTGAAGTAGGCTTCCAGGCCCGCATAGTCCTCGGCGTCGAGGTAGTCGCCTAGCTTCAGCATCTGCTTCTGATAGGTGTGCTTGAAGTCGCGAATGGCCCGGACCTGGTCGGAGATTCGTTGGTCATAGCGGGTCTGCAGCACGCTGGCCTGATAATCGACCAGGGCGTGCTGCCGGGAGAAGAAACTGCGCAAAAAGAGAAAGAGGCTGATAACAATCAACGCCACCATCAGCGATTCGATGCTCAGGGCAAAGGTCAGCAGGCTGTGCGGCAGGTTCAACCGGTGAATCACCGCCGTGGAGAGCTCGGTCATCAGCCCCAGGGTGCCCAGGAGCGTCAGGACCGTCCACTGTTCCTTGCGGCTAAAGGCCAGTTGCGCCAGGTTGCCGGGTTGGATGCGCATCCCCCGCACCCCCAGCGAAATCAGAAAGTAGGCGCCCACCTGCGCGGTCAAGCGGAACGCCACGCCCAACGTGCTGTTGGCGAAGACCGCGCCCCAGATTTCAATCGTGCTCTGGTAAAAGAGGTCGTTGATCAGGATGACAATCAGGGCAATCACCAGCGTCACGTTGACGAAGATGACCGCCAATTGTCGCCGGTGTCGCAACAGGTAGCTCCAGGCAGCCAGCGGGGGAATCACCAGCGCCCAGGGCTGGCCGATCAGGGCCGTCACCAGGGCCCAGCCGACCCACTGAACCGGCAAAAGCCAGGTCTGCGGGCGAATCTCACCGATCCACAGCGTCCAGAACCCCTGCATGACCATGGCCAGCACAAAGTTGACCCAGAAGTTTTGATCGAACAGATGAAAAATCACCGGTTATCACCCTCCCGTGCCTTCAAGTGCTTCTGCACCAAGGTTTTGACCGCATGAAACTTCCGCGTCGCCACGTCCGTCTGATCGCCATTGGGGAAAATCAACCGGCGGTTTTCGGCGTCGAGCCCACTGACGTTGTCCAGGTTGACCAAGAAACTCTTGTCGACCCGGTACAGGTCGGGGTACGCGTCCGCGATGTCCTTTAGATAACCCGGGAACTCGACCAGCTGGCTGACGGCGTGGACCGAGACCTTGTGGGGCGTCTCCGCCGTGGCGACGAAGTAGACGTCCCCCATCGGCAGACTAAAGGTCCGCCCCCCGATCGTGTAGCGAAAGAGGTTTTCCGTGTTCGCCAGATAGGTCGTGTAGCGCTGATAGCCATAATCGATATTTTCCCGCAGCTTCTGATCGACCTGGACGCGCCCCAGGTCCTTGACGATGAAGTCCATCGGCTCCACCTTCCGCTCAAAGGTCAAGAGGGCCATCTCGGAGTGCGTGGTCACGAAGACGATCTCGGCAAAACCCAACTGTTGGCGCACGGCGATGGCCGCCTCGAGGCCGGACATGTCCTCGGCGGGAAACTCGATGTCCAGGAAAAAGAGCGCGTACTTCGGCTGGTCCTGCTGTAATTGCGTCAGCAAGGCGCGTGGACTCGGCGTCGCCAACTGGATTTTCATGTCATAGTCGTTGATCATGATGTACCGTTGCACGATTTCCGTATAGTGTTCCAGCTGGGCCGGATTGTCTTCACAAAGATAAACCGATAACACTTCTATCACCCCCTTCACATATTCACCTTTAATGTAACGTGAAAGCGTTTGACTTGCAATCCCTTTGCGTGCAAAAAACGGCACCGTCTCTCGGACGATGCCGTTTTCCATGGACCGCGTCTTTGATTGAGATTAAATAAGCACTCCCCCAAGTTCTTCTTAATCCGGTTGTCGACTGGTCGCAAATTTTTATTATCTTACTCCTCGGCACACTGTCATTCATGTCCCTATCTCTTAGGTGATGGCCAAAACTACCGCATGATGTAGTTTCCCCAAAAGTCAGTGATAAGTCTTACTGACCTCATCCAACACAGATAGAATACCATGGATTGACCCAATCAACTGATAACCTACAAAAACGTCAAAAAACCAACGTTTAAGTGTTAACAAAACAAACAATTCAATTGTGCCGTAAGGAATATGTGATAAAACCAGCGAATATCAGCGGTGCGACAAAGGCTAAGAGGATGTCAACCCCGACTAGCCAATACCACTTAAGTGGGGTCTTCGGGGCGGCCTGGGCGCGATTGGTCGCCCGGTTGTGCGCTTTTTCGTAAACGGAAGCGGTCTGTTCGGCGGCCCGTTCCCGGCGTTTTTTCCGGTGCGGGACCGTGGGGGCACTGACCTGGCGGTTGTCTTCGAGAATCGCCCACTTAGCGAACGGGAAGCACAGCCAGCTCGCCAAGAAGTACCAGTCGGCCGGACCGAAGCCCGGGGTCAGGCGGAATTGGGCGTAGTTGAAGTGGCCGAGCAGGGCCAGCACCCCCACGACCAGCAGGCCGATGCCGGCCTGGCGGATCCAGTAATGTCGCGTCAATTTCATAACGATTTTTTCCTTTCCTGTTTTGCGGTAGAATAGCGGTAATAGCAATCATCATTAGTAATTGCGATGAACAGCGCTTCACGCCGGCGAGCAAGCTAGTGGTGATCCGTGCCTACCGGTCGGTCAGAATCAGGCTGGAACGTAGCCGGCACGACTTTGAGCTCCTCGCAAGGAACGCGATGATCTCAAAGCTCGGCCTTTCTGTAGACCGGGAAAAATCACCCGGTCAACAGAAACGAGGCTACTGAGCCCGCTTCTGACCTCCCTCTCGGCAAAGACTTTCCTGGCTGGCAACAAGTGCTGAATGCATTCGTACTGGTTGGCTCGCTTGATGTTCCTGATATTAATGATACCGACCGCCAATTAACCATACGCCATCATGATGGGTAACGGCTAAGCGGGTAAGTCCCCACGTGAATCCCGTTAGGTTGCCATCAATTGCCAGTCTAAGCGGAACAGAGGCGACTTGATGGTCGTGGTGAAATTGATGTTGGTCGGGGTCCTTTCCCGGCCTACATCAAGGACGAGCTCTGGAGACTCGTGGGCTTCGAGGCTCTGGAGTCGTGCCCACCTCGACCATCTTGCTCGCCGGCGTGGAGCGACAATCATTCACCATTCTGTCTCTCTATACAATCATTAGCCACGAACCAATCCATACATATTTAATGAGGTGATAACATGCCTAAGAATCAATTCAACCCAATTACCGCGGCCGGATACCGGCAGATTCAAGCCGAGATCGCCGCGCTGGAAACCGACCGGCCCCACAAGATTGCCAGCCTGGCCGAGGCCCGGGCCCACGGCGACCTCTCCGAGAATGCGGAGTACAGCGCCGCCAAGCGTGACCTGCGCCACCTGGAGAGCCGCCTGCGCTTTCTCAACAAGCAGCTCCAGTACGCCAAGGTGGTCCAGCCCAGCACCAACGACACCGTCGAGCTGGGCAAGTGGGTGACCCTCGAGTTCCTCGACGATCACGACACGGCGACCTATCAACTGGTCGGGGCGGCCGAGGCCGACCTCGACGCCGGCAAGACCACCCGGGTCTCTCCCCTGGGAAAGGCCATTACCGGCCATCATCCCGGTGACACGGTCACGGTCCACGCCCCCGCCGCAAGCTACGCCGTCAAGATTACGGCGGTCAGTCTCACGGCGCCCCAGGACTAATCCAGCGGTTTCTCATCTATTTCTAATCATATCATAGACCCGGCCAAATAACCGCGCCGGGCGTCAAATTTAAGGGGGATTTCCCATGAAAACGGGCTTACTTCTCGTGAACCTCGGCTCCCCGGCCAGCCCCGATACGGCGGCCGTGAAGCGCTACCTACGTGAATTTCTAAGCGACCAAAACGTCATTGAGCTGCCCAAGTGGTTCTGGCAGCCCCTGTTGCGGGGCATCATTCTGCCCACGCGGTCGTGGCGCTCAGCCACCTTTTATCAGCACATCTGGACCCAAAGCGGCTCGCCCCTGATCGCCTACACCCAGCTCATGACCGAACAGGTCCAGCAGGCGCTGCCCGACTGGGACGTGCGCTATGCCATGACCTACGGCGAACCGGACATCGGCGATACGCTGCGAGCCATGGCCCAGGACGGGTGCACCCAAACGGTGGTCCTGCCGCTGTTCCCGCAATACACTCAAAGCACCACCCAGCCGATCATCCAACAGGCCCAGGCGGCCGGCGTACCCATCACCATCGTGCGCCACTTCTACGAGCAACCGGCCTACCAGCGCATCCTGGCCCGGCAACTCCGTGACACCCTCTCGCAGCGCCAGTACGACGCCGTTTTGTTTAGCTACCACAGCATCCCCACCGCGATGGTCCGCCACGGCGACCCCTACCAGGCCGAGTGCGAGGCCACCACGGCCGGCGTCCTCGACTACCTGCCGGAGTTATCGCCCGAGCTGGTCACCACGACCTACCAGTCCAAGTTCGGCCCGATGCCCTGGCTCAAGCCCTACCTGAAAAACACGCTGATGCAGCTGGTGGAACTGGGCAAACGCAACGTGCTGATCATCACCCCGTCGTTTGTCGCCGACTGCCTCGAAACGCTGGAGGAGGACAACGTCCAAAACTACCAGACCTTCAAGGCCAGCGGCGGCGACGTCTACCAACTGGTCCCACCGATGAACGGGGACCCGGCCTTCAGTCAGTTCTTGGCGGACTTGGCCGTTGCCCAGTTAGGGGGCGCTGCCCATGCCCACGACTAGACCCGACCGCCCCAGCCTGGAAGAGATCAACGCCAGCGTGAAGGTCCCTAGCGCGTACGAAACCGGCTTTCTTCAGAAATTTTTAGCCTACAGCGGGCCCGGCGCCCTGGTCGCCGTCGGGTACATGGACCCCGGGAACTGGCTGACCTCGTTGGCCGGGGGGCGGCAATTTCGCTACACCCTGCTGGCCGTGCTGTGGCTGGCCATCGTGGTGGCGATGTTCATGCAGGCCCTGGCCATCAAGCTGGGGGTCGTCTCGCGGTTGGACCTGGCCCAGGCGATTGCCGCGCGGGTGCCCAAGCCCGGGCGCATCCTGCTCTGGCTGCTCAACGAGGTGGCCATGATGGCGACCGACCTGACCGGTGTTCTGGGGACCGCCATCGCCCTGAAGCTCCTCTTCGGATTGCCGCTGCTCTTCGGGATCCTCCTGACGATTCTCGACGTCTTGGTGGTCCTAGTCTTCCTCCGGTTCGGGATTCGGCGCATCGAATTCATCGTGCTGACCGCCATCCTGACCGTCGGCGTCATTTTCGGCCTCGAGGTCATCCGGGCTCACCCGCACCTGGGAGCCATCGCGGCCGGGCTGGTGCCGACGCCGCGCCTGGTCACCAATCACAGCGAACTGGTCTTGAGCCTGGGCATCCTGGGGGCAACCATCATGCCGCACAACCTCTACCTGCACTCGTCACTGGCCCAGAGCCGGCGCTACGACTACCACGACCCACACCAGGTCAACGAGGCCCTGCGCTTCGCCCGGTGGGATTCCAACGTCCACCTAGTAGCGGCCCTGATCATCAACGCCCTGCTGTTGATCCTCGGGGGGACGCTGTTCTGGCACACCGCCGGCCACCTGGCCAGTCTCCAGGACGTCTACCTGGGGCTCAAGGACTCGGCCGTGGTCGGAGTCCTGGCCAGTCCCGTGATGAGCTGGCTCTTCGCCTTCGCGTTACTGATCACCGGTCTGATCTCGTCGATCACCAGCACGTTGTCCGGGCAAATCGTGATGGAGGGCTACTTACATATCCGCCTGCCACTCTGGCAACGGCGGCTCCTGACCCGGGCAGTGACCCTGGTGCCGATCCTGCTGGTCGGTTGGTGGGTCGGCTTTCAAGACCAGGCCTTCGAGCAAATGATCGTCTACGCCCAGATTGCCCTTAGCATCGCCCTGCCGTTCACGCTGTTCCCGTTGATTCGCCTGACCAGCGACGATACCCTCATGGGACCGCACGTCAACCACCGCGGAACGCAATTACTGGGCTACGCACTGGCCGGCGTCATCACCGTACTGAACTTGGAACTGATTGGGTCGCTGTTTTAGCAACCCAATATCAAAAAGCTGATCCTGGCAACAATCTGTCAGGATCAGCTTTTTATAAACTGAACTTCAATCGAAACGGACGACCAGCTTGCCGACCACCCGATGGTCCTTGATCCGCTGCAGCCCCGTCCCCAGGTCTGCCGGTGTCAGAATCTGGGTGACCAACGGATCAACCTGCTTCTGGGCGACCCGGGCCAGCAGGTCGGCCGTCATCCGCCCGAGATCGGCGACCTGCGCGGGATCACCACTCCGGTGGGCGCCACCCAGGTCCAGATTGCTGACGGTCAGGGCCTGCGCCGGGTCGACCTGCGTGGGCGTGTCCAACACACAGACCAACTGGCCGTTATAGGCCAACCGCGGCAGATCTTTCTCCGGATGACCAATCGTGTTCACCACGAGATCCACCCCGTGACCCGCCGTTAATCGTCGGACCTCCCGGGTCACGTTCACCTGCCGGTAATCCAGGCAGGCGTCCGGGTGTAGCGGGGCCACGAAGGCCTGTTTCCCGGCCGACACCGTTGTCAAGACCCGTTTACCCGCCGCCTTGGCCAGCTGCAGGGCCATACTACCGACACCCCCGGCGCCCGCGTGGATCAGGACGGTCCGGACGTTCGCCAAATTAGCCTTGCGGAACAGGGCTTGGTAGGCGGTCAGCCCGGCACACAGGCTGCCGGCGGCCTGCTCAAAGCTCACGCCCACCGGAATGGGTGCCAGTGCGGCGGCCGTGGCGACCACGCTCTCGGCAAAGGCCCCGTTCACCGCCAGGTTGCCGTGACCACAGACCCGTTGCCCCGGTTGAAAGGCGGTTACGCCCGGTCCGACCTGCTGAATCACGCCGGCAACGTCCAGGCCCAGGGTGTGGGGGAACGTCCAGGCGGCAACCCCCTCCTCGACCACCTTGTAGTCGACCGGATTCAGGCCGACCGCGCGGGTTCGAATCAAGACCTCGCCGGCGCCGGGCGTGGGCACCGGCCGCTCCTGCCAGACCAACCCGTCAATTGTTCGGCTGGTCGCCGTGGGAACCACGAATGCTTGCATTGTTCGTCCATCCTTTCTGTGACGCGTTTAGTCCCATTGTACGCGCCAATCGCGTCGCCCGCACCATCAAAAAAGCCGCGTTGACTCAACTCTGAAGAGTTCAGCCAACGCGGCTTTCGTTTTCATTCAGTTTAAGCAGCCATCACGGCAATCGTGAGATTACTTGAGTGGCTTCCATTGCCAGTCGTTAACCTCTGGCAAGTCGGTCCCAACTTCACGAATGTAGGCATTGTGCTTAGCCACCATGTCTTCCATCCGTTGTGCGAAGTAAGCGCCCTTAACGGCGTACTCTGGGATGTCATTGACCGCTTCTTCAGCCAAGTGGAACCGGTCCAGATGGTTGAGAACCCGCATGTCAAATGGCGTGGTGATATCACCGTTTTCACGGTAACCATGAACGTGTAAGTTGTGGTTGTGACGGTCGAAGAACAAGCCCTTGATCATGTCTTCGAAGCCGTGCCATGCAAAGATGACTGGCTTGTCGGTCGTGAACAGACGGTCGAATTCTTCGTCGGAGATTGCCCGTGGATCCAACTTCGGTGAACGCAGCTTCAAGATGTCGACCACGTTGATGAAGCGAATCTTCATTTCTGGGAATTCGTCATGCAAGATGGAGATCGCAGCTAAGGATTCCCAAGTTGGTTCCGTCCCGGCAGCCGCAAAGACAACGTCTGGTTCTTGACCTTGGTCGGTCGAAGCCCAGTCGATGTAGCCTAACCCGTTGTTGACCAAGTTCGTGGCTTCATCAATGGAGAACCATTGTGGCCGTGGGTGCTTGGACGTCACGATCAGGTTGATCTTGCTGCGACTCTGGAAGGCCACGTTCCCAACGGCCAACAGGGTGTTGGCATCGGCTGGCAAGTATTCCCGAATTAATTCAGGCTTCTTTTCAGCCAAGTGCGTCAACATACCTGGGTCTTGGTGCGTGTAACCGTTGTGGTCTTGTTGGAACACAGTTGACGTGTCGATGAAGTTCAAGGATGGGTAATCGTGCCGCCAGTCTTGTTCAGCAGCCTTCCGCAACCACTTCATGTGTTGCGTCAACATGGAGTCAACGACCCGACCGAAGGATTCGTAAGTGGCGAAGAAGCCGTGACGACCGGTCAGAACATAGCCTTCCAACCAACCTTCAGCTTGGTGTTCGGACAGTTGTGAGTCGATGATCCGGCCTTGTGGGGCCATGTTTTCATCGTTTGGTTCGTGGATGTCTTCTTCCCATTGACGCTTCCCGTAATCCAGAGCAGCGTACAACCGGTTAGACTTGGTTTCGTCAGGTCCGAAGCCCCGGAAGTTATTCGGGTTCAACTTCATGACGTCCGCCAGGTATTGCGACCAGACTAACATGTCTTGCGCAATCGTCTTACCGTGTTCCGTGGTGTCGACCGCGTACTTCTTGTAGTCAGGCAGCTTCAAAGGTTCTGGCTTGATCCCACCATTGGTGATTGGGTTCATGGCCATCCGTTGGTCACCCTTAGGCGCCATGTCACGGATTTCTTCCTTCACAGAACCGTCTTCGTTAAAGAGTTCTTCTGGCTTGTAAGACTTCAACCAGTTGACCAATAAGTCGGCGTGTTCCATGTCACCAGCAGCAACTGGAATTGGCACTTGGTGCGCACGGAAGGAGCCTTCGATTGGGTTGCCGTCCAAGTCGTGCTTTGGACCCGTCCAGCCCTTAGGGGAACGGAAGACGATCATTGGCCAGTGTGGCAACGTGTTATCGTTGTTCTCACGAGCGTTCTTTTGGATGGCCTGAATCTTTTCGATGGCTTCATCCATGGTCTTGGCCATGTCTTCAGTGACCCGCATGTAGTCGGTATCGTTTTCGTCGATTTCGACGAAGTGTGGTTCCCAACCCATGCCCTTGAAGTATTCGGTGAGTTCTTCATCGGACATCCGGGAAAGGATCGTTGGGTTAGAAATCTTGAACCCGTTCATGTTGATGATTGGCAGAACCGCACCATCTTTGATTGGGTTAATGAACTTGTCAGAGAACCATGAAGCGGCCAATGGGCCAGTTTCAGCTTCCCCATCACCAATTTCAACAGCGGCGATGACGTCGGGGTTGTCTAAGATTGCCCCAGTCCCGTGAGACAAGCTGTAGCCAAGTTCCCCACCTTCGTGGATGGAACCTGGGGTCTCAGGAGCGGCATGGGAAGCAACACCACCTGGGAAGGAGAATTGCTTGAACAGACGCTTCAGGCCTTGTTCGTCTTGAGAAATGTTTGGATAAATTTCACTGTAGCTACCATCAAGATATGAGTTAGAAACCATCACTTGGCCACCGTGACCTGAACCTTCAATGTAGAACATGTTCAGATCATACTTTTGAATGACCCGGTTTAAGTTTGCATAGATAAAGTTCTGCGAAACAATGGTGCCCCAATGTCCGATAGGCTTGATCTTAACGTCATCAGAAGTCAGGTCACGCTTTAACAGCGGGTTGTCACGCAAGAACAATTGACCAACAGAAAGGTAGTTGGCTGCGCGCCAGTACTTGTCAACGCCTTCCAAGTATTGCTTGGAGTCGTAGTTCGTCTTTGCTGCCATGTAATTAACACTCCTTCTTTGAAATCGTCACTGCATAATCTAGTTGATAGAAAATGTGTAAAATTTATCTCGTATTGAATACCGGGATGTTTTTTACAGTCCCTATCTTACAACGTTTTAGATAAAAGTCAACCTTTTAGCAAATTGATACGGTCCAATTATATAAAACGCAGGCCCACGACCGGGTCGGCCCCCTTTATTATGCCAAGAATCACGGTCAAAAGCGACGAAAGCGGCTCACCCCGACCATTTTCCTGACAGAATCCCGCACCATCCCCATTCTCGACGAACACCGGAAAAAATGCACCCGCTTTGTCTTCGTTGCGCTGGTCGCCGAAGAAATACGGTTGGTGGGAGCCAGCGCTCCACGCCGGCGAACAAGCTGGCCGTAGTGGGCACGCCCATCCAAAGTGATTCGGGTCAAAATAATGGGTGTCATCCTTGATAATCTCTTATTAGCCAATAAAAAAGAACGAGATATCACTCGCTCTCTTTTGCAAACTATTAATAACGATCGATTACTTAACGTGAGCGTATGCTTGTGCCAAGCCTAACTTATCACCCGATGATAAGTTTGCATGCCACTCATTCCAATTCATCATACTCCCCTTAATGTTATTGGATTCGTTAAGACCCAGCCCGAATGCAATCACTGCGGTTGCGTATTTCACTTCCAGGTCCGTACCACTAACGACGAGATTATCCTTTTCAATATAAACTTGTTTCCCACTAACTTTTTGGCTCAATCGTAAATGCATCTTTTTAATGACCTTTTTACTCCCGCTTCCTGAACCCTTATACGGCAACGTAGCATCCTTGCCTTTGAATTTTACAACCGTGCTCATCGTCATTTTGGCCTTTTTCTTCGATGTTGCCTTTAATTTGATCGTCCCGTTGTGATCGAATTTATGAATGGCTTTAGTCCAAACCTTTTTCCAATGCTTGGACGACCCGTTTATATGATATGTAATTGTGCGTGAAGTAAAGTGACCGTAACTTGGCGAAGCCGTTGCCGCATTCGCTTGGGTTACTCCGCCAAACGTAAGCATTCCCATGACGACGGCACCCGTAATAGCGAGCTTCTTCAATAATTGCTTTTTTAACATGATAGTTCCCCTTTCGGACGTTTAATATGGCCAGAATATCACAGAGGGGCGACATAATATGGCGTCTCGAAAATTAAGCATTAAGAGAATTCTGAGTCATCCTCAGTGTTGATCTGGGCGCCAATCAGGAGCGTCCATTTGGGTAACGCAAAGGTCCTTGAAAAATCACAAAAAAAAGACCAGCCACGCCAGTTTGGTCGTGATCGGTCATTCGAAATTAACCAATGAATATCTGTTTTGGGTGCATTTTTTCGACCCGTTACCAACACCTCAGCCCGCCTATTCCTCGTCCAGAGAGACGAAGGTGTTATAGTTCAGGTACCGGTAGTGCAGGCGCATGTTCGAGACTTCGAACGGCGTGCCGTCGTCCAGGAAGAAGATGCCTTCCATGATGCCCACGGGTTCCACCGGCTTGAGCTTCAGCAGGTGCTGGTCGTCCGCGGTCGACGGGGCCGCCTGGATCGACATGAACGACTTGGTCACAACCTTGCCCTGGCTCTCCAGGTAATTGAAGATAGAGCTCGCGACCGTTTGCTGCGAAAGGTTCGGGGCGATCTTGATGGGGATGTACCCCGTTTCGATCATGAACGGCTGGTCGTTGAATAACCGCAGCCGCTTGATCTCGTACACAAAGTCGCCGGGATTCAAGAACAGATCCTGCTGAATCTCCGGGCTGGCCGGCACCACGTTAAAGTTCAATAACCGGATGCCCGGCGTGTTGCCTGCCGACTTCATGCTGTCCGTAATTCCCAAATTTGAGCCTTCATATTGAAAAATTGTTTGATTTTTCATATATAATGGGTTTATAAAGGTTCCAGAACCCCGTTTTTTAAAGATGATTCCCTGATTCGCTAGGATGCTCAGCGCCCGCTTCACGGAACTGCGACTCACACCGTAAGTTTCGCTCAGGCTTCGTTCGTCGGGCAACCGCTTATTAGGAAATTCATTGTGGTGGATGCGCTGCTTCAAATCGCGCATGACCTGTCGATAGACTAAATCTGCCATGATATCTCCTCATTACTGATCAACTAGACGCTTCTCTGTGTTAGAGTATAACAGGTTTTGCGGGTAGTGTCTGCTTTTTGCTTAAAAACGACCGTCCCACTTATTTTTAAAGAGCGGTCCAATTATAATTCTTCGATTCGAAAGGTGATGCCAGATGGCAAAGAAAAAGAAAGCCAAACGTTTGCACAAGACGTTGGTTGAACAGATTCTCGATAAGAACAAGGTCCCTTACAAACAGTACGAGTTCGCGACCCACATGGCGGGTGACACGGCGCAAATGGACGTCGATCACGCCGAAGTCGACGAGCACCGTATCTACAAGACCCTGGTCTTGGGTGGCAACGTGACCGGGCCGCTGGTCGGCGTCGTGCCGATCGACGAACACCTGGACGAAAAGAAGCTGGCCAAGGCCTCCGGTAACAAGAAGGTCGACATGATCCCGCTGAAGAACCTGCTCAAGACCACCGGTTACGAGCACGGGGCCAACACCCCGGTCGGTATCTGGGAAAAGAAGCAGTTTCCCATTTACCTAGACCAGACGGCGCACGAACAGGGACAGATCCTGGTCTCTTCGGGCCAAATCGGCCGTTCCGTCGAAGTCAACGCGGATGACCTGGCGACGCTGGTTCACGGGACCTTCACCGACCTGCTGGAGTAATCCATGACCGTCGACTATGCGCTCATCTTTAAAAACCTGGGGATCGTCGGGCTGTGGCTGATCGTCATCCCGTTTAGCTTCATCGCCCTTCTGACCTACATCAACCGCAACACCAAGCACTACCTGGCCAACGGGTTGGGCGTCGACAGCGAGCTGTATCTGGGCTGGCTGGGTATCTTCTTCCACGAAACCAGCCACCTGCTCGTGGCCCTGCTATTCGGTCACCACATCACGGCCGTACGGCTCCTGAAGCGGCCCCATCCCGACCGGCGCGATGCCAACGGCGACCCCGACCTGACGCTGGGGTACGTCAACCACACCTGGAACCAGCGCAACTGGTATCAGAACACGGGGAACCTCTTCATCGGCATCGCACCCATCTTCGGGTGCACGCTGGTCCTATTGGGGCTCACGGCGCTGTTCCTGCCGACCCTCTTCTCGGGGATTATCGCGCTGACCGCGACGCCACTAAGTCTGGACTGGGAGAGCTTCCGCGAGGCCATCGTCGGAGCCAGCGACCCCTGGTGGCATTGGCTGGTCATGCTGATCCTGGCCATGAACATCAGCGTAGGCGGCTTCGACCTCAGCAGCGCCGACTTCGCCAACTCACAGGTCGGCCTGATCGGCTTTACCAGCGTCCTGGCCGCCATCACCGTCGTCCTGACCCTGTTTCAGTCCGCGACGGGCTGGCTCACCGGCATCGCGGCCGTCATGGTCGTGGTCAGCGTGGTGCTGACCTTCTCCCTGATTGTCTCGGTGCTGGCCAACCTGCTGGTGCGGCTGGCCTTACAGGTGAAATGGCATTAACGCTTTATTCAAATACACATAGTGCCAGTTGAAATCAGCGGAGACTGTCGATTGCTTCCGCTCAGCTGGGCCGTGACGACCGTGGGCACGACTTCGAGCCACGGAAAACCACCGTGTCTTGAAGCTCGGCCTTGTGGTAAGCCAGCTGAAAAACGCTGTCTAACCACAATTTCACGGTCTGGGCCCATCTGAGCTCCAGCAATCTTGATGATAGCAATAGTCCTACTATCTTGTTTTAACTGCCACCATAGTAGAGCGGCGTTGGTGTCTTTCCCCGCGTTTAGCACAGAAAACACCGTCGACAGAACGACAAATCAATGGCACCACCGTTTTACGAACCATTAGCCCTACGTATATTCAAATAAAATCACCACCTTTTTCTTATCAAAAGGGTGGTGATTTTTTTAAGTCTCTTTCAAAGGAAAACTCTTCCGGTAAACCAAATCGCCATCTAATAAAATTGTCCGGTGGCTGTGCTGATCAAAAATCAGACTATCTTTCAATAGATTCACGGCTTGCTGTCCCAGCTCGTCCGTGTTGATGTGAAAAGTCGTCAACGGTGGCGACACGTAGCGTGCAATGTCGTTATCGTTGATACTGATTAGCTGTGTATCGACCGGTACTGTAATCTTATTTTGATTAAACGCCTGTAAGACCCCCACGGCTAACGGATCAGATGCCACTAAAAATCCCTTCGGTAACGGCTGCTGGTCTAAAGATTGAGCAATTCTCATCCCCAGTGCGTAACCACTTTCCACCGAAAAATTATCTCCAATGAAGACAAACCGATGATCAAACACCTGACGCTCCCGCAAATCGCTCTCAAAGTATTTCTGTCGGCTGTCAACCCGACCAGTTACTTGCGGATTACTCGACCAATAACGCCCGCCGATAAACCCAATTGGGCGACACCCCTGTTCTAGAAATAAATCAATGGCCCGTTCGGTCATGGCCTGAAGATTGGGCTGAACCGAGTTAAACGCGTGCGAATCCGGATTTGAATCGACAAATACCCGGTTAGGCGATAGTTGTCGTAAACAGTCAATATCCGCCGACTGAAATTGACCGACCGCCATCACACCATCAACCGTGGCGGGAATCTCTGCCGCTTGATGATAAAAAGTCAACCGTAACCCTGCCTGTTCACCATAAGTAACGATGCTCTTTCGTAAATCACTAAAGTACACATCTTCTAATTCTTGTTGCGGCTGAACGGCAAACACAACGCCAATCTGGTACGAGCGCCCATGTGTCGTATTCGGTTTTTGATAATTTAGGGCCGCTGCAGCCTTCAGAATCCGTTTTCGCGCTGTATCTGAAATTGAAAACGAGGGGTCATTATTTAATAACCGTGAAACCGTCGCCGGTGAATAGCCTGATTTCGCCGCAATCTCCCGAATCGTTGCCATCGTCTTTTGGCTCCTTTCTGTTTACTTAAGTTAACTAATATCGGATAAAACCACTGTTAATTTCTTTTGTTTTATTATAAATAATACGCTTACATTGCTGATGTATCAACCAATGATTCACCGTAAACAAAGCTAAATTTTGTTTACCAATCTTTAGTAATTATTTTGTTGAAGCGCTTACATTTACCGACTAACGCGTCTATATTGAAAAGTGTTCAATCAGTCTCATTAACGTGTAAATGAAAGCGAGTGTAGAAAGACAATGTCTAATCCATTAAAATTAACCCATTTTCTTCACGGGGGAGATTACAATCCAGACCAATGGCTTGATCACCCTGAAATCATTGACCGTGACTTCCACCTATTTCAACAGGCACACCTTAATAGCATCACTCTGGGCGTCTTTTCCTGGGCAAAGTTAGAACCCAGCGAGGGCCATTACGACTTCTCATGGTTGGATGATATTTTCGACCGAGCCGAAGCTCAAGGAACTCACGTCATCCTAGCAACTCCCAGCGGAGCGCGTCCGCGGTGGCTAGCTGAAAAGTACCCAGAAGTCTTACGGGTCGACAATCACGGTCAACGACAACACTTCGGAGAACGTCATAATCACTGTTACACGTCCCCCATTTACCGTGAAAAAGTACAGACCATCAATCGCAAATTGGCAGAACGTTACGGCCATCGCAAGAGTCTTCTCATGTGGCACATTTCAAACGAATATGGCGGTCAATGCTTCTGTGACCTTTGTCAGGCAGCCTTTCGTGATTGGCTCAAGGCAAAGTACCACTCATTGGATTGCTTGAATCACGCTTATTGGAGCAGCTTTTGGAGCCACACTTACACCAGTTGGGACCAGGTTGAAGCACCTTCGCCATTAGGCGATCAAAGCGTTACGGGGTTAAACCTCGACTGGCACCGTTTCGTGACGGACCGGACGATTGACTTCTTTGAGAATGAAATCAAGCCGCTTCGCGAATTGACTCCCAATATCCCCGTCACCACCAACTTCATGGGGGGCAATCCTCCAGAATCCCACGTGTTCACCGACCTGGACTACCAGAAGTTCGCCGAACATGTGGACATCGTCAGCTGGGATTCTTACCCTAACTGGAGTAACGACTACGAAAGCACCGCCCAATTGGCAATGAAGACCGCCCTGATGAACGATGAGATGCGCAGCCTCAAGCACGATAATTATCTCATTATGGAAAGCACCCCTTCACAGGTCAACTGGCATCCCTATAACCGGTCTAAGCGCCCGGGAATGCATGAAATGGGCAGCCTTCAACAAATTGCCCACGGCGCCAACTCGGTCATGTACTTCCAGCTTCACCAATCGCGTGGCGCCTCCGAAATGTTTCACGGCGCGGTCATCACGAACAATCTGAGTGACCAAACCCGGGCCTTCAAGGATGTCACCACGGTCGGTCACGATTTGCAACAGTTAACCGGCGCCGTAGCCACCCATCGACGGGACGCCCGGGTGGCCATCGTTTTCGACTATGACAATATGTGGGCCTTAGACGATTCCCGTAATTACGCCAACGCCACTAAGCAGTACTGGCGGACGATTCAGGAACACTACCAATACTTCTGGGAACATGACATCCCCGTCGACATTGTCAAAACGGCCGACGACTTGACCCCTTACACCTTGGTCATTGATCCGATGCATTTCCTGATGGATCAGGCCTTCGCCGCAAAACTTAAAGCATACGTTCATCAAGGCGGCCATTTAGTCGGCACCTACATCACAGGCATCGTTGACCGGAACGACCTGGCCTATCAGGGTGGCTGGCTGCCCGATTTACAAGCAACCTACGGCTTAACCGTCCAGGAAACGGACACCTTGTATCCCCACCAGCACAACACACTCAAGGCATTCGACAAGACCTACACCACCAAAGACTATAGCGACCTCTTGGTTCTAGATGGCGCTGAACCACTGGGAACCTATGAGCGCGACTTTTACGCCGGAACGACTGCTATTAGCCGCCATCCGCTGGAGCAAGGTGCGGCCTACTATCTCGGTTGCCGTACGGATACAGACTTTCTAGAAGACTTCTACCGGTCTCTCGACCGCTCGTTGAAATTAACACCGGAGCTCCCGCTTAAAAAGAAAACGCCTACCGTTTCAATTCAGGTACGCGAAAACGCCACAGCCCATTTCTACTTCGTCATTAACTTCAGCCATCAGGCCACGACCATTCAACTTACCCAGCCCCTTACGGATGCGTTAACTCACCAACCGGCTGATTCGACACAAGAACTCCCGGCCTATGGCGTACGTGTCTTTACGGATTCACAAGATTAACTACAAACGAGGTGCTTTTTGATGGAACAAGATGTTGAAACAAACACACCAGCCAAAAAGAGACTTTCCTGGCATCAGGTCAACGAAGGAATCGCCTTCGCGCTAGGGAATCTTGGGCATTCAGCCTTTTATGGTGCGTTAAGTACTTACTTTATTGTGTTTGTCACGAGTGGCATGTTCAGTGGATTGAGCACTCAGGTCGCTAACAGATTAATTGGTCTGATTACTGGTCTCGTCGTGGTCATCCGCTTAGCCGAAGTGGTTGTCGACCCAATACTAGGGAATATCGTGGATAATACTGAGACCCGTTGGGGGAAATTCAAGCCCTGGCAATTAATCGGGAGCATCGTGAGTTCAATTTTACTCGTCATTATCTTTACGGGTATCTTCGGGCTCGCTAAGGTCAATTGGCTCCTTTTCGCCATCGTCTTCGTGATTCTCTTTGTCACCCTGGATATTTTCTACTCCTTCGCCGACGTCTCCTACTGGGGCATGGTTCCCGCTATCAGCGAAGATAGTCATGCCCGTGGTATCTTCACGGCGCTCGGAAGCTTTACCGGATCCATCGGCTGGAATGGGCTGACCATGATTGTCGTCCCGATTACCACCTACTTCACCTATCTTGCCACTGGGAAACATACGCAGGGACCCCAAGGATGGTTAGCATTTGCCATTATTGTCGCCATCGTGGCGGTCCTCTCAGCGGTTTCCGTTGCCCTCGGGACTAAGGAAAAAGATAACGCCATTCGTCAGGCCGCTAAGCAAAAAACATCGATTAAAGATGTCTTTGTCGGCATTATTAAAAACGATCAGATTTTATGGATTAGCCTAGCTTATCTGCTCTACTCTTTAGCTTACGTTGTTACGAACGGGGTTCTCTTTTACCTCTTCAAGTTTGTCATTGGCAAGCCAGGTGAATTTTGGATTGCCGGTGCTGTGGCCACAATCGTTGGGTTTGCAACGGCGCCACTCTACCCCATCCTCAACAAATTCATTCCTCGAAAGATTCTATATACCGTTGGTCAAATTTGCATGATCCTTTCCTACATCATCTTCATTACTGCACGGACGAACATGGCCCTGCTTATTGTGGGATTAATCTTGTTCAACTTCACGTTTGCCCAATTAGTCGTCGTCTTATCACTGACTGACTCCATCGAATACGGTCAATTGAAAAATGGTAACCGCAACGAGGCGGTTGTCTTAGCGGTTCGGCCAATGCTTGATAAAATTACCGGGGCATTCTCTAATGGTATCGTTGGAGCCATCGCCTTGGTCGCCGGAATGACCGGAAGCGCCACCGCCGCTGATATGACGGCTCACGACATTCATACCTTTGAGGTACTGGCTTTCTACACGCCGTTAGTCTGCGCGATTCTTTCACTTCTCGTGTTCCTGTTCAAAGTCAAAATCACTGAAAAGAAACACGCCGAAATCGTCGATGAATTACAGGCCAAGCTCGCAACGGACACTCTCCCACATTCAGCAACAGCCCAAGCAACCAAGGCGACCACGCAAGCACAAACCATGGTTCTTGCACCAGTTAGTGGCCGGTCACTTGCCTTACAAGACGTGGTTACGGAAGATGGTCACGGACTCCCCGGAACTGGTTTTGCGATTCAACCAAGTGATGGAACATTGTACGCGCCATTTGACGGAACGATTCGGTTTACCTTCTCAACCAAGCATACGCTGGGAATCGTTTCAACGACCGGGCTCGAAACCATCATTCACGTGGGACTCGGAACCGTTAACCTACGAGGCGCCGGGTTTACGACCTATTACCAAGACGGTCAGATTGTTCACGCCGGCGATCGGTTGATGACCTTCGACCGCAACCTCATTCGTCAACGTGGATACGATGACGTGGTCGTCACTTTCTTTACGCAACCACGCCAGATCACAGCTACGGATAAAGTTGCCCCAACCACCGTAACCCACGGTAATCCTGTTCTAAACGTTACGTTCCAGGCACCACAGTCTTAAACATGCGTATCTTAAGGCGTCGAACTCACACACGAGCTCGACGCTTTTTTACTCCTCATCCCTTTCCCCCTTTACGCATTCTAAGCTATAATCGACGTAACCAGTTCCATCGCCTAAGGAGGCGCGCTATGACACAACCCGCAATCACCATCACCAACATCATCTGGGGCTTCGACCGCACGACCCACCAGGTCACCGTGCTCCTGCTCAAACGCGCCGAGGCCCCCTTTCAAGGCTACTGGGCGCTCCCCGAGACCACCCTGCGCTTCAACGAAAGTGCCGACGAAGCCGCCCTGCGGTTGGTCCGCGAGAAGATTGGCCTCAACCTCGACAGCTTTCACACGGAACAGCTCGCGACCTTCACCCATCCCCGGCGGACCCCCCAGCAGCGGACGCTCTCGCTGGCCTACATGACCTTTCTCCCCGAGCTGCCGGCGCTGACCCCCGGTTACGGGGCCACCGCCGCCAAGTGGTTCACCTTCACGCCGCAAGCCGACCGTTACCAGGTCCAAGCCGGCCCGCTGACCTTCACCACCCAACCGGCCACGTCCCAGGCGAGCTACTACGCGGCCCTGGCGAAACGCACCGCGACCCCGCAGACGGCCCTGGCGTTCGACCACGATTGGATCCTGACCGTGGCCTGCGACCGAATTCGCAACAAGCTGGACTACCAGCCCAACATCCTGCTGATCCTGGGACCGGCCTTCACCCTCAAGGCCGCCCGGACGGTCTTCGCGGCCTTCCTCCGCCTCGACCTCACCGCCATCGACAATTCCAACTTCAAGAAGAACCACCAGCACCTGCTCACGGCGGTGGGCACCACGGCCGCCACCCACGCCGGGCGCCCCGCTAAATTGTACCGGTTGAATTATCTGGCTTGACAAGTCGCCCACGACCGCCTATATTTAAACCTAAGTCGAATAAAAGTTGATTCGACTTTTATTTTTCTGCTTATAAAAGTATTTTTTACTTTATTTATTTTGGGGGAATTCTTTCATGTTTAGCAAGACTTACCGGCTCTTATTCATCGTGGGCACGGCCTGGCTCTTTGATGCCATGGACGTCGCCATGTTGTCCTTTATCATGCCACTGCTCAAGACGGAGTGGTCGCTGTCGCCGTTGCAACTGGGAACGGTCAGCGCCGCCACGTCCGTGGGGATGATCTTCGGGGCGGTCATCTGTGGTATCCTGGCCGACCGCTTCGGCCGCAAACACGTCCTGATCTACACGCTGATGCTCTTTTCGTTGGGGAACCTGCTGCTGACCGTAGCGCCCAACGTCAACGTCTTCATCCTGATCCGCTTCATTACCGGGATTGGCCTAGGTGGCGAACTGCCCGTGGCGGCCACGGTGATTGCCGACCACTACCACGGCACCCAGCAGTCCCGGATGCTGGTCCTGGCCGATAGTTTCTGGGCCATCGGCTGGCTGCTGGCCTCCGTTCTGGCCTTCTACGTGATGCCGCTGGTCGGCTGGCGGGTGACCGTCCTGCTGACCGCCGTAACGGTCCTGTACGCCCTGATGATGCGGCGCCATCTGCCGGTCGACCAACCGTCCGTGGCGCCCGCGCGACCATCCTACAAGGTCCTGTGGCAACCGGATTACCGGAAGCAAACCCTGCTGTTGAGCGCCCTGTGGTTCATCGTCATGCTGACCTACTACGGCATGTTCCTGTGGTTGCCCAGCATCCTGGTCATGCGCGGCTTCACCATCGTCCACAGCTTCGGCTACACCCTGTTGATCACTGTGGCCCAGCTCCCCGGTTATTACCTGGCGGCTTACCTGATGGGCAAGTTGCAACGCAAGACCGTCCTCTTGATCTACCTCGTCGGCACCGTCATCAGCGTGCTGGCCTTTAGCGTAGCCAACAGCGACCTGACCGTCCTGGCCAGCGGCGCCTGGTTATCCTTCTTCGACCTGGGTGCCTGGGGGACGCTGATTGCCCTGACACCGGGCCAATTTCCTCAAGCCATCCGGGGGACCGGGATGGGCACCGCCCAATCGATTGGGCGCATCGGCGCCACGATTGGCCCCTACATGGTCGGCCTCTTGTTGCAGTTCAAGCTACCGCTGACCGCCATCTTGAGCGTCTTCATCGGCTTCCTGATCATCGGGATCGCCCTGCTGGCCTTCGGGGTCCACGATACCGCACCCGTTTTTAAAGGGGGCTTGAGCCATGACCCTAACGACTAGCACGTTAACGCCGGCCCTGCAGGCCTTCCTGGACGAAGACCTCGGCACCACCGGGGACCTGAGCGCCAGCGCCTTTCAGGACCGTCACGTCATCGGCCGGATCATCGCCAAGCAACCCGGTATTCTGGCCGGTCAAGCGATTCCAGCCGCCCTCTACGCCCTGATTGACCCCACCGTGACCTACCTGCCGACGTTCTTGGACGGCGACCTGGTCCAATCCGGAACCGTCATCGGCCACCTCAGCGGCCCCGCCACGGCCCTACTAGCCGGCGAACGGACCCTGCTGAACCTACTGCAGCGCATGAGCGGCATCGCCACGGCGACCCACGCCGCGGTCGATGCCCTGAACAATCCGCAAATCGACATCCTCGACACCCGCAAGACCGCTCCCGGACTCCGGCTGTTCGACAAATACGCCGTCCAGTGTGGCGGCGGCCTCAATCACCGCATGGGGCTGTACGACGCCGTGATGCTCAAGGACAACCACTGGCGCCTGATTGCCGACCTGCCCACGGCCCTCCGCCGGTTACGCCACACGGTGGGTCCGACCAAGCTGATTGAGGTCGAGGTGGAGACCCGCGAACAACTTCAGGCAGCGGTTGATTGTCAGGTCGACATGATTCTCATCGACAACCAGTTGCCCGAGACGGTCCGCCATTGGCGCAGCCTGATTCCGGCCACCATCAAGGTCGAGGCGTCCGGGGGCATCACCCCGACCACCCTGCCGACCTACGCCCATACCGGCGTCGACTACATCTCCCTGGGGTACCTGACCAACAGCGTTCAGGCCCTCGACCTGTCGCTGGAGTTGTCCCTCGACTAGGAAAAATACCTGTACCTCTTAACCACGAGAAAGGCGCTCAAGTCCACAATGACCTGAGCGCCTTTTTTAATCCCCATTTTTACAATGCTTGAAGCGCCTGCCGGAGTTCGGTCACGGGACGGGCCAACTCGCCCGGATCGACCGCAGCGCCGCTCACGAAGGTTTCCGTCAGCTGAATGCCCTCGACCAACGGGGCCAGCGCCTGGATTGTGGCCGTATCGGCCGTGGGCAGGTTGACCACGATTGGCAGGTCACTGGCCGCCCGGATTGCCGCGATTTCTTGCCCCAAGATTGGTTGCGGCAACGCTGGCGACACGGTCAGGAAACCCCGGGCCGGTGCCACGACCGTCGCAATCCGCTCCGGCGAGGCTGGCCCCACAATGGTCAGTAGGTCCACGCCGTGACGAGCCAAACTATCCCGGAACTCGGCCGCCTCTTCGTGGGGCAGGTCGGGCACGATGATACCGGTGATGTCCAACGCGGCGACCCGGGCCGCAAAGGCGTCAAAGCCGTAGACGAACGGGATGTTCACGTAGGTCACCAGGACCAACGCCACGTTGCTTTGGGCCCGAATCGCCGCCACCGTCGCTAACGCCTGGGCGACGGTCAATTGCCCGCGCAAGGCCCGTTGGTTTGCGGCCTTCACGGCGGGGCCATCGGCGACCGGGTCCGAGAACGGCAGTCCCAGTTCGATCAGCTGGGCACCGGCCTGGACCTGGGCCAAGACGTTGGCCACCGTGGCGGCCGGGTTCGGGTCGCCAATCACGTTAAAGGGAATCAGTTGTTTCGTTGCGAATAATTTAGTCATGTAGATCAACTCCTCGGTAGTTGGCGACTTGGGCCACGTCTTTGTCTCCCCGCCCCGACAACGTGCAGATGATGATCTGGTCCGGGGTCATGGTCTTGGCGAGCTTTTCCGTGTAGGCCACGGCGTGAGAACTCTCGATCGCCGCGATGATGCCTTCCTTACGGGCGATGTACTCGAAGGCCTGCACCGCCTCTTCGTCCGTGATGCCCACGTAAGTCGCCCGGCCGCTCGCCTGTAGGGCCGCGTGTTCCGGCCCAATCCCGGGATAATCCAGTCCCGCCGAGATGGAGTAGACCTTGGCAATCTGGCCGTCCTGGTTCTGTAAGAACTTGGAGGCCATCCCGTGGAAGATACCGTCCGACCCCAGTTCCAGCGTCGCCGCCGTCTTGCCGGAGGCCAACCCTTGTCCGGCGGCCTCGGCCCCGTAGAGTTTCACGCTGGGCTTATCGAGATAGTCGGCAAAGCTGCCGATGGCGTTCGAACCGCCCCCGCAGCAGGCCACGATGGCGTCGGGCAAGCGACCCTCGACCTGCAGGATCTGTTGGCGCGATTCCTTCGAGATGACGCTCTGAAATTCGTGGACCATCGCCGGGTACGGGGCGGGTCCCACGGCCGACCCGATCACGTAGAAGGTGTCGGCCGCGTGTTGGGCCCAGTCGGCCAGCGCCGCGTTGACCGCGTCCTTCAAGAGTCCCTGGCCATCGGTCACCGGCACCACCTTCGCGCCCAGCAGCTCCATCCGGTAAACGTTGAGCCGTTGCCGGTCGGTGTCCTGCTTGCCCATGTAGATCTCACAGTCCATCCCGAACAGCGCGGCAATCGTGGCGGTCGCCACCCCGTGTTGGCCGGCGCCGGTCTCGGCGATCAACCGGGTCTTGCCCAGGCGCTTGGCCAACAGGGCTTGGCCAATCACGTTGTTGATTTTGTGGGCCCCGGTGTGGTTCAGGTCCTCGCGTTTCAGGTAAATTTTGGCGCCCCCGAGGTCCTCGGTCATATTCTTGGCGTAGTACAGCAGAGACGGCCGCCCCGCGTAGTCGTTCAGTAAGCGGTGAAATTCCCGCTGAAAATCATCGTCGTGCTTGCAGGCCTCAAAGGCGTCCTGCAAGCGAATTAATTCGGGCATCAAGGCCTCGGGAACGAATTGTCCCCCGTACATTCCAAACCGGTTATCTACTTTTTCTGTCATTTTACTCGCTCCTCTTAGGTGCTGATCAGTCGGTCATCAGTCAACTAAGCGGGGCCATCGTTTGCCTGGTCGTAATTTCATCGGCGCTCGCTCCTTACATAGGAATGCACAAAAAAATCCGTCCAACCAGTGAAGCCACTGATTGAGGACGGATTTTCCGCGGTGCCACCTCATTTGACCGGTCCTCGCACCATTTGTACGCCGTAACCGGTCCCCTTAACGAAGGGCCAACACCCTCCTGACAACTGACGTATGCCTCACGTACACCCTGACTCGTTAGACTTTTGGGGTGTCCCTCAGTGGTCCATTTGATTGCCTGCGTTCGACGACACTCTCAGCTCCGGTCGCTCTCTGGACGAGCATGACAATTTTGATCTCCACTTCAACGGTTTGTTGGACGAATTATTTGATTGACTAGAATCATACCGCCGACTTAATTAAAAGTCAATGAGTTTCTCATTTTCATTTCATGTTGCCAGCAAAAAAGGTGGCAGGACGTTCTGCCACCCTAAAATCACGCGTCTTGTTTCTGGTGTTTAAAGACCACGAAGTAGAAGCCAAAGTTGATGATACCCAGTAAGGCAATCAGCCCAAAGGCCAGCTGGCTGCCCCGCGCGGTGGCCGCCGCGTAGGACAGACCGCCGCCCTTGACCGACGACATCAGCGCCGCCAGGATGGTGGTCCCCAGTGAGCCGGCAAACTGTTGGCCGGTGTTGTAGATGGCGTTGGCGTCGGCCCGCTGACTCAGGTCGACCTCCTTGAGCCCGTTGGTCATAGTGTTACTGAAGGCCATCGACCGGCCGATACTGAACACGATGTACAGCCCGGCAATCATGATGACCGTTAAGCGTTGGCCCCACAATGTGAAGCCCAGCGCCGCCAACAGGAACAGGCTGCTGCCCAGCATGATCGGCAGTTTTGCCCCGTGCTCGTCCAGCAAGTGGCCGAACCAGGGTTGCAAAAAGGCCGTGATCAGGCTCCCCGGCAGCAGCATCAGTCCCCCGATCAGAGACGTGGCGCCGACCACGATTTGTGCGTAGTTAGGCAGCGCGAAGTTGATGCCGATGTTACAGAATTGCAGGATGACGTAGGCGAAGAAACTATAGGTGAAAATCGGGTTGCGGAAAATCTCCAGTTTTAACAGTTGCTTGTCGCTGTGCTTGGCCACCTGAACGTAAGCGCCCAGCGCTCCGATGCCCAGCACCAGGCCGCCCAGGAATTGCCAGCTCAGCCAGCCGGCGGTCGTCAGGCTGTTGACGCCCAGCATGATGGCCACGAAGGCCACCGCTAACAGCGCGAACTGCCGCCAATCGAACTTGACCGCCTTGGTCGGCGTGTACTGTTCGAGGGCATTCCAACCAAAAATCAGGATCAAAATTTCGACCGGCAGCGTGGCCCAGAAGATCAAGCGCCAGTTGGCCAGGGCGACCATCAGCCCACCGAACGTGGGGCCACTCGCCGGGGCGATCATCAGGATCAGACTGGACATCCCCATGTAGAAGCCCAGGCGGGACCGCGGCACGCTTTCCACGATGACGTTGATCATCAAGGGAATCGCGATGCCGGCACAGCCGGACTGAATCAGGCGTCCCAAGAGTAAGATCCAGAAGTTCGGTGCGAGCGCACCAATTAGGTCACCCAGAATGAACAACAACGCGCCGGCCGTGAACAACTGCCGGTTGGTGAACCGTTGCTTCAAGAAGGCCGACGTGATCATCAGCAGGGCCACCGTCAACAGGTAGCCGGTGGTGATCCACTGCACGGTGCTCAACGACACGTGCATGGTGCGCATCAGCGTCGGAAAAGTCACGTTCATCGACGTTTCCACCAAAATTCCAATGAAGGCCATCAAAGCGACCGCCGCGATGGCGACCAGCCGCTTCCCCGCGACCTTCTGCGGTTCCATATTTGCGGACATGTGAACATCTCTCTTCCCTTTTTTATTAGACTTGGTCTATCTTACGCGCTTTTACAAAAAATGTCATGAAGAAGTTGCGCACGCATGAAATGAAACCGCCCACATCCCCGCGTTTTAATCATCTTGACCAACAAAAAAAGTCCGGGAATCCCCCGGGCCTCTAAACCTGACTAAAATTACCAGACTGAACGGGTCCCTCCGCTTCACGCCGGCGAGCAAGATGACCGTCCAATCACCGTCACGAACAAGGCGGACTGTCAGCACTGGTTCATCTTATGATATTGCTGGTTATCTGAATTTAACGTTCTGCTAGTGAATCAGAAAACGGTCATACCATTGACTGCTCATTCTATCGATTCGTGTTTTTCGTACAAAACACGGAGAAAAAACGCCAACGCTACTCGACTACAATGGCAGGTAAGACGACGTAGCGGAATAACCACTATATCAAGATTGCTGGAGCTCAGATGGGCCAAGACCGTGACATTGTGGTTGGTCAGCGTTTCTCAGCTGACTTACCACAAGGCCGAGCTTTAAGACCCGTGATTTTCGGGGCTCGAAGTCGTGCCCACGGTCGTCACGGCCCAGCTGAGCGGAAGCAATCGGCAG
>NZ_AZFC01000028.1:70155-115026 GCF_001435095.1 Levilactobacillus spicheri DSM 15429
CAACTAATGTCTTAACGATGTGAGCTCTGGAGATTCGCGGTTTTGGCGAAGCTTCAGAGTCGTGCCCACCTTGATCAGCTGGCTCGCCGGCGTGAAGCGCCCATCAACGACCATCCTTACTTCTTCGCCTGCCATTCGTCCTTGAACTCGGCCAAGAAGTCCTGCATGACCCGTTGCCGGTGCTCGGCCAAGGCCTTGGCCGCGTCCGTGTTCATCAGGTCCTTGAGGGTCAGCAGCTTCTCGTAGAAGTGGTTGATAATGGTCTCGTGGCCCAAATCGCGGTAATCCGCGTGGGTCATCTTGGTCCGGGGCGCCACCGCGGGGTCGTAGATCCTCTCCCCGAAGTGCCCGCCAAAGTAAATGGCCCGGGCGATGCCGATGGCGCCAATCGCGTCGAGCCGGTCGGCGTCCTGGACCAGCTGGCCCTCTAGCGGCAAGGGCTTGGCCGTGCCGTCCAGGGTCTTGTGGAAGGACATGTTGTCCATAATTAGGAAAATCGTGTCCTGCTGGTCGGCGGTGAAGGCCTGGGCCGTCAAGAACTGCCGGACCTCGTCACTGGCCGCCTGCGTATCCGCGACCAGCTTTTCATCGATCACGTCGTGCAGGTAGGCCGCCGTCAGCGTCAACAGGCGGTCGGCCTGCGGGTACGCCGTTAAAAGGTGGTCGGCCAAGCGCACCACCCGTTGGATATGGTCGAAGCCGTGCCCCGTCTCGTCGTCGCGCATCTTACCGCGGGCGAAGTCGTGCACCGCCGTTAATCTTGCTTCAGTTGTCATGTGCCGTCTCCTCTTTCGTCGTTGGTGGCACCCCGATGAAGCCGTAGAAAAACAGGTGATTGAGCTGCTCGGTCATGGCCTGAAAATGGGTGTCGTCACTGGTTACGTCGATCATCTGTTGGCCGGCGGGCGAGCTGACGTAGGTCACGAACATGTCGAGGTACATCATCAGCGCGTCGTCGGACAGCCGGTCCGTGATCATCCCCGCCTGGCGGCCCCGCTGGATGACCGCGCCCCAGAAGTGGTGCTTGCGGGCCTGGTAGGTCACCATGGTCTCGTCGGTCCCGTGCTTGCCCTGCATGTCGTCGACGATGAACCGGTAGAAGTCCGGATGCAGGTCGTCGGTGATCTGCTGGCTCCCCAGCAGCATCTTCTGCACGATTTCCTGGTAGGACAGGTCCGGATCATCGACGTAGACCTGAAAGTCGTCGTAGCCCTGGGTCACCATGGCCAGGACCACCTGGTGGCCCAGAATCAGCTTACTATCAAAGTATTTATAGAGCGTGACCTGCGACACGTCGGCCGCGGCCGCAATCGTGGCGATGTGCGTGGCCTTGAACCCGTCGCGGGTAAACAATTGCTGGGCCACTTGCAGAATGTGCTGTCGTTGGTGCTGCTTGCGTTGTTGATTGGTTGCCATTTTGCCGTCACCCTCCTGCCAATTTTCACCAGAACTCCTGTTTATTTTACCATATCCGCCCGATGAAATTTAGTGAACTATTTTAAAAAAATAGTTCAGTTTTTGTTGACTTTCCCCGACCGGGGGCTTACGATGATAGCGATTTAGAGGCTGATAGGAGGGAGTTCCCATGACACAACCCGTACTCGAGATTCACCACTTACAAAAGCACTTCGGCCGTTTCCAGGCCCTCAAAGACATCACCTTCACCGTCAATTCCGGCGAGGTCTTCGGCTTCATCGGACCCAACGGCGCCGGCAAGTCGACCACGATTCGGACCCTGTTAGGCCTGATCCGCGCCACCGGTGGCCACGCGACCATCTTCGGCCAGGACGTCTGGCGAGACAACGTCGCCATCCACCAACGGCTGGCCTACGTTCCCGGCGACGTTTACCTCTGGCCCAACCTGACTGGGGGCGAGACCATCGACCTGCTGCTGAAGCTCAACGGCACGGCTCACACGGCGCACACCGACGAGCTGATCAAGCGCTTCGGCCTCGACCCGACCAAGAAGGCCCGGACCTACTCCAAGGGGAACCGGCAAAAGGTCGCGCTGATCGCGGCCTTCTCCCAGGACGCCGACTTCTACATCTTCGACGAGCCCACGTCCGGCCTGGACCCCCTGAACGAACGGCTCTTCCAGGAGGCCGTCCTGCACCTGAAGCAGCAGGGCAAGGCCGTGCTGCTGTCGAGCCACATCCTCTCGGAGGTCGAGCGCATGTGTGACCGCATCGCCATCATCCGCGAGGGCACCATCATCGAGACAGGGAGCCTGGCCGAGATGCGCCACCTGACCCGAACCGAGATCACCGTCACCACGGAGCAACCACTCGCGGCGGCCGACCTGCCCGGCGTGCACAGCTTTCAACCGGGGCGCCACCCCCACGAGTACCAGTTCGCCGTCGAGGCCCAGCAGCTGGCCAGCGTCATGGCCACCCTGACGGCCCACGGCATCGTGGCGTTGCAGAGCACCCCGCCGACCCTGGAGGACCTCTTCATGCACTATTACGGTGCCGGAAAGGAGTGATCACATGGTTGGAAAAATGACCCGGGCCGCTCTGCTGACCCGCATCGGGTTTAAACGCGACCGCTTCCGCCTCCTGATCTGGGTGGTGGTCCTAGCCGGCCTGATGAGTGCCGTCGCCGTCAAATTCGTCGACATCTACGGCACACCCCAAGAAATCAACGCCATCGTCGGGACCCTCAAGAGCCCGGCCATCGTGGCCATGTTCGGCGCCTTTACCTTCACCGGGACCGTGACCACCGCCGAGGTCTTCGCCAACGAGATGCTGGTCTTCATGGCCCTGATGCAGGTCATCATGAACCTGGCGCTCAGCGTCCACGCCACCCGGGACGAGGAGGACCGCGGGCTGACCGAATTGGTCCGCGCCCACGCGGTCGGCCCCCTGGCGCCCCTGACGGCGGCCATCAACGAGCTGACCCTGGTCAACTTCGGGCTGGGCATCCTGTACGCCGTGGGCCTTGACCTGGCGAGCATGCCCGGCGCCACCGTTTCCGGTAACTGGCTGATTGGGCTGGGACTCGCCGCGACCGGCTGGCTGTTCGGCATGCTGGGATTGGTCACCAGCCAACTGGCCGACCACGCCGCCAGCGCGACCGGCATGGCCTACGCTCTCTTCGGCCTCAGCTACCTGGTCCGGATGATCACCGACGTGCAACGGCCCCGATTGACCTGGTGGTCGCCGCTGGGCTGGATCGAAAAGTTAACACCCTATCAGACACCCAATTGGCGGCCACTGCTCCTGATGCTCCTGACCGGCCTGGTCCTGGCCGCAGTCGCCCTGCTGATCGCCCAACGCCGCGACATTGGCGCCGGGGCAATTGCGACGCGGCCCGGCCGTCGGACCGCCAGTGCCTGGTTGCGGGGCCCGCTCTCCCTGCTGTGGCGGCGCCAGCGCACCATCCTACTGGGATGGCTGGTGGGCGTCATCGTTTTGGGGGCGGCCTACGGGACCGTCTTTAACACGATCGGCGACATCCTCAAGACCAACCCGACCATGCAGCAGGTCTTCGGCGGGGCCATGGTCCACGCGGCCAACCACCACCTGCTGGTCGGCTTCTCCTCGCTGCTGACCGTGGTCCTGGCGGCCATCGCCGTGATCCCGGGGCTTCAACTGGTATTAAAACTCTACACCGACGAAACCAGCGGCTGGCTGGAAAGCCTCTACGCCCGGCCCGTGAGCCGCACGCGCCTGCTGCTGACCTACAGCGGCTTGGGACTTCTCACCAGTACCACGCTGTTTCTCGGCGGCTGGGCGGGTCTGGTCCTCACGGGCAACGCCAGCCTGACCCACGCCAAGGACGGCATCACCGCCTTTGAGTTCTGGCAGGGCTTCTGGGGCCAGCTCCCCGTGATCTGGCTCTTCGTGGCCCTCGGGATCCTACTGGTCGGCTGGTGGCCCCGCGGCCGGGTCGCGGTGTGGCTGTACCTAGCGTACGGCTTTCTCAGCCAGTACATGGGCAACCTGCTGCACCTGCCGCACTGGGCCAAGCAGCTGACGCCGTTCGGCTGGATCAAGTCCGTGCCGGAACACGCCGTGGATTGGCCGACCTTTACCGGACTCCTGGCCCTCGCCGCGGTCCTGGCGCTGCTGGGCTGGTGGCGTTACACGCGGCGGGACTTGCAATTGCGTTAAGTTAAAAAAGCAACGATACCACTAACACCAAGCGGTAGCCATCGCTTCACGCCGGCGAGCAAGATGGTCGTGGTGGGCACGATTCTGAAGCCCTGTGAAAACCGCACAGGTCTCCAGAACTCGGCCTTGATGTAGGTCGGGAAAGAACCCCGACCAACATCAATTTCACCACGACCATCAAGTCGCCTCTGTTCCGCTGACATTGTATGAATATTGCCACCAAACGGGATGGCCAGCCATCCCCCATTCAAATCATCATTTCATTTAGTGAACCCCAAAGGCCCAACGCTCCTTACGTTAGGCCTTTTTGCTATTCGCCGATCAGCCTACGTTCTAAAATCATAAAGATTTCCCCGATTTCTGCTACAATGTCTACACGAAACATACTATTAGAGAGGTGGTCCAATCATGGACACGGTTAAAGGACGCGCTCATCGCAAAGGAAACACACTACAACTCGATTGGATTCATCGTGAAAGTTCGTCTGAAGCCAACCTTGCTGACGAATACTTGCTGATTCCCAAAGAAAATGGTGCACTCTTGTTGGTTCCACGGGTAAAAAACAACTTGTACGCCGACCTTGGCACCCAGCTCCAGCCTGGCGAAAAACTAAACGCTGACGTTGAGCGCATCGATCAAAGCTTTACCCCATTAGAGAATGAACTAACTGATGACTGACCAGCTAAAAAAGCTGTCACCTTCGCGCATGATCGAAGGTGACAGCTTTTGACTGTCTTGTTTAAAATTTACTGAATCACCACGTCGTAATGGTTGCCGGTGATGGCCGTCCCGCGGTCATGCACGACCCCCATGCCCAGCGGCGTCATGATCTTGGTCCCGAACGGCACACTCGACGGCGCCGCCACGACCCGGTAACCGTTCGGGTCTAACCCGTTCGAACTGATGGTGGTCCCATCAGCGGTTTGGCTCCCGGAGTAGTAGGTCCACTTGTTGCCGTTCAGGTATACGACCCCCTGGCTCTCAAATTGAGCCTCGGTAATCGTGGCTCCCGTGGCCTTGCTGGTCGTACTGGAGGTGCTGGTTGTGGCACTGCTGGTCGTAGCGGTGGTCGTGGTGCTGCCACGATGGGCAATCCCAGACTGGCTAAAGGCGGTCGGTGCCGTTTGCGTCACGCGCGGCGCCCCCGCGGTCGTAGGCGCCCCCGTGGCCGCATTCGCCGTCACGGTCGAGACACCGAGTCCCGCGAGCACCGTTGCTAATCCAAGGGTCGACACCAGGGTTTGTTTGATTGTCATAAAAAAAACGACCTCCTTATTGATTGGGACCAGCTTACCGCTGCCAGGTCACAGACCGGTTAACGGTCGATGACGCCTCCATTAAAGAAAGTCGTTCTTTATCTCAAATCGTCATATTTGTGACGGGTTTGACATCTTCCGTCACCGAACCTTAATGCGCGCTTAACCGCATCACGTCGCGGACAATCATCAGCTCTTCGTCGGTCGGCACGACCAGGACCTTGACCCGGTTGTCGTCCGGACTCACGATGTGTTCCTCGCCCCGGAAGTCGTTCTTGGCCGGGTCGATGGCGATGCCCAGGTAGCCCAACTTATCGGCGATTGCCTGACGCATCGCAATTCCGTTTTCCCCGGAGCCCGCGGTGAAGACCACGGCGTCCAGGCCACCCAGTTCGGCGGTGTAGCTGCCGACGTACTGAACGACCCGGTTCACGAACATGTCGAGGGCCAGCTTCGACTGCGGCCGCTCGTCTTGCGTCTGTTCCAGGTCCCGTTGGTCGGGTGACAGGCCGGAAACGCCCAGCAAACCGGACTTGTGGTTCAAGATGTCGATCATCTTGTCCATCTTCACGTCCAGCTTCTCGGCCAGGTAGGCCACCAGCGACGGGTCGATGTCCCCGGAACGGGTGCCCATCATGACCCCGGCCAGCGGCGTGAAGCCCATCGAGGTGTCCAGCGCGTGGCCGTCCTTAAAGGCGGTCACGGACGAGCCGGACCCCAGGTGCAACGTAATCAGCTTGAGCTGGTCGAGCGGCTTACCCAAAATCTCGGCCGTGCGGTGTGCCACGTAGCGGTGACTGGTCCCGTGAGCCCCGTACTTCCGGGCGCCAAAGTTTTCGTAGTACTCGTAAGGAATCCCGTACAGGTAGTTCATCTCGGGCATCTGCGCGTACAGCGAGGTGTCGAAGACGGCGACTTCCTGGGCGTCCGGGAGGAGCTGTTCGAAGACCTCGATGTAGTAGGCTTGCACCGGATTGTGCAGCGGCGCGTAGTCCTTCAGCGCCTTGATCTGCTTCAGGACCAGCGGCGTGATGACAGCGGAATCCTTGAAAATCTCGCCCCCGGCTACGATGCGGTGACCCACCCCGGAGATTTCACTCAGGTGCTTGAGGATACCGTAGCTCTTGAGGCGCGTCAGTACCATGGCGGCGGCCAACTTGTTGGTGATGTTGTCCTGCGTCTCCTCGTGCTTGGTCCCGTCGGCCAGTTTGACTTTAAAAATGGAGCCGGGCAGGTTCAACCGGTCGACCAGCCCCGAGGCGATGACGGTCTCCTCAGGCATGGAAAACAGCTTCCATTTCAGGGTCGAACTCCCAGCGTTAACAGCTAATATCTTGGTCATGTGCTTCTCCTCCCAATCCTATGTTTGTCGGTTATCTCCTAGTGTAAAGAATAATGTATCCGCTTTCAAGAAGAGTTGGCCTTTTCTCATGAAATTTTCAACTTTAGCCCGGCTTTACCCCATTGGAACCGTGAAACCTGCCAACGTACCTGGTACTAACCGCTATTGAGCGCACAAAAAAGTCTGGGAAGCACCTCCCAGACACGTTTAGATTATTGAATTAATACCACCCGTGGGACAACCAGTGGCGCTTGGCCTTGGTCCAGGTCCCGTAGCGGCTGTGGGTGTACCGGTCTGCCGTCTTCTCTTGGTTGGCCTTGCTGTAGTCCCCGTGAAGCATGGAGATGGTCAGCTGGTACTTGCCGTAGTAGATGCCGTTGCGGGCGCGGTAGTTACCGCCGGACTCGCGTTGAGCGATCCAGGCTTTGGCGGCCCGCTGGCTCTTGGAGAGCTTGCAGACGTACACGGTCGTAGTCTTGGCTTCCGCCGTGACCGGTTTGACCGCCATGACGCTAGGAAGAGCTAAGGCCACAACGGTTAAAATGGCTAAGAATAAATTTTTAACTTTGATGGGAATAACCTCCTAGTGATTGAATACGTCCAGCATAACCCGTCCAAGTTACAGGGCGATTGATAGAATGTTACGAAACGGTAACAACCCACCCCACTTTTTGCCGAATGGGGCGTAATTCCCGCCAGGTGGCCGTTTCCGCCCACGCCAAAAAACGCCGCACCTTGCGCGACGTTTTAAAGTTCAGCGATTTAACAACCGGATCAGCGCTGGTTTAGTACCAGCCGTTAGCTTGCCAGAAGGCTTGCGCCTTGGCCCAAGAACCGTACCGGGAAGCCACGTATTGGTTGGCGACCTTTTCCTGGTTAGCGGCGGAGTAATCCCCGTTCAGGTAAGAGGCGCTCAGTTGGTACTTCCCAATGTATTGACCGTTCCGAGCGGAGTATGAACCACCGGATTCCTTGTTCGCGATCCAGGCCTTAGCGCTGGCATCGGAACTGCTGGTCGTCGATGAGCTGCTGGTCGAAGCCGAGCTCGTGGTCCCCGTAGTGGCGCTAGTCGTGTTGCTGGAGTTGCTGGTAGTGCTGTAGTTGTTGGTGTTGCTGTAGTTGTTGCTGGTAGTGCCCTGCGTTTGCGTGGTAGCTTGCGTGGTGGCACCGGTGTTGCTGGTCGTGCTTGGCGTTGCCGATTGCGTGGTCTGGCTTGCCTGTGTCGATTGGGCACTCGTGGTGCTCGTCGCAGCAGAACTTGGGATGACCAGGGATTCGCCCACGTAGATCAGGTTCACGTTCTTCAAGCTGTTGGCCGATTCAATGGCCGAAACAGACGAGTTGTATTGGTTAGCGATTTTGGAAACCGTGTCTCCCGATTGCACCGTTACCCGGACGTCGGCGTTAGCGGAAGTGGTTCCTGCGAAGATCCCGGCACCTAAAACGGCGGCGGTTCCTAAGGTCGAAACTAAAGCTTTTTTGAAATTCATAAAGTGAAATGTCCTCCTCATTGGTTGGTGAATCTTTTGTCTGTGACGCGATTACTTAACGATGACTACTATACCGTGGGGACGTTACACGCCAATTGAGCTTAGGTGACAGGCTGATTAAGAAAAACCGGGTTATGTGACAAGCCGTAACGTGCTTAACACCCGTGCAATCTAACCCCGCCATCGCGGCTTTTTCCGCTCCTTATATGACAAAAACGACGCCACCATGACGGTCACGTCGCTTACTCTCAAATACTATCTCACCGATTCAGCGCTTCCGGGGGCATCAAAAATCGGGCTGGAACGGGGTGGGCACGGATTTGAGCCCAAAGCCCAGGTCTCAAATACCGACCTTTACCTAAGCCGGCCCAAAACGCCGACTAAGGTAAACTTCACCCCTGAGCCCATTTTTGACACCCCCTCCAGCTTAGATTGACGGAACTGGACATTGAGATGTATCAATCTTCGCTCTTCACGACCCCCACTCTGCTACAGTGAAACTAAGGCCGAATGTTGGTTATCAAATTGCTAAAGCTCAAATGGACCCAATCCACGAAATGATGGTTGATCAGTGTTTTTCAGTTGGTTGACCACAAAGCTGCGCTTCAAAACACAGTAACCTTTATTTGACTTGAAGTCATACCCGCAGTCGTGACCAGCCCCTCTGAGCGGAAGCAAGCGCCAGCTGCCATCGTATCCTTACCTATATGTAGAAACCCATCGCCTTACGTGGCAACTAACCCTGACGCGACCAGCAAGCTGGCCCGTAGCGCGCTAGTGGGAGGAGTGCTCGGTCAGCCGCATCCAGGTTTCGCCGAACAGGAGGACGTAGCCCAGCTGCCACCAGAAGGCGTTGTAGGTCCAGCCTAACGTCAGTGGCAAGACCAATGATGATACCAGAATGACCCCGAAGTCCATCCACCGCACGATCCGGGCCACCCGGGACGGCCAGCGCCGCGCCAGCCACGGCCGAAGCCCCCCGTCGAGTCCCACCAGGACCAGCATGCTAATCCCAAATATAAACATTGCCATCACGGACGCCTCTTTTCCTATCTATCCGCGCAGTGCTCGTTAAAGTTGGCAGAACAACCAGTCAAGGCCACCATTGCTTTCTGATCAACTAGCAAGACGCGTTATCTATCTAAAAATATAGCCGATAACCAGGGTATCGTCAAAACAAGGGAGACTTCGTTGCTGCTGGTGATGTCATTACCAAACGGACTATCGGCAATTTACCAGACACCCGCCACCGTCAGGGACCTTCTCCATCCCGCAACGGGCCGCTGGCGTTTTTTTCCGTAGTGAAATGATTGTTAGCGAGCGTCTTTAGCTTGCTTACAATCAAACCGGCTTCCGGAAACTCGCGACCTTTGCGAGGTTTCGGAATCGTGTCCACTACGGAAAAATGGAGCCAGCGCCCCGTTGCGCCAGTTTCCGCCATATTACCAGTTTCGTTTGGCATCCCAACTCAAAAAGCCGTTCGGACCTGCACCCGAACGGCTTCTCAACTTTAAACGTTTATGGTTGGTTTAGTACCAGCCGTGGGCCTGCCAGAAGGCTTGGGCCTTGGTCCAAGAACCGTAGCGGTCAGCCACGTATTGGTTGGCCACCTTTTCCTGGTTGGCGGCTGAGTAGTCCCCATTTAAGTAGGAAGCGCTCAACTGATACTTACCGATGTATTGACCGTTCGTCACGGTGTAAGAGCCCCGTGATTCGTGGTAGGCAATCCAGGACTTGGCACTGGCTTCGGAGCCGGAAACTGCCGTGTCAGCACTGGTCGTCGTTTGCTTGGCCGCCGGCTGACTGGTCGTTGCCGTGTGGTGGTAGTGCTTATGCGCCACCTTCGCCGCTGAGGTCGTGGCCGTCTTGGTTGGAACCGCCAAGTTTTGGCCGACGAAGATCAACGAACTGTTGGCTAACTTGTTCGCCGATTCGATGGCTTTAACGGATGAATCGTACTTCTTGGCTAATGACCAAACAGAATCCCCCTGCTTGACCGTTACCCGCGTGTCCGCGTTGGCCGATTCACTGGAAGTGAACAGACCGGCGCCGGCGACAGCAACTGCGCCCAGCGTCATGACTAAAGCTTTTCTGAAACTCATAAAAATGAACATCCTCCTTCGATTGCTTAACGGGTCTCAGAATAACCAACGAATGTTACACGAAAGTTGGGAGGATGTTACGCCAGGGTTAAGAAAACCTTTAAAGTATGACAATTCGTCATATTTGTAACGGCGCTGTCACATAAACCGCTTTTATCGGACCATTTTAGCCCCTTTTACGGAATCTTTACCCGGTTTTGCCCGTGACAATCGGCCATTTTTTTGTAAAATTTGTCATCTTTAAATGAAAATTCCATGAAAAACCGCCCGATTTTGCCACCAAACGGCCAAAATTGCCGACCGTTTTTCTGAATATGGATTAAACCGTTCAGCTTCACGACTATTTTTTTTATAAAAAAGAGAGTGGGACAAAAGGCGGTTAGCTGGTGAGCATTAACGTCGTAAGACGGACAATCCTGAACTTGGATTGTTTGGCTTACGGGGTTAAGCGGAACCAGCTGCCTTTGGGCGCACGTTTCGACACCAAATATTCGGAGACACTAGAAAAGAGCCTGAGACTTTTGTCCCAGGCTCTTCAGTCGGCAAACCGGGTTACTTTTCGACACCCTTGCCGTCGTATTCATCAATCATGATCTGTTTCAATTCGGAAACCAGGGGTTCCTTCGGGTTCGCGGTCGTGCATTGGTCCTCGAAGGCCAGTTCTGCCAAGTGGTCGACGGCCTTGTCGAAGTGGGCCTTGTCCACCCCGTTGGCCTTCAAGCTCAGCGTAACCCCCACGGAGTGCGCCAGGTCGATGATCTTCTTGACCAGCGCTTCCTTGAGTTCTTCCTTCGTGGTCCCCGGCAGCCCCAGGTACCGCGCGATTTGGGCGTAATCCTCGTCAGCCCGGAAGTACTCGTACTTCGGCCACATGGACAGCTTCGTCGGTTCCTTGAAGTTGTACCGGATCACGTGCGGCAAGGTGATGGCAATCGCCAAACCGTGTGGTAAGCCGAATTCCCCACCCAACTTGTGGGCGATGGAGTGGTCGACCCCTAAGAAGGCGTTGGCGAAGGCCATCCCGGCCAGCGTCGAGGCGTTGTGCATCTCTTGCCGGGCGGTGATGTCGCCGTTGTATGAGTTCGTCAGGTTGTCCATGACCAGCTTGATGGCCTGTAAGGACCATGGCCGCGTGTAGTCGGACGCCATGACGGAGACGTAAGATTCGATGGCGTGGGTCAGCACGTCCAGTCCGGAGTAGGCGACGGTCTTCTTCGGCACCGTTTCGATAAACTGGGAGTCCACGATGGCCACGTCCGGCGTCAACGCGTAGTCGGCCAGCGGGTACTTCACGTGGGTCTTGGAGTCGGTGATGACGGAGAACGGCGTCACTTCAGAACCGGTTCCGGAAGTCGTCGGAATAGCGATGAATTGCGCTTTCTTCGGCTTGTTGAACTTGTAAGCCCGCTTCCGAATGTCCAGGAACTTCTGCTTGGCGCCGAAGAAACTGGCCTTGGGGTCTTCGTAGAACAGCCACATGTTCTTGGCGGCGTCCATGGCCGAGCCCCCACCTAAAGCGATGATGGTGTCGGGCTTGAAGGCCCGCATCAGTGCGACCCCGCGGTTGACCGTGTCCGTGGTTGGATCGGGTTCCACGTCGGAGAACAGGGAGTATTCCATCCCGTTTGGTTGGCGCTTCAGTTCGTTCAAGACCGTGTCCACGTAGCCCAATTGGACCATGGCCGGGTCGGTCACCAGGAAGACCCGCTTGATGCCGGGCATGTCGTCGAGGTACCGGACGGACGTCTTTTCGAAGTAAACGCGTGGTAATTTAATCCATTGCATGTTATTTCGCCGCTTTGCAATCGTTTTGATGTTTAACAGGTCGAAGGAGGACACGTTGTGGGAAACGGAGTTCTTGCCCCATGACCCGGTCCCTAAAGTTAATGAAGGAATCATTTCGTTATAGAGGTTCCCAATGCCCCCCAGTGCGGATGGCGTGTTGACCAGCACCCGGCTGGCCTTCATCTTGATGCCGTATTCCGTCGCCAGGTCTTCGTCCATGGTGTGGATGGCCGCCGTATGGCCCAGCCCACCGAAGTGCAGGAGTTCGTCGGCCAGCTTGAAGGCTTCCGCGTGACCCTTGGACTTGTAAACGGAGATGACCGGTGACAGCTTTTCCTGAGACATCGGGTACTTCGGCCCCACGCCCGTGATTTCCGTGGCCAAAACCTTGGTCGCTGCGGGCACCTTGATGCCAGCGAGTTCCGCGATCTTGATGGCAGACATCCCGGCAATCGGGCCCTTGACCCCGCCTTGTGGCCGGAACATCGCTTCGGCCAACGCCTTGTGGTCGGCCTTCTTCACGAAGAAGACGCCGCGGGCTTCCATCTCTTTCTTCACGTCGTTGTAGATGTCGGCGTCGATGATGGCGCTGTTTTCGGACGCGCAGACCATCCCGTTATCGAAGGTCTTGGATAAGACGATGTCGTACACGGCCCGCTTGATGTTGGCCGTCTTTTCAATGTAGGCCGGACCGTTACCAGGTCCCACCCCTAAGGCTGGCTTCCCGGTCGAGTAGGCCGCCTTGACCATGCCCGGACCCCCGGTCGCCAAGACACTGGCGACCCGGTCGTTGTTCATCAGCGCCGTCGTGGCCTCGATGCTCGGCTTGTCGATCCACTGGATGACCCCTTCAGGCGCTCCAGCGGCGATGGCTGCGTCGCGCACGACCTTGGCCGCCATGGCCGAAGACTTCTGGGCTTGCGGGTGGAAGGCGAAGATGATTGGGTTCCGCGTCTTCACGGCGATCAGTGACTTGAACAGCGTGGTCGACGTGGGGTTGGTCACCGGCGTTACCCCGGCCAAGATACCCAGTGGTTCGGCCACCGTGATCAGTTCCCGTTCCTTATCGTCCTTGATGATGCCCACGGTCTTGTCGTGCTTGATGGTGTGCCAGATTTCTTCGGTCGCGAACATGTTCTTCACGGCTTTGTCTTCCATGACGCCCCGGCCGGTCTCGTCGAACGCTGCCTTGGCCAGTTCCATGTGGTGGTCCAGACCCGCAATCGCCATCTGGTGCACGATGTGGTCAACCTGTTCTTGGGTAAAGTCGTCCATGGCGCAAAGGGCGTCGTGGGCCTTGTCAACTAACCGGTCGATCATTTGGTCAACCGTTTCTTCTTTTGGTTCGTTTGATTTTGGTTTCGTTTCTTTTAACATCTCTATGCCTCCATTATGCCTTGGAAATGTCTTGTTAACTTATTCACGAGTTCTATCTTACCATGCTTTTTTCAAACGTCAAGAACTTTATGTTAAAAAAATCACAAAAGTTTTATTTACGGCATTAGCCCTGATATAACGGCATTTGTTGACAAAATTAATGTAAGCGCATACATTGCCATCTCGTCAAGATCACCATTAAATCAAAAGTGAAATAAATCACTATCATAACTATTTTCAAGCTGTCCAGCCAGCCGTCCCGCGTTCTCATCGTTCCCCAGACCCCCGGCCAGTACGATTTGTGATACATTTAGACTAGATAGAGGAGTGAGTCACATGCAAGCTTGGGCTTTCTGGCGGCAAAATACCCGCCATTTCTGGCAACACTGGGGCAGTTACGTGTCCCTGGTCTTCATGACCAATATCGTCATCAGTTACTGCGCCATCCCGGTCTTCGGCTGGCTAACCGCCACCCTGTTGAAGTGGCAGCGGATTCCCTACGTGTCCTACACCAACGTGGGCAACATCCTGCTGAAGCATCCCCTGGCCGCGCTAGGCCTGCTGGCGATTCTCCTGGCCATCGTGCTGCTGGTCTACTGGCAATTCGCGTTTCTGCTTCTGGGGATTCGCAACATCCGGATGGGCCGGCCCCGGACCACGCGGGAACTCCTGCGGGCGACCGTGTCGAGTCTGACCGGCGCCTCGCCCAGCACCTTCCTGTTCTTTATCGGCTACTTCCTGGTCGTCCTCCCGTTCGGCAGCGTGCTATTTACCACGCCCCTGCTGAACAAGGCCAAGATTCCGGCCTTCATCACCAGCTACCTGATGGCCAATCCCCTGTGGGCGACCGCGCTGGTGCTGTTCTACGTCGGCGCCATCTACCTGGGCATCCGCCTGATCGGGGTCCTACCGCTGATGATGCTGGACGGGTACCACAGCCGCATCGCCATCCAGGAAAGCTGGCGGGCCACCCGGCACCAGTTTTGGAAGTACTTCAGTCGTATCCTGGTGACCCTGGCCATGGTCACCCTGGTGGTCGCGGCCATCTACCTCATCATCTACTGTGGGCAGCTCTACTTCGACGGCACCAAAATCGCGTTGCTGGCGGCCACACTGAACCTGCTGCTGATGGAAGTCATCACCGAATTCGTGGTCTGCTACTCGACCATCCTGTTCATGGCGGTCATCCTGAGCAGCCACGTCGACCACGAGCCGACGCCGATGATGCGGCTGAACTTCCGGGAACCGGCCCACACCAAACGCCGGACCCGGGTGATCATCACCCTGGGACTGGTCGTCATCAGCGGCCTGCTGGTGACTTTTAACCTGGTCTACCTTAACGGTATGGCCATCAGTAAA
This sequence comes from Levilactobacillus spicheri DSM 15429, assembly GCF_001435095.1. Lineage (GTDB taxonomy): Bacteria > Bacillota > Bacilli > Lactobacillales > Lactobacillaceae > Levilactobacillus > Levilactobacillus spicheri. The sequence continues at coordinate 84,979 of NZ_AZFC01000028.1, forward strand.
CCCCTGACCATTTCACACCGGGGCGTCGACGCCGGGAACGGAGTCCAAAACACGATTCCGGCGCTGATCAAGACCAGTCGCGAGCACCCGGACTACGTCGAGATGGACATCCAGGAGACCAAGGACCACCAGTTCGTGGTGATGCACGACACCAACCTGAAGAGCCTGGCCAACCTGAACCAATCGGTCGGTGACCTGACGCTCAAGCAGCTGACCCGCATCACGGTCTCCGAAAACGGCCACCAAGCCAAGATCCCGAGTTTCACGGCCTACCTCAACGCGGCCATCGCCCACCACCAAAAGTTATTGGTCGAAATCAAGACTAACAAGGCGACCACGGCCGACCTGCCCCAGCGGTTCATCGCCCAGTACGGCGATAAGTTGCTGGCCAACCACGAGCAGGTCCACACCCTGAGCTACCGGATCATGACCGCCCTCAAGCGCCAAGACCCGCAACAGTTCGTCAGCTACATCTTGCCGTACAACCTGACCTTCCCGTACACCGACGCCAACGCGTACACCATGGAGGCCACGACGCTGAACGACAACTTCATCGACCAGGCGGCCAAGAACCACCAGCGGGTCTATGCCTGGGACATCGATGACGTGACGCTGCTGGACCAGATGATGTTCCTCGGCGTCAACGGCATCATCACCGACAACCTGCACGAGATGCAACAGGAGATCAAGAGCAACACGGACCATCCGAGCTACGCTAGCCTGCTCCTGACCTTCATGAACGAACTCAGCCTCGAAACCCAGATGCAATAACCCCACTTCAATTAAACCCGATAACGGTCATTTCCCGCCACTGACCCTATTCAGTTGCGGGGACCAACTAAAAAAACGTGAACCGCCTATTCCCTATGGATGCTGGGAACAAGTGGTTCACGTTTTTAGTTTAAGTTGGTTGTTAATGGTCGCTCCACGCCGGCGCGCATGCTGGTCGTAGTGGGCACGATTCTGAAGCCCTGTGAAACCCCCACAGGTCTCCAGAACTCGGCCTTGATGTAGGCGGGCCCAAAACGCCCGCCAACATCAATTTCACCACGACCAACAAGGCGCCTCTGTGACGCTTAGCTGGCAGAATCACCGCGCCGTAACGGAATGAGGCTGGCAACTACGACCGTTCTAAAATCATAGAAACCTTGGCTTCAATTATCGGTAGCCATCGACCCCTTCTACTGATTTCAACTGGCAGGATGCGTACGACCGTTTACTATCAGACGAAGCCACGCTGTTTATGGATAAATTTTAATTCATCAGCCACGTTGTCGTTAGCCGGGAGGGAGGTCAGAATTGGGCTCAGTAGCCTCGTTTCTGTTATCCGGGTGAATTTCCCGGATTACAGAAAGGCCGAGCTTTTCGCGGGCTTGGTGAAAAGCTCAAAGTCGTGCCCATCCCGTTCCAGCCCGATTTTTGCCGGCCCCGAAAGCGCTAATTTCGTCTAACTAGCTTACTTGGTCTTTTCGACCTTGCGCAGGGGGCGCTTGATCAGCGTCAGGAGTTTTTCGGATTGTAACCGGGAGACCACGGCGTCCACGGCGACCTGCATCAATTTTTCGTTCAGGTCCTTGGCCGCCGGCTGAACCTGATCCTCCCCCAACGTGTGGAGGCGGTCCTCCAAGCGGTCGATGAAGTTATCATAGGCCTGCTTGGGGTAGTCGCCCGCGGTGATCTGGTCGATTCCCGAACGGACCGTATCCGTCTGGAACATGGGCTTGAGCAAGCTGATCATCAGGATGTCCGCCAACTGCATGGTCTGGTACTTCTTCTTCGTCGGTGCCAAGATGACCTTGTGCTTCACGTAGTTGTTGATCATTGCCGGCGTGATGGTGTCGACGCCCAGCGGTCCCAACACAGCGTTGATCAGCGCCGTGACCTGATCCATGTATAAATCAAATCTCGGTAAGTCGTCCCACCGAGGAAGTTTGATATCGTGCATCTGGTGTTCCCACCGTGTGTATTGATTAAAATCAGCCATTTCATTCCCTGCCCTTCTATTTCTTACCCACATTGTAGCATATAAGCTAGTCACAGTGACTAGCTAACCACTTATTGCAAGGATTTCTTAGCGCCAGTGAATGCGACTTAAAATGCGTTTGCCCAACCCGGCCTGGACCAGGTAAAAGACGGGCTGCACGCTGACCATCAGGGGGATGTAGATCAGCGCCAGTTTCCAGTTCAGGAGGTCGACCAACGAAAACAGGTCGCCGAAGAACAGGAAAATCACCGCGAACAACGCCGCCATCGCGCCAATCAGCGCAATCTTAAAGCGGTTCAGCGGCCGGGCGACCATGGTCAAAGCGTTTAAGCTGACTAGCCCGGTCATCAACACGCTCAGCGTCGAAGTCGTCGCAAAGCTCAACTGGAACTGGGTCCCCAGCGCCATGATCACCAGGATGTAGCCCACCACGCAGGTCGCGGCCGGCGCGGCGATCTCCATCACCTGCTTCATGAAGCGCCCGGTGATCCGCGCGTAGTTCGGCTGCAGGGCCAGGAAGAAGGTCGGAATGCCGACCATCAATGAGGAAATCGGTGTCAGTTGGATCGGTTCGAACGGGTAGCTGCGGCTCATGAAGATGAAAATCAGCGTCAGAACCACCGAGTACATGGTCTTGATCAGGAAGAGCGAGGCGACCCGCTCGATGTTGTTGATCACCCGCCGCCCCTCGTTTAAAACGTTGACCATCGCGTCGAAGTTCGAGTCGATCAAGACGAAGTCGGCCAGGCTCTTAGTGGCCTCGCTGCCCGAGGCCATCGCGATGCTGCAGTCGGCCTGCCGCAGAGCCAACAGGTCGTTGACCCCGTCGCCGGTCATCGCCACGGTGTGCCCCAGGTCCTGGTAGCCCCGGATGAGCCCCTCCTTTTGCTGGGGGGTCACCCGCCCGAAGACGTTGTAGGTGTCGACCAGGTGCCGGTAGTCCGGCGTTTCCCCGACCGTGCTCATGTCCACCAACTGCTGGGAACCGGGGATGCCGGCGCGTTGGGCGATGCTGGCCACCGTCACCGGATTGTCCCCGGAGATGACCTTGAGGGCCACGTCCTGGGTGGTGAAGAAGTCGAAAGTGTCCTTGGCGTTGGGCCGCAGCTCGTCGGTGATCAGGAGCAGCCCGAGGGCTTCCGGCGCCGCGGGTTGCGGCGTCGTCAGTTGGTCCACGCGCGCCAGAACCAGGACCCGGTAGCCCTGGGCCGCCAGTTCCTTGATGCGGGCCTGCAGTGCGGGGGCCACCGGTCGAAAGATAAACTCGGGGGCGCCCATCACGTAGGCCGTTCCGTCGGCTAACCGCGCGCCGCTCCATTTACGGCCGGACGAAAATGGCAGGGCTTCGCTGGCCGTCACGGTCGGATGCCCGTCCACGGCCTGAACGGCCTGGGCCGTCTCGTTGTCGTCGCCGGTCGCCGCGACCAGCTCGGCCAGGATCGTGTGGAGCTGGGCTGCCGGGACCGTGCCCAACGCCTCGACCCGTTCCAGCTTGAGTTTGCCGCTGGTGATGGTCCCGGTCTTATCCAGGCACAGGACGTCGGCCCGGGCCAACGCCTCGATGGCCGGCAGCTCCCGAACCAGGACGTGACGGCGGCCCAGGGTCAAAGCCCCGGCCGCCAACGCCACGGAGGTCAACAGGACCAAGCCTTGCGGAATCATCCCGCCGACCGCGGCCACGGTCCCCAGGATGGCCCGGTTGGTGCTTTGTCCCTTGACCAGCGAGGCGATGAACAGTGCGATGCCCAGGGGAATCAGGGCAAACGTCAGGCTTTTAATGATGCGATTGATGATATCCAGCAGTTGGCTGGCCGTGCGTCGTTGCCGCTTGACCGAGTGGGCCAACTGTTCCACAAAACTCTGGGCCCCGACCCGGGTCGCCTGGACGGTGGCCTTGCCTCCCAGCAGGACGCTGCCGGAGACCACGGTGTCGCCGACCTGCTTCGCAATCGGGGTCGACTCCCCGGTGATCTGGGACTCGTCGACCTCGATGCCGGTCGTGACCCGAATCAGCCCGTCCACGGGCAGCTGGTCGCCCCGGCCCACCGTCAAGAGGTCGTCTTGGACCAACTCCTCCTGTTTGCGGTCGGTGACCACGCCATCCCGCAGCACCGGCAACCGCCCCTCGGATAAGAGCGCCAGCTTATCGACCTGGCGCTTGGAGCGAATTTCCTGGAAGATCCCGATGCCGGTGTTGACCACCACGACCCCGATGAAGAGGAGATTTTTATAGCTGCCGGTGAACAACACCAGCCCCGCTAAGATCAGATTGATCAGGTTAAAGAGCGTCATTAAGTTATCACGAAAGATCTGTTTGACGCTCCGGGTGAGCGGTGGTAAGGGGTCGTTCTGCAATCCCTGGGCCAACCGTTCGTGCACATCGGCGGCCGTTAAACCCGTGTCTAACGGCGTTAAATTTGGTTCCTGCGCCATGGCCCGTTCCTCCTTTTGCTTCGTAACCGCTTTAGTCTTATTGTACAAGAAACTCGGCGACGACACCTATAATCCGTCTGAATTTTGACCATCTTAACCGAATCGCTAGGGCTTGGGTCGGGGCCGCTTACGGGACGGTGGCCTGGCCCCGTGTGACCCGCCGCCACAGCCGGTCATAATCTGCGGAGCTCGAGCGGTTCACCGGGGCACCCCCATTAACAGGCCGGCCGAAGAGTGGTTAAATTGAGGTGACCCCAAACTTTCAAGGGAGGCTTTTTGATGAATCACAAATCGACCGCGATCGTTTTATTTGTCCTGTACCTCATTTTACTAGGGTGCATGCTGACCAACCACAGCATGCTCGCCATGTGGCTGATGACCGGGGGCATGCTGTTCGAAGCCAGCGTGAACCTGTACGACCAGTTCCGCCGACGGTAAGCGTTGTCATTTCACCCCAGATAGCCTAAAATTAAAGCTATATGTGCGGCGGCATGCGCCGCCCACGTTAAGATAATTGGTGGCGCGTTGCCACCAAGGAGGACGCAAACTATGACACTGAACCAACTTTCCGATACCATCAAGCTCGCCGATGGCAACCAGATGCCCGGCCTCGGCTTCGGTACCTACCTGATCAGCGACCAGGAGACCATGGACCACACCATCCAAGCGGCCTGGGACCAAGGTTACCGCCTGATCGACACCGCCATGCTCTACCGCAACGAGGACCTGCTGGGCACCTCGCTTCAAAAACTCGGGCTGCCCCGCGAGGCGCTCTTTTTGACCAGCAAGGTCGCCGAGATCGTCCAGGGTTACGACCAGACGCTCAAGGCGGTCGAGGGGTCCCTGAAACGGCTCCAGACCAACTACTTAGACCTGCTGCTGATCCACTGGCCGGTCCGCGAACACTTCTTTGAAACCTGGAAGGCCCTCGAACAGCTGAAGGCCGACGGGAAAGTCCGCTCCATCGGGGTCTCCAACTACACCATCGCGCACTTGGAACTGCTGGCCACCCAGGCCAAGGAGATGCCGGTGGTCAACCAGGTCGAGTACCACCCCTACCTGAACCAACAGGCCCTGGTCGACTACGACCGGGAGAAGGACATCGTCACGGAGGCCTGGAGTCCCCTGGGACGGCGGGCCGTGCTGGACGACCCGATGATCGCTAAAATGGCGCACCACCACCAGAAAACGGTCGCCCAGATCATCCTGCGCTGGGAGCTGCAACACGGCGTGGTCCCGATTCCCAAGTCGACGCACGCCGAACGGATTCAGGAAAACACGGACGTTTTCGACTTCGAACTGGCCGAAGACGAGATGGGCATGATCGACCTGCTGAACAAGAACCAGCGGACCGGGAACGAACCCGAAATCGTGTACGAAACCGGGAAACAGTATTAAATCCGGTTCCTGGTAGTCAGTCCTCGTCTTTAACACCAAATGCGTCCCGCTAATGATATTTCACGAAGTCCGGTCACCAGTGGCCGGACTTTTTGATTGGCTAATCATTAAAAAAAGATTATAATGATTCTCATAATACGAAACGAAAGCCAGGTGAACCCCTTGAAGACGACCACGTTATTTGACGACATTGCATAGGGATCGCTCACCCAACCATTTTTTCAGACTGGCGCCATTGCCAGTCTCCTTTTGGGCGCCATCCCGCGGTCGTTGGGAGTGGGCGCCTTTTTGTTTGGCCAATTTTAGGGTCTCCCGCGTCCCCACCCCACACCGCGTTTCCTTGAACCACGCGTCCGCTTGCGGACACACTAAGGAGAATCGCTTATGGGAACCATTCAAACACAAAACTTATCCTTTACCTATCCGGGTGCCGATCACCCATTGTTCGACCACCTGTCCGTCAACCTGGACGACCACTGGAAGCTGGGGCTTATCGGCCGCAACGGGCGGGGTAAGACTACCTTTCTCAAGCTCCTCTTGGGCCAGCTGGAGGCCCATGGCGCCGTGCACGCCAGCGTGCCCTTCACCTACTTTCCCAGCGACCAGCCGCAGGGCCACGCGACCGTCATGCAGGTGCTGACCGCGACCGGGGCTCCGGAATGGCGGGCCAGCGTTGAATTGGCCCGCATCGGTCTGGACACCCTCGACCCCCAGCGCCCCTTCACCAGCCTGAGTGGCGGTGAGCAGACCCGGGTGCTGCTCGCCCGCGGCTTCGTCAACGACCGCGACTTTCCCCTGATCGACGAACCGACCAATCATCTGGACATCGCCGGGCGGCAGCTGGTCGGTCGCTATCTTCGGCAGAAACGGGGATTCATCTGCGTCAGCCACGACGAGAGTTTTTTGAACAGCTTCGTGGACCACGTGATGTCCCTGAACCGCAGCAGCGTCGACCTGGTCGCCGGAACCGTCGACGCCTGGAAAGCCGACAAAGCCCACCGTGATCACCGGGCCAAGGCCCAAAACCAGCAGCTGCAAGCCGACATTCACCGGCTGACGACCCGCACCAACGTCCAACGCCAATGGGCGGAGCAACGCGAAGCGCAGAGCTCCGACGCGGCGAGTCGCCGGTCCGCTGCCAAGCTGATGCGCCGGGCCAAGGCCTTCGAGGACCGGACCCAGGCCGTGGTCGCCAAACGCCAGGGCCTGCTGCAAGACGTCGACCAATCCGGGGAGCTCACGACCAGCCTGCAGACCGGTCAGGGCCATCGCCTCCTGATCAGCCTGCGTCAAGTCACCATCCAACGCGACCACCAGCCCCTCTTTTCCCCCGTCGACCTCGACTTTCACCAGGGTGACCGCTTAGCCATTCTGGGTGCCAACGGGTGTGGCAAGACCAGCCTCATTCAGGTCCTGCTGGGACAGATCGACCTTCCCCACACCGGCTACCTCCTCAACCAGTTGCCGGCCGACGTGGCCGTTTTAGCCCAGGACTTCAGCACCCCGATTCGCCAGTTGACGCCGGCCGATTGGGGTGACGCTCAGGAACGGACACGCGTCTGGAACCTGATGCACCAACTGGGCGTCTCGCGGGAACGGCTACGAGCACCGGCTGCCCAGTGGAGCATGGGCGAGGCCAAGAAGGCCGCCCTGGCGCGGACACTCAGCCACCCCCACGCACTGGTGGTCTGGGACGAGCCCACCAACTACCTGGACATCGTCGCTCGCGAACAGCTGATCACGCTAATCCAGACGGTTCAGCCGACGTTGATCATCATCGACCACGACCAGCATTTCCTGACCGCGACCTGTTCGCAACAGTTGGCCCTGCAGCCCGCTGCTGAACACTAAAAAAATGGCGTTGCGCCCAGCTCACAGACTGGGACGCAACGCCATTTTTTTAAATGCCAGCTGATTAGTCGATGCTAATCTTGTGGTTATCTTCCGCTTCGGTTTCCTTTGGCAGGGTCAACGTTAAGATACCGTTGTCGTACTTGGCGTTGACGTGCTTCAGGTCAATGTTTGGTAGGTAGAAGGCCCGGGAAACGTTTTGACTAGAACGTTCTTGCCGTAAGACGCGGCCCTGGTCGTCCTTGGTCGATTCGTCAACGTTGGAGGTTCCGGAGATCCGCAGCGTATCGTCCCGGTAGTCGACGTGGATATCGTCCTTCTTGAAGCCAGGCATTTCCGCCGTGACTTGGTAGTCCTTGTCGTGTTCGACCACGTCGGTCTTCATTGGGTTATCGGCGCCGTTAAACAAATCGCGGCCCAAGTTGCCCACTTCATTAAAGAAATTCATTGGATTAAACAAATCATCGTTCCGGTTCATCATTTCGTTGGTCATACTCAATAACCCCTTTCAAAGTTCTTTGTTTCTCTTTACATTTTCTATAATAGTCAGCATTGGTCAGAAAAGCAAATAATTAGCACTCGATTTTTAGAGTGCTAATTCAGGGCTCTTTATCCCGATGTGTCAACAACTATTGACCATCATCTTAACACCGTTGCGCGTAAAAGCGAGTATTTCGTCAAAAAGGTCAAACTATATCAAAAAGAGGTGCGAGCTCGCACCTCCTTTGACCACTATTATTTTAAATCCGCCGGAATCTCAAAGTGTGGCGACAACAGCTTCATTTCCGCGTCCTGAAGCGCCTGGCGAGTGAACCACCCGTCCCGGATCAGTTCGCCGAAGCGGTTGACGTTGGTAATCATCAGGTTCACGTCCGCGTCGCTCAGACCCTGAATGGCGCCGTCGAGGTCCTCTAGACTGTCGATGGCGATGCCCAGGTGATTCTGGGTAATGATGTCGGCCACCGCGGCCTGGCGCCAGATGATCACCGGCAGCCCGTGCGACAGGTACATCGAGACCTTGTGCGGGTGGTTGTACCGGGTGTAGTCGTTGTACCGAAAGACCGAGGTGTCCCCGTCCCAGGCCAGGCCAAAGGTCCGCGGCAGTTCCTGGATCAGCTGCCAGCGCCAGCGTTGCCCCCGAAAGTCGACCTTGGGATTGGCGTTAAGTTCCCGGGCCAGGGCCGCGTCGGTCTCCCCGAAGACCGTAATCGGCGTTTGGTAGTGCCACTCGGCCAGGTAGCGGGACTTCTCGATGTTGCCGGCCAGCATCACGCTGCGGCGGAAGTCCTCCGGTTGCGTGTAGTAACAGTCGGCGTCGTGGTTATCATCCAGGTAGTCCAGCAGGTACTGGCAAACCATGGGCGTGGTCACCCCGGCCGCCTGGAGTTTCCGCGCCATCCGCCCGTTGTGGACGATTAACACGTCGCAACGGTTCAAGAAGTCGAACTCGTTGATCCACTTTGGGGCGTGCTGGTCCCGGAAGGTCTCCACGTCATGAACCAGGCACACGAACTTGACCCCGCGCCGGTGCATCTGGTCGACGAAGAAGTCCTCGAACCGCCCGCTATTCAGGGACGGGTACTGGTAGACCAGGATGTCACCGTGGGCCACCCCCGTCGTGATACCGGCGATCTTGGCGTCAAGCGCCTCGTCCGATTCGTACGAATCATCGTACCGTAAAAGGTCGATGACCCGGTAGCCCATGCGATGCCCGATCCGGGCAATGTCCTGCTTGGCCTGCCGGGTCGCATCGTGGGTCTGTTCTTGTAAAATATCCGTAATCCACTTTTTCATCATGAACGCTCCATTTCACCATCGATTATCTGCGTTTTCCAGCGACGGAATCCTGGACTGGCGGCTTCCAAACGGTGCGCCGTTCCCCACCCGTTTCCCCTATCGGCGGCCAGTCGCTCCTCCCACCGGCACGAATCGTTCGTTTGTGCTCAGGTTGCCCCCAGTATACCGAGCCCATGAGTCGAATAACAATGAAGGTGATTAACTTCATAAGGAAACTTCCCCAATGCTGGCCAAACAAAAAACGACGTCCGTCGTGGTTCGACGAACGCCGTTTTTATTACAAATAAGGGAGAAACTTACCGCTGACGGGGGGACCGGACCTTACCCACGGTGAGAAAATGCGGGATGTTGGTCGGGGTGGTCGCCCAGCGCCAGTGGTGTTGCAAAAACGTCATGAAGCCGGTCAGACCCAGGCCGTGGCCCTTTGGTGCGAGCCGGACCAGGTGGCGGTTGGCCGTCACGTACTGCCCGTTGGTGAGCTGGAAGCGCATGGCCAGGCGGTGATGAACCAGCCGCCGAACCACCAGGTGCTCGCCCTGAGCGTAGTGCGCCTGCTTCTCCGTCAGGTCGGGACGCCGGTACCCGTTGATGCCGTGGGCGTTTACGACCACGATCTTCGCGCGGCGGACGTGCTGGTAGTAGGTCGGCTGGACGAACTCCCAGCGCGCCGTGATGTAGCCCATAACGCCGTAGGTCTTGGAGGCGTGGTTCACGTCCTTGACCTTGTAGCGCAGGCGCCCGTGCTTGGAGAGGAACAGGCCGACGACCATGAACTGGGCCTGGACCGCACTCTCCTGCGGATGATACCACGCGATCCGCCGGTGCGGGCTAAAGGTCGCGGTCCGGTAGAGGCCAATCTTGCGAATGGCGTTCACGTCAAACCGCTGGAACCGCCGCTGGGTCGTCTGGTGATCGTGACCCGGTTTGGTCCGGTGCTGCGGTACGCGTTGCTGGCTGGCCACGACGTCATCCACGGTGGCCTGACTGAGGACCGGCGTAAACTGACCGACTGGGTGGACCGGCGGGGTCGGCGCCAGCGGACTGGTCGAAACGGGCGTTGGGGCGGCAACACTGGATGGACTTGGCGCCGGCGTCACCGGACCCGCGGGCAGCGGCTCAGGCGCCGGAATTGGCGCGGGGGTCGGTGTTGCGGGCGTCGGCGTTACAGACGTTGCACCGGTAATCGGCCGGTGATGGGTTGCTGGCCGCGGTACCAGGTGACTGCCCTGACCAGCGTGGACTGTGGGCTGCTCGGGCGTCGGAACGACCGTTGAAGGCGTTGGTTGAGGCGCGGGAACCGTCGGCTGGGAGTGACCGCTGCCGTCAGTCACGTGATGCTGCGGCGCGACCGGCTGCGGGATTACCAGGTGGCTGCCCTGACCAGCCTGCTCGTCAGGCGTTGTGTGTGGCAACCGATTGTGTGCTGGTTGCCCGGTCGCGGGTGCTGGATGATGCGCATTGCTTCCGCTAGTTGTTTCGTGGTGCGCCGTTGGTTGCGGAGCTCCCGACTGGCTCCCCTGACCCGGAACAGCTGGCCGTGAAGGACTCGTGTCCGTCTCCACCGTGCTTGGATGTGGCGTAACGGGTTGCGTAGGCCCACCCGCACTGCCATGAGTAGCGGGTTGTCCCGGCGTTGAGATGACGGATGGATGGCCTGAATCCGTCGGCTGCTGACCCGAGTCAGTCGACTGATTTGACACTGGCGCGTGATGCTGGGCCGGTTGTAGCAGAGATTGGTGCTGATCGGTTGGCTTGCCTACCCCAGCTGTGCCGCCCTGCGTTGGGTGCTTCCCAGTTGACGGTACCAGTGACGGGTGCACTGCCGCTGGCGACTGGTGCTGGTTCCCCGTTGTCGCTGGCCGTGGGCTGGTTGGCTGCCCAGTTGGCTTGGTTGGCGAAACGGGTGACGGCGCTACCGAGTGTGCTGGTAGCGTTGGGTGAATGGCCGATTGACCATTTCCGCCACTCGCGGCAGGACCCGGCTGCTGACCCGCCGGTCTGGTTGGGGTCGGTTGCGGTGTGGGTGCCACTGGTTGAACTGGTGGTTGTGGTTGACTGGTATTACCCGTAGTCGCAGCGTTTGAGGAATGGTGATCAGTTGATGCTGGGGCCTTCCCCTGCACTACGTGGTCTCCAGTTGACGGTTCCGTTTGACCCGTTGGCTTAGGATGACGTTTTCCAACCGGGTTGGCCGGCAATGGCGTTATTGGCGCTACCGAATGGCTTCCGTGAGTTGTTGGCGTCTCACCTGGCGTTGCTGGGTGACCGGCATCCCCCCTGCCTGTAGTGGTTGTTGGATGACTGCCTGCTGTTGGTGCCGGCATCTTCCCCTGGCCCGGGTGACTTCCAGACGATGCTGGGTGCTGGGAACCCGCCGCTGGTTGCGTACCTACCGGGTTCACTGGCTGTGTTGGGCGAATAGACGATTGGCCATGCCCGCCACTCTCGGCAGGACCCGGCTGCTGACCCGCCGGTCTGGTTGGAATCGGTTGCGGTGTAGGCACCGCTGGTTGAACTGGTGGTTGCGGTTGACTGGTGTTTGAGGAATGGTGATCAGTTGGTGCTGGGATCTTCCCCTGCACTGCGTGGCCTCCAGTTGACGGTGCCACTTGACCCATTGGCTTGGGCTGCCGGTCACCAACCGGGTTGGCTGGTAACGGCGTTATCGGCGTTACCGAATGGCTTCCGTGAGTTGTCGGCGTCCCTGGCGTTGCCGGATGACTTGGTGCTGGCTGTAACGAATGATGACCCGTTACTTCAGTCGGCGTGCCAGGTTGCTTGATTGTTGTCGCTGGTTGACTAACGCTCGTTTGGCCGCCCTGTTCAACAGAATTTCCGGCTGGTTGCTGCGGCTGACTGGTATCACCCACGCCTGTAGTGGTTGCTGGGTGACTACCTTCTGCTGGTGACGGCACTAACGGATTCACTGGCCGGATTGGACGAATGGGCGATTGACCATGCCCGCCACTCTCGGCAGGACCTGGCTGCTGACCCGCCGGTCTTGTTGGGATTGGTTGCGGTGTAGGGATCACTGGTTGAACTGGTTGCTGCGATTGACTGGCGTTACCCGTAGTCGCAGTGTTTGAGGAATGGTGATCAGTTGGTGCTGGAACCTTCCCCTGCACTGTGTGGCCTCCAGTTATCGTATTAGGCTGCTTAACCGTTGTAGCTGGTTGGTTACTATTCGTCTGACCACCCTGTCCAGCAGAACTTCCGGCTGGTTGCTTTGGTTGACCAGTATTGCCCGCGCCTGTAGTGGTTGCTGGGTGACTACCTGCCGTCGGTGCCGGCACCTTCCCTTGATCTGGGTGACTTCCAGACGGTACTTGGTGGGACCCTGTTGCGGGTTGCGCACTTACCGAATGACCGGCAGGACTGGTTGGCTGAGCTGGTGACGGCGTTGGTTGAACTGACGGTTGGTGATTGCCAGCAACTGCGATCGTCCCTGGTTGCTGGCCAACCGGTTTGGTCACAGGAGTCGTTACTGGCCGGTCTCCCTGATTCGTAGGGGTTTTAACCGGTGATGTTGGCCGACTCGGTTGAGGGGCCGGCTGACCTGATGGCTGGGGTTGGTGGTTTCCCGCAGTGTCGGTCGTCAGGTGCGGTTGGCCCGCAGGTTTCGTGGTTGCGGTCGCTACCGAAGGATTCCCCTGATTAATCGGTTTCTTAATCGAAGACGTTGACGAACCCGTCGATGGTGCTGGTTTGGTTGTTGGCGTTGGTTGCGGCTGCTGAGGGACATTCGGCTCCATAGTAGCCGGGTGCTGGTTCCCAGTCTGCGCAGGCGCTACTGGTGTCCCGTGGGCTCCCTGATGGTCGTGGAGATCAGCCGTTGGCGCAGGCTGTTTTCCTTGGTGTCGGTTTGGTTGTTGGCGCTGGTTGCGGTTTCTGCTGAGCATTCGGTCCTGTAGTAGCCGGGTGCTGGTTCCCAGTCTGCGCAGGCGCTACTGGTGTCCCGTGGGCTCCCTGATGGTCGTGGAGATCAGCCGTTGGCGCAGGCTGTTTTCCTTGATCCGTAGGAGTTTTAACTGGTAACGTTGGTCGACTCGGTTGAGGGGCCGGTTGACCTGATGGCCGGGGTTGATGGTTATCTGTAGTATCGATTGTCAGATGCGGCTGGCCCGCGGGTTTCGTGGTTGTGGTCGCTACTGAAGGATTACCCTGATCAATCGGTTTCTTAATCGCAGTCGTTGATGAACCTGATGGTGTTGGTACCGGTTTGGTTGTTGGCGCTGGTTGCGGTTTCTGCTGGGCATTTGGCCCCGTAGTAGCCGGGTATTGATTTCCAGTTTGCGCAGGCGCTACTGGTGCCACATGGGCTCCCTGATGGCCGTGAATATCAGCCGCGGGCCGCGATTGACCAGTATCACCCACACCACCCGTAGTTTGTGACTGGTGAGTGGTTGTCGGCTGATTTGGCGTTGTCGGTTGGACCGGCTTTAGTTGACCTTGATTTCCATCAATAACGCCTGTCGCCGGACCACTTGGTTTATGAGGCTGGCTGGCAACCGCTAAATCAGTGGCTAGTACGATTCCCAAGCTCGTAAATGCCTGATTGTCTGCATTTTCTAAGACCTCCGATTCCGAACTAAAGGCTTCTTCGGCTTTCAAAATAGATGTTGAGACTGAATCTTCGCTATCGGTCCAGTCACTAATACTGGCTTCACTAGCAAATAAATCGTTCGTTGATGCCGTCTCCTTAATCCAAGTAGATAATGATGACAAATCGTTTCCGAGCGCGGTCAAAGATTGCTCATCATTCTGCGCCACATTCTGCGATTCCAAATTGAATTGAGTCGTCATTGACTTAACCAAGTCTTTATTCAAGTTAGCCTCTGAATCAGCGATTTGTTTGGCCGTGTCCTGACTAATCACAGTCACCTGAACCGTTTTATGGACCGTCTCACCACTCGTCGGATCCACCAGCGTCAGGGTCACCGGATAACTTCCCGGTTGTCCCATGGCCGTTTGGGATAGATTGCTAGTCACAAGGTCCGACGACAGTCGATGACCCAGCGCATCCGTTGCGCTCAAAACAAAATCTTTGGTCTGAAGGGACTGCCCTACAATGACTTGCGGCTGCCACGTCTGAATAATCGGGACTCGCGTGGTGGAATCCTTCATAATGAAGTCTCCCACGATGGCGCTTAAATCCTTTGCTGACGGTTGCTCGTACGCTGAATCATGTTTAATTTTTTGTAACACCTGTTGTACGCCAGTCTGGGACAAATGTACCGTATAACGCCCCACGCGCGAATCGTCAGGACTAACTTCCAACCATTGTGCTGGAATGCTAATTGGGGAATTGACTCGATGGTCAGCCCACTGCAACGTTAACTGGCCCGTTGTAAGGTGTTCTTTAACTGAGCGACCATCATACTCTCCCGTTGGAACACTTAAATTCCCTTTAACAAAGGAAATATCGGAGGCAAACTGAAACGTAACGGTCGGGACTTTTCCATTCATTGACCATTGACCCTTGCCGACAGTGTGCCAACCAGATTGCAAAATCGGTGCTGTCAGCTCTAACCGCTTATCCTTCAAGACGTTGACGGTTTCACCACTATTGATTGCCATATTGGTCTTTTGAAAGGCTACCTGGTCTTTGTGACTAGCTGATTGCATTACAACTTGAACTTGTTGAAGTTGTGATTGATAACCATCCGTAAACGCTTGTCCTGGATGCGGAGCTTCGGTAAACTTCATCATTTTTGCAACTTCTCCGTCAGAGAAAGATGAAAAATCAGTTCCCGTACCATCACTAACAGCATTAAATTGTTGATAACTGCCAGCGTTCTTAACAGAGACTACCGTCCCATTGCCTGATTTTTGCGCATTTAAACGGGCTAGCGCCACACCTGCTTCAAAGGCCGCTTTTGTTTTTATTGATTCCTGTTGATACGCATCATGGTAGACCCCAAATATTAAATCCGAAATATTTTCTGGCTCCCCTATTGCAAACCCATACGCAATCCAAGCTGTTTCTTCCTTAACCCAACTATGATACGCGTCTTGACTGGATACTGACGAGTTTCCTTCTACTACGTTGTGAGCATCCCAATCGGCCATCAGCATCCCCATATATCCGGGATCATAGCTCCACACGTCCTGCCAAATTTTTTGATAGATTCCCATGTGAATTTCCGTCGGTGTCACCTGGAGATTTTCAGTGATTGGACTTTTAAACGACAATCCTTCACTGATATTCTGAACCCGCTGCGGTGTTAACAACGGTAAATTATGGATGTCATTAACCACGTCCCATGCATTTCTATATTCTTGCTGATAGACCAATTCCAACATTTCTTGAACGCCTAAAGCATTACGTTGATAGGTTATTCCCGAACTCTTTCCGTTAAAAAAGTGGATTGCTCCCTTATCCATTATGAGTTGGTTAGCTTCATCGTTCGAAATTTCTTTTTGCTGTCGCAATTGTTCCACAATGTCACTTAATTTTTTAGACGAACCTTGCCAAGCATCTTCATTCGCCATGTTAATCAACGGGCCAAAAACCTTTAAAGCCCAGTTTTTCCCTGCATCATGGGCCATTACCGATAGCTTACCGCCACCTTCGTCAAACGCCGCACCCGGATCATTAATTGCCTTCAATGATTTACTGTAATCCTGTGGCCTATAAGTCCCCGCTCCTAATAAACTCACTAGGGCTTCGTTTTCGCCTTGCGTCCAGTTGTTTTCAAGGGCCGTCATAGCGTTCGCGCGAATGCCTTCATAAACTTTTTGAAGCAGTGACGACGTTAGTACGTCATCCAATCCCAAGTTATGAACCATCGTAGTAATGTTTCCATTTAACTTAGTGGCTTCACTCAAAGTGGCTGGTGCATAATCTTGATCCTGAATGCTACCACCCAAAGACCGGATATCCGACATCGCTTTATGTGCAATGCCATCAATAATATTAGGTGCAATCAGCTTAATGTAGTCGTTGATGGTCTTCACACCTAAGGCTACTGTTACACTGGCTGGGCTACCATCGGGTTGATATCCCAATACCTCATTACTGTAATTCGCATTACTACCGATAAGCCATGCCACTCCCAGCCCAACTTCTCCGCCAGGGGTAACCCCCGTCATACTATTCGCGTTATAGGTAGCACCATCAATTAAACTGTTCGCCGTTTGTGTGTTCGTTGCCTTGCTTTTAATCGAAGTTATCCAATTCGCAATTCCTTGAGCAAAACTTCGGATGTAATCGGCGTATCCCTGATTGTAATCTTTTAATTGAAGACCTTGCTTACTCGGGTGGTTATCATACTGTTTATCATGCCAGATTGGTTTCCCATCTGCTTGGTCTATCTGTAAAGAATCGTCTTGATAATAATTATCCATTAGATCCGAAATTTTCTTTATATTACTTCCAATTGAACTAGTATTTGGGATTCTCTTTATATTACTTCCAATTAAACCAATATTCGGAATTTTTGACAGTGCATGCTTTCCAGCCTGCACAATCGCCCCTCCCACCAGATTTTTGCCACTGTCGTAACACTTATTTATAATTTTGGTGAGGTCCTGTTGGGCATCTTTAATCCCATTTTGATAGTCATTAAGACTCTGGTAAACGTTAGGCGTTGAACCAATTGACCGATTCTTCATGCTTCTGGTTTGGGCCACCACTGTTTGACCAGATACCGGCGTTTCTTTATTTTTTTCAAGCTGCTGATTTTGCAATGTCTGCCCATTCTCACCAGATTTTACTAGTAAGGGCTGGTCATACTTACTGAACTTCTCGGCAACTACCTTGTCTTCTGAATCAATTGTCTCTGATGAGGCAGACAGCCGTGATTCACTTTCACTCGTCTCCGATACTTGTTCCGAAGTGGATTTCCCACTATCCGACTCTTCCGCCAAACTACTCTCACTCACCGACGTACTGGTCGCCGGAATCTCCCCGCTGGTCTGCGTGGCCGCGACCTGCTGCGGGTCCGCTTCCTGGGCAATGCCCGCGGGAGCGTCCGCCTTGGCCGCGATCGTCGTGCCGATCGTGCCCATACCGAATAGGCCGCCGACCGTCGAAATGCCCGCGATGACCCAGTGAATGCCCGCCTTGTACATTTTAAAGTGTGTGCGACTATTTGCCTTAGCCAATTCCGACTTCTTTGGCGTCAAACCCTTCAAAAAGACCATCCCCATCCCATGTGTTCTCTGTTACCTACCTTCAGAGTAGCATGGTTCGTCACACCGTAAATGGTTGGCCCCCAATTCGATATAATCTTTCTTGTTAAACCGGCGTCTAAGCCCGGCCAGGCGCGCATAGCCGGCTAGCATACAAGTTTTATCAGTTAGCTTGTTGGCATAAAATAACGATTTTCATAGCAAAAGGACCCGCCAACGACCACAAAGGTCACCGGCGGGTCCTCTTTTTAGAATCCCTTATTTCAACTTATCCGGAATCTCGAACTGCGGTGAAAGCAGCTTCATCTCGGCCGCCTGCAGGCCTTGGCGGGTGAACCAGCCGTCCCGGATCAACTTGCCGAACTGCCCGACGTTGTGCAGCATCTGCGCCAGGTCCTGGTCCGAGATGCTGCGGATGGCGTCATCGATCTGGTCCAGGCTGTCGATGGCGATGCCCAGGCCGTTGTCCACGATGATGTCGGCCACCGCTGCCTGCCGCCAGATGATCACCGGCAACCCGTGGGCCAGGTACATCGACACCTTATGCGGGTGGTTATAGCGCGTGTAGTCGTTGTACTTGTAGCTCGACGTATCGCTGTCCCAGGCCAGGCCGAACTCGCGCGGCATCTCCTGGATCAGGTCCCAGCGCCACCGCTGCCCGCGAAAGTCGATCTTCGGGTTGGCGTTGAGCTTCTTGTCCAGCTCGGCGTCGGTCACCCCGAACACGGTAATCGGGGTCTCGTTGGCCCAGTCGGCCAGGTAGCGGGATTTGAGAATGTTGCCGGCCAGGACCACGCCGCGTTGGAAGTTCTCCGGCTTGGTCTCGTAGCGGTCCTCGTCGTGGTTATCGTCGAGGTAATCCAGCAGGTACTGGTTGACCATCGGCGTCGTCACGCCGAGTTCGCGTAGGCGGTCGGCCATCAGCCGGTTGTGGACGATCAGCACATCACACTTGTTAAAGTAGCCGATCTCGTCGATCCAGGTCGGCGCCTGCTGATCCCGCAGGGTCCCCACGTCGTGCACCAGGCAGACCACCCGAACGCCGCGTCGGTGCATCTGGTCGACGAACAGGTCGTCGAAGCGCCCACTATTCAGAGACGGAAACTGGTAGACCAGCATGTCGCCCCGGTCGACCGCGGCCGTGATGCCGTCGATGCGGGCCAGCATGGCGTCGTCATCCTCGCCGACGTCGTTGTAGCGAAAAATATTGGCGACTTTATAGCCCATGGACGCGCCAATGTTGGCGATGTCCTGCTTGGCCTGCCGGGTCGCGTCAAACGTCCGGCCCTGCACAATATCCGTAATCCATTTTTGCATAAACACAATCTCCCATCCCGTTCAGCGCCACGGGACCTGCCCGCGCGGAACCGTTCCCAAAACGACTGGTTTTTCTGGTAACTTACCTTATTAATAGCTTAATTATAGCGACCTTGCCCCCCGAAAAGCAATCACCATCTTACGCAAAAGGAACCGCCCCGACCGCGTCACGACGCCGTCGATTCGATTCCTCATCAAAACAGTCGATAATATTTAACATTTAATTGCTTGATTCTTTCACTTTACCTTTTAGAACAAGTATAATCGGTATAGACGGCTAAATTGCCGCTAGCTTGGCATTGGCAGTCGGTCAGACCCACCGCTTTTCAGCTACAGCTACCGTTTTGGCCGTTGGATGCCCCTCAAGAACCGGTTTACAGGGGTCTTGTAAGGTGACCCATTTGACGCCGTTTCCCCCTAAAACAGATTTACCAACGGGTACAAGATTCCCGCTAACACGATAATGGCAATGGTCACCGAGATCACGATGTTCAGGGCCTTGCCGGACGACTTTTTCTCGACCGGTGGCACCTGCACATAGTGCTCTTCCTGCTTCATTCTTGAGGAGATGTCGTTTTTCAACATTTCCTTATTTGTCTTACTGGTCATGCTATAATTATAACCATCAATCAGAATCGAAAGCAATGAATTGGGTCAATTTTTAAGGAAAGAAATGATAAGGATGCCGTTCACACATCACCGCACTCCTGAGAGATACGTCCGCCAAATGCGTGCCGTGGCCGCCTTAGCTTCCAAGTATCAGGACATGTCCGATGAGGAGTTAAAATCACAAACCGATCTCTTCCGCGAGCAGCTCGCCGCCGGTAAATCTCTGGATTCGTTGAAGATCCAGGCCTTTGCGGTCGCCCGCGAAGCCGACCGGCGGGTCCTCGGGATGTTTCCCTTCGACGTCCAGGTCCTGGGCGCCCTGGTCATGCAGGACGGCAACGTCGCCGAAATGCAGACCGGGGAAGGCAAGACCCTGACGGCCACCCTGCCGATGTACCTCAACGGTCTGACCGGGAGCGGCAACTTTCTGGTCACCGCCAACGAATACCTGGCCTACCGGGACGCCCAGGAGATGGGCAAGGTCTACCGCTGGCTGGGCTTGACCGCCGTGGCCGGGGTCCCCGCGACCGGGGAAGACCCGCACGACCGCGACTTACATAAAATCTACCAGGCCGACATCGTCTACACTACCAACTCCACGCTGGGATTCGATTACCTGATGGACAACCTCTCGGGGACCGCCGACGAACGGTTCCTCCAAGGCTTCCACTTCGCCCTTCTGGACGAGATCGACGCCGTTCTGCTCGACTCGGCCCAGATGCCCCTGGTCATCTCCGGGGCGCCGCGGGTGCGGTCCAACCTTTTCGAGATTGCCGACCAGGTCATCTGCCTCCTGCGTGAGGACGTCGACTTCGAGCGCAGCAACGACCACAAGAAGGTCTGGTTCACCCCTTGCGGCATCGACCACATGGAAGAATACCTCGGGCTCGAGGACCTCTTGAGTGAACGCCACCGGACCCTTTACCGGCACCTGGTCTTGGCCCTCAAGGCCCACCAGACGCTGACGCGCGACCGCGATTACGTGGTCGACGAGGACGGCGTGTCGCTGCTGGACCTCTCCAACGGCCGGAAGTTAGCCGGCATGAAGCTCGAAGCCGGGCTACACCAGGCCCTGGAAGCCAAGGAAGCCGTGCCGGTCAGCAACCAGACCCGGACCATGGCGTCGATCACCTTCCAGAACCTCTTTCGCATGTTCAGCCACCTGAGCGGCATGACCGGGACGGCCATGACCGACGCGGCCGAACTGCAGGAGACCTACCGGCTGTCGGTCATCTCGATTCCGACCAACAAGCCGTCGCAACGGATCGACCTGCCCGACCAGCTCTACAATTCCACGTCGGAGAAGCTCGAGCACGCCGTGGCGCTGGTCAAGCAGGCGTACCAGCAGGGCCGACCGGTGCTGATCGAGACCGGGTCCGTTTCCCTGTCGAACCTCTTCTCGCGGATCCTTCTGCGTGAAGAGATCCCGCACAACCTCCTGAACGCGCGGAGTGCCGCCAAGGAAGCCCTCATCGTCAAGGAAGCCGGCCAGCTCGGCGCCGTGACCGTCGCCACCTCCATGGCCGGGCGGGGCACCGACATCAAGCTGGGCAAGGGCGTCAAGGAACTGGGCGGCCTGCTGGTCGTCGGGACCGAGCGGATGAACAGCGCCCGGGTCGACAACCAACTCCGGGGCCGGAGCGGCCGCCAAGGCGCCCCCGGCAAGACCGTCTTTTTGGTCTCCATCGAAGACTCGATCCTGCTGGAACACGGGCCCAACTGGCTGCGGCGCTACCGGCGTCGGGCCGCGGCCTACAAGCGCGATCACCCGGGCGCGGGCAATCCCCGCATCCGGATGCCCTTCTGGGGCAAGTACCGTTTCCGCCGCCTCATCACGCAGGCCCAGCACAACGCCGAGAAGAGTGACCGCCAGTCGCGGACCCAGACGCTGCAGTACGCCGAGATCATGCGGGTCCAGCGGGATACCATCTACGCCACCCGTCAGCAGATCATGACGGCGCCGACCCTCGACGACCAGCTGACCAGCGTCTTCAAGATGGCCACCCGATCGTTCATGCAGCAGCATCCCCACCCGACCAGAAGTGAACTGGCCGACTACGTGCTGAACACCATCGACAATCACTTGGTCGTCGCCGACGTGATCGACCAGGATTGGCGACCCGACCAGCCCAAGCAGACGGCGCCGTTCCTGCAACAGCTGATGGTTGACCAACTCCAGAAAAAATTCGAAAATATTAACCAAGACCAACAGGTGTACTTCGAGCGGATGTGCCTACTGAAGTCGCTGGACAACGCCTGGATCGACCAGGTCGACATGCTCCAACAGCTGCGGCAGATCGCCACCAGCCGGAGCACGGCCCAGCACGACCCCCTGTTGGAATACTTGAAGGACGGTCGCAAGGCCTTCGCCGAGATGAAGCAATCCTTTGCCCACCAGACCGTCAAGAACCTCCTCTTATCGGAATTTCAATTTAAAGCGGACGGGAGCATTGATGTGACCTATCCTTAGAAAGGTGATTTGTTGTGCATCGTTATCGTGAATTTCTAACCAGCCTGGGCTGGACCGCCCTGATCCTCGCGGTCTTCGTTATTGGCCAAACGATTCCCCTCCCGAACGTGGACCTGACGTCCGCCGAGACGGCCGTCCAACACGTGACCTTTTTACGGCTCTTCGGCAACGTGACCGGGAGTGACTTCTCCAACCAGACGCTCTTCTCGGTCGGGATGGGGCCCTTCATGAGTGCCATGATCATCTGGCAGGCCGTGCAAGCCATCGGTGACGAGGCCATCGGGCACCTGAGTCCGCGGCAGGTCAGCTTCGGCAAGTACGGCATCACCCTGCTGCTGGCCATCGCCCAGTCCTTTCAGCTGGTCTACCTGGTCCGCGGCTCGCTGGACACCTTCTACCTGCCCGGGACCCAGATTGACATCACCTTTATCGGCACCATGCTGATTCTGATTGCCGGAGCGCTCTTCGTCGCCTGGCTGGCCAACATGAACGCCGCCATCGGAATCGGGAGCAGCGTCGCCCTGATCATCCCCGGCATCGTCCGCGGCATCCCCAACAACCTGATTCGCGGGTTCGGGGACGCCGAGACCGTGCCGCTCAAGATCACCGCCACCAGCCTGACCGTGGCCGTGGTCATCGGCGCCGTCTTCCTCTTATTTAGCGTCATCACCAACGCCGCCGAACTACGGCTGCCCATCGAACGGCCGATGCTCGACCGGGAACACTCGAACTCCTACCTGCCCATCAAGGTTCTGACCTCGGCGGGGATGCCGTTCATGTTCTCCAGCTCGCTGTTCATGCTGCCGCGGTACTTTGTGAACCAGACGGTCGGGCCGACGACTCCCCTGCAACACCTGATTGCCACCTGGTTCTCCTACCGGACGCCCCAGGGCATCCTGATGTACACCGTGGTCCTGTTGCTCCTGAACTACGCGTTCGGTTACATCAACCTGCAGCCGACCCGGCAGACCAAGTCGCTCAAGGAAAGCGACGACTACCTGCTGGGCACCTATCCCGGTGACGCCACGGAAGCCGCCATCATGCAACATTTCAACCGTCTGAGCTTCATCTCCAGCATCATCACCCTGATCATCGGGGTCGGTCCCTTGCTGGTGGGGCTCATCTGGCCCGTCGCCGCAAACTACTCCCTGTACTTAGGGTCCTTGATGATTTTGGCGGGAATGACGATCGGGGTCGCCGACCAGATCCGCGGCCTGATCACCAAGAATCAGTACCAGATTTTTGACTAAGGAGGATGTCCCAATGACTGTCATTATTCCAGCGTGGTCCCGCAGTGCCCTGCGACTGACCGATAATCCCATCGTGAAGTTGGCCCAGCTGTTCATGCACAACCAATTGGGCGCCGAACTGCTCTTACTTCAACCCCTGCCCTGGCTACGCTATCAGCTGCAGGCCAATCACCTGACCACGCTGCCCTGGTGGAACGTCTTCGACGACCTCCAGCAGGTCCACCAGGCCGAGGGACTGCCCTTAGGCCTCGAGGACCTCGACCTGCCCCGGGACACCCAGTTCGTCTACCTGGCCGACAAGGTCCTGCTAGTCCAGGGTCAGCGCATCGCCGGTGAGGTGACCTTCCACGCCGCGGGCTTCGTCAGTCAGGTCACCCTGACCAACCCCGACGGGACCCGGGTCATTCGGACCTACGACGACCGGGGCTTCTGCGCCACACAAACAACCTATGACCACCGCAACAACCGGGTCGAGACCCTCTGGTTCAACCCCGCCACCCTACCGGTCATGCGCCGGGCCGCCGACAACCACGTCGACCTGCTCGCGGCCGGCGGGCAGGTCACCCAGACCTACGCGTCCTTAGAAGACCTGATCATCGAGCGGGTCCAGGCCCATTTGGCCGGTCGTGACGACCTGATCATCAGCGCCGCCGACCCAGTCACCGCCGATATTTTGACGCCCATCGCCCAACAGCACCGGGTGGCCTATCTCCTGGCGAACCGGGTCGCCCCGACGTTGCCCGACAACCTCTTCGCCGCGCTGGAACGGGTCATCGCCCCGACGCAGCAGATGGCCAAGAAATTCCGCCAGGTCAACGCCAACCTGGACGTCCCCGTCGACGTGGTCTCGCCCTACGCAACCACGCTGTCCCTGGGGAACAGTACCGAGTTACCGGAGACCACCATCGTCTGGGCCGTGAACTACCAGCCCCTCCACGAGCAGGCGCTGGTGACCCGCCAACTGACCGATTGGCTGGTCAAGGACGAGCAGCACACCATCACCATCATCGCCACCTCAAAGGTCGCCGCCGACCGGCTGGTTCAGCAGTTCCGGCAACGAATCATCGCCGCGGCCGACATCGCGGAGGACTCGCCCGAGTACCTGCTACTCCAAGGCCTGCTGATCCAGTTGGAAAACCACCAGGCCCTGATGCAGCCCGACAAGCTTCCCGCGGCCATCCAGACCGTGATTGGCAGTCTGCAACGGGTCCGGGTCCGCTACCGGCTGACCGACCACGACCGCCAGGAGATCCTCGGCGGCGCCCGGCTCCTGATCGACCTGGGGGAGATTCCCAACCTCCAGCTGCAGATTGCGGCCATCAGCGCCGGCATTCCGCAGATCAACCGGGTCGCCACCGGGTACGTCGCGGACCACGAGAACGGCCTCATCGTCAGTCATTTAACGGATCTACCGGCCGCTCTCGACTTCTACCTGGCGACCCTGATTCACTGGAACGAAAGCCTGGTCAAGAGCATCAACTACCTCGAAGACCTCGCGGAACCGAAACTTTTGGCTTATTGGAAAGGGGTGATCACCCATGGCGAACACGCGTAAAATGCCGGTCGTGCAACTCGGCGGCCAGCCGGTCATCGACCCGGCCGCCCTCGACGACGCCTATCAATGGGTCTACCATCCGGACCACCAGCAAGAAAAGTCGGCACCCCAACTGACCCTGACAGCGACCGGGGCCATCACGCCGGAATGGCGCAACGCCCTGTTCCTGCTACCCAACGACGATCCGACCTGGAACGACTACGCCACCCTGTCCGCCCTGCCGGCCAACCACATCCTCTATGACCGGCGGGTCGACCTCGACACCGACACCCAACAGCTGTTCGCGCTCAAGGGAGCCTTCCCCGTCGACATGACGGACGCCGCGGCACTGGTCACCACCATTAACCGGGACTGGTTCCCCGGGCAGGACGCCTTCAAGCTCGATCACGGCAGCCTGCGGATCCTCTCCAGCTTCGACGGCCAGATCAAGCGCTACGGCCGTTACCGGATGCACCTGACCGGGAACTTCGGCTTGGACTTTCAACCCGTCGCCATCTGGGAGACCCAGGGCTACGCCGGCCGCAACCGCGACCTGACCTTTCAGGCCGAGTGTCTGCCCTCAGCCGACGTCTCGGTCCGCTACCAGCTGACCCTGGTCAATCAACAATCGCCCCAGCCCCTGCGGACCATCGTCTTCGACCCGACGGACTATCCGGAGGGCAAGACCCTGCACCTGGGGGACACCGACTTCTACTACACCTTGAGCGTCCTGGCCAAGGGGCAGGGTGACCTCGATATCGGCCTGGTTCACATCTCCCGCTCCCGGGAACACTTCGGCAAGCTCTTTCCGGGCGGCCACCTGTTCCACGCCCCCGCCAGCTTCAACGACAACTTCTACTACTACTTCGACGCTGGCGACATGAAACCGCCCCTGAACGTCTACTTCAGCGGGTTCAACATGGCCGACCATTTCGAAGGGAACTTCATGATGGAACGGCTGGGCGCACCCTTCCTGCTGGTCAGCGATCCCCGGCTCAACGGGGGTGGCTTCTACCTGGGCTCACCGGCCTTCGAGACCGGCATGCGCCACGTCATCGACCTGACGCTCAAGCGGCTGGGTTTTGCCCCCGACGACCTGATCCTATCGGGGATCTCCGAAGGGACCACCGCGTGCCTGTACTACGGCGCCCAGCTGCAACCGCGGGCCATCGTGGCCGGCAAGCCCCTGATCAACCTGGGGACCACCGCCACCAACGGCCGCATCAAGCGGACCCAGGACTTCCAGCCGTCGTTTGACTTTCTGTTGTACCACACCGGCGACGACACGCCGGCCACCGCGCAGCAGCTCAACGACCGCATCTGGGAAAAGATTCGCCAGGCCGACTTCAGCCACACCACCTTCGCCATCGCCCACATGTACCAGGACGACTTCGACAACACGTCCTTCGACCAGCTGTTCGAATGGACCACCACCCACTTCCCCCACGTGCGTTTCCTGCATAAGGGGATCCTGGGCCGCCATAACGACGATACGCCGGCCGTCAATGCCTGGTTCTTCAAGCAGTACCAGATGATCCTTGCGTCCGAATTCGACCGCAAGTTCGTCACTGAGGAGGTGTCGTCATGAGTCTGGCTTACCTACTACTCTGGCCGACGCACCTGCGCAACACCTACGAGTACGGCTGCCAGGTCACGGTCTCACCCGAGCGCGTGGTCACCTACCGGGCACCGCTGATGCCGCCCGGCGAGGTAATCCACCAGTGGCGCTCCAAGCGCAACTTCGCCGCCCAACACCTGACCAACGAGCTACCGGTGATTCAGCCGAACACGCCCTACTTTCTCCAGGGCCACATCAGCGTCACCGGCGGCGGGGTCTACCTGCGCATCCAGTTTCTGGACGAGGACGGCCACACCCTCGATAACACGATTCTCGACGGCACCGAGGGCACCTTCACCATGCCCCCGGAGGCGACCGACTACACGATCGAACTGGTCAACACCCACCACGAGCAGGTCGTCTTCCACAACCTCCTGCTGATGGACGCCGCCACGGCAGCGGCCTACCAATTTTCCGTGGACCCCTTCGCCGGAAGCGTCACCGCGACGGCCAAGGACGCCACGGCCCCGCACGTCGCGTTGGTCGTCCGGCAGGGCGCGACCAAGCCGCTACTGCTGGCCCCCGACCGGGATAACCTGGTGGTCTACGTCACCCCGCACCAGCTGGGAAACATTCACTGGATCGATAAAATCAATCAAGAGCTGATGACCTTCTTGGCCGACCACCCCGCCACGTCCCGGGAAGACTCGGGACTGGCCGCCTGGCAAGCCAAGCTCGCACACTGGCAATCACTCATGCTTCGGGAGGAACCAAAATGATATTTTTTGTTAACGGGACCATCGGAATGGGCAATTCCGGGGTCGAACACGCCGAATTCTACCGGGGAAAGGTCCTGACCCAAGCCGGCCTGCCTTTCCGCTACCTCTTTTACCGCTTGAACCGGGACCTCCAAGCCCCCATGAAACGCTGGGGCCTGGCGAACGACCAGGTCATCAACATGTGGGAGTACTTCACCCTGGGCGAGGACTACCTGAAGCACGGTGTCCAGACCTTCTATGAGCACAGCACCAAGTTGGTCATCGACTCGACCAACACCCACCGCAAACGCGATACTTACACCGTCAGTGGCCTGCACGTCATCGACCACATGATCAAGCATCCCGACAAACATAAGAAGACCAATATCTTGATGGTCGGCTCCAATCACGTGGAGCTCTTCAACATGAACACCGGTCTCAAGATGGCCGACTTCCAGTTCTACGATGACCCCCACCGTAAGGTCATCATCCGCAACATCCACCTGTATCACCAGGCGGGCGGCCGGCACCTATTCTTCAGCAACGGGATGCAGCTGATCCGCTACTTCTTCCAGCGGTTGAACATCGCCTATCACGAAAAGAACGTCTACATGATCGACCGGGGGATCGACCCCGAAGTCGCCCTCTTCGCGATGCACTCCGACAAGTTGAAGGTCATCGACGTGATTCACGCCGACCAGCTCAACAACCGCAAGGATCCCCGCTACCCGTTGTTTAACAACTACAACGAGTACCTGCTGACCCACCTCGACCAGGTCGACAAGATGGTCGTGGCCACCGAGCGGCAGCGCCAAGATATGCTGGTCGACTTCCCCGACCGCGGCGACCAGATCGTCACGATTCCGGTCGGCGGGGTCCGCGACAACCCGCAGATCGATCCGAACAAACAACCGGGTGACCCGATCAAGTTCATCACCGCGTCCCGGTTGGCCATCGAAAAGCACGTGGACTTCATCGTCAAGGCCCTCGTCAAGCTGCACGACGAGGACGGCGTCAACCTGACCCTCGACATTTACGGGGCTGGTGAGGAAGAGAAACGCATCAAAACCGCCATCGAGGACGGCCACGCCGGCGACTACATCCACGTCAAGGGCCTGTCCGCCGAGCTAGAGAAGCTCTACCCGCAGTACGACGCCTACATTTCCGGGTCCTACTCCGAAGGGTTCGGCCTGACCTACATCGAGGCCATGAACGCTGGTCTGCCGATCGTCACGTTCAACGCCCGGTTCGGGGCCCAGGAGCTGGTCGACGAGGGGCAAAACGGTTTCCTCGCCGACTTCAACCGGACGGACGCCGACTACAGTGTCGAGCAGCTGCACCAGGCCCTCAAGCGGTTCATGGCCGCCAATTACCATGACCTAGTCGCCCACACCAAGGCCAAGGTCGAACGGTACCAGGACCACGTGATTGCAGAAGATTGGAGGAAGTTAATCGATGCGCTATGAACTTGTAAACGGCGTCCACACCAATACGGACGTTTGGCAACAGGAAAAAAAGATCCTGCTGGCCGATAACCTGCACCTTCTGTCGATCGGGTCGGCCCCGAACTTCGCCGGCACCATGCGGCAGGAAGCCATCAAACACAGCGTCAACCTGTACGACTGGCTGACCAAGCGGACCGCCTACGACCCCGACGACTACCTGTTCTTCAACCGGGCGCCGGTTCCGGACGGCACCAACATTTTAATGAACAGCGATGGCTTTCTCGCGCTCGAATACGACGGCGCACCCATCGGCCAAATGAAGCTCTACCCCGGGACCAACCGGGCCGTCAAGGAGATCGACTATTTCAACCCGGACGGCACCAACGACCTGATCGAAGAGTACGCCACGGACGGCCGGCAATACACCCAGCTGTTCTATAACGAGGGGCAGCCCCAGGAGTTCGACTTCTTGAACCTAAAGGGCCAGCCAATCATCCGGTATTACTACTACGAAAACGTCCTGAACTACATCACCATCGAGGACCCCGAGACCCAGGAAGTTCTGGAGCACTACGATAACTTAAACGAGTTCGTGTGCCGCCAGGTCGCCAACCTCTTGACGGTCCAAGACCAGGTCACGGTCTGCTACATGGGTGTCGAGATGATGGCCTTGCGCTACACCAAGTCGCACAACATCCTGCGGCTCTGCGAAAATCCGTTCGACGAACAGGGCGAGATTCGGGGCAACCTGCTGGGCATCCTGAACAACGACATCCAGTACATCCAGGAGGTCCAGATGACCCAGGCTGCTTACAACGCCCTGGCCCTGCGCAACTTTAAGCTGGACAAGGCAACGGTGGTGGCGGACAGCTAAATTTTCAGCTGGTCGTTGATGGGCGCTGCACGCCGGCGAACAAGCTGGAATAAGGCTGGTCACCCTCCGGCGCTCAGGGGCCGTGACGCCTGCGGGCACGATTTTGAACCGCGCCCAAATCGCGCGTTTCAAAACTCGGCCTTATCCTAAGCCAGCAAAAGACGCTGGCTAAGGATAATTTCGCTGGCTGAGCCCCTGCTCGCCTCCGGGTGGTTCACTAGTGATCCGCCCACCAAATTGAGCAACTGGCAACACCGCTCGCGTCGAGAGTCATCATCACCACTGGACAACCCCACAAGCATCCCTTAAATCAGTTCTTTAACCCACCAGAACCGGTCAAACCAAGCAACTATCTCGGTTTGACCGGTTCTGGTTGTCTGTCCCACTGAGGATGATTGAACTCGTAGACAGTTTTCCATCTCAAGAGACACAAAAGGCCGTTTAAACCGTCCTCTCAGGCGATTTAAGCGGTCTTTTGCGATGATTAAGATAACTTATCACGTTGAAGTAGAATCCGTTAGGTGACCATTTAACGGCCTAATCGTTATAGCCAACGACCAATGTTAGCGCAACAGAGGCGCCTTGATGGTCGTGGTGAAATTGATGTTACCGGGTGTTCTTTGCCCGGTTACATCAA
>NZ_AZFC01000028.1:115036-126710 GCF_001435095.1 Levilactobacillus spicheri DSM 15429
CACGGTCTTTGTGGGCTTCAGAGTCGTGCCCACCTCGACCATCTTGCGCGCCGGCGTGAAGCGACCATCCCCACACCAACACAAAAAAACGTGAGCCGTTCTGCTCCGAGATATCTCGGAACGAACGCTCACGTTTTTTTAGTCATACTTCAAAGCTGTTCAGCGAATTAGCCTAGCGCCAGGTAATCCCCAACGATCCGGTAAAGGGTCGTGGCGGAACCCGCGTAAGTCCAATCCAACCCGTTTTGCGCCGCTACACTGGTCTGCTGACTCAGTGGCTGGTCATTGGCCGCCAAGAGACGGTTGATCTGGGCGCGACTCGGGTCGATCCGGTAGGCCACCTCGCGCAACCCCTGGTTCGGGAGAACGACTGGCCGCGCGGCGTAGACGCGAACGGCTTTCTGGTCGGCTGTGATGTAGCCAATCAGACCGTAAGTCTTGGACCCCAAGTTCACGTCCTCGACCTTGTAGCGCAGGCTGCCATCGCTGGCGACCGCGGTCCCAATGATCACGAACTTCGGTTGTTGTCCAACCGGCAACTTGTCGTATTGAACGATCAACGTCTTGTTCGAGAAGTTTGGTGAACTGTACAGGGCAATCTTACGAGTCGCGACCACCGCCAAATAGTTGGCGGTTGCCGGTGCCGTGGTCGGCTGTGACTGACGCATGGCCGCTCGACTCGCTGCCGGGACGTTCGCCAACAGGTACCGCGTGCCGTAACCCCAGTTCGTCCGGGCAAAGTGGCGTGGTGCCGCCGTGACCGTCCGAACCGTGTGATGACTGACCGTCCGGGTGCTTAACCGCAGACTGACGATCCCCTTCGCGTGGTTGACCCGCACGTGCGTCACGTGCCCGATCCGCCCCGTCTTGATCCACTGACGGTTGGCCGTGATGTACCGACCATTTGTCAGCTGGATCCGCGTGGTTAACCGGTAGTGCACGATCCGCTTGACCTTGAGGACCTGACCCTGACGGTAATGCCCAACGGCTTTACCCTTCCGAGAAGCCGTCTTGTAGGCATTCACGCCCTTTGGATTAATGATTGTGATCGTCTTGGTCTTCTTCTTCGTCGCCGTGGTCAACGTCTGGTAGTAGGTATTCCGGACGTACTTCTTGTTCGCCGTGATGTACCCCACTAAGCCATAGGTCTTGGACCCGTGGTTGACGTCGCGAACCTTGTACCGGAGCGTGCCATTCTTGGAATGGGCCGTTCCCAGAACCACGAATTGTGGTTGCTTGGTCCGCGGCTGCTTCGTGTACCAGGTGATCCGCGTCTTCTTGGAGAAGTTCGGGGAGCTGTACAGGCCAATCTTCTTGATGGCACTGACACTCTTGATGCCCTTCGACGACTTCTTATCGGCACTCGAGCCGGTGACCAGCGTCGCACCGCTGCCACCGGAAACCAGTGGCGTCACGGTTTGCGGCGTCGTGGTACCCTGATCCGCGGTCTCATTGTTGATCCGGGCGGCGTCTTCCGCACTCATCGATTCGCTGGCCAACTCGCTATTGTAAGCGGAGAGGTTTGCGGACTGACTGGCGGAGACACTGGCCGAGGTGTCGGCCGAAACGCTGGCTGACGTGCTGGCCGACGTGCTGGCGGACTCGTGCGCCGATCCTTCGCTGGCCGAAGCCACGCTCAGGGAGACGACGGAATCAGAAGCACTGACGGAGAAGGCACTCAGACTGGCTTCGGACGTGGAAACCACGGACAAGGAAGCCGAGTCGGAAGCCGACCGGTCACTCAGACTGGCCATGGAAGCCGACATCTGGCTGAGTTGACTCTGCGTGGAAACGGACAGCGTGCTCAGGCTGACTAAGGACGTCGAGTACTCGGACAGTGACGCGGCGGACAACGATGCCGCCGAGACGCTGGTCCAGTTGCTCAGGTCGCTTAAGCTCTGGTCAGCCGTCGAGCGGGAGGCACTGGCGATAGATTGACTCGCGGTGCTCAGGGACGCTTGACTTGCGGACGCGGCCGATTGCGACGCTTGACTCATCAGCGAAGCACTCAGGCTGGCAGACGTCGTGGCCGACGTGGAAGCCGCCGTCGAGTCAACGATCGACTGGCTGGCGCTTTGTTCGGACCACAGTGACTGGGCCTGACTCTCGGAGGTGGACTGCTGACTTAAGCTGTCCAGGGAAGCCGAGACGCTCTCATCGGAGACGGACGCGTCGCTCAGACTGATCAACGACCGGCTGATCTCAGCGCTTTGACTGGCTTCGGAAGCCGACAGGTTGCTGAGGCTGGCGGTCGATAACGATACCAGTGACGTCGACTGAGCCGACCACTGACTGTTATCGGCGCTGGTCCGGGCACTCAGGCTGCTCTCCGATGCGGACATCGTCGAAGCCACCGCGGAAGCGCTGGCGGACAACTGACTCAGGCTAGTCTCACTGGCGCTGATGGCGCTGGTGACCGCACTCAAGGAGCGGTCAGCCGATTGACTCGCCGAGGCATCCGCCGACCGACTGGCCGAGGTGCTGGCCGACTGTTCAGCCGAAACCTGGGCGGATGCGCTGGCCGATTCGTGGGCCGATGCTTCCGTCTGCGACCGCTCACTCAGCGAATCCAGTGAAGCACTGGCGCTTTGCGAGAAGTCACGGATGCTGGCCTCGAGGGCCGAGGTTGCGGAGGTCGACGCGATCCCGGAAACGGACCGGTCACTCACGCTGGCCTCGGATGCCGAGATCTGGCTGACCAGGCTGGTGGTCGAGGTCGACAAGGTACTCAAGCTCGTCAGCGATGTTGAGTATTCGGATAACGAAGCGGTCGATAAGGACTCAGCCGCCCCACTGTCCCAGCTACTCAGGTCGCTCAGGCTCTGATCGGCGGTCGACCGGGACGCACTGGCCGTCGATAAACTCTCGGCAGCGGACGTTGCGGCACTGGTCGAAGCCGTCGCCACGGATTCAGCGGCCGTTTCTGAGGTCACGAGACTGGTCGAAGCAGAAGCGGACCGGGAAGCCACGCTAGCTTCGAGGGACGCCGTGCTCTGACTGGTCGTGGACCATTGCGACTGCAGCTGGCTTTCACTAGCCGACTGTTGACTCAGGCTCATGACGGAAGCGGAAACGCTGGCGTCACTCTGGGTCGCCTCAGCCATGCTGGTCAACGACTTGCTCAACTCGGCGCTCTGACTGGCTTCGGAAGCCGACAGGTTACTCAGGCTGGCTTGGGAAACGGAGGCTAAGGAGACGGATTGACCGGAGATCACGCTGATATCCTGGCTGGTCCGCACGCTCAGACTGGTCTCGGAAGCCGACAGGTTCGAGGCGGAGACCGAATCACTCACGGACCGGGCACTCAAGCTGTTGTCGGAAGCCGACATGGACGCTACCACGGTACTCAACGAGTTGTCCGCAGATAAGCTAGCCGACGTGTCCGCCGATTGACTGGCCGAGGTGCTAGCCGAGGCGCTCGCGGAATCGTGCGCGGAGTCTTCGCTCTGCGACAGGTCACTCAACGAGTTCATCGAAGCCGAAGCACTGGCCGAGACCACGCTCAGGCTGTCTTCAGCGCTGGCGACCGAGGCGGTCGACGCGCTGTTCGAGACGGACCGGGCACTCAGACTGGCCACGGAGGCGGAGATTTCCGCACTCTGACTGGTCGTCGAGGCAGCGGCCTCACTCAGACTGGTCAAGGACGTCGAGTACTCGGATAACGAAGCGGCGGATAATGATCCGGCCGATTCGCTGTCCCAGGTACTCCGGTCACTCAGGCTCTGGTCGGCGGTCGACCGTGAAGCACTGGCCGTCGATAAGCTCTCAACGGCACTCGTCACGGCGCTGGTCGAGGCACTGGCGACAGACGCGGACGTCGTTTGTGAGGCCAGGGTGCTGGTCGAAGCGGACGCGGAGCTGGAAGCTTCACTGGCAACGACCGACGCCGTGCTTTCACTGGCGACGGACCATTGCGACTGGGTCGAGTACTCGCTAGCCGACTGTTGACTCAGGCTGGTCAAGGCATCCGAGACGCTGTCGTTACTTTGACTAGCATGGTCCATGCTGGTCAACGACTTGCTGATTTCGGCGCTCTGACTGGCTTCGGAAGCTGACAGGTTACTCAAACTGATAGTAGAAATAGAATTCAAGGAAGCTGACTGAGCGGACAGCTGACTGATGTCTTGGCTGGTCCGAACGCTCAGACTCGCTTCGGAAAGTGACATGGCGGACGTGGAAGCCGCAATGCTGGTCGAGGCGACACTGACCTGACTGGCGCTCGCGCTCATCTGGCTCATGACGTCACTCAAGGATACATTGGCGGACAGGCTTGCCGACGTGTCAGCCGATTGACTGGCCGAGGTGCTGGCCGACGCACTGGCTGATTCGTGGGCGGAGGCTTCACTCTGCGACAGGTCACTCAACGAGTTCATCGAGGCCGAGGCACTGGCCGAAACCACGCTCAGGCTCTCAACGGCACTCGCCACGGCGGAAGCCGACGCGCTGGTCGAGACGGACCGGGCACTCAGGCTGGCCACGGAGGCGGAGATCTCCGCACTCTGGCTGGTCGTCGAGGCGGACGCCTCACTCAGGCTAACCAGCGACGTCGAGTACTCGGATAACGAGTCGGCGGATAAGGATCCGGCCGATTCGCTGTCCCAACTACTCCGGTCACTCAGGCTTTGATCGGCGGTCGACCGTGAAGCGCTGGCCGTCGACAAACTCTCAACGGCACTCGTCACGGCACTGGCCGAGGCACTGGCGACGGATTCGGACGTCGTTTGTGAGTCCAGCAGGCTGGTGGAAGCGGACGCGGAGCTGGAAGCTTCACTGGCTTCGACCGACGCCGTGCTTTCACTGGCCACGGACCACTGCGACTGCAGCTGACTTTCGCTGATCGACTGTTGACTCAGGCTGGTCAGGGACTCTGAAACGCTGTCGTCGCTTTGACTGGCCTCACTCAGGCTGGTCAAGGACTTGCTGATTTCGGCGCTCTGGCTGGCTTCGGAAGCCGACAGGTTGCTCAAGCTGGTCGTCGAAATCGAGTTCAGCGACTGCGATTGAGCGGACAGCTGACTGTCGATCTGGCTGGTCTGGACACTCATGCTGGCTTCGGAAAGCGACATCTCGGAAACGGACGCCGCAATGCTGGTCGAGGCCACACTCACTTGACTGGCGCTGGCGCTCATCTGGCTCATGACCTCACTCAACGAGGTGTTCGCGGACAAGCTGGCCGACGTATCAGCCGAGCCACTCGCCGACGTGCTTGCGGAAGCACTGGCCGACTCGTGCGCGGAGGCCTCAGTCTGCGACTGGGCACTCAGCGATAGCCGTGATTCACTGGCACTTTGCGAGAAGGCACTCATGCTGGCTTCGAGCGCCGAGGTTGCGGAAGTTGACGCGATTCCGGAAACGGACCGGTCACTCACGCTGGCTTCGGAAGCCGAAATCTGGCTGATCAGGCTGGTGGTCGAGGTCGACAAGGTACTCAGACTGCTCAAGGACGTCGAGTACTCGGATAACGAGGCGGTGGATAAGGACTCAGCCGCCCCACTGTCCCAGGTATTCAGGTCGCTCAGGCTGTTATTGGCCATCGACCGGGACGCACTGGCGACGGCGCGGCTTTCGCTGGCCGACGTTGCGGCGCTGGTCGAGGCGGTCGCTTCAGAAGCACTGGCCGTTTGTGAGGCCAGCAGGCTGGTGGAAGCGGACGCGGATTGCGTCGCCACACTAGCCGCGGCGGATGCCGTGCTGGTACTGGTTGCGGACCATTGCGACCGCAGCTGGCTCTCACTGGTCGACTGTTGACTCAGGCTGGTCAAGGCGTCCGAGACGCTGTCGTTGGTTTGACTCGCATGGTCCATGCTGGTCAACGACTTGCTGATTTCGGCGCTCTGACTGGCTTCGGAAGCCGACAGGTTACTCAAACTAATAGTAGAAATGGAATTCAAGGACATTGATTGGGCCGACAGCTGGCTCAGGTCTTGACTGGTCCGGATGCTCAGGCTGTTCTCGGAAGCGGACAGCGTCGAAGCGGAGACCGAATCACTCACGGACCGAGCACTCAAGCTGTTGTCACTCGCCGACATGGAAGCGACCACGGTGCTCAACGAGGCGTCAGCGGATAAGCTGGCCGACGTATCAGCCGAACGACTGGCCGAGGTGCTGGCCGATTGTTCTGCCGAGGCGGCTGCCGATTCACTGGCCGACTCGTGCGCGGAGGCCTCAGTCTGTGACTGGGCACTCAGCGATAGCCGTGATTCACTGGCACTTTGCGAGAAGGCACTCATGCTGGCTTCGAGCGCCGAGGTTGCGGAGGTCGATGCGATCCCGGAAACGGACCGGTCACTCACGCTGGCCTCGGAAGCCGAGATCTGGCTGATCAGGCTGGTGGTCGACGTCGACAAGGTACTCAGGCTGCTCAAGGACGTTGCGTACTCGGACAACGAAGCGGTCGATAAGGACTCAGCCGCCCCACTGTCCCAGGTGTTCAGGTCACTCAAGCTCTGGTCGGCGGTCGACCGCGAAGCGCTAGCCGTTGCAACACTCTCGGCAGCGGACGTTGCGGCACTGGTCGAAGCCGTTGCCACGGATTCAGCGACCGTTTGTGAGGTCGCGAGGCTGGTCGCAGCGGACGTGGACGCCGAAGCGGCACTGGCTGCAACCGACGCCGTGCTTTCACTGGCGACGGACCACTGTGACTGGGTCGAGTACTCACTAGCCGACTGTTCACTCAGGCTGGTCAGGGCATCCGAGACGCTGTCGTTGCTCTGACTAGCATTCTCCATGCTGGTCAGGGACCGACTGATCTCGGCGCTCTGGCTGGCCTCGGAAGCCGACAGGTTACTCAAGCTGGCCAGGGAGACGGAGGCTAAGGAGACGGATTGGCCGGAAATCAAGCTGATATCCTGGCTGGTCCGGACACTCAGACTGGTCTCGGAAGCCGACAAGTTCGAGGCGGAGACCGAATCACTCACGGAACGCGCACTCAAGCTGTTGTCGGAAGCCGACATGGAAGCCACCACGGTACTCAACGAGTTGTCCGCGGATAAGCTAGCCGACGTGTCCGCCGATTGACTGGCCGAGGTGCTAGCCGAATCACTCGCGGAATCGTGCGCGGAGTCTTCGCTCTGCGACAGGTCACTCAACGAGTTCAGCGAAGCGGAGGCGCTGGCCGAGGCCACACTCAGGCTGGCTTCGGAGGCCGACACTTGCGAGGTCGATGCAGAACCGGACAATGATTGACTCAGCACGCTGGCCGTTGAGGTCGCGGCTTCGCTCAATTCACTGGCGTTCGATTCGGACCGGTCACTGAGACTGGTCAGCGACGTCGAGTACTCGGATAACGATGCGGCGGATAAGGATCCGGCCGATTCGCTGTCCCAACTGCTCAGCTCACTCAGACTCTGGTCGGCGGTCGACCGGGACGCACTGGCCGTCGATAAACTCTCAACGGCACTCGTCACGGCACTGGTCGATGCACTGGTCGATGCGCTGGCCGTTGATTCAACACTGGTTTGTGAAGCCGCCGCGCTGGTGGCAGCGGACGTGGACGCCGAAGCGGCACTGGCTGCGACCGACGCCGCGCTTTCACTGGCGACGGACCATTGCGACTGCGTCGAGTACTCACTGGCCGACTGTTGACTCAGACTGGTCAGGGCATCCGAGACGCTGTTGTTGCTTTGACTAGCACGATTCATGCTGGTCAGCGACTTGCTAATTTCGGCACTCTGGCTGGCTTCGGAAGCCGACAGGTTACTCAAACTAATGGTAGAAATGGAATTCAAGGACGTCGATTGCGCGGACAGCTGACTGATGTCTTGGCTGGTCCGGGCACTCAGACTGGCTTCTGCCTTGGAGACCTCAGAAGCCCACTCGGAAGCACTGGCGGAGGCTTGACTCATGCTGCCCTCACTCAGCGAAGCATCGCTGGTCATGGTGCTTAACGAGTCGTTCGCGGATAAGCTAGCCGACGTGTCAGCCGATTGACTGGCCGAGGTGCTAGCCGACGCACTGGCTGATTCGTGGGCGGAGGCTTCACTCTGCGACAGGTCGCTCAACGAGTTCAGGGAAGCCGAGTCACTCGCCGAAGCGATACTCAGGCTGGCTTCACTCTGCGAAACGGCCGAGACGGACGCCAGCTGCGAGGCCGATTCACTGGCCACGCTGGCTTCGGAGGCCGACACGTCAGCGCTCAGGCTGACCGCCGACGTCGAGGCGGTACTCAAACTGCTCAAGGACGTCGAGTATTCGGATAACGACGCGGCGGATAAGGATCCGGCCGATTCGCTGTCCCAACTACTCAGGTCGCTCAGGCTCTGGTCGGCGGTCGACCGTGAGGCGCTAGTCGTCGATAAACTCTCAACGGCACTCGTCACGGCACTGGTCGAGGCGCTGGCCGCGGATTCAGCACTGGCTTGCGAGGCCGCCGCGCTGGTGGTAGCGGACGTGGACGCCGAAGCCGCACTGGCTTCAACCGACGCCGTGCTTTCACTGGCGACGGACCACTGTGACTGCATCGAGTACTCGCTGGCCGACTGTTCGCTCAGGCTGGTCAGGGCATCCGAGACGCTGTCGTTACTTTGACTGGCATGGTCCATGCTGGTCAACGACTGGCTGATCTCGGCGCTCTGGCTGGCCTCGGAAGCCGACAGGTTGCTCAGGCTGGTCTCAGAAATGGAATTCCGGGACGTCGACTGGGCGGACAGCTGACTGATGTCTTGGCTGGCCCGAATGCTCAGGCTATCCGCAGAGGCCGATAACTCGGACATCTGCGAGGCATCCGTCGCGGAACGCTCGCTCAAGCTCTGGGCACTCTGGGAGGCCGAGTTCAAGACGGACGCCAACGACTGGTCAGCCGAAACGCTGGCCGAGTTGTCGGCGGACTGACTAGCCGAGGTGCTGGCCGAATCACTCGCGGACTGGTGAGCCGACTTTTCAGTCTGTGACAGCTCACTCAACGACGATAACGACTCTACCAGGCTGGTCGACAGGTCACTCATGCTGGCTTCTAAGGCCGACGTTTCAGAGGTCGATGCGATCCCGGAAGCGGACCGGTCACTCACGCTGGCCTCGGAGTTCGAGACCTGACTCAGCAGGCTGGTCGTTGACGTGGCCAGGTTGCTCAGACTACTCAAGGATGCGGAGTACTCGGAGGTGCTGATCAGAGATAAGGATTCTTCCTGACTCGCGTTGGTCGAGGTCAACTGGCTCAGGCTGTTCAGGGCCGTCGAACGAGAAGCGCTCGCGGTGGACTGACTCGCCTCTGCCTGGGATTGCGCGGTCGCGGAATCCTGGGCTTCGGACGTGGCGACGCTTTGCGTGACCACGGACAGGGACGCTTCGGAAGCGGCCGTTTCACTCTGGGTCGCCGCCGAGGTTTCGGCGCTGTGGGTCGCGGAGGCCCAAGCGGACCGGTCGGCACTTTCACTCGCCGACTGGGTGCTCAAGCTACTCAAGGCATCCGAGACGCTGTCGTTACTTTGACTCGCATGATCCATGCTGGTCAACGACTGGCTGATCTCGACGCTCTGGCTGGCTTCGGACGCCGATTGGTTACTGATACTGGTTTCAGAAATTGATTGTAAGGAAGTGGATTGTGCGGACAGCTGGCTCAGGTCCTGACTGGTCCGGACGCTCAAGCTGTTCTCGGAAGCGGACAGGTTCGAGCCGGAGACCGAATCACTGACGGACCGGGCACTCAGACTATCGGCACTTAAGGACATGTCGCTCAAGACCGCACTCAGCGATTGTGCTGCCGAGATGCTGGCCGAGACGTCGGCGGACTGACTGGCCGAGGTGCTAGCGGAGGCACTCGCGGACTGGTGAGCTGACGCTTCACTCTTGGAAGCGACGCTCAGCGATTCCAGCGAGGCGGCCGCGCTCACGGTCGAATCACTCAGGCTGGCCAACGACTGGGAAACCACGGAGGTGGAGACCGATTCGGAGGCCGACAAGTCACTCAGGCTGGCGGCAGAGGCCGAGGCATCCTCGGCTTGGCTGGCCGTCGACGTCGAGAAGTCACTCAGGCTGGCCAGGGATTCGGAGTACTCGGATTGAGAAGCGGCGGATAAGGATCCGGCCGATTCGCTGTCCCAGCTACTCAGCTCACTCAGGCTTTGGTCGGCGGTCGACCGGGAGGCGCTGGCCGTCGATAAACTCTCAACGGCGGACGTCACGGCACTGGTTGACGCGCTGGCCGCGGATTCAGCACTGGCTTGCGAGGCGGCCGCGCTGGTCGAAGCGGACGCGGAGCTGGAAGCTTCGCTGGCGACGACCGACGCCGTGCTTTCACTGGCGGCGGACCACTGGGACTGCATCGAGTACTCGCTGGCCGACTGGTCACTCAGGCTGGTCAGGGCATCCGAAACGCTGTCGTTACTTTGACTCGCATGGTTCATGCTGGTCAACGACTTACTGATCTCGGCACTCTGACTGGCTTCGGAAGCCGACAGGTTGCTGACGCTCAGTTGCGACAAGGACGCTAACGACGTGGAAGCCGCCGAGAGCTGACTGTCCGCTTGGCTGACCTGCTGACTCAGGCTGGCCTGGCTCCCGGAGATCTCGGAAGCGAAGGCCGACGCACTGGCCGACAACTCACTCAAGCTGGCTTGACTGGTCGACATCTGACTGATGACGGCACTCAGCGACGCACTCGCGGACTGACTGGCCGAGGTGCTAGCCGATTCACTCGCGGACTGGTGCGCGTCACTTTCACTGGCCGACTGATTGCTCAGACTGGCCATGGAAACGGACGTGCTGTCCCGGGCCTCACTCAGGCTGGCCAGGGATTGCGAGGCCAACGAGGTCGCGGAGGCGTTCGAGACGGACCGCTCACTCAGGCTGGCTTCGGAAGCCGACACTTGGGCGCTCAGGCTCTCAGCGGACTGGGAAGCGTCACTGATGCTGGCCAGAGACGTCGAGTACTCGGATTGAGAAACAACGGATAAGGAGCCCGCCGATTCACTGTCCCAACTGCTCCGGTCACTCAGACTCTGATCGGCGGTCGACCGCGACGCGCTGGCTAACGAACGACTCTCGTCAGCGGACGTGGCGGCACTGGTCGATGCGGATGCCGTGGATGCGGAGGCCGCTTGTGAGGCACTGATATCAGTTGAAACGGAGGCGGATTGTGACGCCTCACTGGCTTCAACGGACGCGATGCTGTCACTGGCGACGGACCACTCGGACTGGGCCGAGTACTCGCTGGCCGACTGATTGCTCAGGCTGGTCAGGGCGTCCGAGACGCTGTCGTCGCTTTGACTGGCATTGTTCATGCTGGTCAGCGACTGGCTGATTTCGGCACTCTGACTGGCTTCGGAAGCCGACAAGTTGCTCAAGCTAATGGTCGACAGCGAGGTCAACGAATCCGAGGCGCTGGTCAAGAGACTGTCAGCGGCACTGGTTTGCTGGCTCAGGCTGGCCTCGGCGGTCGAAATCAGGGAAGCTGATTCGGCGTCACTGAGGGAGACCTGACTGAGGCTGGCGGCACTTTGCGAGGCGGTACTCAGGACCGAGTTGACCGACTCACTCGCGGAGCGGCTCGCCGAAGCATCGGCCGATTGACTGGCCGAGGTGCTAGCCGAGTCACTCGCGGACTGGTGCGCGACGCTTTCACTGGCCGACTGATTGCTCAGGCTGGCCATAGAAACGGACGCGCTGTCCCGGGCCTCACTCAAGCTGGCCAGGGATTGCGAGGCCAACGAGGTCGCGGAGGCGTTCGAGACGGACCGCT
>NZ_AZFC01000028.1:126720-176521 GCF_001435095.1 Levilactobacillus spicheri DSM 15429
GCTCAGGCTGGCTTCGGAGTCCGACACTTGAGCGCTCAGGCTCTCAGCCGAATCGGAAGCGGCACTCAGACTCTCAATGGACGTCGAGTACTCGGACAACGAGGTGGCGGATAAGGAGCCCGCCGATTCACTATCCCAACTACTCAGGTCACTCAGGCTCTGGTCGGCGGTCGACCGCGACGCGCTGGCCGTTGAACGACTCTCAGCGGCGGACGTCGCGGCACTGGTCGACGCGGACGCCGTAGAAACGGAGGCCGTTTGCGAGGCACTGATGTCGGTCGAAACGGAGGCGGATTGTGACGCCCCACTGGCTTCAACGGACGCGATGCTCTCGCTGGCCACGGACCACTCGGACTGGGCCGAGTACTCGCTGGCCGACTGTTCACTCAGGCTGGTCAGGGCATCCGAGACGCTGTCGTTACTTTGACTAGCGTTGTTCATGCTGGTCAACGACTTGCTGATTTCGGCATTCTGGCTGGCTTCGGAAGCCGACAAGTTACTCAAACTAATGGTCGAGAGCGATGCCAACGAATTCGAAGCGCTGGTCAAGAGACTGTCAGCGGCACTGGTTTGTTGGCTCAGGCTGGCCTCGGCGGTCGAAATCAAGGAAGCCGATTCGGCGTCACTGAGGGAGACCTGACTGAGACTGTCAGCACTCTGGGAGGCCGCGCTCAAGACCTTGCTCAACGAGGTGTCGGCCGAAAGACTGGCCGACCGGTCAGCGGACTGGCTGGCCGAAACCGACGCGGAGTCGTCAGCTGAATTGCTGGCCGACTCGCTGGCGGAATCGTGCGCGGACGTTTCACTTAACGAGGCGTCACTCACCGACTTCAGCGAAGCCGAGGCGCTGGCTGACAACTGACTCATGCTGGCTTCGGACTCGGAAACCATCGAGGTCGATTCGGAACCGGACAATGACTGTGACGTGACACTGGCCGTTGACTGCGAGAACTGGTCGAGCTGACTGGTCAGCGACTCCGACCGGTTGCTCAGGCTCTTCAGGGACGTCGAGTACTCGGACAAGGACGTCGTCGACAGGGATTCTGCCGCGGAGTCGTCCCAGGTACTCAGGTCACTCAGGCTGGCGTTCGCCGAGGCCCGGGACGCAACGGCCTCGGACTGACTTGCGGTCGAGGCAGCGGCCGCGCTGACGGAAGCCGCCGATTGCACGTTCGCGATGTCCTGTGACTCGCTGGCCGAGACGGTCGCGGAGTCCACTTGGGAAGCGGCCTGCGATGCCGTGACGGATTGACTCTGGCTGTTAACGGACAGCTCAGATAAGAACTGACTTTCACTGGTCGACTGGGTGCTCAGACTCTTCAGGGCGTCCGAGACGCTGTCGTTGCTTTGACTGGCACTATCCATGCTGGTCAGGGAGCGACTGATTTCATTGCTCTGGCTGGCCTCGGAAGCCGACTGGTTACTGATACTGGTTTCAGAAATGGATGTTAAGGCGGTTGAGTGAGCGGAGAGTTGACTGATGTCAGCGCTGATCCGGGCACTCAGGCTCCGTTCAGTGGAGACCACTTGCGAGGTCCGCTGCGAGCCACTCAAGGATACTTGACTCAGGCTGTTGTCCAGGCTGTCGGCGGCACTTTCCACCGAAGCGACGGACTGATCAGCCGAGATGCTGGCCGACCGGTCGGCGGACTGGCTGGCGGAGATCGACGCGGAGTTGGCGGCCGAGGCACTCGCCGAGTCGTGAGCGGACGTCTCACTTAACGAGGCGTCACTCACCGACTTCATGGAAGCCGAGGCGCTGGCCGACAGCTGACTCATGCTGGCTTCAGATTCTGAAACCATCGAGGTCGAGGCGTTGCCGGAAAGCGACCGTTGACTGATGCTGGCCTCAGAATCCGAGAGATTGCTCAGTTCCGTTGAGGCCGACTGCGACTGCTGACTCAGACTGACTAAGGACGTCGAGTACTCGGATAACGAAGCGGCGGATAAGGATCCGGCCGATTCGCTGTCCCAGCTGGTCAACTCACTCAGGCTTTGGTCGGAGGCCGACCGTGAAGCGCTGGCCGTCGATTGGCTCTCAACGGCACTCGTCACGGCACTGGTCGAGGCGCTGGCCGCGGATTCAGCACTGGTTTGCGAGGCCGCCGCGCTGGTGGCAGCGGACGTGGACGCTGAAGCCGCACTGGCTTCAACCGACGCCGTGCTGTCACTGGCGACGGACCACTGTGACTGCGTCGAGTACTCGCTAGCCGACTGTTCGCTCAAGCTGGTCAGGGCATCCGAGACGCTGTCGTTACTTTGACTGGCGTTATCCATGCTGGTCAACGACTTGCTGATCTCGTCACTCTGGCTGGCTTCGGAAGCCGACAGGTTGCTCAGGCTGGTGGTCGACAGGGAGTTCAGTGCTTGGGAGTGCGCCGACAATTGACTGATATCGGCACTGGCCCGGACACTCAAGCTAGTTTCGGCGGACGCAACGCTGGCCAATGCGGAGGCATCGTTCAACGACCGTTCACTCAAACTGTTGTTGCTCTGGAGAATCTCGCCACTCACCACGCTCAACGACTGGTCAGCCGAAACGCTAGCCGAGTTGTCGGCGGACTGACTGGCCGAGGTGCTGGCCGACTCACTCGCGGACTGGTGAGCCGACGCTTCATTCTCGGAGGCGGCGCTCAGCGAGGTCATCGCCGAGGCGGTACTCTTGGAACCGTTACTCATGCTGGCTTCGGAGGCCGACACTTGCGAGGTCGATTCGGACCCGGATTGCGATTGCAGCGTG
Organism: Levilactobacillus spicheri DSM 15429; assembly: GCF_001435095.1. Lineage (GTDB taxonomy): Bacteria > Bacillota > Bacilli > Lactobacillales > Lactobacillaceae > Levilactobacillus > Levilactobacillus spicheri. Next base: position 129,461 of record NZ_AZFC01000028.1, read on the forward strand.
ACACTATCCGCGGAGGCTGACCCCTGCTTGATCTGACTGGCAATGGAATCAGAGTGCTCACTCAGACTGACCAAGGATTCAGAGTATTCGGACTGCGACGCCGTGGATAAGGAAGCCGCGTCGCTGCCATCCCAGGTACTCAGATCACTGAGGCTCTGGTTGGCCGTCGACCGGGACGCACTGGCGTTGGCTTGACTCGTCAACTCAGAGGCCTGGACGCTCGCGGAGGCGCTGGCCTGCGAAGCGACACTAGCCTGCGACTCGCTGGCCGCCGTCGAAGCGGAGCTGGCCGCGTCAGCCGATTGGGAACCGGCGACGGACTGACTCGTGCTGTTGACGGACAGCTGAGACGTTGCTTGACTCTCGCTCAGTGACTGATTACTCAGGCTTTGCAGGGAGTTTGACACGCTATCGTCCGTCTGACTGGCGTTGTTCATGCTGGTCAGGGAACGACTGATTTCGGTGCTTTGACTGGCCTCGGAAGCCGATTGGTTACTGAGACTCGTAGCCGAAACGGAATTTAAGGCTTGTGAATTTTCAGATAAAAGACTGATGTCGGCGCTGGTCCGAGCACTCAGGCTGGCTTCAGCGGAGGCAACTGCTGACGCGACTTGTGAGGCGTCAGCCGAGGCGACGCTCAGGCTCTCCTCGCTCGCGCTGGCTTGGCTAATCGCCGTGCTCAGCGATTCTGCGGCCGAGACACTGGCGGACTGGTCAGCCGAAACGCTCGCGGAGTTCTGGGCTGAGTCGCTGGCCGAGGCACTCGCCGACTCGTGGGCCGATGCTTCGTTGGAAGCCGCTTCACTCAAGGACTTCAGCGAAGCCGAGGCGCTGGCCGACCACTGACTCATGCTGGCTTCAGATTCTGAAACCATCGAGGTCGACTCGGATCCGGAAGCGGACAGTTGACTGACACTAGCTTCGGAGACGGTGACCTGGCTCAGCAGGTCGGATAACGAGACGGCGAAGTCGCTCAGACTGTCGATGGACGTCGAGTACTCGGATAACGAGGTGGCGGACAAGGAGTCCGCGGCGCCGCTATCCCAAGTGTTCAGGTCGCTCAGGCTGTCATTGGCGGCCGACCGGGACGCACTGGCCGTGGACCGGCTGGCCTCAGTCGATGCGGCTTGGGCCAAGGACTTGGAAGTCTCGGATTCAGCCGCATCCTGCGACTGGCTGGCGGAAATGGCCGCGCTCGTGGACTGAGACGCTTCGGTGGAAGCGGCCGTCTGTTCACTTTGACTGGCGGCGGACCACTCGGAGCGGTCGGCGCTTTCACTCGCCGACTGGGTGCTCAGGCTCTTCAGCGCGTCCGAGACGCTGTCATCCGTCTGACTGGCACTATCCATGCTGGTCAGCGACTTGCTGATCTCGGCACTTTGGCTGGCTTCGGACGCCGACTGGTTACTGATACTGGTATTTGAGATGGAATTTAAGGACGTCGAAGCGGCGGACAGCTGACTGATGTCGGCACTGGTCCGGGCGCTCAGGCTGGCTTCGGCGGTCGAGACGCTGGCCGTGGAAGCCGCGTCGTATAAGGACCGCTCGCTGAGACTCTCGGCGGCGCTGTTCAGGGCACTGCCCAGGTCACTCAACGACTGGTCGGCCGAAACGCTGGCCGAAGTGTCGGCGGACTGACTGGCCGAGGTGCTGGCCGAATCACTCGCGGACGCGTGGGCCGATGCTTCACTCTTGGCCGCGGTACTCAACGAGGTCATGGCCGACGCGGCACTTTCAGCCGAGTCACTCATGCTGGCTTCGGACGCCGAGACGACCGAGGTCGATGCGATTCCGGAGATGGTCCGGTCGCTTTGACTGGCCTCGGAATCGGAGACCTGACTCAGCAGGCTCGTCGTGGCCGATGCCAAATTGCTCAAGCTGCTCAGGGATTCGGAGTATTCGGACTGGCTCATCACGGACAGCGACTTTTCGTCACTGGCGTTGGTGGAGACCAGGTTACTCAGGCTATCCAGGGCGGCCGAGCGGGAACCACTCGCCTGCGACCGGCTATCGTCGGCCTCTGAGGCGGCGCTGGCCGATTGATCGGCACTCTGGGAGGCGTCCGCGATGGACGTGGAGAGGCTCTTAGAAGTGACAATCGATTTGCTCGTGGCTTGCGAGTCCTTCGTTGAAAGGCTCTGACTGGCCACGGACCACTCGGACTGGGCCGAGTATTCGCTGGCCGACTGGTTGCTCAAGCTGGTCAAGGCGTCCGACACGCTGTCGTTACTTTGGCTGGCGTGGTCCATGCTGGTCAGCGACTTGCTGATCTCGGCGCTCTGGCTGGCTTCGGAAGCCGACAGGTTGCTGAGACTGGTGGTCGAAAGCGACGCCAACGACTGCGAGGCCGTCGACAAGGCACTGATATCAGCACTGGTCCGGGCACTCAGGCTAGCTTCCTGCGTCGATTGACTGGCCGCGGAACGCGCGTCGCTCATCGACTGGTCACTGATGCTGGCCAGACTCAAGGACATCGCGCTGGTCACGCTGGCTAACGACTGGGAAGCCGAGACGCTCGCGGACGCGTCTGCCGACTGACTGGCCGAGGTGCTGGCCGAATCACTGGCGGAGGCGTGGGCCGAGGCCTCACTCTTGGAGGCATCGCTCAGGGACCGCATTGACGCGGAGGCACTGGCCGAGACCGTGCTCAAGCTACTGATGGCGCTGGCCTGCAGGGACTCGGAGGCCGAGTTCTCGACGGACCGGGTGCTCAGGCTGGCTTCGGACTGCAAGATTTCACTGTTCTGGCTCGCCGTCGAGTTGGCCAACTCGCTGAGACTGACCAGAGAGTTAGAGTACTCGGAAAGCGACAGGGCCGAAACGGAGTTAGCGGAATCACTGTCTTGAGACGGCAAGTTTTCCAGACTGATGACGGAAACCGACTGGTGCAGGCTGACCAGAGAACGGCTTTGGCTCGCCTGGGCCGAGGCTTTCGCGGAATCGGTGGCTTCGGATTCCGCCACACTCGTCGACGCGGAGGCACTCGTGGTCGACTTCACCGCGTCACTCGCGATTTGTGAATTCTTCGTGGAAATACTTTGACTGGCCACGGACCACTCGGATTGGGCCGAGTACTCACTGGCCGACTGATTGCTCAGACTGGTCAGGGCATCCGAGACGCTGTCGTTGCTTTGACTGGCGTTAGCCATGCTGGTCAACGACTTGCTGATCTCGTCGCTCTGACTGGCTTCGGACGCCGACAAAGCGCTGAGACTGGTGGTTGAGAGCGAGGCTAACGACTGCGAAGCCGCCGATAAGGTGCTGGCGACCTGACTGGCTACCAGGCTCATGCTGTCTTCGGCGGACGTGATGTCGGCTAACGACTGCGAATCACTGGCGGACCGGTCACTCAGGCTGTTGGCGCTCGCCGACATGGCGCTGGTGACCGAATTCAACGACCGGTTGGCCGAAACGCTCGCGGACGCATCCGCGGAGACGCTGGCCGAGGTGCTAGCGGAGGCCGAGGCATCGAGGTAACTGTTCGAGGCCTTGGCGATGCTGTCTTCGGCGGAAGCAACGGAGGCTTCGGACCGGGCGTCGGAGACCAGGCGTTCACTGCCGCTGGCTTCGGACGCGTTAATCTGCGAGATCAACTGCGACGTTGACGCGGAGATTTGCGCCAGACTGGCCTCGGACTGCGAGGTCACAACGGACACGCTGGCGGCAGACTGCGAGTACCGGGAGTCGTTGATCGACGTCGAGATACTCCGGACGGCCGACTGCTCGTTGCTGAGGCTCTGCAGCGATTCGGACAAGGCGTTGCTCTGGGCGGCGTTAGAGTTCAGGTAATTGCTGAGACTCTCCGCGTTCTCGGAGAAGCCGGACTGGTCCCCATTGCTGGCCAAGCTGTACATGCTTGCGGAGAATGCGGACAGGTCGCTGTCTTCAGATTGTGAAATAGCACTCAAACTGTTTAATTGCGACGTCACGGCCGAGGTGACCATCGACGTCGAATGAATGGCGTTACTGATGCTTTGGTCGGTCTGTGAATTCTGTGCGGAAACCGATTGGTCGGCCTGACTTTGGCGGTTCGACAGAACGGTGGCAACGGACTCGGACTTAGAAGCCGAGGCACTGACTTGACTCAGGCTGGCTTCGGACGCGCTCGTTTCAGCGCTCTGTGATACAGCTTGTGAGGCTTGTACAGATTGACTTGCGCTGGTGCTGAGCGACGTGGACTTCGAGGCCGAAGCCTGACTCTCACTCTGCTCAGCCGATTGACTGGCTTGAGACGTCGATTGATCGCTCAGGCTGGACAAGGAAGCAGACACGCTGTCGTCTTGTTGACCGGCGGCGTCCATGCTATCCAGCGAGGTCGAGATCTGCGCGCTTTGACTCTGCTGAGCCGAGGTAAAGGCACTCTGACTGGCGGTCGAAACGGAGGCTTGGCTAGCCGACTGTGCGGACAGCTCACCTAAGTCGCTCGCAAGGCGCTCGCTCAGGCTGGCTTCGGAAACGGACATGGAGTCCAGCGAATCAGAATCGGAAGCGGACCGGGCACTCAACGAGTTGTCGCTGTCGATGGCCGAAGTCGAGGCGTCGCTTAACGACGACTCGGCGTCCGACTGACTGGCCTCATCTTCACTGATGGACGCGGATTGCGAATCGAGAATACTGGTCGATTGCGAGCCTACCACTTCTTGTGAATCACTGATCTTTTCGCTTTGGAGCACGTTGGCCGACCGGCTGGCTGATACGTCAGCGGAGGCACTGTCTAATTGCGAGGTCATGCTGGTGACAATCATGGATTCGGACAGTGAGCCGAGAGCTTCACTGGTGTAAACCTCAGCCACAGCCGATTGGGTGATGGTCTGGTTACTCGTTGGATCGAAAAGCGTCAGGGTAACCGTGTGCGTCCCGGGCGTCCCCCAAGTCCATGGCGCCCCATCAGCCGACACAGTACTCGTAGTAACGGGTAACGGATTCCCGGCAGCGTTAGTAGCCGTTGTCACAAAGTCCGTTGCCTGAACCGTTGACCCAACGGTAGTCCGCACTTCATGGGTCGTCAGTTTTGGCAGATATTGCTCATCGGTCGTTTGAACGATGTTAATCTTCCCAGTAGCGGTCTGCAGTAAGGCCGCGGTCGGTAAGACCTGTCCGGATTGAACCAGCGTCTGCAACTTCGCCAGTAAGGCGTTCGCTCCGGCCTCAGTCAAGTGATACGTGTAATCATTGACTTTAGCGTCATCATTCATGACGGTGAGCCAGCTACTGTCCAACGTAATAGGTGTCGATGTACTGCTGTTATTCCAAGAAGCATTGTAGGTCACGTTATTCAGCAGAGAACTTGCATTCTGACCATTGTAGCTTCCCGTCTCCGTTGGCAGATCCGTTAAGTTAAAGTCAGCAGCCGCATTAGTGTAGGCAAAGGTAACGGCCCCGGTCGTCCCACTGACCGTCAGGGTCGCCGGGTTCGTGTTCCCTACAACGCTCCAACCTGCATCTGCAGTTGGCGCAGTGACGGTGACCTGACTGCCTACTAACGTGTAGACTTTCGATCCGTTAGCCGCCTTCATGCTGCTATTGTTGAAGGCTGTCGACATCGTCTTATTACTACTATCCGCAACCTTCGTGTTGATCGTAATCGTCGCCAAATTCAGGTTGTACCCGGCGGTAAAAATAGCCCCACTGGAGGCAACCTTGGTAGCATACCCAATCGTCAACGGTAATTTCCCGTATCTTGTGTTGCTCTGATACGTGCCATCATCTTGATAGTTCAGTTCATCGGCACCGTCGTGATAGCTCCCCGCCTCATCAACCGGCGGAATCAACCCCGTGGTAGACTTGGCGAATTGTTCCTTTGCCAACGCTTGCCCATCTCGAAAGGCCTTCGTTGCAACGGTCAATTCTTGAGCGTAGCTTTCCTTAAGCACCGTTGTAATCAACTTCGCCAGATAATCCTGGTTACTTTGCTTAACAGTGTTATCGGGAAGGTTGACCGGCGTTTGCGTATACGTCATCGTCCCGGTCTGACCAACAATAAATTGTGGAAGGGAGGCAACGGCAGACGTTGACAATCCTAGGCCTTGATACCGAAGCAAAAGTGGCCAATTGTCAGCCGTCAAATTACCCGCTTCACTGGCAGATGGCATCGCCTGTCCACCCTTGAATGATGGATCCAATTGCGGGTTCAACGCTGTCCCATTGTCTTCATTTGTAACGTTTTTATCTTGAGTCGCTACTTGATAGACCAGTTTATCAGCTAACAGCATCCCTTGATAGGTTGCGTTGACCCCTCTCAGAGCCTGCAAGACCTTGGTGTAAGCCTGAACGGTCACCTGGAAGTGGGCCGCGGCTAACCCGTCATCGGACCCACTGTTATAAACAAACGCCTTTTGGTTTTCACTAATTTGAGCGTCCGAAATGTTTGGCGTGTGCTGGTAGTCCAGTACAGCCCCGTTAACGGCATCATATTCAGCATCATACAGGCTCTGGATGACCTTCTGGGCCCCCGTCCCCTGACGGACATAGTCCAAGGAACTGCTACCGAAGCTGTGAGGAGCCGCTGCCAGCAGCTCACTGCCTTCGGTGGCCGTAATCATGCCCTTGGACACCATCTGATTGATAATGTCGTCCGGCGTGGACTTCTTCGTGCCCCCCAGCGCATCATTTGAGGCAATCGACATGACATTTCCTAGAACCTTTTGCGTCCAGGCATACCCGGTCGCCTGCGATAACAGACTCAATGATTTACCATCATTGGTGTTCATAATCTGGCTAGGATCTGACTCACTATAACCGTCCACTTGCGTTTGATAGGGTGATTGAGTCCCCGTTCCATAAACACTAGAATTGGCGCCCAAAAAGTCATTTAAGGCTTGAGCCTCACCCTTGGCCCAGTTACTTTCAATCGCCGTCTGGATATTGCCCCGGATAGCGTGGTACATACTGTTCAAGAAGGTCGAGTCCAGTAACGATGAAAACCCAAAAGTTTTAATCAGGGCCGACATGTTGGCATTCAGACTAACGGCCGTCGATAAATCAGCCGGTGCGTAGTCAGAATCGTCAATCGTTCCGCCAATTGATCGAATATCGGACAAGGCTTGCTTGGCAATACTGTTCACCAATGAAGGAGCAATCGCCTTAATATAGGTTCTCAGTTCGGTCGTCGCCTGGGAGATCAGGTTCCCCACTTCACTGCCGTCGCTGGTGTACCCCAACGTATTAGAAGCAAACCCTGAGGCGCCCGAAATCAGGCTATCAACGCTGGCCGTCATCGCAACGAGGCCCCCGCCAAAGCTGCTGGTACTGGTCAGTTGGCTATGGTCATACGTTACAGCATTCAACAATTCATTGGCATTCCCAGAATCCGCATCGCTCGAGGCCGTCTTAATCTTGTCCAACCTTCATCCCAGCCATAAAGCTGGCCGTCACAGATGTATACCCACCATTATAGTTAATGGCATTCGTCCCAGTCAGAGCCCCACCGGAGTAACTGCTTCCTTTCCAGTTAGGCGTTTGATTGGCGTCATCGTTTGCCATTGCGGTATTGTCCGTGTACGCATCCACCATGTTAGAAAGGGTGGCCACCCCTGTGCTAATATTCGAGGTCTTTCCCGAGATATAAGCACCGATGGCATCCCCAATGGTGGACCCATTGTTTAAGTCGATCTGGGCCAAAGCCGCCTTGATATCCTTGATGGCGTCGGCTACCCCAATCTTGTAGTTGGCGTTCGTCGTATCCGCGACCGCCTTGGCTTGGTCCAGGGTCAGGCCGTAAGTCTCCGTGGCCATCTTCAAGAAGCCGTTCAGGTTCAGGGTCCCGTCAGCGTTGGCTAGGTCACTAAAGTTTAAGGCATCTAATTCTTCGGCATCGTTCCCCGCATCGGAAAGCGATTCGCTCTCACTCGCATCAGCCACGGACCCACTAGTCTCGTTAGCCGATGGCGTCTCATTTTCAGTTGTAGGAGTTGAGGCTTTGGTTGAGGTCGTACCATCCGTTTGTGTCGTTGCAGTCTCTGTCGTTGTCGTATTGGCTGTCGTATCTGTTGTCGTGTCGTTCGCGTTAGCGGCAGGCGTAGCAGAAGAAGTGGCACCCGTCTGCGTCGTATCAGCCGAAGTCGTGCTACCGGTTGCCTCCGATGACGTCGTGTCATTTTTAGTCGTGTTTTCATTACCACTGGTCGATGTCGATTCACTCGGCGTCGACGTGCTGGCTTCCGTGGTGCTCTGACTCTTTTCCGTTGCGGAAGTCACGGTCGTCTGCGACGTGGCCGGGATGGTCCCGGTCGTCTGGGTCGCGGCGACGTCCTCCTTGTCGACGGTCTTGGCCGCCATAGTCTTGGTGTCCGCCTTTGCTGCGGTCGGACTCACGGTCCCCAGGCCGAGCAGTCCACTCAGCGCAGAGATCCCCGCGACGAGCCACTTCCTGCCTGCCTTGTACATCTTAAAATGCTTTTTACTATTGGACCGGAACAATTCCGATGCGCGTTTCGGATCTAATCCCTTCATTTAATCGCCCCATTATTCAGTCATCCTACAATAATCTTTGTATAATCCTACTTATAATACCACAGATTTTTCCATGTGGATAATGATTCAGGGAGATAAGTTTTCGTTGTGAACCGTCCCGCGTTGCTATTTTCAACATTGTTCCACAACGCCCAGCAGATAAGACCGGACGCAACCATTTCACAGTATAAAGTTGCTTTATTGTTTCGATTAGAAAGTTCATCTTTTCTGCTTAAATGTAAGTGCTTCCAACTACTCGTGACGCCCCTTTTTAAATCACCCCATGATAAATTGGTCTAACTTACGATTTACCAATTGTCAAAAAATAGTTCATCTTTACATCTTTTAACAAGTATCCCAATTCTGCTAGTGACAGTTCACGGCCCTTTATATCATGAAATTAATTTTCACAAAAATATTTTTTTATTTTTGACCTCGCGGTTTGGTGTTTCAACGCACAAACAACGAATAACCCGTTAGCGGTATGTGTCATCGTGAGAACAAAAAAAGGATTCGAGAATCATTTCTCCAATCCTGGGACCAATCGTTCTGATTTTTAGCGGCTACCGCACCCGTTGTAGCCCCGTTACCGTAACCTTGAAGAGCCCCGTCCGCACGTTTTGGTGATAGGCGTGACGCATCATGACCGTGAAGGTGTGGTGATACTCCGGCACCGCCACGTACTGGTAGCGCTGGATGTTCTGTTTGAAGGCGCTGGGCGACTCCATGAAGTTCTCCTGGCCGACCCCCTTATCGGTAAAGAAGTAATAGTTCGCCAGAAAGCCGGCGTAGTAGCTATCGACATCCCCGGGGTGCGGGTCGACCAGCAGGACCCGCCGGTGGCTGTAGTGGGTCCAGGGTTTCCCGGTCCGGGCCAGCTGAATCGGCAACGTCGAGCGGTTCATCCGGTTGGTGAAAGTCGTCCCGTTAATCTCCGAGTACATCATGATGATGGCGAAGAAGATCATCAGGAAGCTCCCCAGCTGGTAGGCGTTCTTGGTGCGAATCGACTTGAACGCCCGCAGGTCCCGCTTGGTGAAGTCCTGCTCGTACAGCGCGGTGTCCAGATAGTAGGCCAAGACCATCGCCCCGATGAACAGGTTCAGCACCACCGTACTCGACATATAGCGCTCGAACCCGTCCAGGGTAATCGCCTCCGCGTAGGGCATCGACAGAATGTACATGCCGAACAGACTGCCGTAATACAGGATGAAAATGACGTCGAGCAACAGCGCCAGCTTCACAAGCGGCGTCCGTTGGTGGCTGACCACCCGCAACAACAGCCAGCTCACCAGCAGCACGACGTTGATCAGGAGAATCCCCTTGGTCGACAACGACTGCTGACTGAAGATCTGGTCGAGGAACCGCTGGCCAATCTTGTAGACGGCCCGAGTCCCCTCGTGCGCCAGTTGCTGGCTGTAGGCCTGCGCACTGATCTCGTGTTTGGACTCGGTAAAGGTGGTCTTGACGTGCCACTCCCACCAGAGAAACGGCAGGACCATGGTCCCCACGGTCAGCGCCAACCGGCCCAGGACCGTCAGCGTTTGTCGCCACCAGCGGCCCTGCGCCTGCCGAATCAGGCTGGTCAGCAGGTAGCCGACAAGAACGACCACGAAGAAGGCCGCCGAGTTCTTCACCAGTAGGAGTACCGCTCCGACCAGGCTCACGTGAGCGGCCTGAAGCCACGGGCGCCGGCGGTACACGTAAACACCGACCAGCCCGGCGACCGCCAGTACCGGCAGAACGTAGTCGACCAGCAGATTGTTCAAGCGGATATTGATGTTAAAAACGTAGGAGACCGCAATCGTCAGGCACAGCAAGAAGCTGGTCAGCACCCGGCTCCGGTCCCGTAGCACGGCGAAGACCGAGTAAGACGCCGCCCAGATCAGCAGGAACTGGGCAATCAGCATCGCGCCCTCGCTGAAGCCGACCCAGTGGACGAACTGGGTCATGAACAGCGCGGTGGCCGGCGGGTACGAGGTAAAGGAGATGATGGCGTCGTGGGCACCCGGCAGATGCCCGGTAAACGTCAGGAATTTCACCATGACCGCCCAGTGCGAGAAGTTGTCGTAGTGGATCAGCGGGCTGTGCCCCAGCACGTTGGCCATCGCGAGCCCCAGGCCGATCATCCACAGGTCAAAGACGTGCAGGCCTTCGAAGGGCACGGCCCCCTTGCCCAGGCGGCCCAGAACCGTCCAGATCACCAGCATGCCGATGCCCAGCAGCGTGACCACCCAGATGCCCAGGTTAAGCCAGCCCAGCATGGCGAAGACGTACAACAACAGAATCTGCGTCAGCATGTCCGTCAGCCACGATAAGTACGGACTGACCCCCAGTCGCCGGTAGGTCGCGTTATAGCCCATTAATCCCAATCCGTAAAACACTAACCCCAGCCACGCCATGGTCGTCCTCCTTTTCGTTTCCAGAATACCCCGTGTAAGTTAACGCCGCCTCAACGCGGACCGGGACAAGGCCGTTAGTCCTGCCGCTCCAAGGCGTGCCGGTGCACCCGATACAGCCCGGTCACCACGTGTTGGTGGTACACCTTCTGCGTCAGGACGGTGAACGTCCGGTGGTGCTCCGGAATCACCACGTAATCGTAGTGCTGAATCACCCGGTCGAACGCCGCCGGGCTAAGCATGAAGTTCTCCTGTCCCACCGCTTGGTCGGTGAAATAGTAGTACCGTCCCACGTAGCCCGCGTAGTAGTCGTCCACGTCGACGGCCTGTTCATCGACCACCAGAACCTTGCGGTGGTTCAGGTGGTGCCAGGGCCGCGAGGTGCGCGCCAGTTGACGGGGCAGCGTGTTGCGGTTCATCCGGTTGGTAAAGGTCGTCCCCGTGATCTCCGAGTACATCAGGGTCACGGCGAAGAACCCCGCCACCAGCGTGCTGAGTTGGTAGGCGTTTTTGCTCATGATGGAGGTAAACGACCGCGAGTCGCGTTTCTCAAAGGTCTGTTCGTAGAAGGTCGCGTCGATGATCCGCACCAGGACCATCGCCCCGATAAACAGGCCCAGGATGACTACGCTGGCCCGATACCGTTCGATGCCGTCCAGCAAAATGGCTTCGGCGTAGGGCATCGACAACACGTACATCCCCAACAAACTGACATCGTACAATAGCATTAGGCCGTCGATCAGCAAAGCCGTGGCCCACAGCCGGTTGCGGTGCCCGTTGACCAGCCAGATGATTAGCCAGGCCCCCAACAGCACGGCGTTGATCAGCAACAACCCCTGCGTCGAGAGCTGGTGCCAATCGAGGACGTGGCGCAAGAAGTGCTGACCGATGCGCAGCAGCATCTGCGGGCTCTCGCCAGCGAGCTGGTGCTGGTAAGCCTGCGCGCTGATCTCGTGTTTCGACAGGGTGAAGGTCGTCTGCACGTGGTGTTGCCACAACAGAAACGGCCCCGCACCCGCGCTCAACGCCACGACTGCGCCGCCCCATTGCCGGACCCGCGCCCAGCCGCGGCTGTTTTGCCAGCTGACGACCAGGGCGTACCCGGCCAGGACCACCACGTAAAAGGTCGCCGAATTTTTCACCAGCAGGAGTCCCGCGGTAAACAGGGCCACGTGGGGCCACAACAGCCAGGGGCGGCGCCGGTAAACGAAGACGCCGGCCAGCGCGGCCACCGCCAGCAGCGGCAAGACCAGGTCGACCAGCAGGTTGTTCAGCCGAATCGCGACGTTGAAGACCAGCGACCCGGCAATCGTCAGGCACAGGATCATGGCGGTCAACGCGCGGGTCCGGTCACGCAGCACCGCGAACACGGCGTAGGCGGCCGCCCAGATCAGACCGAACTGGGCCACCAGCATCAGGCCCTCGCTAAAGCGGGTCCAGTGTAAAAAATGGGTGATCAGTAGCGCCGTCGCCGGCGGGTACGAGGTGAACGAGATCAGGTGGTCCGCCGCCCCGGGCAGATGCCCCGTGAAGTAGAGGAACTTGACCATCACGGCCCAGTGCGAAAAGTTATCGTAGTGGACCAGCGGACTGCGGGCCAAGACCGCGGCCATGGCCCACCCCAGGGCCACCATCCAAAAGTCAAACAGGTGCAGGCCCACGAACGGCAGTTGGCCGCGGTGAAAGAGCCCCAGCAAAAACCAGAGGACGGCGAGGTCCCAGCCTATGCCGGTGACCACACGAATCCCCAGGGTCAGCTGGCCGCCCATGGCGAAGCCGTACAGCAGGAGAATCTGGATCAACAGCGCGGTCACCCAACGCAAATACGGATTGACCCCGAGGCGCCGCAGCGCTCCCGTGTAACCCGTTAGTCCCAATCCGTATGCAATTCCGCCCAGCCAGGTCGTCATGGTGTGGTTCCCTTCTTATATTGCGTTTACTTGATGATGCCTACTTCAAAACTGCTTAAATCGTCGTTGTCCGTCGCTCTAAAACTGCCTCAAGCGACGTTCATGGCCGCTCCACGCCGGCGAGCAAGATGACCGTGGTGGGCACGACTTCGAAGCCCCGAAGTGCACGGGTCTCCGAAGCTCGGCCTTGATGTAGGCTGGGACAAGACCCCAGCCAACATCAATTTCACCACGGTCATCAAGTCGCCTCCGTTGCGCTCACCTAGTGCGGTCCCCACTACTAACGGGATCAACTGGCAGCTAACGTTGTCATGGTCACGATTGTGAGAACTCTTTTCGGCCAACGTCCAAGACCACTCAATGTGGCGTTCATGTATTCGCCCCAGTAACATTGCTTGCAATGACCTAGATTCAGCTACAGGTGTGCTCACGGCGTTCCGGTTAACAGTTATTTCGATAATCATGAATAATCGAATGACTAGTCCTACGACCGTTAACTAAGTCTCAAACCATCTTGCTCGCCGGCGTGGAGCACTGGTTACCGCAGTCTACTTTTCTTGAGTCAGACGTTAGACCCGGTTGAAGCGTTCGCTTAAGCGACGTTCCCAGGCCCGGGTGCGGACGACCAGGTTCATGTAGAGCTCATCGAACGGTGTGATCCACGCGTCCTGGACCTGTGGCAAGGTCTGGTTTGCCCCGTCATAGATCAGCTGGAGGTAGTTGTCTCGGTTGTGATCGGGCGCGACCGCCACCTGGGCACTGTACAGCGGCATTTGTTTGCCACGTGGTACCACCCGGGCGACCTTCCCCGTTAACGTAATCCAGTTATGCTGCGACCGCAGCCGCAACTCGATGGCATCGTTGGCCTGTAACGGCATGGTCCCGTTATCGGTAAAGGTGAACGCCGCGCCCCCCTCGGAGACGTCGGTGGTCCGAATTGGGTGCCAGTCCTGCCCCCCCGCTAGTTTAACCTTGCCGGGGACCTCCCGGGTAAAGCGCTCGTTCTTCCGGTAAACGTGCCGGCCCATCGCGATGAACAGGCACATGCTGAGGTTGATGAAGTGCATCATCAGCCAGAAGGTGATGACACTGCCGACCAGAATTTCCGACCCATACTTGCCGTAATTGAATTTAATAATCGCGAACAGTGTCACGGCCCACAGGACCAGGTACGGAATCATGTACAGCTTGTCCTTGATGGAGAAGGTCACGTTTTTCGAGGTGACCTTGAACTTCTTGGCCTTGATGCCGACCGTTTCTAAGATGACCGGAATGAACAGGTACGGTGCGAAGAAGGTCTCCTGGACCTCCCCCCAGCGCTCGTTACGGATCATCCCCGCCTTGTCCCCCTTGCCGGAGGTGTCCCCCATCACGTAGTGCAGCAGGAAGTACCCCGGCGCCCAGATGACCATCAGGATCCAGAAGTTGGCGTCGACCACCTGAATCTTCCAGATGGCGTAGAGCAGCGGCGCGATGATGTAGACCATCCGCCGGAAAAACGCCCACCAATACGCATAGGTGTTCAGCAGAATCAGGCGGTTCATCCAGGACAGCTTGGGGTTGGTGAAGATGTGCAGGTTGCGACAACTCTGAATCACCCCCCGCGCCCACCGCGTCCGTTGCTTGATGACCCCCTTGAGGTCGATTGGCGTGATACCACTGGACTGGGGTACCTTGGTAGCCAGACTGATGTAGCCGGCCATGTTCAGTTCGGTACCCAGTTGGAAGTCCTCAGTGATTGTGTTGGTCGGAAAACCGTCGACGTCATCGACCGCCTGCCGCAGGAAAACGGCGTTGGACCCGGTGAACAGGGCCCGCTTATTGCCCCCGTTGAGCACGTTCACGTCGCGGGAGAAGAAGTCCTGCTCATTGGGCACGATCTTTTCGGAAAAGAGATTGAATTGAAAAATGTCGGCGTTGTAAAAACTCTGCGGCGTTTGCACGAAGCCCAACGGTTCCGCGTGGTCCGGGTCGTCTTGCAGCTCGCGCCAGTTCTGTTGAAACAGCGGCACCGTTTCGTTTAAAAAGCCGGAGAACGGGATCATGTCGGTATCGAAGATGACAAATAGCGGCGAATGCAGCTGTTCCAAGGCGTGGTTGATGTTTCCCGCCTTAGCCTTCTTGTTGCCGTCCATGCCGATGTACCCCACGTGGTAGTAGTCGGTCAGGGCCCGCACGGCCTCGCGGTTGCCGTCGTCGGCGACCACGATGTGCAGTTTTCGATGGTTTGGATATTTAATGTAGGTCGCGGCGTTGATGGTCTTACGTAGCAGCTCTACGTCCTCGTTATGCGTCACGATGATCAGGTCGACGTCCGGCAATGGCTGGCGAGCGTCGTAATCGGGAATCGTCAAGTCCTGCTTCTTGGTGGTCGCCAGCATCCGAAAGAAAATCAGCATGAAACCGGTAAAGTTCGACACGATTTCACTGAAGACCAACAACAGCGCGAAAATCAGCGTAAACAGGTGGGCGTGCCAGGGAATCGTGAAGAAGACCCGCCACAGCAGGTAGATCACCGACAGGGCAATCGCCAGAACGTTTAAAATGCGTCGTTCATTAGACATGTTCCCGCTCCCGAAAGATCCACGTCTTTTGCACGTAATAGCTCACCAAGAAAAGACCGAAGTCGCCAATCAGCTTGGCCAGCGTGGGCACCAGGTTGCCGTTGGTCAGGAACAGGTTCAGCCCCACCGTGAGGGCGTGGGTCAGGTAACCCGAAGCCAACGTCTGAACCACCAGCAGCCCCACGTATTTCGCCAGGGTCTGCTCCCCAGCGTCGGCAAAGACCAGGTGCCGGTTGATCAGGTAGTTGGCGATAGACGAGCACGCCCGGGCCAGTACGGTCGCAACCATGATGGTCCGCAGCGACGTCCCGTTGCCCAGTAACAGCGTGAGCAGGCTAAATAACCCGATGTCGATCAGAAAGGACGTCAGGCCACTCAGGGCAAATTTAATAAATCGGGAATAGATGGCGAGCGAGTCGCGGACCACCCGAAAGTGTGACGACGCGTTGCCGTCCAGATAAATGGTGGGAATCGGCTGTTCGTTCACGGCCACCCCGTGAGCCTTGGCCTCCAGCAACATGTCGAACTCGAATTCGAAACGTTCGCCCGGGAACCGGCTCAGCGCGGCCACGTACGCCCAGGGAATCACCCGCAGACCGGTCTGCGTGTCGCTGATGCGCTGGTGGGTCAGTAACCGGACCAGATTGTCGGTCAACACGTTGCCGAAACGACTGCGCCACGGGACGTTCCCGGTGAACTGCCGGGCACCAATCACCAAATCGTCCGGATGAGTCTGAGCGCGGTTCAAGCAAGCTTCCAGGGCCGCCACGGTGTGTTGCCCATCGGCGTCCAGGGTGGCGATAGCGTCGACCGGCTGATCCTGGGCCAGATAGGTCCGCAGGCCGGTCTTTAAAGCCGCCCCCTTGCCCCGATTGTGGTCGTGGTGAACCAGAGCCAGCCGAGACGCGTGCAGGTGGGCCAGTTGTGTGAACACGGGTTGGTGGGCCGCATCGCTACCGTCATCGACGACCAGAATCGTCGCGATGGGTGCGGGGCTCGCCAACAAACCGTGAACCAGCTGAATGAGTTTTTCGTCCGGATTCAAAGCCGGAATGAGAACGCCAAAAATCATGTAACCCTCCCTATGAATTCTTGCGTGAATAAATAACGTTAAAAATATGGTGTTTTGCTAACAAGTATATTACCCTGTAAAGTATTAAATAGATATGGCTTTTTGACCACATCTTGAAAATTGGTCAAGGCTTTTTCACGGCGTTTTTTCGGGTTGCAATGTTTTCAATTCAAAGGCTGTAAACCAGTTATAGCTTTAAGTAATCGTGCGATTACCGGGAGTTGGCCGCTTTCATCGCGGCATAACAACCATTTTGCGCAATCCATCTCACCCGGTTAACGGTTCTCAATGGCCGGTCAAGTCATCAGATGGTTAAACCATTTTTCAGCTGAATGGTTCGCCACAATCACCCGGAAGGTGGTGAAAAAGTCATTCACCCCCTCGGGTATTTTTCGGCGCACAAAAAAATTCCCGTCAGCCGGCAAGCTAACGGGAATCTGTTATCAAATTAGCAGTTAAATCAAGTCCATCTTCTTCGGCGGGTTGACCAACTTTTGACCAATCTCTTCGCCTAAGATTTGCAAAGCCTTTTCACGGCTTGGGACGATGTCCATGTTGAAGAGAATTGAGTCGATATCTCCACCTGCAAAGTCAAACTGTTCGAAGTAAACGTATGGGTCGTGCTTGTCGTCATCGTTCAAGAAGTGCGCGGTAACCGCGTCGTTCAAGGCCGATGCCCAAGCCAAATCTACCATCTTTGGTAGATCGTGCTTCGTCACATACCCCGGCTTCAAGATCAGCTTTGCCGCCTTGTCAACATCCGCTGCGGGAATGGTGATCTTCGGTTCGTCTGCTTTTTCCTTTGGTGTGTCTGCCATAATCAAAAATCTCCTTTGATGTAACTAATTTTAGTCTAGTCCTTTTTACCAAAAACGTTAAGCACCACCTTCGATTAATTTCATCATAGCGGCCCCGCCCCCTTTTCCCAACCAAAGGCCCCACCCCAGTTGGGTCAACTAACCCACCTGCTGGTCGCGGTTGGTGCGGGCTGATTGTTACATTGCTACGTGCTAAAAGCCGCTTCAACTGCGGAAATCAGCCGCTCCACGCCGGCGAGCAAGATGGCCGAGGTGGGCACGACTTCGAAGCCCACCAAAACCGTGGTCTCCGAAGCTCGGCCTTGGTGTAATCCGGCAGAAAACGCCGAATAACACCAATTTCACCACGGCCATCAAGTCGCCTCTGTTTCGCTGACCATAGTGCCATCACCCTCGCCCAACGGTCCAAATCGGCTGCTATCAATGTTGTCATGGCTTTCATCACCCTTACTGGATTGACTTCTGGCCATGACGATCCCCATTCAATTGCTAGATTTGATAGGCAAAATTACTTCAAGGATACGTGTTCTGCCAATTGATTAAAAAAGTCGTGCTATTGACGTGCCGTTCCACTGTCCCACTTAGTCGTGCCCACGGTCGTCATGATCCATCCAAACGGAAGCAATTGACAGCTTTCGCTGACTTCAACTAGTTGCCCATATCACGGAGATACATGGCTAAGTTTTCTCCAATCTCAGCCGACCGGCAGGCGCTATGGTCATCAATTAACAGCGGTTCTGCTTGTCATATCTTTACAAAAGCAACATCATTCTTTCATTTCTGCCCCCCGTTAGCCGGTAACGACATCGCAAGGTCTCAGCTGGAGGGGGCGACAAAAATGGGCTCAGGGGCGAAATTTGTCTTAGTCGGCGGGTTTCAGCCGGCTTAGACAAAGGCCGGTATTTGAGGACCTGGGTTACGGGCTCAAATCCGTGCCCACCCCGTTCCAGCCCGATTTTTGCCGCCCCCGGAAGCGCTGTTTACTTCCAAAGCGGGTCACTTTTCAATCGCCTGCCATTATTTAGGAAGAAATATTCGGTGTTCGGTTGCGTTCGGGCCGCGTTGGCGGTACAATTTGGCTCAACTTAAAGACTACAAATGCGTGGTCATCCGCGCTATAATGGACAGATAGAATAAGCGAAATGAGGAATGATGTGTGGATAGCGGTCAGATAGTTGTAAACTTAGTTATTATTTTAATTACTTTCTTCTTTGCAGCTTTCTTTGTTGCCTGCGAGTTTGCCCTGGTTCAGACCCGGCCTAGCGCGTTACAAGAGAAAATCGACGAACGTGATAAGCCGTCAGCCAAGCTGACTCGGGCCATGAAAATGGTCACCAATTTGAATGAATATTTATCAACGACTCAAGTCGGGGTCTCCCTGGCCGGAATCATCTTAGGGTGGATCGGGGAGACGTTCTTCGTCGACATCTTGTTGGCGGGAATCGCCCCGATGCACATCAACAGCACCACGGCGCACACCGTCAGTGCCATCATCGGGGTGCTGTTATTGACCTACTTGGAAGTGGTCTTCACCGAAATCGTGCCGAAGAACATCTCTATCGACATGCCGATGAAGGTCCTGATGCTGGTGGTCACACCCCTGCATTACTGCCACGTCATCTTCTACCCGTTCGTCTGGTTGTTAAACACCAGCGCGACCGGCGTGGTCAAGATGATGGGCCTCAAGGTCGCCAACGAAAGCGACGAGGTCTTCTCGCAGGCCGAGATTCTCAGTCTGTCCCGCAGCGCCGTAGAAGGCGGGGAGTTGGAAAAGAACGACCTGGTCTACATGCAACGGGCCTTCGAGTTAAACGATAAGGTCGCCAAGGACATCATGATCGACCGGACCCAACTGGAAGTCATCGACATCACCTCGACGGTCAAGGAAGCCTTAACGGTCTACCTGCAGGAACGGTTCAGCCGTCTGCCCGTCGTCGCCGATAACGACAAGGATAAGATTCTCGGGTACGTTTACAATTATGACCTGATTCGCCAGCAACAGGTCGACTCCTCGATTCGGGTCGACAAGCTGCTGCGGGATATCACCACGACGCCGGAAACGACGCCCATCACGCAGGTCTTGCAACAGATGATCAAGCACCAAACGCCTATCGTGGTCGTGGTCGACGAGTACGGGGGTACCTCCGGGATCATCACCGATAAGGACATCTACGAAGAACTCTTCGGGACGGTCCGCGATGAGATCGACGACGCCAACGATCAGTACATCTTCAAGCAACCCAACGGGACGTTCCAAGTGAACGGGAAGATGACGACCTACGACTTCGAACGGTACTTCAACGTGGATATCAAGGACTTTGAGTCCACCGATATCGTCACGCTGGCCGGGTACATCATCGACAACTACCCGGACATCAAGGTCAACGACGTGATTCACCTCGAAAACTTCGACCTGAAGGTCATCGATTACGAGAATTCCTTCATTAATTGGTTTGAGGTCACCGTTAACCCGGTTCAACCGAAACTTCAAATAGAAGAAACGACGCACGATAGCGACGACGAGAACAAGCACGGTCATCATCACGACGAGCATTAATTGACAACGCACGGACCTCGGTTCGTGCGTTTTTTTGTATTCCCAATAAAAACGTCCGGTCTCGCAAGCATTGCTAGACCGGACGTTTTTTCTCATCTCTCATGAATCTTCCCTTGCCGACCACGGCCACCACGACCTCCGTTTTCCCCGTACGGTGGGCACGCGGTAACGCGCTTCCAGGTGTAACCGTAAGATTCGGTTCACCCTATCCAATTGGGCCGGTGCGGGCGCACAGATACCCCCTTCCCAGCGGTCGACCACCCACGGATCGACCCCCACCAGCTGTGCCAGGTGGGCCTGGGTCATGTTCTGCTGCTTCCGCGCCGAGCGAATCCGTTGTCCTAACTCCATGAAAACTCCCCCTGTCTCCAATTCGTAGGGTAACATTCCTCATTGGGTAAACGGTTAATCCATCGCTTGGTTTTATTAAACGATTAACAAAGTTTTGTTGGCTTTTTAGGGACAGGTTTTCCCGTCAGTTGCCCAAACAAAAAGGCCCGGGAGCGTTCTCCCGAGCCCATGGTCAAGCATGGCTTAACCCAATTTTTCGTGTTTTGGTAACCGCGTTGCTAACAGGAACCCGGCGAAAGCCAAGACCAACGTGAAGTAGAACCCATAGTGGGCCCCGTTCACGAAGGCACCGGCCGCCTGGTGCGCGCCGTTAGCGTAGTAGGCCGCTTGCCCGATGCCCAACAGACTGGTAGCAACCGCCGTAGAGATCGCGCCGACCACTTGTTGTAAGGTGTTCATGATGGCACTCCCATCGGCCGCAATCGGCCCCGTCAGGGCGTTTAACCCGTGGGTCTGCGATGGCGACATCGCTAACGGTGCCCCGATCATCAAGACCACGTGGGCCAGGATAATGTACCAGATGGCACTGTGCGTCGTGGTCACCGCCAGCATCAAGGCCCCGATCATCGAGATGATGAAGCCCAACATCGCGGGCCGCCGTGCGCCGACCTGGTCATACAGACGACCAGAGACGGCGGAGACGATCGCGTTCATCAGGCCCCCAGGGAACATGATGACCCCGGTCAAGGCAACAGGCACTAACAGCCCCTTTTGGATGTACATCGGCAGCAGGTACATCGCCGACAGGATAATCCCGAAGTTGATCATGACCAGAACGGCCCCGGTCCGGAATCCTGGAATGGCAAAGGCCTTCAGGTTCAGGATGGGGTTCTCCATGGTCAGTTGCCGGTGGCTGTACCACGCCAAGACGACCAGCCCTAAGACCAGCGCGCCCAAGACAGCGGGTGAGCCCCAGCCTTGGTCACTGGCCAGGCTGACCCCGACGACCAGACTGCCGAAGCCGACCATCGATAACAGGATCGACAGGAAGTCGATCTTTGGCCGCGTCACGGGCGCGATGTTCTTTAACGAGGTCACCGCGAAGAGAAAAGCAATCACCAGGAACGGCACGAACAGCCAGAAGATCCACCGCCACGAAGCGATTCCCAGGACTAAACCGGCCAGCGTTGGTCCCACGGCAGGGGCGAACATGATGACCAGACCGACCATCCCCATGGCCGCACCTAGTTTGTACGGCGGGAAAATCTGCATCGCAACCGTAAACATCAGCGGCAGGATCAGCCCGGTGGCGATTCCTTGGATCATCCGTCCCAGTAACAGCACCCCGAAACCGGGGGCCGATGCCGAGATGATGGCGCCAACCGCAAAGTCGATCAGCGCGAACAGGATGACCTGCCGGGTGGTGAACCACTTGGTAATGATACTGGATAACGGCAAGACGATCCCGATCATCAGCATGTAGCCGGTGACCAACCATTGGACCGTTGCGGTTGAAACATTTAATTGCGCCATTAATTGGGGTAACGCAATGTTCAGTGACGTTTCACTGAACATCCCCACGAATCCGCCAATCAGCATCCCCATCATGGCAAGCATGGGATGGGCCACTGGGACCCGCACCTTGTCGGCGACTGCTTGGTTTGATTGTACTGAATCCATTTTTTCACACTCACTTTCATTTTCCACACAATGGATTACTGTAGCAGAAAAAATTTTTCTTCGTAAGTGTTTTTTAAGAAAATCTAAACGTTAACCGTTTTCATGCTGGGCAGCGGCGATTTTTTGGCGTAATTCCTTGAGTTTGGCCTGATCTAGCTCGGGCGCCTGCATCAGCTGGTCGTACTCGAAGCGCAACCGCGGCAAATCGGTGGCCGGGGTCCCCTGCGCCGTGCTCTGCGGGTCCGCGAGCCGCTGATGATCGACCGCCAGCGTCCGGGTCGCGACCCGCTGACGAAAGGCCTGGTCGTGGGCCACGAACAGGACGGTCCCCGGGTAGCCCACCAGATAATCCGCCAGGGCTTCCAGCGCCGGCAGATCCAGGTAGTTGGTCGGTTCGTCGAGGATCAACAGGTTGCTGGCGCTGACCAGGATCGCCAGCAGCTGCAGCTTGACCCGCTCTCCCCCGCTGAGGTCACCCACCAGCCGGTCGTAGAAACGCGCGGTCAGCCCGAAGGCCCCCATGACCTGCCGCGTCCGGTTCACATCCAGCGTCGTGGCCCGGGCCATGGTCGCCCACACCGTCCGGTCGGTCGGCAGCTCAGTCATGTCCTGGTGGAAGTAGCCCACCCGCGCACTGGCCGCCAGATGGGTCTGGGGCTGGTGCGCCAAAATGGCGTCGATCAACGTCGATTTGCCGCTCCCGTTGGCCCCGGTCAACGCGACCCGCTCGCCGGGCTTGATGCGAAAGCTGGCCCGCCGAAGCAGTAACTTACCGTCCCGCCGTAGGTCCAGGTCACTGGCGCTGATCAGGTACTTGCCCTGCACCGGCGGAAGGTCGGTGGCGACCAGCTTGATGCTCGCGACCTGGTGCGGCTTTTCCGTCACCACTTGGCGGTCGGCCCGGTCCAGCATCGCGTGGGCGCCCCGCTCAATCTTACCGGCGGTTCGTTCCCGTAACGACTTGGTGTTGCCCCGTTCGGCGGCGGAGAGGTTCCGGCCGCCCTTGCGCACCCGGTTGGCCTTCTCGCGGCGTTTCTGGGCGGCTAGCTGCAGGTCGTGGCGTTCCCGCTGCTCGTGGCGGTAGGCGTCGGTCGCGTTGGCCGTCCGCCGTTGCTTATCCATTTCATAGGCGTCAAAGGTGCCGTTGTACTGGCTAAAATGGTGGTCGTCCACCGCCCAAATGGTGGTGGCAACGGCCTGCAACAGGGTCCGGTCGTGTGAGATGACCAGCAGGACCCCGGCAAAGTGTTGAAGCGTCCGGTTCAACCAGCGCTGATGCTGGTCGTCGAGGTTGGCGGACGGCTCATCGAGAATCAGGATGGCCGGCCGCTTGGCCAGTGCGGTCCGCACCCGGGCCAGCATGCTTTGGCCGCCGGACTTGTCCTCGGTCGGCGCGATCTGCGGCACCAGGACCACGGTGTCCGTGACCTGGCGGGTGCCCGTGAAGTCCGCCTCCTGTCCGGCAATGATGCGGGCTAACGTGGTCTTGCCGGCCCCGTTGGCTCCGATGATGCCGACCCGGTCGCCGGTCTGGGCGCTCAAGCGGTCGGTGGTGAAGAGCGGTTGGCCCGCAACGGTTTTACTTAATTGATCTAATAATAATTGTGTCAAGGTAACGTCCCCCTTTTAAATGGCGGGAATCGTTGGTGCGCAAAAAAAGTGGTCGCCTTTTCCGTTCGAAAAGCGCGCCCACCGGTTGCCTTGGCAACTCAGTCGGCGTAACCAGCGATCCCAGTGTCCAGGCAGAGTCCACCCCTTATGCGGGTGAGTCTGTCTTCACTTGGGTCTTCGTTAGTTACGCATCGGCTGAAATACCTCGTTCTTTCTTAAGTTATGCCCTAGGTTAGCACATCCCTGATAGTCTGGCAACCCCTTTGTGGCCTCGACATCTTTACATGGATAATAACATTCGCTTCACGCCGGCGAGCACGATGGCCGTGGTGGGCACGACTCCGAAGCCCTGCAAAAATCGCAGGTCTCCGGAGCTCGGCCTTGATGTAACTTGGCCCAAAACGCCAGGTAACATCAATTTCACCACGGCCATCAAGTCGCCTCCGTTCCGCTGACCTGGCGGGGTAACCCGTTCTAAACGAGACA
This sequence comes from Levilactobacillus spicheri DSM 15429, assembly GCF_001435095.1. Taxonomy (GTDB): domain Bacteria; phylum Bacillota; class Bacilli; order Lactobacillales; family Lactobacillaceae; genus Levilactobacillus; species Levilactobacillus spicheri. The sequence goes on from NZ_AZFC01000028.1 coordinate 153,300, forward strand.
AACTGGCAACCATAATCATCCAATCCCCCCACATAGCACTAACCGGTTAGCGAGCGGTAATGGTCGTCATGGCCCGTCTGAATTGGTAGTCATCGACAACGCCCAGCAATTGAAATGAAGTGGCCGCATAAAGCACTCACCATTCTTTAGCGATAAGGTTCTCGCCAATCCCACCCACTTTTATGACAACCAGCGTGGCGCGTGTTAGGATAATGAAGTTGACTGGTCGCTGTAACGGGCCCACCACCAGGGACCGGTTACCCGCGACCTGCCTTGCAGCACCACTCAATTCACCCTAACCAATTATCCTGTTATCTATCGGAGGGACTTAACCATGCAACCAATCCGGATTTTATTTATCTCCATCGAAGGCAACACCCGCAACTTCATCGAACACCTGACCGACTACGCGGCGCAACAGCACGCGACCGACGACGCCAACCCAACCATCGAAGCCACCGAGATCAGCGAGGCCAGCGACTTTCAGCCCGAGACGACCCCGTACTTCTGCTTCGTGCCGACCTACCTGAACGGCGGCAACGGCATCGACAACGGCGTCAAGGAGCTGATGACCAACGTTTTAGGCGAGTACATCGCCTTTCAGAATAACGCCCGGTACCTGCTGGGCGTCGTCGGCAGTGGGAATCGCAACTTCAACGAGCAGTACTGCCTGACCGCCAAACGCTACGCCCGGCAGTTCAACGCGCCGTTTATCGCCAACTATGAACTTCGAGGCGTCCCGGCCGACGAGAAACGGGTCTACGCCGCCATGGTGGCGCGCTTAAAGGAGGTCAACGGCCATGTCGACTAATCCGACCCTCGAGACCTTACTCGCCCACCGCAGCATCCGCCGGTTCACCCCCGAGAAGCTGACGTCAGCGGAGGTCCAAACGCTCATCACCGCCGCCCAACACGCGGCTACCAGCACCTTTTCCCAGCAGGCCAGCGTCATCAGCGTCACCGATCCCGCCAAACTTGCGGTGCTCGGGGACATCAGCGGACACCACTGGCTGGAACGGGCCGGACACTACTTCGTCTTCGTGGCCGACCAGTACCGCAACGCCCAGCTGGCGCCCGCCAACGCCACGACCACGGCCAACCTGCACAGCCTAGACAAGCTGCTGGCGGGGATCTTCGACGCGACCATCATGACCGAGGCCGTGGTGACCGCCGGCGAGAGCCTGGGACTGGGCAGCACCATCATGGGCAGTATTTTAAACGATGTGCCCCGGGTGATCGACCTGCTGGACCTGCCGGAACTGACCTTCCCCGTGCTGGGCCTCGCCATCGGCCATCCCGCGGAACAGCCGGAACACAAGCCCCGCCTGCCCCAAGAACTGGTCCACTTCACCAACGGCTATCAGCGCATCACTCCCGATGACCCGACTTTGGTCGCCTACAACGCCCTGATCACGCGCTACTACCAGCAACGGACCACCAACCAGCGCGAGGAGACCTTCAGCCACCACATCGCCGCCGAGCTGAGCCGCGACCCCCAACAGCGCGCGGGCATCCTGACCGGCCTGCGGCAACAGGGCTGGCTGCGGCCCACCGACGCCTGATAGCGGGGTGGAACGATGAACAAGGCCGCTATTTACCAGCTGCTAACCGACCGCCACATCTGGCACGAGATCATCGAGCATCCCGCCGTCTACACCATGGCGGACCTGACGCAGGTCACTCTGCCCCATCCCGAAGCCGAGGCCAAGAACCTCTTCTTGCGCGATGATCATCACGCAAACGACTACCTGGTCACGCTCAAGGGTGACCGGCGACTCGACCTGAAGGCCTTTCGCAAAACTTACGGGACCCGCCGCCTGTCCTTCGCATCCGCGGCGGAACTCCAAACGATGCTGGGGCTGAAGGCCGGGGCCGTGACGCCGCTGGGACTGCTTAACGATGCCTCGCACCAAGTTCATTTCTATATCGACGCCGCGCTTCTAGAGGCCCCGGGCATCATCGGCGTGCACCCCAACGACAACACCGCCACCGTTTACCTGAAAACCGCCGACCTGATTGAACTGATCAAGGACCACGGTAATCCGGTGACGGTGATGACACCCTAACTCAACGCCTCTGAAAGCCGAACGGTGAACCACCTTGATTATTCCCTGCTCGGGTCAATTCAAGACCTCTAGCGGGTCAAACTCATTTGAATATCCTATAGTGGCCCTACTTAGTAAACTAAGGGGGCCATTTTCATGCAAACAAACCAGACTCAGCAGATTCAAGTGACCGTTGACCGTTCTTTAGTCGCTGAAACCAACGCCATTTTCGAGCAATTGGGGCTGTCCCAATCAGCAGCCATCACCCTATTTTTGAAAAAAGTTGCCGCAACCGGCCGAATGCCCTTCGACGTTGCGTTGACGGAACGGCAAAAGGCCACCTTGAACCTTCAAGCCGCGATTGCCCAGGCCAATCGTCCCGTGAATGATTTAGAGACGCCGGCGGGTTATCAGCGCTGGGAGGAGGATGTACACGACGATTACTAGCTGAATCGACAATCCAAACAACCACTTTATAAGCAAACCCATTCCTAGTTAAAAAGACAGGTCCCGCACGCAATCGTTGCGGAACCTGTCTTTTTAAATACTTCATTAGTCTTGTTTAATCCGACGGTGCTGGATTCGCTGGTTGTGCCAGACCACGGCCGCCAATGACAGCAACATGATCGTGGTGACCGACCAGAAGAGTGAACGGTAACTGCCGTACTCAATCAGCAGTCCCCCGTAGAGCGGCCCCACGGCCCGCCCGAAGGAGATCGCCATGTTGTAAATTCCCTGATACTTCCCCTTGTCGTTGTTGCCGGCCAGACTATCGATCCAGGCTGGGATTCCCGGGAAGCCGGTCATTTCGCCGACCGTCAGGATGATCATGGTGATGACGAACGTCGCGTAGCTCTTGGCGAACACCAGAATCAAAAACGACAGGACAAACACCAGCGTGCCGGCGTAGATCTGGGTGCTCAGCTTGAAGTTGGCGCCCAGCCGGTTGGCCAGCGGTTGGCCAAAGACAATCATCAACCCGTTTAACGTCCAGAGCAGGCTGTACTTCTCAAATGAGATGCCCAGGTTGGTCATGTGCACCGAGATGACGCTTTCCCACAGCGAGTAGCTGAGGTACAGGCAAAAGACCATCAGGGCAATCAGCCAGATCAACTTGAGGTGTGCCGGCTTAGCGGGTCCCTGCGTGTGTTCCAGCTTGGTCGTGACCGGCTGAACGTTGAAGTCGAACAGCAGGATCAGGAGCAGGACCAGGTAAAAGATGGCGGCGACCGAGAAGACCAGGACGACCCCGTGGGCCATCAGGTAACCGACCATTAGTGTCCCAATCACGACCCCTAGGTTCATCCCGATATAGAGGTAATTAAAAACCTTACGGCTCGAGATGGTGGTCACGGTGGCCGCGAACGAGTTGACCACGGTCATCACGATCCCGTCGCCCAACCCGATGAAGAGCAGCATGATGCCGAAGACCGGCCAACCGTGAAAGAAGATCAGGAGCATCATCGGCACCATCGAGCACAGCGTCCCCACGATGCCCGACCAGAACGGCGACCAGTGGTCAAAGAGCCACCCGCCAAACCAGTTCCCAAAAATCATACATAGCGACATCCCCAACAACGCGACGCCGGCCAGCGCCAAGGTCTGATGCAGCTGGTTGTGCATGTAGACCGTGGTCAGCGGCCACATACACGCTGCCGCCGCGTTCAGCAGTAAGGTCGCCGCTAAAATCCCCATCAAACTAACTTCCTGTTTGGTTTTTCCCATATAGTGTCCCTCACTTATCGTTTCGTCTCATTGGCTTCATTGTCGCATACTTACCCCCAAAGCGAAACACCTTCCGGCCCGCCAACGCGTGATTTCAACGATTTGGCTTCAGTGCCGGGGACGGCTTTTAGTCGGGCAACGCGTCAGTCCGTTTCTGGGTCCCTTTCTCAAAAAAGATCCCTTTTTTCGTCATTTTTTTCGCTAGCTTGATTTGAGTCAAGTTTTTTCGACCCAGCCGCCCGTATACTAACTTATGTAATCAAGACAGGAGGAATTCATCATGACAAAAGTAACCATGAAATTAGACGACCTGACTTGCCCATCTTGCATGACCAAGATCGAAGGCGCCCTGAGCCACAAGGACGGCGTCAAGGATGTCAAAGTACTCTTCAACGCCAGCAAGATCAAGGCGGAGTTTGACGATAGTCAAACGTCCGCCGACGACCTGGCCAACACGGTGACCGACCTCGGCTACACCGTGAAGAGTTCTAAAGTAAAAGCCCTCTAATCCCCTCAAACTGAAAGGAAGTTACGCCCATGACTACGATGACCATTGAAGACCGTTACGCCGCTGAACAAGCCCAAACTGAACACGACCACCACGTTCCCACCGCTGGGGCGATGACCAACCACATCCTGGCCAACCTGCACATCTCCATTGTGAAGTTCCACCAAGTTCGGTGGTCCGTCAAGGGACCGTTGGCCTTAAGCGTTCGCCAACTGCTGAGTGGCTACATCGACACCTACCGGCACCAATTCGACGCCTTAGGCGAGCTGTTACTGGATGAGGGCGAGATTGTCTCGACCACCACCCAAGAATTCCACGACTACAACATGCTCCAAGAGGGCGGCGACAAGAAGTACCTGAGTGCCGAAGACCAAGTGGCCGAATTGGTGCGCGACGCCGACACCCACAACCTGTTCATCGACCGGGCCATCAAGCTGGCTGAAAAGGAAGAACGACCAGCGCTGGCCGCCTTCTTGGTCACCTTACGTGGGACCAACAACCACATCATCCGGGAACTCCAAGCTGTCCTGGGCAACGACGCCCGCGATGGCCTCGACGAAGACGATGATGACGACGATGAAGATTAATTTTACACACTAGACTGCGAGCTAGTGAAGGGCTCCTGCCAATCGGCGGGAGCCCTTTAATTTAGGCTTTTATCAGCCAAACATCGTGCGGCTGTAACGGCTGGGTCACCGCCGACATTGCGGGTTGGCCTTGCCAGATTGCCGTCCCCTGCTGGGGGATACCAAACCGCACCCGCTGATTTGGCGTCAAGGTCACCGGTTCATCGGCGACGTTAAAGACCGCCACGTACTGGTGGACCGGACTGGTTGCCTGCCACACAATCACGTGGTCATCCCGGTAAGTCTCCGCCTTCGCGGTGATCTGGTCGTCCATCGCTAACAAGTCGGCATTCGTCAGGAGGCACGTCGTCCAGTCGTCAAGGTCTGGGAGTTCTCCTCCCATGATCAGCGGTGACTGCATCAGACACCACAGGGTCATCATGGTTCGTTGTTCCGCCGGGGTGAAGCGGGTCTGCCGGTCACCCCCAGGACCGTCGACCGACCGGATACCGATGTGACCTAGGGGCAACATGTCACAATCTGGCCAGGTGCCGGGCTGCGACATGGCCGACCATTCCGCTGCCCGGTCGAACATGTTCCGTAACAGGGCCCAATCATCCCAAAAGTCGTCGGTAATCCGCCACATGTTGGCGGTGCGCTGGAAGAACGCACCGTTCTTGACGGGGGCTGGTCCGGGTGACAAGGACAGCACCATGTTCCGCCCGGTCTGGTCGATGGCGCGGCGAAGTGCCGTCACCTCCGCCTTATGGGTCCCCTGATAGATTACCGAGTTGGCGATGTCGTCACACTTGATGAAGTCGACACCCCAGCTAGCGTAGAGGTCCATTAACGAGTTGTAGTACCCCTGGCCCTCAGGTAACGCCACGTTCACGCCGTACATATCCGAATTCCACGGACAGATGTTATTGAGCGCAATGTCCCGAGCCGTCTTCGTGGTCCCCCGAATGGCCGTCGATTGGTGAACCGCTTGCCGGGGAATCCCCCGCATAATGTGGATTCCGAACTTCAGACCCAGCTGGTGGACGTAATCTGCCAAGGGCTTGAACCCCTGACCGTTCGCCGCCGACGGAAAGCGCTTCGGATCCGGCAACAACCGGGAATAGTCGTCCATCACCAGTGGGGCGAAGTTATGATAGGTCGATGAATCGGCCGTCGGTTCGTACCACTGAATGTCGACCGTCACGTACTCCCAGCCGAACTGCTTCAGGTGTTGACTCATGTAGTCCGCGTTGCGTTTGACTTCCTCCTCTCGCACGGAAGCTCCGTACCCGTCCCAGCTATTCCATCCCTTAGGCGGAACCGGGGCAAACTGTCTAAAATCTGTTGTCATGCGTCACCGCTTCTTTCTCCATCGTTTCATCATTAGAGTTCCCATGTCCTAGTTTAGCGGTTAAGAAAGCGATTACAAAGCCCGATTTTTCAAAATAACACTGCTTTTCGCAATCTTTTTCGCCCACTTGATTCACATCAAGTTAATCTCCCCGTTCCGGGCGCATAATGAATTCATCAATTAGGAAACAGCAAGCTTCACTCACCCAACCTGCCATCATACGAAAGGAACGATTACTTATGGCTTTTCAACGTTATATCTATCAACACACCACCCCCATCACCTTCTGGTCCGCCGGCCTCATCATCGTCGGCTTCCTGAACACCTGGTTCCTGCACCTGCCGGCCGTCACGGAAGTCGCCTGGATCATCGCTTCGGTGATTGCCGCCGCCCCCATCGTTTTACGGGCCATCAGCGCCCTGCGCGCCAAGGTCTTCAGTATCGAACTCTTAGTCAGCATCGCCGTCGTCGGGGCGTTCGCCATCGGTGAATTCGAAGAATCCGCCGTCGTGACCTTCCTCTTTCTGTTCGGGTCCTACCTGGAACAGAAAACGTTGGCCAAGACCCGGGGCGCCATCCAATCCTTAACGGAAATGGCCCCGACCACCGCCACCCTGATTGCCAGCGACGGCACCACCAGTGACGTCGACGTCGACGACCTGGAAGAGGGCGACGTGGTGCTGGTCAAAGCCGGCGGCCAAGTGCCCGTCGACGGAAAAGTCACCGATGGTTCCGGCTACGTGAACGAAGCCTCCATCACCGGTGAATCCCGGCCCATCAACAAGCAGACTGGCGACAGCGTCTACTCTGGCGCCATCGTTGAAAGTGGCACGGTCCAGGTCACGGCCACCCAGGTCGGTGACGAGACGACCTTTGCCAAGATCATCGAATTAGTCGAAGAAGCCCAAGATACCAAGTCCCCCGCCGAAAAATTCATCGACAAGTTTGCCCAGTACTACACGCCAGCCGTGCTGGTCATCGCCATCCTCGTGTTCGCCTTCTCCCGTGACTTACGGTTAGCCATCACCGTCCTGGTCCTGGGGTGCCCCGGCGCCCTGGTCATCGGCGCACCGGTCTCCAACGTGGCCGGTATCGGGAACGGTGCCAAGCACGGTATCTTGATCAAGGGGGGCGACGTGGTCGACAGTTTGGCCAAAGTCGATACCCTGGTCTTCGATAAGACTGGGACCCTGACCACCGGGAAAATGACGGTCGCCGCCACCAAACGTTACGCCACCGACGACAGCCTCTTAGCCGGTGTCGCCCAAGTTGAACAAGCCTCCGACCACCCGTTAGCCCAAGCCATCACCCAACACCTCGCCGCCCATCTGACCGATGTGACCGGTGACATGACCACCGAAACGGTCAAGGGCCGGGGCATGATTGGCTCCTGGAACGACGCGCCACTCTACGTCGGCAACGCCAAGTTACTCACTGAAAACGGCATCACCCTGACAGACAAACAGACGGCCGACTTACACGAACTCCAAGACGACGGCCAATCCACGGTCCTGGTGGGCTACCAAGGTAAACTCGCCTACATCTTAGGGGTCGCCGACCAGATTCGGCCGGAGGTGCCCGCTGCCTTAGCCGCCCTGAAGCGTCAAGGTATCAAGCACCTGGTCATGTTGACCGGGGATAACCAAGCCACCGCCGACGCCGTAGCCGCCTCCCTGGCCATCGACGAGGTCCACGCCGACCTGTTACCGGCCGACAAGGTGACCTACGTCAAGAAGTTCCAAGACCAAGGCCGGAACGTGGCCTTCGTCGGGGACGGTATCAACGACAGTCCGTCGTTAGCCACCGCCAACATCGGGATTGCTATGGGTGGTGGGACCGACGTCGCCATCGAAACGGCCGACGTGGTCCTGATGCAATCCAACTTCACCGCCCTGAACCACGCGGTAGGTCTGGCCCGCAAGACGTCCGCCAACACCAAGCAGAACATCACGATCGCCATTTTAACGGTGGCCTTCCTGCTGATTGGCCTGGTCTACGGCTACATCTACATGGCCAGTGGAATGTTCGTCCACGAAGCCTCCATCCTGGTCGTCATCTTCAACGCAATGCGCCTGATTGGCTACAAGCCACGGGTCGCCAAGACGACCGCACCGGCCACGCACCAGCTGGCCACCAACTAACCCACGCTTTCTTCCAAACACACCGCGCCTAACCGCCAAGGGCCCGAGACAAATCGTCTCGGGCCCTTTTCCTGTGTATTCTTTCGGATGACACTGGCAACTTGGTGGTAGCTGGCGCAACGTTCGGTCGGCTTCATTCCCCCGAGGTGGGCACGATTCTGAAACCGCGCCAAGACCCGGCGAGTTTCCAGAACTCGGCCTGATTGTAAGCCAGCCAAGAACGCCGACTAACAATCATTTCACCACGGGGGAAAACGCCGACGTCACGTTGCGGGATAGCGGATGGCCTGACCACTGACGGAAAGTGGGTGTCAACGACTGGCTGGTGCTGAATAGTTGCCAATTCGTACCGTTGATGTCGGTCAACCCACTAGGTTAGCGTAACAGAGGCGACTTGATGGTCGTGGTGAAATTGATGTTACCGGGTGTTCTTTGCCCGGTTACATCAAGGCCGAGTTCCGGAGACCTGTGTGCTTTTCACAGGGCTTCGGAATCGTGCCCACCACGACCATCTTGCTCGCCGGCGTGAAGCGAAATAGTCATCCCATCATGCCATCCTCATTCACCACTAAAGAAAAAACGCGCCCACCAATTGGTGAACGCGTTTCAATGATCTGATTTAGCGGACTAGTTCTTGCTGAAAGTCCAGTTAGCAGCTGGCGCAACGCCGGCCTTGGTCTTCACGACCTGGTTCTTGCTGTTCACGACCTTGAACTTCTTAGCAGACGTGAAACGCATGTATAAGGTCGAAGACTTCTTGGCACCCTTAGGCGTGTACGTGATCTTCCAGAAGGTTGGCGTCTTGGCATCTACACTGTACTTCGCGTAGGAAACCAACGTCTTGACCTTCTTACCGTTCTTGTACAAGTATTGGTTCAGGCCAGTCTTTTGACTGAAGACCCAAACCTGGGAGTACTTGTTGGCCGTGTTGGACTTCCAAGTACCAGTAGGGGTCTTGATGCCGTAGCTCGTGACCTTCTTGGTGCTGGAAGTGGTGGTCTTCTTAGTCGCTGTCTTCTTAGTTGTCGTCTTCTTGGTGGTTGACTTAGTGGTCGTCTTCTTCGTCGTTGCCTTGGTAGCAGCGGCTTGGACCCGGATGATCCGGTAGAAGTAAGCCTTGGTCTTCGTGTTCGTCGCGTAGACGTAAACGTTGCTGTTGGCCTTCAACGACTTGGACAGCTTAACGGTGTACTTCCCCGTCTTGCTGGATGCCGTAGCACTCGCAATGTTCTTCTTCGCGTTCTTGGTGCTCTTGACTTCAATCTTCGCACCCTTCGTGGCCGTCCCCGTAATCTTCTTGGCGTTACTGTAGATGGCGTTAACCTTCAAGCTTGGGCTAACGTAGGTTGACTTCGTCGTCTTCGTTGCGGCGTTTGCCGTCACGGGCGCTGCTGGTACCGTTGCACCAACCGTGGCTAACGTGACTAAACCAGTCAAGGCTACCATAAATTTTTTCATCACTCAGACCCCTTAATGTTGTCGGTGACCTCCCACCGACTGAATTTTTTTAACCGCCTCGTAGTATAACAGATTTTATACAATTTAGTGACATTAATTTTGCAGAGTTTAGCATTTCTTTAGGTACCTTAATCGTTCCCTAAACTTACTACTGTATGTTCTGCGAAAATAGTTGCCGGCTGGCCGCTTACCAACTAGGGTTAAGGTGTTCCAAAATTTAAATGAGGTGAGTTGTTTTATGGAAAAAACGTTTACGTTTGACGATCAACACACGGTCAACCGCTTAGGCTACGGGACCATGCAGCTCCCGGGTGACGGGGTCTGGGGCCCCGCCGCTGATCCGGAAAATGCCCCGCACGTGATCGAAACGGCCATCGACAGCGGCGTCAACTTCATCGACACCGCCGACGCCTACGGTCCCCTCTACGCCAACCACTACCTGGCCGCGGCGCTCAAGGCCCGGCCGGATAATCACGTGATGCTGGCGACCAAGGTCGGCTTTACCCGCCAAGGCCCCGGCGTCTGGACGCCGCTGGGCAACCCGGACTACCTGAAGCAGCAGATTGAGCTGAACTTCTTCTCCCTGGGCGTCGACCACATCAACCTGATGCAGCTGCACCGGATCGATCCCCACTACCCGTTGGCCGACCAGCTCAACGTGCTCAAGGCCTACCAGGACGCCGGGAAAATCGACCACATCGGCCTGAGTCAGGTCACCGTTGACCAACTCAAGGCCGCCCAGCAGATTGTTCCCATCGCGTCCGTGCAGAACCAGTACAACCTGATCAACCGCAGCGATGAGGACCTGCTGAACTACGCCGAATCGCAGCACATTGCCTTCATCCCCTGGTACCCGTTAGCCACCGGGAAACTGATCACCAACCCAACGCTGACCACGATTGCCCAGAAGTACGACGCCACGCCCGCGCAAATCGCGTTAGCCTGGTTACTGAAGCGCTCCGACGTGATGCTTCCGATTCCGGGAACCAAGTCCAGCGACCACGAACGGCAAAACGTCCGGGCCCAGGACATCACCCTGAGCGACGCCGACTTTGCGGCGTTAAAAGCCTTAGCCAACTAACTGAAAAATCCGAGCGTCCGTTTCCCAGGGAGGCGGGCGTTTTTGTTATACTCTAGTGGTAACGATTACAAAAAGCGGTTTCTCGAAAGCCGTTTTCAGGCGGATTCTCCGAAAAATAATTGGTTTTCATGAAAACGTCTTTTCGATGAAAACGTTGATATTGCGGCATTGCAACCGGTTGTCTAAATTTTGAATTCTTGCTTTAAAAAGGTCGCTTTTCAGAGGAGGATAGCGTATAATAAATGCCGAAGTGGTCTAGACGGCAACGTCAGGCCCTCGCGGTGACGAGATGAACTTGCCCATCTCGTTCTTAACCGATGTACAACCCAGTTTCTCAAGTAACTTTCTGCTCATATAACACAACACATTTGACATTCACTTAAGGAGTGACTATCTCGTGGCAACTGAACGTACAGCTTTATTCATGTTCTTCGGTGGTACCGGGGACTTAGCATACCGGAAACTTTATCCAAGTCTCTTCAACTTATACAAGAAGGGCAACCTGCGGACCCACTTCGCCGTTATCGGCACGTCGCGGCAGACGCTCGACGACGACAAGTTCCGCGCCGCCGTTAAGAAGTCTCTGGCCGACAGTGGTAACCGGGCCGACTCGAAGGAAGCATCGGACTTTATCTCCCACTTCTACTACCAAGCACACGACGTAACCGACCAGGCGCACTACTCCGTTTTAAAGGACGCCGCCGAAAAGTTGGACAAGAAGTACAAGTTACAGGGTAACCGGATCTTCTACCTGTCCATGGCGCCTCAATTCTTCGGCACGATTGCCCAAGACTTGAAGACCCAAGGCTTGATGTCCACCAACAAGGACGCCTTCAACCGGCTGGTCATCGAAAAGCCATTCGGTCGCGACTACGACTCCGCTAAGCAATTAAACGACGCCTTGAGCAAGTCCTTCAAGGAAGAACAAATCTTCCGGATCGACCACTACTTGGGGAAGGAAATGATCCAAAACATCGAAGCCCTGCGCTTCGGGAACACCTTAGTCGAATCCCTCTGGAACAACCGGTACATCGACAACATCCAAGTGACGTTGTCCGAAAAGCTGGGCGTTGAAGAACGGGCTTCTTACTACGATAACAGTGGGGCTTTGCGGGATATGGTCCAAAACCACATCATGCAAATCGTCAGCCTGTTAGCCATGGAACAACCAGTGGCCTTCACGGACACCGATATCCGGGCTGAAAAGGTCAAGGCTTTACGGAGTCTGCGGGTCTACAACGTGGCCGACGCCGCTACCAACTTCGTCCGGGGCCAATACGGGTCGATCAACGACCAACCCGACTACCGTCACGAAGACAACGTGCCTCACGACTCAACGACTGAAACGTTCGTTGCCGGCAAGTTGTTGTTCGACAACTACCGCTGGTCTGGTACCCCATTCTACGTCCGGACTGGGAAGATGTTAGCCGACAAGTTCACCCGTGTGGACGTCGTCTTCAAGAAGCCATTAGTGGACATCTTCGCCTTCCCACAAAGTCAATCGACGCCATTGGCAGCTAACGTGCTGACCATCTTCGTGGAACCACACGCTGGATTCTCACTGCAATTGAACGCCAAGACCGCCGACGCCGGTTTCCAAACGGAACCAATCAAGTTGGACTACATGGTCGATGCGGCCAAGTCCAAGGAAACGCCAGAACCTTACGAACGTCTGTTGCATGACGTCTTGAAGGGTGACGGGACCAACTTCTCCAGCTGGCCAGAAGTTTCCTACGCTTGGAAGTTCGTGGACCAGATCCGTCGCGTTTGGGACTTACAAGAACCACAATTCCCGAACTACACGCCACACTCCATGGGACCTGCTGCGGCTGAAGAACTCATCCAACGCGATCACCGTGAATGGATCTACCGCCTCAACAAGTAAATCAAGTCATCAAAAACCCGTTCCCTTTTGCTCAGAGGGGGAACGGGTTTTTATGTTGGCCGTAAGTCCTGTCACCGTCGTTTGGCCGTCCGCACCCTTCCCCGTGTGGCAATTTTCACGGGTAAATTCTTCCCATTATCAGAACTTTCTTCATCATCTCACCAATTGGTCTACCCGGTTAAGGCACCACAACGTCCCGGCTTGTATGACCCTTTCAGCTATTGGAAACTCCCCCGACCGACAAATAATTCCGCCTGATTGAGATGAATATCACAAACTATTCAGCCGCTTGCAGCCGGCCTTCTTGACGAACCATCTTAATGTGCGGCGTCTGATTGAAGATGAACGGGGCACCATCGATCCGGTACCCAAACTTCTCGTAGAAGTGCTGCTTATCGACCTGGGCCTCGATGACCACCGACTGGCCGGCAAAGTCACGGGCCAACTCCGCCGTGATCTGAGCCATCAGCTGGCGGCCCACTCCCTGGCCGCGCACGGCCGGCGCCGTCAGGACCCGGCCGAAGGTGGCGTGATTCTCCGTCTGAAAGACCCGGGCGTAGGCCACCAGGTGCCCGTCCTGGTAACCCAGGATATGGTGAGCGACCTTGTCCGCCGCGTCGAGTTCCTGGTACGGTCGTTGTTGGGCCTTCACGAAGATTTGAATACGTTCATATGCAAGATCATACAGATTGTCCTTCGTCAGCTCATCGTAGGTTAATGATTGCCAGTTAATCATGTTATCATGTCCTCTTTCGTGTTATGATTAATGGCAAGTATGCAACTTTTTAATTGCAATTGCAATAACTAATTTCAAAAAGAAGGCCAAAATCATGCAAAATGCGTTCCGCAGTATCGGGCTGATCGCCCGGGCGACCTCGATCATGGGCAATCGCCTCTTCACCCCCAAAAACTTGCAGGCGAACCAATTTCTCTACCTGCTCCGCATCCTCGAAAACCCCGGCATCACCCAGGCCGACCTGGCGACCCAGCTCCACGTCGACCCTTCGACCTGCCTGCGGGCCGTCCGCAAGCTCAGCGCCGGCGGCTACCTGACGCGGGAAGCCGATCCCACCAACCAGCGGCGCAAACGGCTGGTCCCCACGGCCAAGGCCCAGGCCGACGCCGCGCAGCTGCACGGCTACGAGCAGGCCCTGCTGACCGTTGGCACCCAGGACTTCACCCCCGGCGAACGGCTGATGCTCCAGGAACTGCTGGCTCGCGTGGCCGCCAACATCGAGGGGCTCAACGACGACCCCGACCGGCTCATGGCTACCGTCAAACGGGCGCCTCATGAAAATTAAGGGGCCCCTTTCAAAAGATGGGGCAAATTATTTCACTTTCAGATTGTGAGATGATACACTTTAGTTTGTAAGGCCTGATTTTAATTCTGATACACAAAGGAAGGTTTCGAATGGCAGACAAACAAGCAAACATTGGTGTTGTTGGTATGGCGGTCATGGGCAAGAATTTAGCCCTGAACATCGAAAGTCGTGGGTACACGGTCGGCATCTACAACCGGTCCGATTACCGCACCAAGGACGTCATGAAGGATCACAGCGACAAGAACTTGATTCCAAGTTACAGCGTTGAGGACTTCGTGAAGTCCCTGGAAAAGCCGCGGCGGATTCTCTTGATGGTCAAGGCTGGTAAGCCAACCGACGCCGTTATCCAAGAATTGTTGCCATTACTCGACAAGGGCGACGTCCTGATCGACGGTGGGAACACGAACTTCCACGACACCATGGCGCGGAACGCCGAACTGGACAAGTCCGGCATCAACTTTATCGGCATGGGGGTTTCCGGTGGTGAACTGGGTGCCCTGCAAGGTCCTTCCTTGATGCCCGGTGGCCAAAAAGAAGCCTACGATTTAGTTGCCCCAATCCTGGAACAAATCTCTGCTAAGGCCCCTCAAGACGGCAAGCCATGTGTCACCTACATCGGCCCGAACGGTGCTGGTCACTACGTTAAGATGGTCCACAATGGGATCGAATACGGGGACGAAGAGCTGATCGACGAAAGCTACAACATCATGCGTAACGTCGCCGGCATCTCCGTGGACGAAATGGCTGACATCTTCAAGGAATGGAACAAGGGCGAACTCGACAGCTACTTGATCGAAATCACCGCCGACATCTTGACTCGGAAGGATGACCTGGGCGACGACAAGAACTTGCCGATCGTCGATGCCATCTTGGACCGGGGGAACAACAAAGGAACTGGTAAGTGGAGTTCCGAAGATGCTCTGAACATCCAAGTACCACAATCCGTCATCACCGAATCCGTTTACGCACGGTACATCTCCATGATGAAGGACGAACGGGTCAAGGCTTCCAAGGAATTGCCAGCAGCCGCTAAGCAAGGCAAGGCCGAAATTGGCGACAAGACCGAATTCGTGGAAAAGGTTCGTCAAGCCCTCTTCTTCAGTAAGTTGATGAGTTACGCTCAAGGGTTCGAACAACTCCGCGTGGCTTCCGAAACCTACGACTGGGACTTGAAGTTCGGTGAATTAGCACAGATTTGGCGTGGCGGTTGCATTATCCGGGCCCAATTCCTGCAAAACATCACCGATGCCTTTAACAAGGATCCGAAGTTGAGCAACCTGTTGTTCGACAGCTACTTCAAGGACATCGCTGCTAAATATCAACAATCCGTCCGTGACGTGGTCGCAACGGCCGTTCAAGCCGGCATTCCGGTGCCAAGCTTCTCCGCTGCCATCACCTACTACGACAGTTTCCGGGCAGAAGTGCTGCCAGCTAACTTGTTGCAAGCACAACGGGACTACTTCGGGGCGCACACCTACGAACGGCGTGACCGTGAAGGCAACTTCCACTACTCATGGTACGAAGAACAATAAACTAATCCGTTTAACCAAAAGGACGCCCAAATTGGACGTCCTTTTTTCTATCCACAATGGGGATAACTGGTGGGGATAACTTATTTACAAACTATTCTTAGCATGAATTGATTCTCATCCCTCACCCTTGTTCGGCTCACCCAATACTTAACCGCCAAGTCAAAAACGCCAGGCCCAATTTGCCTGACGCTCGGTTCACCTCGTCCAAGAAGCGACCACCTCTGCCGTTAACAAGTGCTGCAAGAGTGGTCGTTTCTCCGGCTTATCCAGGAATTGATAGGCCCGGGGCGCCACGAACCCGGGGAACTGCTCCCGGAGGCGTTCCCGTGGGAGTAATCGTAAGGTCACCGCCGTTCGAATCGGCAGGGCCAAGCCCCGCGTGGCCGTCCCGAAATAGTCGCGCAACGCCACCGGGTCATCTTGTTGCGTCCGCATCCCCCGTTGAATCAGCGTCGTCACGGCCGCCGTTTCCGGTTGGGCAACGTCGATAAACAGGCCGACCCCGCCGCCCGGTCCGGTCACACAGACGAACGCCTGGAAGGGCCGTTGGTAGAAGCGTTTGCGAAACTCCAGCACCTTATCCTGCCGTTGCACCCGCGCGGCCATCGCCGGATGCAGCGACAACAACAGGGTCGGTTTGTCGGCCTCGTAAAATTCGCGCACCTGCATCGTTTCGCCCCCTACTGCAACTTGGCCGGAATGATCATCCGGTCCGGTGCGACGTGCTCTCCGTTCAGCTCCCGCAACATGATTTCGGCCGAACTGGCCCCCATCAGGAACGGGTTTTGGGTGATCAGTGTCAGCTTAGGTTCCATGCGGCGGATGAAGTCCGTGTCGGCGAACCCGGTCGCCGTGACCTCCTGGTTATCGATCAACCCGGAGATGATCAGGTTCGGGAAGAATTCCAGCAACCAGCGTTCCTTCAACGCGAAGACCACCGTTTTCTGGTCGCTCTTGTGAATCAGCGCGGTCAGCCGCTGATGGACCTCGCTGTGGTTGTAGGAAGCCTCGGAGACCTCCAGCACGTCGACGTCTTGGGCCGCCGAGAGGATGCCCCGGTAGCGCTCCTGGCGGGTCCGGCTAAGGTCCAGTTCCGACGTCAAAACGACCACGTGGGTGTAGCCCTGCCGGCCGAAGTACTCGGTGGCCTCCTGGGCGGCCTGGAAGTTGTCCGTGATCACCTGGGGCCAGGGACAGGCGTCCATTTCCCGGTCGACGCTGACCACCGGCATCTGCTGGTGCAGGATCTCCTGAACCGTCTGCGGGTTGCTGAAGGACTGGAGCAGCAAGCCGTCGAACTGGTGCGAGCCAATCGCCCGCAACAGCGTCTTTTCCCGTTCGATGTCGGCGTTGGCGTCGAAGAGGACCCCGATGTACCCCTGACTCTCCAGGATCGAGCTGATACCCTTAAAGAGTTCGGTCGAGAAGTAATCGTCAATGTTGGCCACGATGACCGCGACCAACTTGCTGGAACGGGTGATCATCTGGCGCGCGACGGAATTGGGAACGTAATTCAGCTTGGTGATGGCGTCCTGGACCTTGGCCGCCGTGGCGGCCGACATCCGGCCGAGGTTGCCGTTCAGAAACCGGGAGACCGTCGCGATGGAGACCCCGGCGAGGGCCGCAACGTCTTTAATATTTGCATTTTTATTCGATTTACGTGCCATAGCGGTTATCGCCCTTTCAAAATATGTACGGACCGAGGCCAAGCCTCAGTCGCTGGTTAAGTTGCCATGTAATAGCTGCCGATTGATTCCGCTCAACTGGGCCGTGACGACCGTGGGGCCGGCCGGTTTTAAACACCCCGCCTGCCGCGTCACGTGCCAATAATTTATTCTACCACGCCAACCTGATTCTACGAAAAAACAGTGTGATTCTCTTGCAATCACACTGCTTTTTTGACTATGGGGAACGCTTATTCCATGTTACTGTGCGTTGCGGCAGCGGCAGCGTTAGAAACGTTGTCCCGCCGGCTGAGCTTGAGGCACAGGATGTCCAACGTGATGTGGACGCTTTGGTCGAACAGCGTGCTCAGCAACTGGATCGACTTGACCCCGTCGCCCGCCTTGGTCGCCCCGGGCACCACGATGGTCGCGTCGCCCAGCTTTCCCAGCGGTGAGTCGGCGTGACTGGTAACCGCCACGACCTTGACCCCGTTTTCGTGGGCCTTTTCGGTCAGCTCTAAGATGCTGGCCGTCTTCCCGGACCCGGACACGGACAGGAGGACGTCCCCCGCCTGAATCGACGGCGTGATGGTCTCCCCAATCACGTAGACCGTGTACCCGATGTGCATCAGACGCATCGCAAACCCTTTGGCCATCAGACCGGAACGGCCGGCCCCCAACACGAAGATCCGTTGGTCCTTTTGTAAAATCTTTTCGGCCTGGTCGAGTTGTTGCTCATCGATCAACCCCATCACTTCGTCTACTTCGCTGGTAACCTGTTCAATCAATGTCATGAATGCATAACCTCCATAAATTTCTGTGCTGTTGCCACGGGATCGGCCGTCTTCACGATGGCGCTCCCCACGATGACGGACTCCGCGATCCCCTGCTGAGCCAACTTTTGGGCCATGGCCAGGTCGATGCCCCCGGCCACGGAGATGTGCTGAACCCCCGGATACTGGTGGTGGAACGCCGCGACCGTGGCCGCCGCGTCAAAGCCCGTCTGCGCGTCCTTGGCGTGGTGAATCCCGTAAATCGCCTGCGGGAAGTCCACGATTTGGCCAGTCTTCACGTCGTTGATCTCCATCATATCGATAAACATCTGCTTCTGCCGCTGCTGGGTCAGCGCGTAGACCTTTTCCAGGGTCCCCCGCGAAGCCGCCCCCATCACGGTCAAGATATCCCCGGCCGCAAAGCCTTTGTCAAACTCGTATTCGCCTTCGTCGATGGTCTTGATGTCTAGTAACAGCTTGGCATGCCGCAGTGCCGGCAAGGCCTGGTGAATCTGCAGTACCCCGTAATCCTTGATCAGCGAGGTCCCCAGTTCAATGATGTCGACCTGGTCGTCGAGCTGCCGCGCTAAGTCGACCGCCCGCTCCAGGGTGACCCGGTCAATCGCTACTTGTAAGTCCATTAGTCTTCAGTGACTCCTTCCCGTTGATAAAATGCCCGTAATTCGTCCGGCGTCGGGTATCCGTCGTTATCGCCGTAGGTCTGCACCTGCAGGGCCCCGACCGCGTTGCCCCGCATCACAGCGGACTTGAGGGACTTGTGTTCCAGCAAGGCCGTGATGACGCCCATGGCAAAGCCATCCCCGGCGCCCACGGTATCGGCCACGTGGTCGACCTGAAAGCCCTTGACCATGTAGCTTTCGCCCGTCGCACGTTTGACGTACGCCCCGGCTGGCCCCACCTTCACGATGACCACCTGAGTCCGCGCGCCCTGGAGGTAGAAGTCGGCAATTGCTTCGGGATCGTCGGACCCCATCAGAAGCTTCCCCTCTTCCACCCCAGGCAGCACGATGTCGGCGTGGCCCGCCAACTCGTTGAGCGTCCGGGCCATCTGTTCCTGACTTGGCCAGAGGGTCGGCCGCAGGTTCGGGTCGAAGGTCGTCAGGATGTCAGCGGCTTCCAACCGGCCCATCAGCGCCCGGAAGGCCTCCTCGGCTGTCGCGGAGATGGCCGGGAAGATGCCGGACATGTGCGCCACCTTGACGTCGCTCAGGTCGATCTGGTCGATGACGTCCTTGGTCAGGTGCGCCGCCGCGGACCCCTCGCGGTAATTTTGCGTCGAGGGGTTCCCGTGGGTGACCCGGTCCTTGAGCTGAAAGGCCGTCCAATAGTCGGGCGTCCGGCTGATGTAGCGGGTGCCGACCTGGTGGCTCTTAATGGTCTTGATCACGTAGTCGCCGAGGGGTTCCTCCCCCACCTGCGAGATGTAGTCGACCGAGTGGCCCAGGCGCTTGGCCCCAATCGCCACGTTCAGTTCGGCGCCGCCCAGGATCTTATGGAATTCCAGGGCGTCGGTCATGGACACGTCGGGTTCTTTCGAGGCAAACGTCACAATCGGTTCGCCTATCGTCATCAATTCACTCATTCTTGTCTCCTCTTTTCTTAAATTTTTGCTCAATTGTCATTGTTGAGAACAGTCGCTTCACGTCGGCGAGCAAGCCGGCCGAGGTGGGCACGACTCCGAAGCCTCGCAACCCACGAGTCTCCGAAGCTCGGCCTTGATGTAACCGGGCAAGAAACACCCGGTAACATCAATTTCACCACGGTCGTCACGGCCCAGCTGAGCGGAAGCAATCGACAGCTCCCACCGACTTGAACGAACAAAGCAGTTGTTTATCCGAAGAAAACGTACACCAGGATTTCGTTTACGATGGAGACCAGCCACATGACCGGCACCCCGTGGCGCAGGAAGTCCTTGGTCTGGACCTTCATGTAATCCAGCCCCCAGACGTTCCAGGACTGGGTGATGTCGGTCGAAACCGCCATCAGGGTCGGCACATAGAGCAGTGGCAGCAGGAAGGCGTCACTGAACAGGCCGATACCGGAGAGAACCGCGGCCGTGGCCGCCCCGGCGCCCCACACGTGGAAGGGTCCCCGGAACAGGGCTAGCGGGGCCAGAATCCCAAAGGCCAGCGCCAGGATCAACATGTTGTGCGGCAGAATCGCCTCGAACAACGGCCGGAAACGCACCGCGTCCATCGACGCCGCCCCACTGAACATGATCAGCGCCATCAGGAACATGATCAGGCCGGCAATGTCGCTAATCGCCTGCTTGATGGTGCTGTTCAGGAAGTTGACGAATTTTTGATAGCCTTTAAATTTACCGGTCAACAACATGGCTAACAGGGTCGCCAGCGTCAGCGCCGGAATGGCATCCCACTTGAAAAGCATGTTCATCAACACCGGCACGATGGGGACGATGAAGGCCAGCTTGGGAACCTTCACGTTCGCGGCCTGTTGCGTTTCCGCCCCGATGATCTTCAGATTCTCATCGGCCTTGGTCGGGTCGATCTGCTTGCGGTGCCAGAAAAGAAAGCCCATGACCGCCAGTAACTGCACCAGTGTGGCGCAGACCCCGAAGACCAAGTAGGTCCCGCCGTATTCGGCTTTGGGGAAGAAGGCCTTGATCTGATTGTAGAGCACCACGTTTAAGTACATCGGCGCCCCAATCGCCATGGAGAAGGCCGACAACGCGATGTCGCGGGGCAGCCCGACCGACAACATGATCGGTAACAGGATGACCCCGATGGCGATGACCGACCCGACACCGTAAGCACTCACGAAGATAAAGGCCGTCACGATGATGACCAGCATCACCGCGAGTAACGGGCGCTTCTTCCCGACCTTGTTCGTCGCTTCGGAAATCGCCGGGGCGATGCCGCTATCGACCAGGACGCGGCCGAACCAGGACCCGAAGACGATGTAGATGATGGTCGGGCCGTAGTTCAGGGCGGGGTCGGCGAAGACCTTTTGAATCACTTGGTCCGCCGGCACCTGGCCGATGATGGCCCAGAGAATCGCCATGACGAAGAACCCGATCATCAGGTTCCCGCCCTTGATAATGTAATAAATGAAGCCGACAAACGTCACTAACAATAAAATGGCACTGATCGACGAGGCCATGCTAATCACCTACTCCCGCGCGAAAAAGTTGAATTTGTTGGCGAATCTGGTCGTCCGTGGCCATCGGGTACTCCAGGGCGAACTGAACGTCGTGGGGCAGGTTAGTCAGCAGCGCCCGCCAGTCGTACAGCCCCGTGTCGAGGTCGTCGGTCGTGACCAGGGTGCCCGCGTGATCTGCGGTGTTTTTCAAATGAATGTAATGGGTGTACGGGGCCAAGGCCTTGGCCGCGGCGACCGCATCCCCGTGGGTGAAGGCCCAGTTCCCCAGGTCATACACGTAGCCGAGATTGGCCGACGTCTGCGCGTGAACCGCATCCAGGAAGGTCCGAATGGCGCTGACCGTCCCGGAGACCGGCGTCTGGTCATTTTCGACGTTCATTTCGATCTGGTCCAGGGGCAGCTGGGCCAGACCCGCCGCGAGGTCGCCGGTGAACCGGTCGAAGTTCCCCGTGTTGAACTTGATCTTGCTGATGCCCATGGCTTGTCCCTCGGCAAAGTAGGTCGGCAGCTTGGGATTTAGCGTGCCGTCGTCGAGGAAAACCTCATCGGGCACGCTGTAGTTCACGATCAGGCCCAATTGCCGGGCCGCTTGCCCCACCGCCGCCGTTTCTCGGGGCAGGTCGGTAAAGTATTCGCGCCGAACTTCGATGCCGTCGGCGCCCAGGTCGGCCGTGCGCTGAACCAGGTCCACCTGCGAGGTGCCCCGTTGAACCGCCGCTTCAAAGATCCAGGTGTTTAAAATTAATGTCATCGTGGTTTCCTCCGTTTAGTACTTATTGAGTTTACTGACCCGGTCCAGGAGTTGTTCAAAGCTCATGTCCTTGAACTTGACCGTCGATTCGGGTGCTTGAAAGTTCTGTTTTTCAATTTGATTAAAGTCGTTTACCAGGTAATAAGCGGTTAAATAACTCAGCAGGTATTTCTTCGCCTCTTGGGTGACCTGCTTGGTGTCGATGCCCGCTTCCGTCGCCGCCGTCGCAAAATTGTGGGCGAACGTGGTTGGATCAATGAATAATCTGTCTGCCATCTTCAGGACCTCCGTCTCGATTGACCTCACGTGATTTCATAAGCTATGGTAAACGTTTTCCTAATCCTTGTCAAACGTTTTCCTAAAGTTTATCCACTCATGCAATTGCTTTGGTGTCAGCAATAATTAGCCAAACGCCTGCTACGACTGAACGCTTTAGGTTAACGTTTACCTAAAAATAAAATAAAAAAATCGTCCGGATGGGGTTAACCATCCAGACGATGTTCGTTCACAGTCAAATGACGTTATTGCGGCGTCTGCCCACCATGGGCGGCACCGACTAATTGGTCCTGCAGGGCCCGATGAATGGCCTGCAGGGATTCCCAATGGTCAATCTCCGTGGCCAAGCCGGCTTGCCAGGCGGCCTTCTCCCGGCTCTTCTCGATGAACCGGTCCCAGTGCATATCGGCGGTCATGGGATCCTGATACTGCCGCCAGCGTTGCCATTCGTCAAGGTGTTGCAGCAATTCACGGGAGTCTTGGGTGTTTAACAGCAAGTTTTCAGTCATCCTAATGGCCTCCTTCGATGTCGTCAGTCACGCTTTCTTGCCTCTATTTTAGCAAATCCCCCGCCCGAGCGCGACTTACACGCCCCAAAGAAGTTGCAGCGAGACCCAACCCCCACGTTGGCAGACAAGCTAGCCGAAATCAGCGCCTACCGGTCGGCCAGAATCGGGCTGGAACGTTGCCGGCACGACTTTGAGCTCCTCGCCCAACCCGCGAAGATCTCAAAGCTCGGCCTTTCTGTAATCCGGGAAATTCACCCGGATAACAGAAACGAGGCGACTGAGCCCGATTCTGACCTCCCTCTCGGCGAACACGGCCTAATTGGGCAACAACGCTCGATTGCACGGTATCGACCATCCAGCGCTAATCTTAACGTCACGTTCCTGATTGGAGGAATCGACAATGTGGCCAGCTGCTTAACTGATGTGGCTGACCAGCCACTATCCAGCAACGTGGCGTCGGCGTTTTTCCCGTGGTGAAATGATTGTTAGTCAGC
>NZ_AZFC01000028.1:176531-181224 GCF_001435095.1 Levilactobacillus spicheri DSM 15429
TTGCTGGCTTACAATCAGGCCGAGTTCCGGAAACTCGCGGGTTGGGCGAGGTTTCGGAATCGTGCCCACCTCGGGAAAATGAAGCCGACAGAACGTTGCGCCAGCCCCCACTCAGCTGCCTAGAGCTGGTCAAATAGTTGGGCTAACGACAAGTCGCCGCTTAATAACGGAATCGTCCGGCCAATCGTGCGGTCGTCATGTAGCGCCGCGACCAGGAACGCCGCGAGGTCCGCCCGCGAGATGCTGCCCACGGCCAGCGGATCACTCTTGAAGCCCCCGGTCGGCGCGTGAAAGGACAGGGCCCCCGGCTCCGCGATGGTGTAGTCCAGCGAAGTCTGGTGGGTCAGCCAGTGGTCGGCGTAGAACTTCGCCACGTACAGCGGCTTTAGCGGGTCCGCCCAGCGGCTGCGGTCCTCGGCGAAGAGCATGCTGATCATCAGGAAACGGTGAACCCCCGCGATTTCGGCGGCCTGCATGGTCTTGACCGCCCCGTCGAGGTCGATCAGAAGCGTCATGTCGTCCTTGGTCCGGCCACCGGACCCGGCGGCGAAGATCAGCGCGTCGTTGCCCAGCATGCCACTGGCCAATCGCTCCGGTTTCTCCAGCAGGTCCAGCCGGCAAACCTTGACGCCCAGGTCTTCCCAGTCCTCGCTGTCCTCATCGGGGCGCAGACCGGCTACCGGCACGTCTCCCCGCGCTTGCAGCTGGCGCACGACCAACCGCCCCACTTGTCCATTTGCTCCGACGACCAACACTTGCATCTTTTTTGGCTCCCTTACTAGTTAATTGCGCTGGGTGGCCGAACCAACCGAAAGGGCCACCGGGCGCGTACTAGGTCATATTATACACGTTTCCACCGGGCGATTTCAGAAAAAACGGCCGCGAGCCTTTACCTCCGGCGCAAAAGTGCCATAATATAGAAAGGAGACTGATCAGCGGTTGATCGGCATCGCGAGTTTTTAGAGGAGGTTCAACGTTTTGGCAGATTCAGCATTAACCATCACAGACTTAGATGAAGGGGCGCAAGATACGGCGCTTACCGAATTCGCGCACTTTTACTTGAAGCACTATCGGACGAACGACCTGGAGATCCTTTCCGATTACCGGGTGGATTATTCGATGAACGACATTAACACGTACTTGTTCGAAAACCGGTTCTTCTCGCCAGAGGAACTGATTGCGGGTGTCCTCAAATACAAGCGGCCCCTGTTCATGAACATTCTCAAGACCGTCGGGTTACCTTACAACGCCAACGGCTCGCTCCAGGACATTACCTGGGAAGGCTGGTACGCCCAACGGTACGCCCAAATCAATCAGGGCCTTTAATTTCAAAATAAAAACGTCGCTGACCATCCTCAGCGGCGTTTTTTTGTGTCATTTTTGATTGGTGGGCTGCCTTACAGCTTGCCGACTAAATCGGTCCCCGGCTTCAGGGTCGCGTCACCCGGGTGCCAGTTGGCGGGGCAGACCCGGTCGCCGTGTTCGGCCACGAATTGAGCCGCCGTCAACGTCCGCAGCACCTCGCTGGCGTTACGGCCGATGCCCATGTCGTTGATGGTGTAGGAACGCACCTGACCTTGCGGGTCGAGAATGAAGACGCCCCGGTAGGCTTGCCCTAGTTGCGCGTTCAGCACGTCAAAGTGCCGGGCCAGGACCCCCGCGGGATCGGCCAGCATTGGGTAGGCCACCTTGCCGACCTCGGGACTCTGTTCGTGCCAGGCCTGGTGGACGAACTCCGTATCCTCGGACACACTGTAGATTTCGGCATTCTGGGCCTTAAATTCCGCGTAGTGGTCCGCTAAGTCCCCTAATTCGGTCGGACAAACAAATGAAAAGTCCGCCGGATAGAAGAAGAGAATCGACCAATGACCCAACAGGTCGGCCTTGGTCACCGGCTGCACGTCCCCCGCTTGGTAGGCGTTCACTTGAAAATCGGGTAAATCTGAACCAATATAATTCATCATACTTGCTCCCCTCAATTCTTGATCTTTAACTCACTGTCCATTCTACGCGCTTTTTGCACACTAATCAAGAATCATTCTAAAGTAGTTCGGCGGTCGGGTAAGCAATTCAATGGGTCATTATTTTGGCCACCTAGAACGGTTCTTATTAAATCGATTAGCATTTCGCTTGCTATTTGGGCGCGAGTTCGGTAAACTATGGTTTGTAAGATAAATGAGAAGCTGTTAGGTGAGGCTCCTATACGGAAAATGCTACTGCTCAGAAACATCGAGAGATGCCAATGAGTCAGCTGTTCAGGTCAATTGAAGGCCTGATCTAATGTAGCTGTTGAACAAACTACGCCGTATAGTGCTAAAACTCAACGACTAGCCCAGTTTTTAAGATGCCTGATTTCGAGTGCGTCCAGCTAGTCGTTGCTGGACGCTTTTAATTTATCAAAAAACTGCTAAAGGAGGTGGGAACCATGACAACTGTTAAAGATGACCCCGGATCGTGTTGTGATCACTTGCTGGAGGGAAAGCTAGCCCTGGTTTCCACCTCGGAGTTGACGCTTTGAGGCGGTCCTCAAGCCTGACTTTCCCGTTCCGGACGCCGTAGCTTGATGCGGCGGTTCGACTTTCACGTTTTAAGCTAAAATGACTGATTCGCCGTTATCTCAGACGGGGTCAACGTTGTAGTTGACCAGCTTACCGCCTGACCTTCCCGTACTCGTTTGGGAACCAGCCATTTTAGACCGTTCCATCGATAACGCAAGCTAGAGTAACGCCGTTTCCTCGGTCCTGCCCCGCCATGATGCATTGACGTGCTAGTGTGGGCAGCGTGCTTCACCGTTGGGGGAACCCAGTGGGGAGAAAACATCGTGTTGCTGACGCCGTTTCCCCGTGACCGGTATTTTAAAACCGCAACAGTCGAAAATTGACACTTACCAAGCCAAGTCATTGGCTATTCACGTGAACGTGGCGACCCCATGGGCTGATGGGAATCACCCCGCAAGCGACCCACTCGCAGCGTGAATGCGCTGGTAAGTCACTCACAACCATGACCTTTTATAAAACGCACCCGCTGATTATGGCCGGTGCGTTTTTATTTCCCCTAAAGACGCAAAAAAGGGTTCCGGAATTTTGATATCCCGGAACCCTTTAAATGTATCAGTGTCGTGTTAGGCCCGCTTACGCCGGACCTGTTCGAGGTAGGCTTGACTCTTTTCCTCGCTAAATTCGTGTTCGGACTTGCCGATAACGACCGTGGCCAGGGAGTTCCCCACCACGTTCACGGCGGTCCGCCCCATGTCGACTAAGCGGTCGATACCGGCGATGAAGGTCAACCCACTCATCGGTACCCCAATCGTCGAGACGGTGGCCAAGAGGACCACGAAGGACGCACCGGGCACCCCGGCCATCCCTTTACTGGTAATCATCAAGACCACCAGCAACGTGATTTGCTGGCCGAGACTCAGGTGAATGTTGTAGGCTTGCGCCAGGAACAGGGCCGCCAGCGATTGGTAGATTGCCGAGCCGTCCAGGTTAAAGGTGTACCCGGTCGGAATCACGAAGGAGACGATTCCTTGGCTGACCCCGAACTTGTCCATCTTATCGATCAGCCGGGGCAGGGTCGCCTCGGAACTGGCGGTCGAGAAGGCCAGCACGGCTTCGTCCTTGATTACCGTGAGTAGGTCCCAGAGGCGGAAACCAAAGATCCGGGCGACCAGGCCCATGAAGACCACGATAAAGAGGGCCATGGTCCCGTAGGCCAGCAAGATGAAGTATCCCAGAGGTGCCAGCGCCGAGAGCCCCATCTGCGCGATGGTCGCCCCAATCAGGGCACAGACCCCGATGGGCGCCGTATGCATGACCCAGTTGGTGACGCGGAACATGACTTGCGAGACGGCGTCCAGGAAGTCGATGATGATTTTTCCCTGCTTGCCGATGGCGGCGGTCCCCAACCCGAAGAAGACGGAGAAGAAGATGACGGGCATCATGTCACCCTCCGCCAGGGACTTGAAGAAGTTGGTCGGGATAATCCCCATCAACGTGGCCCAGATGCCCGTATTCTTGGCTGATTTGGCCGTAGAGACGTATTGACTGATATCCGTACTATGTAGTTGGTGAATGTCGATAAAGCTCCCAGGATGGAAGACGTTCCCGACCAGCAGCCCCAAGGCAATGGCGATGGTGGTCATGATTTCGAAGTAGATCAGGGTCTTGCCCCCGACCCGGCCCAACTGCTTGATATCGCCCATGTTGGCAATCCCGACGGTCAGACACGAGACCACGATGGGCAGCACGATCATTTGGATTAAGCCGATGAACATGTTCCCGATGTTCTGCATCGCGGTGATGGCCATCTTATTTTCGTAGAAGACGGCCCCAAAAATAATTCCGAGGACTAACCCGATGAGGATTTGCCACCCCAGGCTCAGTCGATAGTTCCGGTACTTTTTCATAAACTTCTTTCACCCGTTTTCTTTTTTAATCGGTTCTGATAAAGCGGCTTGATTAAGGTCACCTCACTATGATAGCACACCCAACGGTTTCTGGCGCGCTCGACTGGGAAAGCCCCTGCTTGGATAGCGGTCATCCGCGTTGAATCGCGCCTGATTAAAGGTCCGTCACTGAACAATCTGCCGCAAGGGACCGGACCATTGATGCATGAAGCGCCTTAAAAAAGCATGGTACAAAAAAAGGAACTCATCGCTGAGTTCCTTGCGTTTGCGTGGCAACGTCCTACCCTT
>NZ_AZFC01000004.1 GCF_001435095.1 Levilactobacillus spicheri DSM 15429
AAAGTTTAGGAAACTTTGGCTTTCAGCCAATTCAGTGTCTGAGTTGGGTTAGTCAATCAACTCCTTAAAGCCTCAAAAGGGGACTAACTGCTAAAGCAGTAAGTCCCTTTAATTCGATTTACCGTTGACTGACGGCCATTAAACAGCTCCAATACTCATCAGCGGTTAAATTAAAGCCATATACCAAATTCAAAGACTTGGACCATCTAATTCATCATGTTGTCCCTCTGAACGCTCCTGTGGCCTCTGAGGGGCTTTTTTAGACGGTTCTTTTAGTCCAGCTCGTTCTAGCCACTTACTTGGTAAGCCAACCCCTAATTTGCGCTGTAAGAAGCGGTCAACGCTCCGAACAATTCCTTGTAGCGTCCCGACTAACTTTTGAAGACGACGATTCTCAATGTCTAGTTCCATAGCCTTACTTTCAGCTTTGATCAACTGGTCTTTTTGAATATCCATATCAGACCTTTGAGACAATGTTTCAGTAAAATACGTATCCGTTAAGCTGGCGCCCTGTTTAAGTTTATCAAAGTCAAAACGGTCAACCAGCACATACCGCTTATGGAAACGGGATTCCTTCGTTTTAACACTGTTCACATCAAATTTAGTGGCTTGATACGTTTTAAGTTTCACTTGACGCTGTTTAGTTTCATTTTCAACCGCTGCTAACTTTTGCTGCCCCTGCTTAATAGATTCCCGCATGGCTTTATATTCTGGTACCGTTAAACTTTTACGTTCTGATTCTTGAACCCCACGCTGAATATTGAAACCATGCTGTTGTAAATAAGTCGGTAATTGATCTTGAATATCTCGCAAAGCTGTGCGATTAAAAACTCGTTTAGCAGACAATTTATGTTCATCATCAAACGGGACAATCCCCATATGCATATGTGGGGTGCTCTCATCAAGATGAACAATTGCATAACGAATATTTTCTTCACCAAACTTTTTGGCAAAATATTCCTTAGCCGTTTCAAAATATTTGCGCGTATCAGCCGCCATTAAATCGGCAAAGAAATGACGATCACTTGAGATAATCCATTCATTGACCAAGACCGCATCTTTTCTAACTGCTCGCTGACTGGTTTTATGCTCGTTAATATAAGCCTCAATATCCGTTTTGAAATGATTAGTCCGACCAGCAACCAAATCATAATTTAAAGCAGAACGATCAACATCAATATCGGTATTTTTGTGATTCTGTGTTCGACGTTGATCATGATTACCCAAACCAACCAGATTGTCAGCTTTCAATTTCTGCATATTAGCAACTAAATAACTCATCTAACCACTCCATTCCCAAACAGATAAATTTGGTTAGAGCATAGCACAGAATTCGGCAAACCTCCATGCAAGGTATAGCCCAATATACTTTACCTTGTAAAGTTTGGGCTCTGCGAGGCCATTTTTGCCGTTGGCAAAAAAATAATCAAAGGTCGCTTTAGCTCCCAATGATTATCAAAAGACAGTTAATTACTACTTACTTTCTAGTCTTCGTATCAAATATTTCTCTCCTAAAGATGTAATGTTGTAAGAGGAATATTCGTGGCCTACTTCATCAAAACCATAATGAAATTGCAGAGGTATTTCTCTGACCTTATAAATCAAGCCGGCATTTAACAAAGAAATGACTTTACCATTCAAATTGTCCAAATCCAAAGGATTACCATTACTTTTATAAAGATCAGATAATACTTTTAAGCAATAAGGATCATTAACTAAACTCTCAACACTTCTATGCTTTAAAATGATATTTACCGTCCAATAAAAAATACTAATAACCATCTGAACAAAAAACAAAAGAGAAAATGCCACAGAACAAGCAACAAGATAACGATTATATTGAGGTACAAGCCCAAAATAATAAATAATAAATGAGCTTAGTGCGACAGCAAAAGTAAAAAATAGATGCTTTCCATCAGTCAAAATGTCCAGAAGTTTACCCCAAAAAGAATTATTCATAACAAAAACACATCACTTTCAAAAATATTTATGAGCGTATAATTTCCCCATCAATCTTAATATAGACAATCCACCAAGTTCTGCTCAAACAAAATAATTCTTACGTTGATAATCCCACTTAGCAACAATTTCACGCACTACTTGATCAGTTTCTTGATCATCACTATCCGTATTAATCAAATCGCCATTTTCAACATCTTCTAATTGCAACTGCTTGCGAATTTCTTTCAGCAACCCCCCATAGCTAATTTGCCGGGAACCAGCCAAAGCTTGTTCCAAATCATCAATTACTTGTAGATCTTGTTCTTGATTATTAGTTAAAATATCTTTGGACTTTACCTGATATTTAGCCGTTTCTTGGGCACTAGCCAGCAAGGAATTTTTCTGGCGTTTCACATTCGGTTTAACCGCTTCAACATTCACAACCGGCACATAAGCTAATTTCATCGCTCGTTGCCAATACCCGGTCCATTCTGCTTGTGAAATATAATTATCAGTTCCTGTAAAATAACTCGATTTCATAAAAAGCAAAACATGCATATGGTGGTGATACATCGGCTGATCTGCTTCGTGATTAATGGTAACCTCAGTTGAACGTACATAACCCAACAAATTTTTAGCCACTTTTTTATACTGAAAGATTTTTGCAATGGCTCGTCCCATCTGCCGTAACTCACTCTTCAACAAATCCCCTGTAGTATTCTTTACCGTCAACGTTAAAAACAAGAACCGACCTGTTTTTCGCTGTTTAACTGCTTCTGTCAAAATTTGAGTTAACTGGTTAGATTGTTTCATTGACCGCCGCCAATTACATAACGGACACAAACGGGAATGGCAAAACCAAGTCTGAGCCAATTTTTTGTGACCATTTTTATCTTCCACAAAACGTAATACTTCACCACACTCTTTAACTCGATGGGCTTTCTTGTAGTGCAACATTTGTAAATAATCACCATACTGTAAATTCTCTAACTTATGTTCTCGCCATGGCCGTACTTTTCCCGACTGCGATCGATCAACTAAAACTTTTCTATCAGCCAAACTAAAAAGCTCCTCTCATCCAACCACGTGAGAAGAGCTAATCTTTTATGTATTTACTAAAACTAAGGGCTTGACGCTCACTAACTCAAGCTTTAAACTATGTCTAGTAAATACGAATATTCAAGATTAACTCACGTGTTCCGGGTCGCCAAACTAGGAATTCTCACGTGGGTTTTTTCTTTATTCATTTTATAAACTCATAATACGCCTAAGCCCAGTTGTGTCAAGGGTTTATCCCAGTTTTTTAAAATGACGTTGTTTCTAATAGTATCAAGATAAGAAGAAACTGGTCAAAATCGACCAGTTTCTAAGCCCTCGGGCGCTGACGCCCCGAACCCAGTCCAAGCTGTGCCAGCTTGACCGCACAAATGAGCGGGAGTACCCGCTCAAACTCACCCCGTCACTCGCCGTTAGGCAGGAAAGCAAAGTTTAGGAAACTTTGGCTTTCAGCCAATTCAGTGTCTGAGTTGGGTTAGTCAA
>NZ_AZFC01000029.1 GCF_001435095.1 Levilactobacillus spicheri DSM 15429
GGCAGATTGTAAAATTTAAGTTGAACATTTAAGTGGACAGAAAAAACCATCAAGGTCTTTACTGGTGTTACCACACAATCCATTAGAAAGAAGGACCTTGATGAGCACCACTATTTTATCATTCCAGAACCGTGTTGTCATTGAAACGCTTCATAATGAAGGACGTTCCTTGCGATACATCGCTAACTACTTAGGCTTTAGTAAGACCACCATCTTTAACGAACTTCACCGGCTAAATAGTGAGTACCAGGCTGGGCTAGCGCAAACTGACTTTGAACGAAAGGTTAGTCAACGGGGGCGGAAGTCTTCGCTCACTAAAAACCTTAAACACTTGATCGAGGGAAAGATTCAAGTCCAGAAGTGGTCCCCTGAACAAGTTGCCCATGTGGTGGGGATTGCCTACAA
>NZ_AZFC01000030.1 GCF_001435095.1 Levilactobacillus spicheri DSM 15429
CCGGGGTACCAAGTCACCGACGACGATTTGAATCGCCTATACAGTGCTAAGGACGCCTTAGCCAAGTGGAACCCATAATTGGAGGTCAAATAATCATGGCGAACGAAATGCAACAACAATTCAATCAATCTCAAGTGATGAACGGCAACGTAGCCCCGACCAACGCGGCGGGAATTACCAACGCTAGCCGTGAAATGGAGGAAGTAAAGGGCCAGATCTTTATGGCCAAGCAGTTCCCCCGCAATCAATTCCAAGCGCAAAAGAACATTGAAGATGCTTGCAAACGGCAGTCTCTGGCACTGACCGCAACCTATTCCTATCCACGTGGAGGTCAGAATGTCACCGGTCCTTCAATCCGGCTGGCGGAAGTAATTGCCCAAAATTGGGGCAACATGGCCTACGGGTTCAAGGAGCTTGATTCTGACGAAAAGAGTTCAACTGCTATGGCCTACGCTTGGGACGTTGAGACCAATACGCGTACAGAACGTATTTTCCAAGTGCCTCATAAACGCGTGACCAAGAAAGGCGTTCAACACCTCACGGATCCCCGAGACATCTACGAATTAGTTGCCAACTACGCTTCACGACGTGTCCGGGCCTGCATCCTGGAAATTGTCCCTGGTGATGTTGTGGAAGATGCCGTCAACGAGTGTGACAAGACCTTGAAAGGTAATAATACCGCCCCAATGAAGGAACGGCTCGCCAATGCTTTTAATGGGTTTAAGGACACTTACGACGTCACTCAGCAGCAGATTGAAGAGTACTTCGGTTATCCGGCTAGCGAATTTTCAGAAAGCAACTACGTTAAATTGGTTCAAATCTTTAATAGCTTAAATGAAAAGGCTTCTAAAGTCGATGACTGGTTCGAAAAACTAACTGATCCGAAGGCAGGAGATAAAAAGCAGTCAGCGGTAGCTAAGGACTTCGATAAGGATAAGAAGACGGAGACGAAACCGACTAAGCCAACGGACGATAAGGGGGCTAAGACGGATGCTAAAGGACGTTCCAGCAAGGCAAAGAGTGCCACTGCCCAAGCTGACCAAGGCGAACTACTATGACACCGAAACTGACTGGCCTTATATGTCCGTTTCACTTTTCAAAAGCTTCATGAAGTGCGAAGCGGCCACCATGGCCACCCTGAACGGCAACGGGCTATCGGACACCAACGAGACACCACTGTTAGTCGGAAACTGGGTCCATTCAGCCGTTGAGTCTGAGGCGGCTCACGAGGAGTTTAAACAGGAAGCCGGGGAAAAGGTCCTGACCAAGTCTGGGAAGCTCCGAGCGGAGTTTAAGCAGGCAGATTTGATGATTGAACGGCTTAGGTCAGATGCCTTTTTCAATTGGGCCTGGCAGGGCGAGCATGAATCAATCGTCACCGGTGAGCTTTTCGGGACTGAGTGGAAGGGCAAAATCGATTGCCTGGACGTCGAAAACGGACGGTTCTTTGACCTAAAGACGACTGCTGACCCATTAAAGATGATCTGGTCTAATCGGCATGGTGGCCGGGTTCTGTGGGTCACTGCTTATGGGTATTTGCTTCAAATGAGCATCTACAAGCACTTGCTCGAGCAGACATACGGGAAGCATTTCGATGCCTATATTATCGCGGTCAGCAAAAGCAATCACCCATCAGTGCGAACGATTGACCTGTCTCGAGAAGAAGGCCGGTTTCAAATTGAGGACGACTACGTAAAAAGCCATTTACCACGAATTCTGGCCATCGAGAGTGGAGAAATACCGCCGCTGATGTGTAATCACTGCGACTGGTGTGCAGATCATCAGCTTGGCGAAAACACAGTGACAATTGACGATTTAGAGATTGAAGCAAACGAGAGATAAGGAGGTGCCAGCATGGATTATTTCAAACAACGACGAGCGTACCGCAATTTTAAAATGTATGAAGCGAGCGTCTCTAACGGCCAAAACAATCTGTATCGCGAGTTACTAGACTACGCGAACGATGAAGGCAAGTTGGACATTCAGTTTCGCATGAAAAATTCGGCTCTGCTCAGTCTGACAGGATTATCCGAGCCGGGCCTCGACAAAGCCAGAAACTCACTGGTACAACTTGGACTTATTAAATACGTAAAAGGTAAGAAGAATGTGAAACCGCCCGAATATCGGGTGATTCAGCTTTACAAAGAAATGGGTAAGGTAGCTGGTTACCCAACCGTTAACCCTACTAGTAAGAGTAAAAGTAGGACAACTAGTTTAGACAAAGTAGGTCAACCAGTTGGGCAACCTGGAGGTCAACCAGTAGAACATAAAGATCTTACTAGTACTGACCCTGACTTGACTAGTACTGACCTTGATGATGACGACGCGGGCATCACCCGAGCAGAGGTCATCGACAAGTGGACCGAGCTTTGGGGATTCCCAAACGCCATCGCCATGCCTGAGATTAACGAGTGGCTGGATGCCTTGCCTGCCGACGTGGTGGACTTCGCAATCACTATCGCCGGTGAACACCAGGTCAAGGCCACTGGATCACTCAAGTACATGCGGGCAGTCATCGAGGGGTGGCAGAAACGGGATATCTCCACCCTCGACCAAGCCAAAAAGGCAGCAGAGAACCACGACCGCCGCATGAAGAGCGAGCACAGCGGCCACAAGCCGACACCTGCCAAGGAGACACTGCCAACGTGGGCTCAAGACACGCCTGAGAAGCCTGTCTCGGATGGCAAGCTAAGCCCCGAGCAGCAGGCGGCACTGGACGCGAGAATCAAGAAGTTCAACGCACGGCGGACGAAGAAAGAGGAGGCACAAGCATGAAGGCATGGAAGTGCTCGACTTACGGGGATATCGATGGCTGGCTAGCTGTGATTGTGTGGGCAGAGACGCCAGGCAAGGCTAAATCATTCGTTGTGGGTGATGAGCGACTTGGAGAACCTGAGTTCACTTGGATTCACTGCGTTCGCGCCAAGTGGGCTGATAGCCTTGCCGACATGGACGAAGGAAAGCTTGAGGTGGAGGAGTTGCGACATGGCTGGAGCTGGCAGTTGCCTGATGGTCAGCTCGTTGATCATGACACGGTTCCCTTGATTGAGAAGTACGGCGGGACGGTGTCAGATTTCTACAAGACGTATCTCAAGCAGACGTCGCCAATCAAGTACGACGAAAATGGATTTTACGAGGAGGAATAATCATGGATGATGATTTACCAGCATGGGCCATTCAAGTGGCCTGTGATCTACTAGGATTTTATGGGCTTTGGGAAGCTAGCGACGGTGACTATCAAGCCATTTTCGACCTAGCAGAGGATTTAGCAGATCAGGAGGACTAAAAATGA
Source organism: Levilactobacillus spicheri DSM 15429 (assembly GCF_001435095.1). Classification (GTDB taxonomy): domain Bacteria; phylum Bacillota; class Bacilli; order Lactobacillales; family Lactobacillaceae; genus Levilactobacillus; species Levilactobacillus spicheri. The sequence goes on from NZ_AZFC01000030.1 coordinate 3,293, forward strand.
AAAATTTAGTGATCATGAAGAACCGGCAGGCAGTCACGACTAGCCTGCAAGTAGCAGAGGCGTTCGACAAGCAACACAAGGACGTGATGGACACTATTCGGCACAAACTTCAATCGGCGGAAAATTCCGCGCATTACCAAAAGATGTTTGCACTGGGGACTTACCAGGATAGTCGGGGCCGGACCCAGAACATGTACTACATGAATCGAAGCGGATGGTCATTTATCGCGATGGGGTTCACTGGTGAGAAGGCAGACAGCTTCAAGCTTGCGTACATCGATGCTTTTGACGCCATGCAAGACGAACTCAAACACCAAAATGAGCTGGTGATGACGCCTGAGCAAAAACTCGACCTGTTGATTGAGACTGGGAGCCGGGCCAACCACCGGATTGACCACGTCGAGGAGCGCATGGACGACTTCGAGGCCAACCGCCGGCTGGAATCCGGGGACTACACGTCTGTCAGTCACGGGGTATCTAAGGCGGTCCGTGAGTACATCCAAGACCGGCACCTACAACTAACCCAGGAACAGCGTTCGGCACTCTACAAGGACATCAACGGGGGCTTGAATCAGGTCTGCGGTGTGCGGACCCGGACACAGATTCGGGAGAAGGACTTCGACAAGGCCATGCAGTACATCGACGACTGGTCACCGTCAACCGCAACTAAGATGATGATGCAGCAGGCCGGCGAACAGACTGCCATGGAGGTGTAGGAGATGAGAGTTAAGGCGCTTAACCGGGACCCAGACGGTAGCCTGATTCATCAGCACATTAACCATCCGGCAGGAGACGACGAAGAAGAGATTTTTTGGCCATCTGATACCGATAGAATCCGACGTGAGATGGAAGCTTACGCTGCGTTCGGAATTCGTGGGAATGCTTTGGCCCGCCTAGTGATTCACGGTGAACCAGTCCCAGCCGGGCGCCCGCGATTCTCAAACGGCCACGCGTACGATCCCAAGCGGTCCCGGGACTACAAGCGCTTCGTTGGTCAAGAGGCCAAGATGAAGTATCACGGCGGCTTGCTCCGGGACATGCCACTCAAGGTCGAGATTCGTGTCTATCGGCATGTTCAGCGTTCCTTAAGCAAGTTGGAACGAGGGCGACGTCTACGAGGCGAACACCGGCCAATTGTTAAGCCTGACGCGTCCAACTATCTCAAACTGATTGAGGACGCGTTGACCGGGATTATTTGGGAAGACGACAACCTGATTACGGACGTCAGCTGTAGCAAGTACTACTCAGACGAACCGAGAATCGAAGTAACAGTCACGGAAGCCAAGGAGGAAAAATAATGAATATCGATGATTTACTGAAAACCATGCAAGCCGTATTGGAAGCAGACAAGGACGACGACATCGTTGCCCAGAAGTTCGAGGAATTTGGCCCACAACGGTTGATTGTCTCGTTTGAAAAGGACGGGGTGCATGTCGATATGCCCAGAAGCTCAGCGGCACTACCGTTTATGATTAGCGACTTGTTCGATGAAATTGCTAAGGCTCCGGATTTGTGGACCGGGGACAGAGCTGCACTAGTGGCCCTTATGTCTGAGTTTGTTAACCGGTATTTGATTGAAAATTCCCAGAACTTGGTTACAGAGCAGGAGGCGAACGCCCGTGGCTAAACAGCGGAAACATACGAAGAAGTCAACCCTGCGCAAGAAGAAGCGCCGCATGGCGCAACATGCACGGGAACACCAAGCAGAAGCGAAGGAGGCACTTAGAG
>NZ_AZFC01000005.1 GCF_001435095.1 Levilactobacillus spicheri DSM 15429
AACATAGTAAAACCCCCTGAGTTTGGATTTACTCCAACTCAGGGGGTTCACTTTAAACTGACGAGGAACACACTTTTTTGATTAATCATTACTCTTCTTAATCGTCACGTGGTGCTTAATCAACCCTTCCTGGTAGAACAGGTCAGCAATCTTCTGTTCTTCCTTGATCTCACTAGTCGTCACCGCTGACATGGTGTAGCTGCGGCGCTCGACCATCTTTTTGACCACGGACTTGGACAGCTTCAGAGACTTGCTCAGCATGGTGATCAGTTGCTGATGATGGGTGTCGGCCCACTGCATGTCCTCACCCAGATACTTAGTCAGCAGTGTCGATACCTGACTGTTCTTCTTTTGATAACTTGGCGTGGTGACCAGGTAATCCCGGTTCTTACTCAAGCCCTCACCGGTGACCAGGATCTTCCCGTTTTCCGTCAGTTGGGCTTGCGCCGTGTACGGATCCCAGGTGACCCACGCGTCGACCTTGCCCTTGGCAAAGGCCACGCTGGCCGCCGACTGCTGCATGTTGACCCAGGTAATGTCCGACTTCGCCATGCCGGCCTTCTTCAGGGCGCTTAGCAGCATGTACTCGGACGCGGTCCCCTTGGTGTAGGCGACCTTCTTACCCTTTAAATCCTTGATGGAACTGATACTGCTCGATTGTTTGATCACGATGGCAGATCCCTGGGCCTTCGACGACCCGGCGGCCACGAAGGTCAACTTGGTCCCCGCCGCGATGGCGCTCACGGGTGGCGAGTCTCCTAACCGAGCGTAGTCGATACTCCCCGCTTTCAGGGCCTGCATCAGGGCACTCCCATCCTGGAACTGCTTATACACGACCTGGTACCCCTTTTTCTTCATCTTCTGGACCAGTTCACCGCGTTGTTTCGCGATGTCGACCGGGTCGCCCTTTTGGTACCCAATCGTGACCGTGGTCAGCTGACTTGAAGTCGAGGTGTCCGTGCGTGTCTGGGTGTAGCCGTAACCGGCCACCCCCGCCCACAGAACCAACATCAGGGTGATGACCCATTTCAACAGGCGCCGCTTCGCCGGCCTCACGCGCCCGCTCCCAGCTCAGCGACTAATTGGCGCCGCAGCTGTGGCCGCAGGACCTTCCCCGTGGCGTTCCGCGGGTAGTCCCGGACGAACAGGACCTGCTTGGGTTGCTCGTAGGTCGCCAGCTGTTGCTGGGCCTGGGTGAAGATGGCCTGGCGTTGCCGTTCCTGGTCACCGGGACGACCAATGATCACGGCCGTGACCCGCTCGCCGTAGAGGTCGTCGGGGGTCCCGATGACGGTGACCTCCTTGACGAAGGCCAACTGGCTCAGCACGTTCTCCACGTGAACCGGCGCCACCTTCTCGCCCCCGACGCTAATGATATCCTTCTTGCGTCCGGTGATGAAGAGGTAGCCGTCCGCATCGAAGTACCCCAGATCCCCAGTCAGGAACCACCCGTCTTGAAAGGCATCCGGGTGCGGGTCCAGGTAGCGGGTGATGACGTGGTCCCCCTTCACGGCGATCTCGCCGATCTGGTTAGCGGCCTTTTCGAAATGGCCGTTGCGTAGTACCGCCATTTCGGTGCCCACGGGACGACCCGCGGACCCGATCTTCGGCGCGTCAAACGGGTTCAGCGTGCACTGACTGGCGGTCTCGGTCATGCCGTAGCCTTCCAGAACCCGGGTCTGGTAGTCGTGCTCGAACTGGGTCAGCTTCTGGCGGGGCAGGGAGAACGACGAGCAGCGCACGAAGCGCAGCGGTTGCTGGCCCGTGTAGCTGGCGCGGGCCGCCGGATTGATCAACAGAATGTTAATGATGGTCGGCACCACCGACGCCCAGGTCACCCCGTTGGCCTGTACCTGGGGCCAGAAGTTATGAGCGCTGAACTTCGGGGTGATGACGAGCTTGCCCCCGGATAGCCGGGTCGAGAGGACCGAGACCACCTGGGCGTTGATGTGAAACATCGGCATGGTGATCAGCGTCGTGTCGGCGGCCGTCAACCGGTGACTCGCGATGTCGTGTTGGGCCCCGTTCCATAAAAGCCGGTGGGTCAGCCCCACCCGTTTCGGCTTGCCGGTGGTCCCCGAGGTGTTCAGGATCAACCCCAGGTCGTCTTCACCGGGGGCGGCGACCGGATGGCCCGTGACGGCTTGATTGCGGACCACGGCCAGGTGATCCACCGTGTTGAGCAGCAGCTCGACCAGCCGAGTCGGCCGCCCCGCCTGCGCGGCGGGCAACAGGTGATCACTGACGATGGTCGCCGCGTAAGTCTGTTCGTTTAACGCCGCCTGGAGTTCTCCGGCCGGCGTGGTCGCGGCGACCGGGTGCATCACGGCCCCGACCTCCCAGATGGCTTGGGTCAGGACCGGATAAACGGCCGAATTCGGGAGGCAAACGAACACCACGTCCCCGTGGCCAATGGTCTGCTGCCGGAACAGGTCGACCAGCTGGGCCACGTCGCCGGCCAGCTCCGTGCCGTTGAACCACCGTCCTTGACTTTCATCCTTAATGATCTTCTGACTTGACGCTTGTTGCAGGTGCTGGGTGAGACGTTGCGTGATTTGAGACATGTGCAAGAACTCCTTTCAGGGGGTGCCATTGCGGACGGCCAATCAACACGCCGAACGGTGGCACCCGGTAACAGAACCAGGAAATGGTCAGGGCCCCGCCTAAAACGAACAGGTACCCCACCGGTAATAGTAGTAACAGGCCCCAGGCCGGGACGTGCAGCAGTCCCAGGATCCCGTACAGGGCGAATAACGGCAGGCTTTGGACCAGGTAGATTCCAAACGACACCTTCGAGAAGGCTTGGACCAGCCGGTCGATCCAGCCGGGCAGGCCGCGTTGGCGGACCCGGGCGTACTGCAAGCCGATCCAGAAGACCAGGCTGATCATGAAGACGTCGTAGACGAAGATCAACGGCTGGTGGACCGAAAACGTCGCCGCCCGACTGAGGTGTAAGACGTTTTGATTTCCGAAGTACAGTCCCACCGTTCCCAGGGCCAGCAGCCCCGCCATCGTCGCGATGAACCGGTGTTGCCGTTCCAGCCAAGCCACGACGGCGTCATAGTGGATCGCCGTGAAGCCGCCGGCAATGAAGTAGACCTGATAGACCAAAACGTTGTTGCCGTAGCTGCGGAACCACCAGAGCCAGTGCTGGGTGTCCACCTGGGGCAGCCAGTACTTGATGGCTATTAGAAGTAACAGTTGCAGGACCGCGCTGACCCCCAGGACATGCAGGTGGTGCTGGGGCAACTTCTTGAAGAGCAGGACCAACAGCGGGAACAACAGGTAAAGCTGGAAGGTCACCAGGATATAGTACATGTAGTACTCGTTACCGTACTGCAGGGCGTTGCCCAGATGGGCCCAGTAGGCCGGCCAGTCGATGCCGCCCCCCGCAATCAGGGTCGCTACCAGCATGATGATGGCGTTCCAGGCCACGTACGGGATGCCGGAACTGGTATAGCGTTTCCACCAGAACTGCCCCCAGTGCGGGTCGCGATGATAGTAGTTCAGGACCAGCACTAGGCCGGTCATGAACATGAAGCCCATCCGGGTAAAGTGGAGCGCCAGGTGGGTCGCCTCTAGGAAGAGATGGCTTTTGGTGGTGTTGACCAGCCGGGATTCAAAGGCCGTCGTGGTGTGATTCAGGAGCACGCCGCCGATGAAGATGACCCGCATCAGGTCCACCTCGTGAAGATAGCGATGCTTGGTTTTTTCAGCCACGCGCTCACCTCGCTTTCTGTGCTGTTTTTGAGCATGTTCCCGTTATAGCATTGGCCGGCCGCCCCCGTCCTAATAAGGCGTTAAACATTTCCTATGAATTTCTTAGATAGCGGTTTCACGACTCACGGCACCTAAAAAAGCGCCTCCCGGCCGGCTGATGGACTGGGAGACGCTTAGATGGGTTATTGAATAACTTGAATAAATTTTCGATTGGCGGTCACGTACCCGCCGGCGACCCGGTAGCGCAGGGTCCCCCGCGTGCCAAAATCATTTGGATGGGAGTACGTCCACCCCAGGATCGACAGGTGCTTGCCCGCCGCGAACCGGCCGTTTCGACTCGTCAGGTTCGCCGTTCGGTACCGGTTGAGCGTTGTCTTGGTCCGCAGAGCCCTTGGCGTGGCCTGCGTGCCCGCTAAGACCAGCTTTCGGTTCGCCGTGACGTAACGGCCGTTACTCAACTTGAACCGGGTGGTCAGGCGGTGCTGCTGCAGGCCCACGACCTTCAAGACCGTTCCCTGCCGGTAGTGCACCGCCGCGCCCTTCAGGTCCGCCTTCCGGTAGGCGTTCACCCCACCCGGATTGATGACCGTGATCTTGGCGTGCTTGGCCTGGTAGTAGACCGGCAACGTGTAGCGCTGGTTCGCCGTGATGTACCCGGTCTTCCCCGCCGTTTGGCTCCGGTGGTTCACGTCGGTCACGCGGTACCGCAACGTGCCGTTGGCCGAGCGGGCATAGCCCTTGACCACGAACATCGGTCGGTTGATCCGCGGCTGCTGCACGTATTTGGCCAGCCGTTCACGATTCTTAAACGTCGCGTTGCGGTATAGGTAGATTGGTTTGACGGCGTAGACCACGCTCCCGGTCGTGGCCGGGGTCCCGGTGATCTGGTCGGCGGCGGACCCCGCCGTCACCGTTGAATCCGCGTTGGACGTGGCCGTCGAGGACTCGGTGGTGCTGGGCGTGCCGGGGTCGATCGGCGTGGTGGCGGACCCACTGCCACCCCCGGTGGTCGTCGACGAGCTGGACGACTCTTCCGGTTCCGCCTCCCACTTCAGCGCGTAGTACTGCATCCCATCGGCCACCAGGGTACTGCCATCCGCGTAGACGATGGGGTCAAGGTCGGGATAGTTGCTGTTATTGTACTGATGGTCCAGGATCACCCAGTTAAGGGTCTTATTCAGGCCCTGAACCAGCGCGTCGGTCCCGTCCTTCACGTAGGTGCCCGTGTCGTTGTAAAAGACGTGGGTGCTGGTCTGAATCGGTTCGCCTTCCAGCCCCTTGACCTGCGTGGGGAAGCGGTACGCCGTGGTCGGGTCATAGGTTTCCGGATCGATGTAGGTCACGGGCGTCCAAAAGACCTGGTACTGGCCAAAGGCGAGCAGGTCGATCTTGCCATACGACTGAAAGACCGAGAAGTCGGTCAGCTGCTGATTGGCGAACGTGAAGCGCATCGCCCCGTTGACGTTCTTGTGCTCTAGGTTGGCAAACTGGGTCAATAACGGCGCCAGCTGCGGGATATCGTCATTGGTCAGGCCCCCGTAGTTCCGGTACTGATTCTCACCGGCCAGACAGATCTGTCGGTAGCCGTACGCGGAGGGATCTTCCAGCACCCGAATCGTGTTCAGGGCGGCCAGGTCGCCGTCGTGCATCCCATCCTGCACGATCGTCAGGCTTCCCGACACCGCCAGATTCTGGAACACCGCCAGGGAGACGCCCTTGGTCAGGTGAATCTGAATCGCGATGCCAATGCCGGCGGGGAGTTCTTGAAGGCTTTCGAGCCCCGTCAAGGACGTGATGTTGCCCTGGACCGCGTCCACGTCTGGCTGCTTACCCTGGTAGTGGCGGATATCGCCGTAGGTCACGGCCCCCGTGGCCCCGACGGCCTTGCCGACTGCCGTGGCGAGCGCCGGGTCTTCAAAGGTGACCGGGTCCTCGTCCGCGTGGTCGGCACTCACCGTCTGGCTGGTCGGTGCCTCATCCGCGGCTTGGGCCGGAACGGTGGTGGTCAGGCCTCCCACCGTCAAAACGGTTCCAACGGCGCCCGCTAAGAGCCACCGCTGCCATGGTTCGACTGTTCGCATGATAAACTCCCCCTTTATTTACTTCGGCTGTCATCAGTTTATGGGTCTTATTATATCAAATTGCTGAAAGCGGTTCCATCTTTAATTGTGACGATTGTGGTTAAATGTGCAAGCGAGTAAACCAACAATTAATCTGCAAGAAAGCCCGTTTTTCGGTCAATTCAACCGTTAAAGAGCGCCATCGCCCCGGCTAATACCAGTTAAACCGTTTACCCTATTTGAGGCAAAAGCCACTGTTTTCCGGCCCCAGCCGACAGACTCGGCTGGTCAACTGACCGAACCAGCCGCGTAGGCGAATCAGTGGTGGGCATTGACAGGTTCCCCCATTATCCGGCACACTAGTCTTAGTATCTTTCATGAGGAGGCGGGTCGTGTGACCTGGTTATTGATTGTTTTTCCCGCCCTACTAGCGGGGCTGGTCCAAGGGCTAACGGGGTTCGGCGCGGTCATCATCATGATGATCTTCTTCCCGTCGGTCCTGCCGATGGCCCAGGCCGCGGGGGTCGGCGGTGTCATTATGTTCACCAGTGTGCTGGGATTGACGCTGCGTTACCGGCACCATTTACAGCTGAAACGGATCATCGGCCCCTTCCTGATCTACGCCACGGTGGCGACTTGGTCGGTCCATTTGGGGCACGTGCTCGATAGCCACCTGCTGCGCATGCTGTTAGGCGGGTTACTGGTGGCGTTGTGCGCCTACTTCACCCTGGCCAAGGGCGCGGGCGACCGGCGCTACCCCTGGTACGTGGCGGTCTGCTTTATGGTCATTTCGGGCTTCTTTAACGGTCTGTTCGGCATCGGGGGCCCGCTGATGGCCCTGTACTTCTTGTCGCTCTCCACGTCGATGCCCGACTACATCGCGAATATTCAGGGATTCTTCCTGATCGACACGCTGTACATCACCAGTGTGCGGGTCGCCACCGGCATCCTGACGGTCCACCTGATCCCCCAGATTCTGCTAGGGATGGTGGCCGCCAGCCTCGGGACCATCATCGCCGCGCACCTCCTGAATCGCCTGAATCCGGATACGCTGAAGCGTTGGATCTACGGGTTTATCGGGTTGAGCGGGCTGTATTACCTGTTCTTTTAGACGACACATCAATGGCCCCACAACCGCGCAGATTGTGAGGCCATTGGTGTGTCTAGGCCAAGACCAGGGATAAAAACAGCCAGAAGAAGCAAATCTCAACGAAGGCCACCGATAAAATGCCGCCATCGGTGTAAAACCGGTTGAAAACAATGCCACAAATCGCCTTAAACAGGGCGTACCCCAGCAATATCAGCAAACCAATCAGGTACCCCCGTTCCACACCGGCACTCACGGAAATGATTGCCGGCGTCACCATGAGAATCAATCCATAGAAAATCACGAGTCCCCACAGATACACATTTTTCTTGGTTGGATGGAACCATCTTAAACATGGCGCTCCCCTCCTCAGCTACCATCATAGTTTAATTATCCAAAAAAACAATTGCGAACATGAATTTTTCGTCCAACGCACTATTCACAAAAAAGCCTGTGCAACCAATCTCACTGGTCGCTCAGGCTTTTCATCTGCCTTCTTCAATTAACTGTTGCGGTGTTTCCGCCGGCCCGCTAGACCTAGCGTGGTCAGCAGGAGCAGAACCCCCGCCGCCAACGGATTCACGCTGGCCGCGCGCTCACCGGTCTGCGGCAACGTCGTGGCGGTCATTCCCGCCGACTGCTGCGTTGCCTGTGCGGAGGTCGGCGCGGAGTTTGCCCCCGCGGAAGCGGCCAGCTGCGTCACCCGACCCGCGGCCCGTGCCGTGATGGTCGTGGCGGTAGCGGCGGCGCCACCCCGTTGCGTTTGACTGGCCGTCACCTGGTTGACCGTCTTGGCCGGTTGCGGTGCGTTGCCGGGCTGCTGAGCCGTTGGCCGATTGGCATCCGCCGCGCTCCCACCGGTCGTGGGGTGGCTTGGCGTGGTCGTGCCGCCGTTATTGCCCGGATTGGTGGGCGTCGTCGTTGCCCCACCGTTATTGTCTGGGTCAGTGGGCGTTACGGTCGACCCACCATTGTCGCCTGGGTCAGTGGGGGTCGTGGTCGAGCCGCCATTGTCCCCCGGGTCGGTCGGTGTCGTGGTCGACCCACCGCCCTGATTGCCACCGTCGGCCGCCGGGTCCACGTGAACCTTGGCCGTGACCGTCACAATGTACGGTTCGCCTTTGCCATAGTAGTCGGCAGCGACCTGGTAACTGTACGTCACCGTCAGGTCCCCCGACCGGACGGCCTTGCCCGCCTGCATGATGCCGTCCGGGTCCTGCACCTGGACACCGACCTGGTCCGCCGTAAGCGGCGCGTCGGCATCGTCCAGCCCCGCGACAAAGTTGTCCAGGTCCGTCCATTGGTCGCCGACCTTCAGGGTGCTGTCCTTTGCCGTCAGGACCTTCCGTAAGGTGATGTAGACGTGCGGCGCATAGGTGCCCGTGGCCGCACTGCCGTCACCGCCCACGATGGCCGGGCCCGAATCGCTGCCGCCCTGTTGGTCCGCCTTGTTCTGATACAGGTACGTGCTTTGCGGCGTACCGTCCGCGTTCAACAGGACCGAGTAGCCGTGATCCTTCACCAGATCAGCGATTCCCGTGGCGGCCAGGTCGACGGAGACGTAGCCCCCGGTGTAGAAATGGTCGGCCGAGGGACTGCCCGGATTATAGAGGTTGTTATAGCTGACGTCGCCGGGTTTGACCTCGGGAATCAGGGCTTGAATATCGTTGGGGACGGATTCGTAGAGCTCGTTCAGCTTAACGGCCGTTACCGCGCGGTACTGTCCGGCCACGTCGGGCAGCTGCTCGGCGAAGCGGAAGGCCAGGTCGCCGCCGTTGGTGTTATTCATGATGTTCATGGCCCCCACCTTTTCGACCCCACTGATCGTGTAAAGGTCCTTCTTCAGGGCGGTTAGGGGCACGTTGATGGTGACGCTCTGGTTCGCACCGAGGGTCCCATCCAGGCGGATCTGCTTCAGATCGGCCAACTGGAAGTCCGGGTAGGCCTTCAAAAGGTCGGCGTAACTCTTGTAGTTACCATTTTCGACCGCAAAGGACATCTGCAAGCCCGCCGGCAAACTGCTGACCAGCTCATTGATATTGAAACTGTCGGCCACCACGACCTGACTGGTGGCGCTGGCCGCTTCGTAATACTTCGGCAGCAACAGCAACGTGGAGTAAATCGTTTGGTCGTTATCCGTTAAATTTTTCATGGTATAAACGGCCGTGATATCGGTTGCGTTGGCGTTCACGATGACGCCGGCATTGTTAGTGTCGGTCGATTGTGAAATCGTCGTCCCCTGATCATTCGTGGCCTTGATTTGGGCCGTCAGATCAACGTTGGTATCCACCACCTTATCCGTCGCCCCCGGGTCCTTGTCGACGGCGGGCGCCGGACTCGTGGTTTGCGCCTGCGCTGCGGGTTCGGCCGCGGGTGTCGGGTCAGCTTCCGCTTCCGGTTGCGGGGTCGATTGTCCGGCCGTTTCGGTTTCTTGGGGATTGGTTTCAGGCGTGTTCGCATCCGTCGTTTCGGGTGATTCGTCGTCCGCGTTCCCCGTCTCCTGGGTTGGTGCGTCCGCTGCTGCAGGCGCCGTCTGTGCGACCGGTAAGGTCACCGTTTGACTGGTGGTATCCACCGGTTGGTCGCTGACCGTTCCCTGCGCGGCATCGGTCGAACCATCGGCCGCCGTGTCAGCGTTTGCCTGGGCGGGGCCCATCAACCCGATTCCCAATGCCGTGACGCCGAGCGTGGCGTATAGCCACCGTTTCCCGGCCTTATAGCTTTTATAATGGACACTGGTCGTCATCTGTGCTGCCTTTTGCTTCATGTTACTCCCTCCAAACTGGCCAACGATTCACAGCTCCGTGATCTGAAACCCCTTACAAGTGATTTTAATCACAAATGACTGCCCGCAAAATATCGCCGGCTCCTCATACCACATCCCGATTAGTTCTCACACTTTTGGCAATGTGGATAAATGCTTTCTAGTTATAATTGTAATTGTTTTTATTGAAATATCAACCCCCAAAAACGTCTATTCAAAAAACCTTCTACACAACAATAAAAAGGCACCTGCTCCATCCCGGTAAAACGGGTAGAACGGGTGCCATCATCAAGTTTATGCTTCAATCATGGTCAGCGGCCGAATACCGGGCCACGATGGCCTGCAGGCGGTCTTGGTACCCCAGGCGCTGCGTTTCGTGGGCTAACCGATCCAGGTCATGGGTGTGGACCGCCCCCGTGCGTAACTGCTCGGCGTACAGGTCGACATACGGCAGGTGTTGCCGCTGGGCCAACGCCAATTCCGCTTCGCCGTCGTACGCCACCTTGCGAAAGGTCACGTCGGGCATGGCGCGTCCGTGGGTCGTCACGATAGCGTACTGGGCGCGTAAGTCGTGCGCAAATCGCGACCAATGCGGGAACGGCATCCCCACCGTTCCGGGGTTCAAAATGAACTGTCCTTGGGTACTCTGGCGAAATAGCTGGTGGTGTACGTGGCCGTACACGGCAACGTCGACATCGGGCGCGACCAGGCCATCGAAGGCCGCCTGGTCCCCGGTCGGGCTGAGCGTGTGGCCGGAGTCCTTGGTGGGCAGATTGTGGCTCAGCTGGAACCGGAGGCCCTCAATCGTTCGGGTCACGGTCAAGGGCAGATGCCGTAGCCGGGCGACCTCGTCAGCCGACAGGTGTTGCCGCACATAATCGTCGATCAGTGATTCGTATACGTCGCTGGGATCCGTTTGGTCGATCTGGCCGTCCAGGGTCTCTAGCAAACCGTGTTCCCAGTTGCCCCGCACGTAGGCCGTGATGGGCAGCGCGTCGAGTAACGCCAGCAGGTCGTGCGCGCCCGGCCCCGGCACGAAGAGATCCCCCAGAAACCAAAAATCCGTACACCCGGCCTGATGGGCGTCGTTGATCACCGCCTGTAGGGCGTGGACGTTACCGTGAACGTCCGATAGAATCGCAATTTTTCGCATGTTGCCACCTCGTTTAAGTCAATGGGACCATTATACCACGGCTAATTCGCCCCCCTCTGGCAGAAAGGCGGCTGCTCTCCTTTAACCCCCGGCGCGGCTAAGACGGTTCAGCCCTAACGCTTGTCGCATGCACCAAAATGGTCCCCAAAACTAAGTTAGGTCCCAAGCCCGTTTGCTCATGACTTGGGGCCTAGTTGGCTATACTGGAGATGGATAAGTTAATTCTAAGGGAATTAATCACACAAAACCGAAGGGAAGCCTGACCATGGAGGAACAACTAAAAGCCCATGCATTTTGGATTGACCCCTCTCTTGTCGAACACGCCACAGGAGAAGCGGTCCACCTGGCACCTTAATACTTGGAATCGAAAAAATACGAGACCTACTTTGCGGCACTCCGAGACCGGCACTACACGCTCGCCCCACAAGCAGATGGTGGTCTGAAAGCGTTAGCGCCGTTATGTGATAGCCATTCACAGGTCTCGACAATTACACTAACGCCCGTTGATGAGAATCAACCGCAAACACCGGCACAACAATTAGCCTACGAACAACGGGATGAGATTGTTCGTAGGCTAACTGTCTCGGCCGATTAACTCTAAAGAATCAAAAACCACTGGTCTGCAGACTGGTGGTTTTAATTTTTAGGTGACAAAATTCCCCGAAATTTCGTTAGTAAGAGTATAACCCTAAAATTTTCGGAGGATGTTTTATGCTGATCAAGACGCAATACGTGGCCCTACGCCTAACCCTCATTCGAAAGCACCGACTCAACCCAACCCTAGCGGTCATTTATAGTGCCCTCATCGACCGGATGCTTTCCAGTCGCCGACAGGGCCGCCGTTTTTTTAACGCATCTCGGCAGGCCTATTTCGTCAACTATGCCCAGCCCGAGATGGCAGCTAACTATTTCATTAGCCCGCGGACCGTCCAACGCGCTTACGATCAACTAGAAGAGATGGGACTTTTGCTAAAAAAGCACCGGCGAAACGCTAGCGATTGCTTGTTTTTACCCGAAATGGAAGGCTGGCTTTACGACTACCACGACAAATTGGCGCGACCAGCCTGGTCATTTTGGCCAACTAATCACTTGACCTTAAACCAATCTTTTAAAAGCACAGTTAAAACACTTAATACGCGCCCAGCGATTAGCGTTTCCGCACAATCATCCTCAGCTGGCGCTAACCAAGCGGCATTAAGTTCGTCTCAGATAGCCCCATCCGTCGGCCAGCCGTCTGAAAAATTACTCACCCACTTGGAATTTACCAATCTAACCCAATCGCTCACCACTGTGGGCGGAATCCCCACGACAACAGCTCAGCTAATGGCAGCTTTAGCCGATCATGACCACGCACGACTCTATGAGATGGCGCGCGTGATTTACCAAGCCAAAGCGGCGGTCTGTCGCATGGCCGAGGCTCAGCTGGGCCTTTCTGGTCGCTTGGCCACGCGGCTAGAACATAATTCGGTCCTAATCGAAAATCTACACACAGCCATTGCTCGCATCATCCCTGCGGCCTACCGCAAGAACCGCCAATCCTGGCAGGGCTACGCCTATGTGGCTTTCCGGCAGTTCTTTGAAGAGACGGCTAATGAGTGGCTAAGGGGTGAGATGGAAGCAGGTTGAAATTAACCCTCACATGCGTGGGGAATACTCTTATGATGGCAATCGGTCTTTGGATGCCGAAGAATCACCCCCATACGTGTGGGGAATACAACTTTTTAATATCGACGCTGACCGGCCCGTCAGGATCACCCCCACACGTGTGGGGAATACTGATTACACTAAGCACCTCGTCGGCCACACCTAGGATCACCCCCACACGTGTGGGGAATACGTTATCGTGATCTATCCGATGCCAAAAGTGGTAGGATCACCCCCACACGTGTGGGGAATACCCCTTCCAAAGCCCGCCGCTCTGCGGTATGCTGGGATCACCCCCACACGTGTGGGGAATACTGCCCCTTATCAGTATGGCCGAAGATAAATACAGGATCACCCCCACACGTGTGGGGAATACCTTGATCGAGAATATAAAAATGATTATAAAACGGGATCACCCCCACACGTGTGGGGAATACCGCCTGGTCGGTGTAAGGGCGGTGAAGTAATGGGGATCACCCCCACACGTGTGGGGAATACACCGGGAAGAACTTCCCGCAACACGAAAACTTGGGATCACCCCCACACGTGTGGGGAATACTGCATCCCCCTGGGTAGCAGAAAAGCCAACGGAGGATCACCCCCACACGTGTGGGGAATACGCAGATTGACTTTCATCGTGTGCCGGGGCGTAGGATCACCCCCACACGTGTGGGGAATACTCCTTGGCTCTCACGACGTAACTTTCGCCGGCGGGATCACCCCCACACGTGTGGGGAATACACTAAAGGATCCCTGTCATACCGGCATTCTCAAATCGACAAATCGCCTGTTTTCATTAACTTGTGTGCGAGGGTCAGCGTGGCGCGCGCATCCGCCAAAGCCTGATGCGGAGTTTCATTTGAAATATCGTAAGCCGCCAACACCGTTGGCAAACGGTAATTATCTAAGAACTGATTAGCCGTTTTCACAATCGGTAAAAGGTCCCGTGTGGTATTGGTTAAATCAGCTTGCTCCAAGCGTCTAAACCCATTAGCCAAAAAGGACGCGTCAAACTGGTAATTGTACCCGACAATCAGTGCCGACCCCACAAACTGGCGCAGGTCTGCCAGAGCTTTACTTAACGGCACTCCCTGCTCCATCAGCATCTCCGTTGTTAAGCCCGTCAGCTTCGTAATCGCTGGTGGAACTGGGCGCTCAATCTGAATCAACCGGTAAAGAGTGTCGCCATCCCCATTGGCCCCCGATTTCACCGCCCCAATCGATATTATCACGTCCTGGAAGGGATTTAATCCCGTCGTCTCAACGTCAACCGCGACCACTGCTGTTTCTTTATGGAGGCGTGGTTGATTGGTCTGCCGGGTCATCACCCGTGCTCGGTGGAATTTTGCCGCTTTGCTAAACCCATGTCGGGGAATTCCCGGGGCCACCGTTAAATGCATCATCAGTGGAATCCCATCAAAATCAACGACCTGGCGATCCTGCCGCGTCGTCTTAAATTGGTACCCGAGTTCATTCTGGGCGTTATACACCATGGTTGCCTCGCCCTGACCAATGGTTTTTAAAATGCGTTCCCATAACTGGTCCCGGATCCGGGCACTCACGTTTCCCACGTAAACCCCCGTTTGAATTTCCTGATACCACTTGGTCAGATCACCCCTTAGTGCCGCCGGGACCTTGGTCAACGTGATGACAATCATTCGGTCTCATCCTCTTCCATTTCATGGTACTGGACGCCGAATTTCTGCAGCCCCAGTCGGTCATCCCAGAGACTGATCAGGTCTGCCCCCGTTGCGTCGGCTTCAACACCGAGCAACGCTTTCAGATCCGTCACCATTCGGGACAACAATTTACCATCAACAAAGGCATCGCGCATCGCTAACCGGGTTTTCGCCGCAATATCCGAATCCTCACCATACTTGGCCGTTACCGCAAACGCGATTGGAATCGACACCTGTGCCTTATAAAGATCCGCGAAGTCATACACAAAGGACAAATCATGTCCCGTATGGACAAATCCCAATCCGGGTGACGCCCCCAGAGCAACAATCACGCTATAGCTGAGCCCATACAGTGCCTGATGCGCCGCCGTCAACGCCTTGTTGATCGGCGAACTCGCCTCAAAATCATCCGGATTATACTCCCGTCGGGTCCAGGCAACGTGCGTTTGTTGCGATTGCGCCAGATACACCCGCCGTACCCGGGCACCTTCCTTTCCCCGCAATTCTTGCATGGTCAGGTCGGAAACGTCTTGATCCGGAAAGCGCAGCTGATACATCTTGCGGGCCACGGCCAGCCGTGACCGCTGGTTGGACACAAGTTTGGCTTGGGCCACCAGCAACGCGGATGAGCGATTTAACGCGCGCCCGTGTGCATACTCTCGCACGCCCCATTCGCCTACCCAGACGACGCCCAGGCCCGAATCACCAATCAATTCCATGGCCCGGTGGGTCACATCCACACCTGGCCCCAACATAAGTACACTAATAATGGCCGTCGGCACAAAAACGGTCCCTCGCTGATCCGTCACGCGAATCGCACTGTCCTGACGATTCAGTTTAGCATGCTCCAGGTACAGAAAGGTCACCCGGTCGCGAACGCGTCCCAGCTCCGACAGCTCCGGCTTCTTAGCGCCCATTTTTCTGGCCATGGTCAGTTCACCGGAATGACCGTCAGCAGGCCCATGCCAAAGGCTTTTTCCCGACCCAGACCTGTCGTTAAGGTTTGACGAAAGGTCACCGCGTCGGTTACGCGAAGCACTCCCTCAAACGTCACCCGACTCAACCGTGCGCCGCGGCCTTGCTTGCGGTGGAGCATGGGCCAGTCACGACTGACGATGTCAAACGCCGGCTCGGAAAACGCCGCATTACCGTCAACATCCTGCTGGTCAACCAACTGAAACCCCGCCTTTTCGGCGCGATCCTCTACCCATTTCCGCTGCTGTTCCACCGTAATATGGGGGACCACGCGACCTTGACGCTCGCCCGGTCGTTTCATCCGGTACGACGGATTCGCCGTTAACCGAAAGCGCATAAGTTGGCCCGCTTGAACACGAGCCAGCAGTGGATCATACGCTTTGGATTGCACCGTTCCGGCAACCCCATAGCGGAGCAAGCCCGCGGGATCCGGTAAATCCTGACTCAAGACTAATAGATAGCGTTTGCCGGCTAATTGATCCAACCGCCATAAATGGCGCTGTCGCTTTCCCGCGGCAATCTCCGCCGGAAAGCTTTGTTCGACCCAGTTGTGAAAGGTTCCCAAATGGGTCAGATCGCGGGTCTTGGCTCGATTCGCCGTATCCACCTCGACTCTTGATAAATACATTCTGTCATCCTTCCTCTCTACAAAACGCTGAAGGGATCATGTTCGGTATCAGCTTGCTGAGAAGCCGTCGGCCGTAGTGTGATGGTTTCCGTTGCGACGGCGCGATACCCGTAACGCCGATCTCGCTGATCAAAGGACACCACCCGGTCGCGCGCCAGCCCACTATGCTGGTGGGGCAATAAGTCGGCATCCGCAATAATCTCAACGCGGACACTCTCGGCATGGCGCCAGTATCGCCGTTGATACCAATCCGCTGCGCGCCACGACAACTGTTCTAAGACCTCCACCGGCGATTGCGCCGCATACGTCTCCATTTGTAAAACCCCCGCCGGCGCATTGGACCGCCGGCCGAGATACAGTTGAAACTGCGGATGGCGCAAGGCCCTCTGAATCGCCGTTATCAGTTGCTCATCGTCGCTACCTAACGCAACGACGAATACCGCATCCTGAAGATACTCTCGGTGGGTGATCTTCCGTGTTCCGGGCTTCCATTCGACCGTTTGGTAATCCGTCAACGTGCGACCCGGCTGGTCGAGCCGTACCGCGAAATTGAGGCCGTTAAGGGCAACGATTCGTGGATCCGTTCGCTGATAGCCCAGAGCTGCCGCCACCATCCCGATGATGGCACTTTTGGTCGGGGCCGGGTCGGTCGTCCGCCAATCAAACGTGGCCTCGTTACCGTATGCCTGTAACGGCGCCGTTAGTCTAATCGTTAATGTTTTCATGCTGGACCGCCTTCGCTAACCCATCCGTGACCTGCTGCAATAGCGCCGTCAAATTATCAACCTGATTCTCGACCTTGGAGGCTTCTCGACTCAAAACGACCGACAGTAACGGTTGATCAACGAACGCCAGGGTTGACTGGTACTCCGCCTCTAACCGTTGAATCGATTCCGGTAAGTATCCTTGACGTGAGGAGACGGGTTGTTCAAAAGCCGAGACCAGGTTAACCGGCGTATCCGACCGCAATGTCACCATCACGTAGCTTGGTAACGTCTTGTTTGCGAACGTGTTTTGCTTCCCGGTAGGCATCGAGAGCAAGAAGTCCTTGATAAAGGTCACCGCTCCCTGAACGGCATCGGTCTCTCCCAGATTATTCCTTAATTCAGTCATGTTGACGTTCGCATAGCGATAAAGGGTCGCCGAACTAAAGTCAATGGTCCCCAGCATCGCGGCCCCCGTGGTATCATCGCCTTGCAGATCGTCTAGCGCCGTGTAGTAATCGTATTCTGGCACGATTTCGTGCGTTGAAATCGCGTGAGCCACTTGAGCGGCCCCGTCGACGTTCAACTCGGGATTATCGGCTACCATTCGACCAAACAGGGCCAAGTCCAGGGACTGGTCCCCTTTTAACACCTTCTTGATTTCCTTTTTATCGAAGTCGTCGTGGTCGAGAAGGTACTGTGCCAATTTATCAATTTGACCCGGACTCACGAACAGTAAAGCGCCCGTCTCCCGGTCTTTTAGCTTAATGCTTGCGGCCTTAAAGGCAGCGTCCACCTTAGCGATCACCGCGTCTTGGTCAAGCGAGGAATCCAATGTCGTGAGCTTATCCGCTAAGAGCTGGGCCGCTTGCTTGGTTCGAGTGCCGATGTTAACCGCATCCTGGGCAAACGCTTGGCGCACTGCTCGCTTCCAACTTTGAGAGGAAACTCGTGACCGGGTCACGCCACCATACAATGCCGTCTTAGGCGCACCGGTGTCATCCCGGTTAACGTTCGACGGCGGAAGTGTTTGTAAGACGTTCAGATCGATATATAAATTAGTTTGAGTCATGCGTGAGTCTTCCCTTCTGTTTGTGTGTTGCTACTTTCTTGCCAAAAATACTGCTCACCCCAGCGTAACCGAATCTGATTCGCCCACTGATAGTTTTGCTGCAGGCCGTACACGTCCTGAGCCAACTGGGCGTAATCGACCTGCGGTGCCCGTTTGCTGGCTTTTAGAATCTTCACCAGATGCGATAATTCGTTGAGGATACTTGCAACGTTGCCCGTTGACAGTACCGAGCGGACCCGTCGATCAAGGGCTTGCTGGTTATCCGCATTTCGGAATTCAGCAAGTGCCTTAAATAATTCGGTTCCCTTTGTCGCATCATCTTGCTGATGTATCGCGGGCGCGTAAGCACAGACGCTTTGTCCTTGCTGGTGAATGGCAAATAATCGAACGGCAGCGTACACCGCCGTCTCTGCCGCTGTTGGTTGACCCTGATGACTTAACATCTGCGGCGTCAAACTGGCCAACATCACCGGCCAAACCGCCTGCGCCCGGGGACTCGTAAACGATGTGGTACTCCGTGCACTGGCCAGGGCCGCCGTATTGGGATGTCCATCTTGGTAAAGCGCTCTCAATGCGTGCGCCGTGACCTGTCTAATTTCCTGATTCATGACCTGTGGTTCATCCCTTCGGTGCATCCAAGTGTTGACTAACATTGATTCTCAAACGGTTACTTGCCGTGAAGATATTCAGCAGGCCGTGGTCGGTCTCAATGCCCGTGACATCCCGTGGTGTCGTATTCTGTAGAACGTCATCCAGTGACCGATAAACGAGCGTTTGAAGAGTCTGCTTCCAGTCAGTAATCTTCTGGTCACGGTCATCGTCCCCACTCAAGCCCGCTAACCAGGCTTTGAAGGGAGCATTTAACCGTTCATAAAATTTTGCACTCAGGCCACTCGCAAATAGTCGTTTGTCCAGGTTACGAATCTGCGCCACGTCCGTTGCAAAATGATAATAGTCCGTTCCGATGGCTTGGGTCAGCTGAATCGTGTCCTCGATACGCACCGGCCACCGGCGTTGAAACGTCGGGTCGGTATCGAGGAGCACGGCAGCCTGTAAGCGCAAATCATCGGCAACCTCGACCGCGGGCGATTGTGACGTTGCGTTACCATCGCTAATCAGCGCCACCGAAACCAGATTCAAGGGTTACGTCCGCGGAATCAAGCCGCGGTCCTTTAGATCCTGTAACCAGCGCACCAGGTCGGGTTCGTGATCCTGGTCACTTTGCGTCACCTTCACGTATTGCCCAAAGTTTTGCCACATGGCCTTTCCCAAAGAGTGCAGGCTCTGGGCTGCTGGGCGGAAGGTCGCAATCTTTTTATCCCAACGCCAAGTGGTCATGGGTTCGATCAGGGCGCCTTCTGCACTGTACATTGGCAGCCCCGCACTAAAGATCTGGACATGCCCCTGGTCATCCCACTCCAGATGGAGAAGGCGTGACCAATCCGTATACAGCGCTGCCAAATTATCGGGCAACAGCTGCTTTCTGCGCTGATCGACGTAGGCCTGTAGGGATGGGGACTCCCAGACCGGCCGTTGCTGGACGACCTCATCCGAGACTGTCGGTCCCACTAAAACTAAGTTCAGCAGGAGGCTTTCAAACAGCGAATCTCCCTGAGCGAATACGGGATTCAACCGATACGTCCAACCGGCCGGATTCGAAAACTTCTCCGTTGTTTCAATCTTGGTCTTATCAGTGACCCCCGTGAAGTTTTGGTAGGTAATCAGCCAACGGGCCAAGTCAGCCAGCTCAATGTCATTTTTGGTATCTGCCGTCTTGGGGGCAAACAGCGCCGGTGAATTGGCACTTTCCGAAATTCGTCGATTGATCTGCTTAATCGCCACCTGGCCCGTTCCGGTAGCGACCCGCTTTTTGGTGGGGACAACCGCATCATATTCCGCGGCCGTTACCTGGTAAAAGGGCTGCGCACCAAATAGGTCAAATCGGTCAAGGTGTTGCTGTAAGTAGCGGGTCACGCTGGCCGAAAAGTGGCCGGCATGGGAAAGCTGCTCCCAAGTTTCCCAGAGAGCCTCAGTATCGAATGCGTCCTCATCCGTTGCGCGGACTTCCGATGTAGCCTGATCGATGGTCAGCCAGTCGTACGGCTGATCATCCGCGTCTAACCGTGAGTAAACGGTCGTCAAAATGGCCAGTAAAAAACGTAGAATTGTCAGATCCTGTGTCCGCATATCACCGGCCAACTGCCGGTAGTCCTGAGCGTGCCGAAAGAACTCGTCCAGCGAGACAGTTTGGGTCTGATTCGTCGTCCGGTCGACGACCCGTAGCCACGGATCCGTCACCAAATTAAAGCTTTGAGCCATGATCATCCTCCTTTTCATATCTAAGTCCCAGTTGACGAGAATAGGTCAACCGCCATTTTCCTAGCGTGGCCACCCCCTCTCGATTCAAGATCAGCGCCAACGACCCCCGTAACCAGGGATCCGCCTGCCAATTCGCGAAATTATGTGCCGTTGCGGTCTCTAATTCCTGAATGGCCGCTGCAATCTGCGGCGTCACCGCCACGGGGAGTCGCAACGTTTGCTGGGCAATCTCGCTCGACTCGGTGCCTCCAAGCGGTCGTCCATCCAATAGGCACACTCCTTGGCGCGTGCGTTGCACCAGGATGACTTCGATGGTTTCCCGGATGTCCCGCACCGCAGCGTTGGCTTGTTCTTCGTAGTTGGTGCCCCGAAATTTCGGGCTGCGATCCAACCAACCATGGATGGTCGCCTGGGGACGCGTCTTTGGGGAGTCAATCTGAAAGACCTTCGCCTTCTTCTTTTCCTGCTCAAGTGCCGTTTCAAACGCATCTCTGGCCGCATCAATGTTCGGAATGGCCGTATCCGTCGTCGCATCATAGACCTGCTGAACCAGTCGGGAAATATCGTCTGGAATCGCGAGTGTCTGGCCTAAAAAATGGTCGGTCTTCATCAATAGATAACGGCCGTAAATGGCTTCGTTGGCATCCCCATAATCCGCGGGATCCGCAGTTCCCAGTACAACTAGCTGGGGCTGCCGCAACGCTGCCGGACGCGTTAGTGAATGCCGATGTAACCGTCCCACCCGCTGCAGCAGCAAGTCCATGGGCGCAATATCGGTATATAAGATATCAAAATCAATATCGAGTGATTGCTCCAGAACCTGTGTGCCAATTACTACCAACTTTTCCGGTCGGTGGGCGTTTTTGCCGATAGCTGTCTGGATGGTCCTTTCCTGCGCGGCCCGGTCAGTGGCCAAAAAGGCCGAATGCAGCAACATCACGGGGACGTCGTCGGGAATCAGTTGCGCCAAGGCTTGAGCCCGTTTGACCGTGTTCACGATGACGCCCGCAATCCCACCATCTTTCAGCTGCGTCAATACCGACTGAATGACAGCCGCATCGTCCCCCGAGAAACGTTGAACCCGAACCTTTAAGAGCTCCCGATCACTTTTTTTCGAAAAGTCCGTCACCTGAGTCAGTTTAGGACCATCTATTAAACTGAGGAGTGGGTAGGCGGTGGCTTCCTGCCACCCATCCGGCGCCTCCAAGAAGTGGTGATACTTGGCGCCATACTTTCCTCGCAGGTAGGCCTTCACCAACTCGTTACGCTTGTCTTTAGGGAGCGTGGCTGACAGGATCACCACTGGCACGTGATAAACGCCCAACCACTGCAAGGCTTTGTAGAGATATTGGTTCATGTAGGCGTCGTAGGCGTGGACTTCATCAATCACAACGACCTTCTGACTAAACCCTAAATGTCGGAGAAACAGGTGTTTCTGCTTAAGACCCATGCGCAGCAGATTATCGATGGTTCCAATCGCGAACTCCGCCAGCATGGCCTTTTTGCCCCGGAACCAGCTGTTGACGACGACCCCACCTGCCTGATCATCAGCCGTTTCATAGACGCCGATGGCCCGGGGTAACTTCTGATAGCTCAGGTTATAGCGATACTTACCATGGGTCAGGGCCACTTCAAAGGGCTGACCGGTCGGATTCAACTTTTTAAGCCAGCCGGTCACCCGGTCAAACATCGCGTTCGTTGTCGCCTGAGTCGGTAAACCCATGAACAGACCATTCCGCCCCGTCGTATAGGCCCACTGTTCAACGGACGCTAAGGCGAGTTCCGTTTTCCCCATCCCCATGGGGGCCTCAATGATGGCTAAGCCCGGATCGATGGCCGCGCCGATAGCCGCTGTCATTTGAGCCTGCACGGGACGCGGGTCGAATCCCCAGCGCTCTTGATAAATCCGTTGCGGGTCGACTTGAGCTGACACCCACCGGCCATCTAGGTTCCACGCCGTGATGGCCTGTTGGTAACGGGCCGTCAGATTCAGATCTTGCCAGTCCTGGTCCAAGCCAATTAAGGGAAACATGGGGATTTTCTGCTGATCATCGAGGTACTCACTGGAGGCCAACCAGTCGGCCATAATCAGCAGTCCCTCTAGTAGAACCGCTTCCGGCTGACCAACCGTTGGTATTTCGGTCACTGACTGGTACCCCGAAGACCGCAATCCATAAGTAAAGAGTTCCTTTTGGACGCGTTGCCAGCGTTGTTGTGTCTTTTGATTTTTGTCCGCTTGAAGGAAATTAGCGGTATATGTATCGATTTGGTCGTAAGGACCGCGGCTCTCCGGCTTTCCATGGTGCCCGCCCACGATGGCACAGATGGATTCGGGAACCCCTTGATCATAAAGAAGTGCTTCCCCGGCTCGCGCGTGAGGCGACTTGTTCGCTGAGGCTAGGTCCAAGCAGTTTAGCCCCCGATAGCCTGCACGGATTAATTTTTCTAACAATTCATGATCAAGTGATTTGTCTCCCTCAAACGACTTCTTCGTTTGAAAGGCGGGAGTTGCTTTCCCTAAATCGTGTGAGAATCCTAAAAACTTAATCAGTCGTTGGAGCGCTTCATCTGTTAAACATTGTCTTAGAAGCCGCTTTTGTCCTTCAACTAGCCAATGATTAAACAGCCAATTAATTACTTGCTGAGTATCGTTTAAATGGACTATTAATGGTAGCCATTGTTGACTACCCTCTTCGGTTCTTTTTTTTGCCCATAAAGTCGCTGCTAACAGGGATGGGGTCATTTTTATCAGCTCCTCTTTTAAACATTTCAGTGAAAATCCTCTTCACAAGTAGTTCGCTTATCAGTTACACTGTTATTCTAATTCTGCAATGTAATGGTTTACGTTCTAATAAATATTCATTTCTAACGCTTAGTACCACGTTGCATATTCGAGGACATTCTTCATACTCCGTAGTCTCCAATGCATCAATTTTTCAGGAAGCAAAAACGTTCGGTTCTAAAGCGTAGGCCTAGCATACCTTAGAATATTACGGCTGCCAATCACAGCGCATTCTGCCAAATAAATAGTTGCTTAAGCTGACTTGCATCGTTTCCATGATACATAAAAAGTTCTGATCCTCGGTTAAGGTTCAGAACTTTCAAGGCATTTCTATCTAATCTTCCTCGGATACTTGCTGTTTCGTATGAAGAATACTGCCCCTTACATGTGGAGGAAATACGTAATACACGTGATGGACGGGGAAAATGGATGGAAATTACTCCCACATGAGTGGGAATAATTTGCTTGCAAGCTGGACAAAGACCCCTGTTAGAAACCACCCTCACACATGTGGGGAATACTGGGCCGACAATAAAATCACAGGTACCTCACCAGAATTACCCCCACACGTGTGGGGAATACGTGCCACTCATCACAGCAGAGAGCGGCCGGGCAGGATCACCCCCACACGTGTGGGGAATACTCATGGCGCACATGATGGGGAAGTACACCTTCGGGATCACCCCCACACGTGTGGGGAATACCCGCTTTTTGTACTTGTGAAACGCATAACGCCAGGATCACCCCCACACGTGTGGGGAATACTGATAGGCTGCTCGTTCAGTTCGTGACCACGGAGGATCACCCCCACACGTGTGGGGAATACGCCAGGTCGTCCCACGTAAGTCCCTTAATATCGGGATCACCCCCACACGTGTGGGGAATACCATGATGGGGAACGGCACATCAGCGTGGGCTAGGGATCACCCCCACACGTGTGGGGAATACGCACTGGCACTCAAACGGCTGTTTGGCTTGTCGGGATCACCCCCACACGTGTGGGGAATACGTGTGTTTGCTCATTTCGTCGATGCGAACCGAAGGATCACCCCCACACGTGTGGGGAATACACTAAACAAATCCCGGTATATCAACCTTTTAAAATTCCAAAATCGCCGTTTTTCATTAACTTGTGTTTTGACCATGACCCCAGCATACCTAAAAATTCTTCGAATGCCAATCCCTGTTCACCCTGACACGTAAAATATCGTCTAAACTGATTTTCATCTCATTCTCCCATCAAAAAAGGCCGCGTACTCTCGCATCGCGACCCCTTCACCTAATCCGTTAACTTAAAAATCGGCACGTCCGGAATCGTTGAATCGCCCCCGTTACCCGGGGCGCCCGCCTTCGGTGCCTGCCGGTCGGCCTGACGCGCCCGTTCCTGTTGGACCTGCGCGGCCGTCCGTAAGTTTTTCTTCTCCCAGTTACCCAGGATGCGGTCCATGTACTTCAAGTTATAGACCTGATTCAAAACGGACTCCTTCAGCGCCAACTGGATCAGCTCCGGTTGGTAGTGGTCCTGCTTCAACCAATCGTTGATGGTCTCCATCTCAATCGGCGACAACGGCCGCCCAAATTCCTGCTCGATCTGGTTAAACACGGCCACCCGTTGCGACTCCGCCTGTTTTGCCGGCGCCGCTGGTTGCGCGGTCGTGGTCGGGACCTCCTGGGCCACCCGTTCGTGGACCGCTACCTGGCTCAGCTTCTCGAGCAACAGCTGAAAATCATAGGTATCCTGTTGCTGCCCCTGTGCGTCGGTCACGCTGCCCAGCGCCATCAGCTTCTGGGCAATCAGTTCGTGCAGCACCTGATAGACCCGCTGCACGTCCCAGCCTAAGTGTTCCGCCATGGTTTCCGCGTCCGGCCACGGGTGGCCCTGGTCCATCAGCCGTCTAATCTGCAGGTACACCAGCAACTGGTCGGTGGTCATCCCCACCTCCCGAAAGTGGTCCAACAAAAAGTTGGCCACGCTGGTCTGGCCCGCCTGCACGTATCGTCGGGTAAAGTCGTCCATCGTTATTCCTCCCACAGACACAAACAACGGCCCCGCTAGTTATGCCGCGGACCGTTGTTCGGTCGTTTCTCATTTATCATTCGTTTTCCATAAACGTCTTCAGTCGGGCCATCGCCGTCAGCAGCGTCGCCTTATCGGTCGCGTAGCTGATTCGCAGGTGGTGGGGCAACCCGAAGGCCTCGCCCGCGACCACCGCGACGTGCGCCTCATTCAAGATACGGTCAACCAAATCAGCGGTCGTCGCGCAGTGCTTGGCCGTCATGGCCGCCTGCACGTCGGGGAACAGGTAAAAGGCCCCCGCCGGCTTCTGCGGCAAGTCGAACCCCGGCAGCGCCGCCAGTAACGGGTACACGGCGTCGAGCCGTTCCTTGAAACTGGCCTTCATCCGGGCCACCGGCGCCTGATCACCGGTCAACGCGGCCAAGGCCGCCGCCTGGCTGACCGCCGCGGTGTTGCCCGTCATGTGGGACAACGCCCGCGTCATGGTCGCCATCAGGTCGGCCGGCCCCACGGCCCAACCAATTCGCCAACCGGTCATGGCGTAGGTCTTGGAGACCCCGTTGATCACGATGGTGTGGTCTTGAACGGCCGCTCCCAACGTCAGCATCGACGGAATCGGGGTCGGCTGATCATAGACCAATTCCCCGTAAATTTCGTCGGCCACGATCCAGAGGTCGTGTTGGACCGCCCAGTCGCCAATCGCCTGCAGTTCCGCCGGCGTGTAGACCACCCCGCTCGGATTCTGCGGCGAATTTAAAACGATGGCCACCGTCTTGGCCGTGACCGCCCGTTCCAGCTGGTCCGGGGTGACCTTGAGGCTGGCCGTTGGGGCCACCTCGACGGGTACCCCGCCCGCTAGCTTGACCTGTTCGGCATAACTGACCCAGTAAGGCGCCGGCAGCAAGACCTCGTCACCGGGATCGATCAACACCTGAAAGAGCGCGTATAACGCCAGCTTGGCCCCGGTGGTCACCACCACCTGGTTGGCCGTCACGTGGACGTCTTGCGTATCGGCGAGGCGGTCGGCCACGGCCTGACGCAACGGCAGCACGCCCGGTGTGGCGGTGTAGCCGTCGACCTGGTTTTGCTCGATGGCCTCGATGGTCGCGGCCTTGATGGGTGCGGGGGTCGGAAAGTCCGGCTGCCCGACACCCAGGTTGATGACGTCGACGCCCCCCGCCTGTAAGTCTTTCGCGCGTTGAGACGCCTGTAAGGTTGCTGAGGGCCGCACTGCCTGGGCCCGCTGGGACAATTGTCGCATAAAACGACCTCCTCGACTGACTAAATGTTTTCGATCTGTTGCAGGACCTTGCCATTACTGTATTGGAAGGTCAGGTAGCACAGCTTGCCCGCCTTGTTCAGGTAACTGACCTGCCAGGCCGGCTTGCCATTAAAGATACTCAGGGCCGCCGACAACACCTTCTTGGGGTTGCGTTGCCAGACCCGTTGCAGGACTGCGTTGCGCGAGAGCCCCGCGCTTTGTTTCAGCACCGTGACGTCGGTGCCGGTCTTCGGCACGATGGCGTAGACCTTTTGCTTGGCCTTGTTCTGCCCGGCCACGGTGTAGTAGGTGGTATCCAGGTTCGTCCAGTAAAAGTTCGTGGTCGTCGTCAGCTTGCCCGCCGACTTGGCGACCTTAACGGCGTGCGTCTGGGCCGAATTGAACGGCTTGGTCGCGCGATGGATCACGTAGCCCCCGCCCAAAAGGAGGACCAGCACGACCACCAGGATCGTCAGAAGGCCCCACCGGCGTGGTCGCCGGCGTTGTTGGTACTGTTGTCTCATCAATGCCATCGTACTCCCTTATCAGAAATTCAAATTATTCTTATTATATCAAACTTCGGGAGGCGTCACCGGCGTGGTGGGTGTCTTTTCAAAAAACTTAACCAATGCTTGGGTGAGCTCCCCCACGTCCCCGGTCGTTTGCGGCATGTCCGCCGGCAGCGCCCGCAAGATGCTTTGCCCGTACTGGCGTTCCACCAGCCGTTGATCCAGGATCACCACGGCCCCGTGGTCGCGCGGCGTCCGAATCAACCGGCCAACCCCCTGCCGTAACTTCAGCGTGGCGGCCGGCAAGGCGGCGTTATAGAACGGGTTCTTGCCCTGCGCCTCCAGCCGGGCGTAGTTGGCCTTCACGAAGACCCGGTCCGGCGAATCGAACGGTAACCGCGTCACAATCAGCAGTTCCAGTTGTTCTTCCGGCAGGTCGATGCCCTCCCAGAAGCTGGCCGCCCCCAACAACACCGAGTCGGTGCCGGTCGCGAACCGCTTGGCGATCCGTTCCCGGCTCCCGCTGATGCCCTGCGCTAAGACCTCGCGCTGGGCAAATTCCGGCTGCTGGGTCAGCTGCTCGTAGACCCGTTCGATCACGTGTAACGAATTGAACAGAATCAGCGTTTGCTTGTGCACCGCCCCGGCCAACTGGGTGATCGCCCCAACCAGGTAGGTCACGTAATCGTCGGGGGCCACCCGGGACAGGTTGGGCCCCGCGTTAGCGATCAACAACTGGGATTGCGTCGCGTAGTCGAAGCTGCTGCGCATCCGGTGGGTCGTCGTGGTCTGCCGGTCCAGGTCGAACTGGTCTAAGACGTACTGCGACCGTCCCGACGAGAACAGCGTGGCCCCCGTCAACAGGACCGGTTGATAAGCGTCATAGATGCGCTCCTGTAAGAAGCCCTGGGTCGCCAGTAACCCACTGGCCAACTCCAGGCTGCCCCGGTCGCCCACGTGGTTGATGGTCACCCAGAACAGGTTACTGGTCGTGGTCGGTTTGGCCTGCTCGAAGATGCCTAATAGCCGTTGGAGCAGCTCGTCGATCACGTGCAGCCGCGTGTCCAACCGCTCGAACAGGTACCGTTGCGACGCCACGAAGCGGTCGTGCGCCTGGTCAAAGGCGTCCCGCAGTGCGCCCAGTTGCGCCATGATGGCCGTATCGCCCTGGGCTAACTGCTGTAACGGGGCCTGAAGCTGCTGGGCCTGCTGGTGCAGGTCCGTCGCCGGGACCAGTTCCTCGATGGGGGCGTTCTGCGCGTTGCCCCGTTTGGCCGCTAAGAATTTCAGGAACAACTGGTTCAAGACGGCCTTTAGCGCCGTCTCCAGCCGCTCGGTCGTGGCCTGCAAGTCATTGATGGTGTTAGTGGTGGCCTGGTCGTTAGCGAACAGGGCCAACAGGTTCGGCCCAATTTCCCGGCCGATATCGCGCTGGACGTGGTGGAGTTCGTTCACGATTTGCGCGAACTTCACCTGAGTCCGCCGCTGCCGTAAGGTGCTGTCGGACAGGTGCTGGGCCTCGTCGATGACCAGATACGGCCGGTCGAGCTGGGCGCCTAATTCCCGCGCGTGCTCACTCAGGTAAGCGTGGTTGACCACTACGAACTGGGCGTGCGTCAGCGCCGCGTCCCGGCGGCGCAGGAAGTCGTCGTCGTAGAACGGGTTATCGGCGCTCAGGCCACCCTCGTGCATGATCTCCTGGAAGTACGGCGCCCGGTAGGTGGCCAGGTGCAGCTCGTCGAGGTCCCCGGTCGTGGTCATGGTCAGCCAGACCAGTAACCGCAGCTTTAATAGCTGGGTCTGCTTGGACGTCTCGTCCAACGCCAGCGTGGTCACGAACCGTTGGAGGTCCAGGTAGTGGCGACTGCCCTTCACGATGACGGCGTTGATTGGAAACGGTACGATCTGCTTCAGGAGCGGAATGGTCTGTTCCATTAACTGTTCCTGTAACAACGTGGTGGCCGTACTGATGACGACCGGCCGCCCGGTCTGCCCCAGGTAGGCCATCGGCAAGGTGTAGCCCAGGCTCTTACCGATCCCGGTCGGCGCCTCGACCACCATCTGCTTGACCGGATGTTGGTCGGCCTGCGCGTAATTATTATAGATGTAATTCATCATCTTGGCCTGCTCGGCGCGCCATTCCAGGTTCTCCGGCATCAGCTTTTGTTTCTGCTTCTTGGTCTTGGGGTACTTGACCGGCGCACTCAGTGGCGTCGGTTCCGGTTCCGGGACCTTCCGCAGCGCCAAGCCATTCTTGACGTACAGGTAATCCGGCAACTTCCGGGGCTGCCGGGTGTTCAGGTCCCGGGCCACGGTGAAGAGCCGCGCGGTCTGCCGCGGCAGGTCCGCGTTTAAGTCGATCATCTGCTGCAGCGTCACCAGCGGCAACGCCCGCAACCGCCGGAACAGGAAGATGAAGAGTTCCGCGGTCGCCCCGGCGTCGCTATCGGCGGAATGGGGGCTGTCGTGCTCGATGTTGAAGTATCCGCTCAGGTCCCGCAGGCGAAAGCTGGGGGCCGTGGGCAGTAAGATCTGACTGAGGGACACCGTATCCAGGGCCTCAATCTCCAGCTCGGGATAGCCGACCCGGGACAGTTCGGCGTTAATGAAGGGCAGGTCAAAATTGACGTTGTGGGCCACGAAGACCGTCTTGGTCAACAGGCTGTACAACGTCCCCGCCACGTCGTCGAACAACGGCGCGTGCCGTACCCGGTGGTTCGAGATCCCCGTGAGCCGCGTAATCGCCGCGGGAATCTCCCGCAGCGGGTTCACGTCGGTGGTAAAGTGATTAATGATTTGATTATGCTGGACGAAAACGCATCCGATTTGGATAATGCGATCGCCATCTTGCACACTGGTACCGGTGGTTTCGATGTCCACCACCGCGTAGACCGTGTCTTGATCCATGTCTGCTCACCAATTTCTGCACAAATGCGATTATAACTGGCACTATGATACACCACTTAGGCCGCCAGCGCTACGCTTCCGGTCGCAAAGGCGAGTGGTTACTTTACAAAGGTTATAGAAAGCGTTAATTTTTAACGCTTTAACAGTTTTTAAACGGCAAAGCTAGCGTAATATCAACGAGTAGCGTATGATATTCTGGTAGGAAAAAACGAGATAGAAAGTGAGCGAGCGCACTTGAAGAAGTCGGTCATTGGAAAAAGCAACGCCAAGATCATTCTGCTGGGCGACCACAGCGTCGTTTACGGCCAACCGGCCATTGCTCTTCCATTAACTTCAGTCAACACGACCGTCACCATGACGGCCACCGCGGCGGGCCAAACCATCGCTAGTCGCTACTTCGATGGCCCCATCGCCCAATTAAACAGCCAATTAGCCGGGGTCGTTAAGTTGATAACGACCCTCTTAGAGCGCTTTGACGGCCAGCAAACGCCCTTTCACATGGCCATCACCAGTGACCTGCCCGCCGAACGGGGCATGGGCTCCTCGGCCGCCGTCGACGTGGCCATCACCCGCGCCATGTACCGGTTCTTCGACCGGCCCCTGACCCGTGACGAGCTTTTGGAAACGGTCGCTATCGGGGAGAAAATCACCCACGGCAACCCCAGCGGCATCGACGCCGCGACGTCCAGTTCCGCCGTCCCCATTTGGCTGATTCCCCACGAGACGATCAGCCAGATTCCTTTCCACTTAACCGGGTATCTGGTCATCGCCGATAGCGGCATCAAGGGGCAGACCGGTCAGGCCGTGGCCGCCGTCGCCCGGCGCCACACCACCCAACCGGACACCACCAACCGTCAAATCGAAACGTTAGGTCAACTAAGTTACGCGGCCAGAGACTGCCTTGCGGCGAACGAGATGACCCGCTTAGGCGGTATTCTTGATTCAGCACAGGAACAGTTAGCCGGTTTAGGCGTTAGCTCCCCCGAACTGGACCACTTGATCACGGTTGCCCGCGCCAACGGGGCCCTAGGCGCCAAGCTGACCGGGGGTGGCATGGGTGGCTGTATGATCGCCCTCTGTGCGACCGCCGCCAGCGCGACCGCCGTGCAACACGCCCTGGTCGCTGCCGGTGCGACCGCGACCTGGACCGAAGTTTTACACCACGAGGAGGAACCCGCCTGATGCCAACCAGCATTGCCCGTGCACACACCAACATCGCGTTGGTCAAATACTGGGGGAAGGCCGATACCGACCTGATCATTCCCCAGACCAGTAGTCTGTCTTTGACCCTGGATCAGTTCTATACGGACACGTCCGTGACCTTCGACGAGCGGCTCACTGCCGATCAGGTCGTGGTGAACCATCAGTCGTTGTCCCCGACCGCCAGCCGCAAGGTGCGCCACGTCCTGGACCTGGTACGCCATCAAGCCCAGACAACGACCTTTGCCCAAGTGACCTCCCAGAACCACGTGCCGACCGCGGCGGGGCTGGCATCTTCGGCGTCGGCCTTTGCGGCCCTGGCCGCCGCGGCGAGCCGCGCGGCCGGACTGACGCTCGACAGGACCGCCCTGTCCCGGTTGGCCCGGCGCGGCTCGGGCTCCGCGACCCGCTCCATCTTCGGCGGTTTCGTCGAATGGCAAGCCGGTCACGACGACGCCACGTCCTACGCGGTGCCCTTCCAGGAACACGTGACTTGGCCCATCGCCATGGTGGCCCTGGTCTTAGACCCGCACCGTAAAAAGGTCAGTTCCCGTCAAGGTATGCAGGCCAGCGTGACCACCTCACCCTATTACCCGGCCTGGCGGCAAGTCGTGGCCCAAGATCTGGCGGCCATCAAACCCGCCATTTTGGCTCAGGACTTTCCGATCGTGGGGACGATCCTCGAGTCCAACGCCATGCGGATGCATGCGCTGACCCTGAGCGCCCAGCCGGCCTACAGCTACTTCAACGGTGACAGCTTAGCGGCCATGCAAACGGTGCGCGACCTCCGCGCGGCCGGGACGGCCTGCTACTACACGCTGGACGCCGGTCCGAACGTCAAGGTCTTCTGCCAGGCGGCCGACCTGCCCACCATCACCCAGCGTTTCAGTGCCCAATTCGGCGCCGACCGGGTCCTGGTGGCCCACCCCGGCCCCGGCGTGCAGTGGCTTTCCGAACCATTAACCGATTAAAAAATAATGAACTAAATTGATTGCGACCTGACATCGCAGAAGGGACCTGATTCTTTGATTTCCGCCCAAGCACCCGGAAAACTCTATATTGCCGGCGAATACGCCGTCGTCGAGCCGGGTTATCCGGCCATTATCGTGGCACTTAACCAGTTTGTGACCGTGTCCATCGAGGAGAGTGACGACTACGGTCAAATCGCCTCCAAACAGTACCAAGAAAATTCCCTGTACTGGGAGCGCCAAGGAACCGAACTGGTTTTTGATAACCGGGACAATCCCTTCCACTACATCCTATCCGCCATTCACCTGACGGAACAGTACGCCCAGGCGCTGGGCAAGCCGCTGCGGATGTACCACCTCAACGTCAACAGTGAGCTCGACAGCGCGGACGGAAAAAAGTACGGACTGGGCTCTTCGGCCGCCGTGACCGTTGCCACCGTCAAGGCCCTCTGCCGGTTCTACCAGATTGACATCAGCCAAAGTGAGCTCTTTAAGCTGGCCGCCATCGCCCACCTGGACGTGCAGGGCAACGGCTCACTCGGCGACATCGCCGCGTCCGTCTACGGTGGCTGGATCGCCTACCGGGCGTTCGACCACGACTGGTTGGCCTCCGCGCGCCGGGAGATGAGCCTGGTCGACCTGTTACACGCGCAGTGGCCGGGACTCGACATCGAATTATTGACGCCGCCCGCACCGTTGCGTTTACTGATCGGCTGGACCGGCTCCCCGGCCTCGACCTCGCACCTGGTCGACCGCATCGCCCTCTTCAAGGCCACCCAGCGGCACAGTTACCACAGCTTTCTCGAGGAGAGCCGTGACTGCCTGCACCGGATGATCCAGGGCTTTCACGACGGGGACCTCGGCGCGATTCAACGCGAGATCACCGTCAACCGGCAACTGCTGAACCAGTTGGCCCACCAAAGCCACGTTCAGATTGAGACCAAGCTGCTCAAGACCATGTGCGACACCGCGGTCACCAGTGGCGGCGCGGCCAAGTCGTCCGGAGCCGGCGGTGGGGACTGCGGCATCGTCATCATCGACGCGGCCAAGGACCTCGCCGCGCTCCTCCACCAGTGGGAACAGCGCGGGATCGAACCCCTCAAATTAAACGTTCACCACGTTATCGACTAAGGAGATGACCGACCATGGTATTGTCTCGTCACGCCCACCGCAAGGATGAGCACCTATCACTTGCCGAAAAATTTTACGCGGACCAAGCGACCAGCCAATTTGATCAGCTCCGCTTCGTCCACCAAAGCCTCCCCGAGACGGCCGTGGCCGCCGTGGACCTGACCACCCGGTTGGGGGCCCTGACCCTACCCGTGCCCATCATGATCGAAGCCATGACGGGGGGCAGCCCCCGCACCGGCCAGGTCAACGCCCAGCTGGGGACCATCGCCGCACAGACCGGCATGGCCGTGGCCAGCGGGTCGCAGAGCATCGCCCTGAAGGACGCCGCGGCCGTGGCCACCTTCACCCCACTACGGGAAAACAACCCGGACGGCATCGTGTTCGCCAACATCGGCGCCGGGCACACCGCCCACCAGGCCCAAGCGGCCGTGGACATGCTGGCCGCCGATGCCCTGGAGCTCCACGTGAACGCCGCGCAGGAACTCGTGATGCCCGAGGGCGACCGGGACTTTACCGGCTGGCTCGACGGTATCGGTGAGACCGTGGCCCTGCTGGACGTGCCGGTCATCGTCAAGGAAGTCGGCTTCGGCATGGCCCGTGAGACCCTCGAAC
Organism: Levilactobacillus spicheri DSM 15429; assembly: GCF_001435095.1. GTDB lineage: Bacteria > Bacillota > Bacilli > Lactobacillales > Lactobacillaceae > Levilactobacillus > Levilactobacillus spicheri. The sequence goes on from NZ_AZFC01000005.1 coordinate 33,193, forward strand.
AGCTTCGCGGCGTTGGCGTCCAGTACGTCGACTTGGGCGGCCGCGGCGGCACCAACTTCATCGACATCGAAAACTTCCGCCGGCCAAACAAGGAACTGGCTTACCTGGACGGTTGGGGGCAATCGACGGTCGAATCCTTGCTGGAGGCTCGAGCCGTGCCGGACCTGGCCGTCATCGCGACCGGCGGCGTCCGCACGCCTCTTGACGTCGCCAAGGCCCTGGCCCTGGGCGCCAACGTGGTCGGAACGGCCGGTCAGGTGCTCCACAGCCTGATCAAGACCGATGCCGCGACCACCACCCAGCGACTGCTGGACTGGCAGGCCCAGTTAAAGACCCTCATGACGTTGCTCGGCGTGACCGATCTAGCGGCATTACGCCAACAACCGCTGCTGTACGCACACGATTTGCAGGCTTACGCCCAGCAACGGCACCTGCCCTTAAAATAAGTGAACCACGACGAAAAAGACCTTTTAGACCACCCGGAAATCAATTGCCCGGTAGTCTAAAAGGTCTTTTTTAATCGTGTAATGAATGGATGCAGGGTTGGCCATGGGGGGCCAGCTAAACGGAAGCAATCGACAGTTTCCGCCCAGCTGGCACTATCCGTGGCCCGGTCCCCTAGTCGAGGTCGTCCGGGTAAACGGTGAAGCGCAGGCCCTTCGGGAAGAAGTTCTTCACCGTCTGCCCCACCACCTTGCCAAAGCCGACCGGTTGGTGGTCACAGGTCAATAGGTACCAGCCCTTGGCAGGCGCCGTGGTCAACGATAGCGCCTCGCCGTGGACCCAGGCGATCCACTGGTCCTGGTCGATGGCCAGCGTCTGGGTCACCCGTTGCGGGTCACTGGCCAGGGCCAACGCGTAGGCCGGCTCGAAGCGGTTCTTCTTAAAGGTCCCCAGGTGCAGCCCGGGACGAAAGACGTGGGCGTGCTTCAGCGCCGGCAAGTTGGCCGGCACGGCAAAGAGCTGGTCCTTGATCGTGACCAGGTCGCCGGTCGGGGCAGCGTCTCCCAGGACCGTCCGGGAAAAATCGGCCCAGAGCCGGCGTTGTTCGCCGGTCAGTGCGGTCCCGAGGTGGGCCTGACCGTGGGGCTGAACCCCTTCGGCCGTGGTGGCGCGCTGCAGTTTGGCCACAAAGTGTCCCTCACCCTGCAAGCGGTTCGGGAACAGGCGCGCCGCGTTCTTCAGGTCGGGGTTGCCATCGGCCCACTCTGGCTTGGCGTCGATGACGCCCCCGGTCTTCTCGACCGGCACCAGCTGGAAGTCCGGGAAGGTCTTGACCAGCCAGGCCATCATCTGTTCGTCCTCTTCCGGCGCGAAGGTGCAGGTCGAGTAGATCAACTGGCCACCGGGTTTGACCATCTTAACGGCCTCCGTCAGAATCTCGCGCTGGCGGGCCGCACACTCATCCACATAGTCCAGGGACCAGTAGTCCATGGCGCCGGGATCCTTGCGGAACATCCCCTCACCGGAACACGGCGCATCGACCAGGACCTTATCGAAGAAGTCCGGGAAGACGGGACTCAGGGTATCCGGCGAATCGTTGAGGATCAGCGCGTTGGCCACGCCGAACCGTTCGACGTTTTCCGCCAGGACCCGCACCCGCTTGCGGTTGATCTCGTTGGTCACCAGCAGGCCGGTGCCTTGCAGGTAGCTCGCCAAGTGCGTCGTTTTGCCTCCCGGTGCCGCGCAGAGGTCCAAGACCCGTTCGCCCCGGGCTGGTGCGGCGGTCGCCCCCACGAACATGGCGCTGGGTTCCTGACTGTAGACCGTGCCGCTTTGATGGACCAAGCTGCGGCCCTTTACCGTGCCGAAATACCCCCAGGGCGCATAGGGAACGGTTGGCGCACTGGTCAACTTTGCCGGGACCTGCCGTTCAGGATTGACCCGGTAGCCGGCCGTATTCGCCGGTTCCGTCAGTGCCGCCAGAAAGGCCGGCGCCTCCGCACCCAGCAGTCGTTGATATTTGGTGATAAAGTCATCAGGTAATTTCACCGTCATTCCTCCATTTTGTTCAATACAACTAATTTATTTGCATCATACATGTAACGGTTCTCCCACCGTTTTCCGTTCCCCATTATACCCGTTTGGGGGGCTGGGCACTAGTCACAAATTCTCGCAATCCCCGGCGTTTTGTGGTAAGTTAGGAGGACTTAATCATTTCAGAAAATGCGAGGTGTGCTTCTTGGAACAAAAGTTAATTGCGCTTGATTTAGACGGCACGACCCTGAACAATGCGGCCATGATCAGCCCCAAGACCCAGGCGGTCATCCGGGCTGCCCGCCAAGCGGGACACGTGGTCAGCATCGTGACCGGGCGGCCCAACCGCCTGTCCGCCGGCATCTATGACCAGCTCCAGCTGGACGGTCCGATGATCAACTTTAACGGGAGTCTCGGTCACGTCCCCCGCCAACACTGGGCGGGCGAGTACCAGTACACCTTCGATAAGTCGGTGGCCTTCGACCTCTTGGCCCACCGCCAGGAGCTCGGCATCAACATGATTGCCGCCGAGGGCAAGGACCTGTTCCTCGCCGTGAAAGATCACCCGGTCGAACTGGGCTTCTTCCCGTCCGTCTTACAAAGCAACCAAATTCTCAACCAAAAATCACTCACTCAGGACCCGACGAGCCTGACCATCGCCGTCGACCGGGCGCACCAGGCGCAATTGCTCAGCTACCTGCAGCACCATTTCGGTGACCAGATCGACGCCGCACCTTGGGGCGGCCCCAACTCGGTGGTCGAGTTGGGCGCTAAGGGCGTTCAAAAGGCGACCGGGGTGGAAGTCCTGGCCGACCACTACCACATCGCCCGCAAAAACATCGTGGCTTTCGGTGACGAGCACAACGACGCCGCCATGCTGGACTACGCGGGTTGGGGCGTCGCGATGCGCAACGCCACGGACCCCATCAAGCACCTAGCCAACGACGTGACGCCACTGGACAACGACCACGACGGTTTGGCCGCTTATCTGCAAGACTACCTAGCCTTGGCCGAATAACGCGGTGGCGTGGTATACTAATGAGCAGGTTGAATCGAAACGGAGGAATCCCCCATGCAGATGCATAAGAGTATCAACGTCGGCCCATCCGGCCAAGTCAACAGCATTCAGGAAAAGGACAAGCAAGACGCTGCCAAGCACAAGCACCATAAGCAGGACCTGATCAAGGCCTACTTACAGCGCAAGCAACAGCGACAAGCTAAAAAATAAACCCCTTCAACGGGTTTGGGACCAATCAACGGCGCCCCAGACCCGTTTTCGTTTGCCGCCATTCAGACACACAAACACCCTTCCCAGGATTTGACGTCCCCGAGAAGGGTGTTTGTGACGGATTCATTTAACGGTTAGTCACTTACCACGACAAACGACTTGATGGCCTTGCGGTCCACCATGGCCTGGTAGGCGGCGTCGATGTCGGCCAGCTTAAAGCTCTGGGTGAAGACCTTCCCCGGGTTGATTTTGCCGTCCAAGACCGCCTTCAACAAGACCTGCTTGTCGTAGGTCGTCACGGAAGCCGGACCCCCGGCCAAGCTGATGTTCTTGTAGAACGACGGCGTGGCGTCCATCTTCGGCGTGTGCGGCAGGCCGACCCGGCCCACCACGGCGCCCGGACGACCGACCTGCATCGCCGTGTCCGTGGACAATTCCGTCCCGACACATTCAAGGACCGCATCGGCCCCCGCACCGTTCGTCAAGTCCATGATCTGCTTCACGGCGTCGTCACCCCGAACGGCCACGTTATCGGTCGCTCCGAATTCCTTGGCCAGCGCCTGCCGGTCGGCGTGCCGACTGGTCGAAATGATGCGCTTAGCCCCCAGTAACTTCGCCGCGATGATGCCACATTGGCCCACGGCGCCGTCACCTAGGACCACGACCGTATCACCGGTGTGCACGTTGGCGACCCGAGCGGCATGGTAACCGGTCGCCATCACGTCGGCCAGCGTCAGCAGGGACTTGAGCATCCCCTCACTGTAGTCCCCGGGTTGACCCGGCACCTTGACCAGGGCCCATTGCCCGTGTTGGAACCGGATGTACTCGGCTTGGTTCCCGGAACTAAAGTTATCCGTGTGCGCCTGGCACACCCCATCGAACCCGGCAACACAGGCCGGACAAGCACCACACCCGTGGGTGAACGGTGCGATGACGAAGTCGCCCGGTTGCACGGTCGTGATGGCGTCACCAACGGCCGTGACGATCCCGATGGCCTCGTGGCCGCCGTTTTCAGAATTGGCCGCCTTGTCTTCCAATCCCCGGTAAGCCCAGAGGTCGGACCCACAGACACAGGCCCGGACGACGCGAATGATCACGTCATCGGGTTGTTGGATCGTGGGTTGGTCCACGTCCTTGATCACCATTTGTCCCGCTTTTGCAAATACAGCTGTTTTCATCTCATTTTGCCTACCTTTCGAAATCGCTTACTTAAATTATACTCATCGACCATGAAAAAGGGAAACCAATCCACTCATGAATTGGTTTCCCTTTTAATGGTTGTTTTCAGTGAATCATTTAGGACCGCTTCTTAGAACGCGCACCGGCCAAGCCCAACGCACTCAGCAAGCCCGCCAGGCCAACGGCGATCCAGCCAGCCGCTGGACGGTCACCCGTCTGCGGCAACTGGGTGGCTGCACCGACCGTTCCAGCGGTGACCGTTCCCGTCGTCGTGGCGGTTGGCGTCGTGCTGGCGGCCGCATTAGCCGTCGCGCCGGCCGTCACCGCGGTCGTCGCCCCCGACTGAGTTCCGGTTGTGACCGTCGCCGCAGCGCCGCCCTGCTTGGGGGCCGTTTCGGTCGTGGCCGCGCCGTTACCGTTGGTTGTCGTCTGCGGTGCTTGGGCCGTCACCGTCGCCGCCTGGCCACTCTGGTTGACCTGTACGATGGGATCCGTCGTGGTCACGACCGTATCGCCGTCGCCCGCGTCGCTGACGACCGGGTTCGTGGTCGTGTCAGTGCCGCTGGTTCCTTCATCCGGTGCCGTCGGATCCGTGGTGGTCGCGCCTGGGTCAGTCTGATGGCCGGTTCCCGGCGTCGTCGTGGTCCCTGGATCTGGCGTGGTATCAGGTGCTGGCGTGACCGTCACCGTCGCGGTCCGGGAAACGTCGTAACCGTCCGCCACCTGGTAGGTGTACGTGACGTAGAGCGTCCCCGCCCCCGTGGTCTTGCCATCGTGCAAGATGTTGCCCGGGTCCTTCACGGAAACCTGCACGTCCTTTACGCTCAGCGGATTGTCCTGATTATCGATGCCCGATACGAAGTTATCCGCATCGCTCCAGCTACTGCCGGCCTGAATGGTGCTGTCCTTGGTGGCCAGCACCTGCCGAACGATGATGTAGACCGACGGCGCGATACTCGAATCGCCCGCCGCAATTAGGTCACCCTTCGGCGAGAGATCATGCCCCAATGAGGCGTAGGCAAGGCTTTCGATGGGCTGTCCCTGGGCATTTAGCGCGACCGAGTACCCGAGATCCTTCAAGGCATCCGCGATACCCGCCTTCTTCCAGTCGACCGTCACGGTCCCCCCGTTGAAGAACGTGGTCGACGAGTAATTGGTGGCGTGGCCGCCCTGGTCATAGTAGTTATAGTAGGCGACCTGGTCCTGACCCACGGACGGCATCGCTTCCTGGACCTCGGTGGGGGCGACTTCGTAGTCGTAGCCGTCATCGTCCGGATCCGCCACGATGGCCTCGTATTGGCCCACGACTGGATCCCGGGGCGTGGCGACCTTAAAATGCAGCGCCCCGTTCGTGGTGACCGCTCCGAAAGAGTACTGGGACAAGATAGAGACCCCCTGCGACGTATACTCGTCGTTGGTTTGCACCGTCAAAGGAACGTTTAATGTATAGCCGGATTGTCCCGCCAAGTAGCCGGTCACGTGGAATTGTGTCAGGCTCGACCAGTGAAAGTCCGGATTGGCCGCCATCAGGGCCTCGTAAGACGCATACGACGTGTTACCGACCACGAAGTTCACGTGCAGGCCGCTCGGGACCGTCGCCAGCATCGCCTGAACGTCGGCATCGTCTGACATGGTGATCTGACTGGTTAAGCTCGAATTCAGACTGGTGTAGTAGTTGGGCAAGCTAAAGTACGTGTTGACGACCTGCACCGTGTTCGTCTGATTTGTCAGGTCCATCAGGGCCGTTAAATCGGTCGCATTGGCATCCACGATGGCCGCCGTGTAGGTCTCCAGGTCATTACTGGTGCTGAATGACGTGGCCGTACCGTTTTGATTCGTCGCCGTCAGCCGAACCGAGGCATCAACGGGCGCGGTATCCGTCACCTCCGACCCGTTGGGATTGTTGGTGATGGCCGTCACCGGCGTCGTCACCGTGGGGTCGATCGTGGTCACGGCATCCGGCGTGGTCGGCGTCGGCAAATTTGTCGGCGTATTCGGCAGGACCGGATCCATGGCCTGCAGATAAAGCGTCGAGCCCGACCAGTCTGGCGTAAAGTCATGAACACTCAGCGTCGCGGTCTCCGTGGCGCCTTTTGACGTGATGACCAACGGAATCGTCGCGGTGTAGCTGCCGCCAACGGCCAAGGTCCCGGTCAGCTGCAACTGCCGAACCGTCGATAGGTCCAGCCCCGCTGCGGACCGGTACTTACTGCCATCGATGGTGATGTAGTTCAGCTGAACCCCCTGAGGAATCTGGGATTCCAGCGCACTCACGTCCGCGTCCCCCGCCATGACGATTCCCGTATCGTGGTTCGCGTAGGCTGGTAAGTCAAAGGTAATCCACAACCCCTGACCCGTATCCGTCTGGTTCGTGATCTGATAAGTCGCGGTCAGGCTGGTATCCTGATTGTTCACACCAATCGTTTGATTGTTGGTGGTCGAATTCTTAGAGGTCAGCGTCCCCTCATCGTTGGTGGCCGTCACCTTGACCGACGTTGCGACCTTGTTTTGGCTCTGGTCAGTGGCCGTTCCCGCGTTGATCACGGTCAGCGGCGCCGTCATATCAGCCGAAGATGTCACGTCCGTGGGCTCAGTCGTCTGAGAATCCGTGTCGGCATCCGGGGTCGTCACGGGGGTGCTTTCCGTCACGGGTGCGATAGTTGCCGAGTCTGAAGCCGACTTTTCCTGATGGGACTCGGTTGATGACTGATCAGCGTTCGCACCACCGTCTGAATTGGCCGTCCCGTTTGACTGGTTTGACGTGTCCTCATCGGATTTTTGACCACTTCCTGGCTGCGCCGATTCATCCTGCCCGGCGGCGGTCTGGTCCGTCTTGCTTTCTTCGGTCGTGGACGCCGGTTGTTCGGAGTCGTCGCCCGTCGGCTGAGAGCTTCCCGCTGAGTCACTCGATGAATCCGCTTGCACAACAGTCGTCGAATCACTGGCGTCTGCTGCGTTGGTCGCCGCATTGGCCGGCACCGTTAAGGCGAGTCCGGCGCAAAGACTGGTCACCCCAATGGCCATGTACAGCCACTGCTTACCTGCCTTGTAGCTCTTATAATGGACCTTTGTTTCGAACATACTCCTCATCCTCCAGACATAATTGCTTTAGTATGTAGACCAATTTCTCTATAATCAACTATATTTTAATCCCGGAATTTTATAAGTCAATACCTAATTAACAATAACAATCATTTTATATCGAAAATAATCGGCTAAACCAGGAATGTTCGAGCAAAATAGCGCCAAATCAGCCTTTTACCAAAGTGTCTTTACAAACCCCAAGGCCGTTTTCGGTAAACTGGCTGCGCTGATTTTTCCTCAAATCTTTTTTTGCTTTTGATTTCAATTCTCAAAAACCACCCAGACTAACCAAGGTGTGACAGCCATTGATCCACAAAAAATCACCTCAACCGTTCGTGAGGTGATTCATTCTTCGGATTAGATGCTTTTCATGACCGCTTCTTAGACCGGACACCGGCTAAGCCCAATGCGCCCAACAGGCCCGCCAAGCCAACGGCAATCCAGCCAGCCGAGTGCTGTTCACCGGTTTGTGGCAAGACCGTTGCGGCCGTCTTCACGGTTTCGCCAGACCGCGTAGCCAATTGCGTGGTGGCGGTCGGCCCTTGTTGCGTGGTCGTCGTCAGCGTGGTCGCCGGGGTCCCGTTTTGCTGGGTCGGGGTCCCCGCGACTTGGGCCGCTTGGGCACCAGACCGCACTGGCGTTGTGCTGGCCGCTTGACCAGCCTGCTTATTCTGAACCGTTGGGGTCGCCACGGCTTGGTCCGCCGCGCCCGACTGTTTGAGGTCACTGGTGTCATCATCGTTAGTGACCGCCGTATCGGCCGCATCACCCGTGGTAACCGGGGTGTCGCCCGTTTCATCCGGCGTAGTCGCCGGGTCGGTCGGCGTGGTTGGTGTGGTTGGTGTGGTCGGCGTAGTTGGTGTCGTCGTACCGGTCGTGGTCCCACCGTTGCCACCACTCGTGGCACCCGCATTAGGATCCGTGACCGTGACGTAAACCACCTTTTGTACCACGTACGGCTTGCCCGTTCCGTTATAATCATCGGCCACCTGGTACGTGTAGGTCAGCGTTGCCGTTCCGGCCTTGGCCGCCTTGCCGTTCACCAGGACGCCCGCGTCGCCACCCACGGTGACCTGGACGTCACTCGCTTGCAGCGGCTGGTTTTGATCATCCAGGCCCGCCACGAAGTTATCGGCGGGTTGCCAGGTATCGCCGACCTTCAGCTGGCTGTCCTTGGCGTCCAGCACCTGCCGAACGATCACGTAGACAGAACCGGCCATCTGGTCACCCTTGTAGCCGTTGGCCAACAAGTCGTTGCCCCCGACTGTCAGGTCTTGGCCCTTGGACGTAAAGGTGTAGGTCTGGTAAGGCTGACCGTTTGCGTCCAGCTTCAGCGAATAACCCATCTTGGCCAGGGCATCTGCTAGGCTATCTCCGTTGGCCGTGGTGATGTTCTTCCACTGATTGACCACCGTCCCACCCTCGAAGAAGATGGGGTCCGAGTTGATTTGCTGGTAGGCGACATACCCGTTATCAAAGTCCGAATAGTCGTTGTGGTAGGCAATCTGGTTCAGTCCCACGTCCGGCATCAAGTCTTGAACGGCATCCGGGGCCGTGATCAACGCACCGGTAGTCGGATCTTCCGTCACGGCCAGGTACCGACCGCTGACGTTATCCCGTTGGGCCGCATACCGGTAAGCCAACGTTCCAGCATTGCTACCAACGCCTTCGCCTTGAGCACTCACCCTAAAGACCAACTGACCATCACTAGAATATTGGTCAATTTGGGTTGCCGTAATCGGGGCCACAGCATCATAGCTTTGACCGGCCGCCAGTCTCCCCATAATAACCACTTTACTCAGTTCGTCCCAACTAAAGAGCCCCTGATCAATGGCCGTTTGAACAACCTTGGCATTAAAAGTCTGCGATTTAGTCGAGTAGAACAGCACCGTCTGGTTACTTGGAAGCTGACTCAACAACTGGGAAAAATCGACCGTTATCTTTGAAGTTTGCGTATAATACTTAGACCAAACTGGCATGTCTACTTCAACGTTCGCAAAAGTCGTCTTTGTCGGATCCCCGGTTTCCTCATTATGCACGTGAAGGTGCAAGGTTAAATCCTTAACCGTTGGGTCAACAACCGAAGAGACGCCGGCCCGGGTTGAAACGTCGTTGTTCGACGTCAAAGAGGTACTGGTGCCTTGAGCGTTGCTTCCTGTTAGGTAAATGGTTCCCGTCACATCGGACCCGGTATTATAGTTTCGGTAAACACCGTCCGGGTTGTTCGTAATCGCCTGTGGTGCATCGATGGTGGCGTTCGGGTCGACCGTGGTGCCAGGGGTCTTCGAAGGTGTCGGCGTCACGTCGGGCACCGTTGGATCCTGGATGGCCGAATTAACGGGCGCTGGGTCCGCGGCCGGCGTTTGATCATCCGTTTCGGTCGCAGCCGGGGCATCCGAATCGGCTGACGACGAGGCGTCCGAATCATCGACCGGATCCGATTCGGTCACCGGCGTTGCCGCTTTAGTTGCCGGGGCTGGTTGTGCGGGCGTTTCCTTTGCCGGCGTTGGTGAATCCGTTTTCACGACTGCCGTTGATTCGGCCGTAGCTGGTGTATTATCCGCCGCGTTGGCCGGCACCGTGACGGCCAGTCCCGCACACAGACTGGTCACCCCAATGGCCATGTACAGCCACTGCTTGCCTGCTTTATAGCTCTTGTAATGAACCTTCGTTTCGAACATGTGCCTCATCCTCCAGACTTGATTGTTTTAGTATGTAGACTAATTTATCTTTGATTAACTATATTTTAGTTCGGTTATCTTATAAGTCAATACCTAATTAACAATAACAATCATTTTAATCAACAATCGTCTAAATAAATCATTAATTTCCGGCTTAAATACCGCTAAACAGGGATTTTTCTAAAGTCACCTTACGAACGTAGCTGGTTCTTTATCGACCAATTCAACCAGTCACCCGACCCACGAATACCCGAACAGTGGCTGCTAACCAGTTTCAAAAATGTCCAGACCCGTTAAGGCGTAACATCCCTGACAGACGTAAAAAAATCACCTCACGCAACCGTGAGGTGATTCATGGTTAACTTAATTTAGTCCGCATGGTGAAAGGCTTGCGTCGCGGTGATGGCCGCTTGCCACCCCGCGTAGCAGTGACTCCGCCGGTCTTCCGCCATCTGGGGGGTGAACTCATCCCGCAGCTTGTGCATTTGGCGAATAGCGTCCAGGTTCGGCCAGAAGCCCACGGCCAGCCCGGCTAGGTAAGCCGCCCCCAACGCCGTGGTTTCGTTGATGGCCGCCCGCTTGATCGGCGTGTTGAGGATGTCGGCCTGGAACTGCATCAGGAAGTTGTTGTTGGCCGCCCCACCGTCGACGCTCAGGGAGCGAATTGGCAGACCCGTTTCGTTGGTCATGGTATCGACCACGTCTCGCGTCTGGTAGGCAATAGCCTCCACCGTGGCCCGCACGAACTGTTCGCGCGTGGTCCCCCGGGTCAGGCCAAAGACCGCCCCTCGGGTCTCCTGGTTCCAGTACGGCGCACCCAGCCCGGTAAAGGCCGGCACCACGTACACGCCACCGGTGGTCTCGGCGTCGACCGCCATCTTCTCGGACTCGCTGGCGTGCTCGAAGAAGCGCATTCCGTCACGCAGCCATTGAACGGCGGACCCCGCCACGAAGATCGAGCCTTCCAGGGCATAGGTGATCTCGCCGTTCAGCCCGTAAGCAATCGTGGTCAGCAGGCCGTTGGTCGACAGGGTCGGTTGGTTCCCGGTGTTCATCATGATGAACGCCCCGGTCCCGTAGGTGTTCTTCACCATCCCCCGGTCAAAGGCGGTCTGACCGAACAGCGCCGCCTGTTGGTCCCCGGCGATACCGGCAATCGGCACCTGGACTCCGGAGAAGGTGTACCCCGCGGTATACCCGTAGATTTCCGATGAGGACCGGACTTCCGGCAACATCACGGACGGGATCCCCAGCCAGTCCAGGATCTCCTGATCCCAGTCCAGCGTTTGAATGTTAAACAGCATGGTCCGGCTGGCGTTGGTGTAGTCGGTCGCGTGGACCCGGCCACCGGTCAGCTTCCAGAGGATCCAGGTGTCGATGGTCCCAAAGAGCAGCTCGCCCCGTTCGGCGCGCTCCCGGGCCCCCGCGACGTGGTCTAGGATCCACTTGATCTTGGTCGCCGAGAAGTACGAGTCAATGACTAACCCGGTCTTGCGGTGAATGTCTTCGGTGCGGCCATCCGCCTTTAATTGGTCGGCGATGGCGCTGGTCTGCTTCGACTGCCACACGATTGCGTGGTAGATGGGCTCCCCGGTACGCTTGTCCCAGACCACCGTGGTTTCCCGTTGGTTGGTGATCCCGATGCCCCGGACCTTGTACGGTTGAATCTCCGAGTCAATGAGCGCGTCCGAGATCACGGATTGAACCGCGTTCCAAATCTCGTTGGCGTCGTGTTCGACCCACCCTGGTTTCGGGAAGTATTGGTGAAATTCCCGTTGGGCCTGGCCAGCAATCTGGCCGTGCCGATCGAATAAGATTGCCCGGGTACTGGTCGTCCCTTCGTCAATTGCCATCATGTATTGTTGATCATCCATTGTCAGAATCTCCATTCATTACGTTCATTAACAACGGTGACGTATCACCGCGCTATCACAATTGTCTCTAGTATACCGAAAAGTCCCGGTAACGCCAATAATAAACGTCAATAAAACCGCTACCATGTCGATAACGTCAACGATGGTGGCGGTTCATAATTTTTTCTTCAGTTTGGCCAACGACTACTTTTCGTCGCTCTTCAAAACGCCGGCAACCCCGTAACGGTTGGGTTGCATCTCCCGTAAGATGACGTGCACGTGTTCCGCTGGGGCCCCCGTGTTCTTGGTGACCGCCGTGGTAACGTCCTCCACTAACGCCTTGAGTTGGGCTTGTGACCGGCCCGCAATTAAATCGATATTAACGATTGGCATGTTTCTCGTTCCCTTCTCTATTCAAAGTGGTTCCTATTATACCGGTAACTGGGGTGAAGAGCAATCGTCGATTACTTGCTCCCGGCCTGCCGGGCCTTCAGCTGCTCGGTCTCGTTGTAGAAGTTCCCCTCGATATCGATGGTGTTCACCAGGTTGACGAAGGCGTGGGGATCGGTCTCCTTGACCGCGTGCTCCAGCGTGTAGAGCTCGTAGCGTGAAATAACGACCATCAAGACGGCGCTCTCCGTGCGGCGGTACGCCCCCACGGCCGGCATGATGGTGATGCCCCGAATCAGCGTCTGATTCAAGGCCTTGATCACGGTGTCCTGCTGCTGGGTCACGATAAAGGCCGTCAGCTTTTGGTGCCGGGTGTGAATGCTGTCCACGACCCGTGACATCGCGTAGATCGAGATGATCGTGTACAGGGCACTCTCCCAGCCGAACAGGGCGCCGGCGACCAGGACGATGCCCAGATTGATCATTAACATCAAGGTCCCGATGGTGCGTCCGGTCGTCTTTTCGAGGACCACGGCGACGATGTCCATCCCCCCGGTCGAGAAACCGTACTTGAGCGGGTAGGCCACGCCCACCCCGGTCAGGATACCCCCGAACAAGGCGGCCAGCAGCGCGTTGTGGGCCACGGAGGTCACCGGAATGGCAATCGTGAGCAGGGACGTCAGGATCGCCACCAGGATCGAATAAAACGTGAAGCCGCGGCCGACCTTAAACCAGCCTAACAGGCCAATCGGTACGTTGAACAGGAGGATGAACCACCCGGTACTGACGTGCACCCCCACCATCTGCAGCAGCATGGCGATGATCTGCGAAATCCCGTTGATCCCGGCACTAAAGATCTTTCCCGGAATCAAAAATTCGTTCAACGCAATCGCGCTAATGATCGACGAGCCCACCAGCACCGCAATGTGGCGGCCCAGTTGTTGCTTTTCTAATGCCATTCTCATTTTTCACCCTTTCTGATTATACGTATTGTCATTATTTAACCACATCCCGCGGTCCCTGACTAGCCTTAAACACCCCTTTGACCGGGTCACACCGGAAAATGAGCCAGGTCACCCAATATGCATGTAACCGGTACCTTCTGCATAAATAATTTGTAATATGAGAATTATGAATAAATTAATTAAAACTTTCCCGAAAGCCGTGGGGGTTCCGGGAAAGATGGTAAAATAAAAATGTGCAACTTTATACAAAAAAGATGAAAGGAGCCTTCTCATGAATTACTCTGCTTGTACCAGTATCCTCATTGGCGCCAAGGCCAGCATGGACGGGTCGGTGATCATCGGACGGAACGAAGATGCCAAGGCCGCTTGGCCCAAGCATTTTGTGGTCCACCCGGCGAAAACGGCCACCACACCGCAGACCTACGTCAGTCCGGATAACGGCTTTACCATGCCGCTGCCGCTAACGGCAGCCAAGTACACCGCCACCCCGGAATGGACCACGAAGTACGGGCTGTTCGAAGAGGCCGGCATTAATGAATTTGGGGTCGCCATGAGCGCGACCGAAAGTACCTATTCTAATAATCGGGTGCTCGGCATCGATCCGTTGGTCAAAGACGGGATCGGTGAAGAGGCCATGGTGACCGTGGTGTTACCCTACTGCCATTCGGCCCGCGAAGGGGTCCAACAGCTCGGGCAGATCGTCGAGCACTACGGGACCTGCGAATCCAACGGGATCCTGTTTGCGGACCAGCAAGAAGCCTGGTATCTCGAGACCGGGGCCGGTCACTACTGGGTCGCCCAACGGATCCCCGATAACGCCTACGCCGTGGTCGCCAACCAGATGGCCATCCAGGCCGTCGACTTCGCCGACCCGGCCAACTTCCTGTTTGCCCGGGACCTGCCGCGGTTCGTGGCCGAAAACCACCTCAACCCGCACAGCGACCGCTTCATCTGGCGCGAGATTTTCGGGACGCAGGACCAATCTGATCTGTACTACAACACCCCACGGGTCTGGTACGGTCAGCGCTGCTTTACGCCGCAGGTCACTGCCCAACCGCAATCATTCGATCTTCCGTTTATTCAATACGCTGACCGAAAACTCGCCGTCGATGATGCCCAGGACTACCTGAGCAGCCACTTCCAGGGGACGCCGTACGATCCCGTGGGTGACGGTTCCGCCGCGGACAAGACCCGCTTCCGGCCGGTCAGTCTCGCCAAAACCCAAGAATCCCACGTGTTGCAGCTGCGGCCCGGTTATGAACCGGCACTCGCCGGCATTCAGTGGCTCGCCATGGGCGTTGCAGCCCAGAGCGTCTACGTGCCGTTTTACGCCGGCATCGAGCACACGCCCGCGGCCTACCACCTGGGAGAAGCGACCTACGACGACCAATCGGCCTACTGGGTCTACAAGTTGGTCAGTGTCCTGACCGACGCCCACTACCACAAGGCTTGGCCCGCGGTCAGTGACGCGCAGGATCAGTTACGCATCGACCTAAAGCACCTGGTTCACGATACGGACGCCGTGGCTGCTCAGCTGACCGGCCCCGAACTGAATCATTATCTGACACAACGCTCGAACGACGCCGCTGCATTGGGAATTAAGCGGTATCGGGCGCTGGCGGCCAAGTTGATCACCCAAGCCACCGACCTGGGCCCCCTCAACTACCACCAAGACCTTAATTTATAAATCCGGTCTGGACTAGAGTCCTAGCCCATCACCAAATGGGAGATATTTATCATGGAAAAACAGAAAAAGATTAAACTCGGCAATTTAATCTTAATGATCTTCACGGCCATCTACGGTTTCGCCAACACGACGGTGGCCTTCGACCAAATGGGATACGCCAGCATCATCTGGTACATCCTCGCCGCCTTACTCTTCTTCTTACCCAGTGCCTTAATGATGGCCGAATACGGGTCCGCCTTTAAGGAAGCCAAGGGGGGCATCTACTCCTGGTTAGCCGGTTCCATCGGCGAACGCCTGGCCTTCATCGGGACCTTCATCTGGTTATCATCCTGGATCATCTGGATGCTTTCCACGGCCAGCAAGGTCTGGATCCCACTGTCCACGCTGATCTCCGGGAGCGATAAGACCCAGACCTGGTCCCTCTTCGGCCTGACGTCGACGCAGACGATTGGGGTCCTCGGAATTCTCTGGATCCTCGTGGTCACCTTCTTCGCCAGTCGCGGGGTCAGCTCCATCGCCAAGATCTCCTCAATCGGGGGGATGTTCGTGATGTTTCTGACCGGCCTGTTCTTCGTGGCCAGCATCGTGATCTTGATCGCGAACAAGGGCGTCCTCGCCGAACCGATTCACGGCGTCCACAGTTTCGTGGCCTCACCGAACCCGTCGTTCTCCTCACCGATGGCACTTTTGTCCTTCGTGACGTACGCGGTCTTCGCCTACGCCGGGATGGAATCCATGGGGGGCATCACCGATAGCATGGACAAACCGGAAAAGACCTTCCCGAAGGGCCTGATCATCTCCACCATCGCCATCACCCTGATGTACTCCATCTCGATCTTCCTCTGGGGGGTCAGCACCAACTGGACGGAGATCCTGGGGAAAAACGAAGTCAACCTGGGGAACATCACCTACGTTCTGATGAACAACCTGGGACTGGTCTTCGGTCACGCGCTGGGCTTATCCGCCGGCACGGCCGTGGGCTTGGGTCACCTGTTCGCCCGGCTGACCGGGTTGAGCATGTTCATGGCCTACATGGGCTCCTTCTTCGTGCTGATCTACTCGCCGCTGAAGTCCTTTATCTTGGGCTCCAACCCGAACCTCTGGCCAAAGAAGATGACCCGCTTGAACAAGGTGGGCATGCCCGCTTATGCGATGTGGGTGCAAGCCGCTATCGTGGCCGTCTTCATCTTCCTGGTCGCCTTCGGGGGCTCCGCTGCCAACGAGTTCTACCTGATTCTGACCGATATGGGGAACGTCTCCACGTCCTTCCCGTACCTCTTCTTGATTGGGGCCTTCCCATTCTTCAAGAAGCGCACGGACCTGGAACGGCCCTTCGAGATCTTTACCAGCAAGACCTGGACCAACGTGATCACCACGATTGTGATGATCATCCTGGTCGGCGGGATTGGCTTCACCTGCCTGCAACCGATCCTGGAACACGACTACATGACCGCCTTCTGGACGATCATCGGCCCAATCTTCTTCGGGGCCGTGGCCTGGATCTTCTACCGCAACGCACAGAAGCGGTCCTCTAAGGACATCGCTGAAGATTAGTCTCTGTCTCAAAAGGCGTCGAGCATCGTGCTCGGCGCCTTTTTGGTCCGCCGTCAAACCGCCCCACTTGTCAGTGAGCTTGACTGGCAAACGGGGCGGTTTGGCGTTACCGTTTCACTTGTTTTTGTTGCAAACTGTCGTCGGGCTTTTGCCCGATGAACAGCGGCGCACGTTCCTCAATCACGTCGCTGAATTCCAGGCCGTACCACCGCGCCGAGGACAAGGTGATCCGTTGCAGCAACAGCCGCCCCCCAATCAGGAAGTGGTCGAGCCACGACAGGTCCCGGGCACTGAGATCCTGGAACTGCTGGTTCAGGAACACGAACTTGAAGTTGCCGACGCGCCGGTGTGGCACGCTGGAGTAGTACGGCGTTTGGTCGTCGATCAGGTGCTCATTCAGCAGGTCGTTGACGATTTGCCGCAGGTAGACGTTGATGTGCTGGGACTTCTTGAATCCCAGGTACAGCTGGACGTCGACCACGTTGCGGGTCCCCAGCATATCGACCGTGTAATAGCAGTCCGCCGGGTTATCCGTTTCATTGACCGTCAAGAACCAGTAGACTCGCGCGCGCTTCGGCTGCTGGTCCAGAATCGAGTAGATGACCGCCCGTTTGATGGCCAGGTTCGGCCGTAACCGGTTGATGTAGACCAGGTTCGTGGCGAACGAGGGAACTTGGTCGTCCTGACTCAGGGCCTGGAGCTGGGGCAAAAAGGCCGGGAGCGGTACGTACTCGGTCTCTTGTAAGTTGGCGTCGCGCCGCCGGTTGCCCTCGTACCAAAAGACCATGATGATCAAAATCACCAGCGTCAGAAACAGCGTGACGTACCCACCGTGCCAGAACTTGACCAGGCTGGCCAGTAAGAACAGGCTTTCCAAGGCGCCGAAGCCCACGACGAAGAGCCGTGCGCCCCACGGATGCTGGGGCCGCAGAAAGGCGTGCAGGAGCAGCGTCGTCATCAGCATGGTCAGCGTGATGGCCAGCCCGTAGGCCGCCTCCATGTGCGCCGAGGTCTGGAAGTACCAGACGACACTCAGGGTGATCATGCACAACAGCCAGTTGACCGTGGCAATGTAGAGTTGGCTGGCCTCGTTGCCCGGAAACTTGATGCGTAACTTAGGCAGGAGTTTCAACCCAATGGCCTCGTGGACCAACGTGTAGGACCCGGTGATCAGGGCCTGTGAGGCGATGATGGCCGCCAAGGTCGCCAGGACGATGGCCACTAGTTGCAGGTGCGTGGGCACGATGCTGTAAAACGGGTTGAGCCGGTGCAGCTGGGTCGTGGTCAAGGCCTGGTGCTGTAACAACCAGGCCCCCTGCCCCAGGTAGCTCAGCATCAACATCAGGTAGACGAACGGCCAGGTCGCATAGATGTTCTGGCGACCGACCTGGCCCATATCCGAGTAGAGGGCCTCGGCCCCGGTCGTGGCCAGGAAGATGCTGCCGAGGACGAAGATGCCTTGCCGGTTGACGGGGCTCAAGAGAAAGCGAATCGCATAAAGGGGTGACAGCGCCCGTAAGACGCCGGGAGCCGCGATCAAGTTATAGGCGCCGACCCCGCCGATGAAGCTGAACCACAGGAGCATGATGGGCCCAAAGGAACGGCCGATACGGGCGGTCCCGAAGCGCTGAATCAAGAAGATGCCTAACAGGATGCCCGTCACGATGCCCAGAACCAGGCTTTGATTTTGGCCGATGCTCAAGGGCCCCAGATGTTGCCCCTTGAGGCCTTCAATCGCGGAGGTCACGGTCACAGCTGGCGTCAGGGTCCCATCGGCCAATAGCGCGGCTCCCCCAATCAAGGCGGGCACGATCAACCACCGGGCTTGATCCCGAACCAGCGCGTACAGAGCAAAGATGCCCCCTTCGTTATGGTTGTCTGCGTGCATGGCTAACAGGACGTACTTAATCGTGGTAATCAACATCAGTGTCCAAAAGATTAAGGAGATACTCCCCAAGAGCGCAGTCGAGCTAGTGCCGGCTGGCTGTTGGGCTTGGCCCGTAATGGCGCTCATGACGTACAGGGGGGACGTCCCGATATCGCCATAGACGATGCCCAACGTGATCAGCATCCCCGTCCCGGAAAGGGCCTGTGTCGTCAACTTCAAACTACTCACCTTCTTCGCGTCCCATCATAGCTGAAACCGCCGCCATAGTCAATCAGCTGATCCCAATCGTTTCCGGTCAGGCTACTCAAGTGTGCCGTGCGTAACAGGCGTTGCCACGCAATGGTTTGCCCGCTTTTAGTCTGATAACCTCCGAGTTCACGAAAGTTAAATCCACCGGCTAATTGTAAAACGCGCGTTCGCTCCATTCTGCCTCACAACCCCTTCATTCCCAATAATTGCTTCAGAAACAGTGGACTTAGGCCCAACTGTTCCGGGCTCTGACACGTTGCCCCCTTACCAGCCGGCCGACGCCGATCACTCGGCCAATCAGGCTCGAAAATCAACGGTGACCCCATCGCAACGAAAGCGGCCTCACCCGCTAACGTCTCGAGATCCGCCTGTGTTCGAACCCCGCCAGCCACCATCACCGGTAAGTGGGGCAGTTGCTGGCGAAATACCTGAACCACCGGGAGGGTCTGCGTACCGGTAATGGCCGGCTGGTGGTAATTGTGCAAAGACAGACTCAGGTAATCCACGTTCAGGCCCTCAAGCAGGTGCGCTAAAACCACCGTATCGATGAGTCGCAACCCACCTGCTTGACGTTCCTCTGGCGAGAGGCGGTAGCCCACGGCAAAAGACCGGTGATGCCGTTGCGCCATCTCGGCCACCTGCTGAACCCGCTGAACGACCCGTACGGGAAACGTTAGCCGTCGTGCCAACGACCCGCCAAATGCGTCATTGCGGTGATTCGTAAGGGAGGACGTAAACTGCTGTAGCAAGAAGCGGTTGGCCCCCTGTACCTCAACACCATCAAACCCGGCCTGATAGGCACGTTCTGCCGCATGACCGAAGGCATTAATGGTCTGTTCGACTTCATAAGTCGTTAACGCAACCGTGGTCTTCGTGGCACTGGGTCCAACGGGCGTTCGGTAACGCGAGTCTAACTGTGCGCGCACCCCCGCGTGCGATAATTGCAGAATCGCCTTGGCCCCTTGCCGATGGATACGTTGCGCCAATTGATGTAATCCCGTGATCATAGTGTCGTGCGCAACGCTGATGGCGCCACTGCAAGTTCGACCACAGTCACTGACGTAGGCCGACCCAACGATATCCAAGCCAACGGTCCGTGTATGTTGTTGATGAAACCACTCGTCATTTCGACTGACCGTTCCATCGAACAACGCGAGCCGCAGGTCTAACGGTGCCAACACAAACCCGTTGCGCAGGGTTAACCCGCAGCGAAGCGTTTGTGGCTGATCAAAATTTATCATCCGTTGGTTTGTCATCCCCACCACCTCACGTTCGTGTAATGGTCGGAATATCAAAGTTCAATAAATCATGCAACGTCGAAACGACCTGATGCAGGGCTGAATCAACCTCCGAAACCTCGCCGACGATCACCACCGAGCCACTGAACCGGTCAATAAATCCTAGGTCAACGTTACTCGACTTGGTCGCAACGTCGCCCGCGATGATGGCCGCTTCACTAGGGGTAATCGTTAAGATTCCCAGCGCATTTTTCGGTGACTGAATCCCTAATTTATCGTAGATATCCTGAGTTGGGTTAGCAACGATATGGGCTAAGGTAACC
Source organism: Levilactobacillus spicheri DSM 15429 (assembly GCF_001435095.1). GTDB lineage: Bacteria > Bacillota > Bacilli > Lactobacillales > Lactobacillaceae > Levilactobacillus > Levilactobacillus spicheri. The sequence continues at coordinate 53,489 of NZ_AZFC01000005.1, forward strand.
TGTTTGCCCGGCACGTATTCCTGAATGGTCCGATCAATATTTCTGGTCATCTTTGCCGTCTCCTTTAACTAACGCGACTAATTCAATCCTAAAACCTGAATAATATCACGGGCAATGATGGACTCTTCGTCCGTCGGAATGACCGCAACTTTGACTTGACTGTCCGGCGCCTCAATACTCAGTGCGTTGGCTTGGTTCTTAGCCTCATCCAGCTTAACGCCGAGGTACCCGAGTTGCGCACAGACCGCTTGCCGAACAATGGCCGAGTGCTCACCCACGCCCGCCGTAAAGACTAGCGTGTCTAACCCGTCCAAATCGGTGGTATACGCCCCAATATACTGTTGAATCTGGTGCACGTATACGTCCAATGCCAGTTGTGCCCGTGAATTGCCCTCGTGCGCGGCCTCACTGAGGTCCCGCACGTCATTAGAAATGCCCGACAGACCGAGCAAGCCCGAATCTTGGTTCAACACTTTCCGCACGTCTTCTGACGACAGATGGAATCGTTCCTCAATAAAGGGAATGATCTCCGGATCAATGTCCCCTGACCGAGTGCCCATCAATAACCCCGCTAACGGGGTAAAGCCCATGGATGAGTTCACGGATTTTCCGTCTAATTCCGCACACAGGCTGGCGCCGTTTCCCAAATGACAAGTAATCATCCGGTGAGTTTGCTGTTCACCGAACAACTCACGGGCCTTTAAGGTGACGTACTCATGTGACGGACCGTGAAACCCATAACGGCGAATGTCGTGATCTTCAAAGTAACTGTATGGCAACCCATACATGTATGCCTTGGCTGGAATGGTCGCATGAAAAGACGTGTCAAAGGTCGCCACTTCCTGGGCCTCTGGTAAAATCTTCTCCAGCGCCTCAATTCCTGCTAAGTTCACCGGATTATGCAACGGTGAGAGGACCGAAAGCTCTTTGATCTTAGCCTTTACCGCGGCATCAATCCGAACTGGATGCGTATAGAAACGCCCACCATGTGAAATTCGATGTCCCACCGCCACAATTTCCGATTTGTGTTCGATCACGTGGCTGGTCAAGAGGCCGTTCACGACGGCCTGAATCGCTGCTAGATGGTCCTTCATTGCTTCGGCTTGAACATTTTGTTTACCATGAATTTCAAAGGTAAACGTACTATTCCGTTGGCCAATACGATCAACGTGTCCGTTGGCCAAAACCGTTTGATCCGGTAATTCATATAACTTAAACTTGAGCGATGAACTGCCTGAATTAATGGCTAAAATCTTTTGTGACATATGTGATTCCCTCTTTGAATAACGGCGAACCGTTATTTGATTATTTGATGATAAACCGTTGCGAGATCCTGATCACTCGGAACGACTGGATTCCCCGGGAAGGTCGCATCTAACTTCGCGTTTGCAACGATGGTATCGGTGGCGTCCAAGGCTTTCTTGGGATCAATGCCAAAGGCTTGTAAGGTCTTCGGACAATCCATCTGACGCATCATCAACCGAATCTGGTTGATCAGCCGCCGAACGGCTACCCGATCGGCCATTCCCTGCGGTGCTAGTCCCGCTTTCTTGGCCGCTACGGCATACTTGTGCATCGCCGTTTCGTCATGTTCCGCGTTATAGGCAACCACGTAAGGCAACAACATGGCGTTCGCTAACCCGTGGGGAACGTGGAAATTCGCGCCTAACTGATGGGCAATTGCGTGGCAGAACCCTAAACCAGCATTGTTAAAGGCGATTCCGGCGCCACAAGACGCCTCATGAACCACTTTCCGGGCAGCCGTATCGTCCCCATGCTGGTAACAAGTCACCAGGTGATGGGTGATGACGTCAACGCCCTTTTCTGCCAACGCATCCGTCAGCGTGTTGGCCCCTTTAGCCACTAAAGATTCCAAGGAGTGGGTTAAAACATCCAATCCAGAGTAAGCGGTCACACTCTTGGGGGCCGTCATGACCAGTTGCGGATCCAATAACGCGATATCGGGTGTGAGGTAATCTTCCATAATTGGGAATTTCCGCTCATTTTCGGTATCGGAAATGACGCTGGTATTGGTCACTTCAGAGCCCGTACCACTCGTGGTTGGAATGGCAATAAAACATGCCAGTGATGTTTTCGTCAGTTTCTCACCGAAAAACCGAATCGCTTTTCCCGTATCGATGGCGGAACCGCCACCAATTCCAAGCATGACCGTCGGCTTTAACGCGATAAACTGCTTAACGCCCGCCATAATGTTCTTCAACGGTGGATCAGGCTTAACGTCCGAGAAGATTTCAACCTGATTACTGCTGTCTAACTCATCGCAAATGTGCTTAAGCGTTGGGGTATCCGGCAAGAAGGCATCGCAAACCATCAAGATGGTTTGACCGTGCAGATCCCGTAAACGCTCCAAGCTATCGGTCCCCGAGTAGATTTTGGTAGGAATTGAAATTTCTTCCATGGCTTACGCCTCCCAAGTCCGTAATGAGAAACCTTCTGGTGAATTCAACCGCCGCCGACGCGTATACGTCTTCGCCGTGGCCGTTCCTTCACCCGTTGGAGTCGCAATCGTTAAGGCTGAAGCGCCGGCATGTGCCCCGGCTGCACCAACCCCGGTCCCGGTATAAGTCGGTCCGTTAACAACGAAGATGGAGGTGTTCATCCGGTGCGCGGCCTTGTTAATGTGTGGCAAGTTTTCGGAGTGAATAGACGCCGTGTGGTGTAAGCCTTGTTCAACCTCGACCGCCGTCGCTAAGACGTGATCAAAGTCTGGGCAGCTGACAACCGGCACGATTGGCATCAACATTTCAGTCATCACGAGTGGATGATCCTTCGCCGTTTCCATAATGATCAACTTCGGGTCACCGGTGTAGTGAATCCCTGCTTGGTCCAGAATGTAGGTGGCATCCTTCCCAACGAACTTCCGGTCGGGTGCTCCATTATCCCCAATGGTCATGTCGGCCAACTTGTTAATTTCGTTGGTGTTGGTCACCAGGTAGGCGCCCTCTTCTTGCATCTTAGCAATCAGGTCGTCCTTGACACTGGCCTCAACGATGACTTCCTTTTCGGCCGTGCACAGAATGTTATTATCAAAGGCCGCGGAGTCCACAATGTTATGGGCTGCCTTGGCAATGTTCGCCGTCGCATCCACCATAGCAGGTGGGTTACCAGCGCCCGCACCAACGGCTTTCTTGCCACTGATCAAGGCTTGGTGAACCACCGAAGGACCCCCTGTGATCGACAGCATCGCAATATCGGGATGCTTCATCATTTGCTGAACGGATTCAATCGATGGCGTTTCAATGGAGACCACCAGATTATGTAAGCCCGTTGCATCGGCAACCAACTCATTCAATTTCTCAATCGTCCACCGCGTAATGTCCTTGGCACCTGGATGGGCGCCAAAGTAGACCGTGTTACCACCGGCCAACATCATAATGGCGTTGGCGATCACCGTTTCCGAAGGGTTGGTGCTGGGTCCTACGGCGCCGATAACGCCGAATGGCGCGTACTCGTACATGACCAGGCCACCGTCACCCGTTTCGGCTTCCGGCTGTAGGATCTCAGGACCGGGCGTGTTGTACAGCGCGTTGTGCAGCTTGGCCACTTTGGCCTCCACCGTTCCCATTCCGGTTTCCTTGTAAATGCGTTCCGCCATGCTTTGAATGTAAGGACGGAAGCCCTCACGGATGGCGTCCAAGACCTTGTTCCGCATGGAAATTGGTTGGTCAACGTAATCCTCTTGTGCAGCCTTCGCCGCCGCAATGGCGTCGTCGACCGTCTTAAAAATACCGTTATGCCCACTCGCCGAAGACGTTGCGGTAGCAGATGCCGTTCCCGCTTGGCTGAGCTCTTCATTTAAGATTCTTCTGATTTGTTGTTCAATATTTTCTGCCATGCCTACTTACTCTCCTTCATAAATGAAGCAACGGCTGCTTCACAGATTGATTGATCTTCTTCGATCAATCCACCACTGACCCCGATAGCACCAATTGGGGTGCCATCCAAGACCAACGGAATTCCGCCAGGGAAGGAAACCAACTTACCATCCAGCATGGTCTCCATTTGGTACAAAGGTGCCCCGGGTTGAATATCTTTACTGATATCCTTCGTCGGTTCCTTCATGGCAATTGCTGACCACGCCTTCTTCGGTGCCAAAGTGGAACTTACCAGGTTGGCATTGGGCATGTGATAAAACATCTGAACGTTAGTGGCTTGATCCATTAAGCAAATCGAGACCCCCACTTTAAGTTCATCTGCGCGAGCAACCGCTGCATCAATCACCTTTTCCATTTTGTGACGATCAAATAAGTTGTCCATCGTTTTCCCTCCTTGTTCAGCAATGACGTTTCGAATAATCTGACTTAACTGTTCTTCATTCATCGTTTATCGCCCCATAGCTTGCGCATAGCGCTTAATCACTTCATCCGTTATCTGCTTGATCTGTGCTTCATGGTCTTCGGAACGTGCCATGATGTACAGAAAGTCGGATAATCGATTCACGTAACGTTCCAAGACCGGTCGCACCGCAACGTCGGCACTGAAGCGGACAAACTGCCGCTCGGCGCGCCGACAAACGGTCCGGCAGACGTGTAATTGGGCTCCAGCTAAACTAGCGCCTGGTAAGATGAAGCTCGTGACCTTCGGCAGTTCAGCCGTATACTGATCAATTACCCGTTCTAAGCCGTGAACATCCTCGTCGGAAATCACCCGACTATTCTCTAAGAATTTCTTGGTATCCTGGGTGGCGATTTCACCCTGCAAAAAGAACATCTTATATTCGACCCGTTGTAAGATGGCTTTATTTTTAGGACTTACACACAATTTGTCAGCGAGACTAATGTTGGCATTTAGTTCATCAAAGGTTCCGTAGGTTTCCACCCGCAAGGAATCTTTTTTTACCCGTTGGCCGTCGTACAAACTCGTCGTGCCTTTGTCGCCACCTTTGGTATAAATTGGCATTTAACTTCACTTACCTTTACTTATCGAAACGATCAATTATTCCAACAATCGCGCAATCGTTGACATCCCGGATACCATCATCCAATTGACTGGCCCGCCGTGCACCTGCGCCCCGAACGAGTAACACGTACTCGCCGACGCCGGCACCGACCGAATCGGCCGCAACTTCTTGATGACGAACCGACTGGCCATCCGAGTTAACGGGTTGCACAATCATGAGTTTCCGTCCCACCAAGGACGGGTCCTTTTGCGTCGACACCACGCTACCTACTACTTTTGCCATATACAATCTTCATCAGTCCTCATTTGTAATTTCATATCCTTAGCTGCCAAAGTATCGACTGCCTCAGCTGTCAGGTGTTGGCGGGTCGTCGTGACCACCAATGATTTATCCGGTAACGCCGCTAAATCACTGCGGGTGATCGTTCGGTGCCGCAACCCCCGCACCAGCTGATGATGATTGGTTATGAACAAGACTGGCCAGTCGAGCAACATCTTGCGGGGAATAAAATTGACCGCCAATTCGTTGATAGCGAATTGAAAAGTGACTTGGTAATCAATTCCTTGCAAAATCCAAGCAACCCACTCGTTATGTGTCTCTAACCGGTAAAGCGCCGTCATCAGTTCAATCGAAACATTGGTAATTACCACGGTCGCGTGGTCCAAGAAAACCTGATTAGACGGCGCCGATGCCGTTGCTTGGTAGGTGCAGTCGTACTGTTGCTGTTGTCGCTTGGTCAACTGGGCCATAACCTTCTCAACTAGTGAATCCAAGTTAATCACCAACTTCAATTAGAATTCAAACGACCAGGTCGTCTACGCCTCGTCCTTGGGCTTAATCAACCGACCAAAGGTATTCCGACCAACGTTTGCGGCATTGGCTTCATCGGTATCGATATGCATTTCCAAAACAAAGTCCGCCCGTGGTCGACAGATGACGTCGTTGTAGATGGTCTTGCGATTCTCTGAGTCGATTTCCACGGAGACCGTGTCACCCAGCTTAACCCCAAACCGTTGCGCGTCTTGATCACTCATGTGAATGTGCCGCTTGGCAATAATGACTCCTTGAACGGTTACTTCACCATCCGGCGTCACCAGCTTGACACTTGGCGCACCGTCCAAATGACCCGACAAGCGAATCGGTGCATCGACACCAATCCGAATTGCCTCAGAGCGGGCAATTTCAACCTGTGAATGCTTTCGGCAAGGACCCAAAATGCGAACGTGTTCGATTTTCCCGTTCGGTCCGACAATGGTGGCCGTCTGCTTGGAAGCAAATTCCTTTGGCTGCTTCAGTGGTTTGAAAACTTCCATTGGTTGATGAGGGAATAACGTCTGGTAGTCTTCCTTCGTCAAATGGATGTGATGATTCGAAACGCCGATTGGAATCCGGTTAGGATCCAACTCTTCTTGAACAATTCGATGAATGATCTCACGTAATTGTGTTTCGTCCATATTTGATTCCACCCTCTAATTTATGATGAGCTTACTTGGCTGCGTCGTCAGTCTTTGGCAAGATTGCTTCAACTTCAGCATGCGGACGAGGGATGACATATGAACTCATCACTTCACCAATGTTTTCTGCGGCAGCAACTCCCGCATCAACGGCAGCCTTAACGGCACCAACGTCACCACGAACCATGACCGTTACCAGGCCGCTCCCAATCTTTTCTTGACCCATCATTTCAACGTTTGCCGCCTTAACCATTGCATCGGCAGCTTCAATCGAGGCAACTAAACCCTTGGTTTCAATCATTCCTAAAGCGTTATTCATCATAATTTCCTCCTATTTTTTGTGATCCTGATTAAACAATTCTCGGTAGTGAATGCATTTCTTGCGCGGTTCTCCTAACTTGCGAGGGCAAGCGGGGTCACCACAAAGGTTACACGTGGCCTGCGGCTTTTTTACGGCCGCATCGTCAGCCTGGTGCGCCACCGTTTTAGGCTGAATCACTTCAACCTGGGGTGCTGTCGACGTTACTGACGGCTCTGCAGCGTCCGTAACCGGCGCCGCCGCAGGAGTCGGGTCGGGATCCGGATCAGGTTGCGGCGTGGTAAACAAATCACCCTGGCTCAAGCCATCAATTCCGGGAGCCGGGTTAGCCAAGACCGCCGAGCTGACGAACGCATCGCCCACGGCTTCCTTGCCAATTTCAATGGCCACCGAAACCGCCGCAACATCCCCTTTAATCACGACCGTAATCCAACCGCCGCCCTTCGTATTTTCCAGGGCGGACAGCTCAACGGCCGCCGTCTTCAACATCTTGTCCGCAACGACCAAGGCGGTCGAGAGGCCGGTAACTTCAATATATCCTAGTGTTTCCATATCTTTTCTCACCGCCTAATCCTTCAAGCTCTTAAAGGGAACGCCCTTGACCAACCGGGCCGCATTGGCTCCTAAGGCTCGAAACCGAGCCGTATCATGCCGATTGACCCTAAATAGCGGTTGCTCGGCCGGCAAGTTCTTGTAGTGCACGACTATTTCCTGGTCGTCAAAGCCTAAGCCCACTGACAATCTTGAAGCCAGCGCGGCTTGATAAGCTCGCTCAGTCGCCGTGCTCTCGTCAATCACCCGTGTGGTGACCGGAATTTCCTCTTCTTCGATCCCGTTTAAAAGCGGTTTCAAGTCGGTTGGAAAGGCGTCCTCCGTCGTCACGGCAATCAGGATGGACGGCTTATCCGTGTCAATTGGCATGGGCGTCCCTTCTTTCCTGCGCGTACGAGAGAATCAACCCTGTCGCCACTGCGTTTCGCGGCCCTTCGACCGACCGAATATTACCCCGTCCAGCAACTAGGTTGTAATGCGATAACTCATCCGTCACCAATTGTGGAATTTCGAAGTCCAGAGCGGACCCACCCACAATGACCACAAATGGGATGTCACGAATATTCCCCGTTGGGCTCACGTGCTTCAGCGCCCGTTGTGCATTTTCAACGAAGACCCGTTTCTTAGCCGTCTGACGAATCGTCTTGACCTTCTCGATGTTCAGATTCCCTGGTAATGGCACGTAGCCATCCGGTTTAATGACCACCGTCCGGGCAAAGATCTCGGATGGTAACGGTTTGTCGAAGAATTGAACGGAGCCGTCTTCGTGACGAATCTGGAAGAGGTTCTCGACTCGGGCCAGGGGATACTTTTTAATATCCTCGGCCAGGTAAACGTCGTCCAATCCCAATTCGGAGTTGATGATCATGGTGACCATATCACCCGCACCGGCCAAATGAATCGCCACAATCTGATTCTGTTTGTTGATAATGGAGGCATCGGTTGACCCGGCCCCTAAATCCAGGATAGCAATTGGTTTCGTGGTTCCTGGCGTCGTCAAAGCCCCTAGAATGGCTGCTTCGGCTTCCGCCCCACCAATTTCAACTGGAATATTCAACTCATCTTGAATCAGATTTGCAATCAATTGCATTTGCAAGTGGTCCGACTTCACCATCGCTGCAATCCCAACAGCCTCTTCGGTCGAGAATTCACCGGCCAGGCCCCCACGAACTTTAACAGGGACCGATGTGTTCACCGCTAACAGGTCTTGAATGGCGATTTCACGGTTTTGCTTGGCCGTCAAATCTGCCATCGTCTGCCGGACCTTTTCCAACATGCCACCAACGTTGGTACCTGATTCACCCGTAATATCTTGAATGCGATCAAACTCGTTGATCTTCTTCATGATAGCTTCGGCACCAGCCGCAACGTTGACCTCATCGGAATCTTTGGTTCCTTCAATTTTGATGGAACCGGCCGGAATAACCCGCGCCTTGACATCCCCCGCCGGTGTCTTAATGACGACCGCCGAGCGATTTCCGATGAGGGCTCGTGAAACTGGCACAATGTTTTTGGTTTCGTCGGACGTTAGGTGGAAGAGCGTGGCAATCCCGTAAGGGTTCGACAGTTGGGAAATCACTTTCCCCTTATCGGCCACCTCAACCGCTGCCAACATGCCAACGGGCACTTTATCAATTCGTGAGACTTCATCTACAATGGGAATCTTGTGCTCTAATCGATTATCGATCAGCACACCATCATCGTTTTGTAGAATCGCCGCAGTAATGTGAAATCCCGCCCGGGTGTAAACGTTGATTAGCTTCGCCGCGTCTTCAAAATCGATGGTCTTAGGAATCAAGACGATGTACTCTTTTTGCTTATCGGTTTGCTTCAGCAGTTGGAGCAGATCAACGGTGTAACCCGAACCAATTCCCAAGCCACCCGGTGTATTTGGATTGTGACCGATCATCGTCGACTCCGTAATCACGGTTTCGGTGATGGTTTCCATCGCCACATCCCCAATAACGGGGGTCGCTTCGTTAATCCGAATCAGGTCAACGTCGGCGAGGTCGAGGTGAGTTTTGTTTAAAACTTGTCTGATTGACTTTTTGATTCCAATCAGGTTCTGTTTCGTTCCTTTAATCCCCGTGGTTGCAGAGATTCCAGAACCTATGAACTGGACTTCACCGGTAGCGGAAACGTCGGCAAGCGCCACTTCCGTCGATGAATTACCAATGTCAACCCCAATCACTTTTGCCATACGAAGACTCCTAACTAGTTATCACCCTTGAGTTTCTTTCGGGATTCGTAATAGTCTGCCGCTTCAGCGAACCAACCAGCGTTCACCGGTGCGTTGTATTTCGTCTTCAACTCATCGGAGATCGCTAATAATTCGGCCTTGCTTGACCGGTATGGCCGCAGCGCATTGTACATTTCCAACAACCGTTCGTCAGGAATCGACGTCAGTTCCGCCGCCCGCTTAAAGTTCCGTTGGATGGCATCCCGACCCGCGTCGTTTGCAACTTCCCCCTGTAACCGCAGCGTATTCGGGGTAATCCGTAGATCGTTTGATTTAATCTTGTTGCTCATCACGTTGTCCAGCGTAATCTGATCCAAATGCTTACCAGATGGTGACTGAACTAATTCTGGATGCTTGCTGTACAGCGGGTAATCGTTCCGCGTTAAGTCCTTTTCATTGGTTGTGCTCGTCGGGGTAGTGCCGGTCGACGTGCCGCCGTTATCACCAATCTGTTGGACGATTTTTGCAACTAAGTCGTCAATTTCACTCATGACCAATTCCTCCTAATTAAAGTTAACTTCAATCTCTTCGGCTGGCTTTCCGACAACCACTTGCTTGGTTTCCTTGATGTGCATCAAGGCCGACAGCGCCTGGTACTGAACCCGCGCCATTTGGTCGTTAACCGTAGGAACTGGACTTGGAGACATCCCCTTCGCGTACTGAGCCGCATTCTTTCCAATTGCCCGGTAGGTATCCCCATCCAAAACAGGTGCTTGAGGGAACAGTTCCAGGTTAGATAACGGTTCTTGGTCCTTCTGATGAATGATCGTCGTTCCTTTGGATTGGATTGCCACGGCAATGCCAGACCCGGATAAGTGATCCCCTTCAGACCCACAGAAGGAAACGTCAGAGGTCCGGTAAACCTTGATGACCCGAGCCTTCAGCCCTTCTTCTTCGATTCCGGCAATGACTTGCCGCAAGATTTCCTTATGGCTAATGCCCGTTAAGTTGTGATCCAGCACTTCAGCAAATGCCGGGGCCACCGCCACAATCACCTCGTCACGGGAGTAGCCTTGCTTAGCAACCCCAACGTGCTTAAACCAGTCAACGTGCTTTTCAGCTTCGGCACCTGGCTTCGTTTCCTGTGGTGCTTCCGCAGTAGCCGTTGCTGACTGACCAGCGTCGTTGAACGAAATCGGTTTATCCACTTTTTGTGTTTCCGCAATCACGTCACGGATAATACTACGTAATAACTCTTCATTTACTTGAGCCACAATGTTAACCCCCTTATGGACTAAAGTTCCATGTGCTGTGGATCAATGGCAAACGGAATGTTCTTGATGCGTTCCCATTCGTCCTTGTCCTCTTGCAACCGGTAACCGGTACCAGGACCGCGGTAGTCGTTCGCATCGTTGACGGCAGAAATGACGTTCCAGTTTTCGTCAAAGATTGCGGACGTTTGCAGGAAGTCCCCACAAACCTTTTGCTTTTGCAGGTCCAAAACGGCTTGCGCAACGTCCTTGAAGCCGTGGTTGTAAAGTGCCTTAACCACGTCAACAGCGGTAATTCCACGGTCCATCAAGTCTTGCGCCGCCTTCATGTCTTCTACCATATTCCGTTCTGGCATATCCTTCGAGGTGTTCGCGTACGTTGCGGCTTCAACTTCTTCATCGGTGATCTTCGGTAAGCCCAAGTCTTCAAAGACGCCTTGTAAGGCTTTGGCTGCCTTGTTCCGGCCCTTGATGATCTCTTCTTCGGTCACTGGGTGAATCCCACCGTTAATGGCCAGATCCCGTTCCATGACGTAGTAGTCATCGTAGTCGAGGCCGTCGGTGTTTGAACCAGCAAACGTGTTGTCGTAGTTCGGCGTGGAGGAGTAGCCGGAAGAAATATAGTCGGTACCAGCAATAAACTGCCCTAATAACCGTTCAGTCCGCCGCATGTCAGAGTGAGAGAAGGCTTGGTCGTTCGCGGAGGCACATTCAAGGTCCATCATCATGCACAAGAGGTTTTCGCCCAAGACGGAACGAATCCCACCAGGTACGGAGCCTGGAATTCCGATACAACTAACCCCACCATTTTGAAGTCCTTGGACCCCAGAAGCCTTGGTAATGAAGATGCACCGTGATTCGAGATATAGCATGGACTTGCCTTCGGTGTACCCCATCATGACTTCGGAACCAGAACCAGAAGTGAAGCGCATCTTCAATCCCCGGGAAGCGTAGCAAGATGCTAAGAACCCTTTAGACCAAGGCGTATCGTCACCATCGGTAAAGACTTTGTCGGTCCCGTAAACGGAAATGGTTTCGGCATAACCGGTAAAGCCCCGCATCCCCAGGTTCAATTCAGCCGCTTCTTCAACGGAACACTGGCTGATGACCCCTGGACGACCCGTTTGCGCACCAACCAACAAGGAAATAGCGTTTAATGGGGCGTAACGAGCAACCGCCGTGGTCGTTTCTTGTTCTGGGAAGCCCCGTAATGCGGCATCGGCAGCATCGGCAGCGATTTGAACCGGATTGTCTCGAATGTTGGTCACGTGGCATTGGGTTGCCGGCGTCCGACGCGGACGCATCTTTTGCGTGGCCATAATCATTTCGGCGAAGTTTAATTTGCTGATAACTTCTTCAGCCTTCGCTGGCGTCATTGCCGTCGTCAGGGCAATGATGTCTTCACGTGGGACGTTGGGATCACACAACATGTTGGCAATCTTAGTGGAATCCATTGCCATGACTTTTTCGGCGTTTTCCAACTTAATCCCGTATTTTGCGATGTATAAGTCAATCAGGTCAAAGTCCTTAACCGACTTGCTATCCATTTCGGTAATCTTGCCATTTTCGATCTTGATGCTTGGCTTTGGGTCGTTAGGCCCCTCCATCGCAACAAAACCTTCTTCAGGCCATTCTTTTACAAATCCATCTAAATGAATCGGACGTTTTTCAAGTGCTTCAAAGCGTTTTTGACGTTTCAATTAAAGTTCCTCCTCTCTAGCGAATGTAAGACGGAAAATCATTGACTGGCTTTTCGCCCAACTGCGCTAGTAGCTTCAGTCCAACTTCACGACCAGCAATAACGGCTTGCCGAACGGCACCGGAATCACCACTGATATGAACGGTCCCTTCGTTAGAGAAGCTCGTTCCGTGACTTGGCGAAGCAAACGACAGAACATCGACTCCAGCGGTCTTGATGGCCGTATCCGCCATCACGACCCCAATTCCTGAAGGCGCCCCACAGATTAATCCGTAAGCTTTCCCTTCAGGGGCACCGAATGCCATATGAACGGCACCAGCGGCCCGAGCCGTAAATTGTAATTCTAAGTGACCGGCAGCGGAGTTATACACATCGCCAAAGGTCCGACTCAAGTTGTCCAAAGCCACCTGAATGGCCGAACGAACATCGGATGGGTCGTACCCCCCAATGAGCAGTAATACCCCGTGGCCAGCGCCACCCTTGGTATCTCGTGGCCATTCAACATCGATGACTTCGGTGTTGGTCGCCTTAACGGCTTCATCCATGGCCATAATTTGCGGACCGGCTCCCGTACGAGAACTTAAAACACCCAGGACCGTAAATTTTTTGGAAACGTGCAGGTGATCCAACAAGATGGCATCCACACTTGGAATACACATTCCAATCGTGTCACCAATTTGACTGGCTCCAACGAATTCAGGGACCACACTCGTTGAATTTAAGAAATTGTCCATTATTATTCCTCCCGATGACTGAGTGGATGACGTCGGTAACGTCACCCCCTGCTGCAGAAGTTCAGTTAAAACGCGTTTGACTAATTGCTGTTGCGTCATCACTTACACTCCTATTCGAAGCAGTCGTTACTTCTTTTGAGGTAAGATCTTTTCAACGTCAGTGTGCGGACGTGGGATAACGTAGCTAGAAAGAACTTCACCAATGTTTTCAGCAGCAGCCACTCCGGCATCTACGGCGGCCTTAACGGCACCGACATCACCGCGAACCATGGTCGTTACCAATCCGTGACCAATCTTCTCTTGGCCAACCAAGTCAACGTTCGCTGCTTTAACCATTGAGTCAGCAGCTTCAATTGCGGGGACGAGACCCTTTGTTTCAATTAAACCGAGTGCTTCTTGTTCCATGATGATACCTCCAGTTTTTTCTAGGTATGACTAGTTAACTAATCAACAAAGTCGTTATCCTGGCATCCCTAGTTGTTTTTGAAAACGTCTTCATTGTATAAAACGCGGCTAGCACTATTTTTATCAATAATCCATTTGAAGTGACAATAATATGTCGTTAGTGCGGGATTAGCACTATAAGTGCGGTTTTGTACAAATGGCTCTTCAAAAACGGGTTGATTTTATAAGACGATTTGGTTAGAATGTTTTTGTGTTACCGCTTTATTTGTTAATAAGACAATATTCTCACTATCCAAAATCGATTGTCATAGGAGGAAAATCGTCATGATCACTTATTCACCACGTCAAGAAGACTACCGGGACCTGGCTCATTCATTGGCCACATTTACCAGCCTGACCCAAATCAAAACCATGTTTTTTGGGTTTAACGGTATCTTATTAGCCGACGATTTTGTGTATCTCAATACCGAAGCCATCGAAAGTACCCTCATTGATGAAACCTTCGAAAACTACGCCGTTTTTCCCGTTAGTTTAAACGAACAGTTGTGGGGATCCATCATGTGTGATGCGACGAACGTTTCCAAGAAGCGACTTTTCTTGTCCCGGTCGTACTTACAAACCATCATGAATGGCATCATCGACAGCGACTCTTTAGGTGAAATCAAAGTGTGGGAGCCCCTGACGACCGACCAGATCAGCCAAATCAATTACTTACACGCCCTCTTTGGCAAACATAAACAGCCCAACTCTCCTCTGACCACGGCCACCACGCCGGCCCACGCCATGAAACTGGACCAATTAGATGATCAGGACGCGGCCAGTCGGAGTATTGCCCTGGCGGTAAACTACATCCACCAAAACATTCAACAATCCCTTTCCTTAAACGAGGTCGCCCAAAAGGCTTTCCTGTCGCCTTCCTATCTCAGTCGTCTCTTTAAAAAATACTTACACGTCAACTTTGTTGAGTACGTGAATAACCAAAAAGTGGCCCTGGCCCAAGAAAAACTAGCCCTTAGCCAAGATTCCGTTCAACAAATTTCTAATCAAATCGGCTTCTCGCAAACCAGCTACTTCACCAAAATTTTTAAGCGTAAAACGGGCCTGACGCCTTCTGAATTCCGCCAGCGCAATCACACCATTCAGAAGATCTACACGATTCCCCGGAAGCTGGATTGGCAGTCCAATGAAAGTGTTTATGACATCTCCAAAAACTTCTTTAAGGCTAACCACATTAACTACTTTGCCGATTCAACCGAGGGCACGACCTACGTGAACAAGATTGGTGACCTGGGTGACACGGATGGCAATCGGGGCTGGGTCTACACCGTCGATGGCCAACAACCTCTACAGTCGGCGGACGAAACACCGGCTAACGACAAGTCAGTCATTCAATGGGTTTACACCAACTACTCGCAGGCTGAGGCTCCCAGTTCTAAAGAGGCCGCTACGCCGTCCCATGCTACTTCCAAGTCAACGAAATCCTAAAAAATAACCGTTCTAGCCTTGGCCAGAACGGTTATTTTTATGTAAAGCGCTATCATTTAAACCTTGTTACGTACCGGCAGCCCCCGACTACCCGCACGACATTCCCCAAAAACTACTTAATTAAGACCTGCAAGCCCGCAGCGAGGATCCCACCAACGATGGGCCCGCACATCGGGACCCAAGCATATTCCCAGTGTGCATTGCCGCGGTTGGGAACCGGCAGAATCGTGTAAGCTAAACGGGGTCCCCAGTCACGGGCGGGGTTCAACGCGAAGCCGGTCGTGGTCCCTAAGCCCATACCAACGACCGTAATCAACGTCCCCACGATGAAGGGCTTCAATCCCTGTGTAAAGTTTCCGAGGTTCAGTAGGATAAACACAAAGGCCCACGTGGCAATCAATTCTGACATGAAGTTCAGGAACGGACTCGAAATCGCTGGCCGTGTCCCAAAAATTCCTACTTGATTCCCATCTGCTTCATTCTGACTAGCCTTGAAGTGCGGATAAAATTGAATAATAACTAACGCTGCACCCACAAAAGCGCCCAAGAATTGCCCTAAGAGGTAAGGCACCACTTCAGACCATGGGAAGAAACCAAAGACCGCAAAACCAATCGTGACGGCGGGATTCAAATGGCCATCTGACCCCAAGGCACCTCCGACGTAAACTCCCATCGTGACCGCTAAACCCCAGGCAACTGAGATATACGTCCAGTTAGATCCCTGACCGTACGTTTTCTTTAAATTAACGCTGGCACAGGTTCCGACACCCAGTACAATCAAAATCAGTGTTCCAAAAAATTCTCCAATAAAACCATCCATATTCTGACACCTGCCTTATTTTTTTGTTTATTCAACAAACCCAATTTTTAGTTTAGCATAGGCCCCTATTGCGTTTTTATCTTAAGTTTGTCTAGTTTGTGCAATTATTTACTAAATCGCATAAATTGTTCTATCATTTGTAAGCGCTTTAATATTATTTTGCTTCCCAAATTTTACCCTATCCAATTAAAAATCACCTCGTATAAATGCGTTTAAGCAACGCATCTTACGAGGTGATTTTATCTAGACCACTTTTAAAGTTGGGGAATGGTTCTCTCCATTGATGATGATCTAAATCATGACCCGATTGCCTTAATACCCCTTAGTTGTGAAGTACCAGTGCACGGTATCATTCTTCACCACGGCCTTTTTATTAGCCGCCTTATCAATGAACTTTCCATTTACGCGGAACTTCCATCCGCTCCCAACTTTAACATCGTTCTCGGCCAAGCCGTTGACACTGCTGACGTAAACGGCCACGCCATTTTGATAAACGAGTTTCAACTTGGACGCCTGAAGGACTGAAAAAGCCGTTGATTTGGAATTGATTTTGACCCGGCCATCATAAAACGTCTTATGATACCCGCTGACCACCAGATGCACCGTTGGGGTATCCGTCTTCTTCGTCGCTATCGCGGACTTAGTCGTTTTCGTCGTCGAAGATTGCTGGGTCGCTCGCCGCGTTACGTGCGATGACTGAGCTTGCTTCGTTGACGAGCTGGCCTGGTGCCGTTTTGAGGTCCGTGTTTGGGTCGCACGACTCGTCGCCTGGTGCTGGCGCTTTACATGTGACGAGGTGGCGGCCCGCTTCGTCTTGGTCGCTTTCTTTTTCGACGTCGTCCGCGACGCCGTCGCCGCCTGCCGACTCACGGACGAGGTCGCCGTTGACGATGACGAGGACACACGACTGGTCACTTGTTCCGACACGGGCTGGCTAGCACTCGCATAATGCTGAATTGCAAAGGCCGTTCCCATGGTCAAAACGGTCACCAGTACCGCAATCACAATTCCCGCTTGCTTTTTCATCCTCTTGCCTCCTCGAGATTAATCGTTTACTTAAAAGCGTAAACGAGCTTGTTGGTGTACTGACCCTTGTGGTAAGCCGCCGTTGCCAAGCTGACCTGACCGTAAGCCAGGGTCATGCTGTAAGCCCCTTTGATGGTTCCAGCCGACTGAACGTAGCTCAACATCGTCTTCAGCGGCGTTGCGGTTTGCGCACTCTTGATGGCCGTCTTGTTGATCAGCTTAAACGCGGTCTTGTTGGTCGACAGTGCAATAATGGCTTCGGCCGTTGAGTTGGCATTGGGGTTCTGCTTGCCGTTGTAAACGTACCCGAAAGCACCATTGGTGTAAACGTTCTTCTTCAAGTAGCTCCGCCCTAATTTAGCCGCATTCGTCACTTTCTGATTACTGCTCTTCCCCATGCTTAACGCCGTAACGGCCATGGCAGTGGTATCACTGTCAACACTCGCAACGGTGTTGTTGTAGGCCCAGCCATGGTTAGATTGTTGGTTTTTCGCAATCTTTTTGCTGAGCGACGTCTTCGAAAAGGCAGCCTTGCTTGGCTTCTTAAACGTCTTATTTGAGGAGACCGCAATCAACGCCTGGCTCTGAACGTTGACCGTTTGCTTCGTCATCGACTTCTTGTACAGCGTGCTGACCAAGTTCAGCGACTTTTTCGCACCAGCTGGCTTAAACTTCATCGGGTTCACACCAATGGCCTGTAACCCGATAATTGCGGTTGACAGGGTCGCCGGATCGCTCTTCGTGGAAACGACCAGATTCTTCTTCACCAGGTTCTTATTGCTCTTCGTAAACTTGTAACCCTGCTTTTTCAGTCCTAACAGAAAATCAGAGTATCCCGAAGCGGCCCCGGTCGTCGGGTAAGCTGACTTACTGAACATCTTGCCCTTAGACGTTAAACCATCTTTATTTTGCTTCAGCATCTTTTTTGCATATGTATAGGCCGTTTTTTCTTTACTATTTTGGTAACTCTTTGAGGCTGTCTTGACACTAGCCGCGTTGGCAACCGGTGCCAAGGCTCCTAAGGCCATAATCGTCGTTAAGGAAGAAACCATTACTTTCTTTGCGTTAAACATCATAATCACCCTTTATCCTAAAATTTTGTACTTAACAATTAAGCGATCCATTAACTTCCGCCACGGAAGGTATAGCACGAGAATGCTGACTGCATTCGTTGCTGCGTGGAGAACGTCAAACATGAAGCTAGAGGCAAACGCCAGGAAGAAGCTCGCGAGACGGAGGGGCTGGACGTACGCCAAGGCGTACCACAGATCCATGATCCAGCCGAACCAGAACCCCCAAAGAGCGCCCCAGATGACCATGACCCACAGTTGATCCTTTAGATGACCCTTCTGTAGCAATCCGGTCAGCAAGCCCATGAGCCCCCAAGCTAACATTTGCCACGGGGTCCACGGTCCCTGTCCCAAGAAGAGATTCGAGACCAGGGCCATCATGGACCCAGATACGAAACCCAGTTCTGGACCTAAGCTCACCGAACTCACAATCACCACGAAACTGGTCAGTTGAACATTCGGAATTGCCGCCAAGGGTACCCGTCCCAGAACGCCTAGTGCCACGATAACGGCCAAAAAGACCAGCAACCGGGTGCCCATTTGCTGCCGCTCAAAGCGCCAGTAGGCCGGTAAAAGACTGCAGGCCAAGCACCCAAAGCTGAACCACAAATAGTGTTGCCCCTTAAACAGAAGCATCAGTCCCAAAAGAAGTCCAATCCCCACTAGAGCCACCACAAACTGCCCGCGCCAACTCATTCTACGCGCCATCATGCTTTTCACCTCCTTTCGTTGGCACCCGTTCAACGTCTTCACTGAATAATGCCGTTGGAACTTGATCCGCTAGCAGCCGGTTAACGGCCGTCGTAAATAGAAAATTCTGCGTAAAGAATTCCCGACACGCAACCGGTGGATTCACGTGTCCGTTAAACATGAACGTACAGCGTTCCGCATACCGCGCACAAAAATCCATGTCGTGGCTCGCCATGATGATGGCCGTTCCGGCAGCGTGGGCCCGCTGAAGGATTTGACCGAATTGTTGTTTGGTATTGGGGTCAATTCCCTTGGTGGGCTCGTCCAACAACAAGACTTTCGGACGCGTCACAAGGGCTAACCCCAACCCTAGGAGTTGCTGCTGACCACCACTCAAATCAAAAACGTTATGGTCAGCCAAGGCCGTTAACCGTAAATCTGCCAATAGCTGTTCCACAGCCGCGTCACTCTGAGGCTGTGAGCCGAGTCGATTTTGCGCCTGTAACTCTTCTAGGACCGTCTGACCACTAAATTGTTCCGTGGGATTCTGCGATAAATAAGCAATCTGTTGCAGTCGGGGAAGATTCCGCATCTTCCAGACAACCTGATCAGCCAAACGAACCTTTCCGTGTTCTGGCTTGAGTAAGCCGGCAAGAACGGATAATAAGGTCGATTTTCCCGACCCATTTTTTCCAATAATGGCCAGCCACTCCCCCTGATGAAGGGTTAAGCTCAATTGGCGCAACACCACCTGTTGGTCAAAGTCCAGGAGCACCTTCTTCGCCGTCAGGAGTGAAGATGACTGTTCAGCTGCGACGGGTGTTCGAGGAATTAGCCGAAAATGCGTCTTTTCTGCCGCCAAGGCGCGCCGGCCGGCCGGAATGGATAGGGGCAAAGAAGCCACCGGAATTCGCTGTTGCAAAAAGAAATTTGGAATTGGTGGAACAAACGCGGCTAATTCGGGAACCGTCGCCATTTTACGTAACCCATCGGAGACGCCGCCATCATAGATCAGTTGGCCGTGTTGCAAGATCACCAACCGATTAGCTAAAGCCAACACGCGGCTAAGCCGATGTTCGGTTAAGACGATGGTGATGCCCAACTCATCATGGACCTGTCGCAAGACGTTTAAAAAGTTCTGAGCCGTCGTCGGGTCTAGCTGGGCTGTGGGCTCGTCTAACAGAATCAATCGTGGCTTCAAGGCCAACACTGAGGCTAGATTAACCAATTGCACTTGCCCCCCCGAAAGGGTCTTGATGGCCCGTGTCAGTAACTGATCGAGTCCCAAAAAGTTGGCTAACTCGGCCACGCGGTTATTGATCACGTCGCTACTGTACCCCAGATTCTCTAGTGGAAACGTTAATTCCTCCATGACCGTTGCCATAATCGGCTGGGTCTGGGGATTCTGGGCAACGAACCCGATTTCTTGTGCGCTGGTCGCTTGATCTAACGTCTGCACAGCTTGCCCCGCATACCAAACCTGTCCTTGAGTGGTTCCCGCCGGAATCAGTTCTCGTTTCAATTGTTTCAATAACGTCGTTTTCCCGCTGCCCGTTGCTCCGACTAGCGCAAGAAAGTCGCCCGGACGAACCGTCAGTTGAATATTCTGCAATGCAGGTATCGTCTGCTGCGGATAGGTAAACGTTAGCTGTTTAACCTGCATTAATTCGTCCATACTCGATAACCTCCTTCGCCAATAATTGGGAGTGCCATAAATACGATGAGTAAGCCAGCCAGCAACCAGTCATGGGGCAGTTGCCACTGTAATGTCATCACGTTCGTGGCCCATCCCCAGTGTTCCAACCGTCGTCCGACTAAGACGCCAAAGAGTGCCGTCGATCCCAATAAAAAGGCCCCATCCATCATCTGAAATTGAAACCGTTGATACTGACTGCGGCGCTTAGCACCGAATCCCCGGGCTTCCATCAAAACAGCCGTTTCCATTGCCTCCGATACCGCGTCAATCAACACAATTCGCAGCAGTTGGCCCATTTTCTGCAAACGTTGATGAAAGTTACCTTCCGTCAGGACCACGTTACGATTTTTTTGAAAGCGGGCTAGTCGGCCCATTTTTTGAATGAACAGCTCCACTAGCCGCAGAGAAATCGTTAAGAGCATCGCTAGTCGCGGTACCACCGGAAACAATAAGTAACTAAGTTTAGGAATCGTGATGATCCCATTAAACAGCACAAAGGTCAGAATCATCGCCCCTAGGGATAAGGCCATTGAACACCCATAGATAATGGCCGTCTCGGTTAATCTAAATTGAACTGACCCAATCTGCCACGTCCACAGGACATGCCGTCCCGTTTGATTCAACAATAGGTTAAACACCATGATCATGAGCATCAACGTGCCACTGCCCACAACCATTTGGCGAATCTTTCGTGGCTCAAAGTACCAGCTACAAACTGCCAAAATGCTGATAAACATCGTTGCTGTTAGGAGAATGTGATTAAAGAGGAGCAGTAAGGTGAATAGCTCGATGAAGTAGCAGGCAGCGGTCAACGGATGCAACTGATTAAAAAAACTGAGTTCGCTCACGACCCCTGCTTGCATATGGTTCACCGCCTCTCCTAGTTTAGAAACCGTTTTCTTAACAACGACTGAACCCATCCTACCATGCGTTTTCCTTCCAAACAGCCAATATTTTGACAAAGTTGGGCTTTTTTTGTACTACGATTGCCACGATTTTGCACAGCAATCGCAATATCATCCTATTATGACAAAAAATCTCTAAATGTATAATTTTCTGGTCGCTAGCCTTCCATTGTGTGCTTTGTGGAGGGTTTCACGAGTTATTAATCCAACGTTTGGACCGTTTATAAATTGGGAATATTCTGAATTATAACTATATCTTGTGCCTCAGCACTTTTTCACATCGATATATAGTTCCCTCGACAAAAAAATTATACCCGTTTCCGTCTACAAAAACAGGCCATTTAAAAATTAGATGACCCCATTTTTACGAAATCGGTGGAACGGTCTCACCGAAAAAAACGGTCCCGGCCCCGTCGCTCGGGGAAATTTCTGTCAAGTCAGTCATTGGTAATCTTTTGCGGTATGCGTCATTTCATCAATTTATGCTTCTTAGAACTAACCATTCCCGAATCGTCTTAATTACCCGACTTGATTAATATTTTCCCCCAACCAGTGTACAATAGCCCTAACCAGTCCTAAACTTCCAGAATCGAGATGTTTACCATGTCCACTCCCCTCATTATTATCCGGGGCAACTCCGCCAGCGGCAAGACCACCCTGGCGCACGCCCTCCAGCAGCAACTGGGCCCGAACGCCTTTCTGATCTCCCAAGACGTGGTCCGCCGGGAAAGGCTGCAGGTTCGCGATACCGCCAATAACCCCGCCATCGATTTAATGGCTCAGTTGGCCCTCGACCAGCGCGACCACGCCACCGCGGTCATCCTCGAAGGAATTCTGGCCAGTTCCCGTTACCGCGCCATGCTACTACAGCTTCGGCGCCAGTTTGACCAGACCCACTGCTACTATTTTGACCTCCCCCGGTCCACGACCCTGGTCCGGCACCTGACCCGACCCCAGCGGTTCCAGTTCGGTCCGACCGCACTCAACCGCTGGTGGCTGGACCACGACCAGCTGGGATGGCTCCACGAGCACAGCTTCACCGTCGCCGACACCCTGGCCAGCGAACTCGCCCAGATTCAATCGGATTTAACGGTTAAGTAGCGTATAATGTAAGGGGATTCATCAAGACTATCTAAAAGGAGTGTCGAATATGACCAGAAAAATTGGGATTATCGGAATGGGTAACGTCGGGGCGGCGTGTGCGCACTACATCGTCGCTTGTGGCTTCGCCGACGACCTCGTCTTGATCGACGAGAACGAACAGAAGGTACAGGCGGACGCCCTCGACTTTGAGGATGCCATGGCGAACCTGCCCTACCACACCAACATCACCATCAACGATTACCACCAATTAGACGATGCCGACGTCGTCATCTCCTCCGTCGGCCACATCAAGCTCCTGGGCGGTGACCACCCCAACCGGTTCGCCGAACTCAAGCCCACCGGTTCCGACGTCGCCAACGTGGCGCAGAAGCTCAAGCAGACCGCCTTTAACGGGGTGCTCATCGTCATCAGCAACCCGAACGACGTGATGACCTCCCTGTACCAGGAACTGACCGGCCTACCCAAGGCCCAGGTCATCGGGACCGGAACTCTGCTGGACGGGGCCCGGATGAAACGGGCCGTGGGCAAGGCCTTTGCGGTCGATCCCCGTTCCGTGACGGGCTACAACCTCGGGGAACACGGGAACTCCCAGTTTACCGCCTGGTCGACCGTTAAAGTCATGGATCAACCGGTCGCCGACTTGGCCCAGCAAAACGGTTTGGACCTGGCCCAGATCAACGAGGACGTCCGCATGGGCGGCTTCACCGTCTTCAACGGCAAGGGCTACACCAACTACGGGGTCTCCACGGCGGCTGTGCGTTTGGCCTTAGCCGTCATCAACGACGCCCACAGCGAGCTGCCGGTTTCCAACTACCGCTCCGAGTACGGCGTTTACCTCTCCTACCCCGCCATCATCGGGCGCGGCGGTGTCCTGAAGCAGCTGCAGCTCGACCTGCCCCAAGACGAGCTCGATAAGCTCCAGGCCTCCGCGGATTACATTAAAAAGAATCTTCAATAAACGCCTTATTAGAAAATAAAAAAACAACCAGTGTGTCAGATGAAATGATGTATTTCAACTGACCCACAATGGTTGTTTTTTATAATGGCAGATTGCAAGAAATAACTTGAACGAATTTAATGACGTAAATTAAGCAAGAA
>NZ_AZFC01000031.1 GCF_001435095.1 Levilactobacillus spicheri DSM 15429
CTCTAAGTGCCTCCTTCGCTTCTGCTTGGTGTTCCCGTGCATGTTGCGCCATGCGGAGCTTCTTCTTGCGCAGGGTTGACTTCTTCGTATGTTTCCGCTGTTTAGCCACGGACGTTCGCCTCCTGCTTAGCGAATAGGTCGTTGGATTGGTCATTTAAGTACTGATTGACGAACTCTGACATGAGAGCCACGATGGCTGACTTATCACCATCACGAATTCCTCCAGTTTTTGCAAGTGAGTCGAACAGCTGACCAAGCAAGAACGGTAGTGAACCATTTTCGCCGGGCATATCGACATGCAGCCCGTCCTTTTCAAGTGAGACAATCAGCCGTTGCGGACCAAATTCATTGAATTTCTGGGTGATAACGTCGTCACTGCTATCAACTTGACATTCGACATCGTCCATAGCGGCTCTAAGTAAATCAAACACATTCATTATTTTTCCTCCTTGGCTTCAGTTACTGTGACTTCGATTCTTGGCTCGTCTGAATAGTACTTGTGACAGCTGACGTCCGTGATGAGATTGTCGTCCTCCCACACGATGCCGGTCAGCGCGTCCTCAACGAGCTTGAGGTAGTTGGACGCGTCAGGCTTCACAATCGGCCGGTGCTCGCCTCGTAGACGCCGCCCGCGCTCCACCTTACTGATTGACCGCTGTACGTGCCGGTAGACCTTGACGTCCACCTTGAGTGCCTTGTCGCGTAAGATGGGACCGTGATACTTGAGCTTGGCCTCTTGACTGACGAATCGTTTGTAGTCCCGCGACCGTTTGGGGTCGTATGCGTGGCCATTTGAGAAGCGCGGGCGCCCGGCGGGGACAGGCTCACCGATGATCACTAGGTGGGCTAACGGTTCACCCTTGCGTACGAGTGGGTGCTCTCGCAGGGTAAGCTCTATACCGTCCTTGTAGTACTTAATCGTCATGATGTGGCCCCCTATCGCTGCTGGACTTGAAGTCCGTCACGATAGTCAGGATGGATATCATAACCGCCAGTACCACAAACACAAATGTGACAATACCTGTCATCTCCTACACCTCCAGCGGCAGTTCAGCCTGCTGCATCATCATCTTGGTGGCGGTGGTAGGCTCCCAGTCATGAATGTACTTGATGGCGCGATCGTGGTCCTTCTGCCGAATCTGTGTCCGGGAACCAACACCACAGACGTAGTTCAGGCCACCGTTGATGTCCTTATACAGGGCTGACCGCTGATCACGTGTCAACTGCAAGTGGTGGGTCTGGATGTAATCGTTGACTGCACGTCCAACGCCATGACTAATTTCTGCGTACTGTCCCGGGTCCAGCTTTTGGTTGGACTCGAAGTCGTCCATGCGCTCCTCAACACCGGTTAGTCGTTCGTTAGCCCGATTGGCGTTCTCCATGACTAGCATCAACTTTTCCTCGGGGGTCATCGGCAAGCTGGCCTGTGATTCCATGGCATTAAACGCTTCGATATAGTCCATCTTGAACTCGAGTGCCGTCTTACCAGTGAAGCCCATCGCCAGCAATGAGAATCCATCACGATTCATGTAGTACCCGCGCCGGTCCCGTCCGTAGGAATCCGGTAAGCTGGCTTCCAAGAACATCTGCGCAAAATTGCGCACATCTTTCAGGTCGTCAATTGCCCGCAGTACATCGCGGTGATTCTTACCAAAGGTGTCTGCTACTTGCAGGCTAGTCGTGACTGCCTGCCGGTTCTTCATGATTACTAGATTTTTCATTTCCTAGTCCTCCCGTTCCGCGAGTGTATCGCCCATCCGGTCCCACTGCGCCTGTCTGACCACTTCGTCAATTTCTGCAGGGAAGGCGGTCCCGGCGTCATACATAAACGACTCGAACCGCCGTTTAGTGAAGATAGCCTCC
Source organism: Levilactobacillus spicheri DSM 15429 (assembly GCF_001435095.1). GTDB lineage: Bacteria > Bacillota > Bacilli > Lactobacillales > Lactobacillaceae > Levilactobacillus > Levilactobacillus spicheri. The sequence goes on from NZ_AZFC01000031.1 coordinate 1,864, forward strand.
GCATGCACGCCCCGGTCACTCTTGACTTCAAAGGTGTGCGGCGAGAAATAGATCTCCGTATCGCCCCGCACGCTGTGTATCAGCGTGTAGTCGTTGAAGTCGTTCGTCATAAACCGTGGATTGAGATGCTCCCAGCTGTACCGCACACCCTTGTAGATGATTGCCATCACGATGTCCCGGACTTGCTCGCGTCCCTTGACCGTGGCTTGTACGCCACTTGCCCGGACGTGGAGCTTACCTTCCTCGGCAATGATCGTTAGCTTACGGCTGTAGACACCCGCCGCTACTGCTTCCTGTACTTGCATGGCTGTACCTCCTTGCATTTCAGGCTGTTTACTCATGCTTCTGCCCCTTCCTTCTCCGGCCGCCGTGCCTTGAACTTCTTGATTCGCGCGTCCAGTGCTGCCTGCTGTTCGGGGCTTAGCTTGCCGTCCGAGACAGGCTTCTCAGGCGTGTCTTGAGCCCACGTTGGCAGTGTCTCCTTGGCAGGTGTCGGCTTGCGGCCGCTGTGCTCGCTCTTCATGCGGCGGTCATGGTCCTCGGCCGCCTTCTTGGCCTGGTCGAGGGTGGAGATATCCCGTTTCTGCCACCCCTCAATCACGGCCCGCATGTACTTGAGTGATCCAGCGGCCTTGACCTGATGCTCACCGGCAATGGTGATTGCGAAGTCCACCACGTCGGCAGGCAAGGCATCTAACCACTCGTTGATCTCAGGCATGGCGATGGCGTTTGGGAATCCCCAAAGCTCGGTCCACTTGTCGATGACATTTGCTCGGGTGATGCCCGCGTCGTCATCGTCTGTTTCGTTTTGTTTAGTTTCGTTTTGTTTAATTAATGCGCTACTCCCTTGTACGCTGGTTTGTGTACTCCGTTGTGTACTGTCTTGTACACTCCTTTGTATACTCCCTTGTGCACTATCTGACGTATAAAGTACACAAACGCGGTAGGAAGTAGCTTTTCGACCATTAGAACTAAAATCGATGAGGTTAAGTTGTTTGAGGACGTTCCGGTTCTTGACGATGCCGGATCGTGACAGCCCCGACAGTGATTCAAGCGTTGCATTAGCGGCTGTAAACCATGTGGACCAGCCGGCCTTGTTATTGATGGACATCAGGGTGTACCACAATGAAACCTGGCCTGCTGATAGCTTCTGTTTGTATAGCCGATAATCGTCAAACGCTCGAATTTGCATAAGGTAGTTCAAACCAACACCCCCTAATCAATCAGTTCATCAGCATCGATGATGTCGCCCAGAACCTTAGTTGACCGACAGTAGTCGCACGTCTCACAGCGCTCCGGTTCTTCCTGGCCATCGATGATGGACTTGAATCGGTGTTCCTGATCCTTGACCCGCCACATCGCATCATCTAGCTTGTCCTGCGGTATTGAGATGACCGCCTTGTCGGGCGGGTCTTGCTTGGTGACTGCAACAATGTAGGGCGTACATAGCACACCGTACTGTTGACGAACTAGCTCTTGGTAGACGGCCATTTGGAGCTGGTAGTCGTAGGCATAGACGAATGGGACGTAGCGCCGTGTGCGGGTATCCCAGACCCGCTTGTGTAGGTCCTGCGTGGTCTTTAAGTCGAGGAAGATGCCTCGCTCAAGGTTCAAGCAGTCCAGCTTGCCCATCCAGTCGATACCGTCAATCGTCCCGGTGACAATCGATTCCTTGGCACCCTGGTAGAGTGCCTGGAAAGTTGCATCGCCGTCTAGTGTCTTGATCATGCTCTCGGACACCTTGTATGGTGCCTTAAGTTGGCCCTTAGTTTTGCCCCTAGTAGAAAGCATCACGTCCTTGTGAGCTTCTACGAAGCGTTTATGGGACGCCGGGGACTCAAAGTAGCTGTGGAGGTAATTACCGACCAGCAAGGCCGTTGGGTCTCGCTGGGGCTTCCAGTCGCCTCTTAGTTCTGCCAGTGCTTCGGCCTCGCAAGCGATGAACTTTTTGAACCACGTTGGGCTCATGTAGGATCGATTGGCCGCGTTGCTGTAGTAATTAGTCGAACTTAGAGTGAACCCCGTTGTTGAAGAGGTCCGTTCGCTCGGTGCCGTCTGCATCACTGTCATCCTCCTTTTTGTCAATGTCTTTGATCAAGCTGTTCGCCGTTTCGCTGTCGGTCAATGATTCGGCCGATGCGGATTGCTCCGATACTGACTCGCTGGCAACTGATTCTGACGCGCTCTCGCTCTTCTGGGGAGCTTCTGACGTCTCCGAGGTGTCCTTGGCAGTCCCCGGTTCAATCAGGTCAGCAACGGTCTTCTTCGGTGTCACATCCTTGGCAGGCTGGTCGTCGTCATACTCGGCTTCCGTCGAATCGTTGATGGCCTTCACGAACAGGTCGTTGTCGGTCGAAGAGTTGATGTAGAGCTTAGCGGCCCGATTGATGATCGTCCGTTGAGCCATTTCCTGACCGAATTTCTGTTGCACGTTGTGAGTTCGCGATTGTGACCAGCTGGCGTCGATTTCCTTCTTGGTCATGACCGTCCATACCTTATGGCCATCTTCTTGGAGCACATAGGCAAATGCCCCGATGATAGGATTATCGCGATTCTCAAACTTTGGCTGATACTTGGTGACGATCAGGTTCATCTCGTCATCAGCGCCAATCTCGAATCCGTCACCCTTGAAGACTGCCTGGGCTTTGATGTCCTTGACCGATGACAGCTGTTTAAGTACCGTCACCGAACCAAAGTAGGACCGCTGTAAGGTGCATTGCTTGCCGTATGGGATGAAGTAGCATTGGTTCTTAGCCGGTGATAGCCCCTGGATAGCCATGTTGAGCAAGGCCTTCGATACTGACCGTGGGTCGCACTTCTCAAGCATCGATGGTCCCTTGGAGTCGTCCGATAGGATAAGCCAAGCGGCGTTGAGGGCGTTCCCGACTGAGTAGCTTGGTGGGAGCTTTAAGCCCTCGTTTTTTTGCATGTTGTTGATTTCGTTTTGAACCGAAACCACTAATTCATTTGCCATTTACTTAACCTCCAATTCCGGATTCCAGTTGACCAGAGCGTCCTTAGCACTGTATAGGCGATTCAAATCGTCGTCGGTGACTTGGTACCCCGG
>NZ_AZFC01000006.1 GCF_001435095.1 Levilactobacillus spicheri DSM 15429
GCCGATAGTAGTTGGGGGATCGCCCCCTGCAAGGGTAGGACGTTGCCACGCAAACGTAAGGAACTCAGTAATGAGTTCCTTTTTTTGTCGCTTTCAAAGTAGGCAGCTCAAGAATCAAGAGAGTTCAAAGTTCCAGCCCCGCTCACAGGACGAGCAGGGCTGGAACTTTTTTTAGCAGTTATCCGCGCTAGCTCGTTATCAGCGAACCACGCCGCTGGTATGGCCGTGATGGGTCGTCGTAACTTTGCCACACCGTGGGCAAAGGGATGGAATCGTCAGTCACCTTGCCCATTCCGCACGTAACGCCACCTAATACGAATTTAGTGTTTAATTTTTGATGGCTTCAGCTGTTATTTGAATTAAAATGCTGGTAAACGGGTCTTGGGACATACCGAGCACGCGCTTTCAATTGGTTTGGGTCGACTTGATTTGTCGTACAGGGCGGTATGACCTTTTGTTATGCCTAAAAAGGAGGGGTTGCGGGATTCATCCATTAACATCCAATATCATAAAACCGAATCAATCTGATTCAAGGTTCCGGCTCTGTTCACAGGACGAGTAGGGTTGGACCTTTTTTAATGGCCGGACGCCCGAGGCTAAAACGGGACGCACCGTGATCACCTTGAACCAGTTTGTGCCCGGCTCACTCGTTTGATGCCGAATGAGTCAGATGCGGCGCCTGAACCGGAAAGGTGTTGGCCATGCTGAGACACGACGGGGGACGACTGATTGAACGCGCGCTACAGGCCAACTTGAGAAGTGAACGGGATTATGATGACTAATCAAACAAGCGGGGAAGATGCGACTGCGTATTCGCTTGAATGCTTTGCCGCGGTTCTTTGGCGAAGGGCGGGTGACCGGTAAACCGGAGACTAACGGTGTGTTGTTTTGGAAATCCTATACGGTCCCTAAGAGCCTGGCGGTGTAGCGCGACATGCCTGATTGAAAAGAGCGCCAGGTTGTGAGTGTGTTCGTCCAGGTCACAACGGGGGCACGCAGCTAATTTTCCAGGGAGGATAAGGGAAACGATGGGCGCCGACCGCTGATGATAAGTGCCATGTGACCTGGATGGCAGTGCGCCGCATACAGTGGTGAGGTGGTGATGACCGCGCCTGCCGATTGACTGATCCTGTGCGGTGGTCGGCACTGACTGGTGGGAAATCACGATGAAGGAACCGGATATCCGGTACACGCCGGCTCCATGCTTCGGTCACGACTCTTGGTGAACCAGATTTTCTGGCTAGTCATTCGCCGGTATGACTTCAGCGGGGCGTTTCGAGAGATGCTAGCTGATAAGAGGACTTCCGGGAGACGCTTCGATTGGCGACCGGTTGTTTAATCGACGGGGCTGATCCTTAGCGGCGGGTTCCCGATAGCTGGCGATGCGGTGTCCGAACAATGGGTCACCGGTGTTGTTGATTGGTAGCAGCCCTTTAGCGGTAGCGTGAGATGCCGTTCAAGTACGCATAAATGAAAGGACTCATCAGGTATTGGCAGTCTGATGAGCCCTTTGTCTATTTAGGAAGCACCACGCCGGTCAAGTGTGCCAACTGTGCCAGGTAAGCCTCTTGTAACTGAACGTCGGCAACGCGGGGGTCCGGTTCGGCGGGTGTTTGGTGGAAGAAGTACTGACCGGAAACGCTCGCTGGGGCGGTCGTGGCCAACCAGGTCTGGGTCGTGTAACCCAGGGTGAGGTCGTCGGGAGCCTGGTCACCGCCCATTCGCGTGGGGACCCAACCGGGGTGGACGGCGGTCGCGATGACGTCGGGCCAGTGCCGGGCAATGGCGGCCATCAGGAGCAAGACCTGTAGCTTGGAGGAGCCGTAGGTGGTGGTCGTGGTGAGGTGCGCTAGGTCGAGCGGTGCGTCGTGGTGCATGATCGATGAGACGAAGACCAGTCGCCGGGGACGGTGTAACCAGGCCGTCAGGAGATAAGGGGCCACGGCATTAACCTGAAAAAGGGTGTCTGCCAGTGCGTGGTTGATACCGGCGTTGTGGATGACGGCGTCGAACGTGCCGATCTGGTTGGCTTGATGCGCCAATTCCTTAACGGCGGCCGGATCGGCTAGGTCGCCGACCAGAACGTGCGCAGCGCGGGGTAGTCGCTGGCGAACTTCAGCGGCCCGCTGCGGTGTTCGGGCGTGCAGGGTAACGGTGTGACCATCAGCGATGAGCTGTTGCGCGGTGAGAAACCCCAGGCCGGTCGTTGAGCCGGTAATAAAGATAGTTGCCATGATGATAGGTCCTCCTTAGATGATGAGACTATGCTTATCCTAGCACGGGTGGTGATAAAAGCGGATGGGAAAGCTTCGTTGAGGGGAAACGGTCGTGATGGGGCTGGTCAACGGTCTTGGCAGAAGCACCCATGAAGGTGGGCTTTTTTAGACGAAAAATAATCCGAACGGTTTAAACAAAGTTCGGAAGAAACGCGCGGCTGTTTTATAACGTTGGCGAACATTGGTCTCATAAGATTTGTCTTTGAAAAAAGATGATGATTTTTCATCGGTTTTAGTTGACGTGGGCCGCTGGGGTTGGTATTCTTAGATACGTTGTCACAACAGCTTAGCAACTAGACCAATTTGAACGATTGGATTTAGTGGTTGACAGTGATGATAACAAAATGGTATATTAATTAAGTTGTCGCTAAGCGATGACG
>NZ_AZFC01000032.1 GCF_001435095.1 Levilactobacillus spicheri DSM 15429
TTGATGTTACCTGGTGTTTCTCAGCCAGGTTACATCAAGGCCGAGCTCCGGAGACCCGTGCACTGCGGGGCTTCGGAGTCGTGCCCACGATGCCCATCTTGCTCGCCGGCGTGAAGCGAAAATGTTAACCACATGAAAACAGATTCTAAGACAACTAAAAAACACGTCACCATCCGCTTAATAAAGTGAACCCCCTGAGTTGGAGTAAATCCAAACTCAGGGGGTTTTACTATGTTT